>CAUJDF010000045.1 GCA_963169045.1 Myxococcota bacterium
GAGGCGCACTACCGCGAGGTCCTGCAGCACCTCGGCCGCCAGCACGGCCTGCTCGGCCTCGTCTTCCGCAAGGCGCAGAACAAGATCCAGGACCCGGCCAAGCTCAAGCGGCTCGTGAGCGACCTCATCGACCGCGAGCAGTGGATCTCCGTCGGCACCGACGTGAAGGGCGAAGCGTACGAGGGCCTGCTCGAGCGCAACGCCCAGGACACGAAGTCGGGCGCCGGCCAGTACTTCACGCCCCGGCCGCTCATCGACGCGATGGTCGACTGCGTCGCCCCCCGGGCGGGCGAGACGATCATCGACCCCGCCTGCGGCACCGGCGGCTTCCTGCTCTCCGCCCACCGCTACCTCGTCGAGCACAACCCGGCGCTCGACCGCGAGGAGCGCAAGCACCTGCGGACGCAGGCCCTCCGCGGCGTCGAGATCGTCGACTCCGTGACGCGCCTCTGCGCGATGAACCTGCTGCTCCACGGCGTCGGCCCGACGCTGCCCGAGCTGGTCGAGGACGAGCGCCGCCTCGTCGCCGAGGGCCGGCGCCCGGAGCAGGCGCAGGCCGAGATCGAGCGCCGCCTGCCCGTCCGCACCGACGACGCGCTGCGCGAGCTCGGCGGCGACCGCTTCGACGTCGTCCTCACCAACCCGCCGTTCGGCAAGAAGTCGAGCGTGCTCGTGGTCACCGACGAGGGCGACCTCGACCGGCAGCGCTCGGTCATCCACCGCGACGACTTCTGGGCGGACACGACGAACAAGCAGCTCAACTTCCTGCAGCACTGCCGCTCGCTGCTCAAGATGCACGGCCGCTGCGCCCTCGTCGTGCCGGACAACGTGCTCTTCGAGGGCGGCGCCGGCGAGACGATCCGCCGCGCGCTCCTGCGCGAGTGCGACGTCCACACGCTGCTGCGCCTGCCGACCGGCATCTTCTACGCGCAGGGCGTGAAGGCGAACGTCCTGTTCTTCGACCGCAAGCCGGCCAGCCCCGACCCGCACACGAAGCGCCTGTGGGTCTACGACCTGCGCACGAACCAGCACTTCACGCTCAAGACGAACCCGCTGCGCCGCGCCGACCTGGACGACTTCGTGAAGTGCTACCGCCCGGCGGACCGCGCCGCCCGCGCGCCCACGTGGTCCGAGCAGTCGCCCGACGGCGCCTGGCGCGCCTACGACTACGCGGACCTCGTCGCCCGCGACAAGTGCAGCCTCGACCTGTTCTGGCTCAAGGACGAGAGCCTGCTCGACGCCGACAACCTGCCCGACCCGGACGTGATCGCCGCCGAGATCGCCGACGACCTCCGCACCGCGCTGACGCAGCTCGAAGACATCCTCGCCGACCTGGGGAGCGCCGACGGCCGCTGATCCGACGGCGTACGGACGACCAGATCACGCGTCACCTACGGCGCTGGGACTTCCGAGAGGCGCATCGCTTCGGCGTCCCACGAGAATCGGTGCGACGTGCCGTGGCGCGGTTCGGGGCTGCTCGCAAGCGTCACCTGGGGTGGATCGGTCGGCGACCCCTGACGATCGACGACCATCGTGTAGTGACACGAGCTGACCAGCAGGTGGAAGAAGAGGTTCTCACTCTCGGTGGGAACGAACGAGCCGGGTTCGCCCAGGCCACTCCCGTCGGCCGCGAAGAAGGTGAACGTCGTCACCGCGTCGACACCGTGCGCGCGTAGAACGCGGAACAGGGTCGGCCAGAGCAGCGCGTCGCCCTGCAGAAGCGGGAACTGCAGGACGAGGTTGTGCACGCCGTCGAGGACCACCGCCGAGTATGGCCAGCCCGAGAGACGGCCCTCGTCCAGTCGCTGGCGCACGCGCGCGACGAGCGTCTCGCTGTCGATGAAGCCGGGATACAGTGCGAGGACATCGACTTCGGGACGCTGCGCCGCACCTCGGCGCGCGCGAGGCCAACCGTAGCGGCGTTCGAACAGGCGTGTGACGAGCGCCTGATAGTAGGTTTCGTCATACAGGAAGCTCAAGACGAGAACTCGCGTTCGCGCGAGCAGTTCGCGGTCCATCGCGCCGGCGGCTGCGGGTCCCGTCGCGTGCAGCCGCATCAGGCGACGCCACTCCCTGCCGCCTCGGCGGACACGCGGCTCGAGCGCGCACATCAGCGCCAGTGATGCCTTGCCCGACGACCCATAGCCATAAATCAGCACGTGGGTGTGGCGACGGATCGCCAACGCCGGCTGCCCTTGAGAGCCGGCGGCGGTTCCGGGGTCCGTGCCGGGACCCTCGGCGAGCGGATCGCTGTCGACGCCGGGGAGGGCCAGCTGGCGGAGAGGCGCCGCGTCGACGCAGAGGAGCGCAGCCTCCGTCTCGCTCGGTTGTTGGATCGGCAAGGACTTCATCAAACGCAGGACCGCATGAAGCGATGGGCTGACCGAACATCCATCACGGTCGGAGATGTGCAGGATGTGTCGTCCCCGGAGGCTCGGCTGAAGGCGGGTCTTCTCGACGGCGAAGGTGCGAATGGGGTGCCGCCCGGTCGGATCGCTCTCGAAATCCAGGCGGAGCACGTTGTCGACGAGATAGGGCAGGCCGAACGGGGCCTCGTCTTCCGGGCTGCCGACGAGGATGACGAAGGCGCCGGCCTCGCGCAGTCGGTTGAGGAGCTGACCGATGTGGCGGCGCGCCGCCTTCTGCTGAACGCTCTGGTCGAACGAGGCTCGTGGCAGTTCGCGATAGAGCATGGCGGAGAGGCTGTCGATCACCACCACCCACGGAAACGCCGGATAGACGCCATGTGGCTGTCGGGCGACGTACACTTGTTCGAGCTCGGCGACGAGCAGGTTGCCCAGCTCGAAGAAGTCGGCCTCTGCCGGACTCACGAGGAAGCGAAACGAACCGCGCAGGGCATGAGGTGTACCGGTGAGGTGTGCGAACTGCGCGGCGGGCGTCTGGCCCATGTATGTCACGTGCTTCGTCTCGAGACCCGACTCCGCCTCTTCGGTCGAGAGATAGCGCACCTGCGATCCGAGCTCGGCCATCCCCGTGGCGATGGCCATGCACAGCGTCGTCTTCCCGGAACCTGGTGGTCCCGAGACGAGCGTGATCAGGCTCCCGCCCCTGGATGCCTGGTCGACGACGGCCGGCAGAAAGGAGCCGACCACCTCGTCCATGCCGGAGATCCCCGTCGGCTGGGCGAAGATTCGCTTGAGGACGCTCGGAAACGGAGGCAGACCACCGAACAGCTCCGGTCCAGGGAGCCGTTCGAACCTGCCCCGTTCGGGATCGATACCGAAGGGCCGCTCGGCGAAGGAGCGGTAGTAGGCACGCGCCTGCTCAGGCGTGAGCGCGCGGCGGACGTGGCCCTCCATCGCCAACACGTCGACGAGGAAGGCGTCGGCGGCTGCCGCGTTCTTCAACTCCCGTCGCCGTTGAAGCTCGAAGCGTGCAATGAGCGCGAGATAGGCCTCGCGCAGCGCCTCGACGGTCTCTCGCTCCTGCGTCAATCCGTACCGGGCGCGCAGGGCGCTCATCATGGCGAAACGCACGATTTCGACGGACTGGTTGGCGCTGGGATTCGCCACGATGTCCCGAGTGAGCGCGAGAACGTCCGGCCGCCGCCGCTTGCCACCTGTCGACTCGCGTCTCCAGGCGGAAGCGACGATGTGGGCGAATCGCTCTTCGAGCGCCGCGAGCCGCGTTCGATCGCGACACCACGAGGGGTCGAACGTCGACGCGAGCGCCGCCCCCAGGCCCTCCGAGCCGCTTCGCCAGTCAGTGCCGAGCGTTGCCCAGAGCGTCGCGGGGTCGTCCGTCGCGAGGGACTCGGCCCCTTCCTCGGCTCGGCATTCGAGCACGAGGATGGCGGAGGCCACCGCTCGCGAAACGGCGTGCGTGAACCGCACGAGGAACTCGAGGAGATGCTGCGGGGGGGTCACTTCCATGCCGCAGCGCGTGCCGGCTGAAGTCCGAACGTGAAGGGCGCCGGCGGGTCCGGCTTGAGCCCGAGCTCCTCGCGCACCTTCGCCACGACGACTTCAGGGATCAGGCCCTGCTCGCGAATCAACATTTCGAGGTCATCGCGCATCGACGGATCGGTTCCGACGACGAGCCAGCGCGCATAATCGCAGGCTTCATGGCTCGTCTGCAGCGCGAGCAGATACTCGTCTGCTGCCGCCGATCGATGCCCCTCCCGAGCGGCCCGGTCGCCGGCCTTCCGCCGGACGGCCGCGAACTCCCGAAGCGCGTCGAGCGCCTGGCTCTCCGAGATGTACTCGGGCCCCGCGCCCTCCGGTCCGAAGTACACGACGTGGTCGCGGCGGAACTGCAGGAATGGCTCATGGAAGAGGATGGCCTCTCCATCGCGAGCGAGCTCCTCGAGCTCGGCAAGCGTGTAGCGGGGCGCATCCGGGTCTCCTGGAAGTCCCGCCACATGAGTCGACGCGAGCACGACGAGCTCGGCGCCTTCCCGAAGCACCAGCGGCTCTGCGACCTGTGGAAACGCGGAGTCGGGCAGGGCGCCGAGAACGCCGACGACGACGGCGTCCGCGGGCAACGTGGATCTCACGCTCTCCATGCGTCCTCCTGGTGCTGAAGACTCCACCTGGCGAGCGCGGTTGCCCGGCGGCTCTGCTCGCACGCGCGCTCACGCACGTCGCGAAGGCCGCGCACGGGACGTTGGGACGCGAGAGATTGAACCCCGTCCGAGAAGTCTCGCCTCAACCGGGAGGCTTCCGAGAGGAACTCGGGCACGAAGACGGCGACCTTTCTGACGTAGGAACGAACGTCTGTCAGCGTCGGCGTTCGGCCGGTCTGGCGGGGCTCCATGCGCACCTCGGGGGTGTACCCGGACGGATCGGCTCGCCCGTTCCCGTGGCTCGAGCGAAGGGTGCGCGCCAACCCGCGTTCTTCAGGCGTGGCCGGTGGCTGCCCGGCTGGATTGACCGCGGGGCACCGGTCGCCGCGAAGAAAGTCGGACGCATCGCCGAACGCGTGGCCGAGCAGGGTGGCGAGGTAATCGCGCCAGGCCATCCCCTCGAGTCGCCAGCTGGTCTGCCAGGCGCTCGCCTCGTCGGGTGACAACCCACAGTACCTGGTCAGGCCGCCGACATCACCTGGCCAGGCCGCGATCGGTGCGGAGACGTTCTCGACGCCGGGACCGAACGCGATGGCGCCCGCCAGCGGCGCATCTTCGGGACGAGGCAACCGCCACGATGCGCCGCCGAAGAAGCAGATTCGCCTTCCCGGTGCGGCCAGCTCGCCTCGGTGCGCAAGGCCGAGCAATCCGGCGCGGCTCAGCGCGCGCACGAGCAAGGTACGCTGGGCGAGGACCGCGCCACGGGCCTGTCGCCCCGGATCTTCCGGCAGCGCGGACCACGCACGTACCAGCGTGACGAGACGGTGAACCGCGGACATCGCGCAGACTGTGCCAAACGCTCGCGTCCTGCACCAGCACATCGTTCGCAGCGCGTTCGTCCCAGGATGGGATCCGTCAAGCCCGTTTCGCAGCTCCTACCGGTCACGGCGCACCACCTGGGCAGCGCCGACGGCCGCTGACGCCCGGCCGGCTCAGCGCGCGAGCAGCAGCGCGGCGATGGCGGCGATGGCCACGGCCGCGCCGACCACGGCCCACGGGAACGGACGCCGCTTCGGCGCCTCGCGCAGGGGCGGGGGTGGCGGCGGGCGCTCGTCGTCCGCGGGCGCGGGCGGCTCGACGTGGGCCACGGGCGTCGTGTCGGTCTGGCCGAAGTGCATCGCCTCGACGCGCGCGCGCTCGATGTCCTCGGTGAGCTGCGCGATCTCCGGGCCGAACAGGCTCGCCATGAAGCGGGCGACGTCGGGCGCGGTCACCTGCAGGTCGCGCCGCGTCATGTAGGCGCCGAGGTCGCGGTGCAGTTCGCGCGCCCACGGGTGGCGGTCGGCCTGCTCGCGGCTCATCGCGCGCATCACGATCGCGTCGAGCTCGTCGTCGATGGCCGGGTCGTGGGCGCTCGGCGGCGGGGCCTCGGCGCGCCGCACCTTCTCCATCGTGGCGAAGTCGCCCTCGGCGTGGAAGACGTGCACGCCCGTGAGCATCTCGTAGAGCACCGTGCCCACCGCGAACACGTCGCTGCGATGGTCGACGGGCAGCCCGCGCACCTGCTCCGGGCTCATGTAGCTGATCTTGCCCTTGATCGAGCCGATCTGGCTGCGCACGTCCATCGTCGTCTGGGCGATGCCGAAGTCGATCAGCTTCAGGTGCCCTTCGAAGGACACCATGATGTTGCCGGGGCTCACGTCGCGGTTGACGATCTCGAGCGGCTGCCCGTGCTCGTCGGTCAGCTCGTGGGCGTAGGCGAGCGCGTCGCACACGTCGCGCGCGAGGCCGACGGCGAGCGGGAGCGGCATGGCGCGGCCCTGCTTGCGCAGCCGGCGCAGCACGGTCGCCAGGTCGAAGCCGCAGATGAACTCCATCGCGATGTAGGCGGTGCCGTCGGACACGCCGTGGTCGACGGTGCGCACGATGTGCGGGTGCACGAGCCGCGTGCCGACCTTGCCCTCCGTGGCGAACATCTCGCGGTAGAGGCGGTCCTGCGCGAGCTTCGGCAGCAGCGTCTTGACCGCCACGAGCTGCGCCGGCGCGGCGGGATCGAAGCCGAGGAAGACCCGCGCCATGCCGCCCTTCTTCAGGCTCTTGAAGAGCAGGAACCGGCCGACGCGGACGGGCGCTTCACCCTGCGACATGCCGCCGAGTGAGCCACCCACGGCGTATGTCCGTCAACTCCAACGGATTTTCCTGCTAGCCTCGCCGGGCCCGGCATCAACGATCCACGCGAGGAGGTGAGCGGGTGGTTCTCTTGGACGCGGCCGCGGTGCTGCTGGCGCTGGCGGCGGCTTTCGGTCTCTTCAATCACCACGTGCTGAAGCTGCCGTTCGCCATCGGGCTCCTCGTCAGCGGTCTGCTGGCGTCGTTCGCGGTCCTGGGGCTCGACGCCGTCGTGCCGGAGTTGGGCCTCGCCGCCCAGGTGCGCGACGCGGTGCTCGGGCTCGACTTCGCCTCGACCGTGCTGAACGGGATGCTCAGCTTGTTGCTGTTCGCCGGCGCGCTGCACACCGACCTCAGCCGGCTCAAGGAGCGCCTCGGCACCATCGTGGCGCTGGCCTCGGCGGGCGTGGTCATCAGCGCCGTCGCCGCGGGCTTCGTCTGCTACTGGCTGTTGGGCGTCTTCGGCCTCGAGGTGCCGCTCATCTGGTGCCTGGCCTTCGGCGCGCTCATCTCGCCGACGGATCCGATCGCCGTGCTCGGCGTGATGAAGGCGGCCAAGGCGCCCCCGGCCCTCGAGATGAAGGTGATCGGCGAGAGCCTGCTCAACGACGGGACGGGCGTCATCCTGTTCACGATCTTCGTCGGCGTCGGCATGGCCGGCGGCGGCGGGGCGGAGACGATCGGCGCCGCCGGCGTCGTGAAGCTGCTCGCGCAGGAGATCCTCGGGGGCATCGCGCTCGGCCTCGCCGCCGGCTACGTCTGCTACCGCGCGTTCAGGACGCTCGACGAGCCGAACCTCGAGGTGCTGATGACGGTGGCGACGGTGTTCGTCATCGGCTCGGTGGCGGCGAAGCTGCACCTCTCGGCGCCGCTGGCCGCCGTGACCGCCGGCCTCTTCATCGGCAACCGCGGCCGCCTCACGGCCATGAGCGACGAGACGATGCAGAGCCTCGACGTGGTGTGGACGTTCATCGACGAGACGCTCAACGCCGTGCTCTTCCTGCTCATCGGCCTGGTCGTCTTCGCCATCGACACGTCGTACAGCTCGCTGTTCGCCGGCCTGGGGCTCATCCCGGCGGTGCTGTTCGCGCGCTTCGTCGGCGTGGCCATCCCGGTCTTCGCGCTCCGGCTGCGGCAGAAGATCGACCGCGGCACCATCCGCCTGCTCACCTGGGGCGGGCTGAAAGGCGGCGTCTCGGTGGCGCTCGCCATGAAGCTGCCGGCCTTCGAGGGCCGCGATGCCATCCTCACCGTGACCTACGTGATCGTCGTCTTCTCGATCGCCGTGCAGGGGCTCACGATCGGCCGCGTCATCCGCCGGCTGCACCCCGAGGCGGCGGCGGCGTCCGCGGTCAACTGATCACTTGCACGGCCAGTCGGCGGGGGCGGTGGCGAGGTCGGTGATCATCGAGTGGTGGCTCGAGCAGCTGCGCGGGCCGCAGATGGGCGCCTCGGGCAGCGGCGCCACGCAGTGCTCGACGGTGTAGACGAGGCCGTCCGCGGAGCACGTGCCGCCGGGCAGGTAGCCCTCGCCCAGGTCGTCCTCCTCGCGCAGCTCCGGCCAGTAGCGGACGTTGCCGTCGGCGCACATCAGCCAGCTGTCGCGGTCGTCGGCGCCGAGCGTGAGGGTGATCGCGGTGTCCATCTCGAGGAAGGTCTCGCAGCGGTCGTCTTCGTCGTCGCGGCACGTGCGATCGAGCAGGCGGAAGCCGGGCCGGGCGCCGACCTCGCCGAGCCCGGGCGCGCTGCCCTCGACCCACATGACGCGCAGGTCGCCCGAGTGGCCCAGGATGCGATCGACCGGCGTCTTCGCGTCGTGCGGCAGCATGTCGAGCTGGCCGTTGCCGTTGCGGTCCTCGTAGGCGACGACGATGCCTTCGCCCAGGGCGAAGCCGGCGGGCAGCCGCTCGATCATGGCCTCGTTGCGCGCCCGCACCTCCCAGCAGAAGTCGACGTACTTTCCTTCGAGCCCGGCGCAGTCGCGCTCGAGGTAGACGGCCCACTCGGCGCGGCAGGCGTCGATGTCCTCCTGGGCGATGAGCGTCGACTCGCGCTCGATCTCCGTCAGGAGGTCGAGGCACGCCAGCGTCAGCGTGGCGTCGAGCGCGGTCTCGCGGGACCAGAGCGTCGCGGCCGGCGGGGGGGCGTCGAGCGCGAGACGGAAGCCCGCGGGCAACATCGGCTCGATCGCGGTGTCCTGCGTCGTCAGCGTGGCGCTGCGACCGCCCTCGCGGGCCCAGACGATGGCGACGCGCATCTCGCCCTGCAGATCCGCCGGGGCCGTGCCCTGCAGCGTGCCGCGCACCTCGGCCAGCGACGCCGCCGGGGCGTCGTCCGCGGGCACCTCGCCGCACGCCGACAGGAGGCCGCATCCCATGACCATCACCAGAGTGTCGCGCTTCATGTGTCTTCTCCCCCGTTGTCTCGCTTCCGCAACAGGGAGACCGGGCGACCCCGCCGGGCTGTAAACCTAAAATGCGAGGCCGAAGTCGATTTCCGCCGCGCCGTCGAAGCGGACGGTGAGCGCGCCGTCCTCGCGCAGGCCGAGGGCGTGGCCGACGAGGCCCACGCCGACGCGGGCCCAGGTGGCCGGCGCCCAGTCGGCGCGCAGCGCCGCGAAGGGACCGCCGCCGAGGGCGCGGAACGTCTCTTCGGTCGCGAAGCCGGCCGCGCGCAGGCGCTCCGCGTCGTCGCGGATCCGCGTCTGCTCGAGGCCGCGGGCGCCGAGCCCTCCGCCCGCCGCGAGCTCCCAGTCGCCGGTGCGCCAGAGGCGGCCGGCCTCGGCGCCGAGGCCGAGCGAGCGCTCCTCGAGGCGCGCGTCTTCCGTCGTCCGTTCGGTCGAGGCCGCGCCGAGCCGCAGGCCGTAGAAGAGGGCGCCGTCGTGGCGGCGCCACCCCGCGGCGAGCCCCGGCCCGACCTCGCCGCGCGCGCCGAACGCCAGCGCCGGCCCGGCCCACACGCGGTGCGGATCGGTCTCGACGGCGCCACCCTTGCGCAGCAGCTCCTCGAGCGTCTGGTCCTCGAACTCGTCGGCGCCGACCGCGCGCATCTCCCCCGCGGCGACCGCCACCGTCACCGCGCCGTGGCGGCCGGCGGCGCGGCGCTGCACGAGCAGCCGTCCCGGCGGCACGGCGAGCGGGCGCGGCGCGCCGTCGCTCTCGACGAGCAGCGTGCCCGCCGGGAGCCGGTAGACGAGGTAGCGGACGCCGTCGCCCTCGGGCAGCCGCAGCGTGGCGCGCGCCGTGTCGAGGCGCGTCACCACCAGCGAGCGCTCGCCGCGCAGGTCGGTCTCGAACGAGGGCCGCTGCGCCGCCGCCGAGCGGCCCAGCGTGCGGGTCGCGGCGTGGTCGTAGGCCTCGCCGAACGTCACCTCGCGGTCGCGGTTCTCGTCGGCGGCCCCCGCGAGGCCGCTGAGCCAGTAGTGCGTGAAGACCGCGCCGCCGAGGGCGTCGGACTCCTGTGCCGCTTCGCCGGCGACGCTCGACCAGACGCGGACGGTGCCCGCCGGGCCGGACGCCCGGCGCACGTCGACCTCGAACGAGTCGCCGCGGACGAGGCCCTTGTCCCGTCCGGCGGTGCGGCAGGCGTCGATCACCACGACGCGCAGCCGCGCCGGCACCGCCTCCACGAGCGCGTCGATCCGCGCGAGCGGCAGGCGCGCGCCGTCGAGGTGCAGCGCGCCCTCGTCGCCGTGGCCGCTGAAGTAGAAGAAGACGACGACGTCCTCGGCGCGGTGCCGCGCCGCGAGGTCCCGCGCGTGGTCGAGGGCCTGCTCGAGCGCGGCGACGTCGGCGCCGGCGCGCACGATCGCGTCGCCGGACGCCACGCCGCCGAGCCGCGTCATCACCTCGGCGACGCGCGCCGCGTCGCGGTCGGCCCAGCGCAGCGGCGTCTCGTCGGCGAGGCCGATGTTGCTGCCGGCGCTCACGAGGATGCGCACCTCGGCCGCGGCGGGCGCGGCGGCGAGCAACACGAGGGCGGCGACGTGCTTCATGACGTCCCCATGGACCGGCGGACCCGGTCGATCTGTCAAGCCGATCGGCGCGGGACGGTGTCTTGGACGACCCGGCGAGATGGTGTTAGCGTCGCCTTCGATGCGACAACGCTGGGTCATCGTCGGCCTCTGGTGCGGGCTCGCGTCGCCGGCGCGCGCCCAGCTCGAGGAGCTCGCCCCCGTCGACGAGGACGCGGCGGCGGCCGACCCGTCCGAGACGGCGCCCGAGACGGCGCCCCCGGTCATCCTCGAGGAGTTCTCGGTCGACGAGCGCAACGTGGTCATCTCGGCCGCGAAGACGCGCACGACGATCCAGGAGGCGCCGGGCATCATCACCGTCATCACGGCGGACGAGATCCGGCAGCGCGGCTACCGCTCGATCGGCGACGTGCTGCAGTCGGTGCCCGGCTTCGAGGGGTCGCGCTTCGACTCCAACGGCTGGTACGACGAGGCGATCGCCCGCGGCCAGCCGCGCACGCTGCTCGTGCTGATCAACGGGGTCAACGTCACCGACCCCGTGCGCAACAGCCTCACGCTCGACCGCAAGATCCCCATCGACGCCGTGAAGCGCATCGAGGTCACCTCGGGGCCCGGCGGCGTGATCTGGGGCTCGAACGCGCTGCTCGGCGTGGTCAACATCATCTTGAAGGACCACGCCGATCTCGACGGCCTCGCGATCCTCGCCGGCGGCGGGCACGGCCCGGGCGCGCAGGAGGCGGTGAAGGGCTTCGCGGCCTACGGCGACACGTTCTTCGACGACGCGCTGAAGCTGTACACGTCGCTGAGCTTCTACAGCGACCGCGGCGCCGAGCTCGAGGTGGACGCGGTCAAGGTGCTCGGCGTGCTCCCCGCGCCCGAGCCCGACGGCAAGACGCTCTACGACGCGGGCGCCGACACCACCGACTTCAACGGCCGCGACTGGTGGCTGACGCACACGCTCAGCGTCACGCTCTTCGACGACCTCACGCTCGACTGGCTGATCGGCTTCGAGAACGACCACCGCCAGCTCGCGACGGGCGGCGCCATCCTGCGCGGCACCGAGGGCGAGGGCGGCGAGGTCACGAACGAGACGCTCGGCGACGACTCGGTGCGCACGGTGGGCCTGAACTGGCGCGAACGCTTCTTCGGCGACCAGGTCGGCCTCTCGGCCAAGCTGTTCGGCGTGCAGTGGTCGCTCGACGAGGACCCGTTCTGGGCCTTCCCGCCGCGCCACGACATCCCCGGCCTGCAGGACGGCGTCGTGATCGACCTCAAGGGCGACCGCGTCTTCCGTTACGGCCTGAACCTCGACGCCGACGTCAACCTGCCGGCCCAGAACCACTTGATCTTCGGCTTCGAGGCGTTCCGCGACACGCTCGAGGGCGTCACGCGCGCCGATCGCCTGCGCCGGCCGGTGCTCATCCCCGAGCTCGCGCAGGCCGGCGCCGACACCGAGGCCGAGGCGCGCGGCATCTTCAACCCGTCGCGCTGCCCGCCGGCGGGCCGCTACGACATCGACGTCGGCGGCGAGCGGCAGCCGGTCACGTTCCACGGCGACTGCACCTTCCGCGAGGCGCTCTTCAACGACGTGACGCGCACCGTGGGCGCGGTCTACGTCAGCGACGAGTGGAAGGCGGCGCGCACGCTCGCCCTCCAGCCCGGTCTGCGCCTGCAGTTCTCCGACGCCTACGACCCGGTGGTGCTGTCGAGCGCCGCGCTCGTGTGGAACTTCGTCGACAAGGCGTTCCTCAAGCTGAACTACGCCGAGGGTTTCCGCCCGCCCGAGTTCCAGGCGGTCGCGCTCAACGACAAGGCGATCAGCGGCGTGGGCTACAAGCCCGATCCGAACCTCGACGTCGAGGAGTCGCAGGCGACCGAAGCCGAGGTCAACGCGGTGCTCTTCGAGGACGCGGGCGCCCTGCGGCGCATGTACGTGCGCGCCGACTACGCGTACACGCTGCTCACGAACCTCGTGCGCAACCAGGGCGGGCAGTTCGTGAACGCCGGCGAGCGCTCCATCCACTCGGTGGAGATGCTCACGCGCGCCGACTTCCGCGGCGAGCACGAGATCTGGCTCGGCGGCCACTACGTCCGCTCCGAGGACTCGGTCATCGGCCCCATCCGCAACTTCCCGAACGTCGTCCTCACCGGCGGCGGCAAGCTGCAGATCATCCAGAAGCACCTGGCGCTCACGACGCTGTTCACGTGGATCGGCCCCCAGGAGGACGTGAACCGCACGCCGGACGCAGGCAGCCCGCTCGGCGCCGGCGGCACGCGCGTGATCGCCGACGCGGTGGACGTGGAGGTCGACCGCGTCGATCCGTACCTGCTGTTGCGGGTGGGCGTCCTCGTGCAGAACCTGTGGGACGACCGGCTCGAGTTCGACGCCTTCGTCTACAACGCGCTGAACCAGCAGTACAGCGACCCCGACTTCTTCTTCGACGACCGCGTTCAGTCCCGGCCGCAGCCCCGCGGCGGCTTCAGCGCCTTCGGACAGGCGCGGTTGAGGTTCTGACGATGCGCCGCCTGATGTTGCTCTGCGCGCTGGCGCTCACGTCGTGCGTCGACATCTACCGCGGCGCGATCGTGCAGATGAACCTGCGCAGCGTCGCCGTGAACGAGGCGGGGCAGCACTACGAGCTGTTCGCGGTGGTCAACGGGGGGGCGGTCAGCGTCGGGCGTTTCAAGGTGCTCGACTCGATCGAGCAGTGCCGGCAGGACCCGCTGCTGTTCCCCAAGGTGAGGCTGGTGCAGGCCTACGACGACGGCATGGACGCCGCGGCGCAGTGCGACGCGGACGGGCGCCTCGGCACGGTGGACCTGGTCGACACCGCGACGGGGACGCTGCTCGGCGGCGTGCGCATCGACACCGCGGTGGATCTGGCCGACGCGGAGCGCGTGTTCGTGACGGTGGAGCCCGACGGCGACGCCGATCCGCGGCCGGGGCCGGCGGTGCTGCACGCCGACGTCGCGCGCGGCGACGATCCGTACGTGGCGCGGCAGGCGGCGTGCCTCGAGGCGTTCTGCGACGCGACGCCGCCCGACATGCGGCCGATGCCCGACCCGTGCGCGAACCGGCCCGAGGCGCCGCGGTCGCGGCGCGGGGTGCTGCTCGGCACGCTCGTCCGCCTGCCGGCCGCCGAGTGCGCCGAGGTGGCGGTGGGCGAGGTGGCGATCGTGCCGGCCGAAGACGAGACCTTCTTGTGAGGTGGGGCATGCGCGGTTGGTGGATCGCTCTGGCCGGGCTCGCGGGCGCCGGCTGCGACACGCTCGAGTGCGGGCCGGGCACCCACCGCAGCGGCGACGAGTGCGTGCCCAACGTGCAGGTGGCCTGCGGCGAGGGCACGGTCTTCGCGGACGGCCGCTGCGTGGCGCCGCTGCTGCCCGACGGCGGCCTCGTCGTCGACGACGCCGGCCTCACCTGCGGGCCCGGCACGAGGAGGAGCGGCAACCAGTGCGTCCCGGTGGGCGGCGTGTTCGACGGCGGCGCCGACGGGGCGGTCGCCGCGGACGTTGGGCCCGACACCGACGCCGTCGCGCCCGACGCCGGGCCCGACGCCGCGGCGCCGGACATGGCCGTGCCGCCGCCGGCCTGCCCCGAGGGCCGCGAGCCGGGCGTGGCGCCGGCCGACTGCGGCGCGGCGGTGCCCGGGACGTACTGCGTGGTCGGCGTGGCGCGCGACTTCGTCTCCGGCTGCGCGCTGCCCACCGACGCGAACCTCGCCGTCCTGCTGATCGACCCGATCGCCTTCGTCACGAACCCCGACGATCCGCGGGCCTACGTCCGCGGCACCGCCGCCATCCAGGCGGGCGGCGTGATCCAGGTGCGCGGCCAGGGGGCCTCGCAGGCGCTCGCCATCGTGATCGACGAGGACCCGAGCCGGCCCGAGCTGCCCGACGTCTGGGTGCGCTCGGTGAGCGGCGTGAGCGTCGGCGGCGTCGATCCGGGGCAGGTCCTGCCGGCGGCGGTGTTCGGGACGACGGCCGAGACCGAAGCCCGCTGGGCGGACGCGCTCGGGCTCGAGGCGGGCGAGCTGCAGGCGCGCGGGTTCCTCGTCGGCCGCGTGCTGGCGAACGGTCCGGACGGGCGCGTACCTGTCGGCGGCGCGACCGTCGGCGCGGTGACCGTCGGCAACCTCGCCGCGTGCGCCGCGGGGCAGCCCTGCCTGCGCTTCTTCGACGACGAACCGGCGCTCACCGGGTTCCGGCCGGTCGGCACGACGACGACCGGCGCGAGCGGTGCGTTCCTCGTGCACCTCGACGATGGGGCTGCTGGGGCGTACCAGGACCGCTTCGTCGTCTCCGGCACCGAGGCCCGCTACGCCGAGATCACCGCCGGCGCCAGCCCCGGCCGCGGCTTCCACATCGCGTTCGTCCCGCAGCCCTGATCGTTTGAACTTGACGCCGCGCCCAGGCTCCGCATCCTGGCGCGCGGAGGATTTCAACATGCCGATTCAGCGTCACGCCGAGCTCCGTACCCGTCGCAAGCGCCGCGCCAAGCTGGTGAACCTGCGCAAGCGCTACAAGAACGCCCGCACCGAAGAGGAGCGCAGCCGCATCCTCGCCAAGGTCAACCGGGTCCACCCCATGCTGAACCCCGACGAGTTCCTCGCGCCCCTCAACCGCGGGTGAACGTCGAGGTCCGGCCCGTCCGCACGCGGGCCGAGCGACGCGCCTTCCTCGAGCTCCCGTACGCGCTGCTCGGCGGCGATCCGCACTGGGTCCCGCCGCTGCGCCTCGAACGCCGCGAGCTCCTCGACCCCCGCAAGAACCCGTTCTTCGAGCACGGCGAGGCCGAGCTGTTCGTCGCGTGGCGCGACGGCCGGCCCGTCGGGCGCGTCAGCGCGCAGCTCGACCGCCTGCATCACGAGCGGCACGACCCGCGCGAGGGGTTCTTCGGCTTCTTCGACGCGCCCGACGACGCCGACGTCGTCGCCGCGCTGTGGCGCGCGGTCGAGGACTGGCACCGCCGCAAGGGGCACCGCCGCGTCCTCGGTCCGTTCGGCTTCACCATCAACGGCGAGATGGGGGTGCTCGTCGACGGCTTCGACAGCCCGCCGTTCGTGATGATGAACCACAACCCGCCGTACTACGCGGCGCGCCTCGAGGCGCTCGGCCTGCGCAAGGCGAAGGACGTCTTCGCCTGGCGCTACGTGCCCGGCGAGCTGAACGAGCCGACGCGGCAGATCGCGGAGCACACCCGCGGCGTGCCCGGCCTCCGCCTGCGCCCGCTCGACGCCCGGCGGATGGACGCCGAGGTGCGCACCGTGATGACCATCTTCAACGAGGCATGGTCGGACAACTGGGGCTACCTGCCGTTCACCGAGTCCGAGCTGCGCAAGATGGCTCGCGAGTTCAAGCTGCTGCTCGATCCGCGCGTGGCCTTCGTCGCCGAGATCGACGGCGAGCCGGCGGCGATGGCGCTGTCGCTGCCCAACCTCAACGAAGCCATCGCCGATCTCGAGGGCGCTCTGTTCCCGACCGGCCTCGCGAAGCTCTTGTGGCGCGTGAAGGTGCGCGGCCTGTCGAGCCTGCGTCTCGTCCTGCTCGGCATCCGCCCGAAGTTCCGCGGACGCCCCGAGCTGAAGGGGCTGTCGGTGCTGCTGTACGTCGAGTCGCACCAGCAGGCCGTCGCCGCCGGCTACCGCCAGGGCGAGCTCTCCTGGACGCTCGAAGACAACGACAAGATCAACCAAGGCATCCGCCTGATGGGTGGTGTGCCGTACAAGACGTATCGCGTCTACGCCAAGGACCTCGACTGAGCCACGGGCATGGGCCATCCTCACGGGATGGCTCGACTCCTCGTCCTGCTCGTCGTCTGTCTCGCCACGCCTGCGGCGGCCTGGCGTCTCGAAGACTCGCTGCGCGACGGCACCGCCGGCAACCCGCTCGGCGGCACGTTCGGCCCCGACGGCTGGACGGTGACCGCGCGCACCGACCGCCTCTGGTACGCGCTGCCGCGGCTCGTCAGCGGCTCGGTGGAGTTCACCGTCACCGGGATGTCGAACGACAACCTGCCGCTGAACGACCACGAGATCTTCGCGATGTACGAGGGGGGCTACGGCATCGGCGAGCCCATCGACTACGCGCCGGCGTTCCGGGTCAATCACTACAAGTGCATGCTGCGCGTCTACGGCAGGGCCGAAGAGGGGCGCACGGGCGCGCAGAAGCTGATGTGGGGCATGTGTCCCTCGGGCGCGCCGGGTTACGGCGACTGCGGTTGCGGCTCGTTCTTCGAGGAGCCCTTCGCCGGCGAGGGGCCGTGGGACGGCTCGCCGCAGCGACTGCGCATCGAGTGGGGCGACGGCCGCACGACCTACTTCCGCAACGGCGCCGAGGTGGTGTCCGTCGACTGGGCCGACAGCGGCCTGACGTTCGGTCCTTCCGAGCTGCACATCTCGCTCGGCACGTCGCGCGCCGACGCGGTCGACGACTCGGGCATGCCGGTGGGCGCCGTCTTCTCGGACCTCGTCGTCGAGGGCGTCGAGGGGCCGCTGGCGACCTGCGGCGGCCCCGCGACGCCGGACGCCGGGCCGCCGCCCGGGGACGGGGGCGTGGTCGTGCCGGGCGAGGGGCGGCTGCCCACCGACGACGTCACCGTGCACGCCGGCGGCAGCGATCCGGCGGGCGTCGACCTCGCCGCCGAGCGCGACGTCGAGGTGAGCTACCTGCGCTTCGAGGCGCCGGGGGCCGCGCGCCGCGCGCTGTTGCGCCTGCACGCGCGCGACATCCCGCAGGCCGACGGGGACAGCGTGACGGTGCACGCGGTGGCCGACACCGGCTGGACGGAAGAGACGCTCGCGTTCGCGACGCGTCCGGCGCCCGCCGAGCCGGCGCTCGGCGCCACCGGCCCGACGACGCCCGGCGCCTGGTACGAGATCGACGTGACCGCGGCGGTGCGTGGCGGCCCGGTGGCGTTCGCGCTCGTCGGCGGCGACGACGGCGCGCACTTCTCGTCGAAGGAGGAGGCGGGCGGCGCGTTCGGGCCGTTCCTCGTGGTCGACGTCGAGGCGCCGGCGCCCGACGGCGCGGTCGCGGCCGACGCGGGGGCGCCCGCGGACGCCGCGCGCCCGGGCGCCGACGGCGGGATCCGCTCCGACGGCGGCGCCGCGCCAGGCGACGCGGCGACCGCGCCGGGCGACGCGGCGACCGCGGGCGGCGACGGCGCCGCGCCGGCGGGCGACGCCGGCGACGGCACCGAGCAACCCACCGGCGCGGACGGGGAGGGCGGCTGCGCCGCCTGCGACGCCACCGGCGGCGGCCCCGCCGTGCTCTGGCCCTTCGCGCTCCTCCTGCTCGCCCGCCCGCGCCGCCGCCCCTGACGCGCCCCCCGGCGTCCTCCGCGCATCGAACGCGGAGATGACGAGTCGGGAGGCGCCGGATGCCGAAGAAGCGACCCGCAGAGCACACGCGCGAGGCCCTCGGGGTGCAACTGCTCGACGGCATGACCTTCCTGGCGGTGATCGCGCTCGACCCGGGCGGGCGCATCCGCCTGTGGAACGCCGGAGCCGAGCGGATCTTCGGCCGCACGGAGGGCGAGGTCCTCGGCCAGGACGTGGCGTTGATCTTCACCGACGCCGATCGCGCCGCCGGCATCCCGGTGCAGGAGCGCGAGCGCGCGCTGGCCCAGGGCGTCGCCGCCGACGTGCGCTGGCACGTGCGCGCCGACGGCGAGCAGGTGTGGATCATCGGCAGCGTCGTGCCCTGGCGAGGCGACGACGGCGCGCACCTCGGCTTCATCAAGTGGGGCGAGGACCAGACGCTGCGCCACCGCACGAACGAGGCGCTGCAGCGTCAGCTCGCCACGCTCGACGAGTTCCTCGGGCACGCGGCCCACGACCTGCGCGCCCCGCTGCGCACCATCCGCAACATGCTGCAGCTCATCGAGGAGGACTACGGCCCGGCCCTCGAGCCCGACGCCGTCGACCTCTTGCTGCGCGCCCAGCGCGCCGCCGGGGAGCTCGACGGGCTGGTGATCGAGACGCTGTCGTACATCCGGCTCGGCCAGTACCGGCCCGACCGCCAATGGATCGACGCCAACCTGATCGTCGACGCGGCGATCGCCGCGCTCCAGGCCCAGATCGACGAGCGCGGGGTGACGATCACCCGCGAGGCGCTCGGCATGGTGTACGCCGACTCGACGCTGCTGCGGCGGCTGATGCAGAACCTCATCGGCAACGCCGTCCAGCACGGCGGGGACCGCCAGCCGCTGCAGGTCGTCGTCGGCTGTGACCGGCGCGGGCGCGAGGTGGAGCTCCGCGTCGACGACAACGGCCCGGGCATCCCGCCGGAGCTGCAGGACCGCCTGTTCGAGCCGTTCCGCCGCGGCAGCCGGCGCGGCTACGGCCTGGGCCTCGCCATCGCGCGGCGCATCGTCGAGGCCCACGGCGGCCGCATCTGGGCCGAGACACGCCCCGAGGGCGGCGCCTCGTTCCGGTTCCGCCTGCCGGCCGGCTGACCCACTCCGCGCGCGTGGGGGGGCGCTGCCGCGAGACACCCGAGGCAGGAGGGGCCGCACCGGCGCCGATCGTCCCTCGCGCAGGGTCGTCCGTGCCGGGAAGCCGGTTCCGGCGCGGCCGTCGCCCCGGTACGGGCCTGCGCACCCCCATCGAGGTTGGATGTCTCGTGAGCGCTGGCAAGGCGGTGAAGCGGACGCTCGAGGGCGGCCTGGGCAGCGCGCACCTCCGGTGGGACGGCGGCCCGTTTCGCGTCGAACGCGTCGGCGACCTGGGCGGCAGCGTCGACTGCTACTTCAGCCGCTGATCACACTCCGCGAGCAGGGCCACGAGCTCGCGCGCGAACCGGTACGTGTCGACGTAGTAGCGCGCCGACACGTAGTTGCCGTCGCGCACCACGAAGCCGACGCGCGGCCGCGCCGGTCCCTCGCGGCGGATGGTGAAGGGCCCGGGCACGAAGTCGCGCGGGCTCGCCAGCGCCGCCGTCACCTCGGCCTGCACCGGCGTGGGGTAGGTGCGGTAGTACGACCCGAGCCACAGCGCGGTCATGCCCCACGCGGTCAGCTCCTGCGACTTCAGCAGCGCGGTCGTGCGGCGACCGTGCAGCACCGAGCGGCCCGTCGCGGGGTCCTGCGCGCGGGCGACGACGAGCACGCCGTGGCAGATGGCGCCGACCGGCTTGTCGCCGAGCATGTGCGCCGCGACGAGGCGCTGCACGGGCGCGGACTCGAACAGCGTCCTCATGCCCGGCGCGTGGCCGCCGGTCACCACCACCGCGTCGAAGTCGTCCGCGGCGAGCGCGTCGTGGGGCAGCGGGTGGTGGAACGCGTCGCTCGCCGCCATCTCGTCGTGCAGCGAGCGCGCGTGGCGCGTCGCCCGCAGGAAGGGCCGCCACGGGCCGAAGCCGCGGCCCGTGAGGACGCGCGGATCGGGGCGCGCCGGCGCGCCGTCGGGCGTGGCGAAGACCACCTCGTGCCCCGCGTCGCGCAGCGCCCGCCAGGGCACCGAGGTCTCGGTCGGCTCGTAGTCGTGGGTCGGCAGCGGCAAGAGGACGCGCATCTCCTCCTTCTTGCCATGCGCGGCGCCGGGTGGCGAGATGGTCCGCGAAGGGGGCGAACATGAAGCAGGCCGATCTGGAACAGCACCCGGCGTATCTCGCGCTCGATCCCGAGGAGCGGGCCGATCTCGACGCCCGCCTGCGCGCCGGCACGCTCGACGTCGTCGCCATCGCCGCGCTCGCCGGCGACGACGGGACGCTCGAGCCCGAGGACCTGCGCGCCTGGCTGCGGCACGCGAGCGCGCGGCCGTGGGCGCTCGTGCTCGCCGGCCCGGACACGCCGGCGGCGGCCATCGCCGACCTGCTCTTCCAGCGCCTGCTGCCGACGATCGGGCCCGCGGGCGACCGCCTGCCGGCGGTGAGCGGCCTGCGCACGCTGAGCCGCGCGCTCGCCGCCGCCGACGACGACCTCGGCCGGAACGGCTTCGTCCGCGACGAGCAGGTGGGCGCCATCGCCGCGCTCGTCGACCGCGTCGCCACCGACGCGCCGGGCCTGACGCCGGCGCACCTCGACCTCGTGCTGCGCGACGCCGGCCTCGGGGTGGTCGCCGCCGCGCTCGCGGCGCATCACACCGTGACCACCGGCGTGCTCGGCTTCCTCGAGCGCGTGGGGGCGAGGGCGACGACGGGCGTGATCGACCTCGCGCACGCCGTGCGCTTCGTCGCCCGCGGCGCGCCGGACCACGAGGGGCACTACGACGGCCGCGTCTGGCGCAACTGGACGGCGGACTACGAGGCCGAGCCCGCCCGCTTCGCGCGGCCGCGCAGCGAGGCGGAGGTGGCGGACGTCGTCCGCGGCGCCGCGCAGGTGCGCGTCGTCGGCGGCGGCCACACGTTCAACGACTCGGCGTTGTGCGACGACACGATGATCTCGCTCGACTTCTGCGACGCCGTCCTCGCGTTGGACCGCGCGGCGAAGACGGCGCGCGTGCAGGCGGGCATCCGGTTGCGCGACCTGAACCGCCGGCTGTGGGCGGAGGGCCTCGGCCTGCCGGTCCTGGGATCCACCGACGCGCAGAGCATCGGCGGCCTCGTCGCCACCGACCTGCACGGCACCGGCCGCGACCAAGGCTTCCTCTCGGAGCGCGTCCGCGCCCTGCGTGTGGTCGCCGCCGACGGCACGGCGCGCGAGGTCCGGCCCGGCGACGACCTCTTCCACGCGGCGATCGGCGGCCTCGGGGCCTGCGGCGTGGTCACCGAGGTCGAGCTCGCGCTCGTCGACGCCTTCCACCTCGCGAAGACGGTGGCGATGGTCGACCGGACGGCGGCCGAGGCCGGCCTCGACGCGCTGCTCGCCGAGAACGAGCACGTCAGCTTCTACTACGTGGGGGGCGCGCAGGGCGGCGAGAGCATCCGCATGCACACCTGGAACCGCACGTCCGAGCCGCTGACCGACGGCTGGCAGGGGACGAAGGCGCGCGCCGAGCTCAAGGACTTCGCCATCAGCGCGTGGGCGCCGTCCCTGGCCGAGGGGCTCGCCAACCTCGACGCCGACTCGCTGCTGTCCGATGTGATGGCGCCCGACGAGCGGATCGTGCTCCCCGGCAGCCTCGCCTTCGGCCGCAAGTTGTTCTATGCGCACGACGAGATCGAGTATGGCGTGGCGTTCGACGTCTGGCGGCCGTGCCTCGCCGAGGTGGTCGAGCGGTTGCGCGCGCGCGACTTCTTCTCGATCGTCGAGGTGCGCTTCACGCCCGACACCTCGCGCGCCCTGCTCGGTCCCGGCGCCGGCCGCCGCACCGCCTACATCGAGCTGGCGACGCCGCTCTCCCAGCGCCGCGAGGACGTCTACGCGGAGGTCGAAGCCATCCTGCGTCGCTTCGGCGGTCAGCCGCACCTCGGCAAGAAGACGAACATCGACGCGCAGGGCATGGCCGACACATACGGCGACCGCTTCGCGCGGTTCCAGGCCGTGCGCCGCGCGCAGGACCCCGACGGCAAGTTCCTGAATGCCTTCGCGCGGCGTGTGTTCGAGGGGGGCTGAGAACTACGCGGCGACGCGCTTGCCCGTCTCGGCGAACGCCTTGAAGTTCACGAGGAACTGCATCGACTGCTTCTTGAACATGCCGGGCGCGAGGACCGCCAGCACCTTCATGAAGCCGGCCATGCGGAACTCGGTCTCGGAGATCCACTTCGTCTTCGCCGGGCCGAGCTCGACGAAGCGGTTGTGCTGCCGGTTCCGAACGCCCTTCGCCTCGTAGGTGGCGTCGAAGGCCTCCGGCAGGGCGTTGCGCACGATCGTCTCGAGCATCTCGATCTCGCGGCTGCCCATCTTGTACTTCAGGCGCGAGGTCGAGCCGTCCGCGCCCGGCGCGCCCGAGAGGGGCTGCAGCGAGATGAACCCCGCCTGCCAGGCGGCGAGGTTCTCCGGGTTCTCGAACAGCTCGATGACACGGGCGCGCGGCACGTCGATCTCGATCTCGCACGTGTACTTCATGGGGCGGCTCCTCCGGCGGCGTAGCCTGCTTCAGCGTCCGGCGGCGGTCAACGCTTCAGCGGAGGGCGGTCTCGAGGAAGCCGCGCAGGAGGGTGTTCGCCCGGCGCCCGGCGCGCGCGTTGCCCGCCGGCGTGCCGCCGAGCACGACGTGCTCGCGCCGGAATTCGTCGTAGGACTCGACACTTGCGAGCGTCGACCAGCCGGGCAGGGCGGTGGCGGTGTGGCCCGCGTCGGGGAAGCAGTGCAGCGCGTCGCCGTGGCGCGCCGCGTGGCCGCTCGTGACGAGGCGGTCCATCGCCACCTGCGCGAGCGGGCACGAGGGCCAGAGCTGGTCGTCGTCGCCGGCGAGCAGGAGCACCGGCCCCTGGGTGTCCTCGACGCGGATGGCGGCGGCCTCGAGCGCCTCGGGCGCGGCGCGCGCCACGTCCTCCTCGAAGCTGCGGCGGTAGCGGACGTGCTTGCCGCCGTCGGCGTCGAACTCGATGACGGGGCGGCCGCCCGAGGACGGCACGAAGGGCAGGGGCGCGTCGCGCCAGGTCCACGAAGACGCGGCGCCGAAGCCGCCCCACACGTAGCCGCTCGGGACCTCGGCGACGACCGCACGCACGTCGGGCAGGTACTGGCCGAGCAGCAGCGCCAGCTCGCCGCCGCGGGAGCCGCCCATCACCGCGAGGCGGCCGGCGTCGACGCGCGGATCGGCGGCGAGGCGCGCCAGGTCGCCCTCGAGGATCTCGAGCGGGACGCCGCTCAGCGAGCGGGGCAGCGCCGGCCCCTCGGCGAAGTAGGCGACGCCGAACGCGGCGTAGCCGAGCTGCGCGAGCACGTACGCGGTGAAGACACCCGACGCGGCGCCGCCCTCGGAGCCGCCGAACACGAGCACGCCGGGGAAGGGTCCGTCGCCCGGCGGGAAGGCCATGACACCGACCGCGGTGCCTTCGTCGACCGCCTCGGTCGCGATGCCTTCGTTCACGAAGCGGCGGCGCAGGTCGGCGGCGGCGAGCTCGACGCCGTCGACCTCCACCGCCACGCGGATCGTCAGGTCGAGGGCCGCTGGCGGCTCGGCGGGCGGCTGCATCGACCACACGAAGCCGTCGGCGTCGGCCTCGGTCCACGAGGAGCCGGCGAGCGGCGCGTCGCGCGCGAGGTCGAGGGTGCCGTCGGGGCCGACGAAAAAGCGGGCACGCGACACGGCGCCGTTGCTGGTCGAGGTGACGGTCGCCGTCGCGCCGGCGGGCAGGCCCTCGGCGACGACGCGGAGGGGATCGGTGTAGCGCGCGACGGTCGCCTCCTCCTCGACCGAGGCGGGGTCGTGCGGGCGCGGGTTGACGAAGAAGCGGACGCGCGGCGGCGCGGCGTCCGGCGGCGCGGCGTCCGGCGGCGCGGCGTCCGGCGGCGCGGCGTCTGGCGGCGTGGCGTCCCGGGTCGCCGCGTCGGCGACGAGCGCGTCGGCGGCGTCCGCTTCGGCCCCCTCGTCCGGCGCGCACCCCGCGCACAGCACCGCGACGAGGAGCGCCCACCGCCCGCCCGTCGCGATCGACCCTCGACGCGACCGACGACGGAGGCCATCGCGCGACGCTCGGGGCCGAGCAGGCCGCGTGGTCACCGCTCGATGGGACGGCGGGCGCCACAGGCCCGGCGGCAGGCGTCCTCGGTCTCGAAGTTGTTGGCGTTGCCGTCGCAGCCGCCGTACCGGAACTGCTCGCAGCGTCCGGTGTCGTCGTTGAACCACCAGCGCGGGAAGTCACCGCGGCAGGGGCCGACCTCGGCGGGCAGCGAGCACAGGTTCGGGCCGCCGTGCCCGGCGCAGATGCGCTCGCAGCTGCACACGTCCCGCGGGATCTCGTCGGCGGGACCGCAGAAGCCGCCGCCCGCCGGGCCGTCGGCGCAGTCGCACGGCGCGCAGTCGACGCAGAGCTCGGGCGGCCCGCCGCACGCGCGTTCGCAGGCCTCCTCGGTCTCGAAGTTGTTCGCGTTGCCGCGGCAGCCACCGAAGACGAACTCCTCGCAGCGGCCGGTGGCAGGGTCGTGCCACCAGCGCGGGATGGCGGCGTCGCAAGGACCGACCTCCTGGGGCAGGCCGCAGGCGTCGACGCCGCCGTGATCGGCGCAGATGCGCTCGCAGCTGCAGAGGTCCGGCGGGATCTCGTCC
>CAUJDF010000046.1 GCA_963169045.1 Myxococcota bacterium
AAGGCAGGGCCGTAGTCCTGTCGAGGGGCCGGAACGGAGCCGAGGCCCTCGACCTGACGGGGCCGTGGGCTCGCCCCGAAGGGGCGCTCGCCTTGCCGGACAAGCGAGGCGTCGTCCACTTGGATGGCCGCCGCTGTCAGCGCACGCAGTAGAGCCCCTCGGCGCATGTGGTGTCGAAGCGGCATGGGGCGCCGGCGGGCTGGTCGTCGCGGCACACGCCCCCGACGCAGTCGCCGACCTCGCACATGCCGGACTCCTTCGGGTCGCAGGCGCCGCCGAGCGCGACCTCGCGCCGGCAGATCGGCCGGGGACGGTCGCGGCGATCGTCATCGACACGGTCGCAGTAGAACTCCGTGGCGCAGTCGGCGCCGCGCACGCAGGGCTCGCCGTCGACGCCGCGCGGGGCGCAGCGGCCGTCGAGGCACCGGAGGCGGGAGCCGCACGCGTCCTCGTCCGGGTCGCACGGGTCGCCCTCGCCGACCTCGGCCGCGCACCGACCCATCGCGCGGTCGCCTTCGGAGACGCCGCCCTGACAGAAGAGGGACGTCGCACAGTCGGTGTCGGTCGAGCACGGTCCATCGGCGGCGCTCCGTTGCCGGCACGTCCCGTCGATGCAGCGGAGCGGGTACAGGCACGAGCCATCGGCCCGCATGCACGCCTCGCCTTCACCGCCCCGGGGACGGCAGACGGGGCGCGGGTCGCGCTGCCCGTCGCCGGTGTGGCGCGCGCAGTACAGGGCATCGGCGCAGTCGCCCGACGACGCACACGCGCCGTCCTCGATGGCCTCGACGACGCACGTGCCATCGATGCAGCGGAGCGGCTCGAGGCAGCTGTCGGCGTTGGGTGCGACACATGCCTCACCCTGGCCGGCGGCGGCGACGCAGCGCCCCTCGAGGCCCGCGGCGCCCTCGGGACCGGCGTCGGGCGCCGGTGCGCCGTCGCTCCCGGGGTCGTTGGCGCATCCCACCGCGAGCCATCCGACCACGAGGACTCGTCGCATGGACCTCGTCCCTCCTGCCTGTCGGGCGAGACATACCACGCGCGCGCCGCTGGCGTCATGTGATCGTCCGTCGGCACCCACGGGGCCTCGACGTGCCCCTGCCGGCGATGGCGCGTCGCCCCGTGGGCGAGGCTCGCCGACGGCCGCAGAGCGGCACGATGCCTCGCGGAGCGGCGCGTCGGATGCCCCGCGGCACCTGGCGACCGGCGTCGTTGTGCAGCGCCCGGCACCGCGGCTACAACCGCCCCATGACGAACGCGACGACGCCCCTCTGGGACCGCGACCAGTACACGCCCGGCGGCGGCGCGGCGCGCGTGCGCCTCTTCTGCTTCGCGCGGCGCCCGCTGCGCGACGACCCGCCGCTCGTCGCCGAGACCTACGGCATCCCGTCGGCGGAGGCGATCCGCGACGCCGACGTGCGCACGGTGGCGTGGGGCGACGACCCGACGTGGTTCGACGCCTGGCGCGGCGGGCCGCTGCGCGCGGTGGCCGCGCACCAGATCGGGCTCGACCACCTCGCGCTCGACGAGGCGACCTACTGCCACTCGATCGACATCGCCCGCGACGACCCGCGCGACCTCGGGTACCTGCAGGGCGCGTGGGGCATCGCGCAGTGCCTCGTCGACCGCGGCGTCACCACCATCCTCGACCTCGCGGCGGCGCGCTGGCACCGCGCCCGCGACGTGCGCGCCTGGCCGGCGGGGCGCGCGTTCGACGTCGACCGCGAGATCTGGATCGTCGCCGACGGCCCGCTCGTCCACACGCGGGGCTTGTCGAAGTTCGGGCGGCCCGACCTGCTCGTGCCCGACGTGGAGCCGGCGGCGCGCGACCGCGCGGCGATGGTCCTGCGCTCGCTCGCGACGGCGCTGGCGAAGGGGCGCGTAATGCGCGCGGGCGAGACGGCGACGGTGGGCGACAGCGCGATGATGCGCCTGTTGCCCTACCTGCCCGGGATCGAGCTGCCGGAGGTGCACCTCGACAACCCCGGCCTCGTGCTCGCCGACGCCGACGGCGGGCCGGGCATCGGCGGCGTGCTGCGGTCACTCCAGCGGCACTGACCGGGGCGCGAGCTCGACCACCTCCGGCCCCTCGGCGGGCGCGGCGTCGACGGCGCGGACGAGGCGCGCGGGCGGCAGGATGCCGGCGCGCCGGAAGCCCTCGAGCACGCGCTCGGTCACGTCGGTCACGAGGTCCTCTTCGTAGCGCACGTCGACCACGTACACCTTCGCGCGCAGCCGCACGGCGAAGTACTCGTTCTCGATGACCTGCTGCACCACGATCGTCCACGGCTGCGCCAGGTAGGCGTACCGGCACGAGGTGAGCGCCTCGGCGACGACGGCCTTGGCGGGCGCGACCGGCTGGTCCGCGCCGACGTGGAAGTCGATGCGGATGAGCATGTCGAGCTTGCCGGCGCTGCCGCTCGTGACGGTGTCGGTGAGGAAGCGGCTGTTGGGCACCGTCACGAGGCAGTCGTCGA
Source organism: Myxococcota bacterium (assembly GCA_963169045.1). Classification (GTDB taxonomy): domain Bacteria; phylum Myxococcota_A; class Bradymonadia; order UBA7976; family UBA1532; genus CAUJDF01. Next base: position 2,478 of record CAUJDF010000046.1, read on the forward strand.
GCGTGACGAGGCGCACCGTGCGCAGGCCGATGTCGACGACCTCGCCATAGTGGTCGCCGAAGCGGATGCGGTCGCCCACGCTGAACGGCTTGTCGATCAGCAGGATGACGCCGGCCACGACCGAGGTCGCGAGGTCCTTGAAGGCGATGCCGAGCGTGACGGCGAGCGTGCCGCCGAGCGCCAGCAGCATCTGGTCGGTGAGGTTGAACGACAGCAGGACGGCCGCGCTGATGGCGCCCGCGTACAGCGCGAAGCGCAGCAGCGTGCCGATCTGCTTGATCAGGAGGCGGCGGTCGGTGAACCGCTCCCCGAGCCGCTCGAGGAAGCGCGTGACCACCTGGACGACGAACCAGGCGCACGCCAGCACGACGAGCGACGTCAGCAGGCCGCTGTAGCTGAGGAGCTCGAACAGGTTCGTGGCGCCGTTCATCCGTCTCAGCTCTCGTAGATGAGGTGCTTGCGCGCCAGGAAGCCGGTGACGGCGCGGAACCAGCGCGTGGTCAGGTGGTAGGCGCCGTCGCGCGGGTCGATCCGCAGGATGCCGCGGCGCGCCAGCGCCTCGAAGGTCAGCTCGCACCGGTCGACCGGGTAGCCGAGGCTGGCCGCCGCCTCGCCCGGGGTCGCGTGGTCGTGCAGGACCACCGCCTGCAGCAGGAAACGCTCCTGCTCGGAGAGCGCCTCGAGCGCGGCCTCGCTCGGGGCCTCGAAGAGCCGCACCCGGAGCCGGCGCTCGCCGTCGGGCACGAGCGACCGCAACCAGAAGTGCAATGCGATCCGGGGGTTGCCCGCCGCATAGTCCCACAGGAGGCGCCGGTACCGCTCCGCCGTGCGCGCCGCCTCGAGCTCGAGCTCGCCGGGGGCGGCCGCGTCGTCGAGCAGGTCCTCGTAGGTGACGGTGAAACCCGCCTCGGACATGCGGCGATCGATGAGCGCGCCGATGTCCTCCTCGCTCCAGCCGTCGAGCCGCAGCACGCGATCGAACGGGTTCAGGCCGCGGAAGGCGCGGCGCACGTAAGCGTGGGGGTAGGTGGCGAACGCGCAGACCCAGAAGTGGTGACCGGCCGTGCGGCCGACGACCTCGGCGAAGGCGGCGTAGCCGTCGAGGCCGCCGAGGGCGCGCAGCACGAGATTGTGGGCGTGCTCGACGAGCAGGAGCGCCGGCGGGCGGGCCCGGAGCGCGTCGGCGAGCCCCTTCGGCGTGCTGGCGGGACCGACGCCGAGGGCCTCGCCGAGCCAGGCGAGCACGTCTCTCGGGCGCAGGAGGCGCGCGTCGATCGAGAGCTCGACGTGGGGCACGTCGGCGACCCGCTCGGCCAGCCGCCGCATCCACATCGACTTGCCGCACCCGTGCTCGCCCGTGAGCGCGAGGGCGCTCTCCCCCTCGCCGCCGTCGCGCCAGCGCTCCACCAGCGCGACGGCCTCGCCGAGCCCCGGGAAGTGGTCGACGGCGAGGTCGCCGGCGGGGCCCTCGTCGAGCATCGCGCACAGCTCGGGCGGCAGCGCGGAGATGTCGGTCGAGCCGTGGCCGCGCGCCTGCGCGCTCTTCTGGAGCTGCCGGCGGAACAGGAACGCCAATGCCCTGCGTGTGCGGTCGAAGCGGAGCGCCAGGTCGCGCACGTAGCCGCCGACGCCCTTCACCGCGACGAAGCCGAGCGCCGCCGTGGCGACGCCGAACGACTCGAGGCGGCCGCGCCCGGCCCGCCGCATGCGCGCCGCGAGCCAGCCGCCGGGGTGCATGCGCAGGTACGCGGCCTCGATGCTGTCGCGCCAGCGCGCGAGCAGCACCACGGCGATGACCGCGAAGCCGAGCCACGTGAAGTCGACCGCGAGCCGGTAGAGGTAGCCCTCGCCGACGAGCGCCGCCGAGAGGGTCGTGAAGGTGTAGACGGCGAAGGCGTAGCCGCCGGCGAGCTCGAACGAGCGCAGGATGCGGCGGCTCAGCGCGACGGTTACGTCGACGCGCCGGGTGCGCGCCGCCGACGTCAGGGCGTGGTGCAGGGTGCCGAGCACGACGCGATACCAGGCGTACGCCAGCAGCAGCGTCTCGAGGAGCTGCGCCTCCGGCAGCGCGTCCCCGGCGTCGATCGCCGCGAAGAGCAGCTTCAGCCCCACGATGGCGAGGAGGGGCCGGTCGATCGCGGCGAGCAGGCCGATCCAGCCGGCGAACAGGGCGCGGTGGGGCGAGCGGGCGACGAGGGCGCGCAGGCCGGCGAGGAGCCGCAGCCGGCGGCGGGCGAGGACGAACCACGCCGCGATCACGAGCAGGAACTGCAGCGTGCGGCCCGTCGTCTCGCCGAGCGAGAGCGCGTCGCCGAGGCGCTGCTTGAGGGCGGCGAAGACGGCGCGGCGCTGGTGCGGGTACCAGCGCGCGGCGAGCTCCACGAACCGCAGCTCGCGGAGGAGCTGGGCGACGCCGTCGCGGCCCAGGCCGAGCACACGATCCCGGTCGTCCTCGGCGAGGCGGGGCAGCAGCGCTTGGTGGAACGCGTTGAGGTCGAAGGCGCGCTCGGCGGCGGCGCTCGCGTGCGTCCACCGCGTCTCGCGCAGGCGCACCGCCAGGGTCTCGTGCTCCGCGCGGGCGCGCTCGAGCGCGGCGCCCAGGGACTCGCGAGAGGTCGCGAGCGCCGGATCGGAGAACGTCGCCGCGCCGGGGTCGACCGTGGGCTCGTAGGGCGCGTGCGACAGCGGCCCTTCGATCTCGGTCAGAGCCGCGGAGAACGCGGCGAGCGCGTCGGCCAGCAGCCCGCCCGCCTCGGCGTACAGGCGCCGGGCCTCGTCGGGGCCGGCGGCGTCCGCGCGGCGGCGCAGCGCGGCGAGCGCGTCCTGGTGTTGGCGCAGCGCGGCGGCGGCCTGCTCGCTGGCGGTCGCCAGCGCGGCCTTCTGCTCCGCGTAGGCGGTCAGCTTCGCCTCGACGCGCGCCCGCTCGTCGGCCAGCGCGCGCGCGGCCTCGGTGCGGGCCGCCAGCGCCGCCTCGAGCGCCAGGCGGCGGGCCTCCTCGGCGCGCTGGCGCTCCGACTCCGCCTGGGCGCGCTCCCGCGCCGCCGCTTCCTGCGCGAGCGCAAGGCGACGCTGCTCCGTCTCGCGCGCGAGCAACGCCTCGCGGGCCGCGCGCGGCTGCTCGAGGACGCCCAGACGCAGGCGCGCGCGCTCGCGCTCCAGCGTCAGGATCTCGAGCGCGAGCGCCGGGCTCTCGTCGGGTCGTGCGGCGGCCGCGTCGAGGCGCGCGCCGATCTCGTCGATGCGCGCCCGGAGCAGCCGCGCGTGGGCCGCGACCGCGACCTCGTCGAGCAGGTCGACGTCGAAGAGCTGGCGGAGCGACCGGGTGCCCTCGCCGAGCGCGGCCTGGCGCAGCGCGGCGACGTCGGCGGCGAGCCGGTCCCGCGCGGCCGGATCCGCCTCGGGCAGCTCGAGCGCCGGGGCGGCGTCCGGCGCCGCGGCGGTGCCGGCGTCCGCCGCCTCGGCGGGAGCCGCGTCCGGCGACCCCGCCGCGGGCGCCAGCCCGAACGCCAACAGGAGCGCGAGCGCCCGGGCGCCCGCGATGGAGCATGGGCGCCGTCGCGTCATCAGGAGTCGCATGATGGAGAGGAGGGCGTCCGTCCCGCAAACTTCGGACGCGAACGAGAGGGGGGGCAATGCGGGCGGTGGTGGTGCGGCGCGCCGGAGGTTACGACCGGCTGCGCGTCGAGGAGCGGCCGGACCCGGCGCCGGGGCCCGGCGAGCTGCGCGTGCGCGTGCGGGCGATCGGCGTGAACTACGCCGACTGCGTGACGCGGATGGGCTTGTACGCGTCGGCCCGCGAGTACGTGGGCTGGCCGATCACGCCCGGCTTCGAGGTGAGCGGAGAGGTCGACGCCGGCGACGACGCGCCCGCGGGTCCCGTCTGCGCGGTGACGCGCTTCGGGGGCTATGCGACGCACGTCGTCGTGCCGCGCCACCAGGTGTTCCCGGTGCCGCGCGGCTGGGACCCGCTGCAGGCGGCGGGTTTCCCGACCGTGTACCTGACGGCGTGGTACGCGCTGCGGCGCCTGGCGCAGGCGCGGCCGGGGGAGCGGCTGCTCGTGCACTCGGCCGCGGGCGGCGTCGGCGGGGCGCTCCTGCAGATCGCGCGCGCCCTCGGCTGCGAGGCGGTGGGGGTGGTCGGCGGCGCGCACAAGATCGAGGCGGCGAGGCGGCAAGGCGCCGTCGAGGTCGTCCAGAAGGGCGAGTGGCGCGCGAAGGGGCCGTTCGACGTCGTGCTGGACGCCAACGGATACGCCACCCTGCGCGACAGCTATGCGGCGCTGGCGCCCTGCGGCCGGCTGGTCGTCTACGGCTTCCACTCGATGCTGCCGCGCGCCGGCGGGCGTCCGAGCTTCGCGCGCCTCGCCTGGGGCTGGCTGCGGACGCCGCGCTTCGATCCGCTCGACATGACGACGTCGAATCGCAGCGTGCACGCGTTCAACCTGAGCTTCCTCTTCCACCGCGCCGACGTGCTGCGCGAGGCGCTCGCCGAGCTGCTCGGCTGGGCGGAGCGCGGCCTCCTCGCGCCGCCGCCCACGCGCACCTTCCCGCTCGACGCGGTCGCCGAGGCGCACCGCGCGCTCGAGTCCGGCGCCACCGTCGGCAAGCTCGTCCTGCTGCCGTGACCGGCCCGGTCGCCGGGTTGGCGCCGCGGGGCGTTTGCGCGTACAACGATTCCCCGATGAGCGGCGGCGATCTTTCGGACAAGGGCGGCAAGGGCGGCATCGACAAGCAGCTCGAGGGGCGCCTCTTCGATCTGCTCGAGACGCGCGGGCGCGTGCGCCTGGGCGTGCTCGTGCAGCTGCGGCGGCGCAGCCGGGCGGCGCACATCACGCTGCTCCAGGCGGCGATCGACGCCGGGCAGGTCGACGAAGGCGTCGCTGCGGAGATCGCGGCGGCGGCGGGCATCCAGGCCGCCGGCCTCGGGCGACGGGCCAGGCCTGCGGATCCCGCCATCCGCGAGACGGCGCCGCAGGAGGCCATCCCCCTGCCGCCGCCGGTGCCGGTCGTCGTCACGAGCAGCGCGCCGCCGCCCGTGGTCGTCGATCCATCCGCCTTCGTCGCCTCCGCCGTGACGGCCACCGAGCTCGAGGCGCTCGCGCCCGACGACTCGGTCGAGGAGACGGGGCTCGGCGACATCGACGAGATCGACGCCGCGCTCCTCGAGATCGAGGCGCTGCTGGGCGACGACGACCTCATCTCCGACGACGACGGCGACGACCTCGGGGGCGATCCGAACGACGACACCGGCGCCCACGAAGCGCTGTTCGACGACGAGGACGATCCGAGCACGGCGGGCACCGATCCGCCGCGCCTCGGCCTCGACACGCCGCGCAGCGAGCGGGTCGACACGGCGCCGCCGCACGTGACGACGATCGCCGGCGTGCAGACGGACGACGCCGACCTGCCGCCGCTGCCGGCGTCGGGCCTGCAATACGCGCTCGGCCAGGAGCTGGGCCGCGGTGGCATGGGCCAGGTGCTCGAGGCGGAGGATGTGAACCTCGGCCGGCCGGTGGCGCTCAAGCTGCTGATCGAGCAGGACGACCCGGCGCTGAGCCTGCGCTTCATCGACGAGGCGCGCGTGCAGGGCCAGCTGCAGCACCCGAACGTGCCGCCGGTGTACGAGCTCGGACGCCTCGCCGACGGGCGCCTCTTCTTCGCGATGCGGCGCATCGACGGCCGCACGCTGCGCGACGTCATCGAGGACCTGCGCGCCGAAGAACCCGAGGTCGTGCGCGCCTACGGCCCCGTGCGCCTGCTGATGGTCTTCGGCCAGGTCTGCCGCGCCATCGCCTACGCCCACAGCCGGGGCGTGATCCACCGCGACCTCAAGCCCGACAACATCATGCTCGGGGAGTTCGGCGAGGTCACCGTGATGGACTGGGGCCTCGCCAAGGTCGTCGGCTCGGCCGGCGGTCCGGCGGTGGCGACGACGCGCGCCCGGGGCGAGGGCCGCTTCTCGACGCTGGCGGGCGAGGTCACCGGCACGCCGCAGTACATGCCGCCCGAACAGGCCGACGGCCGCGTCGACGAGCTCGGCCCGCACAGCGACATCTACAGCCTCGGCGCCGTGCTCTACGAGCTCTTGACGCTCGAGCCGCCGTTCGACGGGTCGACGGCGCGCGCCGTGCGCGAGGCGGTGGTCAACGACCGCCTCGTGCCGCCGAGCGAGCGCGCGCCGCAGCGCCCCATCCCGCACGTCATCGAGCAGCTGTGCCTGCACTGCCTGCGCAAGCGCGCCAAGGACCGCCCGCCCGGCGCCGCCTGGATCGCCGCGCGCATCGACGAGTTCCTGGAGGGCGAGCAGGACCGCGCCCGCAAGGAGGCCGAGCGCACGCGCCTCGTCGCCGACGGCGCCGCTTCGGCGGCGGCGTACTACGACGGCTACGAGGAGCACCGCAAGCTGCAGCTCAAGACGGCGCTCATGGCGGCGCGCATCGATCCGTGGGCCTCGATCGAGGAGCGCCGCGAGCTGTGGAAGCAGCAGGATGCCGAGACGACGGCGCGCCTGGCGACGGCTCGGCACCTCTCCGCGGCGCTCGCCGCCTACCACGCGGCGCTCGGCGTCGACGGCGACCACGCGCCCACGCGCCACGCGCTGCGGGAGCTGTACTACAGCGCCTTCGAGGCGGCGGAGCGCGAGCGCGACGCGGTGCTGATGGCCCACTACGAGAGCCTGGTGAAGGTCTTCGACGACGAGGGCACCTTCGCCGCGCGGCTGAAGGGCGACGGCCGGCTCGAGCTCGAGACGCAGCCGCGCGGCCTCAGCGGCACGCTGCTCCAGTACCAGCTGGTCGACCGCGTGCTGACGCCGAGCACGCCGCAACCGCTGGGCCAGATGCCGGTGCGCCAGGACCCCATCCCCATGGGCAGCTACCTGCTGCGGCTGCACGCGCCCGGCCTCTCCGACGCCGCCGTCCCCGTCTACATCAGCCGCCAGGAGCAGGTGCGACTGCGGCTGCGCATCTTCCCCGACGCGCTCGTCGGCCAGGGGTTCGCGCATGTGGTCGGCGGCCCGACGCGGCTCGGCGGCGACCCGCTCGCGCAGCTGGCGCAGCCGGCGCGCGTGGTCGAGATCGACGACTTCTTCATCGCGCGTCGCCCGGTCAGCGCCGGGGAGTACCTCGAGTTCCTCCGCGACCTGGCGCTCGAGATCGGCGTCGAGCGCGCGATGGCCTCGGCGCCGCGCGGCTCCCCCGGCGGCCCGCCCGTGTGGCCGATCGGCGACGACGGCCTGCCGGCGCTGCCCGAGCGCGAGAGCCCCGACTGGCCCGTGGTGAACGTGAGCTGCGACGACGCCGAGGCGTACTGCGAGTGGCTGACGTTGCGCACGGGGCGCCCGCACCGCCTGCCCGACGAGGCGGAGTGGGAGAAGGCCGCGCGCGGCGCCGACGGCCGCCTCTTCCCCTGGGGCGACCACTGGGAGCCGACGTTCTGCCACATGGGCATCAGCCGCGCGGGGCCGCCGTCGCGCGGGCCGTGCGGGGCGTTCCCGACCGACGTGAGCCCCTACGGCGTGGTGGACCTGGCCGGCGGCGTGACGGAGTGGACGCGCACCTGGCTCGACGAGGGCCGGACGCAGCGCGTGGTGAAGGGCGGCAACTGGGCGAGCGGGCCGACGGAGTGCCGGGCGGCGAGCCGCTTCAGTCAGCCCGTGGACCAGGTCCTGCCGACGATCGGCTTCCGGGTGGCCCGGGACGCGCCCTCCTGAGACCGCGTGTTATCCTGTGAGCGACGCCCGGAGGTCCAAGCGATGCTCGCGCATTCCGACTATGAGACGCGGAAGTGGACGGTCGACGAGGTGCTCGCGCTGGTGGAGGCGGGCATCCTGCGCGAAGACGAGCATTTCGAGCTGCTCGAGGGGGAGCTGGTCGTCATGTCGCCGCAGGGACCGCAGCACGCCCATCTGTCCTCCGTGCTCACCGGACGCTGTGTCCGAGCATACGGGGACGACTACGTCGTTCGCATTGCCGCGCCGATCATCGCGGACGAGCACTCGATGCCCGAGCCCGACGTCGCCATCGTCCGCGGGGATGCTCGTGTCTTCGCCGAGCGCCACCCGCGCGGCGACGAGACGGTGCTCCTCGTCGAGGTCGCGCGCACGTCTCTCCGCCTCGACCGCGCGAAGGCGGCGCTCTACGCCCGCGCCGGCGTCCCGGTGTACTGGCTGATCGACGTGGTCGGCCGCCGCATCCAGCTGCACGAGGGGCCGCAGCCGAACGGCGACTACGCGCTCGTCCGCATCCTCGGTCCCGAGGACGAAATCACGCCCCCCGGCCTCGACCTGCGTTGGAAAGTCGCCGACCTGCTGCCCTGATCAGGCCACGTCGCGCCGGTACCAGGCCCACGTGCGGTAGGTCCAGAAGCCGAGCGCCTGCGTCCAGGCGAGCGTGTCCTCGTCGAGCTGGCTGACGCGCAGCGTGACGCCGAGGCCCTCGCCGGCGGCGCGGCGCATCACGTCGCAGAGCAGGCCGCGGCCGACGCCGCGCCCGCGGTAACCCCGCGGGACGCTGAGGCCGTCGACGGCGAGCGCGTCGGCGTCGCGGTGCCCGACGACGATGCCCGCGGGCTCGCCGTCGACGAAGGCGCCGCGCGCGAAGGCGCCCGGACCGCACAGGTGGGCCGGCGTGACCGTTGGGCGCGGCCAGGCGCCGGGCGCGAAGGCGATGAGCCGCTCGATGGCGAGGAAGGCGTCGGGCTCGTCGCGGAGCTCGGCGGCGCGGAACGCCGGCGGCACGTCGCCCGTCTCGCCGTCCCACCGTTGGTGGAAGCAGATGCCGAGCAGCTCGAACGCGCGGCGCTCGAGGAAGCGGCGCACGCTGCGGTGCGCGGCGTCGCAGCTCGCGACGAGCGTCGCCTGCCCGGCCGCGAGCCGCTCGAACAGCGCCCGCCCCAGCCCCTGCTTCCGCGCGCCGGGCCGCACGCGCACCTCGATGGCCGCGCCCTCCGCCGTCGGCGTGAGCCAGCCGAGGCCGAGGACCTCGCCGCTGGCCAGGGCCGCGACGACGCTCCCGTCGAGCAGCGCGTCGGCGTCGACCGGCACCACGAACGGGTCGCGCGCGTCGATCGCCGCGAGACACGCGGCGACCCCCTCGCGCAGCCCTTCGTCGGCGCACCGGAGCTCCACCGTGGTGCTCACGCGAGTCGTGCTCGTCGCGGATCCGATCGTCGCCACTTCAGGTACCCTCCCGCACCTTCGGTACGCGCGAACACCCGACCGGTGTCCCAATCTTCCACCGGAGGGACGCCCCGGGTCAGGATGGCCCGGATTAGACTCCGATCGTCGAGGGAGATTCCAGGTGCGCGAGCTCGCCCTCCCCTGCCCGCCCCACGTGTTCGACGAGCCGGCGGCCCGCGACGAGCGGCGCCGGCCGCTGCCCGTCGTGCCGCAACACGTGCGACTCGAGGTGCGCCTCGATCCGGCCGAGACGCTCGTCCGCGGGCGGGTGGTCCACACCGTGCGCGCCCGCCACGACGGCCTCGAGACGCTGCCGCTCGACGCCGCCGACATGACCATCCAGTCGGTCGAGGTGGGCGACACGAAGGCGCGCTTCACCGCCCACGCCGCCGGCCTCGACGTGCACCTGCCGCGGCCGCTCGCCGCCGGCGAGGAGGTGACGTTCGCCGTCGTGTACGAGGCGCGCCCGACGCTGGGCCTGTTCTTCATGCGGCCCGACGCGCTCCACCCCGAGCGGCGGCCGCAGATCTGGACGCAGGGCGCCATGGAGGACCACCACCACTGGTTTCCGTGCTTCGACCAGCCGCACGCCCTGGTCACGACCGAGGTCGAGGCGACGGTGCCCGAGGGCTTCTTCGCGCTGTCGAACGGGGAGCCCGCCGCGTTCAACGTGCGGGCGGGGCGCGGCCGTCGGCGGTTCCACTGGAAGCACGAGACGCCGCACGCGTTGTACCTGCTCACGCTCGTGGTGGACCAGGTGGTCGAGGTGGCGGATCGGCGCGGGCCGGTGCCGCTGTTCCACTATGTGCCGAAGGGGCGCGAGTCCGACGCGCGCACGCTGTTCGAGCGCATGCCGCAGATGATGACGTTCTTCGCCGGGCTCACCGGCAGGCCGTATCCGTATCCGCGCTACGGCCACACGTTCCTGCAGGCGTTCATGTGGGGCGGGATGGAGAACACCACCCTCACCAGCCTCACCGACACGATCCTGGTGGCCGGCGAGCACCGCCACCAGGAGGACGTGGAGCGCCTGTTCGCGCACGAGCTCGCGCACCAGTGGTTCGGCGATCTCATCGCCCCCCGCGGGTGGACGCACATCTGGCTGAACGAGTCGTTCGCCACCTACGCCGAGATCCTGTGCATGGAGGCGCTGGACGGCCCGGAGGACTTCGCGCGGCGCCTGCAGATCGAGCGCGACGGGTATTTCGAGGAGGCGCGCACGCGGTACGCGCGGCCGGTCGTGACACGGCGATTCGCGCACCCGTACGTGCTCTTCGACCGCCACGCGTACGAGAAGGGCTGCCTGGTGCTGCACACGCTGCGGGACCAGATCGGGGACGAGGCGTTCTTCCGTGGGCTGCGCGCCTATGTGCGCGACATGGCCGGGAGGGCGGCGGAGACGGCGGACCTCCGCCGCACGTTCGAGGACGCGAGCGGCGAGGACCTCACCGATTTCTTCGAGCAGTTCGTCGAGGGGGACGCCCACGCGAAGGTGCAGGTGCGGTGGACGTGGGACCGCCGGGCCGGCCTCGAGGTCACGCTGACGCGGACCGACGAGGGCGCCCAGACGCTGCTGCTGACGCTGGCCGCGGGCGACCACCGCTGGCGGGTGCGCCTGGCGCCGGGGACGCGGGTGCTCGCGGTGCCGCTGGGCTCGCCGCCGGCGTGGGTGGCGCTCGATCCGGACCAGCACTGCCTCGTCGAAATCGACGAGGACGCGGAGACGGACGCGGCGCTGCGCGCGAGATTCGCCAATGGTCCCGTGGCGTTGCGGATGCGGACTGCGCGCGTGCTCGCGCGGCGCGGGGCGGAGGCGAACACGGCGGCGCTCGCGGCGGCGCTCGCGGGCGACGCGGCGGAACCGGTGCGGCAGGAGGCGGCGCGCGCGCTCGGCGAGCACCGCAGCGACGCCGCGCGCGCCGCGCTGCTGCGGGCGGTGACGGACGACGCGTCCTTCCGGGTATCCGCGGCGGCCGCCGACGCGCTCGGCACGGGCGGCGATCCGGCGCTCGTCGAGACGCTCGCGGCGCTGCTGCGCGCCGAGGGCCGCCACCGCGTCCGGTGCGCGCTGCTCGCGGCGCTCGGCAAGATCCGGACCGAGGCGGCGCGCCAGGTCATCCAGGCGCACCTCGACGACGTCTCGCCGCGCGACAGCGTCGCCGCCGCGGCGCTCGGGGCGCTCGCCGCCCACGAGACCGCCGACACGCTCGACCTGTTCGTCGAGCGCGTCGAGCACGGCCGAACCGACGGCCTGCGGGCCGCGGCGATCGGCGGCCTCGCGCGCGTCGCCCGCGCCCTAGACGACAAGGCGCGCAAGCGCCAGGCCCGCGAGCGCCTCGAAGCGTGGCTGCGGCATCCCGACTTCAAGGTGCGCCAGGCGGCCATCCGCGCGCTCGGCGACCTGCGCGATCCGGCGGCGCGCGACGCCCTCGAACGCGCCCACGGCGCCGAGGTCTTCGCGTTCCTGCGGCGCGCCATCCGCGAGGCGCTCGGCCTGCTCGAGGAGAAGAAATGAACGTCTACGAAGGCGGCTGCCACTGCGGCGCGGTCCGCTACCGCGTGCGCGTCGACGAGCACATGGCGAGCGACTGCAACTGCTCGATCTGCACGAAGAAGGGCTACCTGCACGTCATCGTGCCGCGCGAGCGGTTCGAGCTGCTCTCCGGCGCCGACGCACTGACCACCTACACGTTCAACACCGGCACGGCGAAGCACCACTTCTGCAGGACGTGCGGCATCCACTCGTTCTACGTGCCGCGCTCCCACCCCGACGGCTTCAGCGTCAACCTGCGCTGCCTCGACGGCGACGTGCAGTCGCGCTTCCGCGTCGAGCCGTTCGACGGCCGCCACTGGGAGGCCGACATCGACCGCCTCCGGTCGCCGGCGGCCGATTGACCGCCATCCGTTCGGGGCCGTCGCCCCGTCCTGACGGAGCGCCGCGCCGTCGGAATCAGACGACGGACGTGCGGATGAGGTCGGCGTAGCCGGCGAGCAGGCGCTGCGTCACCGGGCCGGGCGGGCCGAAGACATGGTCGTCGACGCGCCGCACCGGCACGATCCCGCGGGTCGAGCTGGTGATGAAGGCCTCCTGGGCGTGCGCGAAGTCGGCGAGGTGGACCTCGGCCTCGCGCGTGGGGAGGAGCGCCTCGGCGGCGAGCCGCAGCACCTTGCGGCGCGTGATGCCCTCGAGGATGCCGGCGCCGAGCGGCGGCGTGAGCAGCGCGCCGTCGCAGACGAGGAAGAAGGTCGAGCTCGCGCCCTCGAAGACGCGGCCGTGCACGTCGACGCGCAGCGCCTCGTAGGCGCCGGCGGCGTGGGCGCGCGCCGCGGCGAGCACCGCCTGGACGTTGCTGCCCGACTTGACGCGCGGATCGACGCCGCCCTCGCCGCGCCCGCCGATGGCGAAGGTCACGAGCGTGCAGCCGCTGCCCACCAGCTCGGCGCCCGGCAGCTTCAGCGGCTGCACGATGACCACCCGCGTGGGCGTGCCGGCGAGGGCCGGATCGGGGCTGAGCGGACCGGTGCCACGCGTGACCACGACGCGGATGCTGGACTCGCCCTCGGCCACGCGCGCCAGCGTCGCCCGCACCTCGGCGAGCAGGTCGTCGGGGCCGAAGTCGAGGTGGAACTCGAGGAGCGCGGCCGACGTCCACAGGCGCGCCACGTGGTCGGCCCAGAACAGCGGCCGGCGCTCCACCGTGCGCAGCACCTCGTAGACCGAGTCGCCGTACAGAAAACCGCGGTCGAACACCGAGATGCGGGCTTCGGCTCCCGGCGCGACGACCCCGTCGATGCTGACCCAGGTCGACATGCCCCGATGTTCTCACGGCGGCGACCGTTTGACATCATATGAAATCGTCTTCATATAAACGTCCATGGGCCACCACCACCATCACCACCGGCACGACGACCACGGCGAACACGCCCACCACGCGCACGATCCGGGCAAGAGCTCGCGGCGCGCGCTGCTCTGGTCGCTGGGGCTGAACGGCGTGTTGCTGGTCGTCGAGGTCGTCGTCGGCTTCTGGAGCGGGTCGCTGGCCCTGCTCTCCGACGCCGCCCATATGCTGAGCGACGTCGGCGCCCTCGCGCTGGCGTTCGTGGCCGCCCACCTCTCGGCGCGGCCGGCCACGCCGGGCGCGAGCTACGGCTTCGTCCGCGCCGAGGTGCTCGGCGCCTTCCTCAACGCGGTGGCGCTCGTCGTCGCCTGCGTCTTCATCTTCAAGGAGGCGATCGAGCGCCTCCTCAGCGCGCCCCCGCCCTTCGCGGCCGGGCTGGTCCTCGCGGTCGGCGGCGTCGGCCTCGCCGTCAACCTCGGCAGCGCCTGGTTCCTCTGGCGGACCGACCGCGACAACATCAACATCCGGGCGGCCCTGGCGCACATGCTGGCCGACGCGCTCGGCTCGCTCGGGGCGATGGTCGCCGCGGCGATCGTCATGCTGACCGGCTGGCTCCAGGCCGACGCCGTCATCTCGATCTTCATCGGCGTGCTCGTGCTCTGGTCGACCTGGGCCATCCTGCGCGACTCGACGCGCGTGCTGATGGACTTCGCGCCGGCGGGGCTCGACACGCACGTGGTCGCCGACGCGCTGCGCTCCGTGCCGCATGTGGTCGAGGTGCACGACATCCACGTGCGCACCCTGCGGACGGGCCACGCCACCGTGACCGCCCACCTCGTCACCGACGGCGGCGCGCCGATGTTCGAGGTGCTCGGCCTCGCCGAGGCGGTGCTGCGCGAACGCCTGCACGTGCACCACTCGACGCTGCAGTTCGACGAGCCGGCCAACGCCGCGCGCTGTCCGCAGCGCGGCTGCACCCCCTTCGCCACGGTCGCCGGGCATGGACACTCGCGCTGACGTCCTCGATCCCGTCGTGCGGGACCAGGCGCTCGCCTTCTTCCGTGCGATCGCCCACCCGGACCGGCTCGTCGTGCTGCTGGCCCTGGCCGATGGCGAGCGCTGCGTCTCCGAGCTGACCGCGCTGTGCGGCACCTCGCAGTCGTCGATGTCGCACCAGCTGCGCGCGCTGCGCGACGCCGGCCTGGTGCGCGGCGAGCGCCGCGGCAAGCAGGTCTTCTACGGCCTGGACGACCACCACGTGACCCACATCGTTCGCGACGCGATCGCGCACGTTCGCGAGGATGGGCGATCCGTGCCCGCGTTTCGTGCCAGGATGAGCGGATGCGACGGCAACTCCTCGTCCTGACGACGATTTCGCTGGGCGCGTGCGACGCGGGGGTCCTCGAGGGCGGGCGCCGCGGGGCCACGCTCGACGGCGGGGCCGTCGAGGCCGACGGGGACGTCGCGGCGACCGATGGGACCGCGCCCGACGCGGACACGCCCTCGCCCGACGCGGACGCGCCCTCGCCCGACGCGGACGCGCCCCCGCCCGAGGCCTGCCCCGGCGGCTGCGGCGCGAACGCCACGTGCGCCGAGGACGGTTGCCGCTGCCGGGCGGGCTTCTTCCCGGACCCCGATCCGGCGCAGCGCTGCTCCCCGCCCGCCCCCCCCGCCGATCCGTGCACGGGCGTCGACTGCGGGCCGAACGCCGCCTGCGACGGCGGCGAGTGCGCGTGCCTGCCGGGCTTCGTCGCGCAGGGCGCCGGTTGCGCCCCCGAGCCGATGGGCCCGCTCGAGGCGCGGACGCGGGACGAGGTGTGCGGCCGGTGGCGCGCCGACCACCAGCGCGTCGGCCCCGAGTGGACGCCGGGCGACGGCAGCGCGTGCGATCCGGGCGCGGTGCCTGCGGCGGCGCAGGAGAACGCGCTGCGCCGCACGAACCTCTACCGCTGGCTCGCCGGCATGCCGCCGGCGGTCATCGAGGCGCGCGCGCTCGTCCAGGAGCAGGCCTGCGCGGTGACGCTGCACGGCCTCGGCACCCTGAGCCACAGCCCGCCGCCCGACAGGCCGTGCTACAGCGCCGAGGGCGCCGCGGGCGCCGGCAGCAGCAACCTCGCCATGGGCACCGGGCTGGCCGACTCGGTGGACCTGTACGTGGACGACGGCGGCGTGCCGAGCCTCGGGCACCGCCGCTGGGTGCTCGGGGCCACCCTCGGCGCCACCGCCTTCGGCCACAAGCCGCCGTTCAGCTGCATGTACACGTTCGACATGTCCGGCAGCAGCGACGCGGAGTTCGTCGCCTGGCCGCCGCCCGGCTATGTGCCCGTCGAGGCGGCGCGCGGCCGCTGGTCGTTCGTGGCCTTGCGCCGCCGGCCGGCGGGCGAGGTGTCGTTCGCCCTCCAGGTCGACGGGGGCGCGGAGCAGGCGCTCCCCGGCGAGGCGCTGCCGGGCGGCTACGGCGGCTTCGCGCCCACGTGGGCGTTCGATCCGCCGGGCCAACTCTGGTCGGACGGCCGCGTGGTGCGCGTCACCGTGCGCGGGCTCGAGGGCGGCGACCTCGTCTACACCGTGCGGTTCACGCGCTGCGGTTAGCAACTTAGACGCCGGGGGCGGCGGGGGCGACGGCGAAGTTCGTGCCGGCGAGGACGGCGCCGGCGGCGTCGCGGACCTCGACGCGCCACTCGCCGGCGTCGGCGGCCGCGATGCGCTTGTGGGCCCACGTGCGCCAGCGCGGGGCCGTGCCGGCGGTGACGTCGATGCGGTGCACTTCCGTGCCGTCGCGCAGCCACACGACGGTCACCGGCGCGGGCGGGCCGTCGTTGGCGAGCGTGAGGTGCGCGTAGAGCCGGCCGACGTCGGCGGGGAACCGCTCGCCGGCGCCGACCAGGGCGCGGTCGGCGACCTCGGTGCCGACGGCGAGCGTGCGGACGATCGGATCGGCGTGGGCGGTCGTGGCGGCGAAGAGGACGAGGGCGAGGACGCTGCGGAACATCGGGGACCTCCGGGGTTGCTGCTCCGAGTAGATTGCGGGAAACATGCCACCGAGGTGACGGCGGGAATCCGCGGACGCTCTCGACATCCGTGCCACGATTCGTGGATTTTGTTCAGATTCGCAGCATCACGCACGGGAGGCGCCATCGAGGCCCGCACGCCCCGCGCCTCATCCAGTCGACCCTGGTTCGAGAGCGGCGTGGCCCCGAGGCCGGGACACGAGACGTGGAGCGCAGCGTTGTGGACTTCGCGGCGCTGCGTGCGAACCTCCGGGGCGGCGAACGACGCGACCGTGGAGAGCGACCATGAACCACGCCCCCGACCGCACCGCAACGGCGTCCGGCGCGACGGCCGACGATGCGCCCGCGCCACGCCGCGATCCGCGCCTCGCGGCGAAGCTCGGCGGCGCGTTCGTCGTGTGGATCGTGCTGCGCGCGGTCTTCTTCGAGGGCCTGTGGGGGTATGACGACCTCTACCACGTCAACTGGGCGGTGCACCCGCGCGCGCCGGCGGACGTGTGGGAGGCGCGCGTCCTCTTCAACGGCCTGCTGTGGCTGTCGCACGCGGCGTTCGGCTTCGGCGAGTGGGTGTTCGCGCTGCCGACGATGTTGGCGTCGCTGCTGATCGCCGGCGCAGCGGCGTGGGCGGCGCGCCGGCTGTACGGCGATGGGGCGGCGGTGTTGGCGGCGCTGTTCGTGGCGACGATGGCCGGCGACGTCATCCGCGCCTCCGATCCGATGGCGAACCCGCTCGGCGCCGCGTTCGCGGCCATCGGGACGGCGCTGCTCGTGGCCGGGCAGGGCCGCCGCGCGCTGCTCGGCGCCGGGGTGGCCCTCGGCTTCGCGGTGTACGCGCACCTGGCGACGCTCTTCTACGTCGGGCCGGTGGCGCTCGCCTGGGCGGTGCACGACCGGCCGCGCCAGCGCTGGCGCGAGGCCGCCGTGGTGCTCGCCGTCGCCGGCGTGACGTCGCTCGCGCTCGAGACGGGCGTGATGTGGGTCACCACCGGCAACCCGCTGCTGCACCTCGAGCTCGTGAAGTCGACGCACCTCGAGATCCAGCAGTACGTGGTCGCGCCGCGGCTGGCCGACGGCTCGTGGAACCCGGAGTGGTTCACGTGGCCGTTCATGACGTTCTTCTTCTCGAAGGACTGGGCGTTCTTCCTGAGCCTTCCGGTGCTGGTGGCGCTCGCCCGGTGGCGTCGCATGCCGCCGCCGGCCCGCTTCCTCGTGTGCACGGTGCTGATCGCCTGGGGGTGGCTCAGCTTCGGCACGCAGCACCCGCTCGCCTACGCGCCGCTGGACCACCAGACGCGCTACTGGCACGCGCTCGTGCTGCCGGCGGTCCTGCTGGCGGTGCACGTGTTCCGGGGCATCCGCGACGGGAGGATGCGCGCCGCCTTCCTGGGCGCGCTCGTGCTGCCGATGCCGCTCGTGCTCCTGGCTTCGGGGCCGTGGGGGCAGAACGTGGAGATCTCGCGCGAGCTCCTGGCCCATGCCGCCGCGCATCCGGACGAGATCTTCGCCACCGACCCCTACTCGTACGACGAGATGTACGTCCTGAACGGGTGCGCGCCGCCGGCCAACGTGACGGTGCTCGCCGGCTTCCCCGCGCCCGAGTTCCACCGTCCCGAGGCGAGCGAGCGGGTCGATCCGGCGCACACCGACGTGCAGGTGCTCTTCAACGCGCTGAACATGGGGCGCGTGCGCACGGTGGACTTCGAGCGTTACGTCGACGAGAAGCTCGTCAAGCGCCCGATCAGCCCGACCGCGTACCGATGGATCGCCGCCGTCCTGCCGCAGCAGGTCCGCGAGCGGTCCACCTGGCTCGTGCGCAAGCCGCCGGCCGTGCTCGCGGTCCCCAGGCGATGAGGCGCGCCCCGGGGCTCTGCCTCGCGGCGCTGCTGGCGGCCTGCGCCCTGCCCGCCGCGATCGAGACCGCGCCTGAGGCGCTGCGCCTCGGCACGTTGCGCTGGCGCACGGAGGGCAGCGTCGACGCGATCGTCTTCCGCGGCGCCGAGATCGTGGTGGCCTCGCAGGAGGGGGGCATCGTCGCGTTCGACGCGGCCTCGGGCGAGCGCCTGCGCCACGTGCCGCCCGCCGGCGAGCTGTGGATCGCGGGCGCGTCGCCCGACGGTCGCGTCGTCCTCGCGGACGGCGATGACCGCCCCGCGGCGCTGATCGATCTCGCGCGCGACGCCGCGCCCGTGACCCTCAGCGGCTGCGTGGAGCGCGCCGCGCTCTCGCCCGACGGCGCGCTCGTGGCCACGACGTGCCGCGAGGGCCCGGCGCGCCTCCACGACGCGCGGACGGGTCGCGCGCTCGGCGAGCTCGAAAACGCCAATGGTTTCGGCGACGTGGCGTTCGCCGGCCCGTGGATCGCCGCCGCGCGCGGGCCACAGGTGGTGCTCTTCGACGCGAAGACGCGGCGGCGCGCCCACGCGCTCCATGCCGAGCAGCCGGCGTTCGCCGTCGACGGCGCGGGGCGCCGCCTCGTCGTCCGGGGGCGCGGGGGCCTCGAGCTCTGGTCGCTCGAGACCGGCCGCCGCGAGCGCACGCTCCCGCTGCCGCGCGACTACCCCCACGACCTGGCGTTCTCGCCCGACGGCCACTGGCTCGCCGGCGAGGCCGGGGACCGCTTGCTGTTGTGGGATCTCGAGGGCGGGGGGGCGCCGCGCGAGCTGCCCGGCCTGCGGACCTACGTGCGCGCCATCGCCTTCTCGCCGGACGGGCGCCTGCTCGCGGCGGGCGGCAACGACGGGCGCGTGCACCGCTGGACGCTGCCGGACGGTGCCGCACAGGACCTCGGCGTGGGTCACGGCGGGCGCGTGGAGCGCCTCGCCTTCACGCCCGACGGGGCGCGGCTCGTGACGGCGGGCGCCCTCGACGGGACCGTCGCCGTGTGGGACGCACGCTCCGGCGCCCTGCTGCGGCACCTGCCGTGGCTCGAGGGCGGCGATCCGGTGTTCGCGCCGACGCCGGACGGCGTCGTGGTGGGCACCGCCGCCGGCGGGCGCCTCGAGTGGTGGGGCTTCGACGGCGCGCGGCGGCGGTCGGTGGCCGTGCCGCCGGACGCCTACGGGACCCCGCTCCTGCGCGCGCTGCACGTCCCGCCCGACGGCGGACCGCCGCTCCTGATCGCCGGCCGCGGCCTGCACGCGCTCGACGCCGAGGCCGGCCGGTTCCGGTGGTCGCTCGAGCTCGAGGAGCTGAACGTATACGGCACCATCGCCCCGAGCGGCCGCCGGGCGCTGCTGCGCGACGGCGCGGAGGCCTCGCTGGCCGAGCCGACGGCGATCCGCTGGACGCGCCGCGCCGCCGGGTGCACCGGGCTGACCGCCTCGGCCTTCTCGCCGGACGAGGCCGCGGTGGCGGTCGCCACGGGCGAGGGCGACGTGCGCCTGTACGCGGTCGCGGACGGGGCGCCCGGCCCGGCCGTGCGCCTCGCCGGGGCCGACGTCCGCGCGCTCGCGTTCACGCCGGAGGGCGTGTGGGCGGCCACCGACGCGGGTCTGCGCCTCTGGGAGCCGGCCACGGGCCGCGTGCGGGGCGCCGACACGCCGGGCGCCTGGTCGGTCGCGACGTCCCCCGACGGGGCGCGCCTCGCCGCCGGCTTCGAGGACGGCACCGTGCTCGTCTGGCCGCGCGAGCGCCTGGCCCTCGCCGGCGTGTCCGCCGCGCCGGCACCGCCGCCCGCCGAAGACGCCGAGTGCCCCGACGGCGGCGTGCTCGCCACGTTCGCGGGCGGCCTCGGCGGCCTGCTCGGCGGCGAGCCGCCGCCCATCCGTCAGTTCTACGAAGGCATGTTCCAGCCGCCCGAGTGACGGGGGCTCCGAACCGGGCGCCGCCACCGCCGGACGGAGACACGACGACGTCAGTGGCCCTGGGCGGCGAGGTCGAAGGCGAGGTTGCGGTAGAAGCGCACGTGGTCGAAGCCGGTGTCGCGGTCGGGCCCGGAGCGCTTCGGCTGGCCGACCTCGTCGAGGTGGTCGCCGGGGAAGCAGCCGCGGAACCGGCCGAGCTTCGCGCTCTCGACGGTGGCCATCCCATCGTTGCCGCGCGAGCCCATGAGCACGGCCATCGGCAGCAGCGTGGCGTGCAGACGGTCGGCGGTGCCCCGGTGGCGGAGCTCCCTGCCCTCGCACGCGGCCCAGGCGGCGTCCTTGACGAGGCCGAAGGCGCTGCTCACACCCGCCCACGACTGGTAGTACACGCCCGCGACGTCCTTGTTCGCCGCGTTGAACGCCGCCGAGGCCGCGACGGACAGATCCGTCAGCGCGCCGGCGACGTCCGTGTTGCCCTCGGCCAGCTCGCTGAACGTCGTGCCCCACAGCTCGCCGAGCTTGTCGACGAGCGGGTCGGCAAAGCCCGGCAGCACCTTCAGCGCCGCGTCGGCGACGGCGGAGCCGCGGTGCGGGCTCGAGATCGTCGTCAGCGAGGCGACGCGGTCGCCGTAGCCCAGCGTGCTGACGAGGTAGCGGGCGTCGAGGCCCCCCATCGAGTGCGCGACGATGTTCACCTTGTCGGCGCCGCTCTGCGCGAGCGCCTCGTCGACGGCGCGCGCCAGGTACCCCGCGCGGACGGCCACGCGGTTGTAGGGCGGGACCGTCGCCACGTAGACGTCGTGGCCGTCGTCTTCGAGGGCCCCGGCGACGCCGAAGAAGCCCCAGCGGTTCGTGGGGCTGGCGTCGAAGCCGTGGGCGAGCACGATCGGGAAGCGCGTCGCGGCGCCGACGGGATTCGGTCCGAGCGGGGCGGCGTCGCAGTCGGCGTCGCGCCGCGGGCAGAACCAGTCGCACTCGCCGTCGCCGTACCAGCCGTGGTGCGCGCACGGGTCGAGCGACCAGTCGGCCTTGCCGTGCTCGGCGGCCTCGGCCACCGACGCCTTCTCCGCGGGCGGCGCCCCGTCGTCGGTCGCGTCCTCGGCGGCGCACCCCGCGAGCAACGCCGTCGCGTACAGCAGCTTGCGCATCGTCCCCCCCTTCCGCGCGCGCATGGTTGCAGAATTCCGCGCCGGCCGCACCATGGGTGTCGATGCGCAGACTCGCCCTGCTCCTCCTTTTCGCCGGCGTGGCCGAAGCGGCCGAGACCCCGTGGGCCGAAGCGAAGGACCCGTCCAGGGGCCGCCCCGCCTCGATCGGCAGCTACGCCAACGGCTGCCTGCGCGGCGGCGTGGCCCTCGCCCTCGACGGGCCCGGCCACACCGTGGTGCGCCGCCAGCGCCGCCGCTTCTTCGGCCACCCGAACCTCGCGGACTTCCTCGGGAAGTTCAGCGAGGCCGTCCACGGCGCCGGCCTCGCGCGCCGCCACGTCGGCGACGTGTCCCAGCCGCGCGGCGGCCCGATGCCGAACGGGCACTCGAGCCACCAGATCGGCCTCGACATGGACGTCTTCTTCGGCCAGCCGAAGGCCGGGCGCCCGCTCGACGCGCTCGTGGAGGGCGACTTCCCGGACCTCGTCGACGACGAGGCGGAGACGATCACCGGCGAGTGGCGGCCGGAGTACGCGACGGTCCTGCGCATCGCGGCGTCGCAGCCCGGCGTGGAGCGCATCTTCGTCAATTACGTGATCAAGCGGCACCTGTGCGAGACGGTCGAGGGCGACCGCGCGTGGCTCGGGAAGGTGCGGCCCTGGTGGGCGCACACGCACCATTTCCACGTGCGGCTCGGCTGCCCCGAGGGCGACCGGCACTGCAAGCCGCAGGCGCCGTTCGCGGCCGGCGACGGGTGTGGCGAGGAGAGGTGGTTCACCCGGGCCGCCGTCGAGGCGCGCATCAAGGCCGGCGAGGTGCCGCCGCCGAAGACGCACCCCACGAAGCGCAAGCTCCCCGCGGAGTGCGGGGCGGTGCTCACGGCCGCGCCCGCACCGCCGCCGCCAGCGCGGCCAGATCCCCCCGCCGCGGACCCAGCGTCGAAGGCACCAGACGCGCCCGTCGCGCAGCCCGCGGGATCGCCTCCCGCGCCCGCACCGCCTCCGCCCGCGGAATGAAGAGGTCGGGCCACGCGGCCCCGATCGTCCCCAGCACGAACACGTCCGGGTTGAGCAGGTCGGTGAGCATCGCCGCGAGCCGGCCGAGCGCGTCCGCCGAGCGTCCGACGGCCCGCAGCGCCGCCGCGTCCCCGGCTGCCGCGAGCCGGCAGAGCACCTCGGCGTCGAGGTCCGGCCGCACGGCGCCGTCGTCGAGGAGCCCCGTCGCCTCGCCCACCTGAAGCGCGACAAGCGCCTCGGCGCGCGCCAGCTGCGCCATGCCCGGGCCGCTGAGGTAGCCCTCGACGCTGCCGCGCTTGCCGAAGCCCACCGGGCCGTCCGGGTCGAGCCGGATGTGCCCGATCTCGCCGGCGAGGTCGTCCGGCCCCTCGAAGAGGCGCCCGTCGATCCACAGGCCGGCGCCCATGCCGGTGCTCATCGTGAGGAACACCGCCGTGCAGGCCCCACGCGCCGCGCCCCACCACACCTCGGCCACGACGCTGGCGTTGGCGTCGTTCACCATCGCCACCGGCAGGCCGGTCCGCGCCGCGAGAAAGTCGCGCAGGCGAAAGCCGTGCCACCTCGGCAGGTTGGGCGGGTCGAGGAAGCGGCCCTCCGCCGAGGACATCGGACCGGGGCACGCGCAGCCGATGCCCGAGACGACCGCGTCGCCCCGCAGGCCGTCGAGCCGGGCCAGCGCCGCCTCGAGGACGACCTCGGGCGCGGCGAGCGGGTCGACGGGCAGCCGGTCGTGGGCGAGGACGCGCCCGTCGGGTTCGCCGAGACAGACGCCGATCTTGGTGCCGCCGATGTCGAGACCGAGCAGTGCCATCCGCCCATGGTGTCCCCGTCGCCCCGCCGTCGCAACCCCGCGAGAACATTGGACGTCTTGCCTGTAGAAGCCACGGCGCGCATCATCCCCCGCAGGATCGGAGGTGGGCATGCGCCAGGTCACGCCCTTCGTCGCGCTGCTGGCCGGCTGCAGCGCCTCGCGCGTCGAACGGACGCCGACCGCGCCGCCCGTGCCCGGTTTCGTCCTCGAGGCGCCCCCCGGCGTCGATCGGTGGGAGCCGAGCGGCGCCGCCACCCTCGAAGACGAGCTCTGGGTGGCCAACGACCGCGACGGCTGGATCGCCGCCTACGCCCTCCCGCTACGGCCCGGCATCAACCAGCCGCGCAAGTCGTGGCAACTGCGGACGGGGCTCGACCGCACCAAGTGGGAGGAGGTCGCGCCGGCGCCCGCGGGCGGCCTCCTCTTGTGGGAGGCGATCAGCCGCAACCTGTGGGCGTGCGCCGATCCCGGCGCCGGCTGCCCCGAGCTGGTGCCGGTCGACAGCTCGCTGTTCCGCGCGGCGCTCGACGCGGCGCTGCCGTCGCCGGTCGAGTACGTGACCGTCGAGGGCTTCGCGTGCCAGGGCGAGCGCCTGCTCTTCGGGACGCGCGGCCTCGTGCAGAAGGGCCGCGGCGACGACGCGTTCGAGTGCTGGCCCCGCGTTTTCTCCACCAGCGGCCAGGCGGCCCTCGACGGCGCGCCCTGGATCATCGACGGCAGGCCCTACGGCATCAGCGCGATGGCGCTCGACGGCGAGACGCTCTGGATGACGTGGAGCTTCGAGGCCCCGCTCGACGACACGCGCCGCGGCGTGAGCGGCATCCTCGCCCGGGCGATGCTCGGCCCCGACGGCCTCCCCCGACAGCCCGAGTTCTGCCGCCACTTCGAGGGCAAGCCCGAAGGTCTCGCCGTGAGCGGCGACCAGCTCGTCGTCGTCTTCGACAACGACCTGCGCCGCAAGAACCCCAAGAGCCCCGGGCACTTCCCCATCGCCGGCAACCAGGACTTCGCCGAGGTGGTCGACAAGGCCGCCGCCTGCCCCGCCCCACCCCCCACGTAGGCTGGCGTCGCGCGCGCCGATCGCGGACGATGGCCGCTTCGGAGGGGGCCAGCGTGAACGACAGGCCGCTTGCCGAGCGCTTCCGCGAGGAGGCGCTCGACGCGAGGCAGCGCGCCGACCTGCTCGACGGCGGCATGTGGGTCGACGGCATGCCATTCCGCGACGTCGAGCTCCTCGCGCGCTTCATGACCGCCTACAAGGTGCCGCCCGGCGCCGTGCTGTTCCGCGAGGGCGACACCGAGCGGTTCATGACGATCGTGGTGAGCGGAGAGGTCCGCGTCGTGAAAGCGGATTCCCTCGGGCGCGAGCGCGTGATCGCCGTGGTGGGGCCCCACCGGACGCTCGGCGAGATGGCGCTCGTCGACGGGTGGCCGCGCTCCGCCTCCGCCGTGACCGCCCAGGAGACGCGCTTCCTCGCGCTCAGCCAGCTCGGCTTCGAGCGCATCGCCGAGCACCACCCGAAGCTCTGGGGCACCCTGCTCTTGAAGCTCTGCCGCCTGATGAGCCAGCGCCTGCGCCAGACGAGCGGCGTCCTCGTCGACCACCTCGGCGGCGCGAAGTGACGGGCGCGCTGCTGGCGGTCGTTGCGCTGCTCCCGAACGCCGCGCCCGGCCCGACCCGCGAGGGGGCGCGCCTCGCCGAGATCCAGCGCGTGCTCGACGCCGAGCAGGGCCCGGCGCGCACCTGGTGGTGGTTCTGGACGATCGGCTTCGCGACGGCGGCGGTCGGCGGCCTCGGCCTCGCGCAGGTCGTCGACGACCCGTCGCTCAGCGACGGTTTCGCCGTCGGCGCGGTGGGCGCCGCCATCGGCTTCACGTCGATGCTCGTCATCCCGTTCCCCGCGAAGCACGCCGGCGATGAAGCGCGCGCGCTGTCCGGCACGCCCGCCGAGCGCCTCGACGCCGCCGAGCGCGTCTTCGAGGACGCCGCGAATCGCGAAGCGTTCGGCGAGGGCTGGCTCGCCCACCTCGGCGGCCTCGCCGTCGGCACCGGCCTCGCGACGTACCTGTGGCAGGTGCGCGGCCGCCCGGACGCCGCGCTGCGCAACTTCGCGATGAGCCTCGCCGTCGGCCAGGCCAAGATCCACACCCAGCCGGACCACCTGCCCGACGCCTGGGACGCCTACCGCGCGCGCTGGCCCGAGCCGCCGCCGCCGACCCCGCTCTTCGGAATCTCCTTGCGTTTCTGACGCGATGTCAGCGGGGCGTCCGCCGGACGCCCTCATAGACGTCGGCCCAATAGACGTGGGTGGCGTCGGCGCGCAGCGCGACGACCGCCTCGCCGACGACGGCGAGCGAGCGCCGCGCGCCCGTCGACGAGACGGCGACGAGGTGGCGCCGGTGGTCGTCGCCCGCGATCGGCGCCGCGTCGACGAACACGACCTCGTCGCCGAGCAGCAAGAGGGGGTGCGGCAGGCCGGCGAGGGTCGCCGGCGCGGCGCGGCCGACCTCGCGGGGCTCGCCGCCGGCCGCGTCGAGGCGCCGCACCGGCCGCTCCGCGCCCTCGATCGCGATCCAGGCCACGCGGCCGCCGTCCGCGGTCACGCCGCCGATCGTGTCCGACGCGACGGGGAACGGGCTCGCCTGCGGGCACGCCGGGCCGTAGGCGGCGTTCGGCGGGAGGGCGACCAGCCCGCCGCCCTGGTCGAGGTAGATCGTGCCGTCGACAGCGTCCACGACGCCCTCGTTGAAGCCCGTCGACAGGCAGAGGTTGAGGGCGTCGTCGGCCGCCGGCAGCGGCCAGCGCCAGACGGAGGCCCCGTCGGACCGCCGCTCCGCGCCGTACAGGAAGCCGCCGGCGGCGCCGAGCAGGCGGCCGCCGAGCACGGCGAGCAGGCCCTGCGGCGGCTCGTTCGCCGCCGGCCGCAGCGGCGCCCGGAAGAGCGATCGCTGGCCGGCGAAGAACACCTCGGACTCGGTCAGCACGACACCGCCCGCCTCGGCGGGCTCGAACGTCCGGGCCACCACCACCGGCGCCGCAGCGCCGAAGGGCAGCCAGCGCACCTCGCCCTGCCAGGGCGGCGCCGCGCTCGAGCTCGCCAGCCACGCCACGCCGGCGGCCGAGACGGCGAGCCCGGTCGCCGATCCCGTGGCGACGACCTCGGGCTCGCACGCACCGCTCGGGTGGCAGTCGCAGACCCGACCGCAGGCGCCGCAGTCGGTGGCGGTGCGCAGGCCCGCCTCGCAGAAGTCGGCGCCGTCACCGTTGCAGTCGGCGCACGCGGCATTGGCGCAGTGGTCGCCCGTGGTGCAGTCGACGGCGACCGCCCCGCGCACGCCCTCGAGCGCGCCGACGAGGTTGAGGTCGGCCCCGGCGGGCGCGCACGCGGCGGCGCAGCGGCGCGCCCAGCAGCCGCGGAGGAAGAGCGCGGCCGCGAGCGCCTCGTCGCCGGCGGAGGCGACGCAGCCGTCGAGGCACGCCGCGTCGTCTTCGCAACCCGCGGCGCAGCGCATCAGCACGAGGCAGGCGGCGCCCCCGAAACAGGCCTCGGCGGGTGCGCAGCAATCGCCCTCGAGGCACGCCAGGCAGGGGGCGTCCGCCACGTGGGAAGCCGCGCCGCCGCACATGCCGATCGGCGGCGGCGCGGCGTCGGCGGCGGGCGCGGCGTCGGCCCCGGGCTCGCCCGCGTCCGCCTCGGCGGCGCCGCGGCGCGCCTCGAGCAGGTCCCGGTCGAGGGTGGCCGGCGCCACGCCCTCGACACAGCCGGCGGCGGCGAGCCCCAGCAGCAGCGCGCGGCGCATCACTCCGCCCCCTCCGCCCGGAAGACGGGCGCCGTGTACAGCGCGAGCTCCCAGGACCACGACCAGAAGGCGTACAGGCCGA
This sequence comes from Myxococcota bacterium, assembly GCA_963169045.1. GTDB lineage: Bacteria > Myxococcota_A > Bradymonadia > UBA7976 > UBA1532 > CAUJDF01. Next base: position 29,167 of record CAUJDF010000046.1, read on the forward strand.
GCGGCGCGGGCCCGGCGTCGAACACGGCCAGCAGATAGCTCTCGCCGAAGGCGCGACACGCCGTCCGCCCGACGCAGGGCGTCGACGCCGCCGCCCCCGCCCGCAGAGCGTCGGCCTCGGGCAGCTGCGCGGCGGCGGCCAGGGGCACGCTGACGAGGTCGGTCTCGGGGTTGACGCCGGTGGCGAGCTGGAAGGCCGCCCCCGGCGTCCCCGCGAAGCGCCAGGGGACGTCGGCCAGCGTGTCCCCCGTGCGGGCGAGCCGCGTGAGCTCGCCCGCCTCGTCCCACCACGCCGCGCCGCCGTCGTTCGCCGTCAGCAGCACGCGATCGCCGATCCGACGCGCCGCGACGAGCGCGAAGCCGTCGAGCGCGACCGACCGCGCCGGCCCGTCCCCCTCGACCGCGTACAGGCGCGTGAGGTCGCGGTCGCGGGCCAGGACGAGGAACCGCCCGTCGGCGATCTCCTCGGCCCAGAGCGGCACCGCGTGGTCGACCGGACGCGGCAGTGCCCGCGCCGCGGCCACCGCGCCGGTGCCGAGCTCGAGCGCCTCGACCCGGAACGTGGCGCCCTCCGCCGTCAGCCGCACCGCGCGGTCCGGGAGCGCCGAGGGGCCGAGCGCGCCCGCGCAGAGCGCCCGGCTCCCGGGGCGCGCGCGCAGGGCGTCGCCCGCGAGGTCGAAGACCGTCACGTGCCCGCGCGTGCACTCGACGACGACCGCCGAGGCCACGCCGTCGACCCCCGCGGCGCCGCGCGCCGACTCCGGGCGCCGCGGGTCATAGGCCAGGGGCGGCGCGTCCTCGGGGCGCGCGAGGCGCGTCGCCCGCCCGTCGGCCCCGACGCGGAACCACGCCTCGTAGCTCGCGTTCCCGACGGTGCGGTCGCGGCTCGTCGCGAGGACGACGTTCACGAGCCGCGTGCCGTCCGCGGCGGCTCCGTGCGCGAGGACGACGCCCTCGCCGAGCAAAAAGCCGTCGCGCGGCACCGACGAGTAGGCCTCCCGGAAGTCCATGACCCGCGTCGCGCCCGGGTCGAGGTGGGCCTCGACGAGGAGCGCGCTCACGAGGTTCGGGTCGTACACGACCGGCCCCTCGGTGGTGTAACCGCACCCCGCGAGCGCGAGGGCGAGGAGCGCGCGCCTCATCGCGACCCTCCGAAGGCGCCGCGCCGGTCCTCGACGGCGCGCACGAGCGGGACGAGCGGCCGCGCCGCCTCGGGCGCGCCGAGCATCACCTGGAACCCGAAGACGTGCGCGTCGGGGATGGGCAGGAACGTCGCCGTGTCCGGGCTGTTGTAGCTGTAGGCGAGCCCGAACGAGAGCGACCGGAAGTCGCTCGGCGAGAACAGCGCGAAGCTCTCGCCGGCGACCTCGTACGCGTCCCCCTGGCGGTGCGTGACCGCCTGCAGCCCCACCCGGACCACGGCGTTGCCGAGGCGGTGGTCGTCGACATAGCCCACCTCGGCGCGGCGGAGCACGGGATCGGGCCGCACGCGCTGCACGACGCGCCAGCGCAGGCCGCCGCCGAGCACGTCCTCGGAGCCGAAGTCGACCTCGTAGGGCGCCTCGTCCTCCTCCTGCTGCTGGGCCTGGGCCTGGGCCTGCTCCCGCGTGCGCTGCGCGTCGTCGAAGGCCGCGGCGACCGCCGGGTCGAGGCGCCGCAGACCGACGCCGGGAACCCCAATGATCTCGACCACTTGCCTGGGCAGCGCCCGCAGCGGCTGTAGGTGGGCGCGCACGTCGACGACGCGCGTCTCGTTGCCGGCGTAGGCGTACTGCGTGCGCCCGGCCTCGTCGACGGTCGTCTCCGTGACCGGCACGTCGGCCCAGGCCACGGACAGGAAGGCCCCGGTCCGGTCCTCGTAGATGCTGAGCACATCGATGAGCCACGCCTCGTCGCTCCCGCCGTAGGCGATCGCGGCGGGCGTGCCCGGCCGGAACGACAGGTCGTCCCCCACGGGCCGGTAGTTGCCCCACGGGTCGAGGTTCATCGCGCCCTCGTCCACGAAGTTCTGCTTGCTGGCGAACGTGACCTGGACGTCGGCCAGCGCGAGGCCGGCAAAGAGGTAGCTCTGGCCGCCGGCGAGGTTCGAGATGTTCTCGATCGGCGTCCACGCGGGGCCGGTGAAACCGGTCAGGTCGAGGTTCGCGCCGGCGAACAGCGAGAAACGCTCGAGGGCGCCGAAGCCCGCGCCGAGGTTGAGCTGCGTGCGCGACAGGTTGCCGGCCACCTGCTGCCCGTCGGCGAGGACCATGCGTCCCGCCGCCCAGCGCGACGTCCAGTTGGCGTACTTGAACGGCGCCCCGTTCGCGCCCTGCGCCTGCAGGAAGCGCAGGTGCGCGTCGACGACGTCGACGCTCTCCTTCAGGCCCTCGTAGATGTCGCGGCCGCGGAAGAGCGTGTCGGCGCGCGCCGGCGCGACGGCGGCGACGACGGCGAAGAGCGCGATCAGTCTGAACATGGACGCGCGGACCATAGGCCGTTGTCTTCGGCCACGGCAAGGTGGGACTTCAGCGCAGCAGCCAGGCCGCCAGCAGCGCCTGCGCGAGGAAGCCGGTGAACGCGGCGACGAGGGCGTGCAGGCGGCGCAGTCCGTAGACGCCGCGCAGCGCGCGCCCGGAGAGCAGCAGCACCGTGATCGGCGCCAGCGGCGCGTACCAGCGCATGGCGGCGACGAGCGCGCCGTGGCCGGCGAAGACGTAGACGATCAGGTCGGGGACGACGAAGAGCAGCAGCGGCGGCAGCGCGAACGCCGGGCCGAGCGCCGCCAGCGCGTCGCGCCACGACCCGCCGCCGCCGAACGCGCGCGCCGCGCGGTGCGAGGCCGCCGCCGCGATGATCCAGAGCACGAAGTAGAGCGGGATCACGTATATCGACGCGACGCGGTAATAGCTCTCGGCGGCGACCGGCAGCCCGGCGGCGAACGACGGCCGGTGGCCGTCGGCGGCGAGGATGGCGAGCAGGGTGGCGTGCGCGACGCCGAGCGCCCCGACCGCCGCGAACGCCCGACCGAGCCTCAAGGCGCGGACAGCGTCAGGGCGCAGGCGCCGCCGGGCAGCGCCGACGCGTACGCGGGCTGGTCGTTCACGTAGCGGAGTCGCAGCGGCAGCGTGCGCGCCGCCCCCGGCTCGACCTTCAGCGCGAGGATGCGCCCGACGAGACATTCCGGCGGGTCGGCCCCCTTGCGGCCGACGCGCCGCAGGCCCGAGTACCGCTCGACGGTGCCCCGGTCCCGGAAGTGGACCTCCACCTCGAACGCGTGCTCGCTCTCGAGCTGCGCGTGGTCGCCGGCGGAGAGCTCGAGGCCGCGACAGCCGAGCTCCCCCCCGACCTGCGCGAGCAGGCCTGCGCACAGCGCCTGGTCCTGCGCCGTCGGGGCCGCCGCGGGTCCCCCGCCACAGGCCGAAAGCACACACCCGAGGACCGCGATCGATGCGCGCATGGGCCGCGAATCTACTCCATCCGCGCGTCGCACGGGAGCGTCTTGACACGCTGCGGCAAGAACCCGATGGTATTAACCACATTCATCAACTTCCCTAATTTCGTTAGGTCATGGTGCTCGACGACATCGATCGACAGCTCCTCGTGGCGCTTCAGGCCAACTGCAAGACGCCGCTGCAGAAGCTCGGCGACACGGTGGGGCTCAGCGCCCCTGCCGTCCTGGAGCGCGTCCGCAAGCTCGAGCAGGCCGGCGTCATCACCGGCTTTCACGCGCTGGTCGACGCCAAGAAGGTGGGGCTCGACATCACGGCGTTCGTCGGGGTGGGCATCAACTACCCCAAGAACATCGCGGCGTTCGAGCGGGGCCTGAACGGCATCGCCGGCGTGCTCGAGAGCCACCACGTCACCGGCCGCTACTCGCTCATCCTCAAGGTGCGCGCCAAGAACACCGAGGCGCTCGAGCACCTCATCAGCCGCATCCGGAGCGTCGACGGCGTCGAGCGCACCGAGACGATGGTGGTGCTCTCGACGCGGACGGAGCGCGTCCAGCAGCCCATCGAGACGCCCCTTCCCGCCCCCGCCCCCGAGAAGCCGCGGACGCGCAAGCGCCGAGAGGAGATCACCGAATGAGCGCCGGGCTGTATCGCCCCGAGACGGAACGAGACAACTGCGGCGTCGGCCTCGTGGCCCGCGTCGACGGCGTGCCGACCCGCGACGTCGTCACCGGCGCGCTCGCCATCCTCTGCCGCCTCGAGCACCGCGGCGCCGCCGGCAGCGACCCGCTCACCGGCGACGGCGCCGGCGTGCTGTTGCAGATCCCCCATGAATTCTTCAGCGAGATCATGGACTTGCCGGCCCAGGGCGCTTACGGCGTCGGCCAGGTGTTCCTCGGGGGCGACGACGAGCGCGCCACCGTCGAGGCGGCGCTCGCCGCCGAGGGCCTGCGCCTGCTCGGCTGGCGCGACGTGCCCACCGACGCCTCGGTCTGCGGCCCCGTCGCCCTGCGCAACCTGCCGCGCATCGCCCAGGTGTTCGCGGCGCCGACGATCGACGAGGACACCGACGCGCTCGAGCGGCGCCTGTACCGCGCGCGCCGCCGCTGCGGCGGCTCTCCCTACTTCTGCTCGTTCTCGGCGCGGACGATCGTCTACAAGGGCCTCCTCGTCCCCGAGCGCCTGCCCGCGTTCTACACGGACCTCGCCGACGACCGCGTGAAGAGCGCGATGGCCGTCGTGCACCAGCGCTTCAGCACCAACACGTTCCCGACGTGGGAGCGCGCGCACCCGTACCGCCTCGTCGCCCACAACGGCGAGATCAACACGCTGCGCGGCAACGTGAACCGCATGCGCGCCCGCGAGGCGGTGCTCGAGGCGCCGGGCCTCGCGGACCTGCGTGGCGTCGTCGACGAGCGCGGCAGCGACTCGGGCATGTTCGACAACGTGCTCGAGCTGCTCGTGCGCGCCGGCCGCTCGCTGCCGCACGCGGTGGCGATGATGGTCCCCGAGGCGTGGGAGGCGCGAAGCGACCTGCCGCCGGCGCTGCGCGGCTTCTTCGACTACCACGCCTCGCTGCTCGAACCGTGGGACGGCCCCGCGCTGATGGCGTTCACCGACGGCCGCCTCGCCGGCGCCGTGCTCGACCGCAACGGCCTGCGTCCCGCGCGCTACCTCGTCACCGACGACGGCGTGCTCGTGTTGTCCTCGGAGGCGGGCGTCACGGACGTGCCGCCGGCGCGCGTCGTCCGCCGCGGCCGCCTCGGCCCCGGGCAGATGATCGTCGTCGACACCGAGGCCCGTCGCCTGCTCGACGACGCCACCGTGAAGGCGGAGCTCGCCGCCCGCCGTCCGTACGCCGAGTGGGTCGCCGCCGAGCGGGAGGGCCCGGGCCTCCCGGCGGGCGACGTCCTGCCGCCGCTCGACGAGGAGGCCCGCGGCCGCGCCCTGCGCACCCACGGCTTCACCGAAGAGGACCTGCGCCTCGTCCTGCAACCCATGGCGAAGACCGGGAAGGAGCCGATCGGCGCCATGGGCGACGACACGGCGCTCGCCGTCCTCAGCGACCGGCCGCGCCTGCTCTTCGACTACTTCAAGCAGCTCTTCGCCCAGGTGACGAACCCGCCGATCGATCCCTTGCGCGAGGCGCTCGTGATGTCGCTGCGCACGCGGCTCGGGCCGGAGGGCAACCTGCTCGCCGAGACCCCGGCGCACGCCCGCCAGCGCTGGCTCGACGGCCCCGTGCTCGACCCGGCGGAGATGGCCGGCGTCCGCACCCTGGCCGTCACGCTCACGACCGCCTTCGACGATCTCGGCGCGGACCTCGAGGCGCTCGTCGCCCGGGCGATCGACGCGGTGCGCGGCGGGGCGACGGTCCTCGTCCTGTCGGACCGCGGCGTCGACGTGCCCATCCCGTCGCTGCTCGCGCTCTCCGCCGTCCACCACGGCCTCATCGCCGCCGGCCTGCGCACGCGCACGAGCCTCGTCGTGGAGTCGGGCGAGGCGCGCGAGGTGATGCACCTCTGCCTGCTGCTCGGCTACGGCGCCGCCGCCGTCCACCCGTGGCTCGCCTTCGAGGTGCTCGCCGGCGACGCCGGCTCGTACGTCAAGGCGCTGCACGACGGCCTGCGCAAGGTGCTCAGCAAGATGGGCATCTCGACGCTCGCCGGCTACGCGGGCGCCCAGATCTTCGAAGCGGTCGGCCTGTCCTTGGCGCTCGTGGACCGCTGGTTCCCCGGCACGCCGTCGCGCATCGGCGGCATCGACCTGCCCGAGGTCGCGCAGGAGGTGCGGCTGCGCGTCGAGGCGAAGCCGCGCCTCGAGAGTGGCGGCCGCTACAAGTGGCGTCGCGACGGCGAGCGGCACCAGTACGAGCCGGCGGGCATCGCCGGCCTGCAGCACGCCGTCCGCTCCGGCAACTATGCGGCCTTCAAGCGTTTTTCGGCGGTCGCCGACGCGGAGACCTCGCGGGCCTGCGCGCTCGTCGGCCTGCTCGAGCCCGTCGCCGGCGAGCCGATCCCGCTCGCGGAGGTCGAGCCGGCCGCCGAGATCGTCAAGCGATTCCGGACGGGCGCCATGTCGTTCGGCTCGATCTCGAAGGAGGCCCACGAGAACCTCGCCATCGCGATGAACCGCCTCGGCGGGCGCTCCAACAGCGGCGAGGGCGGCGAGGACGCGGCGCGCTACGCCGACGAGCGACGCAGCGCCATCAAGCAGGTGGCTTCGGGCCGCTTCGGCGTGACCGCGCACTACCTGGTCAACGCCGACGAGCTGCAGATCAAGATGGCCCAGGGCGCCAAGCCCGGCGAGGGCGGGCAGCTGCCCGGCCACAAGGTCGACGCCATCATCGCCAGGACGCGCTTCTCGACGCCGGGCGTGGGCCTCATCTCGCCGCCACCGCACCACGACATCTACTCGATCGAGGACCTCGCGCAGCTCATCCACGACCTGCGCGCGGTGAACCCGCGCGCGTGGATCAGCGTGAAGCTCGTCAGCGAGGTCGGCGTGGGCACGGTCGCCGCCGGCGTCGCCAAGGCGGGCGCCGACGGCGTCCTCGTCTCGGGCGGCTCCGGCGGCACCGGCGCGGCGCCGCTCAGCTCCATCCACCACGCGGGCCTGCCGTGGGAGCTCGGCCTGGCCGAGGCGCAGCAGGTCCTCACCATGAACGACCTGCGCGGCCGCGTGCGGCTCGAGGTCGACGGCCAGCTCAAGACGGGCCGCGACGTGGTCGTCGCCGCCCTCCTCGGCGCGGAGCAGTTCGGCTTCGGCACCGCGGCCCTCGTCGCGCAGGGCTGCATCCTGATGCGCGTCTGTCACCTGAACACCTGCCCCGTCGGCATCGCCACGCAGGACCCGGAGCTGCGCCGCCGCTTCGCCGGCGAGCCGGACCACGTCGTCAACTTCATGATGTTCGTGGCCGAAGAGGTGCGGGAGCATCTGGCGCGCCTCGGCTTCCGCACCCTCGACGAGGCGGTCGGCCGGGTGGACCGCCTGCGCCCGACGAAGCTCGAGGCGCACTGGAAGGCCCGTCACCTCGACCTGTCGCCGCTGCTGCGGCAGGGCGGCGCCGGGGACCGGCACTACACGGGCGCCCCGGCGACGGTCGAGGACGACGATCTCGTCCGCCTCGCCGAGCCGGCGCTGGCCCGCGGCGCGCGCGTGACGCTGGACCTCGCCGTCTCGAACGTGCAGCGCTCGTACGCGGCGCGCCTCGCCGGCGAGGTGGCCCGACGCCACGGCGCCGCGGGCCTGCCCGAGGGCACGATCACGCTGCGCTGCCGCGGCACCGCCGGCCAGAGCTTCGGCGCCTTCCTCGCGCCGGGCATCGACATCACGCTCGACGGCGAGGCCAACGACGCGCTCGCCAAGGGCATGTCCGGCGGCCGCATCGCCGTGCGGCCCTTCGAGGGCGCGAACGAGGACGACGTGATCGCCGGCAACGTCGCCCTCTACGGCGCCACCGGCGGCACGCTCTTCGTGCGCGGCGCCGCCGGCGAGCGCTTCGCCGTCCGCAACAGCGGCGCCGTCGCCGTCGTCGAGGGCGTCGGCGACCACGGCTGCGAGTACATGACCCGCGGCACGGTCGTCGTCCTCGGCGCCACCGGCCGCAACTTCGCGGCGGGCATGAGCGGCGGCGTCGCCTACGTGCTCGACGCCGACGGCGCCTTCGCCTCGCGCTGCAACGGCGAGAGCGTCGACCTCGAGCCGCTCGCCGAGGCCGACCAGGCCACGGTGCTCGACCTCCTCCGCCGCCACGCGGACCTGACGGGAAGCCCGCGCGCCTGGCGCGTGTTGTCGGGTTGGCAGCGCTGGCAGGGACGCTTCGTCAAGGTCATGCCGCGCGAATACCGGCAGGCGCTCTGGGCCGCGAGCTGAGATGGGCAAGCACAAGGGATTCTTGAAGTATCCACGGGCGAAGCTGCCGAAGCGGCCCATCGCCGAGCGCGTGCGCGACTGGCGCGAGGTCGAGGGCGATCTCTCGCCCGACAAGCTCCGCACGCAGGCCACCCGCTGCATGGACTGCGGCGTGCCCTTCTGCCATCAGGGATGCCCCCTCGGGAACTACATCCCCGACTGGAACGACCTCGTCCATCGCGACGAGTGGCGCGAGGCCATCGATCGCCTGCACGCCACCAACAACTTCCCCGAGTTCACCGGCCGCACCTGCCCGGCGCCGTGCGAGGAGGCCTGCGTCCTCAACATCAACGACGATCCGGTGACCATCAAGCAGATCGAGAAGCAGCTCGTCGACCGCGCCTGGGCCGAGGGGTGGATCGCGCCGCGCCCCGCCGGGCAGCGCACCGGCCGCCGCGTCGCCGTCGTCGGATCCGGCCCCGCCGGCCTCGCCTGCGCCCAGCAGCTCGCCCGCGCCGGCCACGACGTCACCGTCTTCGAGCGCGACGACAGGCCGGGTGGTCTGTTGCGGTATGGCATCCCCGATTTCAAGATGGAGAAGGGTCATATCGATCGCCGCGTCGAGCAGATGATCGGCGAGGGGGTCACCTTCCGGACGGGGGTCGACGTCGGCCGCCACCTCACGGTGCCCGACCTGCGCGCGCAGTTCGACGCCGTCTGCCTCGCCACCGGGGCCCAGCGCCCGCGCGATCTGCCGGTGCCCGGCCGGGCGCTGAACGGCGTCCACTTCGCGATGGAGTTCCTGACGCAGCAGAACCAGGCGGTGGCCGGCGATCCGCCCGACGACCAGATCCACGCGGGCGGCAAGCGCGTCGTCGTCCTCGGCGGCGGCGACACCGGCGCGGACTGTCTGGGCACGGCCATCCGGCAAGGCGCGAAGGAGGTCATGCACTTCCACTACAAGCCGGCGCCGCCCGAGTCGCGCGGCGCGGACCAGCCCTGGCCCTGGTACCCGATGATCCTGAGGGACTCCACCTCCCATCAGGAGGGTGGCATCCGTGGCTGGAGCGTCGTCGCCACCGGCTTCTCCGGCACGGAGACCGGACGGCTCACCACGATGCACTGCCAGCGCGTCGACTGGGTCGGCGGCAAGATGATCGAGCTCGCCGACGGCGCCTTCGAGCTGCCGGTCGACCTCGCGCTCATCGCCGTGGGCTTCGACGGTCCGGAGCCGGGCCCGCTCTTCCGCGACCTCGGCCTCGAGGTGCGCGCGCGGATCCCCTCCGACGCGCGCTTCGCCACGCCGGTGCCCGGCGTCTTCGCCTGCGGCGACGCCCGCCGCGGCGCCTCGCTCGTCGTCTGGGCCATCTGGGAGGGGCGCGAGGCCGCGCGCGCCATCGACGAGCACCTGATGGGCCGCTCCGAGCTGCCCACCCTGCCCGACCGCAACCCGCTGTAATCGATCGACACCCGCGCTCGGAGAGCAGGCTCAGCCGCGAACGCGGACGACGCGCACGCTCGGCGCCTCGCGCTCCGGGGCCTCGGGCGCGAGGAAGCGGGTCCACGCGTCGGCGGCGATGCCATCGGCGAAGCGCACCCCGACGGCGCGCTCGGCGGCCGAGATGCTGTCGACCGCGCTGACGACGCAGCCGCGCAGGTCGAAGAAGCGGCCGCCGCTCGGGTGCACGATGCGCACGATCACGGGCGAGCCGACCGGCAACAGGCGGTAGCTCAAGAAGAAGGCGCCGCGGTGCTGCGCCACGTGGCGCTCGAAGGCGGCGAGGTCCGCCGGCTGCGTGTCGAGCAGGAAGACGACCGCGTGGCCCTCCGCCGCCGGCGGCGTCCGCACGGCGGCGCGCCACGTCGATCCGAACAGGCGCGCCGGCGCCACGATCGGCGTCGCCGGCGGGGCCTCCTGCGGGACGACCACCGGCGGCCGGGAAGCGTGCGCGCGCCGTACCAGGGCCACCCAGCGCGCCTCCGCTTCGGCGGCGTTGTGCTTGAGCACGAAGCCGAAGCCCTCACCGGCCGCCGACCACGTGGCGAAGCCGAGCAGCTGGATCGCCCCGCCGTCCGCCGGATCGCGCACCGTCAGCCGCATCATCTGATTGGTCTCCGGCGGCTCCGGCGCGACGACGTACATGCCGTGCAAGCCGACGTCCCGCGTGCGACCGGCGAAGCCGCTCCGCGCCCGCCGGAAGCAGACGTCCACGCCGCAGTCCACCCGCTGTGAACGCCGACGCTCCTGCATCCCATCCTCCGTTGCCCGACCATTGCATTGGATGCCCGATCCGCAACATGGGTGCGCCCGCGTCGCGACCGAAATGCTCGTGATTCGCCGCGACCCTCGCCGCGCCCGAGGTGTCTCGAATCGGCCGGCCCGTTCGGGCCGCCGGGCCGTCTTCCGGGCGACGCGGTGGGGCGTCGCCGAGGCAATTCGATCAGAGGGAGGGACCCATGGGTATGGGTGGCCGACACTCGTTCTGCGTCCTCGCGCTCCTCTGTCTGGCATGCAACGAGGTTCGCCTCGGCGACGACGCCGAAGCTGCCTTCCGCACCAAGGCAGGGGCGCGGCCGGTCACGCTCTCGCTCCAGCAGGGCGTGGGCGACTACACGGGGACCGTCGACACGACGCTCAGCAGCGTCGACTGGACCTGGGTGCCCGAGTCGCGCGGCAGCTTCGGCGGCAGCGAGCGCCTGCGGGTGCTCGAGCGCGACGGGCGCCACGCCCTGCTGCGCTTCGACCTGCGCGCCCTGCCCGCCGGCGCCCACGTCGTCTCGGCGCGCCTGCGCCTCTTCGTGGAGCGCGTCGACTTCCCCGTCTCGCCCGCGCTCGACCTGCACCGCCTCGAGGAGGAATGGATCGAGGGGCGCTGCGCGACGCAGTATGCCTGCGCGCCCGACGGCGCCACGTGGCGCAGCCGGGGACCGGGCCGCGCGAGTTGGCGCCGCGCCGGCGGCACGTACGGCGAGCGCGTCGCCACGGGCGCCATCGCCGCCGGGCGCGCCGCCGAGTTCGACGTGACCGGCGTCGTCGCCGAGTGGGTCGCCGGCGCCCGGCCCAACCACGGCCTGCTCCTTCGCGGCACGCGCGACGGCGTGAACGACGTCTCCATCGCCTCGTCCGAGGCGCGCGACGCGGCGCGGCGACCGCGCCTCGAGATCGCCTGGTTGCCGGCGGAGGCGGCGCCACCGCCCGCCTCGGCCCCGCGGCCCGTCGCCTCGGCCCCGCCGCCGCCGGTCACGGCCCCGCGGCCCGTCGCCTCGGCCCCGCCGCCCGTCGCCTCGGCCCCGCCGCCCGTCGCCTCGGCCCCGCCGCCCGTCGCGCCCGCCGACTTCTGCCCGCCCTACCCGCAGTCCCCGCTCTACCGCCCGCGCGCCCGCCAGATCGTCGTCGGCCCCGCCGACGACTGGAAGCGCACCATCGAGACCGCGGCCCCGGGCACCGAGGTCCTGCTGCGCGACGGCGAGTACCGCCTCGGCGAGACCTACGCCGTCCGCATCCGCCGCGACGTCACCGTCCGCGGCCAGCGCGGCGATCGCGCCCGCGTCGTCATCCGCGGCGCCGGCTACGGCGTGTGGAGCGAGGGCCTGCAGATCCTCGGCCCCAACGTCACCATCGCCAGCCTCACGATCACGCAGGTCCGGGACCACGCCGTCTCGATCAAGGGCGAGACCGGTGCCCAGGCCCCGCACCTGTATGACCTGCACCTCGTCGACATCGGGACGCAGCACGTCAAGCTGACGCCCGGCGGCATGGCGGGCGGCGTGGTCGCGTGCTCCTCGATCGGCTTCTCGCCCGGCGGCGTGCGCGGCGACTACATCGACGGCGTCGACCTGCACGGCGCCATCGACTGGGTCATCCGCGACAACGAGTTCTACAACATCACCGGCGACGGCAGCGGCTGCGCCGTCGACGTCTCGTGCGGGACGTACATCAGCGGCCCCGCCGTCCTCGTCTGGAACGGCGCGCGCGGCACCGTCATCGAGCGCAACGTGTTCGTCGACAACTTCCGCAACATCGCGCTCGGCCTCGGCCGCGGCCACACCGGCGGCGTCATCCGCAACAACTTCATCTGGCGCGCGGGACCGGGCGACGCGGGGATCGAGCTGCAGACCGCCGACGGCGCGCTCGTCGCCCACAACACGGTGCGCGTCGGCGGCTACCCCGCCGCCATCGAGGTGCGCGACGCGCGCGGCGTTCGCCTCGTGGGCAACGCGCTCGGCAGCCCCGTCTGGAACCGCGGCAACGCCGTCTTCGAGGCGCGCGGCAACGTCGAGCGCGTCACCGACGCCGACTTCGCCGCCCCCGGCGACTACCACCTCAGCGCGCGCTCCGCCTGCCGCGGCGCCGGCATCGCCCTCGCCGAGGTGCCCGCCGACATCGAAGGCGAGACGCGCGGCGCCCGCCCCGACGTGGGCGCCGACCAGTCGCCGCGCTGATCCCCCCGGCCGTACCCCGATCGGGGGATTGCCGGTGCCCCCGCGAGATCCGAAGACTAGGATTCCTGTGCGCCACGGTCGGAGCGCCCCCATGAGCCGCCCGCTCGTCTTCCTCTTCCCGGGCCAGAGCGCCCGCGATCCCGAGATGTTCGCGCGGCTGTCGGCCGTCGATCCCGCCGGCACCGCGGCGATGCTCGCGCGCCTGCGCGCCCTCGGCGTCGAGCCCACCGGCGAGCTCGAGACGAACCGCGCCGTGCAGCTCGCGGTGTTCGGCGCCACGCGCCTCTGGGCGGACCTCGTCGCCGCCGCCGGCCTGCGCGCGACGGCGTCCGCCGGCCACTCGCTCGGCGAGTACAGCCATCTCGTCGACCTCGGCGCGCTCGAGGCCGCCGCCGCGCTCGCCCTCGTCGCCGCTCGCGGCGCCGCCTGCGACGCCGGCCCTTACGGCGCCATGGCCGCCGTGCACCCCGTCGGCGCGCACGACCTCGCGGACCTGCTGCCCGATCTCGGCGAGGTGTGGATCGCCTGCGACGACGCCCCGACCCAGGTCGTGCTCGGCGGCGCGCAGGCCGCCCTCGACCGCGCCATGGCCCGGCTCGCGGAGGAGCACTTCGCCCTCTCGACGGTGATCGAGCGGCGCATCGCCATGCACACACCGCGCTTCGCGCCGGTGAGACCGCACCTGCGCCGCGCCCTCGAGCGTGCGCCCTGGTCCGACGTCGGCGGCACGTACTGGTCCAACGTCCTCGGCGGCCCCGTCGACACGCCCCCCGCCGCCACGGTCGTCGACCTGCTCACCCGCCACCTCGCGGAGCCCGTGCGCTGGCGACAGACGGTCGAGGCCCTGCTCGCGCGTCACCCCGACGCCGTCTTCCTCGAGGTGGGCCCGTGCCGCGCCCTCACGGACCCGCTCCGCCGCTGGATGCCGGACCTCCCCATCTTCGCCGTGGACCCCGTCTGCGACCCCGCGGAGGCCCCCGCCCGCTTCGCCGCCGTGCTCGAGGAGGTGCAGCGCGCCGCCTGACAGGGTGTTCCCTCTCGCCCACCACCGTCCGGTGGTCCGCCGCGTGCGCGAAGGCGGAGCGGGGTGTCAGCGCGAGGCGCCGCAGCGCGTTTCAGCGGGCGACGACGCATCCGCCGACCTGCGGCACGGGCGAGCGACCGGTGGGGCGCCCGCCGCGGCGCGACGCGCTGGACACTCCGGCGGTCCGTCGGCTCCAATGCGCGCCGTCCGAAGAGAGGATCGCCCGATGCGACTGCAGCGCCTCACCGCCACAGGCCTCGCGTTCCTGGAGCTCGCCGTCGAGGGACATGTGCTCGTGCGCCTCGCGGGCGACCGTCCCGACGCGCTCGTCGAGACCGGGCGCGAGGCGTTCCCCGACGCCGAGGCCGCCGCGCGGGCGCTCGCCCTGGCCGCCGCACGGGCGCAGGCGGAGGGCGCCGAGCTGCCGATCGAGCCCGCCGCCGAGGCGCGGGCCTTCTACGAGAGCGAGTTCTTCGCGCTGCTCGAGGCGGAGTACGGCGCCACGAGGCGCAAGACGCCGCGGCCCATCCTCGCGGACGCCGAGGCGCGCTACGGCGTGACGTTCCCGCCGGATCTGAGGGCGCTGCTCTCCTTCGTCGAGACGCACGACCTGCGCCGCACCTGTTTCGGCGAGTGGCAGGGCCTCGAGTGGGGCCTGCCGCCGCTGAAGCCGGGCGCGAACGAGCTCGCCGAGCGCATCGCCCTCGACCGCAAGAGCGCCCTCGGCACCGCCGTGCTCGAGATGCTCTGCAGCCTCGTGCCCATCGGACAGGCGCGCAACGGCGACGTCTACTACGCGTACGTCGACGTGGCGCACCCCGAGGCCTGCGAGGTCTACCTCTGGGACCACGAGGAGCGCTCGCTCCACGTCTTCGCCGACTCGATCGCGACGCTGGCGCGCCTGAACTGGCTCTACGAGGTGGACGCCGGCGACATCGAGGTGGAGGGCGACGTGCTCGAGGTCGTGCGCGCCGGGCTCGGCGCGATCGCCGACCGCGTGTCGCCGAGCTGGCACTTCCGGTCGCTCGTGGAGAACGCCGGCGTGGAGCCCGCGTTCCGGTCGCGCCTCCCGGTGCTGTTCTGCTATGGGCGCGGCCAGTGGATCGACGCGCTCACGAGCGGCCGCGGCAGCGACGTCGCCGCCCACGCCAAGGGCCTGTTCTTCCAGGTCCTCGAGGATTGGCACGCGAAGGCCACGTGGGAGGAGGCGACCCGGTCGCCGCGCTGGCTCCGCTCCCCGATGGCGGTCTACTGGCTGTTCTACGTGACGTTCTTCGGGCACGACGAGCGGCTGGCGGTCGCGTGCGAGCAGCTGGCGCGGTCGTCTTCGTCGTTCACGCGCGACGCCGCCGCGCTCTTCGCGGCGCTCGACGCGTCGCTGCGCACCGGCGAGAAGACCGCGTCGCTCGGCAAGATCAAGAGTGTGCCGGCGCTGCTGAAGAAGTTCGCCAGGGCGGAGACCCACGGCGCCCGTCTGCGCCGCGAGCAGGCGGAGGCCGAGGCGCGCGAGGCGGCGCGCGCGAAGGACGCCGCGTTCGCCGAGGCGTTGCTCGCGAAGGGCGGCGACCTCGACGCGGCGGCGGCGGCGCACACCAGGCGCCCGGCGGTGGTCGAGCGGCTGTTCGCGCACATGGCCGCGGGCGACGAGCGCCTCGCGCGCAGCATGGCGCGCCTCGACCTGCTGGCCGACGGCGATCGCTACCGGGACCACGCGGCGGCGACCGCGTGGCTGGCGGCGCACGGCTCGCCGCGACTGCTGCCGCTGCTCCGGGCGCGCGGCGACGACCCTCTGGCGAACCGGCTCGCGCCGCCCGCGCCCGAAGCGCCGCCCGCGCCCGCGGCCATCCCGTCGTTCGACATGCTGCGGATCGCGGCCACGCGCGACGCCCTCTGGGCGCTCGCCCACCACGGCTCCGACGAGGCGCTCGCGCGTCTCGACGCGGCCCTGGCGCGCCACCGCGGCGACTCCGTGTTCACGCTGTTCGAGCGGCTGTTCCGCGAGGCGCTGGCGGCGCGCGCCGGGCGCCCGGTGTCGCTGCCGGTCGTGCGCTCGGCCCTCGCGGTCGTCACCTCGGACCAGGCGCGCACGTCGCAGCTGCAGCGCGTCGCGCTCGGCCTGCTGGCCCGGCACGCGCCCGCCGACGAGGCGCGCGAGACGCTCCTGCGCTTCGTCGGCTGGGATCTGCCCGCGGTGCGCGCGACGGCCCGCGCCCTCCTCGCGGAGCTCGGCGTGCCGGACGCCACGCGCGTCGTCGACGCGCTCGAGGCCGACGCGATCTACGCCCGCGACGGGCTCGAGGGCCTGCGCGCCGCGCTCGCCGACCCCTGGACGCTGCCGCTCCACACGGCCATCGAGAAGGCCGCCGCCGAGGGGCACGGCGAGGCGATCGCCGCCGACGCGGTCGCCGCGTTCGAGCGCCGCTACTTCGGCTACACCCGCGGCCACGGCTACTACTCGGGCCGCTACGACGTGATGATCCGCGCCGCGGAGGCGATCGCCGCGCTGCCCGGCCCCGCCGTCGACGCGTTCGTCCACCGCATGGTGAACCACGTCTCGCCGCTGCTGCGGCCGGTGCTGAGCGACGTCGAGCACCAGAACCGGGCCCGTGCGGTCGGTCCCCCGCAGCCGTCGGAGCACGGGATGTCGCGGAGCGTCTTCGCGGCGCGCCCGTTCGCGCTCGGCGCCACGGTGCACGGGCTCGCGTTCGCCGGCGGCGGGGTGGTGGCCGGCGGCAACACGCGCTCGGTGTTCTTCGACGCCGACGGCGCCGCCACACCGCTGCCGCCCGAGGTCGCCGCCGGCTGGTGTTACGACGTGGACGTCGATCCGAGCGGCCGTTACGCGGCCTTCGGATACCACGGCTGCCACGTCGTCGTGCTCGACGTCGCCACCCGGACGATCGTGGCGCGCCGCCAGCTCGGCGGCGTCCCGAAGGGCGTGCGCAAGCTGAAGTTCTCGCCGGACGGACGCTTCCTCGCCACGGCGTCCGACGACCGCACGCTGCGGGTGCTCGACACGTCCACCTGGGAGACGACGCTGCACCACGTCGAGCCCTACGACGTGAACGGCGTCGCGTGGATCGACGCGGAGACATTGGCGTTCGTGACCGACCACCACCTCGGCGTGCTGCCGCGGACGGGCGGCGAGGCGCGGCGCCTCGACGTCGGCGGCGGCGCCGACGTGCGCTTCGAGGGCGGCGCGATCATCGCCGGGACGCAGAAGCTCGGGCTCGTCTTCGTCGATCCGGACACGCTCGCGGTCCGGCGCAAGCTCCCGGCGGCCGGCGTCGCGCGGACGCGCCTGTCGGCCGACGGCGAGACGCTGTGGGTGGCCTGCTACGCGGGCGAAGAGGGCCTGTGGCGCTGGACGCTCGGCAAGAAGCCGACGGCGACGCACGTGATCGCCGGCGAGTCGCTGTTCGCGCTCGCTCTCGACCCGCGCACCGGCGGCGTCGTTACGGGCGGCAAGGCGGGGGGCGTCCACCGCGCGGGCGCCGATGGCGTGCTCGTCGCGCCGCCGTCCGAGACGCACGGCGCGGGCATCGTGCGGCTCTTCGACGCCGGCCCCGGCGCGTTCCACGCCCTCGACGCCACCGGCAAGGTGCTGCGCTGGTCCCTCGGGAGCGGGCGCGCGGAGCGGCCCTGGCCGGCGCAGCGGCCCCACGACGACGCGCAGGCCGCGGCGGTCCTCGACGACGGCGCGCTCGTCGTCTCGGCGTTCAAGGCGGTGAGCATGACCCCCGCCGACGGCCCCGAGCGCTTCCGCGTCGAGCTCGGCCGCTCCGAGGCGGTGGTCGCGGCGGGCGACGTCCTGGTCGTCGGCGACGGCCCGGCGCTGCGCTGGATCGACGCGCGGAGCGGCGAGACGCTCGCCCGCGTGCCGGCGGGGGTGCGGAGCAGTTGGGTGCGCCACCTGATCGCGCTCGACGCCGACACCTTCCTGGTGGTCGGCTACGACGACCCGAAGATCGCCCTGTGGAGCGTCGGCGAGCGCCGCGCCCTCCTCGAGGCGACGTTCGATGCGCGCCACGACGACGGACGCTACGCGCGCAGCTACGGCGTGTGCCTCGGGCGGCACTTGTACGTCGCCCACTGGAACGAGACGGTCGAGATCATCGACCCGCGCACGCTCACGGTGGACGCGGTCCTCGACGTCGAGACGAGCTACGAGTGGCTCGCGACGGATCCGGACGAGCGCTGGCTCCTGGCGAGCACCGGCCGCTTCGTCGATGTGTTCGAGATCGCGACCGGCCGGCGCCTCGGGCGCACCCTGCTCGACGCCGAGGTAAAGGCGCTGCGCGTGATTGGTGAGCGCGAGGCGGTGGCCGGCCTCGCGAGCGGCGACCTCGTGCGCGTCGTCTGGACGGCCTGATCCGCCCACCGGCGCATCGTCCGGGACTTCCGCCTCGAGTGGCTTGCCCCCGAAGTTCCGCGCGCTTCGTCGCGGCCCTCGGCCCCCAGGTCTGCGTCACGAGCGCGCCCGGGGACCCGGTTGACACTGCGCGCGCCGGCGGATACGTCGGTCGAGTGGACACCGACGTCGAGTTCCGCGAAGTCCAGCGATTCCGTCAGCGGTGGCTCTGGGCGCTGATGCTCGGCGTCCTGCTCGCCGAGTGCGCCGCGCTCGTCGGCGTCGTGCGCGCGGAGGCGACCGTGGCGCTCCCCGGCGTCGCGTTCGGCGCCGTCATCGCCGTCGGCGTGCTGGCGCTGCTGTGGTCCGCGCGCATGGAGACCGAGGTCCGCGCCGACGGACTTTACGTGCGCTTCGTCCCGTTCCACCGCACGCCGCGGCGCTTCGCGTTCGCCGACATCGCGCGCTGCGAAGCGCGGACGTACCGGCCCATCGCCGAGTACGGCGGCTGGGGCCTGCGCGGCGGCGCCTACAACGTGAGCGGCGATCGCGGCGCGCAGCTCCACCTGCGCAACGGCGACGCGATGCTCATCGGGTCACAGCGGGCGGAGGCGCTGGCGGAGGCCGTCAACCGCCACCTGTCCTGATCGGGACGGGGCGCGACGCGCCCTCGGCCTTCTCGTCGCTCGCAGGCGCCAGGCACGCGGCGGGCGCCGCCTCCGACGACGCGGCAGCGCTCGGCGGGGCCGCAGTGCGCGTCGTCGGGGTCGACGCAGGTCGGGCGCGGCGGGGCTGGTCGGCCGGCTCGCAACAGAGCGCGAGCTGGAGGAGCCGGCGGCGCCCGCCCGGCGCCGCGGCGCAGTCGGCGTCCACGCGGGCGTCGGCCGCGATCCAGGTCCGGACGGAGACCGGCGCGATGAGCCCCTGGCCGCGGTCGCCCACCGTGCCGGCGGCCGCGCAGACACCGACGCCTGCTCGACGTCGATGAGGGCGCATCATCGTCGTTGCCGATTTCGCGGGGTGTGCCTGGCTGCTTGATCGCATGGACGTCCCATACGACGCGGAGTCACAGCGCGGCGCTTGACAGCGGCTCCTACCGCGGCGACCCTCGTGACACTCGTGAGACAAGACGCATTCCACCTGGGAGGAGCGAATGAGCATTGGACCCTCCGTGCGCAACGCGAGGTGCGCGATGATCTGGGCGCTGGCAGCGACAGCGGGAGCGTCGTCCGCAGCCTCGGCGGCGCCCCCGAGGCCGGGCGCCTCGACTGCGACATCCCCAATGCCTGCGTGGCCAATCAAACGACAGACGTGACTTTCACCTTCCGTCGACCGATCGACCTCAAGGGCGGCGTGGTTTACGGCATCGAGCTCGTCTTGGTCGGTTCCGGCAACGGCATCAATTGGCGGCGGAGCTCGTACCCGAAGGACGTCATCGACCCCTATCGCGGCGGCAAGGTCTGGGTGGCGATGCCGGGCCCCTCGCCGGAGGCGCCGATTTGGATGCCCAACGACGGCATCGACCTCGCATTCCGCGTCGAGGGCTGCCGCCGCTGACCTGACTGGTATCGCGCCCCGACCGACAGCACCCGTCCCGGCTGGTGGCTCATCAAGAGTCGGAGGGGCGGGCGTCTCATTGCTCATGCGCGAGTGGCTGGGTCCGTCTTCGTCCGACCCGCTCGCCGCCCCCGCGCCCCGACCGCCGACCGTCCGTCGGCGGTCGGGGCGCGGTGACGAGCTTCAGCCAGCACGTCGACGCGTCCCTGGCGCCTCTCTCGTCACTTGAGCGTGGGCTCGCTGTAATACGTGCCGCCCGGCCGCTCGCACTTGCCGGAGCTGGCCTTGTACCGTAAGTGCTCGCCCCGCCCCGTCTGGGCGGGCGCGGGTCGGACGTAGTACGGGTGGGCGGTGGCGGGCGTGCGTCAGGTGACGGTGCTGCGCTCGCGAGCGAAGTCGGCGGGGAGCAGGACGGCGCCGGGCGTGGCAA
>CAUJDF010000047.1 GCA_963169045.1 Myxococcota bacterium
ACCCGTCCCCGTCGAAGTCGTCGCACCCTCCCGGCTGCTGCCCGCCCTCGTCGCAGAACCCGTCCCCGTCGAAGTCGTCGCACCCTCCCGGCTGCTGGCCGCCCTCGTCGCAGAACCCGTCCCCGTCGAAGTCGTCGCACCCACCCGGCTGCTGGCCGCCCTCGTCGCAGAACCCGTCCCCGTCGACGTCCTGACACCCGCCCGGCTGCTGCCCGGGCTGCTGCACGCCACCGGGCGGCTGCCCGGGCGGCTGCACGCCCCCCGGCTGGCCCGGCTGCGCGACGCCGCCGCCCGCCATCACCTGCTCGATGAAGCCCATGAAGGCGTCGACGCGCGTGTACACGCCGTACTCGAGGCACTGCTGGTCGCCGCCCGACGTGATGCCGCCGATGCGCCACGTGCCGTCGCCGTCCTGGAACAGCGCCGGCCCGCCCGAGTCGCCCATGCACGAGCCGCCGCCGTTCTGGATGTACGTCATCGTGGTGGCGTCGAACTCGGTGAACGTGACCGTCACGCTGCGCTTGACGCCGATGCCGGCGCCGCTCGCGTCGGTCATCCCGTAGCCGACGAGCAGCGACTGCACGCCGCCGTTCGCCGGCACCTGGAACTGCTCCACCATGGGCATCGGGACGGCGGCGGCGGCGCGCTGCAGGCGCACGAGCGCCACGTCGTTCGTGAGCTGCTGCGAGTTGAACTGCGGGTGCAGGAAGGCCTGCGCGATCGGCACCGAGGGCGCGTTCGGATCCTCGGCGTTCTGCACGAGCGCGAAGGCCTCGCCGCCCTGCTGTTGCTCGAAGCAGTGCGCCGCGGTCAGGACCCACTCCGGCGCGATCAGCGTGCCGGTGCAGAACGTGCCCTGCCCCGGCAGCACGAACGCGCCCACCGACGGGTGCCCGTTCTCGAGCTGCCCGCCGACGATCTTCGGACGCTCGTTGCCGACGGCGCGGCGCTCGCCGCCCCCCTCGGTGCCCGCGCACGCCGCCAGCCCCGACGCCAGCAACCCCAGCAGGATGGAACGCATGTGACCCCCGCGCCGCAGTTCCGCGCACCGGCGCGGGAGGGTTGCAGCGGACGTGCCGGCGGTCCGATCCCGCGTCACGGCACGCTCACCGAAGGGCGCCCGTGACCCGCGCGCCACGACCGCCCCGCGACCGGGACCTGCGCGCCTCACCCCCGGCCCGGGTCGCTTCCGCCGCGCCGTTGGCCTACACTGCGCGCCGTCGATGCTCCCCGATCGCTACGAGCTCCAGGATCGCCTCGGCGCAGGCGGCATGGCCCGCGTCCACCGCGCCTACGACCGCACGCTCGGCCGCACCGTCGCCGTCAAGCTGCTGCACGAGGAGTTCGCCGGCGATCCGGAGATCGGCGCGCGCTTCCTGCGGGAGGCGCGCATCTTCGCTCGCCTGCGCCACCCGCACATCGTCGAGATCCACGACGTCGTCACCCTCGACCGCGGCGTGGCGATGGTGATGGAGCTCGTCGACGGGACGGACCTGTCGCGCGTCGTGAAGGGCGGCCCGCCGATGCTGCCCGAGCTGGCGGTGACGGTGCTGCGGCCGGTCGCCGACGCGCTCGCCTACGCGCACCGCGAGGGCATCGTCCACCGCGACGTCAAGCCGGCGAACATCCTGCTGGGGCGCGACGGGCGCGTGAAGCTGTCCGACTTCGGCATCGCGAAGGTCAACGAAGAGACGCAGCTCACGCGGACGGGCGACTTCCTCGGCACGCCGACCTACATCGCCCCGGAGCAGGCGCGCGGCGAGCTGACGGGCCCCGCCGCCGACCAGTACGCGCTCGGCGCCGTCCTCTACGAGGCCGTCTGCGCGCGCCCGCCGTTCGTGGGACCGACGGCGATGGCCGTCCTGACGCAGATCCTCATCGGGAAGTACCCCGATCCGCGCACCCTGAACCCGGCGGTCGACGACACGTTGGCGTCGATCGTGATGCGCATGCTGCAGAGCGATCCGGCGGCGCGTTTCCCCGACATGGCGGCGGTGCTCTCGGCGCTCGACGGCTTCGCGCATGCCGTCTCCGGCGACCGGCAGCGGCGCCTCGTGGCCTCGTTGATCGAGGATCCGCGGACGACCTCCGCCGACCTCGCGAAAGAGGTCGCGCGCGCGCGGCTCGCCACGGCGCGGCAGGCGCTCGCGGCGGGCGACACCGACGGCGCGCGGGCGGCGGCGCAGGCGGCGCTGGTCCGCAACCCGGCCGAGGACGAGGCGCGCGCCTTCCTCGACGACCTCGATCGCACGCGAACGCGCCCGCCATTCCGAGCGCCGGGGGCCGCCGCGCCGCCCCCGACGGGCGTGCCCGTCGTCTTCGAGCCCCAGGGCTTCGGCGAGCCCACGCCGATGCTGGCGATGCCGCGCGAGCAGTCGCCGCGATGGGTGCTGGGGATCGTCGCCGCGCTGGTCACGTGCGCGGTGGTGCTCGGGATCTGGTTCTGGGTTGGAGGCGACGGTGGTCAGGACGCGCGGATCGACACCGGCATCGGCCCGCAGGCGGCGGCGCGTCGTGTGGCGCCCCCGCGGTCCGCGGCGCCGAGCCCGCCGCCGTCCGCGCCGCCGCCGTCCGTGATCGCGCCGCCGCCGTCCGTGGCCGCGCCGCCGCCGTCCGTGGCCGCGCCGGCGCCCGCCTCCGCGCGACCGGCGCCCACGTCCCTCGCCCCGAGGCCGACGCCGCCCGCGCCCCGCACCGAGCCGCCGCCGGCCCCCAGCGCGGCGCCCCCCTCGGTCGCCCGTCCGGGACCGCCGCCGACGACCGCGGCGCCGCCCGCCCCGGCGCGCCTCGTGCTGCACACCGCGCCCTGGGCCGAGGTCTACGTCGACGGCGCACACAAGGGCCGCACCCCGTACCTGCGCGAGCTCTCGCTGCCGGCGGGCCGATACCGCGTCGAGCTGCGCAACCCGGGGCTGCCGACGCACACGGAGCAGATCACGCTCGACGCCGGTCAGGTCGTGACGCGGCGCATCCGCCTCGGCGAGTAGCTGACTCGAGGCCGGCAGTCGCGTTAAGCTGCCGACCCGCAACGGAAACCGGGGTGGCGGGATGGGACCGGCGGCGGTGCTGATGGTGGTCCTCGCGGGGCCGGGCGAGCTGCGCGCGGCCCTCGACCACTACGACTTCGGCGAATACGCCGCCGCCTGCGAGCAGCTCGAGAAGCTGCGCGGCGAGGGCGGTCTCGCGCCCGAGGACGACCGCGTCGCCCTCCGCTACCTCGGCGCCTGTCACCATTTCCTCGGCGCGCGCGAGCCGGCGGCGAAGGCTTTCGAGGCGCTGCTCGACGCCGAGCCACAGGCCGAGCTGGATCCGGTGCAGTTCCCGCCCGAGCTCGTCGGCTTCTTCCGCGACCTGCGGGAGCGCCGCGGTCCGGCGCCCGCGACGCCGCCGACCGCGACCGCGCCGGCGACGCCGCGGCGGGACAAGAGCCGAGCGATGGCGTTCTTCCCCTTTGGTGTCGGGCAGTTCCAGAACGACTCCCCCGGCAAGGGCGCGCTGTTCGCGAGCCTCGAGGGCGTGACGCTCGGCCTCGGCGTGGTCGGCCTGGTGCTGTTCGAGTCGCAGAAGGAGACGGGCGGCTTCCTGCAGGGCGGCACCTTCGAGGACGAGCAGCAGGCGTCGCGGCTCCAGACGATCTACACGATGGGGTTCGTCGGCTTCGGCGCGCTGTGGGCGGTCGGCGTCGCCGACGCGCTCATCCACTTCGACGACAGTGCGCCCGGGGTCGCGGTGATGCCCACACCCGACGGCGTCGTGTTCGGGGGCCGCTTCTGATGCGCGCCGCTCTCATCGCGGGCGCGCTCGCGCTCGCCGCCTGCCAGGAGATCGACGGCGGTGGCGCGAAGGACGTCGGCGGGTCCGACGCGGGCGGCGGCCGGGCCGTCGACGGTGGCGGTGGCCAGGGCGGCGCCGGTGGCCAGGGCGGCGCCGGGGGCCAGGGCGGCGCCGGGGGCCAGGGCGGCGCCGGTGGCCAGGGCGGCGCCGGTGGCCAGGGCGGCGCCGGTGGCGCGGGCGGCGCCCCGCCGGGCGACGCGGGCCCCCCGCCCGATCCCGACGCCGCGCCCGCCGACTGCGAGGGCGCCGTCGAGATCGCGGCGCAGCTCGCCGACGACCGCGTGTACCGCCGCGACGAGCCGGCCGAGATCCGCTTCGACGTCCGCGTCGCCGACGGCCCGCCCCGCATGCGCTTCTCCGCGGATCCCGGCGGCCGCTTCGCCCCCCGCGACGACCGCGTCTACTGGGCCGGCGGCACCGGCGAGGACGCCGACGTCCCCTGGCCCTGGTGGACGGGCCCGGTCCGCGTCACGGTGACCGCCGCCGACGCCCGCGGCTGCAGCGCCTCGGCGGACGTCGACGTCACGCTCGCCGGCGACGTCCTGTTCACCGACGGCGGACGCCCGGCGCCGATGATCTACGGCAGCCACGGCGCGTACCTCGGGCGCCTGCCGCCGGTCGGCGACGGCCGAGGTCTGCACGCGCCCGCCGTCCTCCCCGACCGCGAGGGCCGCGGCCTCGTGGTCGTCCAGTGGACGACCGACGGCAATCCGCCGGCGGTCCTCCTGCTGGACGGGCGCGGCCGCCTCGTCCGCGAGCTCGAGCCCACCGACCGCGCCGGCGTGCGCGTGTTCCCCGCCGGCAGGCCGCCCGCGCGCCTCGCCTGGTGGCCGGCCCGGCGCGAGATCGTCGCCGCCGGCGCCGCCGAGGGCCGGGTCCCCCGCTGGGCCGCCGACGGCACCTTCGAGGACTACTTCGAGGTCCCGCTCGACCACGGCGGCGGCCACCACGAGCCCGTCGGCTTCGGCTTCCGCGGACCGGCGCTCGCCGTCGGTCGCGACCTGAACAACCGCGTCTTCGGGCTCGACCCGGACGACGGCGCGGCGACGCTGCTCCTCGACGTGGGCGACGGCTTCGACGACCTCGTCGGCCTCGCCCCCGGCCACGCCGGCGGCCTCCTCGCGATCCTCCGCCGGTCCGGCATCTGGCGCATCGAGCGCTTTGATGGCGGGGGCGTGCTCGCCGGCACGGCCGTCGGGGTGAGCGACGTCGTCTCGGTCGTCCCGTTCGTCGACGACCACCTCGTGCTGGACCAGAACGGCGCGCGCGTCCTCGGGCGCGACGTCTCCGAGAACCTCGGCCTCGCCGACGCCTGGGACCACGGGCACCCGCCCGACATCCGGTCCCGGTCCGGCCTCGTCTGGCTCGACGGCCGTGACCCCGACTGATCGACCGCCCGGAGTGATCTGCATGCGCCGCCTCGTCCCCCTCATCGCCGTGCTCACCTGCGCCTGTCAGGACGTGGACTCGTCGGCCCCTCGCCCGGTGGGCGCGTTCGACGGCGGAACGGACGGCGGTGATCCCGACACCGACGGCGGCGGGGGCGCAGGCGGCGGCGGCGGAGGCGCAGGCGGCGGCGGGTCCGGCGGCGGCGGCGGCGGAGGCGCAGGCGGCGGCGGCGGCGGCGGAGGCGGAGGCGCAGGCGGCGGCGGAGGCGCAGGTGGCGGCGGAGGCGCAGGCGGCGAGGGCGGCAGCGGACCGGCCTGCCCCGAAGGCGCCGAGGTCGGCGTCGTCGCACGGCTCACCACGGATCGCCTCTACGCCCGCAACGAGCCCGCCGAGATCACCTTCACGGTGGACGGCGCCGACGGCGACGTCCGCATGACCTTCGCCGCCGACGCCGGCGGCCGCTTCCGCGAGCGCAGCGACCGCGTCTTCTGGTCCGCGGGCGGCGACCAGGCCGGCGACGTCGACTGGCCGTGGTGGACGGGTCCGGTGCGCGTGACGGTCACCGCCACCGACGCCCGCGGCTGCGCCGGCAGCGCCACCGCCGACGTCCGGCTCGCCGGCGACGTCCTCGTCAGCGACGCGAGCCGCGGCTACCTCTACGCGCTCGGGAGCGACGGCCAGCCCCTCGGCCAGTTCCGGCAGGTCACCGAAGCGGGCCTCGGCGCGATCATCGCCGTACCGCCGCAGCGCGAGGGCGGCTTCGTCGCCGTCGTCCGCCCGCGGAACGAGCAGACGCTGCGCATCGTGCGTCTCGACGACCGCGGCGGCATCGTCGACGAGCTCGAGCTCACCAACCTGGCGGGCCTGCCGCTCTTCGACGAGGGCGACGAGCCCCGGCACCTGGCCTGGGACCCGCACCGCAGCGAGATCCTCGCCGACGGCGGCTCGAATGGCCGCGTCCACCGCTGGAACCTCCGGGGCGAGTACCTCGAGCCGCCCTACGTGGTGCCGAACAACGGCGCAAGTGCCTGGAACGACCACCCCGTCGGCTTCGCGGTGCTTCCCGACGGCCGCATCGTCGCCGGCAACGAGGCGCACCGCCGCCTGTACGCCCTCCGCGAGGGCCAGGCTGCGCAGATCTTCGCGGAGGTGGTCCAGTCGCCGCGCGGCCTCGGGCCGGCGCACGGCGGCGGCGTCGTGGGCTGCAGCCACGACGGCAACGACACCGTCTATTACCGCTTCGACACAGACGGTCGAGAGCTGAACCGCGTCGAGGGCAGCGGCTTCTGCGCGACGGTGCTCGCGCCGTTCCGCGACGGCTACCTCACGAGCGAGGGCTCCGGCAGCCGCCTGCGTTACGGCGATGCCGAGATGAACGTGGTGTTCGACAGCGAGGTCTTCAAGCAGACGCACGGCATCGACGAGCTCGGCTCGGTCGGTGGCTTCGTCTGGCTGAATCTGCCGGTGGAGTGAGGCCGGGCGCCCCGGCCGGGGCGCCCGACACCCGGCGCGACGTCAGTCGGCGTACGCGCGCTCGCGGTGCTCCTGCTGGGACTTGCAGACGATGCAGAGGGTGGTGACGGGCCGCGCCGACAGGCGGTTGAACCCGATCCACGCGCCGCAGGAGTCGCACCACCAGTAGTCGCCGTTCTCGAGGCGTTCGGACGCCTGGTCGATCTTCTCCAGGAGCAGCCGTTCGCGCCCGCGGAGGCGGAACGCCAGACCCTGGTGATAGTCGGCGGTGGCGAGATCCATCTCGTCCGGCAGGTCGTCCGGATCGAGCGTCATGTCCTCGGTCAGCGTGCGCTGCGCGTTCTTCAGGAGCTTCTGCTTCTCCTTCTGCAGGATTCCGCGGAAGAGCTCCTTCTTCTCAGCGAGCAGCTCCTCGCCCACCCCTTCGAACTCAGGGGGCTCGCGATTCGCGCCCGGCTCGAGCTTCCGATCCATTCTCGGGCTCCTCTGCCCCGACAAAACCGCAGTCAGATACACTAGCGGCCAGGGCGGCTGCAACCGTTAGCGAAATCGACTCAAGTCGCCGCATGCCGTTTCCGTCCTTCGGTGGGGGGTCGGCGATGCCCGCCGACCAGCACGGAGAGGCCACGGAAGCTTGAGCGCCCCCGAGGAACGGGTCTGTCCCCGCTGCCGACGGCCGGCCGACGACGGCGATCGCTGCTCGCACGACGGCGCGTACTTCGTTGGCCGGCGGGCGCTCGAGGCCGTCGGTCGCGACGCGTACCTCGGCGCGTTCATCGCAGACCGCTATGCGGTCCTCGAGCGCGTCGGCGTCGGTGGCATGGGCACGGTCTACCGGGCCCGCGACGAGCGGACCGGCGAGCGGGTCGCCATCAAGTTCCTGCGCGACGAGTACGCCGGTCATCGCTCCATCCGCCGTCGCTTCGTGCGGGAGGCCGAGGCGGGGGCGTCCCTCGACCACCCGAACATCGTGCGGCTCACCGACTTCGGCATCGATGCGGACCGCACGCTCTACATCGTGATGGAGTTCGTCGAGGGTTGGACTCTCCGAGAAGAAGTCAATCGAAACGGACCCTTCTCGGTGGAGCAGGCACGGCGGCTCGCCGGTCAGCTGCTGGTGGCGCTCGCCGCCGCCCACGAAGCGGGCCTCGTGCACCGCGACCTCAAGCACGACAACATCATGTTCCACGGCAGCCGCGCCGACTTCACCGCGCGCATCCTCGACTTCGGCGTGGTGAAGATCACCGCGGCCGACGCCGGGGAGTCCGGTGGGGAGCTGACGGCGAACGGCGCCATGGTCGGCTCGCCGAGCTACATGAGCCCGGAGCAGCTCCGCGGCCTCGACGTGGGGCCGCCCGCCGACCTCTACGCACTGGCGGTGGTCATCTACGAGAGCCTCACCGCGCGGCGGCTCTTTCCGGCATCGAACTACGACGCGCTGCTCCGGGCCGGCGCCCGGCGCGAGGCGCCGCCGCTGGACCGCAACGGGCGGGGCGAGGCGGTCCCGCCGGCGTTCGACCGCTGGCTGCGGCGGGCGCTCGAGCACGATCCCGCCGACCGCTACCCGGGCGCGCAGACGATGCTGCTGGCGCTCGAGCAGGCCTTCGAGGAGATGGGCGGCGGAGCGTGGCACGGCGACCTCCTCGCCGACGCGCCCGGCACCGTCCCGCCGGAGGTCTATCGGCGCGAGCTCGCCGAGCCGCCGACGCCCTCGCCGCCGCCCCTCGCCCAGCGACCGGCCACGCCGACGCCCACCGCGCCGATGCTCACGACCCCCATCCTCTCGGCGACCGATCCGCCGGGCCCGTCCGCGGAGGCGTCGCCGCCGCGGAAGCGCGGGTGGCTGCCCGTCGGCGCCTTCGCCGCGGCGGCCCTCGTCGCCTTCGCGGCGCTGCGCCTGCTGCGTTAGATCCGCCGGTCGGCGTACGTTGATCCGGTCGGGCGCGACCGCTACCGTCGCGCGCATGCGCACCCGAATCGAATTCGCGCCCGCCGGCACCCCGGTCGGGTCAGGCAAGGTCCTGGTGGTCGTCGGCCGCGCCGAGCGCCTGCGCGCCGCCGCCGTCACCGAGCTCCTCCCCCCCGGTGCCGCCGCCGTGTGGTCGGCCATGATCGACGGGGCCTCGCCCGGAGACGCCGGCGCCGCCACCTCGACGTGGCTCGCCGACGGCGCCTTCCGCAAGGTGGCGGCGGTGGTGATCCCCGACGCGTGCTCGCGCCACAACGCGCCGGCGCGGCCCGACGTCATCCTCGACCACGTCGCCGGGCAGGCCGGCGGCGAGGACGCCGCCATCGTGCTCGCGCTCGACCGCGCCGACCACGCGCTCGCGGCGGCGACCGCCATCGCGCGCGCCTTTCCGCGCTTCAACCGCAAGTCCGGCGGGGGCGAGGAGAAGTCGCGCACGGTGACCGTGGGCTTCGTCGCCCCCGACGCCCCGGTCGACCCGGCCCGCGTGGCGATCGTCACCGAGTCGGTGCGCCTCGCCGCCGATCTCGTCGACCGCCCGACCGACGAGCTCCACACCGAGGCCTTTGCGGCGCTCGCGCGGGCGCAGGCGGAATCCTTGGCGAATCCGCACGTGAAGGTCGAGACGATCGCCGGGACGGCGCTCAAGGAGAGGGGCCTCGGCGGCCTCTGGGGCGTCGGCCGCGCCGCCATGCACGGACCGGCGCTCGTGGTGCTCACCTACGATCCGCCGGGGGCGAAGCGCACGCTGGCGTGGGTCGGCAAGGGCCTCGTCTACGACACCGGCGGCCTCTCCCTGAAGACGAAGGAGGGCATGCCCGGCATGAAGCGGGACATGGGCGGCGCCGCGGCCGTCCTCGGCGCCTTCCTCGCCGCCGTGAAGCTCGGCACGCCGGCGCGCATCCACGCGCTGCTCTGCCTCGCCGAGAACGCCATCGGCCCGAATGCCGTCCGCAACGACGACATCCTGACGCTCTACTCGGGCAAGACGGTCGAGCTGAACAACACCGACGCCGAGGGCCGCCTCGTGCTCGGGGACGGCGTCGCCTGGGCCTCCAAGCACCTCGCCCCGGACGTGGTCGTCGACATGGCCACGCTCACCGGCGCGCAGCTCATGGCCACAGGCAAGCGGCACGCGGGCATCGTCTGCAACGACGAGCAGCTCGAGGGCGCCTGCGTCGAGGCCGGCCGGCGGTCCGGCGATCTCGTGCACCCCCTGCCCTACGCGCCCGAGCTCTTCCGGCGAGAATTCAAGAGCGATGTCGCGGACTTGAAGAACTCGGTCAAGGACCGCATGAACGCGCAGAGCTCCTGCGCCGCGCAGTTCGTGGCCGAGCACCTCGTCGGGTACGCCGGACCGTGGCTCCACGTCGACATGGCGGGCCCGGGGGACAACGGCGACCGCGGCACGGGCTACGGCGTCGCGCTGCTCACGACCCTGTTCGCCGAGGGCTGACGATGGACGAGCGCACCCGGACCGAGATCGAGGCCGCCGCGTTCCGCAGGCTGGTCCAGCACCTGCGCGAGCGCACCGACGTCCAGAACATCGACCTGATGAACCTGGCCGGCTTCTGCCGCAACTGCCTGTCGAAGTGGTACCGCGCGGCCGCCGAGGAGCGCGGCGAGGCGCTCTCCGACCCCGAGGCCCGCGAGCTCGTCTACGGCATGCCCTACGACGAGTGGAAGGCGCGCCACCAGAAGTAGAGGCTTGGCGACCGCCGCCGGGATCCGTGCGGATGCGCCCGCCCGCTCGCGCGCGAACGGCGCGACGCCCACCGCCGCGCGCGCCAGCGCGAGCAGGAGACCACGAGCCAACCGGCGACCCCTCGCGTGCCGTCGCCGCGCCACGGAGCGGCCGGCATCGCAGGCCGGCATCGGCAGCCGCCGGCCGGCAGGCGATTCGCCGCTGGCGCATGTCCACTTGATTCGTCGACGGAGGGTGCGGTACTCGCCTGCCGTCCCCCATCCATCGGGAGGCCCTCGTGCGCCGCACCCTCGTTGTCGCCGCCCTTCTGTCCGCCGGGGCCGCCCAGGCGTTCGTCACGCTCGACGGCGACCGCACGCGCTTCCGGGCGAACCCGTCGTACCGCCTCGTCAACGCGCTGCCCGGCGGCAACGGCACCGACGGTCCGGCCCTGCGGCGCGCCTTCGCCACGTGGCAGGGCGTGCGCGGCTCGACCTTGCAGTTCCGCGAGGTGCAGCGCGGCGGCGACATCACCCTCGAGTTCACGAACCGCTGGCCGCCCGAGGTGGGGCCGTTCGCCGCCGGCATCACCTTCACCAACCGGCGCGGCGGCGAGATCAGCTCGGCCGAGATCCAGTTCAACCTCGCCAACTTCGAGTGGGGCACGAACGGCGATCCCGCGGTGACCGACGTCGAAGGCGTCGCGGTGCACGAGATCGGCCACGCCATCGGCCTCGATCACAGCCGGACGCGCGAGGCGACGATGTACTGGTCGGGCGGCGACGAGGAGCTGCGCGACCTCGACGCCGACGACGAGCGCGGCCTGCGCTTCCTGTACGGCAACGGCGGCGAGGGCCAGGTGTGCGACACCTGCACCGCGCACGACGACTGCGCCGAAGGGCCCTGCCTGCTGCTCGAGCAGGACCGGCAGCAGGCCTACTGCGGCAAGACGTGCCGGGGCCCGAACGACTGCCCCGAGGGCTCGGCCTGCTACGAGCTGGACGACGGCAGCGCCACCTGCGCGCCGACCGAGCTCTGGTGCCGCGACGACGGTGGCACCGACCTGCGGGAGGGCGCCTACTGCTGGGGCGCCGAGCAGTGCGCGGCGGGCCTGCAGTGCGTGCCCATCCCCGGGGGCTCGGCCCAGTGCGCTCGCGAGTGCCGCGCCCAGCGCGACTGCGCCCGCGGCCAGTGCGTCGGCGCCGAGGGCGGCCGGCCCGGCATCTGCCTCGTCGGCGGCGACGGCGCCTTCGGCGAGGATTGCGACACCAACCTCGACTGCAGCTCGCTCCTGTGCGTGCCGCTCGACGACGTGACGAGCGTGTGCACGGCGGGCTGCGATCCGGGGGGCCGCAACACGTGTCCGGGCGGCGCGCCCTGCGTCGAGATCGAGGGCGTGCCCGACACGCCCGGGCTCTGCGTGCCCCCCGGCGACGTGCCCGAAGGCGGCGACTGCAGCGGGGCGGCGATGCGCTGCGCCGCGGACATGACGTGCATCCTCGAGGACGAGGCGGGCATGCGGGGCGCCTGCCGCGAGCCGTGCGCGCCGTTCGGCCGTTGCGACGCGGGCCGCGGCTGCACGCCGTTCAGCGGCGACGCGTGGTTCTGCCTGCCTGCCGGGCGCACCGCCGAGGGCGGCGCGTGCACGGCGGGCGGCGGCGACTGCGCGCCCGGCCTGCTCTGCCTGCCGTTCGACGACGACGGCAACGGCCAGTGCGTGCGGCCCTGCGACGACGGCGACGCCGACAGCTGCGGCGCCGACAAGGTGTGCTTCGACATCGACGGCGACGAGGGCAACCTCGGCATCTGCCCGCCGGGGGATGGCGTCGCCGGCGACCGCTGCGACACCGGGCTCGAGTGCGGCACGTTCCAGTGCGTGGCCGATGGCGACCACGGCGTCTGCACGCGCACCTGCTCGAACGGCGACGACTGCCCCGACGAGTGGCGCTGCGCGGCGACCGCCAACGGCAAGCTGTGCTTCCCACCCGAAGAGATGGGTGGCCCCGGCGGCGGGGGCGGCAGCGGCGGCGGGGGCGGCAGCGGCGGCGAGGGCGGCAGCGGCGGCGCGGGCGGCTCCGGCGGCGCGGGCGGCTCCGGCGGCGCGGGCGGCTCCGGCGGCGCGGGCGGCTCTGGCGGCGCGGGCGGCGGCGCCGGCGGGGGGAACGGCGGTGCGGGCGGCGTCGGCGGTGGCGCCGGCGGTGGGAACGGCGGCTCGGGCGGCGCTGGCGGAGGCGCCGGCGGCAGCCCCGACGGCGGCCCGGGCGGCGACGAGCCCCCCGGGACGGTCATCAAGAAGGACGGCAGCGCCGGCGGCTGCAACGCCGCGCCCACGGCGGGCGGCGCCGGCGGCGTCCTCTTCCTCCTGCCCCTCCTCGGACTGCGGCGGCGCCGCCGCTGACCGTCGAGGTCGGCCGAGGGCGCGTCCCCGTCAGTTCTTGAGCTTGGGGTGGCCGCCGTTCGCGGGGGCCAGCTCCGCCTCGCGGATGGAGTGCACGAGCGCGATCGACGCGCGCGCGTCCTCGATGCCGTACCCGCCGCCGGCGAGCACGTCCTCGTAGACGCGGGTGTGCAGGTTCTCGAAGCCCTCCGAGAAGTCGATGTCCTGGCCGTTCATCGTCAGCGCGCGGAAGGCGTGCTTCCCGGCGGCGAGGTGGCCCGGCGGCAGGTCGGCGGCGTCGACCGAGAGGAACCAGCGCACGCGGGCCCACTCGAGGTCGATGGCGCCTGCGAGGCGCTCCTTCTGGCGCACGTGCACCTCGCTCTTGAGCGGCTGACCGAACAGGTGGATCAGCAGATCGAAGAAGTGGATGCCGATGTTCATCGCCAGCGTGCCGGACTTCTCCTCATTGCCCTTCCACGACTGGTGGTACCAGGCGCCCCGCCGCGTGACGTAGGTCAGCTCCACGTCCACCTTCTCGCGCGGCTGCCGGGCCTCGAGCTCGCGCTTGAGGCGCTGCACCTCGGTGTGCAGGCGCAGCTGCAGCACCGTGTACACCCGACGCCCGGTCTCCTGCTCGAGCTGGCCCAGCTGGTCGAGGTTCCACGGGCTGATGACGAGCGGCTTCTCGCACAGCGCGTGCGCGCCGACCCGCAGCGCGAGGCGGCAGTGGGCGTCGTGCAGGTAGTTCGGCGAGCAGATGCTCACGTACTCGATGCCCTCGCCGCGGCGCCGCAGCTTCTCGAGGTGACGGTCGAAGCGCTCGACCTCCGTGAAGAAGCGGCAGTCGGGGAAGTAGCGGTCGAGGATGCCGACGCCGTCGTAGGGATCGCAGGCCGCGGCCAGCACGTTGCCCGTGTCGTGGATGGCCTTCATGTGGCGGGGGGCCACGAAGCCGGCGGCTCCCAACATCGCGAATTTCTTCATGGTTCACCTCGGGGCGCCGACAGCTCGAGGTCGGCGCCGTAGAAATAGCGGAGAATCGCCCGAGTGTCATGAGCGGCCCGTCGGGCCAGGCACACGGCGGTGTTCTGGCCCAGGGCGCCCCGGTTGGCGGCGACCCGCCCGGCGAGCGGAGTGGGGCGCACCTTCTCCCCCTCGAGGCCGTCGTTGCGAGTGACCAGCACTTCGGTCCAGTCCGTGCCGCCATAGCTCGGCCACTCGCCCGCGCGCCGGGCGGCCTCGAAATCGGCGCGCATGGCCTCCCAGGTCTCGAAGTCGTAGCCGCTGTCGGCGGGCGGCAGCGGCGTGCAGTCGTCGGCGAGGCGGCGCGTACCCGCGGCGTAGTTGGCCGAGATCAGCGCGCCCGCGCGGTGCGCGACGACGTCCTCGGTGCGCCGCGCGGCCTCGATGGCCGCCTGGCGGGCGCCCGGCTTCCAGCACTGGAAACGCGGGGTCGTCGGCACGACGGCGTCCTCGCCCTGGCGCTCGAGGAAGGTGGCCAGGTAGGTGCGCGCGGCGATGGCCTGGGCTTCGAGCGCCGCGGGCGCGTTGCCGGCCCCGCCCAGCTCGCACTCGACCACGCCCGGCACGTACTCGGCCTCGACCCGCATCGCCCCTCGCGTGGTGTCGACGCACACCGGCATGAAGGCGGTGCGCGGGCCCGTCGCGAATCGCGCTCGGCAATCGTCGAGCGTGACACCGTTCGTGGCGGCGCCGCAGCCCGTCAGCAGGAGCAGGGCGAAGGCGGCGCGCCTCACGGCGAGACCATCGCGCGCAACACCGCGCGGTCCTTGAGGTAGTGGTAGCGGATCTGCGCTTCGCCGTAGCGGTGCTCGCGGCCGCGCGGGCAGGCGTCGCGCATCGCGACCCAGGCGCGCCACGACGACTCGACGGCCTGCGCGTGTGGGGCGGCCTCGACGCACAGCGCCGCGAAGGCGGGCCCGCAGGCGCCCTCGCAGTGGCCGCAGGGCGCCGCCGGGGCAGGGACCGCCGGAGGGGGCGCGTCCACGATCAGCAGCGCGCGCAGGGCCACCCAGGGCCCGAAGACCGGGTGGACGCCGAGGCCCGAGGGCGACCGCCACAGCAGCCCGGCGGCCTCCGCCGCGTGCAGCAGCGCCACCCCCCGCGGCGGCGCGTCGCTGGCCCAGCGCACGTCGCACGGGAACCGGACCGCCGCCGCCACGGCGTCGCGCACATACGCGTCGAGGGGGTGCGCCGCCTCGGCGCGGCGCGGATCGGCCCGCAGCGCCGCGGTGAACGGCGCCCACAGCGCCCGCGTGTTGCCCACCACGAGGCCGAGCGCGTCCTCGCGCCCGAAGATCGGCACGCGCCAGGCCGCCGGCACGCGCGCGTTGTAGGCGGCGAGCGACAGCGGCGCCACCAGGTCGAGCCCCGCGGGCCGCAGCGCGTCTCCCAGCTTGTCCGGCGCCTCCGCAGGCGGCATGTGACGTCCCCTCCCCGGCCGCGGCGACCCACGCGCACCAATGACGACCGATCGTCGCGGCGCGTCGCGTCGTGCTTCGGGTACGAAAATGTAAGTCAACGTACGCAGCCCGCGCAACCCGGCGCCCCGTCGCGCCCCGAGCCGCGTCAATCCGCCACGACCGCCGACCCCGTGCGCGGGAGGTCGCTGCCGGCATGGCCGTTGCTCACCGGCCCGGAGGTGATGCGGTGGTACGGGCACGCGTGGATCGCCCTGGCGGCGGTCCTCCTGGGGGGCTGCGGCGCCGCGCCGGACCGCGCCGCGATCACCGGCGCGGAGTACGAGGTCGACGACATCGCCTTCGAGGGCGCGACCGCGTTCGAGGAGGAGCAGCTGCTGGCCCACATGGTCCTGCGTGAGGCGTCCTGGTGGCCCTTCGCCGAGAAGGCCTGGTTCACCGAGGGCATCATCCCCGCCGACCGCCGCCGCATCGAGGCGCTCTACGCCGCCCACGGCTACCCGGACGCCCGCGTCACCGACGTCCGCCGCGTCGTCGACGGCGACGAGGTCGACCTCACGTTCGTGATCGCCGAGGGCCGCCCCGTCGTCGTGCGCCGGCAGGTCTTCCAGTGGCCGGACGGGTTGCCCATCGACGACGAGGGACAGCCGGTCGAGGCGGCGGCGATCACCGACAAGGCGCGGCTCGTGCCCGG
This sequence comes from Myxococcota bacterium, assembly GCA_963169045.1. Classification (GTDB taxonomy): domain Bacteria; phylum Myxococcota_A; class Bradymonadia; order UBA7976; family UBA1532; genus CAUJDF01. The sequence goes on from CAUJDF010000047.1 coordinate 15,862, forward strand.
CCGGACGTTCTCCGTCGAGGATCTGAACGCGTCGGTCGCCGACATGCGCGTCGCCCTGCAGGAGCGCGGCTTCGCGCTCGCGACGGTGCAGGAGCGCGCCGTGATCGACCGCGACGGGCGCGCCGCGGACGTGAGCTACGCGCTGCGGCCGGGGCCGTTCGCGCGCATCGGCGAGGTCCGGATCGTCGGCCTGCGCGATGTGCCCGAGGAGCTCGTCCGCCGCGAGATCGAGTTCGCGCCCGGCAAGCCCTACTCGCCGGGCCTGCTCAAGCGCATGGAGCGCGCGGCCTTCGCGCTCAACGTCTTCCGCTCGGCGACGGCGGTGACCGCCGAGCGCCTCGACGCCGACGGCCGGCTCGACGTCGAGCTGCGCGTCGCCGAGGCGCCGCCGCAGTCGTTGCGCTTCGGCCTCGGCGTCGCCTTCGAACCGAACCGCTGGGAGGAGCGCGTCGACACGACCTGGTCGCACCGCAACCTCTTCGGTCGGCTCTACCAGTTCGACGTCCACCTCAAGCTGGGCTACGCGCAGCTGCCCACGCTGTACTCGGCCGAGGCGCAGGGCCCGGTCATCGAGCTCGAGCCGACCCTGCGCAAGAAGGGCCTGCTCGAGGAGGGCCTCGTCTGGACCCTCGCGCCCCGCGGCGAGATCGGCATCGACGAGGGCTACAGCTTCTACACCCTCGAAAACCGGGTCGGCGTCTCCCGCTTCTTCGGCCGCCTGAACGCCGAGCTCAGCCACAACTACCGGTACTTCGACTTCTACGACCTCACGCCGGCCTTTCGCTTCAACCGCACGGTGCTCGGCCGGGACTTCCGCGACCCGTCGCTGCTCTCGTACCTCGAGCTGCGCAACGTCCTGTACCTGACCGACAGCGTGCTGATGCCCGAGAACGGGCTCGTGCTCGAGGTCGACTACGTCTTCGCGGGCAGCGCGCTCGGCGGGGACTACGACTTCCACCGCGTCTGGCCCGAGGTCCGCGCCTACTGGTTCGTCGTCGACGACCTGCAGCTGGCGGCGCGCGTGGCGAGCGCGTTCGTCCTCACCTACGGGCAGCGCCCGGGCGCCCCGCTCGACCTGAAGCTGTACCTGGGCGGCGCCGACACGGTGCGCGGCTGGGGGCTCGACCGCCTCTCGCCGCAGGTGCCCGACTGCTCGCCGGAACAGGACTGCAAGGGCGTGCCCATCGGCGGCCGCAGCATGGTCCTGGGCAACTTCGAGGCGCGGTGGCGCGCGGTCGGGGCGCTCTGGCTCGTGCCGTTCCTCGACGTGGGCGACGTGCAAGAGGAAGAGCTCACCTACGACCCGTCGATGCTCAACTACTCGACGGGTCTGGGCGCGCGTTACGAGAGCCCGGTCGGCAAGATTCGGCTGGACGTCGGCATCCGGCTCAACAAGCAGCGCCGCTTCGTGGACGAGCCCGGCTGGGCCTTCCACCTCGGCCTCGGGGAGTCGTTCTGATGGCGCGCCGGCGCCTGCGGAGGGCCCTGAAGTGGGCAGGTGTCTTCCTGCTGGTGCTCGTCGTCGGGGCCGTCCTGCTGATCGCGACGCTGCTCTGGACGCCCGGCGGCACGCGTCTGGCCCTCGAGGAGGCGCTCGCGCGCTACGACGCCATGATCGCGGGCCACGTCGAGGTCGACCGCATCGAGGGGAGCCTCGGTGGCGGGCTCGTGCTGCGTGGCGTGAAGATGACGGACCGCCACGGTACGCCGCTCGTCGTGGCGGAGCGCGTGGCGCTGCGAGCGGCGCCGCTGGCGTTGCTGCGGCGCGACGTCGACGTGGATCTGCTCGCGCTCGAGGGCGTCGACGTCTACCTGCCGCCGCCGGGGGCGCCGGGCTTCGCGGACCTGGCGCCGCCGCCCACGGCGGAGCCGCCGGACGCCGGGCTGGGGCCCGATCTGCCCGTCGCGATCGACGGGACGCTGCGCGTGCGCGACCTCACGGTGCAGCAGGTCGGCGACTCGCCGCTCGTGGCCCGCCTGTCGCTCGACGGTCGCGTGACGGCCGAGGGCCGGCGCGCCCACGTCGTGATCACCGAGGCGAGCGCCGCGCTGCCCTCGTCGGACGTGAACGTGTCGCTCCTGGCGGCGTCCGTGCGTTGGGCCGAGCCGTGGGTGGAGATCGACGGGCTGCGCGTGCGGACGGACCTCGGGAGCGTGGAGTCGGCGCGCCTGCTGGCGAACGCGGCGACGGGCCGTGTGGTGGGCCGCGTCGAAGGCACGGCCCCGCGCGAGGCGCTGGCGACGCGCTTCGGCCTGGACCTGCCGGGTGACGCGCGGGTGGCCCTGCGCGCGAACGGCGCGCCGGACGGCTTCGAGGCGGCGGTGCGGCTCGAGGCGGGGCCGGCGTGGGCGTCGATCGAAGGCGACGGGGCGCTCGTGCCCGAGCCGCGCTTCGACGCGGCGGTCGAGGTCGCCGGGGTGGACCCGAGCCGCTTCGCGCCGGTGGCGCCCGGCCACGTCGGCCTGCGCGGCCGGGTGCGGGTCCGCGGCACGGCCCTCGAGCTCCTCGACGCGGCGGTGGACCTCGCCTGCGTGGACTGCCGATTCGAGCCGGTGGGCCCCGTCGCGCTGACGGTCGAAGGCGAGCTGCGCGGCGGCGACGGCGCCGCCCACGTCGCGCTCGAGGCCGCGGGCGCGACGGTCCGCGCCGACGCGGTCGTCGACGACCTCGAGCGCGGCGCGGTCGACATCGCCGTGCGCGCGCCCGACCTCTCGCGGCTCTCGGCGGTCGCGAAGACCGCGACGCCCCTCTCGGGCAGCCTCGTCGCGACCGGCCGCTGCGAGGGCGCGCTCGACGCGCCCGACTGCCACGCCCGGGCCACCGTCTCGGACCTGCGCGCCGGGGACGTCGCCGCCGCGCGCGCCGAGATCACCGCGCGCGCCCGCCCCGGCGAGACGCCGATGCCCGTGGACGCACGCGTCGAAGGCCGCGGGGTGCGCTGGCAGGGCCGGACGTTCCCGCGCTTCACGGCCACCGCCGGCGGCACGCTCGACCGCCTCGATGTGACCGTGAAGGCGCGCGACACCCGCGGGGACGGCGTCGACGCCGAGCTCGAGGTCGAGCGCGCCGGCCCCCGCGCCGACGCGGAGGCGGCGCCCGAGCTCGAGGCGGCGGGCGTCGCCCCCGACGCGGCCGCCGCCGCGGAGGCGGCCACCGAAGCGGTCGAGGCGGCGGCCGAGGCCGGCTACCGCGTCCGTGTGAAGCGCCTGAGCGCGCGGCTCGACGGCGTGGACCTGAAGGTCGAGGGGCCCGCCGCGATCGACCTCGGCGCCGGCCGCCTGCGCGTCTCCGACCTGCGCCTGCGCGTCGGCGGCGGCCTGGTCCGCGTCGACGGCCACCTCGCCCCGGACGCGCCCGCGGACGTGCGGCTCGAGGTCCGCGACGTCCGGCTCGCCCGCCTCCGCCGCCTCGCGCCCGCGCTGGCAGTGGATGGCGTGCTCGGCGCCGAGGGCCGCGTCACCGGGCGCCCGGACGCGCCGAAGGTGGATCTGGAGGCGCGCGTCGAGCGCCTCGTCTGGGAGGGGCGCTACGTGGGCGACGTGACGCTGGACGCGCGCTACGCCGCCCGCGCGCTCCACGCCCACGCCCGACTGCGCGGCGGGCCCGCCGAGCGCATCGCGCTCACGGCGGACGTCCCGCTCGATCTCGCGCTGTCGCCGTTCCGATTCTCCTTGCGTTCTCGCGCGCCCTTCGAGGGGGCGCTCCTGGTGGCCCACCTGGACCTCGCCGCCGCGCGCCGCCTCCTCGCGGCGACGCCGCCCGGGGGCCGACCGGTGGCGGGGACGCTGAGCGCGAAGCTGGCGATCGACGGCACGCTGGCCGCGCCCCGCGCCGCGCTCGATCTGGCGGTGATCGGGCTCGCGTGGCAACGCCGCGCGGTGGGCGACCTCACGCTGGCGGGCGAGTACGAGGGCGACCGCGCCACGGCCTCGCTGGAGCTTGCGGGCGACCTGGCGCGGCGCGTCGCGGCGCGGGTCGACGTCCCGCTGGTCGTGCGGCCGCTCGGGCCGCGTCCCGTCGCCTGGGACCGGCGCGCCGGCCACACCGTCACCCTCGACGTCGAGCACCTCGACCTCGCGGTCCTGAAGCGCTGGCGGCCCGATCTCCAGGCCACGGGCATCGTCGACGCGCAGGCCCGCGCCGAGGGCGAGCCCGGGTCGCCGCGCCTCGAGGCGGACGTGCGCGGCAGCGCCGTCGCGTGGCAGGGCCGGACGTTCGGCGACGTGCGGACCACGCTCGCCTACGCCGACGGCCGCGCCGAGGCCGACGCCCGCCTGCACCGCGGCGACGAGCGCGCGCTGCGCCTCGCCCTCTCGGCGCCGGTGCGCGTCGACCTGCTCGCGTCGCGCGCCACGTGGCAGTCCGAGGGCCGCCACCGCCTGCTCGTCGGCGCCCTGGGGGTCGACCGCGAGTTCGTGTCGCCGTTCGTCAAGGTACGCGGCGCCCTCGGCTTCTGGCTGAGCGGCACCCTCGAGGCGGAGGGCAACCTCGACGAGTTCGCCATGAACGGCCGCTTCGACGGCCAGATCCGCCACCCGGTCCTGCCGCGGGCGATGCCGGTGCGCCTGACGCTCGACGCGGGCCCGCGGGCGCAGGCGCTGGCGCTGCGAGTGGGCGACGGTCGGGCGACGGGGCTGACGCTGCGCGCGGAGGCGCAGGCGCCGGTGCCTGCGCTGCGACGCGGCGAGGCCGAGCTGGCCGCCGTGCCCATCGCGGCGCGGCTCGAGGCGCCCGGCCTCCCGCTGGCGCCGCTCTCGGCGGTGATGCCGCCGTCCCTGTACGACCCGGAGGGCCGCCTCGTGGCGGACGTGACCGCCCACGGCACGATCGGCGCGCCGTCGCTGGACGGGCGGCTCGCCGTCGAGGACGGCGCGATCACGGTGGTGGACCTGAACCAGCGCCTGCAGGACCTGCAGGTGCTCATCCGCATGGAGGGCCGGGCGCTCCACCTGGACACGTTCCGCTTCGCCAGCGGCCGTGGTCGCGCGCGGGGCGAGGCGGACGCCGTGTGGGGGCCGGACGGCAGCTTCACCGGCAAGGCCGAGCTGGCGATGGACGACATGCCGTTCCAGCGGCCCGGGCTGCCCGTCGGTCAGATCGACTCGACCATCGAGACGCGCTTCGCCATCGCGCCGATGCTCACCGAGGTGGAGGTGGAGATCGCGCGCACGACGGTCGAGCTGACCGGCGGCCGCACGCGCGCCCCGGAGCCCATCCCCGAGAACGACCACGTGGTGTACCTGGACGGCGACGAGGCGCGCCCGGCCTCGCCGGAGGCGTCGGAGGCGCCGCCGACGCCGGGCGTGGTGCAGCTGCTGTTGGACGTGAGCGATCCGGTGCGGATCTTCGGCCGCGGCTACGAGATGGCGTGGCGCGGCCGCATCGCGATGCGCTCCGTCGACGGCGAGACGACGGTCCGCGGCGGCCTGCAGTCGACGAGCGGCGAGGTCGAGGCGCTCGGCAACACGCTCAACCTCGAGTCGGGCCTCGTGACGCTCACGCCCGACGGCGATCCGTACCTGAACATCGTCGCCGGCACGCAGGTGGGCAGCTACAACGTGAACGTCGCGCTGCGCGGCCGCGCCAGCGAGCCCGAGCTCGTTCTCAGCTCGGACCCGCCGCTGCCCGAGTACCAGGTGCTGCGCCTGCTCGTGATGGGCGCGCCGACCGGCGCCGACGAGGACCCCGTCCAGGTCGAGCGCGAGGCGGCGGCGCTGCTCGCCACGGTCAACGCCCCGCTGCTCGAGCGCCAGCTCAACGACCGGCTCGGCATCGACCGCCTCGGCGTCGGCTTCGGCGAGAGCGTCGACCAGCCCATCCTCACGCTCGGCAAGCGCGTGAACCGCGACGTGTATGTGGAGACCGCGTACCAGTTCAACGCGGAGCCCGAGGAGAACCAGACCGAGGTGCGCGTCGAGTACCAGCTGAAGCCGCGCTGGTCGCTCGAGACGCGCTACGGCGACGCGCAGGAGGGCGCGTTCGACATCGTGTGGCGCATCACGTTCGGCGGCACGCCGCTCATCGCCGATGTGCCGGCGCCGGCCGACGCGGTGGGCGCGCACCGTCCGCGGGAGGAGGCGGCGGCGCCCTGACCGCCGCGCTTCACAGGTCGCCGGCCCCCGTGGCATCTTCGCGCGCATGCAATCGACCCGACCCCCGAAGGCCGACAGCCACGACTTCATCCGCGTCCAGGGCGCCCGCGAGAACAACCTGAAGGACGTCAGCGTCGACATCCCCAAGCGGCGCCTGACCGTGTTCACCGGCGTCTCCGGATCCGGCAAGTCGTCGCTGGTGTTCGGCACCATCGCCGCCGAGTCGCAGCGGCTCATCAACGAGACCTACAGCGCGTTCGTGCAGGGCTTCCTGCCGACGCAGGCCCGGCCCGAGGTCGACGTCCTCGAGGGGCTGACGACCGCCATCCTCGTGGACCAGGAGCGGATGGGCGCCAACGCCCGCTCCACGGTCGGCACGGTGACCGACGCCCACGCGATGCTGCGCATCCTCTTCAGCCGCCTCGGCGACCCGCGCGTCGGGCCGCCCAACGCCTACTCGTTCAACGTGGCGTCGATCCGCGCCGTCGGATCGATGACGGTCGAGAAGGGCAACGCCAAGGCCGAGAAGGTCACCTTCAACCGCGCCGGCGGCATGTGTCCGCGCTGCGAAGGCATGGGATCGGTCAGCGACATCGATCTGTCCCAGCTCTATGACGAGGCGAAGTCGCTCAACGACGGGGCGCTCACCATCCCCGGCTACACGGCCGACGGCTGGTACGTGCGCATCTTCGGGGCCTTCCTCGACCTCGACAAACCCATCCGCGAGTACACGAAGAAGGAGCGCGAGGACTTCCTCTACAAGGAGCCGACGAAGGTGAAGGTCTCGGGCGTGAACCTCACCTACGAGGGGCTCGTGCCGCGCATCCAGAAGTCGTTCCTGACGAAGGACGTCGACGCGATGCAGCCCCACATCCGGGCGTTCGTGGAGCGGGCGGTGACGTTCACCGCCTGCCCCGAGTGCGGCGGCACGCGGCTCAACGAGGCGGCGCGCGCCTCGAAGATCAAGGGGATCAACATCGCCGACGCCTGCGCGATGCAGATCAGCGACCTGGCGGCGTGGGTGCGCGGGCTCGACGCGCCGTCCGTCGCGCCGCTGCTGGCTTCCCTGAGACACACCCTCGACTCGTTCGTGGAGATCGGCCTCGGTTATCTGAGCCTCGACCGGCCGTCCGGCACGCTCTCGGGGGGCGAGGCGCAGCGCACCAAGATGATCCGGCACCTGGGATCCGCGCTCACCGATGTGACGTATGTCTTCGACGAGCCGACGGTGGGGCTGCACCCGCACGACATCCAGCGGATGAACGACCTGCTCTTGCGCCTGCGCGACAAGGGCAACACCGTCCTCGTCGTCGAGCACAAGCCGGAGGTGATCGCCATCGCCGACCACGTCGTCGACCTCGGCCCCGGCGCGGGGAGCGGCGGCGGCGAGGTGGTGTTCACGGGCAGCGTCGAGGACCTGCGGCGGAGCGGCACGCTCACCGGGCGCCACCTCGGCCACCGGGTCGCCCTGAAGCCGAAGGTGCGCCCGCCGACGGGGACGCTGCCGGTACGCGGCGCCCGCACCCACAACCTGCAGGGCGTCGACGTCGACATCCCGCTCGGCGTGCTCGTGGTGGTGACCGGCGTGGCCGGGTCGGGCAAGAGCTCGCTCATCCACGGCTCGGTCAGCGGTCGCGACGGCGTGGTGTCGGTCGACCAGGCCGCCATCCGCGGCTCGCGACGGAGCAACCCGGCGACGTACACCGACCTGCTCGAGCCGATCCGCAAGGCGTTCGCCAAGGCCAACGGCGTGAAACCCGCGCTGTTCAGCGCCAACTCCGAGGGCGCCTGCCCCACCTGCAACGGCGCGGGCGTGATCTACACCGACCTCGGGATGATGGCCGGCGTCAGCACCACCTGCGAGGACTGCGAGGGCCGGCGCTTCCAGGCGTCCGTCCTCGAGTATCGGTTCGGCGGGCTGAACATCGCCGAGGTGCTCGACCAGTCGGTCGACGAGGCGGTCCGCTTCTTCGGCGCCGGCGAGGCGCGCACGCCGGCGGCCCATGCCATCCTGCGGCGCATGGCGGAGGTGGGGCTCGGCTACCTGCGCCTCGGCCAGCCGCTCACCACCCTGTCGGGCGGCGAGCGCCAGCGTCTGAAGCTCGCGACGCACATGGGCGCCGAGGGCGGCGTCTACGTGCTCGACGAGCCGACCACCGGCCTGCACCTCGCCGACCTCGAGCAGCTGCTCGGCCTGCTCGATCGGCTCGTCGACGCCGGCAAGTCGGTGATCGTGATCGAGCACCACCAGGCGGTCATGGCGCACGCCGACTGGATCATCGATCTCGGGCCGGGGGCGGGGCACGACGGCGGGCGCGTCGTGTTCGAGGGCACGCCCGCCGACCTCGTGGCGGCGCGGTCGACGCTGACCGGCCAGCACCTGGCGGCGTTCGTCGGTGGCGCGGAGGCGCCGGCGCGGTGACGGTGGCGCCGTCTTCGGCGACGGTTGCGGGTCGATCTCAGCGGAAGCGACGCGCCATCTCGCGTGTGAACGGGCGCCAGGACGGCGTCGCGAGCGTCGGGTCCGAGGCGTCGGGCAGCAGGAACCACACCCCGTCGAGCACGCGTGGTCCGCTCGCGCCGAGCACGTGGAAATCCTCGGCGGGCATGAAGCCCTGGCCGACGAGGGCGACGCGGCGGCCGTCGGGGTGGACGGCGACGTCGAGCAGGACGACGGCGTGGCCCGGCGCGCCGGGGTCGACGAAGAAGTCGCCGGCCTCGAGCTCGCCGGTGGCGGCGACGCTGTCGCGGGGGAGCGACTGCGTGCCGGCGTAGTTGAAGAGGTGCGTGAGCCAGCGGCGGAACTCGCCGTGGCCGGCGCCGGCGCGGCCGGTGCGGACGCGCTCGACCTTGGCGCCGCGGACGCGGAAACGCTCGCCCGCGCGCCAGTCCTTCCAGGCGGAGCGATCGCCGCTCGTGAAGCGGAAGATGGCGGCGTCGGCCCGGCCCGCGTCCCACAGGTACTCGGCGCGCAGGCGCAGGATGCTGTCGGCGCACTGCTGCACGTCGGTGTCGCCGACGTCGAGTGTCACGATGGCCGCCGCGGGGCGCACGAGCGGCGTGCCGTCGTAGGCGAGGACCGTGCTGCGGTCCCCCCGGACCGGGAGGCCCCGGAGCCACGCCGCGTAGCTGCCGGGCTCGGCGTCGACGCGGCGGAAGCCCGCGGGCGGGGCGAACCGCGCGTCGAGGCGGGTCGAGGCCGGCGCGCCGCCGGGCCAGGACGCGAGCCACGCGTAGTCGGCGCGCGCCTCGGTGGCGAGCAACAGCAGGAACGCATACAGGGCGAAGCGGATGCGCATGCCCGGGCCGACGGGCCGCTGCCGCGCCGGATTCACTGGCAATTGATCATCAGGCGGTGCTCGGAGCACGCGGTGGAGATGTCGGCCCACGCCTGGCGGGGCCGGCGGGGGCCGACGCAGTGGACGAACTGGTCGGCCCAGTCGTCGAGGGGCGGGAGGTCGACGAAGCCACCGCCGTAGGAGAGCCACACGGTCACCGGGTAGTCGACGCTGCGGTTTCGATAGCGGATGGCGATCGTGCGGCCCGGGGGGACGTCGACCTGGGCCGGCACGACGCGCATGGTGCAGTCGTTGGCGACGAAGATGTCGACGACGCCGGCCTGCATGGCGGGCTCACAGCGGGCGTCGGCGCCGGGGACGAAGCCGGGACTGCACTGGCCGGCGGGGACGCAGACGCCGTCGCCGCCGTCCCGCAGCGCGAGGCAGTCGCCGCCGGCGCCGTCGTCGCACCGCTCGTTGGACTGGAGGACGCCGTCGCCGCAACGTCCCGTGATCGCGGAGCAATCGCCGGCGCAGTAGTCGCCGTCGCCGCGGTTGCGGTCGTCGCAGGCCTCACCGGGCTCGACGGCGCCGTTGCCGCAGACGGCGGCGGGCGCGGCGTCCGGGTCGGGCGGCGGCGCCGCGTCCGGGTCGGGCGCGGCCGCGTCCTCGAGCGCCGCGGCGTCCGGATCCGGCGGCGCCGCGTCCCCGACCGCCGCGGCGTCCGGCGGTGGTGGCGCCGCGTCCCCGAGCGCCGCGGCGTCCGGCGGTGGTGGCGCCGCGTCCCCGTTCGGGAACGCCCCGTCGGCCCCAGCCGCGTCGCGCCCCCCGAGGGGATCGCCGAAGTCGGGGCCGAAGTCGACCGGGTCGATCGTGTGTCGGTCGCCCGTCGCGTCGCTGCACGCCGCCAGGGCCCACAGCGCCCACCCCCACCGCCGCATGTGCTTCATGGCGCCGCAATCTATCACGTCATTTTCCGCTTGCGCTGCACGCGCGCCCCGTTCTGCCTCGCGCGAGGCGCGCCGCCACGACGGGATGCGGGCCGCGCGGGCCCGCGCGGTGGCACGCCCGATGCTCTCTCCCGACAGGTCGACCGGGAGGGGTCATCATGGCGCGCGCCGCCCGTTGGGGAGCGAACCTCGAGCTGCTGTGCATCCTGCTCGCGGCCACCGCCGCCTGCACCGACGACGCGGACGATGCCGCCGACGCGGCCACGGACGCCGGCGGCGAGCCGCCCGTCGAGCCGTCGGCCCTCTGCGGCGCGGGACGGCCGGCGGACGGGGGCGGCTGCGGCCCGCCCGCCGGGGCGCACGACGCCACGCCGCCCATCCCGGATGCGCTGCCGGACGTCATCCCGCTCGACGTCCCGCTACCGGACGCGGCCCTCGCCGACGCGGTCGTGGTCGACGCGGCCCTCGCCGACGCGGCGGCGCCGCTGCCGCCCAAGCTCGCCGCGTCCGACCAGCGCCTCGATCTCGGCACGCGTCTGTTCATCGAGGGCGTGCAGTCGGCGGCGCCCGGGTGGGTGGTGGTGTACGAGACGGGCGCCGAGGGCAGGGCCGGCCGGCTGCTCGGCGCCACGTTCATCCCCGCGGGCACCTCGTCCGACGTCGCGGTGGCGCTCGCCCGGCCTGCCCGCAACGGCGAAGCGCTCGTCGTCCGCCTGCACGCGGACGCGGGCGCGCCCGGCGTCTTAGAGGCGCGCGAGGACGCGCCGGTCCACGACGGCGAGGCCCGCGTCGAGCGCGCCGGCGTCGTGGTGGTGCCGCCGGGCACGCCCGCCGTGCGCCTGACCGTGTCGAGCCGCGACACGGTGTCCTTCGACTTCGTCGACGGGCAACCGCCCGAGCGGGCCGCCGAGGTCACCGGCGGCGAGCGCGAGGACCCGCCGCTCACGCTGCGTCCCGGCTGGCGCTACGAGCTCGTCAACCCGGAGCGCGCCGCCCACCCGTTCGAGCTCGTGCGCGTCGGCGCCACGCCGGCCGACGACCGGGTGCAGACCTCGCAGCGCCGCGACGCGCCGCTCGAAGAGGACCCCACCATCGGCTATCTCGAGCTGGGCGACGCCGTACAGTTCACGGTGAGCGTCACGTTCATGGACCTCGTCGACGGCTACCGCTGCGGCGTCCGCGTGGCCACCATGCGCGGCCCGGTGCGCTACCCCGGTCGCTGAACGATCGCCGGCCCCGCCAGATTCACCTCCATCGCCTGCAATCGGTCGTAGATCCCGATCAAGATGGCTTGCTGGCGGTCCAGATGGAGCTGGTTGTCCGGCTTCGACACCACGTACGAGACTTCGTACTGCAGCTCGCCGTGCGCCCCGAACGCCTTGAGGTGCGCCCGCTCGAACAGGACGTCCGGCACGCTGTCGATGGCCTCTCGCACGGCCTCCGGGATCCGCTCGAGCGCCCCGGCCGGCGTGCCGGGGGCCACGGCGAACGGGAGCGTCACGCGTCGCTCCTTCAGGTGGCGGAAGTTGCGCACGCGGCTCTTGAGCAGGTCGTTGTTGGCGAAGACGAGCTGCTCGCCGCCGGGCGTCCGCACGCGCGTCGTCTTCAGGCCCACGCGCTCCACGGTGCCCATGTCGGTGCCCACGGCGATGAAGTCGCCGACGACGAACGGCTTGTCCAGCACGATCGAGATCGACGCGAACAGATCGCCGAGCACGTTCTGCACCGCCAGCGCCACGGCGACGCCGGTGATGCCCAGACCGGCCACGAAGGCCGTCACGTTCACCCCGACGTTGTCGAGCGCCACCAGCGCGACGGCCAGCCACAAGGCGCCCAGGCCCAGCATCCGCAGCGCCATGAGGCCCGTCACCGCGCCGGGATCGGTGGCGATGCGCCGCTGCGCCCAGGCCTCGACGTAGCTCGTCAGGAACGCGCTGATCCAGATGCCGATCTGCAGGAGCGCCGCCAGGATCAGCAGCACCTCGAGCGCGCGCTCCACGCTCGACGACGGATCCAGCCACCTGCCGCCCACATACAGGCCGATCGCGACCAGGAAGAAGCCGCGCGTGCGCTGGAGCGCGACGACGAGGTGGTCGTCGGCCCGCGTCGGCAAGCGCTCGGCCAGGCGGCGGGCCCAGCGCAGGCCGATCGGGCGCACGGCGAACAACAGGAGCGTGAGGCCGGCGCCGATCGCGAGCGCGACGAGCCAGGCGGAGACCGGGCGACCGAGGAACGTCTGCGACATGACGATCGGCAGACGACGCGGCGCGCGGCCGCGTCGCGCGCCGGTGGCACGGGCGTTGCGACCTCCGCGGACGGACGCTGCGGAAGGGAGCCCGCCATGTTTCTGGAGCGGATTCGATCCGAGGGGCTCGCGCACTGGTCCTACGTCGTCGGGGACCAGGAGCGGGCCTTCGTCGTCGATCCGCGCCGCGACTGCCGCGTCTATCTCGACGTGGCATCCCGCCACGGCGCGGTGATCACGCACATCTTCGAGACGCACGGCTATGAGGACCTGCTGCTCGGATCGCCCGAGCTGGCGGCGCTCACGCGCGCGCCGATCCTGCGCGGCCGACGCTCGACCCATGCTTACGGGGACGTGGCGCGCGAGGGCGACGTGTTCGCGCTCGGCGACCTGAAGGTGCGCGTGCTCGAGACGCCGGGGCACACGGCGGACGGCCTGTGCCTCGTGCTTTTCCACGGCGCCGACGACCCGGTCGCCGTCTTCACCGGCGACACGCTGCTCGTCGGCGGCGTCGGCCGCACCGACCTCTTCGCCGGGCAGGAGGAAGAGCTCGCGGGTCGGCTGCACGACAGCCTGCACGGCAAGCTCTTCACGCTCGGCGATCACGTGGTGGTCTACCCTGCCCACGGCGCCGGCAGCGTGTGCGGCGGCGGGCTCGTCGACCGCGAGCTCACGACGCTCGGTTACGAGCGGCGGCACAACCGGCTGGCGTCCGTGCTCGACCGCGACGCGTTCGTGCGGCGCGCCCTCGCGGAGCGGCGTCCGTGGCCGCCGTACTTCCGCGAAATGGAGCGCCTGAACCGCGCGGGCGCGCCGGCGCTCGTGGCGCCCCCCGTCCCCGCGCCGCTGTCGGCGGACCAGCTCGCCGACCTGCTCGGCCAGGGCGCGGCGGTGGTCGACACGCGCAGCCCCGAGGCGTTCGCGGGGGCGTATATCCCCGATTCCATCGCGCTTCCCCTGGACATGCTCGCCGCGTACGCCGGCTGGTTCCTGGCGTACGACCGGCCGATCGCGCTGGTCGTCGAGCACTCCGAGGACGCCGAGAAGGCGGTGCGGCAGCTGGCGCGCGTCGGCTACGACGACGTCGCCGGCTTCCTGCGCGGCGGCATGCGCGCCTGGGAGGCCAGCGGCCGGCGCTACGCGTGCATCCCCGCCATCTATGCGGGCGACCTCGAGCGGCGCCTGCAGACCGGACCCGACTTCACGCTGCTCGACGTGCGCACCCGCGAGGAGTTCGAGGCCGGACACCTGCCGGAGGCGAAGCAAGTCTTCCTCGGCGAGCTGCCGGACCGCCTCGGCGAGATCCCGCGCGACCAGCCGGTCGTCACATTCTGCGGCAGCGGCCGGCGCGCGATCACCGCCGCCTCGCTGCTCAAGCGCTTCGGCTACGACGACGTCGCCGACTGCTTCGGATCCATGGCCGCCTGCGCCGCCATCGCCTGCCAGATCGTCGCCGGCTGACCCACCCGGGGCGCCCGTCGGCCCGGCGCCCGGTGGGGGTAGAGCGTTCCCGGCGAAAAAAGTTACGCTGACGGCGGAACTCGTCGTCGGGGGGACGCATGCGGAGGGGGCGCATCGCCGCGTTGCTGGCGGCAGGGCTGGCGTGCGGCGCGTGTGGGGAGGACGGCGGCGGCGCGACGTCGCCGGACGCGGCCACGGTCGTCGGTGGCCCCGACGCCGGACGCGCCGACCCCGACGCGGTGCTCATCGACGCCGACGCCGGGCCCGGCGACTCGGATGCGGCGCTCGGCGACCCCGACGCCGGCCCGGCGGACCCCGACGCCGGCGGAGACGCGGACGCCGCAGCGCCGCCCGACGCCGCGCCGCCGCCGCCCCTTCCGCCGCTCGCGTTCAACGAGATCGACTGCCGCGGCGAGGAGTGGATCGAGCTGGTCAACGCCGGCGACACGCCCATCGACCTGACGGGCTGGACGCTCACCGACGACCCCGCGGACCCGGCGCGCGCCCGCGCCCTCGCCGGCGCGCTCGCCCCCAACGCCTTCGCGCTCGTCGAGGCGCTGCCGTTCGGCATCGGCTGCGGCGACGAGACCTTGCACCTGCTGGCCCCCGACGGCCGCGCGGGCGACACCGTCGCGGACTTCGACCCGCCGCGCGGCTCGACGTGGGGCCGCCTGCCCGACGGCGCCGGCCCCTGGCAGGTCACGCGCCCCACCCCCGGCGCGCCCAACGCCGCGCCCGGCACGCCCGTCGTGCGCCTCAACGAGGTCGACTGCCACGGCCGCGAGTGGGTGGAGCTCGTGAACGTCGGCGACGGCGCCGCCGACCTGACCGGCTGGGTGCTGACCGACGACCTCGAGGACGCCGAGATCGCCCACCCGCTCGACTTCGTGCTCGACCCCGGCGAGATCCGGCAGGTCGAGCAGCAGACGCGCCGCGAGGACGGCTTCCGCTTCGGCATCGCCTGCGGCGCCGACGTGGTGCGCCTCGTCGATCCGCAGGGCGCCGTCGTCGACGAGGTGCTCATGGGCGAGGCGCCCGCCGCCTTCTCGTGGGGCCGGCTGCCCGACGGCGAGGGCGACTGGACGGCCACCGACAAGACGGCCGAGGCGCCGAACCGGCCGCCCACGGCGCCGGCGGGGTCGCTCTTCGATCCCGACCGTCCGTTCCAGGTCGACCTGACCCTCGATCCGGCGGCGCTGGACGCGCTGGCGGCCCAGCCGCGCGAGTACGTGCCCGCCACGATGCAGATGACCGTCGGCGACGAGGTCGTCGGGCCGATCCCCGTCGGCATCCACATCAAGGGGCGCGCCGGCAGCTTCCGCACCATGGACCGGAAGCCGGCGTTCAAGGTGAAGATCGACTTCACGGACGACGAGCAGCGTCTCTTCGGCCTGAAGAAGCTCACCTTCAACAACCAGGTGCAGGATCCGTCGCTCATTCACGAGTTCGCGGCGTACTCGATCTTCCGCGAGGCGGGTGTGCCCGCGCCGCGCGTCGGATACGCCTTCCTGCGCATCAACGGCGCCGTCTACGGTCTGTACGCGCACATCGAGACGTACGACGACGTGATGCTCGACCGGCACTTTGCGTCGACGCAGCATCTGTTCGAGGGGGCGTACGGTCAGGATCTCTTCCACGCGCACGTGGCGCAGCTCGACCCGGACGAGGGCGATGCCGAGGATCGCAGCGATCTGCAGGCGATCACGACGCTGATGGAGGCGCCGCCCCCGGAGGGCTTCTATGCGGCCACGCAGCACCTGGTGAACTGGCCGCTCGTCCTGCGCACGATGGCGGCCGAGGTGTGGATCGGCCACTGGGACGGCTATGCACCCACGCGAAACAACTACTATTTCCACTTCGACGAAGGCGGGCGGTTGAGCCTGATGCCGTGGGGCACGGACCAGACGTTCGCGTCGCACCTCGGCTGGTACGACGGGCGCGGGCGCATGCTCGAGGCCTGCCGGCTGGACCGGCAGTGCCTGGCGGCCTACGAGCGCGCGCTGGACGAGGTGGACGCGGCGGTCGATCGCCTGCCGCTCGAGGAGCGCATCACCGAGCTCACGGCGACGCTGGCGCCCTGGTCCGCCCAGGACGTGCGCCGCGAGTACGACGCGAACCACATCGCCCAGTCGGTGCAGGCAACGCTGGCCTTCCTGGAGCGGCGACGCGCCGACGCCGGCGCCCTGCTCGCCTGCCTGAACGGCCCCGACGCGGATCGCGACGGCGACGGCTTCCCGTGCACGCGCGATTGCAGCAACGACGACCCGGACGTGTACCCGGGCGCGCCTGAGACGTGCGGCGACAACGTCGACAACGACTGCAGCGGCGTGCCCGACGACGCGCTCGAGTGCCCGGACTGCCGCGAGGTGTGGCGCGGCGCCCACCGCTACCTCGTCTGCCCGACGCCGCGCCCCTTCGCCGACGTCGCCCAGCACTGCCTGAACGCCGGCGCCGCGCCGCTCATCATCGACGCCGCCAACGAGAACGCCTGGATCCTGGCCCAGGCGATGGCCGTCCGGCGCCAGTCGTACTGGATCCCGCTCACCGACGTCGCCACCGAAGGCCGCTTCGTCTGGCACGACGGCAGCGCCCCGGCGTTCACGAGCTGGAACGGCGGCGAGCCGAACAACGCCGGCAACGAGGACTGCACCCAGTCGCTCGACGGCGGCCGCTGGAACGACGTGCCGTGCGGCCACCGCTACGGCGTCATCTGCGAGGACCCCTGCCCCGCCGGCCTCGACGAGGACGGCGACGGCTTCGGCCGCTGCGGCCCCGACTGCGACGACGGGAACCCGGCCGCGCACCCCGGCGCCCCCGAGATTTGCCGCAACGGCGTCGACGAGGACTGCAGCGGCGTGCCGGACGACGGCTGCCCGTAGGCGGCCCGCGCCCTACTCCCAACCCCGGAGGCGCCGGCGGAGCGCCTGCCACCGGCGCAACAGCGAGTCGCGGCGCGTCGTCACCAGGATCATCGCGCCGAGGATCAGCAGGCCCGACACCGACATCACGAGGAAGCCGACGCGGTGGTCGCGCAGCGAGGCGTGGACCAGGTTCGCGATGACGTCGAGCGTGAGGAAGCCGGTGCCGAGCGCCAGGAAGGCGCGGACGCGCAGCATCATGCCGGCGGCGACCCCCAGCAGGCAGACTGCGCCGAAGACGATGGCGTAGGTGCCGTCGGCGGCGGGGCCCACCTGCATCGCGAGCTGGATCGCGGCAGGCACGTACAGCAGCAGACCGCCGAGGACGCGCACGCGCTTGCGCTGCACCGGGCCGAGCGCGCGCGAGTACAGCTGCGCGAGCAGGATCAGGAAGAGGCCGAGCAGCGCCAGATACACCTCGACGCCGTCCACGTCCTCGGCGAAGGCCACGTTCAGCAGCGCGAGGTTGCCGGCGAGGGCGGCGAGCGCGCCGAACCCGCGGCTGCGCTCGACGAGGGCCAGCGCGCCGTAGAGCAGGCCCGAGCCGGCGGCGGTGGCGGCGCCCGTCCACGCGTCCTCGCCGCCGAGCAGCACGCCGGCGGCGATGGGGAGGAGCGCGGCGAAGCGGCGCACGGCGTCGGCGACGGGCGGCACGCCGGCGCGCCGGGCGACGACGACGACGCCCACGAGCGCGAAGCCGAAGACGAGCAGCGCCACGGCGTCGGCCTCCGCGGGCCACTCCGGGACGACGCGGGTGCGATAGAGGCCGTAGGCCGCCGCGAGCGCGGCCTGCACGAGGTACACGTGCCGCGGCGTCCGCTCGCGCCACGCCGCGTGCGCGCCGACGAGCGTCAGGAGCGCCAGCGCCGCCAGCGCCGTCTCGGGCACCGGCGCCCGGCCCGTCGCCAGCGGCGCCAGCGCGGCGCAGGTCGCGAGCAGCAGCGCGTCGCGTCCGAACCGTGCGCCCGTCGGACGCCGGCGACCGTGCGTGTGGGCGAGCGCCGCCACCGCCGCGAGCGCGAGCGACGCGGGGGCCGCCGCCTCCAGGCCCGGCGACGGCAGCGCGGCCCAGGCCACCGCCGCCGCGCCGGCCAGCAGCCAGCCCGCCGCCGTGCCCGAGGCCGACAGCGGGCCGCGCCACTGCGAGGCGCCCGCCAGCAGCGTCGCCGCCGCCAGCGCCAGCGTGGCGCAGACCGACGGCGTGAGCGCACCGGCGCCGGCGCGATCGAGGGTCGCCGTCGCCGCCGCGGTGGCGTCGGCGAGGCCGCCCGCCGCCAGCGCGTACGCCACGCCGCCGCCGAGGCACACGAGCGCCAGCAGGTGTAGCCGCGTCCAGCGCGCCTCCCCGTCGAGCGCCGGCGCGCCCCCGTCCGCCGCCAGCGCCGGCCGGCGGAGCGGCCCTGCGGCCAGCAGCACGAGCGCCAGCGCCGCCGCGCCGAGCCCGGGGCCCACCGCGGCGGGGATGGCGCCCCCGGCGTGCGCGTGGGCGTGCACCACGAGGAGCGCGCCGGCCCCCAGCGCCCGCTCTGCCCCCGCCGGCCCACGCGCCGCCGCCAACAGCAATCCGACGACGACGACGATCGCCGCCGGTCCGATCGCCGCCCGCTCGACGCCGAGCACCGTCAGCCCCGTGGCGGCCACGCCCGTCCAGAGCCGCAGCACGTCCGCGCGCTCACCGCCCCACGCGGCGAGGCGCCGCCGCAGCCACGGCCAGCGCGCGAGGACCGCCGCGCCCGCCGCCAGCAGCGTCGCGGCGGCGCCGAGCCCGAGGGCGGCGCGGTCGATCAGGGACAGCGCCGTCACCCCCGGTGGCAACCACACCGTCGCCCGCGCGCTCGTCCCGTCGAGCGCCGCCGCCGCCTCCGGAGTCCAGAAGCCGTCGGGGTAAAGGCGCACCAGCGCGGGGCCGAGCAGCCCGCCCTGCGCCGCCGCCAGCGCCGCCGCCGGCAACAGCAGCGCCGCCGCGACATGACGCAGCGCGTCGAACCCGCGCGCCCTCGCCAGCAGCGCGGCGGCCAGCGCGGCCCCCAGCGGCGCCAGCGGCGGCACCGTCGTCAGGAGGCGCATGCCGTCGCCCCATCCGACCGTGGCCGCCTTGTGCAAGAGGAGCGCGCCGACGACCGCCACGCCGACGTCCGCCACGTCCGCGAAGCGCGGCTTCGCGCCGGGACGCCCGAGCGCCGCGGCAAGCGCCGGGCCCCACCGCGCGAGCGCGCGGCCCGCGAGCCAGATCGCCGCCAGCGCCAGCGTCATCCGCAGCGCCGTCGTCGCCGGCGGGCGCTCCCGCCCGATGCGGTACACCACCGCGGCGAGCGCGCCGAGCACGCCCACCGCTGCGAGCGTGACCGACGAGGCGCGCAGGCCGAACGCCGCGAAGCCGGGCAGCGCGAACGCGGCGAGGCCCGCGACCACCAGCAGGAGCGCCGCCGCCACCACGAGCGCGCGATCCGCCTCGACGCGGTCGCCGAGCCAGAGGCCGATCTGCGCCACCGCGAGCGCCGCCAGCGGCAGCGCCGCCGCCGCGAACGCGTCGAACAGCGCGCGTCCCCGCCCGCCGTACGGCAGCGTCACGAAGTCGAGGAACCAGCGCCCCTCCACGGCCTCGGCGGGTGCGCGGGCCGCGGCCACGAGCGCGAAGGCCGCCGCGACGCCGGCGAGCGCCAGGGCCGCCTGCCCGGCGGACAGCGGCATGGCCCAGGTGTACGCCGCGACGGCCAGCCCCAGGGCGCCGGCGAAGGCCACCGCGCGGCTGCGGTCCCGCGGCGCGCGCGCCAGCAGCGTCGCTCCCGCGACGGCCGGCGGCAGCGGATCAAGCAGAATCCCGAGCGGAATCGCGCAGATGGCCGCGATCAGCGACACGTCGTCGAGCGCGTGGGTCGCGCGCAGGCGCGCCGCGGCGCCGTACAGGACCGCGGCGCCGGCCAGCGCCGCCCCGAGCCACGCCGGCGATCCCGGATCGAGCGTCCACAGCCCGAAGACGAACGCCGCGGCGCCGAGGAAGTGAAGGCCCGGTCGCGCGCCGAGCGCGCTCGCGTGCGCCGCCAGCGCGACGAGGCCGGCGGCCGCCGTCGCCGCGAAGCCCGGCGCCGCCTCGAGGATCACCGCGGCCACCGGCGCCGCCGCGCCCGCCGCCACGCCCCAGCCGATGACGAGCGCCCGCGTCCGCGTCGGCCGGACGCGGGCCGCCCCCAAAAGCAGGAGCGCCGCCGCCACGGCCGCCGCGAACGCCCACCAGCCCGGCGCGTCCGGCGCCACGAGGCGCCCCGCGAGGGCCGCCGCCGCCAGCGACCAGGCCACGGCCGCGTGGAGGGCCGGCGGCCGCCGCCACGCCGACGCCCCGAACACCGCCGCCGCCAGGGCCGGCGCTGCCGCCGACGCGAGGTCGAGGTCCGGCCGCAGCCCCGGCGCGAGCGCGAACGCACCCGCCACACCGCCGAGCGCCGCCGCCGCCACGCACGCCAGCGCCGCGATCTCGATCGTCGGCGCGAGGTGCGGCAGACGGCGCCGCAGCCAGGCCCGCCGCGCCTCGAACGCCAGCACCGCGCCGACGCCCAGCCCCCACAGCCCGACGCCGGCGAAGGCCTCCGTCCCCGGCACGAACGCGTCGCGGTCGAGCGCGCCCGGCGTGCCCGGCGCGCCGAAGAGCGCGAAGAGGCCGAGCGCCGCCGCCCCGTAGACCGCCGTCGCCAGCGCGCCGAGGGTGCCCGCTGCCACGCGCCCGCCCGCCACCACCGACAGCACGCCGACCGCCGGCAGCAGCGCGCGTTGCCACGGATGAAGGTCGGCGGCCACCGGCAGCATCGCGAGCAGCGACGGCGCGAGGACGAGCCAGAGCCGCAAGCCCCCGACGTTCGCGTGCGTCCGACCGACGACGGCGAGCGTACCGGCCGCGACCGCGAACGCACCGGCGCTCGCCCCGGCGCCCAGCGTCGACGACAGCGCGGCGAGCGCCGACAGCGCGACGAAGACCACCGGCAAGAGGCCGACGGCCAGGCCGCCGAGCACGCGCCCCGCCCGCGGCGAGCGCCGACCGACGAGGACGGAGAGCGCGACGAAGCCCGCGTGGTAGGTGAGCAGCGCGCCGGCGACGACGAGCTGCCGCGGCGCGCCCTCGAGCGTGCGCCAGGCCTCGCGCACGCCCATCACCGAGCCGGCGAGGACGAGCAGCGTGCCGATGAACCACCAGACGTACTCGTTCAGGAGCGCGCGCAGGCCCGGGCCCGCCGCGTCGCCCTCGTCGAGGGCCGCGACGGCCTCGACCGCGTCTTCGGGCCGCTCGGCGGCGGGTCCTTGCAGCGACCGGCGGAGGGCGGTGAGCCAGGGCGGCGGCCACCGCACCCGCGCGGCGGTCCGCGCCACGGCGTCCGCCCCGTCCTCGAGCCGCTGCGCCACGGAGCGCCCCGGCGGCGGCGCCACCACCGGCGGTAGCGTGCCCTCGAGCTCCGCCGCCTTCTCCGCGTCGAGGCGACCCTCGTCGCGCCACCGCGCCACCTGCCGGCGCAGGCGCGCCGCCGCCAGCGTCTCGAGATGCGCGTCGTCCTCGGGCAGGAGCGGGCCGCCGCAGTCGGGGCAGCTCGAGCCGCGGGCCCGACGGACGCAGCGCAGACAGATCACGCGTCGCTCCGCCTTGACCCGGTCCCGCGTGGGGCGTAATCGGACCGGACCCACCCGGGAGGTCGCCGCATGAGGCTGTACTCGTCGCCGGTTCGATCGCGGAAGGCGTCGATCGCCTTCTTTGCGCAGAACCTCCCACTCGCGAACGAGATCGTCAATCCGGCGAGCGAGGCGGCGCCGCACCTCGCCGCCCCGATCGGAGGGCAGTGATGGCCGACGCACCGAAGCCGGGCTCCATCGCCTGGACGGATCTGACCGTCGAGGACGCGGAGGGCATCCGCGACTTCTACGCCGCCGTCACCGGCTGGACGCCGTCGCCCGTCGAGATGCAGGGCTACGCCGACTACGCGATGATTCCGCCCGGAGGCGAGGCGCCGGTGGCCGGCATCTGCCATGCGCGCGGAGCCAACGCCGCGCTGCCGCCGCAGTGGCTGCCGTACATCGTCGTGCCCGACCTCGCGGCCGCCGTTCAGACGTGCGTGGACCGCGGCGGCGCCGTCCTGGTATCGGGCGAGGGACGTCCCTTCGCCGTCTGTCGGGACCCCGCCGGCGCCGCCTTCGCCCTGTACGAGAGCCACTGATCGGTCCCGCGAAGCCATGTCCGCCACGACGACCCTGCGTGGTCATTGGCCGCGGCGGGCCCTCCCGACCGGACGCGGTGTGGCGCGCCGTCCATGGCTCCGACCGCACGCCCGGCCCGGCCGGGCGCGGCTCCGAGGTACGCAAAACACGCCGTGCGCCTCGCCGGAGTTGCATCCCGCCGGGGGATCGCGCATGAGTGTCGGCCGCGCGCCGGGCCGACGTGCGTCCGCCCTTCGCGCGCGCAGTGTGGAGTGAGCGATGAAGGGTTCCTGGGACGATCGCGACAACCCGTTCGCGATCGAAAAGCGCGACGATGACCTGGCGCCCGACGACGACACGTCGCCGCACGCGCTCGAGGTGCGGCCGGCGCGCATCGGTCTGGCCATCGTGCTCCTCGCCTCGCTGGTCGGCGCGTACTTCGCCGCCACGAGCACCGCCGACTTCGTCACGCACCTCGACCGCGACGTGCACGCCATCCACTGCTCGTTCAACCCCGGCGACAAGGCCGAGATGGGCGAGAGCGGCTGCCGCACGGTCATGCTCAGCCCCTACAGCTCGTTCTTCCGCGATCGGTGGTGGGGCGGCGTCCCGGTGGCGCTGTGGGCGCTGGCCGTGTTCAGCTTCCTCGCCTACCGGTCGGCGCACCTGATCTGGCGCGGAAAACCCTTGCGTTCCGAGGGATTGTTCTTGTTCCTCGCCACGCTGCTGCCGGTCGGCATGAGCGCCGTCTACGGCCACCTGGCGGTCAACGAGGTCGGCGCGGTCTGCAACGTCTGCGTCGGCATCTACGTGGCCAGCGGCGCGGCGTTCCTGGGGGCGCTGCTCACGCTGCTGCTCTCGGTGCCCAAGCGCGACCCCGCCGCCGTGCGCCGGTTCGCGACCGGGTTCGGCGAGGGCGTCCTCTTCGTCGGCGCGATGACGCTCGTGTACCTGACGTCTGTGCCCGAGGGGCGGGCCGATGGCAAGGGCGGAGCCGCGGGCTGCGGCGGGCTCGTCCAGCCCGAGGACGAGGCCGGCATCATGGTCACGCTCGGGGGCAAGGGGAAGGCGGCGATCGAGGTGCTCGACCCGCTGTGCCCCGCCTGCCGCGCCTTCGACGCGCGTCTGAAGGCCAGCGGGCTCGACGAGAAGCTGGCGGCGAAGGCGGTGCTGTTTCCGCTCGACTCGACGTGCAACTGGATGGTCTCGACCTCGCTGCACCCCGGCGCCTGCGCCGTCAGCGAGGCGATGCTCTGCGCGGCCGAAAAGGACGCGCAGGGGCCGCGCAAGGTGCTCGACTGGGCGTTCGTCCACCAGGAGGCGCTGCGCGAGCTCGCCGAGAAGGACGAGCCGGCCCTGCGCGCGAAGATCGAGGCCGAGTTCCCGAACGTGAAGGGGTGCCTCGGCTCGGCGGTCGTGAAGAACAAGATCGTGAAGAGCCTGCGATGGGCAGTGTCGAACGCGCTGCCGGTGATGACGCCGCAGCTGTTCGTCGAGGGCACGCGCATGTGCGACGAGGACACGGATCTGGGCCTCGAGTACACGCTGACGCAGATGCTCTCGAGGGGGGGCGCGAAGTGAACGACCTCGCCCGCAAGGGGATCACCGGCGGCGTCGGCCTCGCGGTGCCGGCGTTCCTGGTCCTGTCGTGGATCGGCGCCGCCGCCGAGCGCCTCGAAGAGAAGGCGAAAGCGCCGCAGGAGCGCAAGGTCGCCATCGCCAGCGTCGCCGAAGACGCCTACTGCACGCCCGAGCTCAAGGCGATCGTGCGACGCGTCGCCGGCGCGTGCGGCCTGCTGGACCAGTCCGGGGGGCGCGGTTGCCAGCCGATGGAGGCGAAGAACGTCGCCCAGCTCAGCGACGACGACTTCAACGCGCTGTTCCGGCCGCTCGCGAAGCGCGCCCACATCATCCAGTTCGATGCCGACCAGACCGAGCTCGACCCGGCGGCGATGGCGCAGGTCGAGAAGGCCTGGGGCGACCAGCGCGGCGCCAGCTTCTTCTTCGTCGTCGCGCGCGCGAGCCCCGACGGCAACGAGAAGAAGAACGAGGAGTTGAGCGCGGCGCGCGCCAAGGCCGTGCTCGGCCACCTGCAGGCGAAGTTCAACGATCCCGACCTCAAGAAGGAGGTCGGCCTGTTGTGGCTCGGCGAAGGCTTCGCCCAGCTCGGCACCGAGTTCTGCGACTGGCAGCGCTCGCGCAGCGGCGAGTGCACGTCGAAAGAGATCAACCGTTCGGCCTTCGTGGCATGGATCGATTGTGCGATTTGACGCACCTCTGTTGATGGGTGTGTTGCTGCTGGCCGCGTGCGACCGCGGCGGTGGCGACGACAAGAAGCCGGCGCCGCCCCAGGGCGGCGGGCGCTTCGACGCCGTGCAGGCGGCGCCGCGCAAGGTCGTCGACGAGCGCGGCTTCTGCGAGAAGACCTGGCCCGCCGACGGTCCCACCGCGCGCAAGTGGACGCCGCCCCCCGAGCAGCCGCTGCCGGCCGGCGCGAAGACGGCGGCGCCGGGCGAAGGCAAACGCTGGACGTACGTGAACCTGTGGGCCACCTGGTGCCAGCCCTGCATCCAGGAGATGGGTCTGTTCTCGCGGTGGTCCGATGCGTTCCGCAAAGAGGGCCTGCCGGTCGACTTCCAGCTCGTCAGCATCGACGCGCCCGAGGCCGCCGACGCGCTCGCCGAGCGTGTGCGCAAGGGCCTGCCGGGCACGGTGCGCTGGCTGCGCGGCGCCGACGACCTCGGCCCGCTGCTCGACGCGCTCGGCGTCGAGCGCACGGCGGCGATCCCCATCCACGCCGTCGTCGATCCCGAGGGGATGCTGCGCTGCGTGCGCGTGGGCGCCATCCACCCCGAGGACTACCCGTCGGTCAAGGCGCTCGTCGGCGGCTGAAGCGCGCGCCGCCACTGCCAGCGGAGCGGCGGGCCGGCGCCGCGGCGGCGGCATGAACCGCTGCGACCATGGCGCCGCCGCGCGCCCCCTCGCCGCGACCCGATCGTGGGCACGGCACGCGCGTTGCTCTTCGCCTCGGCGAGGAGGCGACGCATGCAGGGCCACACGCGCGACACCGATCCCCACTCGGGCCGGCCGGCGGGCAGCGGTTTCGTGTTGCTGCCGCAGGGGCGCACGCCGGCGCCGACCGGGCGCGGACTGCAGTTCGCGGCGGCGACCCACGAGGGGCTGGTGCGCGAGCGCAACGAGGATGCGCACGCCCTGATGCCCGAGATCGGGGCGGCCCTGGTGGCCGACGGCATGGGCGGGCGGCTCGGCGGCGCCGAGGCCTCGCGCTTCGCCATCGAGACGATGCGCGCGCTGCTCGCCGAGGCGGCGCGCCACGGCCCGCCCTCCGCCGAGGCGCTCGACCACGCTGCGCGTGCCGCCAACGCGCGCATCCACCACATCGCGCAGTCGGAACCCGAGCTGTGCGGGATGGGCACCACGATCGCCGGGGTCTGGGCCCACGGTTGCCGCGCCTGCATCGTCCACGTGGGCGACACGCGGGTGTACCTGCTGCGCGGCGGCGCGCTCTGCCGGCTCACCGCCGACCACACCATCGCCGCGGCGTACCTTGCAGCGGGCATCGTCGACATGGAGCAGGCCGCGCGTGCGCCCTACCGCCATGCGCTGACACGCGCGCTCGGCCCCCAGCCCGAGGTGGAGCCGGAGACGCGGGTCGTGGCGCTTCGCCCTGGCGACCGCCTGCTGATCTGCAGCGACGGCCTCACCGAGGAGGTGAGCGAGGCGGCGATCGGCGCGGTGCTGGTCGCGCGACAGGACGCCGAGACCACCGCCGACTTCCTCGTGAAGCGCGCGCTCGCCCGCGGCGGACGCGACAACGTCACCGCCGTCGTGATCGACGTGCACGGCTGCCCGTTGTTCGTGGCCTGACCCCGGCCCCGGAGAGCCCCGGTGGGCGCCTGCGGACCGCCCTCGGGAAGGGGGCGGCGCCGGTCTACTCCTTCGGCGCCGGACGCGGGCGACGCGAACCGGTCGGCGAGCGCGCGGCGTCGTCGGCCGCGCGCCTGGCGGGCGCCGCTTCCGCGGGCGCCGGTGCCGCCTCCGCCTTGCCCCGCTTCGCCTTCGCGGGCGCCGCTTCCGCGGGCGCCGGTGCCGCCTCCGCCTTGCCCCGCTTCGCCTTCGCGGG
>CAUJDF010000048.1 GCA_963169045.1 Myxococcota bacterium
GCACGCCGCCAGCGTTCGTTCTGAGCCAGGATCAAACTCTCCAGTTCGAAACCTGCTTCATCCGCAGTGTCACCACTGCAGATGCAATCATCTGCTTGGAGCGACCGCTCTCTGCTGCTCAACCAACTTTTCAAAGAACCGACAGACCCGCAGGCCGTCGAAAAGCTTGAGGAAACTAATTGCGCGCCGGGCCAGAGTCAAGCTCTTTTTTTCTTCGGCGCGCAAAAACCGCTTCCGCCACCCCAACCGCGCCACGCGTTTTGCGGTCGCTGCCGAGGTGTTGCGCATAATAGCGGCGTGATTCCCGGCGTCAACAACTTTCTTGGCGTTTTTCTCTTCGACGCTCGGTTTCCTCTGCAACACCGAATCTGGTGCCCGGATGGTCTCCGGTGCGCCCATGGGAGGGCGCTCGAGATGATGATCGCCGAGCGTCAGGACGTTCGCGGCACGAGCCGCGCTCCCCGCCACCCCGTCTGGTAGAGGTCGAATCGTCGGTCGCGCAGGTTCGTCACGGTGCCGCTGTTCCGTGCCCGCACGAGGTCATCGAGTCGGAGGTCAGCGAACGCGACCATTTCGGTGTTCGGCGTCGTGTCGGCGGCCACGCCGTCGCGCGAGAACAGAAAGTCGCAGGGCGTCAGTATGCAGCTCTGCGCATACTGGATGGCCATGTTCTGCACGCCGGGCAGGTTGCCGACATTGCCGGACAGAACGACGTAGCACTGGTTCTCGATGGCGCGGGCGTGGGCGCTGTATCGCACGCGCATGTAGCCCTGGCGCTCGTCCGTGCAGAACGGGATGAAGAGGAGTACGGCCCCCTGATCGACGAGGTGGCGCGCCAACTCGGGGAACTCGGCGTCGTAGCAGATCATGACGCCGATCGGACCGCAGTCGGTCATGATCATTCCGGCCTCGGTACCCCCGGTGATGCCCCACCAGTTTCGCTCGTTGGGCGTCGGGTGGATCTTGGCGCGCGCGTGGAGCGCGCCGTCGCGCAGCGCCACGTAGCAAAGGTTGCGCACCTCGCCGTCGAGGCGGGTTGGGTGCGAACCGGCAATGATGTTCACGTTGTAGCGGACGGCGAGGTCCGAGAAGAGCGCCTTGAGACGGGGCGTGTACTCGGTGAGCGCGTCCACGGACTCGGTGGCCGAGAGGGGACGCTCGGAGATCGAGAGGAGCTGGAGCGTGAACAACTCCGGGAAGAGCACGAAGTCGCAGCGGTATCCGGCGACCACGCCGACGAAGTACTCGACGTGGTCGGCAAACTCGTCGAAGGAACGGATTCGGCGCTGACTGTACTGAACGGCGGCGACGCGTACCGTGTCCGGCAGGCGACCACGTGCGGCGGCTTCGCGCACCACCGGATGCGGGGCGATGCGCGGGTTGCGCCAGACGAGGTGCGACGCCCACCCGAGAGACTCGTGGTCTCCCGGCAGGAAGGCCGGCAGCGCGCCGATCGCTTGGAATCCATTGCGCAGCTGGAAGCTGAGGGTCGGGTCGTGCACGCGCCCGGCCGTCACCGCCTCCACGTAGGCCTGCGCCGTGCCGAACTTCTTCAGGCGCCGGGCGAGACCGGGCAAGCGGCCGCCGAAGACGATGCCGGCCAACCCGAGTCGCTCGCAGAGCTTCTTGCGGGCATCGTAGAGGCGCTGGCCGATGCGGAGGCCGCGGAAGTCGGGGTCGACGCTGACCTCCATCCCGTACAACCACTCGCCTTCGGGATCGTGCCGGACCGCGTAACCGCCGCCGGTGATCTCGCGCCACGTATGCGGTCGCATCGCGAGCGTCTCCGGAACCCGGAACGTCGCGCAGTAGCCGACGACGCGCTTGTCGTACTCGGCGACGAACTGACCCTCTGGGAAGTGGGACAAGTGCCCGTGGATCATCTCGCCGGTGTAACCCCAATCCGCGCCATACACTCGACCGCTGAGATTGACGATGGCGTCGATGTCGCGCGGCTCGGCGTTGCGGACGAGGAGACGCGGGCGGTCCTCGCGGCGTTCGGGGAGTGCGGCCAACGGCGGTCCTCAACGAGTGGTTTCGGGGGAGGTTACCGTCGGGGCGCGGGGACAACCACTGCGTCGTCGCGAAGGGCCGGGAGGGCCTTCACCGAGCTCGCGCGGCTGTAAATCGGGCGAGCCGGCGCCCCTCGGCGAGGTCGTGACGCCGCACGTCGAGGCTCGTCCGGCCGGCTCGTCGTGGGGCCGGCGGCGAGCGCTCGGTGCGCCATGGCTGGCCGCCGCGGGTGACGGTGGGGCGGCGACCGCGTGCACGCGACGGTCGACGCGCCGACGCCGCGGCGCGGCGGCTCGCCGTCATGGGCCGCGGACGTCCCCGGTCGCGATGATGTAGTCCATGGCGGCGTGCACGTTGCGCGACGAGCGCCAAACCGAGCGCAGGACCGGATTGGCGCGCGCGGCGACGTCCGCTTCGGATTGGCGTCGCTGCGCGAACGCGCGGAACGGCCCGAAGACGTGCTCCCGGATCGACTCGACGCGCACGTCGACGAAGCCGGCAGCACGCATGCGCTCGGCATATGCCGGCGCCGCATACATGTTGGCGCGCGGGATCTGCCAGAGCGCGCGACCCACGTAGTCGAAGAGCCGGCGGCCGCGTGGGTAGTCCGGGGCGAGCGGGATGTAGTCTGCGAGCGCGATGCGGCCTCGGGGGCGGAGGACCCGCCGCGCTTCGGCGAAGAAGGTCTCCCGGGTGTGGAAATGGAAGGCGGACTCCAGCGCGACGACGCGATCGAAGGTGCTGTTTTCGAAGGGAATTTCGGTCGCCGAGCCGAGCCGCAGGTCGACGCGATCGTCGCGCACCCGGGCGCGGGCCGCCTCGACCTGCCGGGGCGAGACGTTGAGGCCCACGACCTGAGCGACGCCGAACGCCTCGACCCACAGGATGGCCTGGTCGCCGAAGCCGAACCCGGCGTCGAGCACACGCTGGCCGGGCGCCAGCGCCGCACGCTCGCCGAGGAGACGGGCCAACGCGGCGCAGGCGGCGTCGTAGTCGCGGGCCTCAGCCCAGTAGCCGAGGTTCAGGTAGCGCGCGGTGTGTCCCAGGTGGTTGTGGTCCGCGATCACCTCGTAGACGCGCGCCGCGCGGCGCATGCGCGGCGAGACGAGCAGGCCGAGCAGCGCCGCGACCTCGCGCAGCGTGCGGGCGATGGGCGGTCCGGCGGGCATGGCGCACGGTAGCACGCGCGGGACGTTCAGCGTCGTGGCGCGGCGGAGTCGGAGGCGACGGCGGGGATGGCGCCACGTGCGGCTGCCAGGTCTTCCTTCGTGTTCTCGGGCACATCCGCGGGCATGGTCACGCCGGCGTCGACCGCGGCCAGCAGTCGCTGCATGCGCGCGGGCACGTCGAAGGCGCCGATGGCGCGGAGTGTCCGCCCATGGCCGAACAGCGCGGCCGCGGCCGCGGCGGGCGCCACGGTCCACCAGAGCGTCCGGAAGACCCAGCGCGGCCAGGGCTGCAGTCGGAAGAAGGCCACGTGGAAGCGGAGATGCGCTTCCTCGTCGGCGACGATGTCGTCGAAGCTGGCGCGGAAGTCGCCGGGCGGCAGCGCGGCAGCGAGGCCGGCGTAGAACGCGATGCCGACGACCTCGACCGCGAGCAGGACGAGCAGCTTGAAACGCACGCCGGGATCGCCTCGTCCGAGCAGGCGCCGCAGCCGCACGAAAGCGCGCTCCCCGAGGCTGCGTCGCGGCGGCGAGGCGCCGAGCACGCCGAGCATCCGCGCCAGGATGCGCGCGTGCCGGCCCTCCTCCCGAACGAGGCCCTTGAGCGCGACTCGGTAGTCGTCGTCGATGCCCGGCAGGGTCGCGTGGTCGATCTCTCGCGCGATGCGCCCCTCACCGCCCTCGCCCACGCAAAATACGCCGAGCGTCCGCGCCAGCCGAGCTGCCGTCCGCGCGTCCAGCGGCGGCGGCGTCCCGATCGTCGGCAGCGGGCGATCCGCCCGCTCGTCGAAGTGCCTGCGCCATCCCGTCCAGTCCATGTCCTTCCCCCGCGCCGTTGCGTGCCGCGAGGAGACCACCGGGATGTGTGGCGAGGATGAGGCGGCGGTGAAGAGACTTCGGCCCGTGTCGGCTCGGCCGTGAAGGTTCGGTGAAGGTCAGACCCGGAGGAACGGGACGATGAGGCGCGCTTCGTCGGCGCGCAACGAGGCGGCGGCGGCCGCTTCTTCGGCGTCCATGCCCATGGCGTGGAGCACGAGCGCCAGGGCGAGGCGATCGGGGTACGGCGATCCGCCGCCGGGCTGGCGCTCGAGCAGCGCCCCTGCCGCCCCGGCGTGGAGGTCCGGGAGCCGGAACCACAGCCCGCCGTCGACGCCGGAGTCTCCGTAGAAGCCGGGGCGGAGGCGACCCGTGCCGGAGAAGAGGAAGATCGCGTTGACGCCGCCGTCATCGAAGCCCGCGTCGAGACGCCGCGAGAAGTCGCCGTCGACGAGGACGGTCGTGTGCGCATACGAGCCGCTCTTCTCCAGATCCACCAGGAAGCGGAACAGCCAGTACAGCTTGATGAGCATCGCGTCGTGCACGTCCTCGGGGCGACCGTGGTCGTGCAGCTCGCGGATGCGTGCGTGCGGGTCGTCCATGACGCCGTCGAGCTGGACGTTCTCGCCGCCGGCGCCCGCCTGCATGATGGCGAGCGTGCCGGCGGCCGCGCGGGCCGTCTGCACCGTCTCCTTGAAGAGCGCGCTGAGCTCGGTGTTCGGGCCGACCGTGTACGTGTTCACGAAGTTCGCGGTCCGCGCGGCCGCGAGGTCGACGCGGGCGAGGCGCACGGCGGCGGGCTGCTCGCCGAGCGGCAGGATGACGCCACCGCTGAGCAGCGGCTGGATCGGCAGGTCGAGGCGGTCGCGCAGATCGGGCGGCGGTCGCAGCAGGCGGACGGCCTCGCGCCCGGCGAGCCGCTGGACGCCGAGCGCGCGCGCGTAGGGACCAGGGCCCTCCTCGGCGTTCAGGCGACCCAGCAACGTGCCGAGCCGCTCCACGTCGTCGCCGTCGAAGTCGCGCACCGTCGACACGTCTTCGAAGAGGCTGGCCACGTCGTTGTCCCGCACCGCGAGGAAGGCCCGGCTGCCGGTGCCGACCAGCCGCGAACGCGAGAGGTTCAGCAACGGATAGTCGGTGCGGAAGCGCTGGTAGCGCGCCACCTCGCTGGCGACGTCGGTCGTCCTTGCGCCGAGGGTCACCTGGAAGCTGGGCGCGTACGTCTGATGAATGGGCGAGCCCGTACCGCAGCCGAGGAAGACGACGCAGCCGCCGAGCACCGCCTCGAGCGCGGCGCGGTCGCCCTCGGCCTCGAACGCGGCGAGCAGCGGGCGCGGCACCACGAAGCGCCCACCGCCGGCGGTGCGCACCTCGTCGAGCGGCGTCGACGGCGTCCAGGTGGCCAGGCCGCCGCGGTTCGCGGTGTCGAGGTAGCTCGGCGGCTGGAGGCAGGTGAACAACCAGCCGAGGCCGCCGTTGGAGAAGTTGACGTGGACGAAGCGGCGCCCCTCCGGCAGCAGCGCCGCCCCGGGCGCTTGGGCGCGGCCGGGCATCGCCACCGCGGCGAGGCCCAGACCGCCCAGCATCTTCAGCAGCTCGCGGCGGTCCATCGCCTACTCCACCAGCGCCGGCGTCGAGCACATCAGCGCCGCCAGCGCCTGGCGCAGCCCTTCGCGCCCGTCGCCGGCGAACCCGTCGTTGACGGTGGCCAGCTCGGCGGCGTCGAGGCGGCGGCCGTACGAGAAGTATCCGAATTCAGGACGTAATCCACGCACGCGCTCCACGCGGGCGCCGCTGCGCTCGACGTCCAGGACGCGCTCGAGCACTGCGAGGCGGGCGTCCTCGACGTCGCGCCCGACGAGGCGGCGCGACAACCGATCGGCGAGCGCGATGGAGATGCGGCACGCCTGCTTGACGGCGGCGGCGGTCACGAGCGACGAGTGCTGGAGTCGGAAGCCGGTGATCGAGGCGGTCTCGTCGGCGATGCGGTCCAGGGGCTCCCCGAGGACCTCGTGGAAGGCGAAGTACTGGCTGCGCACACCGTCGGGCTCGACGAGCGCTCCCAGCAGGCGGTCGGGGTGGCCGAAGCCGAGGTTCAGGGCGTCGGCGGTCCACTGCCCGCGAGCGCCCACCTCGGCCGCGGGGACGCCGAGGGTGCGATAGACGTGCATCCAGCGCGCGAGCCAGCCGTACCAGGAGATGCGGCGGGCCGTGACGAGCCGGGCGCAGGCAGCCGGCGCGCCGGGCGCCTCGGGGCAGGGATCGCTCGCCACCTCGGCGCCGCCCGGTCCGACGACCAGTGGGAGCGGGCCGGCGGCCATATCGCGCGGCGCCTCGGGGGCGCACGCGGAGAGCAGCAGCAGCGGCAGGATCGCGGCTCGCATCGCCCTCACCGGTGCGTGAAGTCGTCGCTCTTGAAGACGACGGCCAGCATCTTCAGCGCGGTCATCGACTCGATCGAGCCGGGACCGTGCAGCACCTCGTAGTCCGCGGTCAGGCGGTCGACGACCGCCTCGGGGACGCGGTTCTCGGGGAGGTCGGCCCGCCCGCGTCCCATCGCGAAATTGTAGACCTGCGCCACGCCGCAGCGCGCGAAGTCCGGGTCGTCGACGAACGCCTGGACCCACGCCTCGAACGTGGGCAGCACCTCGTCCTTGTAGTGGAACTGCGACGCGTCGACCCGGGCGGTGACGAGCTCTTCCGGACCGCTCACCCGGGTGCCGTCGGGGCGGACGGCGACGTAGCGGTCCCGCAGCGCGCCCGTGCCGTCGTCGAAGCGCCAGAAGGCGAGCGCCATCGTGTTCATGTTGGAGGCGGCGTGACAGGAGGCGCAGTAAGGGGATGTGCCGGTATCTCCCCAGGGAGAGACGACGCGGGCTCGCGCGAGCGAGTCATCGCCGTCGCGGACGAGCGCGCTGGTGTAGACGGGAAAGTCCTTGCAGTGGAAAGCCTGGAACGCCGCGCGCAGGGTGTGGAACTTATAGTGACCGTACTGAACACGGTTGAATCCTCGGCTGCCCAGGATGCCACCGGCCACTGGATCGCCCTCGGGAGTGTCGTCTCCGACGCGAGCGTTTGCACGGCACACCTGACGATACATCTGGGGTGTGCGGATGCCGGAGAACGGCACGTGCATGCATGCACGTACCGGTCTCGCCTCGCCCGTCGGCTCGGTGTACTGCGAGAGGAACGCCTCGCGCACCGGCCGATCCTGGAGGATCGCGCGCAAGAGGACGTCCATCGGTCCGTAGTTGTCCTGATTCGCGATGCGGTCGTTGTACAGCGAGCTCCGCACGCCGCCGAAGCCGACCCACTGCAGGGCCAGCCGTGACAGGGCGCTCGGGTACAGATCAAGGCGCCCGCGGTTCGCCATCTGGTCGAAGTCGGCGCGCAGCAAGGAGAAGACGTCGTCGCTCTCGCGCTCCGGCACCGCATCGGGCCAGCCCGGCAACAGCCCGGGGCCGAAGAAGACGTTCTCGACGACGCCGGGCCGGTGGAAGCCGAGCGAGAGCGGCGCCTCGATGGGCGTGGCCTCCCGCCGCAGGTAGAGGTCGACGTAATGCGCGTACAGCGCCCGGCGGGCCGCGTCGTCGGGCTGAGCGTCGAGGTCGAGCAGCTCGGTGATGTCGGCGGGGACCTGCGCCACACGGAGCGCGACGCTGTTCAGCGCCAGCGCGTAGGCGGGACGCCGGCCGTCGAGGAGCGGCTCGACCGGCGGCGGCTGTCCGGCGTCGAAGGGTCGCTCGAGCGCGATCCAGTCGACGAGGAGGCGGAGCTCCGCCGCGTCGAACTGCCGCACACCGAGCGCCGGCTCGTGCCGCACCGCTTGCTCGTAGAGACGGCTGCGCTCCGGATCTTCTGGAAAGATCACGGTTTTCGCGGCGACGTAGGCCGCGGCGGGGTCGTCGAGCGAGTGGTCGGGGCGGCCCGGGCCGCCGCCTCCGTGACACTGCGCGCAGCGCTGGCGGCCCCCGGGCACCGGGTTCATCACGCGCCAGACGCGCAGGAAGGCGTCGTAGACGTCGGCGGGCGGTGACAGGGCGTCGGCGGATCCACCGTCGCGTACGCTGACATCGCCGTCGGGATCGCCGGCGGTCGCGTCCCCGCCGCCGCCGTCGTCACTGCCGGGCGAGCCACCGGCGCCGCCTGCGTCGACGAGAAGCTGCGTCGCCGGCGTGGAGACCTCGCCGCACGCGGCGAGCAGCGCGAACAGCAGTAGCGACGCGCGCATGGGCGGCACTCCCGCTCCCTCGAAGCGCGCGAAGCGTATCACGAGGCCGGGACGCGCGGCAGCGGCGACCCGATCACTTACAGCAGACCGCGCACGGCAGGAGGTTGTTGACGTAGAGCATCTGGTTGCTGCCGCCACCGGGGCGGATGGCCACCCACGTCGGCAGGATGTTCCAGTTGGCGTTGAGTTGCTGGACGGCCTGGGGCGTCACCGCCGAGCAGATCGTGTCGCCGATGCCGGTCCCGATGTTCACGATGTTGTCGCGACCCTGGAGCGCGGTGCCCGCGTACATCACCGAGAAGCCCGCGCCGCACTGGCTGGTGCCCCAAGCGGTGTAGCAGACGCCGCCCGCGCCGCCGCCGGCCTGTCCCGCGTGCTGGTGGAGGGCGTCGGCGTTGCCGCCGCCGGTCAGCGTCTGCACGTTGGCGACGGTGAGCTCGTCGGAGACGCCGGGGCCGAGGTCGAGGCGGCCGGCGACGAGCACGGTGTCGCCGATCCGGACCGAACGGGGGGCGAGGTCGAGTCCCGTGGCGTCGGCAGGGTGGTGGGCGTCGGGATCGGCGGCGTGGTCGGAGCAGACCCAGGCCTGGCCGTCCCACATGGGGAGGTCGCCGACCTGGCAGTCCGCGGGCAGGCCGACGCCGGCCGGTCCGGCCGGGCCGTGCTCGCCCTGTGGTCCGGCCATGCCCTGCGCTCCGGCCGGGCCGCGCTCTCCTGGCTGTCCCGGCTCGCCCTGCGGTCCGGCGGGGCCGCGCTCGCCCTGCGGTCCCGCCGCGCCCTGCGGTCCGGCAGCCCCCTGCGACCCCGGCGCGCCCTCCGGCCCCCGCAGCCCGGCGACGTCGCCGACCCAGCGTCCGTCGGCGCCGATCACCAGCCGTCCGCCGACGCTCACGCTCGCCGGGTGGATGTCGCGCCCCTCCACGTCGCCGGCGCGATCGGCCCAGCGCGCTCGCAGCGCGCCGCCGAGGCGCATCCGCGGCTCGAACTCGGGCTCGTCGTCGACCTGGACGCCGAGGAACAGCGGCGCATCGGGCGGCAGGCCGTCGGGCAGCCGCTCGAACGCGCCGAGCACGGCCACGAAGTCGCCCGCCACCACGTCGACGTCCGGGTGCACCTCGGTCCAGATCGGCTCGTCGGCGGCCCCGTACACACGGAAAGTCACGCGACGCGGACCCTCGACCGGGGCCCCGCTCTCGTCGGCCAGCGTCCCCTCCCAGGTGAACGTCACGTCCGCCGGCTGCGCTCCCGCCGGTGTTGCGAGCGCCAGCAGCGGTGCCAACAGCGGGCGTTTCCAGTGCATCGGTGCCTCCCCGATTCGCGGTTTCGCGGGAGTCTGGGCCGAGTGGTCGAGAGCGGTCAAAGGGAATGATTCCAATTCGAACGTTCGTTCGAGCCCTCGTCCCAGACCATCCGCGAGCGCCCATGACCTCCACGCGAAGCTCCCACGCGCATCCCGAGCCCAAGGGTCCCATCGCCTGGGTGGCGCGCCATCCGGTGGCGGCCAACCTGATCATGGGCCTCTTCCTCGTCGGTGGCCTGATCCAGTCGTTCCGAGTGAAGCAGGAGGTCTTTCCGGCCTTCGAGCGCGACGTCGTGCGCGTGACGGTCGAGTACCCCGGCGCCACCCCGGCCGAGGTGGAGCAAGGCATCGTCCTCGGCGTCGAGGAGGCCGTGCGCGGCATCGACGGCGTCAAGCGCGTCAACGCCCGCGCCGAGGAGGGCCGCGCCGCCATCGACGTCGAGCTGCGCGAGGACGCCAACGACCAGCGCGTGGCGAACGACATCCGCAGCGCCGTCGACCGGCTCCAGACGCTGCCCGCGGACGCCGAGCGCCCGGTGATCGCCGAGGTCATCGCGCGTCGTCACGTCATCTCGTTGATTCTCCACGGGAATCTGCCGCCCGCCACCCTGCGGCAGGTGGCCGAGGACACGCGCAACGCGCTCCTGCGCGACACCGCCGTCACCCAGATCGAGATGGCGGGCGTGCCCGAACGCGAGCTCGCCATCGAGGTGCCGCAGGAGGTCCTGCGCGCCCACGGGCTTACGCTCGACGACGTGGCGAAGTCCGTGCGCGCCGCTTCCGTCGAGATTCCGGGCGGTTCGGTGCGCGAACGCGGCGGCGAGGTGCTGGTGCGCGTCGCCGAGCGGCGCGACCTCGCCCCCGAGTTCGAAAACATCACGCTGCTGAGCGCCAAGACCGGGGCGCGCGTGCGCCTCGGCGACCTGGCGCGCGTCGTCGACGGCTTCGCCGAGACCGACCAGGAGTCGACCTTCGACGGCGAGGCCGCCATCAAGCTCGACTTCTTCCGCGTCGGCGACCAGTCGCCCAGCGACGTCGCCACCGCCGTCCACGACTACCTGGCGACGAACGCCCTCCCGCCGGGCGTGAGCGCCGTCACCTGGGACGACGAGTCACAGGCCTTCGACGACCGCATCGACGTGCTCGTGGGCAACGCGGTGCTGGGTCTGCTGCTGGTGATGCTGATTCTGGGGCTCTTCCTCGAGATCAGGGTCGCTTTCTGGGTGATGGTGGGCATCCCCACCTCGTTCCTGGGCTCGCTGCTGCTGATGCCGCTGCTCGGCCTCTCGATCAACATGATCTCGCTGTTTGCATTCATCATCGTGATCGGTGTGGTCGTCGACGACGCGATCGTGATCGGCGACAGCGTTTTCGAGATGCGAAAACAGGGCGTCCCGCCCTTCCAGGCGGCGGTGAAGGGCGCGCAGCAGCTCGTCGTCCCCGTGTTCTTCGCGATGGCGACCATCCTCGCGTCGTTCGCGCCGCTGCTGTTCGTGCCAGGCTTCATCGGGAAGGTTTTCAGCGTCATCCCACTGGTGATCATCCTGGTGATGGTGGTCTCGTTCATCGAGTCCATTGTCCTGCTGCCTGCGCATCTGGTGCATCTCTCGGTGGAACCGGGCCACGGCCTCATCGGATGGATTCATCGGCACCAGAGCAAGGTCGTCCGCCGGGTGGATCGGTTCATGGAGCGTCGCTATCGGCCGCTTCTCGAGAGCGCGCTGCGGCACCGCTATCTGACCGCGTCCCTGGCCATCGTCGTGCTGCTCTTCTCCTTCGTGGCGGTGCGGACCGGTGCCGTCGAGTTCAGCTTCATGCCGCCGATCGAGTCGGACGTCGTCCTGGCGAAGGCGCGGCTGCCGGTGGGCGCCTCGGTCGAAGAGTCGCGCGCCGTGCGGGACCGCCTGATCGCCGCGGGCGAGCAGGCGGTGACGGACCACGGCGGGCAGGCGATCCGACGCGGCGTCTACGCGCAGATCGGGCAGGCCTTCACCGGCGGCGGCCCCGTCGTCAACACGCCGGCCCGCGGCAGCCACATCGTCGAGGTGGCGCTGCAGCTCGCGCCGGCCGACGGCCGCGACGCGACCGCCGCCACCCTCGCCGAGAGCTGGCGCGCGGCCACGGGCGGCCTGGCCGGCGTCGACAGCGTCACCTTCGAGTCGAACACCGGTCCCAGCGCCGGCAAGCCGATCGACATCCAGATCGCCCACGAGGACACCGAGGTCCTGCAGTCCGCCGCCGCGCGCATCGCGGACGGCATCCGCGACTACCCCGGCCTTCTGGACGTCGACGCCGGCTACTCCAACGGCAAGGAGCAGCTGGACCTCAAGCTCAAGCCGGCGGCGCGCGCGGTGGGCCTGACGGAGGCCGACCTCGCGCGTCAGCTGCGCGGCGCGTTCCACGGCGCCGAGGCCCTGCGCCAGCAGCGCGGCCGCGACGAGGTGAAGGTGGTCGCGCGCCTGCCCGCGGAGGAGCGCAGCAGCCGCAGCGCCCTCGAGCAGTTCGTGGTGCGCACGCCCCAGGGCGGCGAGGTCCCGCTCGGCCAGGCCGCGTGGCTCGTCCCGGGCCGCGCCGACACCGCCATCCGCCGCGTCGACGGCCGCCGCGTCCTCGACGTCACCGCCGAGATCGACCACGCACAAGCCAACGCCTCGAAGGTCCTCACGCGCATCGAAGCCGAGATCCTGCCCGGTGTCGAGCGGGCGCACCCCGGCCTGTCGTACAGGCTCGAGGGCGAGCAGCGCGAGCAGCGCGAGAGCCTCGGCAACCTCGCGGAAGGATTCGGGATTGCGCTGCTGATCATCTACGCGCTCCTCGCGATCCCCTTCCGCAGCTATACCCAGCCGCTGCTCGTCATGACCACGATCCCCTTCGGCCTCACCGGGGCCGTGATCGGCCACTGGCTGCTCGGCTACGACCTCAGCGTGATCAGCGTGCTCGGCATGGTGGCGCTCGCGGGCCTCGTCGTGAACGACTCGCTCATCCTGATCGACGCGATGAATGAGTACCGCGCCGAGGGCATGAGCGCGCACCAGGCCGCCGTGCGCGCGGGCGTGCGGCGCTTCCGCCCGCTGCTGCTCACCGCCGGCACGACCTTCCTCGGCCTCATCCCGATGGTCTTCGAGCGGTCGATCCAGGCGAAGTTCCTCGTGCCGATGTCGGTGAGCCTCGCCTGCGGCGAGATCTTCGTGATGGGCGTCCTGCTCACCGTGCTGCCGGCCATGTACCTCATCAACGAGGACCTGCTGCGGCTCCTCCGCAGGCGCCCGCCGGCGCCCGTCGCCGAAGACGAACCGGAGGCCGGGCGCGGCCTCGCGAGCCCCTGAGGCCGCCGTGCGACCTTGCTTTCGGCGACGCCGGGAGTAGGCTCCGGCCCCGCCCATGAAACGGTTCCTCCGCCGTCTGCTGCGCGTCGCGATCGTCCTCGTCGTCCTCGGCGCGGTCGCTGCGGGCGTCCTCACGTACCTGCTCTTCGAGCGGGTGGGCGAGGCCAGAGACGAGCTGCGACCGCAGGTCGAGGCGCTGCGCGCCTTCAAGCTCGTGCGTCCCGGCTGGGCGTTCACCGCCCGCGTCTACACCGACTGGTACGAGTTCGGCCCCGGCAGGGGCGCCGGCATCGAGCGCCTCGAGCGCGAGGCCGTCGCGCGCGAATACAAGAAGGTCGAGAAGGATCCGCAGGTCGGCGAGTACACCCGCAAGAAGGGCGAGCTCGTCCTGCACCTGCGCGGCTTCGACTTCCCCGACGGCGCGGCGAAGGCGGCGCTCGTGCGCGTGACCTCGGCGAAGCGCGGCGACGTGGAGTCGGTCGAGCGGCTCGCCGGTGACGCATGGCCGGTGCCGTGGCGCCTCGAGCCGCTGTTCATGGACGAGTGGATCCCCGAGAATAACGAGATCCGCCGCTGGGTGCCGATGGTCTCGATCCCGAAGGCGATGCGGGACGCCGTCGTCGCCAGCGAGGACGCGCGTTTCTACGAGCACGACGGCGTCGATCCGAAGGGCATCGCCCGCGCGGCGTGGCGCAACTTCAGCGAGGCCGAGAAGGCCGAGGGCGCGTCGACGCTCACGCAGCAGGTGGTGCGCACCTTCTTCCTGACCCGCGAGAAGTCCTACCGGCGCAAGATCGCCGAGGCCGTGCGGGCCATGGCCCTCGAAGACATCCTCGAAAAGGACGAGATCCTCGAGCTGTATCTCAACTCGGTCTACTTCGGGCAGCAGCCCGACGGCCGCTCGGTGGGCGGCGTGGCGGCGGCGGCGCGCGCCTACTTCGACGTCGACGTCGCCGATCTCACGCTCGACCAGGCGGCGCTGCTGGCGGGCATCCTGCCCTCGCCGGTGGCCTGGTCGCCGTGGAAGAACCCGGAGATGGCCCTCAAGCGGCGCGAGCGCGTGCTCACACGCATGGTGGAGCTGGGCCTCGCGAGCCGGACCGACGCCGACGCCGCCGCCGTGAAGCCGCTGGCCCTGAAACAGGCCGCCGCGCCGGTGCCGCGCTGGCCGCTGTACTCGCTGTGGGCGCGCCGCTTCCTCACACAGGCGATGGGCGAAGACCCCGCCGCGCGCGGCCTGCGCGTCTTCACCGCCCTCGACCCCGCCCTCCAGGAGGACGCCGAGCAGGGCGTGACCCGCGAGGTCAAGGTCGTCGAAGAAGAGTACGGCTACTACAAGGCCGACCCGCTGCAGGGCGCCGTCGTCGGCGTCGATCCGTCCACGGGTCTCGTGCCCTTTGCCGTGTCGGGCCGCGGCCGCGAGGGGGACCAGTTCCACCGCGCCGTCCAGGCGAAGCGGCAGCCGGGCTCGGCGATCAAGCCGATCGCATACGCCGCCGTCCTCTCCGAGAAGACGCCCGACGGCCAGTACAAGTACACGCCCGCCCACATCGTCGAGGACAAGCCGCGCGCCTTCGAGACGAAGGAGGGCCCCTGGCGGCCGCGCAACTCCGACGGCCTCTACCACCCGTGGGTCAGCATCGCGAAGGCGTTCGCCAAGTCGATGAACGTGGCGACGACCAACCTCGTCGTGGACGTCGGGCCCGAGAAAGTGGTCGAGATGGGCAGGAAGCTGGGCATCGACAGCGAGATGCGTCCCGTGCCCAGCGTCGGTCTCGGCTCCTCTGAAGTGACACTGGTGGAGCTGGTGGGCGCGCTGGCCGCGGTGGCCACCGTGGGAAAGCGCGTGGATCCGAGCCCGGTGCATCTGGCCGTGGATCGGCTCGATCAGGCGGTCTGGACGGCGCCTGCGCCGACGGACCAAGTGCTGGACCCGGTCGCGGCGGCCATGCTGCAGTCGCTGATGCGCAATAGCTACGTGCGCGGCACCGGGTACATGGCGCGCCGCGAGCTCAGCTACGTCCGCGACGTCGTGGGCAAGACGGGCACGAGCCAGATGGGCCGCGACATCTGGTTCGTCGGCGTGTCCCCGCGCCTCGCCGTCGGCTTCTGGATGGGCCACGACCGCCGCCGGCCCCTCAACGTCATCGCCGGCGACGTCATCGCGCCCGCCTGGGGCCGAATGGCCCGTCCGCTGTTCAACGACACCGAGATGGTCCCCTTCCCCGTCCCGGACGGCGTCGAAGAGGTCACGATCGACCCCTACTCCGGCTGCAAGGGCGGCGGTTTCCCCGTCCTCATGCCGAAGGGCCAACCTTTCCCCAAGTGCAAGCCCATCGACTGGGAGATCCCCCGCCGGGTGGAGAAGGACGGCGAAGGCGGCGAGCCGGCTGAGGGCGGCGAGCCCCCGCCGGAGTCCGCCACGCCCTGATCCCGCCGCCGGCCCGCCGTTTGCGACGCGCAAGCCTCGGGCGCGGTCAGTGACGCGTTCCGCCCCGGTGCCGCACCCCATTGTCCCAAGTTGCCCCACCGTCTCGTCGGCGCGGCCGCACGAGACGCGGTCGGCGGCCTGGCACGCCTCCTGCTAATCGTCTCCGCTCGTCGGGCGCGTCGGTCGCGCTCCGCTCTTTCCCACCGGAGGCTCTTCTGCCTCCCCGCGGTAGACCCCCTTGGTGACGGCTCTTGCCGGCGCAGGCGCGCCGTGCAGCCGTGGGGAGGAGGTCTTCCACGCCAGCCCCGCGGCGCCCCATGTGGACGTCACCCGCTGCGGCGCCTCACCTTTTCGCCCCCTCGTCGCGTCCGCCCGCCGTGGCATTTTGCACCATCGGCAGAATTCAGCATCCCAGATTGCACCAGCGACCTCGCCGTGCCCTCCCGCGTCCGCTCGGAGACGCACGGAGGGCACCCGATGAGAGCGATCGACCCGAGCAGCGGCGCCGTCGTCGGCGACTACCCGGACCACGATGACGACGCCCAAGAGGCGCGCCTGCAGGCCGCCGCCCGCGCGGCCCGCGCCTGGGCCCGACGGCCACCGTCCGAGCGCGCCGCGCCGCTGCGCGAGGTGGCGCGACTGCTGCGCGCGCAGGCCGCTCCCCTCGCCGAGCTGATGGCCGCCGAGATGGGCAAGCCGGTGACGCAAGGCCGCGCCGAGGCGGAGAAGTGCGCCTCGGCCTGCGACTTCTACGCGGAGAACGGCGAGCGCTTCCTCGCCCCGGAGCCGGCGGCCACGGACTTCTCCAAGAGTTACGTGGCCTTCGAGCCGCTCGGCGTCGTGCTGGCGGTCATGCCGTGGAACTTCCCGCTGTGGCAGGCCTTTCGCGCCGCGGCGCCTGCGCTCATGGCCGGCAACGGCATGGTGCTCAAGCACGCGTCGAACGTGCCGGGCTGCTCGCTGGCCATCGAGCGACTCTGGCGCGAGGCGGGTCTGCCCGAGGGCCTCTTCGCGAGCCTGCTCGTGGGCGCGTCGAAGGTGGAGGGCATCATCGCCCATCCCTGCGTCGCGGCGGCGACGCTCACGGGCAGCGTCGCCGCGGGACGATCCGTCGGCGAGGCCGCCGGGCGGAACCTGAAGAAGTCGGTGCTCGAACTGGGCGGCAGCGATGCGTATCTGATCCTCGACGACGCGGACGTGGCGCTCGCCGCCAGAGTGTGCGCGCAGAGCCGCCTCATCAACGGCGGGCAGAGCTGCATCGCGGCGAAGCGGTTCCTCGTCGTGGACGACGTGCGCGGCGAGTTCGAGCGCCGCTTCGTCGAGGAGATGGCGCGCGCGAGGGTCGGCGACCCCCGCGCCGAGGACACGCAGGTGGGCCCGCTCGCCCGCGTCGACCTGCGCGACGAGGTGCACGACCAGGTCGAGCGCAGCGTCGCGGCGGGCGCCCGCCTTCTGCTCGGCGGCGAAGTGCCCCGCCGGACCGGGGCCTGGTACCCGCCCACGGTGCTCACCGGCGTGCGCCGCGGCATGGCCGCCGCAGACGAGGAGATCTTCGGCCCCGTGGCGGCGGTCATGCCCGTCCGCGACGAGGCCGAGGCCGTCGCCGTGGCCAACGACAGCGCGTTCGGCCTGGGCGCGGCGGTCTTCACGCGCGACCTCGCCCGCGGCGAGCGCATCGCCCGACACGAGCTGCAGGCGGGGTGCTGCGCCGTGAACGACTTCGTCCGCTCCGATCCGCGCCTGCCGTTCGGCGGCGTGAGGG
Organism: Myxococcota bacterium; assembly: GCA_963169045.1. Classification (GTDB taxonomy): domain Bacteria; phylum Myxococcota_A; class Bradymonadia; order UBA7976; family UBA1532; genus CAUJDF01. Next base: position 17,046 of record CAUJDF010000048.1, read on the forward strand.
ACTCCGGCTACGGCCGCGAGTTGGGCGTCTTCGGCATCCGCGAGTTCGTGAACGTGAAGGCCGTCTGCGTGCGCTGACCACCTGGGGGGGCCCATGAGCGCTGGATCGGAGCGGGAGGCGGAGCGCCGGCGGGCGCGCGACTGGCTGGACGCGCTGGACGACCTCGTCGCGCTCGAGGGTGCCGGAGCCGCCGAGCGGCTGCTCCGGCAGCTTCAGCGGCGAGCCGCCGCCCACGGCGTGCAGTTGCCGTACACCCTCGCCACGCCGGCGGTGAACACGATCCCGACCGACGCGCAGCCGCCCTTCCCCGGGGACGCCAGGCTCGAGCGCCGCATCGAGTCGATCAACCGCTGGAACGCGATGGCGATGGTGGTGCGCGCCAATCGGGCGCGCGAGGGCATCGGTGGGCACATCTCGACGTACGCCTCGGCGGCGACCCTGTTCGAGGTGGGCTTCAACCACTTCTTCCGCGGTCACGACCACCCCGAGGGCGGAGATCTCGTCTTCTTCCAAGGACATGCGGCGCCCGGCGTCTATGCGCGCGCCTTCCTCGAGGGGCGGCTGACGGTCACCGACCTCGAGAACTTCCGGGCCGAGCTTCAGCCGGCCGGCGGGCTGTCGTCGTACCCGCACCCGTACCTGATGCCCGGCTTCTGGGAGGCGCCGACCGTCTCGATGGGCCTCTCGCCGCTCATGGGCATCTACCAGGCACGCTTCAACAAGTACTTGCTGAATCGAGGGCGCGTCGCGCAGGCACGCCGCGTGTGGGTGTTCGCCGGCGACGGCGAGATGGACGAGCCGGAGTCGGTGGGGGCGCTCACCGTCGCCGCGCGCGAGCGGCTCGACAACCTCGTGTTCGTCGTCAACTGCAACCTGCAGCGGCTGGACGGGCCCGTCCGCGGCAACGGGCGGATCGTCGAGGAGCTGGAGGGGCTGTTCCTCGGCGCGGGCTGGCGCGTGGTGAAGGCGCTGTGGGGCTCGAGCTGGGATCCGCTTTTCGAGGCCGACGTCGATGGCACGCTCGTGGAGGCGCTCGAGGCCACCGTCGACGGGCAGCTGCAGAAGTTCGTCGTCGAGGGCGGCGCCTACACCCGCCAGCACTTCTGGGCGCGCGAGCCGCGGCTGTCGGCGCTCGTCCGGCACCTCGGCGACGCCGATCTCGAGCGCCTCAACCGCGACCGCGGCGGGCACGACCCGCTCAAGGTGTACGCCGCCTACGAGCTCGCGACGCGACCCGACGGCCGGCCGACGGTCGTGCTCGCCCACACCATCAAGGGCTACGGCCTCGGGGCCGCGGGCGAGGCCCACAACGTCGCCCACCAGACGAAGAAGCTGTCGGAGGAGGCGCTCCTGGCCTTCCGCGACCGCTTCGAGGTGCCGCTGAGCGACGAGCGCGCCGTGGGGGCCGAATTCGTGCGCCCGCCCGAGAACAGCCCGGAGATCGCCTACTTGCGCGAGCGGCGCGCGCAGCTCGGCGGCTTCGTGCCGCAGCGGCGGGTGCGCGCGGCGCCCCTGGATGCGCCCGCCCCCGCGCTCTTCGCGCGGCACCGGCGTGGCTCCGGCGAGCGTCCCGCGACGACGACGATGACGACCGTGCGCCTGCTGGCCGACCTCGTGCGCGACCCGAACATCGGATCCGCGATCGTGCCGATCATCCCGGACGAGGCGCGCACGTTCGGCGTCGAGGCGCTCTTCCCGCAGATCGGCATCTATGCGCCGGGCGGCCAGCGCTACGAGCCGGTCGACGCGCGGTCGCTGCTCTCCTACAAAGAGCGGCACGACGGCCAGATCCTCGAGGAGGGCATCACCGAGGCCGGCGCGATGTCTTCGCTCATCGCGGCGGGCACCGCTCACGCCACGAATGGCGTCCATGCCATCCCGTTCTTCTTCTTCTACTCGATGTTCGGCTTCCAACGTATCGGCGACCTCATCTGGGCGGCGGGCGACATGCGCACGCGCGGCTTCCTGGTCGGATGCACCGCGGGGCGCACCACGTTGAACGGCGAGGGGCTGCAGCACGAGGACGGACACAGCCAGCTGTGGGCGCTGGCGCATCCCACCGTGCGCGCCTATGACCCGGTCTACGGGTACGAGCTGGCGGTCATCGTCGAGGACGCGTTGCGGCGCCTCTGGGTCGACGGCGAGGACGCCCTCTACTACCTGACCGTCTACAACGAGGCGTACACGCATCCGCCGATGCCGGAGGGGGCGCGCGAGGGCATCCTGCGCGGGCTCTATCGGCTGCGCGGCCGGGGCGGCGTGCGGCTGCTGGCGAGCGGAGTGACGGTGCGCCTGGCGCTGCAGGCCCAGGAGCGGCTCGCGGACGAGTTCGGCGTGTCGTCCGAGGTGTGGAGCGTCACGAGCTGGAAGGCGCTCTACGACGACTGCGTCGCCGCGGAGCGGCACGAGCGGCTGCACCCGCGCGAGCGGCCGCGCGCGCCGTACCTCCGCCAGGCGCTCGGCGGCGACGCGCCCGTGGTCGCCGTGAGCGACTGGGTGAAGGCGCTGCCGAACACGCTCGCGCGATGGATGCCGGGCGACTTCACGGCCCTCGGCACCGACGGCTTCGGCCGCAGCGACACGCGGGAGGCGCTGCGCGACTGGTTCGAGATCGACGCGCGCTGGGTCACATACGCGGCGCTCGAGCGGCTCGCAGCGCGGGACGCCTTCCCGCGGGACCGGCTCGAGCGCGCCATGCGGTCGCTCGGCATCGAGGACCACCGGAACGGGGGCGGACGACATGAGCGATGAGGTGAGGCTGCCACCGCTGGGCGAGGAGGTGTCGTCGGGCATCGTGCTCGACGTGCTGGTGTCGCCGGGCGACCGGGTCGAGGCCGACCAGCCGGTGCTGCGGCTCGAGACCGACAAGGCGACGACCGAGGTCCCCGCATCGAGCGCCGGCACGGTGGCGGAGATCCTGGTCCGCGAGGGGCAGGAGATCCGCAGCGGCGACCCCATCCTGCGGCTCGAGGGGGGCGCGGGCGCCGAGTCCCGGCGGCGCGAAGGCCCGGGAGAGTCGCGGCGAGACGAGGACCGCGGCGAGCGCCCAGCGCGGCGAGACGAGGACCGCGGCGAGCGGGCCGAGCCCGGGGCGCGCGACCGCGCGCGCGACGACCACGACGAGGCAGAGCGCCGGCGCGCCGTCGATGACGGCCGCGAGCAGGAGGGCCGCGAGGACGTGCGCCGTGCGCCCCCCCGCCAGAAACCCAGCGAATCCGAGGACTTACCGGCGCCGCGCGCGACGATGGAGCGCGAGGCCGGCGTCCAGGCCCACGACCGTCGGGAGCGCGCGGCCTTCGCGCGCGAACGCCAGGCGCCGTCGTCCATGCCGCGCCTCGGCCAGCCCGTCGCCGCCTCACCCACGGTCCGCCGCCTCGCCCGCGAGCTCGGGGTCGAGATCGGCGAGGTGGCAGGTACCGGCGGCGGCGGCGCCGTCACCGAGGAGGACGTGAAGAGCCACGTGCGTCACCTGCTGGACCGCTTCCGGCGGACGCACGACCAGGCCCAGCCGGAGCTCCCCGACTTCGCGGCGTGGGGCCCCGTCCGACGCGAGCCCATGCAGGCGATCCGGCGCGCCACGGCGCGGAGCGTCGCGCGCTCCTGGCAGCAGGTCCCGCACGTCACGCAGCTCGACCGCGCCGACATCACCGAGCTCGAGGCGTTCCGGCGACGCTACGCCGACGAGGTGGCGAAGGGCGGCGGCAAGCTCACGGTGACCGCCATTCTCGTGAAGGTCTGCGCCGCGGCGCTGCACCACTTCCCGCACTTCAACGCGAGCCTGGACCTCGAGCGCGCCGAGCTGGTTCTGAAGGACTACGTCCACATCGGCGTGGCGATCGACACGCCGGCGGGCCTGCTGATGCCCGTGCTGCGCGACGCGGACTCGAAGGGGCTCGGCGCCATCGCCACCGAGCTGCAGTCGCTGGCCGAACGCGCCCGCGGCCGCCGCGTCGGCGCCGACGAGCTCAAGGGCGCGAGCTTCGCCATCACCAACCTCGGCGGCCTCGGCACCACCGCGTTCACCCCCATCGTGGCGTGGCCCCAGGTGGCCATCCTCGGCGTCGGCCGCGGCGAGGTGCAGCCCGTGTGGCGCGATGGCGCGTTCATGCCGCGGACGATGCTGCCGCTCGGCATCACGTACGACCACCGCGCCGTCGACGGCGCCGACGCCGCCCGCTTCCTGCGCTGGATCGCCGAGACGCTCGAGGCGCCGCTCCGCCTGACGCTGGAGGGCTGATGCTCCGCCCCGAACTGCTGGTCATCGGTGCCGGGCCCGGCGGCTACGCGGCGGCCTTCCTCGCCGCGGACCTCGGCCTCGACGTCGTCGTCGCGGATCCCGAGGCGCACCCCGGCGGCGAGTGCCTCCACCGCGGCTGCATCCCTTCGAAAGCGCTGCTGCATATTGCGGAGATCATTGATGAATCAACGCACGCTGCCGAGCTCGGCGTCTCGTTCGGCGCGCCGCGCGTCGACGTGCGCCGGGTGCGCGCCTGGAAGGACCAGGTCGTGCAGCGCCTGACCGGCGGCCTCGGGCAGCTCGTCGAGCGGCGCGGCATCCGGCACCTGCGCGGGATGGCGCGCCTCACCGGGCCCCACGCCGCCGAGGTGGACGTCGAGGGGGAACGCGTCGAGGTGCGGTTCGCGCACGCCATCGTCGCCACTGGAGGCCGCGCAGTGCGCCTGCCGGTGTTCGGCGAATCGCCGCGCGTGCTCGACTCGGCGGCGGCGCTCGAGCTCGACGGCGTCCCGCCTCGCCTGCTCGTCGTCGGCGGCGGCTACATCGGCCTCGAGATGGCGACCGTCTACGCGGCCCTCGGCAGCCGCGTGACGATCGTCGAGGCGACCGCCGAGCTCCTGGGGGGCGTCGACCGCGATCTCGTCGCCCCGCTCGCGAGGCGGCTCGAGGGACGCGTCGAGGACGTGCTGCTCGGGACGACGGTCGTGAAGGCCCGCGACACCGGCGATGGGGTCGAGGTCACGTTCGACGGCGCGGAGGGCGCCACCTTCGACCGGGTCCTCGTCGCCGTGGGCCGGCGCGCCCGCGCGGACGGCGTCGGCCTCTTGCGTACCCGCGCCGAGGTCGGGCCCGACGGCTTCGTCGCCGTCGACGCGCAGCGCCGCACCGCCGAGCCGTCGATCTTCGCCGTCGGCGATGTCACCGGCGAGCCACAGCTGGCGCACAAGGCCAGCCACGAGGGTCGCGTCGCCGTCGAAGCCATCGCCGGCCGCCCATCCGCGTTCGAGCCCCGCGCCCTCCCCGCCGTCGTCTACACGAACCCCGAGATCGCGTGGTGCGGCCTCACCGAGACCGAGGCGCGCGAACGCGGAATCCCCTGTGAAGTCGCGAAGTTTCCTTGGTCCGCCTCCGGCCGCGCGCTCACGCTCGGACGCACGGACGGCCTGACGAAGCTCGTCGTCGACCCCGCGAGCGGGCGGCTGTTGGGGGCCGGTGTGACGGGGCCGCGCGCCGGCGACCTCATCGCCGAGCTGTGTCTCGCGCTCGAGATGGGGGCGCGCGCCGCCGACCTGGAACACACCATCCACCCCCATCCCAGCCTCTCCGAGACCGTGATGGAGGCGGCCGAGGTGTTCGCCGGCACGGCGACGCACATCTTCCGCCGACGATAGTCAGCCGGCCATGGGCAGGTCGCGGCTGTCGCCGCTCCGCGCGCGGGCGGTCTCGGCCCAGGCGCCTGCGTTGGCGGGCACGGAGACGACGCGCAACAGGTCCGGCGCCCGGCGCAGGACGTCGCGCGCGAACGCGTGGGACGGCACCAGGTCGAAGAGCTCGGCGAGCGTCCACGGCCGCCACCACCAGCGCTGCGCCAGCGAAGGGAGCAGCGCGCGAAGCAACCACGGCGCGCTCCGCTCGTACAGGCGCAGTATGCCGCTGACCCGGGACACGAGCGTGACCCCGGCGCGCAGGTCGCCCGCGGCGAGCGTGCCCGCGCGTCCGCCGTCGGCGGCGACCTCGACGACCGCCTCGACGGGCCGCGCGCTCACCGCCAGCCCGTCGCCGGGCGCGGGCACGACGCGCACGCCGTTGGCGGCGTCGTCGGCGGCGAGCCCCAGCAGGACGACGCGGTTGTCGGCCGCGGAGGCCGCCGCGGTGATCGCCCGGCGGGTCGCGGCGAGGAAGGCGCCCTCGTCGCGGACGGCGTCGTCGGCGGAGAGGACGACGACGACGTCGTTCGGCGAGCGACGCATCACGTGAAGGAACGGGAGGAGCACGGCGACGGCGGTGCCGCGGTCGCGGGGCAGGACGATCAGGTTCTCAGGCGGGAGGGCGGCGAGGGTCGTGCGCCAGCGGGCGGCGTCCTGACGGTCGACCACGGCCAGGACGCGCTCGGCAGGCGCCAGGCGGAGCGCCCGCGCGAGCGCGGCGGAGACAGGCGACGGCGCTCCCTCGCCGGCCCGCCACCGCGGGGATACACCCGCCCCGCTCGCGCGTGGGTCTTCTCCTGCCGCGAGCACGACCACCCAACATCGCTCCGTCACGCCCATCGTTCCTCTCCTCGATTGCGCCGTCACGCCACTTGGGATGCGCGCAATTACAACGGCCGTGCCAACGCGCCGGCCGCCGCCCCCCGGACGTCGCGTGGGGCAAGCTGCCCCGCGCCCGGCGGCGGGCCCCGGCGGGCGGGGCGGCGCGCCCCGTGAGCGCGCGGATCCCGTTGTGGGACAAGGTCCGGCGGTGGTGCACGCCTGCGACGGGCGGTGGAGCAGCGCTACCTCCGGCGCGCCTCGCGCAGGCTACGCTCGAGGGCGTCGAGAAGGTCGTCGGTTGCCCGCAGCGTCGCCGGCGCGATCGGCGACGGCAGCGCGACGGTCGCGCCCTCCGCCTTGCGCCGGATCAGGGACTCGAGGCGGTCGCGGTACTCGTCGCGGTAGCGCTCCGGCCGGAAGGTGCCGGTCATCGCCTCGATCAACGCGACCGCCACGTCCAGCTGGCGAGCATCCACCCGCGTCACCGGGACCTCGCCCACGGCCGAGAACGGGACGATCTCGTCGGCGTAGCGCAACAAGTCGAGGTGGAGCGCGTCGCCGGCGGCGCGCAGCGCGCCCAGGTGCTGCTTGCGACGCATCACGAAGCGGACGATGGCCGCGCGGCGCGTGCGTCCGAGCGCCTTCACCAGGAGGCGGTACGCCGGCCCGCCCGAGGGCTCGGGCACCAAGTACAGCGGGCGGTGCAACAGGATCGGGTCGATCTCGCTCAGGTCGACGAACTCCTCCACCTCGAGGACCGGCCCGTCCTGCGCGTCGGGTCGGATGGCGTCCAGTTCGTCCTCGCGGAGGATCACGTGCCGACCTTCGCCGGCGTCGTAGCCGCGCACCGCCTCCTCCTGGGTGTACTCGCGCCCGCTCTCCGGCTCATACAGGCGGTTGCGCAGGCGCTTGCCGTCGGGGCTGAGCAGGTGGAGCGCGATCCTGTGCTCGCGCACCGCCGAGTGCAGCTCCACCGGGACGTGGATCAGTCCGAAGCGGAGGGCGCCCTTCCACATCGCGCGCGGCATCGTCGGTGCCTTTCGTGCCACACCGTCACACCGTGACGGTTCAGCAACGGACGTGCCAGCGGTCAGTCAAGGGCGGCGCGGAGCGCAACGACCGCCCGCTCGTAACGGGCGCGGACACCGGCATGTGTCACCGCCGCGAGCAGCGGCGCCATCTCCTGCTCGGATCGGCGCAGGTAGCGCTCGGCCCAGTCGCGGGCGCGGTCGACGACCCCCGCCATGTCGGCGAGGTTGTCGGCGCGGTCGAGCAGCTTGAGGCACACCGCGTCGGCGTCTTCGAGGATTGCCGCGTAATACTTGGGCTTTTCGGCCGCACGCACCCGCGCGGGGGCGTCATCGGGCCACCACTGCGTCATCAAGCGCACCAACTCGACGACGCGCACGGGGAAGCGGGCGCGCAGGTCGTCGAGGCCGAAGCGCGTGTCCTCGACCACGTCGTGCAGGAGCGCCGCGGCGACGACCTCGGGGGCGAGCCCCTGCCGCGATGCCTCGCGGGCCACGCGGACGACGTGGTTGACATAGGGCTCGTGTCCGGTCTTTCGGCGCTGGGGCGCATGCGCCATCGCCGCGAAGTCCGCCGCCTCGAGGACGAGCTCGAGCGGCGTCATCGGTCGCCGAGGTCCTCGAACACCCAACGCTCGTCCGCGGGCTCGGCCTGCTGCTCCTCTTCGGAGGGCGCCGCGCCCGTCACCGGCAACAGGCCCCCGCGGCGGACGTCGGCGAGGTCGCCCAGCTGCTGGGCCAGCGCCGGCACGTCGCCGCGGAGCGACGCCCACGCGTCCGGCGGCAGGTGCAGGACGATCCCGCCCGCCGGCAGACGCACCGCCGCCGTCGTCGGCTGACCGGTCAGCAGCGACATCTCGCCGAACGCGTCGCCCTCGCCGAGCAGCGCCACCCGCCGGTCGTCGGCCCACACCTCGGCGGCGCCGTGCAGCACGAAGAAGAGGCCCGGCGGCGGCGCCCCCTGCGCAAACAGCTCGGTGCCGGGCGCGAGGGTGCGCACCGCGAACGCCTGCAGGAGCGCGTCGAGCTTCTCCACGCCGGCGAGCACCCGGCTCGTCCGCAGCAGGTCGCCGAGCAGGCGCTGTTTCACGAGCGAACGCAGACGTTGCACGAGCGCCGGCTGGTTCTGGCCGAGCGCCACCACGCGGTCGGCGTCCATCTTCCACGCCAGGCCCGGCCCTTGCGCGACCACCGACGCCCGGCGCGGCGTCTGCGTGAGCAGCGCCATCTCGCCGAGCACCGTCGGGCCGGCGTGCACCCCCAGATCGATCTCGCTGCCGTCCGGACGGCGCGTGACCGCCTTCACGTTGCCGCGCACCAGCACGAAGACGGCGCGCTCGACGGCGTCCTGCGTCATCAGCGGCGCCCCGTCGTCGAGGGCCACCGGCTGTACCTCGCGCGCGAGCGCCACGAACTCGTCGGCGGGCAGGTCCTCGAAGATGGGGATCGCGGGCATGCGCGCGAACTTCGGGAAGAGCAGGTCCTCGACGTCGGCGCCGAGGCGCACGCCGAGCCACACCTGCTCCTCGGGATCGTCGGGCACGTCGACCTTGCGCGGCGGCACTGGCGGGGCGAGGTAGAGCGGCCCGTTCTTCGGACGACCCGCGCCGTACCGGCGCGCGAGCTCCCCGAGCACCTCGTCGAGCGCTGGGCCCGCCAGGAAGCGCCGCGCCAGCGCCAGCGCCACGAAGAACTGCCCGCGGCCGCCGGCGGCCCGCGCCGTCGCGCGCCAGACGGACGCCGCCTCGGGGACGCCCTGGTCCTGCAGCACCGAAGCCAGGTTCGCGCGCGCCTGGAGGTCGGCCGGCGCCGCCGCCAGCGCCCGGATCGCTTCGTCGAGCTTCATGCGTCCCTCCGTTCGAAGATGCGCGCGAGCTTCCCGCCGGGCGCGCGGCGCCGCAAGGCCAATCCGACTCGAGTCTCGCCATCCTCGACGGCCTGCGGCCGCCCCCGACCGGCCGCCGCAGCTTGCGCCCGCGAGTCGGGCGCCTCGCAGCGACCCGGTCGTTGCTCGGCCTCGTCGACGCCGGAACGGCGAAGCTCGGGTCAGAGAGGCAGGCGGATCGCGGAGACGAGATCGCCCGGCGCGTAGAGGCGGCCGCTCACGGTCTCGAGATCGGTGGTGCGCGACGCGAGATCGGTGGCGAGGTCGACGCGGCGCCCGACGTCGAGCAGGTCGGCGATCTCGTGGGTCGTGGGGCGCAGATACACGCCCGCCTGGAACAGCGTCGCGCCGCGGCGGCGGATCTGCGCGAGGCCGACGAGCTTGCGGCGGCCGACGACGACCTCCCAGGGCGACAGGCTGCCGAAGCAGACGAGCGCGCGGTCGGCGCCCCGGGCGGCGGCCGTGTCGGCGCGGGCCTCGGCGACGTCGACCAGCCGCGCCGAGGCGCCGAGGTCGATGAGCGTGGCGACGAAGGCCTCCCCGAGCCAGCGGTAGGCGGCGGTGACGTCGTCGGCGTTGAGCGGGTGGCCCTTGGGCAGGGCGACGCTGAGGCCGAGCAGGCCCGGCTCGGCGAGCACCGCGGCGCCCCCGCCGCGGCGGCGCAGCACTGGAATGCCGCGCGCGGCGCACACCGCCTCGTCGGCCACGGGGCCCCGCTGGCCGTAACCGAGGACGAGGCACGGCGCGTCGTAGCCGTACCAGGCCACGGTGGCGGGCGCGCCACCGGCGACCGCGTCGAGCAGGGCGTCGTCGGCGGCGATGCTCTCGGCGCCGCCGCGCTCCACATAGGGCAGGACTCTCACGGCGGCGGATTCTACCCGTGTTTTCGCGGGGGTACACCACCTGGTGGCATGCGCCCTGCACCTGCTCCCCGAAAGTGGAACGGCCGCGAGGCCGGAAGGAGCGCAATCGATGACCCCCGAGGCGCGCGGCCGCTCCCGATCATTCACGGGCGCGGGGATGCGGGTGGGTCGGCTCTTCGGGGTCGAGCTCTACCTCGACCTGAGCCTGCTGATCATCCTGGCGCTGGTGGGCGTCAGCCTCGCCGTCGGCGTGTTCCCGGCGTGGCACCCCGAGTGGGGTCCGGCGCTCGTCTGGGGCGTGGCGGCGATGGCGGCGATGCTGTTCGTCGCATCCGTGCTGGCCCACGAGATGTCGCACGCGCTCGTCGCGAAGGCGCATGGCATCCCCATCGCCGGCATCACGCTGTTCGTCTTCGGCGGCATGACCCACATGGAGGACGAGCCGCGCACGCCACGCGCCGAGTTCCTCGTGGCCATCGTCGGACCGCTCACGAGCCTGGCGCTCGGCGTCGGGTCGTTCGCCCTCGGCACCTGGCTGGCGCGCGACGCCTTCACCACCGCCGCGGCGGACCCTGCGTCCGCGCTGCGGGGCGCCTCGCCGCTGGCGACGCTGCTCCTGTGGCTGGGGCCGATCAACGTGATCCTCGGCCTGTTCAACCTGGTCCCCGGCTTCCCGCTCGACGGCGGCCGCGTGCTGCGGGCCGTGCTCTGGGGCATGACCGGCGACCTCCGCCGCGCGACGCGCTGGGCGGCGTTCGGCGGACAGGTCGTGGCCTGGACGCTGATGGGCGCCGGCGTCGCGATGGCCCTCGGCGCGCAGGTCCCGCTGCTCGGCGGCGGCGGCGCGCAGGGGTTGTGGCTGGTGTTGATCGGCTGGTTCCTGAACAACGCGGCGCGGGCGAGCTACGAGCAGCTCGTGGTCCGCGAGTCGCTCAACAATGTGCACGTCGCCGACGTCATGCGCGTCCACCCGCTGGTGGTGCCCCCGGATCTCGACCTGCGCACCTTCGTGCTGCGCCACGCGATGGACACCGACCAGAACACCTTTCCCGTCGTCGAGGGCGACGCCCTCCTCGGCGTCGTGGATGTGCGCGCCGTACGCCGGATCCCCGAGGAGGCGTGGCCGCGTACGTCGGTCCGCGAGGTGATGACGGCGGCGGGCGAGCTGCCCGTGATGGCGCCGGACGACGAGGCGATGGAGGCGCTCCGGAACCTCGCCCTCCGGCAGGTGGATCAACTCCCGGTCGTCGAGGACGGTCACCTGCGGGGCGTGGTGCGCCAACAGGACATCATGCGGTGGCTGTATCTCCACGGCGGACGCGCCCCGGCCTGACCCGGCGCCGGGGACTTCCGCCACGCGTCACCGGCGCGTGACGGCTCCGCGGTGCGTGAGAGACGGCGGGCCCAGCCGCTGGTCCGGCTCTTGCGAGCGTCGCCCGGGGGCGGTGGAACAACACCGATTTGCACTCGGGGTGCGCGATGCACGACGAACTCTTCCTCGAAAAGATCCGCGAGCGCGGCGCGCTCACGTCGCCCGAGCAGGCCCGCGCCGTGGCCGAGGCCACCCTCGAGGCGGTCGGCGAGCTGCTGGTCGACCGCGACCGCCTGCGCCTGGCGCAGGCGCTGCCCACCCCCTTCGGCGAGGCGCTGCGCCGCGGCGCGCCCGGCCAGGACTTCGACCTCGAGGACTTCTATCGACGCGTGCAACGGCGCGAAGGCGTGGCGCCGGGCTTCGGGGTCGAGCACGCCCAGGCGGTGTGCCTGGCGATCGCCGCCGCGCTGGGCGAGGAGCTGACGGTCTACCTCGTCCGGCGCCTGCCCGACGAGTTCGCGCCGCTCTTCAGCCGCCGCCGCTTCGAGCCCACGGCGCCGCCCGACGCGCACCACACCGCGCCGCAGGTGGCTGCCGGCTTCGGCTCCACACTGTCGACGGGCCGCTTCGGCAGCCGCGACCCCGTCGCCGAGCACCACCGGCGCTGACGGTCGTCGACGCGTCCTGCCGCCGTCGTCAGGCGTCGCACAGACGCGGAAAGAGGCAGTCGCGCTCGAGGCGCAGATAGGCGGTCAGCTCGGCGTCGAACAGCGCCAGCTCGCGCCAGAGCGCCCCCCACTCGGCCGACGGCGGGATGACGATGTCGTCGCCGTGCGTCAGCGCCCGCAGGCGCCGCAACGGTTCGCGAAGCCCGACCTCCTCGGCGCGCAGGCCGCGCACGACGTCGTCGGCGGGCAAGCCGGCGCGCACCGCGGGGAAGAGCGCCTCCTCCTCGCGATCCATCCGCAGCAAGAGGACGTCGCGCAGCTCGAGGATCGAGGCGCCCACGCTGATCAGCAGGACGGGGTGGTCGCGCCCGTGGAGCGTCAGCACGCGCCGGGCGAGGGCCTCGAGGCGGGGCAGGCCCTCGCGGAACGAGGCATGGAAGCGATCGGCGACGCGCCCGGCCAGCTCGCCGAGCGTGGCCGCGTCCATGGCCGCCGTCGTCCCGTTCGCCTGGGTGACTGTTCGCCCCATCGCCTCCCCCCACGCTCTTCGCGCCCGGACAACGCAACAAGCGGGCCAGCGCCGAATATTTTGAGACGCGCGCGCGCATCGTCGCCGATTGAGAACGGACCGTGACGCTCCGTCTCGCCGGCGCTGTCACGCCGCGGTGGCGCCATCCCTCGATCGCCTTGCGCCATGGGGCCATGACTGTTCCCTCGCCGTGACGAAGCGACGTTTCGGGCGCGAATCGGTCAGCGAGACATGGCCGGGATGGGCTGTCTCGCTGCCCTCCGGATGCACAATGCAGGGATCATCTTGACGACGGCGGCGGGAGAGCCTATTGCGTGCGCTCTGGCCTCCGCTGGAGTGAGGCCGGTTGGACGGGGGAGACGAGATGAAGCGTTCCTTCCTGGGCTCGATGTTGCCGCTCGTGCTGGCGGCGTTCGCCATGACGCTGGCAGCCTGCGACGTCGAGGACGAGGCCGACGGCGGCACCGGCTCCGGCGGCACGGACGGCGGCGCCGGCGCAGGCGGCGAAGGCGGCGCCGGCGGCGAAGGCGGTCAGGGTGGCCAGGGCGGCCAGGGCGGCCAGGGCGGTCAGGGCGGTCAGGGCGGCATGGGTGGCGGCGGCGAGGACTGCGACACCGCCTGCGGCCAGGTCTCCGGCTGCGCCGGGAACGCCGCGGTCGAGTGTCCGGGCGGCGACGGCAACGGCGCCGACCTGGCGGCCGCGTGCGTGCAGCTCTGCAACGAGAACGACGCCGCCGCGGAGATCGGCCCGACGAGCGATTGCGACGATCTGTTCGCGCTGCTGAAGGACCTCGACGAGACGGGCGCCGTGGACCAGCTCTGCGAGAACCCGATCGGCGCCACCTGCGACGACGCCGACGGCATCGAGATCGGCGTGTGCATCGACTCCGGCGACTGCGAAGGCATGGCGGTGCAGGGCGAGTGCGACGGCCCGGCCAATCTGCAGTGCTGCCTCGCATACACCTGCGATGCCGATGGCACCGAGGGTCAGTGCCTGAACGCCGACTACTGCACGTCGCAGGGCGGCACGCCGATGGCCGGCTTCTGCAACGGCCCGGCGAACGTCCAGTGCTGCACCGGCCTCTGAGCCGTCGAAGCGGGCGGGGCGAATGCTCCGCCCGCCGCCTTCACTGGCAGTAGAAGCCCGTCTCGTCGTCTATCCAGCCGCAGACCTGTCCCTGGGCCGCACAATCGACCTGATACAGCCGGCCGTCCTCGCACCACAGCGCGAGATCGCCTTCGCACGCGCCGAAGAAGTCGACGTCGCCGCACTCGTTCACCGCAGGCGGCGGATCATCGGGCGGGGGGCCGTCCGGCGCAGCCTGATCGGGATGGCAGTAGAAGCCGGTCTGCTCGCTGATCCAACCGCAGATCTGTCCCAGGGTGCCGCAGTCGGCCCGGCGCAGCACGCCGTCGACACACCAGACCGCGACGTCACCCTCGCAGGCGCCGAGGTAGTCGACGTCGCCGCAGCCGTCGACGGGCGGCTCGTCGGGCGGCCCGGCGCCCGGGGCGAGGCAGTAGTTGCCGGTGACCTCGTCGATCCAGCCGCAAGTGGCGCCCTCGGCGGCGCAGTCGACCTCGCGCAGAACGCCCGAGGCGCACCAGAGGGCGACGTCGCCATCGCAGACGCCGAGATAGTCGACCTCGCCGCAGCCGCCGTCCGGCGGCGGATCGTCGTCCGGTGGCGGATCGTCGTCGCCGGGCAGCTCGCCGCCGTCGCCGCAGTAGTAGCCGGTCTCCTCGTCGACGAAGGCGCAGCGCTCGCCGAACTCGGCGCAGTCGACCCGCTCGAGGCGGCCGTCGTTGCACCAGACCGCGACGTCGCCGTCACAGTCGCCGAGGTAGTCGACGTCGCCGCAGCCGCCGGCCGGCGGTGGATCGCCGTCGCCGGGCAGCCCGGGATCGTCGGGCGGCTCGACGCCGGGCGCGCCCTCGATGCACGTGTGGCGGCCCATGCCGTCGTCGAAGTCGCAGGCCAGGCCGTACTCGTCGCAGTCGACCTGGCGGACGCGGCCACCGTCGCACCACAACGCGATGGCGCCGCGGCAGCTGCCCTCGGCGGTCACCCCGCCGCACGCGTCGACGCCGCCCGGCGGGGGCGCGTCGGGCGGGGCCACGGGGTCGCCGTCGGGCCCGGGGTCGACCGGCTTGGCGGGCGGCGCGACGGGCGGTGGCTTCTCGCGGCTCTCCCGGCGCGGCGGCTTCGGCGGCGGGCTGCCGCGCTCGTCGGAGGGGACGACGGGCAGGCCGCCGTCGGGCTCGCCGGCGGCGCCCTCCATGCCCGCGCAGCCGGCGGCGGAGACCGCCAACACCGCGAACCCGAAGAGCTTTCGGTGCGTCACCCCCCGCCCCTCCGCCGGCGGTGCAAGAGCCCGCCGAGCATCAGCGCGGCGAGGGCCACGCCCGACGGGGCGCCGCTCGCCTGGGCGCAGCCGCCGCCCTCGAACTTCGTCGCGCGGGCGCCCTGCAGGTCGTCCTCGCTGCCGGGCAGCGCGCCCGAGGAGACCGTCGCGTCGTCTCGGACGGACGGGAGGCCGGCGTCGCTCTCCGGCGCGGGCATGGGCGCGCGGCGCTGGCACACGGCCCCCCCGCCGTCGGACGCGCACCGCGCGCCCTGGACGCTGCAGTCGTCGCGGAAGACCTGCCCGGCGTCGCAGCGCACGATCACGTCGCCGTCGCAGCGCCCCGCCGCCGTCTCGCCGCCGCACGGATCGACAGCCTCCGGCTCCCGGCAGTAGAAGCCGGTCTCGTCGTCGACGTAGCCGCAGACGCGCCCCTCGCCGGCGCAGTCGCGGCGCGCGAGGCGGCCGTCGTCGCACCAGACGGCGACGTTGCCGTCGCAGGCGCCCCGGTAGTCGACCTGGCCGCACGGCTCGCCCGGCTCCTCGCCGGGACGCACGGTCGTGGCGATGCCGTCGATCCAGCCGGCGACGACGTCGAGCCGGGTGAGCGCGTCGACCCCGAGGCAGCTCGAGTCGCCACCGTGCTCCACGCCGAGCACGACGGCCGTCCCGTCGGCGCCCGTCGTCAGCACGGGGCCGCCCGAGTCGCCGAAGCAGATGCCCTGCCGGCCGCGGCCGTCCACCCGAACGAACACCGGATCGACCTGGATGAGCTCGACGGCGGCGAAGTAGCGGCCCGTGCGCGACGGATCGAACGTCTCGCCATAGCCGCTGGCCTCGACCTCGCGACCGATGATCGAGTCGTCGAGCGTGGCACGGTTGAAGGCGATGGGCACGAGCGCGGGCACCGCCCCGATCACGTCCTGCTCGAGGATCAAGAGCGCGACGTCGTGTTGCGGATGCTCGTGCACCTCGGCCACGCCGAACGTGCCGTTGGGCTGGGTGGGCAAGAGACCCACGCTGAAGCCGATCTCCGTCGCCGTCTGGTCGGCGGTGCAGTGCTTCGCGGTGGCGACGACGCGGGGGCCGATGACCGTTCCGGTGCAGAAGTTGCCCTCGGCCCAGCCGGCGGCATGCAGCCAGCCGATCGCCAGCTTCTCGCCCTCGGACAGCGGCACGACCCGGGGCTCGCGCGTGCCGTTGCGGATGGCCGACGCGCTGGTGTCGAGGGGCGGCGGCGCCTCGGCCGGCGCGCACGCCGCGGCCGACAGGCCCGTCGCGATCGAGATGGTGAGGAGACCCCGCCGCATGCGCGCCTCAGCGTAGCAAGATGCGTGCGCCGCCGTCACGTCGCGCAACACCGTCGCGAGTGTGACCCGCGTGTCTCAGGGCATGACCTGGTTGCGGCCCGCCTTTTTCGCCTTGTAGAGCTGCTGGTCCGCGGACTTCACGACTGCGGGCGGCGATTCGCTCGCGCGCTCGGCGGCGCCGATGCTCACGGTGACCGCGACCTCCTTGCGGGCCCCCTTCGTCGCCCTGGGCTTCGCAGGCTTCTTGCGCGGGCGGCCGGCGGCGCGGATGACGAAGCGGCTGTCGGCGATGCGCGCGCGCAGGTCCTCGAGGTGGGGCCGGGCCTCGTCGAGGCCGCGCCCGGGGAAGAGCACGGTGAACTCCTCGCCGCCGTAGCGGAACGCGCGTCCGCCGCCCGTCACGCCCGCGAGGCGCGAGGCGACCATGCGCAGGACCTCGTCGCCGGCGTCGTGGCCGTACTTGTCGTTGAACTTCTTGAAGTGGTCGACGTCGACCATCGCCACCGTATAGGTGCCCGTCAGGCGCTGCAGGGCCTCGTCGAGGGCGCGCCGCCCCGGCAGGCCGGTGAGCTGGTCGCGAAAGGCGAGCGAGTACGTCGTCTCCACCAGCGCCAGCAGCAGCACCACGCCGGCCGTCGCGACGTAGACGCGGAAGACGACGCTCTCGGGCGGGGTGTGCAGGGCGACGACGAACGCGGCGAGGGCGCCCAGAAGGCCGCTCTCGAGGGGGCCGCGGGTCATGGCGAACCGCACGAGCAGCACCAGCGCGCCCACGATCGTCGCGAGCGCCGCGGGCCACGCCAGCGGCGTCCAGGACGGCAGCGGCGCGTCGAGGAGCGGCCGGGTGAAGGCAGCGCCGAGGCGGGTCCCCGCCGGACCCGCGAGCACGCCGAGCAGCACCGCCTGGACCGCCAGGACGCCCCACCTCGACAGCGCCGCCGGGGTCACGAGACCCCGCTCCCGCAGGAGCGCGAAGAGCGCGACGTCGAGCGGCACGAAGACGGCGACCGCCTGCAAGGCCACGGGCGAGCCCAGCCGCTGCGCCGCCTCGGCGCCGAGGCCCAGCGAGAGCGCCGCGAAGACCACGCGCCCGCGCCCGAAGCGCCAGGCGAGGCCGACCGCCGCCGCGAGGGTCAGGTAGGGCGCCAGCGACCAGACGGCGCCGGCCTCGAGCGGCGCCGCGCGCGTGCGCAGCCACACCGCGACCGCCGCCAGTGGCAGCAGGGCGGGCCAGCAGAGCGCGAAGAACGCGCGGGCCAGCGGGGTGCGCATCGCCCTCCTCCGGGGTGTGGGGCGACGGTATCCGAGTGGCGGCGGAACCGCCACATTGACGCACTGCACCCCGGATGTGCGTGAACGCACGACAGTTTCTGCGTGCAGCGTCGGTCGCGCACGCCTTGACGAGCGTCCGGGAACATTGAATGTTTACAAGCGGGGAGGAACATGGCCCAGCGGGAGCCGCCGCCGAGGGGAGGGACGGAGGCCGCGTCCGGCGTGCCCGTGCCAACGCTGGCCGAGCACCTGCGCGACGCCGTCTTCTCGACCGATGCCGCCTTCCGCATCCGCGCCTGGAGCTCGGGCGCCGAGGACCTGTTCGGGTGGCGCGCCGACGAGGTGCTCGGACGCCCGGCCAGGGCGCTGCTCCGCCCGGAGTTCGTCGACGGTTCGCGGGCCGAGGTGCAGCGGGCGCTGCGCACGCAGGGGATGTGGCGCGGGCGCGTCGTGAAGCGCCACAAGGACGGCCGCTGGATCCCGGTGCTGAACACGACGCTGGCCTGGCGCGACGCCGCAGGCGCCGTGACCGGCTACCTCGCCGTGAGCCGCGATCCGGCGGCCGCGATCCGCGACGCGGCGGCGCGCGCCGAGCGGGCGGCCCGGCGACGCGCGCTCGCGAAGCTGGCGCTCGATCTGACCTCGGACGCGCCCGACGAGGAGACGCTGCGCGACGGCATTCCTCGGCGCGTGTCGGCGCTCTTTGGCGACCCCTGCCTGCTGTTCGTCGCGCGCGAGGCCGCGCTCGAGCTCGCGGGCGCCCACGGCGGGGCGCCCGGCATGGTGCTCGCGGTGCGCGCGGTGATGGAGGGCGCGCCGATGGACGGCGGCGCCGTGACGCTGCCGCTCCCGTCGCGGGCCCGTCGGCGCCCCGGCGCCGTCGCGGTCGCCCCCCTGCCCGGCCCGGACGGACACGGCGGGCTGCTCGCGCTCGTCCGGCCCGATCGCCCCTTCGCCACGGCCGAGGTGGAGCTTCTGACCGCCGCCGCCCGCGAGGTGGCGCCGGTGCTGGCGACCGCGCGCCGCCACGCCGAGCGTGAGGCCGCCCACCGCGCGGATCTCGGCCGCATGCGCGAGCTCGAGCTGACCATCGAGGACCTCGAGAGCTTCGCGCACGCAGTGTCGCACGACCTGCGGGCGCCGCTGCGCTCGGTCGACGGGCTCGTGGAGGTGTTGCTTCAGGACGCCGCCGACAGCCTGGACGAGCGCGCGAAGTTCCATCTGCACCGCGTTCGGCTGAACGTGAACCGGATGGCGCGCCTGGTGGAAGATCTGCTCTTCCTTTCGCGCGTGACCCGTCGCGAGATGCGCCGCGAACCGGTCGATCTGACGGCGATGGCGCTGGACGTGTACCGGGAGCTGGCGGAGCCTGACGTCTCCCGACGCGTGGACCTCGCGATCGCGCCGGACATGGGGACGCGGGGCGACGCCGGCCTGCTGCGCATCGTGCTCGCGAACCTGATCGGCAACGCCTGGAAGTTCACCGCGCGCACGCAGAATGCGCGCATCGAGATCGGACGGGGCGAGGCCGGCGTGTTCTTCGTGCGCGACAATGGCGCCGGCTTCGACGTCGCGCACGCGGCGCGCCTGTTCGAGCCCTTCCAGCGGCTGCACCGCGCCGAAGAGTTCCCCGGCACCGGCATCGGCCTCGCCACGTGCCAGCGCATCGTCCGGCGCCACGGCGGCCGCATCTGGGCTGAGGCCGCCGTCGGCCGCGGCGCCACCTTCTTCTTCACCCTGCCCGTCAGCCCCGAAGCCACCTGAGGTCGCCGCGCCGCGTTTCCGGTGGTTGTTTTTCGGCGCGCCGTCATGTTTCCCTCCGCGCGCGCTGGCCGGCTGCAGGTTTCCACCCGCAGCGGCCGGCCTCGTCGCGACCGGAACGACGGCTCGCGCATCACGTAGGGGACCACCCCGGGAGGACCCGCATGGACGCGCGCAATGAAAAGCGCACGCTGGAGCAGCTCGTCGAGCGCGAGTATGCGCACGGCTTCGTCTCCGACGTGGACGCCGAGCTCGCGCCCAAGGGCCTCTCGGAGGACATCGTCCGCTTCATCTCGGCGAAGAAGGGCGAGCCCGAGTGGCTGCTCGACTGGCGCCTCAAGGCCTTCCGCCGCTGGCAGCAGATGCCGGAGCCGAAGTGGGCGCTCGTGAAGTACCCGCCCATCGACTACCAGGACATCCATTACTACGCGGCCCCGAAGAAGAAGGACGGCCCGAAGAGCCTGGACGAGGTCGATCCCGAGCTGCTCAAGACCTACGACAAGCTCGGCGTGCCGCTGCACGAGCGCGCCATCCTCGCCGGCGTGGCCGTCGACGCGGTCTTCGACAGCGTGTCGGTCGCCACGACCTACAAGGCGAAGCTGGCCGAGGTCGGCATCCTCTTCTGCAGTTTCTCCGAGGCGGTGAAGGAACACCCCGAGCTCGTGCGCAAGTACCTGGGCTCGGTGGTGCCGGTCGGCGACAACTACTTCGCCGCGCTCAACTCCGCGGTCTTCAGCGACGGCTCCTTCGTGTTCATCCCGAAGGGCGTCCGCTGCCCGATGGAGCTCTCGACCTACTTCCGCATCAACGCCGCCAACACCGGGCAGTTCGAGCGCACGCTGATCATCGCCGACGAGGGCGCCCACGTGAGCTACCTCGAGGGCTGCACCGCGCCGAAGCGCGACGAGAACCAGCTGCACGCCGCGGTCGTCGAGCTCGTGGCCCACGACGACGCGGTCATCAAGTACTCGACGGTGCAGAACTGGTACCCGGGCGATAAAGAGGGTCGCGGCGGCATCTACAACTTCGTCACCAAGCGCGGGAAGTGCGCCGGCCGGCGCGCCAAGATCTCCTGGACGCAGGTGGAGACCGGCAGCGCCATCACCTGGAAGTACCCGAGCTGCATCCTGCTCGGCGACGACTCGGTGGGCGAGTTCTACTCGGTGGCGCTGACGAACAACTTCCAGCAGGCCGACACCGGCACGAAGATGATCCACATCGGCAAGCGCACGCGCTCGACGATCGTCTCCAAGGGCATCTCGGCCGGCCACGGGCAGAACACGTACCGGGGCCTCGTGCGCATCAGCGAGGGCGCCGAGGGCGCGCGCAGCTACGCGCAGTGCGACTCGTTGCTGCTCGGCGACCAGTGCGGCGCGCACACCTTCCCATATCTGCAGGTCAAGAACGACACGGCGACGGTGGAGCACGAAGCGACCACCTCGAAGATCGGCGAGGACCAGCTCTTCTACTGCCAGCAGCGCGGCCTGACCGCCGAGGACGCGGTCTCGATGATCGTGACGGGCTTCTGCAAGGAGGTCCTGCGCGAGCTCCCGATGGAGTTCGCCGTCGAGGCCCACAAGCTGCTCGGCGTCAGCCTCGAAGGCAGCGTCGGCTGAACCCGCCTGGGGGACCACTGGACATGCTCGAGATCCGCAATCTCCACGCGCGCGTGGGCGACCACGACATCCTCAAGGGGCTGAGCCTCACGGTGAACCCCGGCGAGGTGCACGCGATCATGGGGCCGAACGGCTCCGGCAAGAGCACGCTCGCGCACGTGCTGGCGGGCCGCGAGGGCTACGAGATCACCGAAGGCGAGGTCGTCTTCGAGGGGCGGAACCTGCTGGAGCTCGCACCCGAGCTGCGCGCCCGCGCCGGCGTCTTCCTCGCGTTCCAGTACCCAGTGGAGATCCCGGGCATCGGCAACGCGTACTTCCTGCGCACCGCCGCCAACGCCATCCGCCAGGCGCGCGGGCTCGAGGAGCTCGACGCCGCCGACTTCCTGCGCGTGATGCGCGAGAAGCTGAAGTTGGTGAAGCTCGACGAGAAGATGATGCAGCGCTCCGTCAACGACGGCTTCTCGGGCGGCGAGAAGAAACGCAATGAAATCCTGCAGATGGCGTTGCTCGAGCCCAAGCTGGCGATCCTCGACGAGACCGACTCCGGCCTCGACATCGACGCGCTGAAGATCGTGGGCGACGGCGTCACGGCGCTGCGCTCGCCGGCGCGCTCGTTCATCGTGATCACCCACTACCAGCGGCTGCTCGACCACATCACGCCCGACTTCGTCCACGTCCTCTACCAGGGCCGCATCGTCGAGTCGGGCGACGCCTCGCTCGCGCTCGAGCTCGAGAAGCACGGCTACGGTTGGCTCGAGAAGGCGCCGGCGCGATGATCGACCCCGCCCTCCGCGAGCAGGCGCTCGCGCGGTTCGGTGCCCTCGGTTACCCGCAGCGCGGCGACGAGGCCTTCAAGTACACGAACGTGGCGCCCATCGCCGAGCGGGCCTTCGCCCCCGGCGAGCCCGGCGAGCCGCGCGCCGCCACGCTGCCCGGGCTCGAGGCGGCGATGGTCTTCGTGAACGGGCACCTGGCGGGGCGCGGCGCCTCGCCGTACGTGGCGCCGCTCGGCGCGCCCGAGCACCGCGCGCTGGTGCAGGCGCACCTCGCCCGCGTCGCGGCCTTCGAGCAGTTCGTCTTCTGCGCCGAGAACACAGCCAAGGCCACCGACGGCGCGCTCGTGCACGTGCCGGCGGGCACGTCGGTCGAGGCGCCGCTCCACGTGCGCTTCGAGGCGCGCGGCGGCGCCGGTTATCCGCGGCTGCTCGTCGTCGCCGGCGCCAACAGTCGCGTGCAGGTCGTCGAGCACCACACCGGCGAGGGCGAAGGGCTGGCCAACGCCGTCACCGAGATCGTCTGCGGACCCGGCGCGAGCGTGCACCACGTGGTCGTCCAGGATCAGGCGCCGAGCGCGTTCCACATCGGGCGCGTCGCCGTCCGGCAGGACCGCGACAGCCGTTTCGTGAGCCACCACCTGACCTTCGGCGCGGCGCTGTCGCGCACCGACCTGCGGGTGTGCCTCGACGGCGAGGGCGCGGAGTGCACGCTCGAAGGCGCGTTCGCGCTCGGCGGCACCCAGCACGCCGACAACGACACGTTCGTCGACCACGCGAAGCCCGGCGCCACCAGCCGCGAGCTCTACAAGGGCGTGCTCAACGGCCGCTCGCATGGCGTGTTCACCGGCAGGGTGCTCGTGCGGCCCGGCGCGACGCAGACGAGCGCGCAGCAGAGCAACCCGAACCTGCTCCTCTCGAAGTCGGCCCACGTCGACACGCGGCCGCAGCTCGAGATCCACAACAACGACGTGAAGTGCACGCACGGGGCGACGATCGGCCGGCTCGACGCCGACTCCCTGTTCTTCCTGCGGGCGCGCGGCATCGACTTCGTCGAGGCGCGGCGGCTGCTGGTGGCGGCGTTCGGTGGCGAGATCGCCGAGCGCGTCGCCGTGCCCGGCCTGTGCGAGTGGTTGTACGAGCGCATCGCCGCCGTGGGAGGTGCGCAGTGACGTTCGACGTGGAGCGCGTGCGGGCGGACTTCCCGATCCTCGGGGAGTCGTACCGCGGCAAGCCCTTGATCTACCTCGACAATGCGGCGACGACACAGAAGCCGCGCGCGGTGATCGACGCCGTCTCGAGCTACTACGAGACGTCGAACGCCAACGTGCACCGGGCCCTGTACTGGCTCGGCGCGCGGGCGACCGACGCGTTCGAGGGTGCGCGCGTCAAGGTGAAGCGCTTCCTGAATGCGGCGAGCGAGCGCGAGGTCATCTTCGTGCGCGGCGCCACCGAGGCGATCAACCTGGTGGCGCACAGCTTCGCGCGGCCGCGCCTGCAGCCCGGCGACGAGATCCTGGTGTCCCACATGGAGCACCACTCGAACATCGTGCCGTGGCAGCTGGCGGCGCAGGCGGCGGGCGCCGCGGTCCGGCCCATCCCCATCACCGACGCCGGCGACATCGACCTCGACGCCTATGCCGCCATGCTCGGGCCGCGGACGCGCATGGTGGCGGTCGTGCACGTGAGCAACGCGCTCGGCACGATCAACCCGGTCGAGGAGATCGCGCGGCTCGCCCGCGAGCGCGGTGTGCCGGTGCTGCTCGACGGCGCCCAGGCGACGGCCCACGTGGCGGTCGACGTGCAGAGGCTCGGCTGCGATTTCTATGCGTTCTCGGGTCACAAGCTGTACGGCCCGACGGGCATCGGCGTGCTGTGGGGGCGCGAGCGGTGGCTGCGGGAGATGCCCCCGTACCACGGCGGCGGCGACATGATCCGCGAGGTGAAGTTCTCGGGGACGACGTTCGCCGACCTGCCCAACAAGTTCGAGGCGGGCACCCCCGACATCGCCGGCGCGGTGGGCCTCGGCGCGGCGGTCGACTACGTCACTGCGCTGGGCTTCGAGGCGATCGCCGCCCACGAGGAGGCCCTCACCGACTACGCGCTCGAGCGACTGCGCACGGTGCCCGGCTTCCAGCGGGTGGGCGAGCCGCGCCGGCGCGGCCCGGTGATCTCGTTCGCGCTCGGCGACGTGCACCCGCACGACGTCGCGACCGTGCTCGACATGGAGGGCGTGGCCATCCGCGCCGGGCACCACTGCGCGCAGCCGGTGCTCGATCGCTTCGGCCTGCCGGCCACCGCCCGGGCCTCCTTCGCCATCTACAATACGAGGGCCGAGATCGACGCCCTCGTGGCGGCGCTGCACAAGGTGGTGGAGCTGTTCGGCCGATGAGCGACCTCGACGCGCTGTACCAGGAGCTCGTGCTCGACCACGGACGCCGCCCGCGCAACTTCGGCCGGCTCGAGCACCCGAACCGCCAGGCCGCCGGCCACAACCCGGTCTGCGGCGACCAGCTGCAGCTCTACGTCGACGTTGGGGACGACGGCGTGGTGCGCGACGTGAAGTTCGAGGGCAAGGGCTGCGCGATCTCGACGGCGTCGGCCTCGCTGCTGACGCAGGCGATCAAGGGCCGGACGCTCGCCGAGATCGAGAGCATCTTCCAGGCCTTCCACGAGACGGTCACCGGCCGCGCGCAGCCGGACGAGGAGCGCCTCGGCAAGCTGGCGGTGTTCCAGGGCGTGAGCCGGTTCCCGACGCGCGTGAAGTGCGCCTCCCTTTGCTGGCACACGCTCATGGCCGCGCTCAAGGGCGCCGACGCGCCGGTCAGCACGGAGTGAGGAGGCGCGCGTGAGCACCAGCGAAGCCCCGGTCGCCCTCGACAAGGAAGACCTGAAGGAGCGCGTGGTCGGCGTCCTGAAGGACGTGTACGACCCCGAGATCCCGGTCGACATCTACGAGCTCGGGCTCGTGTACGACATCGAGATCGACGACGACGCGAAGGTCGGCATCCGCATGACGCTGACCTCGCCGATGTGTCCGGTGGCCGGCAGCCTCCCGATGGAGGTCGAGCAGCGCGTGAAGCTGCTGCCCGGCGTCGCCGCGGCCACGGTCTACCTCGTCTGGGATCCGCCCTGGACGCCGGACCGCATGTCCGAAGCCGCCCGCCTCGAGCTCGGGATGTTCTAGGAGCTTGCCCCCGAAGTTCCGCACGCTTCGTCGCGGCCCTTCGGCCCCCAGGTCTGCGTTGGACCTCCTCCGCGTAGGACAAGGCCACGCGTTCGTCGGCGCGCCTTGCCCTGGGGGCCGACGGCTCGCGCCTCGGGAGCGCGCGAACTTCGAGGGCAGCCCACCAGTCACCCGCACGCGGGTTCGTCAGCGCCGCTCCGCCTCGCAACGATCCGCCTGGTCCCGGCAGTGGTCGACGCAGGTGTGGCACTCCCCCGACCAGCCGGTGTTGTTCTCTCCCTGGGCCTCGCGCGCCCACTGGGCGGCGCGCGAGGCGCCCGGCCCCTCACAGAGGTCGGCGCAGCGCTGCATGCAGGTGTCGTAGAGGCGCTTGCACTCGGCGTGCTCGAGGCGAGGCCCTCCGCAGCCGGCGACGACGAGCAGGACGATGAGACGGCGCATGGGCGCATGTTAGCGCCCGCACAGCTCGGCCTCTACCCGGCAGTCGTGGACGCAGGCGGCGCAGCCGAAGGACCACAGGAAGACGTCCTGGCCCGCGAGCTCGCGCTGCCGCTCGAAGGCGGGCGTCTCGGGGGCGAGGTTGCAGGTGTGGGCGCAGCCCTCGAGGCAGTCGTCCTCGCTGGACGCGCAACTCCCCGGATCCACTTGTGATTCGAGGCATGCGGCGAGCGGCGCGAGGGCGACGAGGAAGAACAGACGTCGCATCAGGGATCGACGCCGCATCGTGGCAGTCGGTCGCGGCTCCGCTGGACGGCGCCTTGCGTGCCGCGGCGCGTGCGCCGAACTTCAGCGTCCAGGAGGCGATGGACGTGGTGTGTTCCGACGCTCGCCGGTGTGTCGCGGCCCGCCGCCGGCCGGCGACCCTCTCGGCCGAGACGGCATCCGGGGCATCGCGGCGGGCGGCGCGCAGCGCGTCCGCGCGGCGGGCGAAGGCTGGCGCATCGCGGGGGCGCTGCGTCCACGAGGCGCATCGCCTGCGGCGAGGACGATGCGTCAGCGATCGAGCAGCGCGAGCACCTTTCGGGCGTTCATCACGCCCTTGTAGACGTAGAGCGAGCCGGGCACGTCCGCCGGCAGCGCCGCCTCGCTGACGCGCAGGCGGTCGGACACGGCCCAGATGACACGCTGCTTCAGGCCGCCCTCCGCGAGCTCGACGCGCTTCCACACCGCGGCGCGGCTCCAGTAGCCGAGCACCTCGAGGTACGCCTTCGCGCGCGTCTCGCGGTGCACGAAGACGAGGTCGGGCACGCACACGCCCACGCCCGGCAGGTGGAGGACGTCGCGCGCGGCGCTCACCTCCCACGGCGTCTCGAGCTTGCGGAGCTGCTCGACGAGCGCCGCCACGTCGTCGGGCAGGCGCTGCGTCCGGCGCGGCCGGTCGACGGGCTTCGGCGCGCCCTCGAGCGAGAAGCGCAGGCGTTTGCGGTCCTTGTCCCAGAGCACCTCGGCGTCGAGCGACCACGGCCCGCACGCCTCGAGCGCCGGGATGAGCAGCGCCAGCTGCAGCCCGTACTTCGTGACCTGGTCGAAGAGGCTGTAGGGCCCGTCGATCTCGACGCGGTAGCCCTCGTCCCCGGGCAGCGGGTGCACGACGTAGAGCAGGCGCAGGAACTTGAGCCGGTGGAAGAGCGCGCGGTACGCCCCCGGCCAGCCGGCGCGCACGCGGACCTCCACGCGCACCGCCCGGAGCAGCACCGCCTGGCCGAGCGAGCGGTCGTACAGCTCGAGCAGCGCGTCCGCGTCGATGGCGTCGAGCTCGACGAGCTTCTGCGCGCCCTTCAGGTCGGCGAAGAGCAGCCGGTCGAGGTCGCCCACGTCGAGGCCGAGCGCGGCCGCCGACTCGACGAGCGCCGCCTCGCGGTCGAATTCTTCCGCGCGGCGCATCGCCGCCGCCCGCCGGAACACCTCGCGCCGCAGCATCGCGGGGTCGGCGCCCTCCTCCTGCGCGAACGTGCACCGGTCGAGCACGAGCTTGAGCAGGCCGTCGGACACGCGCCGGTCCTGCGGCGAAACGTCGATCTCGCCGACGCGCGCCTCGAGGTCCTCGCGCGTCAGCCCCACGTGCGCCGCGGCCAGGTCGAGGTACAGCCCCGCGATCACCCGCATGCGCTCGCGCTGCTTGCCCTCGAGCGGCTTGACGGCGATGCGGTCGCCGTCGCGCTTCACCCGGACGAGGTCAGCGGTAAGCATTGTGCTCGCGCCGCCGCTCGCTGGTGAACGTCTCCGCCGTCCCCCCCGCCACGAGCTCGTACAGCACCGCCCGCTTGTCGCCCTGCTTGCGCAGCACGCGACCGAGCCGCTGGACGTGCTCGCGCACCGATCCCGACCCGGACACGATGATCGCCACGCTCGCCGACGGCACGTCGACGCCCTCGTTGAGCACCTTCGACGTCACGACCGCGCCGTACGTGCCGTCCGCCAGCCCCGCCAGGATCTCGCTGCGCTCGGTGACCTTCGTCTGGTGCGTGATGACCGGGATCAGGAAGCGACGTGCGATGTCGTAGGCCGTCGCGTTGTCCTGCGTGAACACGATCGTCGGGTCGTTGCGGTGCACGTGCAGCAGGTGCTCGAGGTACGCCAGCTTGGACGGTGCCGCGAACGCGAGCTGGCGCTGCCGCAACCACGCCTCCATGGCGCGACGGCCCTCGCGACTGCGCGCCGAGAGCTGGATGAACTGCTGCCACGCGCCGGGCCGGCTGAACCGGATGCCGTTGCTCGTGACGAAATCCCGATAGATCCCGCGGGCTTCGTCGTAGGCCAGCCGCTCGGCCGGGCTCAGCTCGACCACGACGTGCTCCACGTCGTACTCGGCGAGGAACTCGCCGGCGAGCTCCACGATGTCGCGCTGGTACACGACCGGGCCGACGAGCTCGTCCAGCTCGGCGTGGCGGCCGTCCTGGCGCTCGAGCGTCGCCGTCAGGCCCAGCCGGAACGGCGCCAGGCAGAACCGCGCCGCCAGGCCGTAGGCGTCGCCCGGCAGGTGGTGACACTCGTCGAAGACCACGAGCCCGAAGCGGTTCCCGAGGTGCTCCATGTGGATGTAGGCGGAGTCGTAGGTCGTCACCGTCAGCGGCTGCACCGAGTAGTCGCCGCCACCGATCACGCCGACCGGCACGGGGAAGCTGCGCCGCAGCTGGTCGTACCACTGCCGCACGAGGTCGAGCGTCGGCGCCACGACCAGCGTGTCCCGGCGCGTCGCGTCGATGGCCATCGCCGCCACGTGGCTCTTGCCCGCGCCCGTGGGGAGCACGACCACCCCACGGTTGCGGTGTTTCCGCCACGCTTCGAGCGCCTCGGCCTGGAACGGCCGCGGCTCGCGGCGCACCTGCAGCCCGCCCGGCAGCTCGCCGTAGGCCCGCGCCGCGTCCTCGTACGGCAGCTTGCGGCGCACGAACGCCATCACGACGTCGGCGTAGTCGACCGCCGGCGCGCGCCAGCATCGACTGCGCTCGTCCCACTGGCATCGGGGGGGCAACCCCCCCGGGTCGGGGACGTCCCGGATCTCCAGCGTACCCCCGGCGTAGCCGACCCGAATCATGCGGGCGGTTCTAAGGGGTCGGCCCGACGCATGCAAGGGAACCTTCGTGGGAAGGGGGTGAGCGATGCCTGCGCGTAACGGTCGTACCTTCTCCGAGCAGTATCACCGCCAGGTCGAGT
Organism: Myxococcota bacterium; assembly: GCA_963169045.1. Classification (GTDB taxonomy): domain Bacteria; phylum Myxococcota_A; class Bradymonadia; order UBA7976; family UBA1532; genus CAUJDF01. The sequence goes on from CAUJDF010000048.1 coordinate 45,738, forward strand.
TGGACGAGGTCGACGAGGACGGGGACGTGGAGTTCGCGGCCCTCCTCGACGACTACTGCCGCCGGGTCAACGAGGAGCCGCCGCCGCCGCGCCGTCACACGCCGCGACCGGGCCGGACCGGGCACGCCTGAGGCGAGGTGCCAACCGCGCTTTCCCGTTGGAGATCGCGGTGTAGCACTTCGCCGCAGTCGTGCCGCCATCGACGGGCCGCTGGGGCGCTTTGCCGCGCGTGGGTCGCCGGACCCACGGAATCGTGGGATCCACGCCACGCCGCGGCGGTCTATCGGCCGCCCCCCTCGAGCGCTGCGAGGGTGGCCATCTTGCCCTTCTCGCGGGCCAGCGCCGCGGGCGGAGCGTCGCTGTGCTCGGGCTTGCGCGACGCCGACCAGCCCGCCTTCACGAGCAGGTTCACGACCTTCGCCGTCTCGGCATCGTCGCGGTCCTCGTTGACCAGCCACCAGACCAGGTCGTCGCTGGCCGGGCACGTCTGCGGTGTCACGCCGTGGGCGAGCGCCACCTCGATGAACGCCGGGCCGGTGCCCGCCAGCGCACACCGGAGTCGCTGCTCCGCCGGCGTGCCCTCGTCCAGGAAGTCGGCGCCGCCTTCGAGCAGGATGGCGAGCGCGGGCGCGTTGTCGTACTGCGCCGCGCGGCGCACCGCCGCGTCGAGGCATGCGCGCGTCGGCCCGTCGGACAGCGCGTCGCGCACGTCGTCGAGGTCGCCGTCGGTGGCGTAGTAGGCGAGCATGCACCCGTAGGTGCTCTTCAGCGCGACGAGCTGCAGGCCGCGGCCGGCGCCGAAGAGCAATGCCAGGGCGCCGAGCACGATGCCGGCGCGCGTGAGCGGCCTGCCCTTCGCCGCCCGAAAGCGCTGCATCACCAGGCGACCGAAGTACGACAGACCGACGAGCAACAGACCCACCGCGCCGAGCCCGATGCACTCCTCCCAACTGCCCGGCAGGTCGAAGCCCGAGCCATAGAAGGTGAGCTGCCAGTTCAGGTCGAACGCGGTGTTGAGCGCCCCGAGCGCGCTGACGAGCAGGCAGCCGACGCCGACGGCGACGCCGAAGAAGCCCAGGATGCCGAAGCGGCGGGGCGTGGACGAGCCGGTCTGTGACATGCCGGAATCCTGCACGCGCCACGCGGCACGGAGCAAGGATCAACGCCGGGTGACCTCGGCGCGCCAGACCTCGGGGCCGTGCTCGAGGGTGCGGAAGGTAAAGCTGCCTTCGGGCTCGGTCGCCCGGAGGGTGAAGTCCATGCAGCTCGGGTCGTGGTCGACGGTGAGCCGCAGGGTGTCGCCGGGGGCGAGCGATCGATAGGCACCGAGGATCGTCTCGAGGCGGTCCCGCGGCTCGACGCCGCGTACGTCGACGACGAGCGTGCGCGCATCGACGCGGTGCCCGCAGCCGGCGCTGCGCTGCGATGCCAGCCACGCGGCCCAACGAGGCAGCGCCTCGGGCGCGCTCGGGCACAACACGATCGGCCCCACGTACCGTGACAGCGCGAGATCGACGAAGAGCGGCCCGACGCCGCGGCCATCCTGGTCGCGCTGCTCGGGTCCACCGCCGTGAAGCCGCACGAGGCCCAGCAGGTCGAGCGACGCGGCGAGGACCGCGCTCGCGCGGCCGAGGTCCTCCGTCGACGGCCGGACGTCCCACGCGAGCCCCAGCGACGGCGGCGCGCCCGCGTCGCGGATCGCCCTCGCCAGGGCGCGCGCCTCGTCGGGATCCGTGCCGTGCGCGAGCAGCAGGCGCGCGCCGGCGAAGACCTCGGCCAGCGCGGGCAGCGCCTCGAGCGGCACCACGGCGGCCGGGACCGAGACCGGCACCTCGAGGCCCGCCGCGATCGGAGCCACCGCGCGCGCTGCTTCCAGCGACTCGCGCCGGATCGCGACGACGCGCACACGCGTCGCGACCTCGCCGGCGACGACCTCCTGCCCGTCGAGGCCGCGCGCACGGCACGCGGCATCGAGCGCCTCGGCACCGAGATGCGGGGCGGCGGCGGCCGAGATCGACAGGCGCATCAGGCGCTCTTCTCAATGCGCACCCGCCAGACCGCCGGGCCGCGCTCTTCGTAGTCCCACGCGAACTGCCCGGGACGCAGCGCCTCGAACTGATGGCGGAGCGGGAACGGATCGTGGTCGTTGACCAGCACGAAGGCCTGCCCCGGCGCAAGCCCGTCGAAGGTCCGGAAGATGGCGGGGTGCTTCTCGCGGGGCGGGATCACGCGGACGTCGAGCTCCATGGTCTTCTCTCCCTGTGTGTTGGCATGACGGATGAACAGACGGACGAGATCCGGCGACTGCTCGCGGATCTCATAGGTGAAGCCGCGCTCCTCGAGCTTCGGCAACAGGAACTGCGGCACGCGGACGTTGATCTGAACGAGCGTCGCGCCGCGAGGCAGAGATGCGAGCGCCTCGAGCGTGCGCACCATGGGCTCGGGCGGCTCGAGACCGCGCACATCGAGCACGACGGCGCCCTCCACCGCGGACGGCGTCTCCTGCGGGGCGCCGGCGTCGGCGCCGGCGCGACCGTGGTGGAACCACACCCGCCAGTCGTCGCCGGCGATGCGCTCGGTGTGATGCTCGAGGCCGAGGCGACCGAGCACGGCGTAGAGCGGCGCCGGCTCGAAGATGGCGCGCACGCGCAGGACGCTGCCCTCCGGAAGCGCGCGCGCGGCGTCGAAGATACGACGGAACGGCTCGCGACCGGCGCGCAGGTCCTCGCGCACGTCGACGTCGACGAATGGCATCTCCTGTAAGGGCGCGGGAACGCTGGCAATCAAAGCACACCTCCTTCGACGAGGCCGGGATGCCATCTCGGCTCCCAGACCAGGTTCGGGTTGACTTCGGTGACCCCGGGGACGGCCCAGGCCGCCTGCTCGATGCCGCCGCGGATCACGGTCTCCATCGGACAGCCGGGCGTCGTCAGGGTGAAGGTCACATCGACGGCCCCATCGCGGACCGCGACGTCGTACACGAGGTGGAGCGTGACGATGTCGAGGCCGATTTCGGGGTCGATGACATCGCGGAGCGCGTCGTACACACGCTCGCGGATCTCTGCGTCGCTCATGCGGGTCTCCTGCGCGCTACGCGGGCGATGACGAACGCCTCGAGGACCGCGCCCGCGGTGAGGACGAGCGCGGCCACCCGCGCGAGCCCGGGCGCGGCGGCGGCAGTCGCGAGCGCGAAGCCGGCCCAGCCGGTGACGAGCAGCGCGCCGTTCGCGGTCGCGACCTTCTCGGAATAGAGGTCGGCGACGCGCGGCACCTTGCGCTTCCCGACGAGCGGGCCGAAGCGGTGGTACCAGACGAGGAACGGAACGATCTTGTAGTAGTGGCCGGCGACGAACATCGAGAGCGCCCCGAGGAGCACCACGAAGTACGTCGACAGCAGGTGGGGCGCGGCGAGGCCGCGCGTCAGCGCGAACGGCGCCAGGGCGACCGCGAGCGCCAGCCCCGCGACCCCGGCGGCGGCGAGGCGCATGCCCGGGTCGAGCTGGCGGCGGACGCGCTTCCGGAAGAACAGCGCGGCCTGCGCGAGGAACGCCACGACGCCGCCCGCCGCAAGGACACCTCCGACGACGTGCCGCGCGCCGCCGCCGAATGGGAGGGCGAGCGCCGTGGCCCCGGCGAAGAGCAGCGCGACCGCCACCCGCGCCGGCCGCTCGCTCGCGCCGTGGGACAGCAGGAACATGGGCAGCAGCCGGTGCGCGACGCCGACGACGACGAGCATCACGACCCCGACGATCGCGACGTGCGCGTGCGCGGCGACGACCTCGAAGCGCGCGGCGCCGAGCGCGCCGTCGTGCAGGTTCGTCGCGAGGACGACCCCGTACGCCGGCGTCACGACCAGGAACACCGTCGCGCCGGCCAGCGCCCACCAGGTGAGCGAGCGCGTCTTCACCGCGACGAGCGCGGCCCCGAGGTTCGCGGCGAACAGGACGAACGCGCCCGAGAGCGCCGCAGCGCCGATGTACAGGAGCGGGCGCTCGCCGGTGACGAGCGCCGCGGCGAAGGCGGCGGCGCCCGCCGCCTGCAGCCCGAACGACACGTGCGCGAGCCCCGGCCAGCGCAGCGGCCGGCCGATGGCGACGGGCAGGAACTGACAGAGCGCGCCGAAGATCGACAGCATGATCCACCCCAGCGTGAAGAGGTGGACCGTCGCCGCGACCCGCGGCAGGTAGAAGGCGCCAGCGGCCACGTCGGGCGCGACCAAGACCAGCGCCGCGGCGCCGGCGACGAAGAACAGCAACGCCGCGGCGAAGTGCTCGCCGGGCAGGCCGGGCGGCGGCGACAGGTCCGTCGCGAGGGCGCCGGCGGCGCGCGGCAGGGCGATCGGGGGCTGGGCGGTGCCGGAGTGCATGGCCGGACCCCGTTAGCGAGGACCGTGCCACCCGCGCCCGACGCGGATTCCGCGGTCCCCGCGTCGCCGGATTCCACGCGCGCGTTCCACGCGTTCCACATTGGAACCGCCCGCCGGCGCCCGGCGGATCTACCGGGGAGCGGCGGCCCTCGGCCCCGTCCCCCCGCCTACTCGTCGGGGACGTAATCCGAATACTCGTACTCGAAGTGTCTCTCGAGGAGGCGCACAGACTCTCCCCACGACGGGGCCCGACAGCGCTCGACGATCTCTTCGATCCTCGCCTTCAGCGCGGCTGGCGAATACTCGGCGAGGATCAGCGGCCCGTTGCGGGTGGGAGTGACGCGCCGCTGATGCTTCCGCGCCCCTTCGGGAGTGGCCACGGTCACGTAAAACAGATCCGCCCGATCGTCTCCCACCTCGCCGATGCTGATGGCGAGCAGGAAATAGACCTGCTCCGGTGTGTCGGGCATCCATCGCGCGACGTCGACCGAGCTCGACACGTAGGACTTCACTTCGAGCGCGATGGGAGCGCTCACGGGTCCACGTCCAGATGAACGTTGCTCACCGGCCGGCCTCCGTCTTCACCGTGGGTCTCGAAGTTCGCCTGCGTGCCTGTCCTGGACCACGGCTCGCCGGTCCTCGGGTTGACGCCGCGCTTGGGGGAAGGAAACCGGAACGTCCGTCGTCCATCCGCGGAGACGAGCCCGGCGCCGTTGGACATGGGTCGGTGGCCCGGTCCGACGAACGCCTCGCCGAGCCTCATGGCCTCCTCGTGGGACACGCTGCCACTGACGCCTCGGTTGCCACCCGCAGCCGTCTGGTTCTGGATGCGGTCCATCTTGTTCCGCAAGTGCCTGGGCAGGCGTCCCGTCGTCGGTGGTGCGCCGTCCGTCTCCGTCGCGCGCCGATTGTTCCCGCGCCGATTCCCGCCGCGGCCGCGCCCGAGCAGGCCCCGCTTCCCGCCGCAGTCCTGCAGGCCGAGCGGGTCCGTCCGGTGGATGGGATCGCCGCTGGCGTAGGCATAGCGATGATCGCCACCCTCGACGCCGAGCGGGTCGGGGCTGAGGTAGCGTCCCCACGTCGGCTCGTACCAGCGGTAGCGGTTGTAGTACAGCCCGGTCGCCGGGTCGGACCATTGACCGGGAAGGCGCAGTCGCTGGTCGAAGCCCGCGCCATCGGCGAAGCACTCGCCGTAGGCGGTGTACTCGCCCGCCCAGGCCAGCTCGCCGTCGGGTGCGGTCGCCGCGATGATCGCGCCGCGCCGGTCCGAGTGCAGCAGATACAGGCGCCCCGCACCGGAACCTTCGACCACCCAGGCCGCCCAGGGCACGTAGCCCTCACCCTCGAGGTGAAGGTAATGGACGCGGGCGCCGTCGGGCCCCTCTTCCGCCGCGAGACGGTCGCCGTCCCAGACGAAGCGCCACCACCGCACGGGCCCGGCGACGGGGTCCTCGATGCGCTCGACCAGGCGCTGGAGCGCGTCGTAGCGGTAACGGAACACCGTGCCGTCGGGGTTCTCCACCTCGCGCAGGCGATCGAGGTCGTCCCACCACAGGCGCTGCGTCCCGCCGTCGATCTGTCGCGCGACGACCCGGCCTCGGGCGTCGTAGGACACCGGTCCCTGCGCGTCTTCGATCAGGCGGTGACCGGCGCCGTGACGGTGGGCGGAAAGCAGGCGATTGCCGCTCTCGTCATACGACTCGAGGAGGCGTCCGTCGCGATCGAACCGGAAGCGGTGCTCGTAACAGGCGCGGGGCGCGGCGGCGCCCCGCAGCGTCTCGGCCGCCGTGCGTCCCATCTCGTCGAACGCCAGGTCGTAGCTGAGCAAAGGGCGCCGCGCCGGATCGTCGATCGCCCAGAACCCGGCGGCGCGCAGCACGGTGGCCCCGCCGGCGCTCGCGCAGCGCACCAGCCCACCCGCGCCGTAGGCGAGGTCGAACACGTGCTCGCCCGGCGCGACCACCCGCACGGGCCGCCCGCGTTCGTCGCGGGTGATCTCGAGGCGCGCGCCGTCGACCTGGTACAGCGCGAGCCGCCGCCCCGCCGCGAACCGGCGCCGCACGCGGCCATACGGGCCGATGTCTTCGAGGACCGTGCCGTCGGGCGCGCGCTGCAGGCTGGTCCTGCGCGCCTCGGGATCGGGACGGTCGTCGCTCCGCGTCCGGGGGGCGCGCGCCGGCGCCTCGACGGCTTCGATGACGCGGTCACAGGCGTCGAGCTTGAACGTCTGCCGGATACCATCGGACGTGACGACCTCGAGCGGGTGCACGAGCGGTCCCGGCGTGTACTGTCGCCAGCCGCCGTCGTCGTAGGCGAACTCGAGCTCGCGACCGGCGGCGTCGACGAAGTACCGATCGACGACGCCGTCGTCCGTCTCGTGCGCGATGAGCTCCCCGTTGCGGTCGTAGCGGTACGCATAACCCCGGCCGGCGGCGTCGCGGTGGCCCTCGACCCGCTCGTTGAGGCCGATGCGCGTGCGGATGGTGCGGCCCTCGGGCGACTCCTCGCGGACCAGCCGCCCCGCCTCGTCGTGCTCGAAACGCCAGACGGTGCCGTCGACGAGGGTCTGCTCGACGCACCAGCCGGCGGCGTCGTAGCGCCAGCGCGCGACGCGACCGTCCGGTCCGGTGCGCGCGACGACACGGCCGTTCGCGTCGTGCTCGTACCGCGTCTCGCCCTCGGCCGTGGTCTCGGACACCCGCAACCCGAACGCGTCGTAACGGCACTTCACGACGCTCCCGTCGTGGTTCTCCTCGACGCAGTCGCCCGCCTCGTCGAACACATACGTGTGCGTCGAGCCGTCGGGCAGGGCCTCGGCCACGACGCGGCCCGCCGCGTCGAAGCGTCGCAGCGTCTCGCCGCCGTCGGGATGCTTCACCCGGATGGCATTGCCTCGCGTGTCGTAGACCGACCGCGTGACGGCGTGGCAGGGGTCCTCGTGCTGGAGCAACAGACCGCGGGCGTCGTACGTCCAGATCGACTTGCCGCCGTTCGGCTGGATCTCTTCGACCAGGCGGCCCTGCTCGTCGTAGCGGCGCTCCGTCTTGCGGCCGGCGGGGTCGGTCTCTTCGACGACGAAGCCATCCGCGTCGCGCACGTACTGGGTGAGGCCACCCTCCCCGTCGACCACGTTCTTCACGAGCGCGTGTTCGTCATAGGCATACTGGCGGCGCGCGCCGGCGTGGTCCTCGGCGATCGTGATGCGTGCCCCGGTCTGGTAGTCGAAGCGGTAGTAGTCGCGAAGGTCCTCGCCGTAGCTGCAGGTGACGCGCCCGAGCTCGTCGTGGTGCCAGTACCACCGGTAGCCGGTCGGGTTCGCCTTGACGGTGACGCGGCCCTCCTCGTCGTAGCCGTAGCGATACTTCCCGTCGGGACCGTCGGCCTCGACCAGCTGCCCGAGGTCGTCGTAGGCATACGCGAGCAGCCGGCGCGGCGCCCAGCGGTCGTGCCGCCGCTCGAGCCAGACCTCGGTGAGCCGGTCGTCGCGGTAGTCGAGCCGGACGCAGCGTCCCATGCTGTCGACGAAGGACGTGACCCGGCCGTCCTCGTCGCGCCGGAGGGCGACGACGTTGCCGTGCCGGTCGCGCATCTCGGCGAGCCAGGCGACGTCGCGCCCCGGCACCTCGCGGAACCGCAAGATCAGCCCGTCGGCGTCGGTGACGTCCCACGTCTCGTCGTCGGCCCGGCAGAACTCGAGGCGCTCGCCGCGCAGGTGCACCCGCTCGCCGTAGTCGCCGAGCATCGGCAGCTCGATGATGCGCATGTCGGCGGTGTGCAGCGCCCAGAACTGCGTCCGGCCGGCGGCGTCGCGGTCGTGGCGGGTCAGGAAGGCCTCGATGTTCAGCCGCCAGCCAAAGCCACAGACGCCGCCCAGACCGGCGCCGGCGGCCACCGAGTTGTAGTGGCGCAGCCAGGTGAACGGCAGCGGTCCCGGCAGCCGCAGGTCGTCACACTCGTCGAAGTGCGTCCCGCTGACCACGTCGATCGGCTCGCCGAGGACGCTGCACCGCGCCCGGCCCGCCCACCGGCCGATGGCCGCGCGCGCGTTCGCCAGCCGGCTCGGACTGCGGCCCTCCACGTCGTTCGGCCGCCGCTGATTCCTGCCCTTCAACGCCTGGCCGATGCCCCACGACGCCGCGCTGTGCACCGCGTTCCAGAACATCTGTTCGAGCATCGCCTTGAGGTCGATGCCGACGAGCACGTTGCTGAAGCCGAGGGCCGCCGCGTTGGGGATGCACGGGATGTCGCTGCAGCTGTTGCAGAAAGGCATCATCGTCATGCCCTGCGCGGTGTCTCCGACCTGCACGCTCGGGGATGCCACCGCCACCGAGGCATTGAAGATCGGGAACGGGATCAGCGACTTGAGCGAACGCAGGATCTCGAGCGGCGAAGAGAACTTCGGGGCGCAGCGCTTCAGATAGTACAGATAGGTCTGTCCCGGCCCGCCCATGCGCTCGATGCCCTGGCCGGACTCGCCCGCCTTGTTGCCGGAGACCATGCCGCGGACCATCTCGATCGCGGCCGCGACCGGCGCCATGAACAGGGCCTGGATGGCGGCGGTGATGATGCCGCGGAACATCATCGGCAGGGGCGCCCACGGCGGGGGCGGGATGGGCGGGATGTGCGCGCCGACCGCCGTCGCGCCCGAGCCGGCCGCCGGCATGAAGTTCACGAGCACCGAGAGCCGCACGTCGAGCAGCAGCGGGCCCATGCCCGTATGCGGGAAGAGCGGGATCGGCGGGGCCGGCACCGGCGCAGGCAGCGTCGTGTGGTTGTCCATGCCCATCACGACGTCCAGCATCTTGGTCGCCGGCATCGTGATGGCACCCGGGTTCAGCAGCAACAGACCGCCGAGCAGGCTGACGAGGCTGGCGTCGTCGATGCTCTGCCCGTCGCCGCCGTCCTTGGCCATCGTGATGTGGCCGCCCGTCGCGTTCACGAGGCCGGCCATGATCGTCGCCGGGCCGCCGGCCTTCACCAGGATGCCCTTCGCGTCGAGGCTCTGGAGCCCGCCCGTCCAGGTGAGCGGGCCGGAGGGCGAGCCATCGAGCGTCGTCCGGTACTCGCCGACGTCGATCTTGACGGTGCCGGCCGTGCGCGTGACCGGCCCGGTGAGCGCCATGTCGAGCTGCGGCTCGATCGTGGCCTGCACGTCGCCGACGGTGACCGACGTCGATCCCAGGGATGCGATCAGGAACGCCGTGTCGACCTTCAGGTTCGGCGTGGTGATGCTCAGAGACGAGCCCGCCGTCTGGTCGAAGTTCTGTTGCTGGACCTTCACCGCGCGCGTGCCGGTCACCGAGAGCTCGTGCTTGTTGGTGACGGAGACATCCGTCTTCTCGGTGCTGTGCAGGTTGAAGGTCTTGCACTTCATCTTGATCAGGCCCACCGGGGCCGAGATCTGGATGAAGCCGGAGTCGGCCTTCCAGTGGACGTGCTCTCCGGGCACGTCGAACTTCGTGTGCAAGCGCTGCTTGCCGTCGTGGAAGTCGATGAAGCCGCCGTCGCCGCCGTCGTTGAACGTCAGCTGGTGCCCGGCCCGGCTCTGGATCCACTTCGCGTCGTTCTTGCCGTCGGGGTTGCCCGGCCCGGGCGGGGCGTCCTTGCCGTTCCAGAGGACGCCGATGATCCATGGCTGGTTGGGATCGCCCTGCTCGAACAGGAGCAGGACCTCGTCGCCGATCTCCGGGCGGACGAAGTTGCCGCGCGAGCCGCCGCCCTGGCCGACCCGCATGCGTGCCCAGTGGCTCGTCACCTCGTCGTCGAGCCAGGGATACCGGACCTTGACGCGCCCGCTCTGCTCCGGGTCGTTCAGGTCGGTCACGAGGCCGACGGCGCAGCCCTGCCAGTGCCGGAGGTTCACGGCGCGCCTCCCGTGAGCAGCTCGAGCGGGAAGCCGGTGTCGAGCAGCGGCGCCGGCAGGGTCGGCTGACCGTCCACCTCGATGCGCGCCACCTCGAGCTTGTCCATGCGCAGGCCCTCGGGCGAGGGCAGCGTGCCGCGCCAGACGAGGTCGAGCGCCATCGTGTCGGGCTCGATGAGCACCGTGTCGATCTTGAGCGGGACGAGCGTCATGCCCCGGCCGCAGTCGAAGCGGACGATCGGCCGCGCCACGGGCAGGCGGAAGCGCAGCTCGCGGTGGATCGGGTGCATGTGGGTGAGGACGACGGTCTCGCCGCCCTGCGGGTGGGGCACCTGCTGGTCGGCCGGAGCCGCGTTCAGGAACGCCGGCGACATGATCGGCATCGGCATCTGTTCGATGCCCGGCCGCGGGATCTTGCGGAACATCTCCCAGAGCGGGCGCAGCTTGGGATCGACGCCGGCGTACTTCGCCCGCGGCGTCCACGTGCGGGCGACGACCCCGAACCCGACCGGCTGCGGCGCGGCGTCGCCGTCGACGTCGCCCGGCGCGACGAAGAGCTCGTCGAGCGTCAGCGGGCGGTCCGGGTGCTCGATGTTCGGCAGCGCGCCGTAGCGCTCCGCCGGCTTCGCGTACTCGGTCTCGCGCGTCCAGAAGCCGGTGCCGACCGGGTTGGCGGGGAAGAAGATGGGCGACAACGAGTGCCGTGTGTCGACGCCGCCGTAGGCATACTCCCATCGCAGCGGGATGGCGTGGAACGGCCGCGCCGCCTGCAGCGCGGGCCGACGCATGCCCGGGCGCCACCACGCCGAGCGGTCGCCGATGACGAGGGCCCGCTTCACGTGGCCGGCGAAGTTGAGAGACGCGACGCACTGCACCGTCTCGCCGCCGGGCGCGTAGCAGTGGCCGACGACGAAGACGTCGCACTTCGGCTTGGGCGGCGACAGGTCGGACTCGTAGCGGATGGAGCTCTGCAGCGGCACCTGCTCGTCGTGGAAGACGTCGGCCAGGTGCAGCGCGCGCTGCACCGTCTCGGGCCGGGCGGGCGCGTCGGGCTCGATGGCATGGCATCGCTTCACGACGAAGTGGAACGCGGCGAGGCCCTCCGAGTCACACTCCGGGAGGAACTGGACCTGGTAGCCGTCGTGGGCGATGTAACGCCGGCGCAGCTTGGGATCGGGGAGGCGCAGCTGCATGCCAGGACCTCACGGGGGGGCGAAGGCGAGCTGCCCGCCCTGAAGGAGGATCAGGCCGCCGAGCGTGGCGACGACGCTGCCGAGGAGCGAGAAGTCGCCGCCGCCGGCGTCGACGTTGGTCATGCCGGCCATCAGCGTCACCGGCCCGCTGCCGTCGAAGGTGATCGCCATGTCGGCCTTCAGCGAGGCGCTGCCGATCGACCAGGTGCGGACCTTGGCCTTCTCGAAGACCTCGTCGGCGTCGACGCTCAGGGAGCCCACCGTGTCGGTGGTGGCGCCGCCGACGGTGATCTTGTCGGCGTCCTGCTGAGTGATGTCGATCTTCGCGGAGCCGCCGCTCACCGTGAAGCTGCTCGAGGAGGTGAGATCGACCTTCTTGCTCGTCGAGGTCAGCGAGGTCGAGGCCGTCCACTTCTTGGAGTTGCTGGCCCCTTCGCTGGCGGACTGCTTCACCGTCACCGACTCGTTGCCGCCGACGGTGCGCTTCGACGCGTCGGTGACCTTGAAGAAGATCTCGCGCGCCTTGAGGTTGATGGCGCCCTGCGGCGCCTCGATGTAGATGTCGCCGGTCGCCGCGGTGATGCTGACGGTGTTGTTCACGCTGTCCCAACGCACGACGTTGTTGAGCGACGAGTCGTTGAGCTGGATGAACTCCGCGCCGGGCTTGTCGCCGAACTGCAGCTTGTGCCCGCTGCGCGTCTCGAACACCTTGTGGTCGTTGTGACCGTCGGGATCGCCCGGCTCGGGCGGCACGTCGTTGCCGTTCCAGGTGCCGCCGATGACGAGGGGCTGGTCGAAGCTGCCGAGCTCGAAGACGACGAGGACCTCGTCGCCGACCTCGGGCATGAAGAACAGACCGCGCTGCTTGCCGGCGTAGGGCTGAACGAGCCGCGCCCAATGGCTCTCGACCTCGCCGTCGAGCCACGGGAACACCACCTTCACCCGCCCGGCGTTCAGCGGGTCCTTGTTGCTGGTCACGACGGCGGGGAAGACACCGTCGAGCGCCGTCGCTTCCGGGATCATGCGCGGCCCCTCAACACAGGGTGACGAGGCTGGCGAGGGCCTCGAGTCCGGTCTTGGCTTCCATGCGCACCAGCCCGCCGAGACACGCGACGACGGGCGCGGTGACCATCACGTCGGGCGCGCCGAGCTTCTGGGAGCCGCCCATCACCGTGATCGGCCCGTTCGCGACGAAGGCGATGGTGTCGGTCGCGGTGACCGTCAGGGAGGCGACGGTGGCGGTCTCGGGCCCGGAGTCACGGTGGACGACCGTGGAGCTCACCTTGCGGCTGCCGGCGTTGGTGAGCGTCAGGTTGCTGCTGACCGCGACGCTCGCCTTGTCGGTGGTGACGGTGGAGCTGCTGGCGCTCACCGTGCCCGAGCTCGTCTTGACGTTCCAGTTCTGCTTGACGTCGAGCGTATCGGCGCCGGTGATGGTCTCGACCCGGTCGGTGCAGCTCTCGCTCAGCGTCGTGTCGATCTTCCAGGTGCTGTCGGTGGAGACCTCGACGTCGAGTGTCTTGCACTGGACGGCGATCGACTCCGCCGGCGCCTCGAACGTGATGTCGCCGGGATCGGCGGACAGCGTGATGCGATCGGCGGCGACGTCGATGACCAGCTTCCGCTTGCCGGGGCCATCGATGATCGTGATGCGTTCGGCGCCGCTCTTGTCTTCGAAGACGACCTGGTGGCTCGACCGCGTCCGGAAGATCTTGGTGTCGTTCTCGCCGTCGGGGTTGCCCGGCGGCGGCACGATGTCGCTGCCGTTCCACAGGCCGCCGAGCACGTACGGATGGTTGGGATCGCGCCGGTCGAAGACGACACAGACCTCGTCGCCGACCTCGGGGAGGATGAACGAGCCGCGCCCGCCGCCGGCATAGATCTGCGCGATGCGCGCCCAATGGCTCTCGACGCTGTCGTGCAGCCACGGGAAGCGGACCTTCACGCGACCCATGCCTTCAGGGTCCTGGTTGTTCGTGACGATGCCGATCACGGCGCCGCTGGGCGCCTGGCGGTGATCGGGCGGCGTCCGCTTGCGGAGGGACTCGAACAAGTGCTCGTCGCCCGGAGCCGCCATCTCATCACTCCAGTACGAGGATGGGTGAACGCGCCAGGGCGCCCTGGTGGCGCACCTCGAAGAAGATCTCGGGGTGAGGCAGGTCGGACGGAATGCGCCACGTGGTCGTCACGAAGTCTCCGTCACAGGGCGCCTCGAGCGTCGCGAGCACCTGCGCGTCGACGAGCGACCGCACGTCGATGGCGACCACGGTGCCCGGATCGATGCCGTCGGCGTGCGCGCGCAGCGTCACCGACTCGCCGCGCGCCGACACGTCGGGGACCCAGCGCGCGCGTACCAGGGCCACCGTGTCTTCGGGGACGGGCAGGCCGCGCCGCGCGGGCGACGGGCGGTGCGGCGTGGCAGGCGCCGCCGGCGTCGCCGCCTGCGCCTCGCGACGGCGCTCGAGCCGCTCGACGCGGTGCTTCAGCTCGCCGACGTCCTCGGGCGTGGGGCCGAGCTGTAGCTCGCGCGGCCGCCCCTGGGCCTTGCGGAGCTCTTCGAGCGCGGCCTCGAGCGTGACGAGGCGCCGCTCGAGGAGGCCGGACTTGCGGCGAAGGAGCTCGAGCTCGGCGAGCACCTGCGGCGCCGTCACCGACTGGCTGTCGAGGATCAACTCGCCCGGCTCCTGCGGCGTCGACCCGGGCGGCGGCGTGCCTGAGGAACCCGGCGGACCACTCTGTGCCATGACACGATCCCCACGCGTGTAGCGAGGCGACCATAGCCCCCCGGTGGAGACGCGTCAATGCGCCAGGCAGTGACTCGTCGATCGATGAGTCCCTCCCGGGATGTGTCTCGAAGCGCGGACGTCACTGGGTGGCGGGACGGTCTGTGGCGGGGCGCCTGCTCAGCGCAGGCCGAGCAGGTCCCCGAGCGGGCGGCCGGCGTGCAGGCGATCGATGGCCTCGGCGAGCAGCGGCGCGATGGGCACGACGTCGATGGGGAACGGCGACGTCGTCGGCAACGGCACGGTGTCGGTGGTCACGAGGCGCGCGATCGGCGCCGCGGCGAGGCGCACGGCGGCGTCGGCGACGAGCAGCGCGTGGGACGCGGCGACGACCGGCGCGGCCGCGGCGCCGCGGGCGCGCAGCGCTTCGGCGGCGGCGACGATGGTGCTGCCGCTCACGATCATGTCGTCGACGAGGAGCGGGCGCCGGCCCGCCACTTCGCCGATCACATCGTCGACGGCGACCGCCTCGCCGCTGATCCGCTTCTTGTGGACGACCGCCGTCGGCAGGCCCAGGGCGTCCGCGTAGCGGTGCGCGAGCTTCAGCGCGCCGAGGTCGGGCGCGACCACCACCGCGTCGCCGCCCGCGTACGCCCGCAGCGCCTCCGTCAGTCGCGGCACGGCGCTGAGCGGGTCCAGCGGCGCGTCGTGGAAGCCTTCGATCGAGCCGCCGTGCGGATCCACCGCGAGCACGCGCGCGAAGCGGCCCGTCGCGAGCATGTCGGCCACGACGCGCGCCCCGAGGGCCGCGCCGGGACGCGTCCGGCGGTCCTGGCGCGCCGAGCCGCAATAGGGCAGCACCGCCGTGACGCGCGCCGCGCCCGTGCGCCGGCACGCGTCGGCCAGCAGCAGCAGCTCGAGGACGTGCTGCCCCACCGGGGCCGGCGTGGGCTGCACGAGGAACACGTCGGCGCCCGTGACGTCCTCGCCCCGCAGCACGTGGCACTCGCCATCGCTGTAATAGCCGACGCCCACGCTGCCGCCGAGGGCCGCCACGAGGGCCGGATGCGACGTCCCCCCGAGCACGATCGAACGCATCAGTATCTCCATGCCAGGGACAGGTTCGTCACCCAGTCGCCGCGGTTCGGCGTCGCGATGGCGCCGATGTCGAAGGGCTTCGCGTAGTGCAGGCGCAGCACCAGCGGGCCGATGCCGAAGTTCACGCCGATGGCCAGATCGAGCACGCGGCGGTCCCAGGCCTCCTCGCTCGTCTTGCCCACCGCGCCGAAGTCGGCGCCGATGATGCCTTCGAGGTCGATGATCGGGATGCGCACCAGATCGTTGAGCGGGAACTGCAGCTCGGTCGTCGTGAAGAAGTAGCGGCGGCCGAGCAGGAAGTCGGGCTCGCCGAAGGGCACGCCGCGCAACGTATCGAAACTGTAGAGAAAGAACTCGCGGCCGAAGCGGCTGCCGAAGGTGGCGCCGGCGCCGCCGCGGAAGAGCAGGTGCGTGCGGCCGAACAGCCGGATGTAATGCTCGCCGTCGAAGCGGGCCGTCTCGTAGAGCACCTCCTCGAAGGGCTGCGTGCCCAGGGTGCCTTCGAGGAGCGCCGACGTCCCCGAGATGGGGCCCGTCGCGTAGTGATAGAGCAGCGTGTTGTAGCCGAGGCTGAGCGACGCCTCGCTCTGGAAGCGCGTGGCGCCGTTCGCGGCGTTCCACTCGGGCCGCAGGTTGCGGCCGGTGCCGTTGTCGACGCCGTCCTCGAGGAAGTCCTCGACCGCATCCGAGATGGCATAGTCGACGCCGCCGACCGCCACGCTGCCCTGCGCGAACGTGAAGCGCGTGAACGGATAGCGGACCATGGCCTCGGCGCCGTAGAAGCGTTCGTCGGTGACGAAGCGATCGATCTCCTCGTCGTCCTCGAAGGTGCGGTCCACGTGGAAGCGCAGGTCGTGGAAGACGCCGGCGCCCCAGATCGTGCGGTGCTCCTGGTTGATGTAGAAGAGGTCGCCGTCCGTGCGGTCGAAGCTGCCGAAGGCGAACAGCGTGAGGATGACCGCGTGGTTGCGCAGGCGGTCGTGGGCGGTGGCGATGACCTGGCCGAAGACGCCGCTGGCGCTGGCGCCGAACAGCGCGAAGACGTTGCCGGGCTGCCAGTTCGAGACATCGAAGGGATCGTAGGCGGTCGAGCCTTCGAGCGAGCGGCGCGGCAGGCCGTAGGGCGCGCCGCCGTCCGCCGGCGCGGCGATGGGATCGGACAGCAGCATCGTCGCCGGCACGCGCACCGGCCAACGCTGGCCGCCCTTGTGGAAGAGCGCCCACAGCCCGTTGTCGGCCCCCGGCTGCACGTCGAACAGGCCCGTCGGCACGTCCGTGCGCCGCTGCACGCCCTGCTCCGTCCACTGGTACAGGTTCGCGCCGCCGTGCTCCACGTACGCCGCGAAGAAGATGCGCCCGTCCGGCAGCACCAGCGGGTCGAACTGGTCCACCTCGTCGAACGTCAGCCGCCGGATGTTCGACGGCTGCTTCACGTCGACGCGGAACAGGTTGTAGCGGCCGTGCTCGGTGGCGTCGGAGGTGTAGACGACGCCGCCCGGGCCCCACGACAGCTGGCGCTCGGCGTACTCGTCGTTCGTGAGGCGGTCGAGCGTGTAGCGGCCGTCGTCGCCGGGCGTGAGCACGTACACGTCGCGACGGCCGTCCTCGTCGAGGCCGACGAAGGCCAGGCGGGTGCCGTCGGGCGAGAAGGCCGGCGAGTCGGCGGCGATGAGGTCGCGGTCGCCGAGGTCGTAGCGGCGGCGCGCCCCCAGCTCGAACTCGACCTGCGTCACCTCGCGCTTGCGCCCGCGCTGCGTCTCGACCTTGCGGATGTCGCGCCGGATCGACTGCCAGTAGACGACGTCGCTGTCGCCGTCGAGCGCGATGAAGGCCAACGCGTTGCCGCGCACGGCGAAGGAGCGGCCCGAGACCGGGTGCAGCGACTCGATGCCGGGCACCCCGTCGCGCGCCCCCAGCTCGGCGTCGAGCGGGGCGCGGTCGTCGACGAGGTACAGGCGGCGCTCGCCCGTCTCCGCCTCGATGCTGCGGTAGAGCAGCAGGTGCCCGTCCGGCGCCGCCGCGAGCGCCTGGATATAGTCGCGCGCGTCCTCGAGCGGCTTCACGTCGGCCGCGTCCTGCCGCGCCTTCACGTAGCTCGAGAACGCGCGCGCCTTCACCCACCGCTCGAACTTCAGCGTGATCGTCGTGGGGTCGTCGCCGGTGACCGCCTCGACGAGCGCCTTGAAGTCCTCGAGCCGCGGCTGCTTGTCGATCTTGGCGAGCAGGCGCGGCGACGCCTCGATGATCTTCTGGATGGTGCCGCGCCCGTACGTCTCCTCGAGGAAGGTGCAGCGCGCCTGCCCGAGCTTGTAGGTCCACAGCACGCTGTAGGGGCGGTCCTCGAAGAAGTTGCGGAAGACGTGGCCGCGCTCGAGCACCGGGTTGACCAGGATGTCGCGCACCAGCATCTCGCCTTCGGGATCGAGGCCGCGCTGGGCGTAGAACTCGGCGAGGCCCTCGATGAACCACAGCGGGAAGCGCCAGATCGGATTTCCCTGGACTTTCGCGTCCTTGGCGACCTGCATCGTCTTCTGGATCGTGAACTCGTGGCCGAGCTCGTGGGTGCTCACCTCGAGGAAGCGCTGGTGGTCGCCGAAGTAGGGCAGCGTGACCTCGAGGCTCTGCGGGCTGGTGACGCCGAGCACGCCCTCCTGGATGGGGAACAGGTTCGTCTGCAGGAACTCGAGGTAGCTGCTGTAGAGGAAGTACGGGAAGGTCTCGCGCGGCACGAAGCGGAAGGCCTCGACGAGGTAGCGGTAGCCCTGCTCGACGAAGACGGCGGCCCGCTCGGCGACGGGGCGCTCGCGCTCGTAGAAGTAGAGGCGCACGCCGCCGCCCTTGCTCCAGTCGACCGGCGAGGCGGCGTCGGACGCTTCGCCGGCGGGCGGCGCGTCCATCCCCGGCGGAGGCGACGCCGGCGCGGCGCCGCCGGCCTGTCCGAACGGCCCGCCGGGCGCCCCGTCGTCGGACGGATACGGCCGCAGGTGCGGCACCGACCAGTTCCACGCCGCCCCCGGCGTCGGCGACTCGAACGCCTCGAGGTGCAGTCGCGGTCCCTGCTCCCACGTCGGCGCGGCCTCGGCCTCCTTCCCCTGCAGGATGTCGAGGAACTGCCAGGCGAACTCGTGGTAGCGGACGTCGGACTGCGTCGGCCGCCGCGGGTACACGTAGATCTGCGCGCTCGCCGGACCGGCGCCCAGGGCCATCAGCAGCAGGGCGAAGCCGAGAGCACCGCGTGACGGCGTGGACGGTCGGGGCACGATCCCTCCTCTCCCCAGTCTGTCTACCGATGCCCGGCGACGCGGCCGCGGTCGCCGGATCCCCCGGTTGATCCCGTCGGCGGGGCCGTGGATAGTGGCGCGACCCGGCGGACCTGGGAGAGCGGATGCGCAAGGCGATGGGGCTGGCCCTGGCGCTGGCGGCCTGCGAGGGCGCGCCGGCGAGCGAGACGGACGCGGCGTTCGTGCCGATCGGCGGCGAGCCCGACGCGGCCCCGCCCGCCGCCGACGCCGGACCGCCGCCCGACCCCGAGCGCCGGCCGCTCGCGCTGCGCTTCGAGCCCATCGAGCAGGACGCAAACGCCCTGCGCCTGACGGACATCGCCTTCCTGCCGGGCCCGGGCGGCGAGTTCCTCGTCACCGACAAGGACGGCGGGCTCGTGCACATGCGGCTCGAGGGCGATCGCGCGCGCCGGCTCGGCGGCTTTCACATCGACGACACGTGGTTCGACTCCGACGCGGGCCTGCTCAGCGTCGTCGCCGATCCCGGCTTCGCCGAGAACCGCTTCGTGTATGTCGGCCTGACCACAGGTCAAGAAACCAGTGTCGTGCGGCGCTATCGCCTCGACGCGAGCGACTACGAGGCCACGAAGGCCAGCGCGCAGCTCATCATCGAGGTGACCGGACAGCGGGCGCCGCGTTCGTGGCACAACGTGGGCTCCATCGGTTTCACGAGCGAAGGCTACCTGTGGGCGCTGTTCGGCGACAAGGTGCTCAATGAGCCAGCCCAGGATCCGTCATCACCGCTCGGGGCGCTGCTCCGCGTCATTCCGTCCCGCGATCCCGAGACAGGCGGTTACACAGTCCCGGCTGACAACCCGTTCGCCGACGGCTCCGGTCACCCCGCCGTCTACGCCAAGGGCATGCGCTCGCCGTGGAAGGGCCTGTACCGTGACGGCAAGTGGTGGTTCGGCGACGTCGGCCTCGACACCTGGGAGGAGCTCAACCTCGTCGACCAGCCCGGCCTCGACTTCGGCTGGCCCACGAAGGAGGGCTTCTGCGAGTGCGACGAGTTCGCCGAACCGGTCGTGGTGTTCGACCACACCTCGCGGCACCCGTTCGTGCAGGCCGATCCCGAGGCCACCCCGGCGCGGCTGCGCGCCATCTGGGTCGGCTGGATGTACGAGCCGCGCGAGGGCGATCCGTACCAGGGCCGCTGGAACGGCGTGCTGACCTACGGCGACGGCTACACCGGCTTCGTGCGCGCCCACGACACCGACCCGCAGGCGAGCGAGGACGACTGGCAGGCCGGCCACCTCGTCATGCCGACGGGCTGGGCGCAGGGCCCCGACGGCTACGTCTACGTGACCGCGCTCGGCACCTGGCCCATCGACATGCCGAACGAGGTGCCCTCCCCCATCTTCCGCGCCGTGCTCGCCGACCCCTGACCTCCATGACCGTTTCGTGACCGTCCGCCGACCGTGGCGTGACCCGTCGCCGGCCGCGTTCCGCGACGATGGGGCCACGAACGACGGAGGTGCTTCGTGAAGCGGATGCTCTGGGCGGTGGTGGCGGCGGTCCTGGCGGGGTGCGGCGCGGCGCGGGCGCCGATGGAGGTGGCGATGGCGCCGCTGCCGGTGCAGGCGCCGGTGGTGTTGCAGGAGAACCACTTCCAGCGCGACCGGTCCGGGCAGGTCTCCGAGGAGGCGCTGCGGGCCATCCTCGCGGCGCCGACGTTCCTCGAGGAGGGCGCGCGCATCGGCGTCGTGCCCGTGGCCACCGGCTACGAGGTCGAAGACGGGCTGCCGCTCGCGACCGTGCCGCAGGTGCTCGGCGACAAGCTCGAGGACACCGGCTTCTTCGAGGTCGCCACCGAGATGACGACCGATTGGCCGGCCGACGGCAGCGTGCGCGGCCTGCGCGAGCTCGGGGCGCGCTACCGCGCCGAGTACCTGCTGCTGTACCGGCACCGGTTCGTCGACCGCTGGTACGTGAACGGCTGGGCCTGGACGTGGCCCACCGTCGTCGGCCTCTTCGCCTCGCCCTCGTACTCGCTCGAGGCCGCCGGCGTGCTCGAGGCCACGATGTTCGAGGTGAAGACCGGCACGTTGCTCTTCACCGTCTTCGAGCGGGTCGAGGACGACGACATGGTCAACATCTGGCACCACGACCGGAAGCGTCGGAAGCTGGAGGAGGCGCTGCTGTCGAAGGCGGCGGCGAAGCTGGCGAAGCAGGTGCTGGCGAAGGTGGACCGGCTCGTGGCGGCCCGGCCCAAGGAAGCCCCCGTGGCCGCCGAGCCGCAGGGCACGGCCGCCGTGGCGGCGCAGTAAGGCGGAACGATGCGGCGGTGGTGGGCGGCGTGGACGATGGCGGTGCTCCTTTCGGGCTGCGGCGCGGCGCAGCGCCCCACACCCGAGACGCCCGCGCCGCCGCAGCACCCCTTCGCCGACCTGCGCGTCCTGCGCGCCGGCCCCGTACCGGCCGTGTTCGCGGAGCGCTACGGCGTGCACCCCACCGTCGACACCGCCGCCGAGCCGGAGGCGGCTGTCATCCTCGGCGCCGACACCGCCGCCTGGGACCTGAGCCGCGCGCTGCTCGCGCGCGGCGTCCTGCCCGACGCGGGCCTCGTCCGCGTCGAGGAGTTCGTCCAGGCCTTCACCGGCCACATGCGCCTGGCCGATCCCGCCCCCGTGCGGACGGTGCAGGCAGGCGATCTGCCCTTCCAGGTGGCGACCGCGCTCTTCCCTTCGCCGAACCGCGAGGGTTACCACGTGCTCGCCGTGGCCATCGCCGCCCCCCACCCCGCGCTCGTCGAGCCGCCGCCGGGCGTCCCCTGCGTCGTCGTCGACGCCGCGCCCGAGAGCGCCGTGCCCGCCGACGCCACGCTGCGGATGGCGCTCGATCCCGAGGCGACGGTCTCGTTCGCGGGGGCGGCGCCGCGGCGGCTGGTCGACGTCCCGCCGCTCGCCCGCAGCCGACACGACGTCGCGGGCGCCCTGCGCGCGTGCGCCGGATTCCCGAATCGATCCGCAACCTTGCTGGTGTCGGACGCCCGGCCGGGCCGCGACGCCGAGGCGCTCGCGCCGCTCGCGCGCGACCTCGGCCTGGTCGTCCTCGGCCTGGAGCCGGACGCCGCGCCCTACGACGACGTCTTCTTGCGGCGGCTCGCGCGCGCCGGCGGCGGCGGCTACCACGCCGGCGACGAGGGCGCGGCGCGCGTGCGCGGGGCGTTGCGGCCGGCGGCGTTCGACCTGTGGTCGCGGCTGCGCTTCGACCCGGCCGTCGTCGCGCGCTGGCGCGTGCTGGGCTTTGAGGCGCGCGCCGGCGCGGAGCCCGAGCAGGCGACCGGCCTCGAGGCGCCCCCCGCGATCCCCGCCGGCGGCACGGTCGTCGTCCTCTACGAGATCCGGCTGCGGGGCGCCGGGGCGCCCGGCGAGCTCCAGCTGACGGCGGCGACGCCCGCCGGGCCGCTCGGCGCGACGCTCCCGCTCGAGCCGGTGCGCGCCGGGGCCTGGGACCTCGCGCCCGGATGGTCGCGCCTCGCGTGGCTCGCCGCGGCCTTCGCCGAGAAGCTGCGCGGCGACTACTGGGTGCGCGCGCTGACCTACGACGCCCTGCTGGCGCGCCTGCCGAGCGCCGCCGACGCCGTCCCGGAGATCGCGACGCTCGTCGACGCCATCCGGCGCGCCCGCGACCTCGACCGCCGCGGCGACCGCTTCGCCGCCGAGCTGCCCGTCGAGCGCATGGACTTCGACGAAGTGCCGCTCGCCGGGGCGCGCTGATGCGGCGCCTCCTCCCCACGCTGGTCGCGCTCGCGCTGGGCCTCGGCGCGCTCGGCTGGGGGCTCGCCGCGCTCGGCCGGATCTTCGCGGCGGAGCGCGCCGACGCCCTGGCGGCGACGGCGGCGGAGCGGCGCCTGCTCGAGCGGAGCGCCCGCGAGGCGCTGTCGCGTCGGCTCGCGGCGCGACTGCGCGAGGCCGGCCCGCAGGCGCGCGCAGCGCTCGCCGATCCGCTGGTGCCCGACGCCGGCCTGCTGCTCGTCATCAACGGCGAGCGGCGACTGCCGCGCGCCCCCCACGGCCCGGCCGCGCCCGCGGGCGAGCCGCTCGCGCTGTACACGCTGCTCGCCGATCCCCGCCGGCAGCCCGCCACCGGCGACGCGCCGTGGGCGGAGCGCCTCGTCCTGCGCCGGCGGCTGCTCGACGCGCCCGACGGCGACGCCTTCGCCGCCGCCTTCCGCGACCTGCTCGCGCACCGGCTGCGCTACGTGATCGACCCGGCGCTCGACGTCCCCTACCAGGTGGCGCTGCTCGAGGCGGTGGGCCCGCGGCTCGATCCGCCGCTGCTGCGCGGCCTCGTGCGCGACGGCGTCCCCGCGCGCGACGGCGCGGCGCTCCCGGGCCTGCAGCGCGACCTCTTGCGGCACCGCGGGCGGTTCGCCGCGCCCGACCTCGCGGCGCTCGGCGCGCGGGTCGCCTCCCTCTCGCGCGCCGCCGGCGTGCCGTCGGACGACTTCACCGCCCGGCTCGGCGAGGCGCCCGCGCCGGTGCCCGATCCCGCCCAGACGCCGGCGCTCGCCGACGGCTGGTACGTGGAGCGCGACGCCGGCGCCGACACGCGCGGTGTCCTCGTCGACGCGGCGGCGGAGCTGACCGCCGCCGGCGACGACCTGCGCGCGCTCGGCCTCCTCGGCCCCGCGGACGCCGTCCGCGCCGAGAGGCTCGCCGGCGCGCCCGACGCCTGGCGCGTCGCCGTCGACTCCCCGCGCTGGGCCGCCGCCGAGGCGGTGGCCGACGACCGATTTCGCTTGAAGTCCGCGTTGTTGTGGACGTGTGGCGCGCTCGGGGCCGCGATCGCCGCGCTCGGTGTCGCCTTCCAGCGGCGGCGGCAGCGCCACCTCGAGATGCAGTCGGAGTTCGTCGCCACCGTCTCCCACGAGCTGCGCACGCCGCTCGCCAGCATCCGGCTGCTGGCGGAGACGCTCGGCCGCCGTCTGCGCGACGTGCCGCGCGCCGGCGACTACCCCCAGCGGATCGTGCGCGACGTGGAGGGCCTCGGCTTCCTCGTCGAGAACATCCTGTCGTTCAACCGCCTGGACCGCGGCCGCTGGCGCCCGCGCAAGCAGCCGGTGCACCTCGCCGAGGTGCTCGACGCCGTGCGCGAGGACGTGGAGGCCCACGCGCCGCGCCCCTTGCGCTGGACGGCCGAAGGGCTCGACGGCCTCGAGGCGGACGCCGATCCGGACCTGCTGCGGCTGCTCTTCCTGAACCTCGCGCGCAACGCGTGCCAGCACAACACGCGGGACCCGATCGAGATCGCCGTCGAGGCCGGCCTCGACCGCGGCGGCTGCGTGGTGCGCCTGCGCGACAACGGCGTGGGCATCCCCGAACGCGAGCGGCGGCGCGTCTTCGCGGCGTTCCACCGCGCGAGCGCCGGGAGCCGCGGCGCCGGGCTGGGTCTCGCGATCGGCCGGCGCGTCGCCGCCGCCCACGGCGGCACGCTGCGCATCGCCTGCAGCGGCCCCGAGGGCACGACGTTCGAGCTGCGGCTGCCGGCGGCGACGCTGCGCGCCGCCCGTGACGGGGGCCTGCGCGCCGTGTCATCCTGACGATCCCGTGTCACGTTCGCCCGTCGCCATTGCCCGCGTCGTCGCCGCGCTCCTCGCCGTCGCGCTGGCCGGGTGCCTCACCCGCTTCCCCGGGTTCGACGGCGAGCCCGACGCCGCGGCGCCCGACGCGGTGCCGCCGCCGGCCGACGCCGCCGCCGCGGACGCCGCGCACGGCGACGCGGCGACGCCGGACGCCGCGCCCGATCCCGACGCCGCGCCCGATCCCGACGCCGCCCCGCCCGACATGGGACCCCCACCGCCGCCGCGACGCCCGTGGTGCAGCGAGTCGATCGACGTCGGCATCGACGGCCGCGTCGACACCCGCTACGTCCGCCACTTCGACCCGTCCGGCCGCGTCGTCCGCCAGGACTTCGACGAGAACGGCGACGGCGTCGTCGAGCGCCTGGCGACCTTCACCTACGGGCCGGACGGCCGTCTCGACAATCTGGCGATCACCCCCGTCGGCCAGCCGGCGGTCGTCCACCTGCGGGTCTCCTACACCTGGGACGACCTCGGCCGGCAGCGCACGGTGGACTGGGACAACGGCGGCGACGGCCTGCCCGAGAGCCGCTGGCACTTCGACTACCCCGCCGAGGGCCGCTACGTGCGCACCGTCGACTCGCCGGTCGGCGGCCTGGCCGAACAGCGCTGGCGCTTCGACCTGCAGCGAGGCCCACCAGCGGTCTGGGTGGCCCGCATCGACCACTTCGACGAGCAGATCGTCGAGCGCCAGCTCCAGTACTTCGACGGCATCGGCGCGCTCACCGCGCTCGAGATCTTCCGCCCGCAGCAGACGCTCGCGGCGCGCACGCGCTATGAGAACGACGCCGGCGGCAACGTGCTGCGCGCGATCGTCGACGACCCGATCGGCGGCGCGAACGAGCGCGTGCACGTCTACGACTACGGGTGCTGGGCGCGCTGACCCTCCACGCGTGAGCCGGAGGGCTACCGGACGCGGTTCGCCTCGATCCAGCCCGCGAACGTCTGCAGGAAGCCCTCGAAGAAGCGGCGCGTGTCGTCCTTCACGAGGCGGCCTTCGGCGTCGAAGAACTTGTCGGCGCCGCCGAGGTACATCTCCGGCTGCTGCAACACCGGCACGTTGAGGAACACGAGCGACTGGCGCAGGTGGTGGTTCGCGCCGAAACCGCCGATCCCGCCCGGCGAGGCGCTGACGACGGCGCCGGGCTTGCCGTTCCAGGCGCTCTGCCCGTAGGGCCGCGAGGCGATGTCGATCGCGTTCTTCAGCGCGCCGGGCACGGAGCGGTTGTACTCGGGGGTCACGAAGAGCACCGCGTCGGCGGCGCGCACGCGATCGCGGAACCCCTTCCACGATGGAGGTGGATCGGCGTCCAGGTCCTGGTCGTAGTGCGGCAGCTGGCCGATCTCGACGATCTCCATCGCGAGCGAAGGCGGCGCGAGCTCGATGAGCGCCTTCGCCACCTTGCGGTTGATCGACGCTTTGCGAAGGCTGCCGACGAAGACGGCGACGTCGCGAACGCTGGACATCCGGACTCCTTTCGCGTGACGCCCGAGACGGTCAGGGTTGGATTCGGCACCGCCGCGGCCGGTCGCGTGGCACGGCGTCTGAATACCCTACCGGAGCGCGCCCACGGAGCGTCCCATGCGCGGCCTCGTCCCGCGCTCGGCCCTCCGTGGCGCGCTCGTATCCGTGAGACGGACGGCGTATCGTCCGCCCGGGAGGTGATCCATGCGTCGACTCGTCACCCTGTTGTTGCTCGCGGCCGCGCCCGCCGCCGCCGCGACGCGCGCCGGCGTCACACTGCCCGACCAGGTCGAGGTGGCCGGCAAGACCCTCCAGCTCAACGGCCTCGGCGTCCGCGAAGCCACGGTGCTCGATGTGGACGTGTACGTCGCCGGTCTGTACGTCACCGAGAAGTCGGGCGATCCGGCGAAGCTGCTCGGAAGCGACCAGCCCTGGCGCCTGACGATGAAGTTCGTGCGCGACGTCGAGCGCGGGAAGATGACCGAGGCCTTCGACGAAGGCTTCGAGAAGAACGACGCCGGTCCCGCGCTGGCGGCCCGGCTCGACAAGCTGAAGGGCATGATGACCGACGTGAAGGAGGGCGACACGATCGTCCTCACCTACGAGCCGGGCAAGGGCACGACGGTCAGCGTCGGCGGCGGCGTGAAGGGCACGGTCGAGGGCGCCGACTTCGCGAAGGCCGTGCTGACGATCTGGCTCGGCCCGCACCCGCCGAACGGCGGCCTCAAGTCGGGGCTGCTCGGCAAGGGATGACCGCGCGCGTCCTGGTCGTCGAGGACGACGAGAACCTGCGCGTCGCGCTGCGCGACAACCTCGAGGACGAGGGCTTCGTGGTGGAGGCGGTGGCCACGGTCGCGGCGGCGCTCGCCGCGCGCGGCCCGTTCGCGCTCGTCGTCCTCGACGTGATGCTGCCCGACGGCGACGGCTACGGCCTGTGCGCGCGCCTGCGGGCCGCCGGCGACCGCACCCCGGTGCTGATGCTCACCGCGCGCTCGCTCGAGGACGACGTCGTGCGCGGCCTCGACGCCGGCGCCGACGACTACCTCGTCAAGCCGTTCCGCCTGCGCGAGCTGCTCGCCCGGGTGCGCGCGCTGCTGCGGCGCGGCGCGGGCGCGCCGGCGGCCGCGAAGACGTTGCGTCTCGGGGACTTCCGCATCGACCCCGACGCGCGCCGCGTGACGGACGCCGTCGGTCGCGAGGTGGTGCTGACGCGCACGGAGCTCGAGGTGCTGCTGTTCTTCGTGCGGCACGCCAACGTGGCCCTCGAGCGGGACCGCATCCTCGACGCGGTGTGGGGCGCCGAGGTGATGGTCGACCCGCGCACGATCGACAACTTCGTGCTGGCGCTGAAGAAGAAGCTGGGGTGGACCGAGGCGGCGCCGTTCCGCTTCCGGGCGGTCCGCGGCGTCGGCTACCGCCTCGAGGTGGACTGACGCCCGGCTAACGACGCAGGACCAGCCGCTTCAGGTCGTCGTAGGCGGCCTGGAGCTCGGCGTTGATCAGGTCGTAGCCGGCGCGGTTCGGGTGCACGCCGTCCGAGAGCAGGGCGTTCCAGTCGCCGGCATCCTTGTAGAGGGCGTTCAGGTCGAAGACCGGCACGCGCATCTGGCGGCCGAGGTCGCGGATGGCCTGCGTCCAGACGTCGCCGAGCGGGCCGGCGCCGATGTCGAGCCGGTAGGCCTCGTAGGTGCCCGGCGGCATGGTGAGGATCAGCGGGACGGTGCCGCGGTCGAGGAACCAGTTGGCGATGCCGCGCATGTTCTCGACGTAGGCCGCGCGGGCGTTGGCCTCGCCCTGGGCGGAGCGGTCCCAGCTGCGCACGTCGCGCAGGTACACGCGCAGGTCGTTGGTGCCGAACATGATCGTCGCCAGCTCCGGCCACGCCTGCCGCTGGCCGATGGCGCTGCGGCCGCCGTCGCGGTCCATGTAGGTCATGGGGTAGCGCAGGTTGACGACGCCGCCCCAGCCGCCGGAGCCGCGCAGGCCCCAGCCCGACGTCGCCCCCGTCGCCGCCGTCTGCAGCACGTCGAAGAAGATCACCGGCTGCCCGAAGAGGCGGCAGTGGGACGCGCCGGCGTACGACATGTCCGGACGCGCCGGGTTGCTGGTGAGCGGGTTCATGAACAGGTAGCTCTCGGAGATGCTGTCGCCGACGATCTGGAACTCGCAGGGGTGCGTGTCGATCAGCTCGGCGCGCGCCACCAGGTTGTCGAGCGTCGCCTGGTCCATGAGCAGGTACGGCGAGATGTCCGCGATGTCGCCCGGAGGCGGGGGCGGCGGCGGCGGCGGAGGCGGCGGCGGCGGCGGCGGCGGCGGCGGAGGCGGCGGCGGCGGCGGCGGCGGCGGCGGGGGCGCGCCCGCGCCGCGGTAGACGATGACGACCCGCGGCCGCTGGTCGACGTTGGCCGCCTCGGAGGAGGACAGGATGACGTCGTTGACCCACGAGGCGGAGCCGCGCAGCAGCAGGCCGTCGTTCGGGAAGGTGCCCGCGACCCAACCGCGGACGACGTTGGTGACGTCGAGCGACGCGTAGCGACCCGCGGCGATCGGCCCCTGGGCCACCTGCTCGGCCCGCGTGCCGCCGGCGGTGCGCCAGTGGGTGCCGTTGCCGCGGCTGATCCAGGTCACGCCGTTGGCCGCGCAACCGTACTGCGTGGTGCAGGTGCCCTCGACCCACGACTCGCCGACGCGGTGCGCGCGCAGGTCGGGCTGGTACGCCGCCTCGATGGTGCGCACGTACAGCTCGAGGCGGGCGCTGACGACGTCGGCCCCCGCCGGCAGGGCGCCGAGGGCGAAGCGGACCAGCGTGTAGCGCACATCGTCGTCGTAGACGCGCAGGTCCGAGGAGCCGCCGAAGTTGCCCGTCGTCTCCGGGAACCAGGTCCAGGTGATGCCGCTGATGGTGGCATCGTCGAAGCCCTGGTAACCGGCGAGCCCCTGCCGGAGGGTCATGCGCGTCGTGCCGTCGGGCAGCGCCTCGACGGTCTGCGCGCCCGCGGGGAGCGCGGAGAGACACACGGCCGTGACCAGCCAGTGTCGGAGTGTTGCCATGATGCTCTGCCTCCGTCCGCCGGCCGAGCGGCCGTGGCGGTTGCGACGTCGATGCGCCGGCACCCGCTGCGTCGCCCGACGCCGGCCGGCGGACATTCGACGTATGGGAGCGCTCCCGCGTCGCGCGGGGCGTGTCACGCATCGCCTGACGCGCTCCGCGCGTTTCGGCCCCGCGTCACGCATCGCCTGACGTCGATCCCGACATCGGCTCCGCGCGTCACGCATCGCCTGACGTGGGCTGCGACCGGCGGCGACCCGGTCAGCCGATCTGTTCGGCGATGACCGCGAGCAGCTTCGGGCCGAAGGCCTCCCACCGCGTGGGGCCGAGGCCGGGCGTGCGCAGGAAGGCCGCCTTGTCGCGCGGCGGCTCGGCGGCGAGCGCGTGCAGCGTGCGGTCGGGAAAGATCATGTAGGCGGCGACGTCGCGGACCTCGGCCTCCTCGCGGCGGAAGCGGCGCAGGGCGTCGACGAGGTCGGGATCGGTGTACACCGGCAGCCCGCCCTCGCGGAGGGCGCGCGTGCGGGCCGCCACCGGCGTGCCGGGCTGCAGGTGCGCGGGCAGACGGAACGTGAGCGGCGCGGTCGCCTGCATGACCGCCCAGCCGCTCTCGGCGAGCGAGATCGTCGGATAGTCGGCGCCTTCGAGGTGGCACAGGCCGTGGTCGACGAGCAGGCGCAGCAGCTCGGCGCAGGCCTCGACGCCGAGCTTGTCGAGCAGGCCGTACGTGCTGAGGGACGCAAGCGAGGTGCCGACGACGTCCTTCGCCTTCGAGCCGGCGAGCATGCCCGCGACCTTGCGCAGGCCGAACCCGCCACGGGCCCGCGCCACGCCGGCGAGCGCCTTGCGGACGAGCTCGGTCTCGGCGGGCGACGGCGACTCGAACGCCACGCCGGCGGCGACGCCGGTGGCGACGGCGCCGTGGCAGCGGTCGCAGCCGGGACACGGCCCGGAGAACGGCTCGCCGAAGTAGTCGAGCACGTAGGCGTGGCGGCAGCCGGGGTGGTGCACGAAGCGCTTCATCTGCTTGAGGCGCTCGTACTCGGCCTGGCGGTGGCGCCCGAGCTCGTCGAACGGCAGGCCGAGCTCGTTCGGGTCGGCGGGCGCGCCCGGCACCGCCGCCACGAGCCCGCCCGCCTCGCCGCGCACCGCGTCGACCCGCGACAGCACGCGCAGCGCCGCCTCGACGGCCGGCTCGCCGTCGGCCTCGGCGACGAGCGTCGCCAGCTCCGCGAGCCGCAGCGGGCGGTCCGCCGCCCGCAGCGCCCGCCAGACGGCGGTGACGAGCGACGGCTGCGGGTGGCTCTGCTCGATCAGGAACTCGTGCACGCGCGAGTCGCTGGGGTTGTAGAGCAGGAGGCAGTGGGCGGGCTGGCGGTCGCGCCCGGCGCGGCCCACCTGCTGGTAGTAGCCCTCGACGGTGCGCGGCAGGTCGACGTGGACCACCGCGCGCACGTCGGCGCGGTCGACGCCCATGCCGAACGCGTTGGTGGCCACGGCGATGCGCGCCGCGCCCGACATGAACGCCTCCTGCGCGCGGACGCGGGCCGCGTCGTCCATGCCGGCGTGGTACTGGACGACGTCGCGGGCGCCGAGCACCTGGATCAGGCCGCGCGCGAACAGCTCGACCCGCTTGCGCGTGCTGGCGTAGACGACGACCGCGCCCTCCGCCCCCCGGCCCTCGCGCAGGAACGCCACGAGCCGCTGCGCCCGGTCGCGGTCGCCGCCGCAGTGCTTCACCTCGAGGAACAGGTTCGTGCGCAAGAAGCCGGCGACGTGCACCCGCGGGTCGTCGAGGTGCAGGAAACGCTGGATGTCCTCGCGGACGTCGGGCGTCGCCGTCGCGGTGCAGGCGAGGATGCGCTGCGGCCGGATCTCTTCGATGGCGCCGCCGAGGCGCAGGTAGTCGGGCCGGAAGTCGTGGCCCCAGCCGGAGATGCAGTGCGCCTCGTCGACGGCGAAGAGCGCGATGGGCACGCGCTGCAGCGCCCGCAGGAACGAGCCGTGCCGGAACCGCTCGGGCGCGACGTAGACGAGGCGCGTCGCGCCGCTCGCCAGCCGGTCGAAGGCGGCGCGCTGCTGCCCCGCGTCGAGGCTGCTGTTGATGAACTCGGCGGCGATGCCGCGCGCGCGCAGCGCGTCGACCTGGTCCTTCATCAGCGCGATCAGCGGCGACACGACCACGGTCACGCCGTCGAGCAGGAGCGCCGGCAGCTGGTAACACAGGCTCTTGCCGGCGCCGGTGGGCATGATCGCCACCGTCGGCCGCCCGGCGACGACGTCCTCGATCACGTCGCGCTGGCCGGCGTGGAAGTCGTCGAAGCCGAAGTGGGCGCGCAGCGCCTCGCGAATGGGGTCGTGCATGGGTGTCGGAGGTCTATTCGGACGATTTCCGCGGGCGTCAACCGGTTTCGGGCGACGGCGATGCCGATTTCGGGGGATCAGCGTTGCTTGGGGGCGCGGCGCGGGTCCTCCATGCCACAGCGGGGGGCGACGCCGGGGCAGGCGGCGACGCGGCCCCAGAGCGCGAGCGCCTCGGGCTTCTCGGCGGGCTTCACGCGCCCGGTGATCGTCACCGGCTGGCCGGCGAGCGCCTTCCAGGCCTCGACGTCCCCCGGCGAGATGGCGAGCACCGCGACGCGGTGGCCGTCGGCGAGCTCGAGCACCGCCGTCGAGGGGTCGTAGCGCTCCTTGCCGGGGGTGACCTCGGCGAGCCGCCCGACGGCGCGGACCCACAGCTTCGCGCGCTTCGCGAGCGAAGGCAGGTCGGCCGCCTCGGGCGGCGCCGGCATCAGGTCGTACGGCCCGGGGTGGGGCGCCTCGCCCGGCGCGAGATCGATCTTCTCGACGTCGACGTGGGTGCCGCCCACCGCCTGCACGTGCGGCGACGGCCAGTACGGGCGCCCGGTCACCACCACCAGGCGGTCGATGAAACGGTACTCGTCGGGGATGGGCCGGTACGCGCGCAGCCACGCCTCGCCGTCGTCCCGCAGCAGCATGACCGCCTGCAGGTCCTTGCCGCCCCGCAGCGGGTCCACCACGTAGCGCGCGGTGAACGTCTCGCGGTCGCCGTAGCGGGGCGCGAAGTCGCCGGGGGGCGCGGCGAGGATGAACGTGGCGAGCAGCAGCGCGTACATGGAAACCCTCTCGGCGGACGTGGGCGCCAGTGTACACTCCGCGGCCGTCGGGGACAGACGGAGGGAGCGGCGGCATGTCCATGAAGCGACGCGATTTTCTCAGGGCGACGCTGGTCTCGGCCGGCGCGCTGCTCACGGCGGCGGCCTGCGACGACGACGGCGGCGACGACGACGGGAGCGGCGGGGCGGGCGGCGGTGGCGGCGGTGGCGGCGCGGGCGGCGGCGGCGGCGGCGAGTGCCCGCCGCGGGCGGTCGAGGCCGGCGAACGGTACTTCCCGCAGTCGGTCGCGTCGGGCGATCCGCGCGCCGACGGCTTCATCCTGTGGACGCGCGTGGTCGACGAGGCGCGCGCCGGCGCCGACGTGCCCGTCGAGCTCGAGCTGGCGCTCGACGAGCAGTTCGCGCAGTGCGTGAGCCTCGACGGCGCCGCCACACGCGCGCTGACCGCGTCCCCCGCGTCCGACCACTGCGTCAAGGCGCGCGTCGCCGGACTGACCGCCGGCACCACGTACTACTACCGCTTCCTCGTGCAGGTGGACGGCGCCACGTTCGCCAGCCGCACCGGCCGCGCGAAGACCGCCGCCGCGCCCGACGCCGACGTGCCCGTCCGGTTCGCCGTCGTCTCCTGCCAGGACTTCAACGGGCGCTACTACAACGTGTACCGGCAGCTCGCCACGATGGACCTGGACTTCTTCGTCCACCTCGGGGACTACATCTACGAGACGACGGGCGACCGCACGTTCCAGGACACGACGCCCGAGCGCGCGGTCGTGTTCTCGGCGCCGGCGGAGGCGATCGTCTTCAACGCGGGCACCGAGAACGAGTACTTCGCCGCGAAGTCGCTGAGCAACTACCGGG
Organism: Myxococcota bacterium; assembly: GCA_963169045.1. Classification (GTDB taxonomy): domain Bacteria; phylum Myxococcota_A; class Bradymonadia; order UBA7976; family UBA1532; genus CAUJDF01. The sequence continues at coordinate 78,355 of CAUJDF010000048.1, forward strand.
ATCTGTACAAGATCTACCGCGGCGATCCCGACCTGCAGCGCGCGCACGAGCTCTTCCCGATGGTCCCCACGTGGGACGACCACGAGTTCTCCGACGACTGCTGGGGCGCCACGGCGACCTACTTCGACGGCGCGCAGGACGAGACCGACGTGCAGCGCCGCAAGGCCGCGAACCAGGCGTGGTTCGAGTACATGCCGGTCGACTACGAGGCGGGACCGGAGTTCCGCTACGACCCGGCGGCCGACTTCCCCGGCGACCTCGAGATCTTCCGCGACCTCACGTTCGGGCGGCACGTGCACCTGGTCATGACCGACCTGCGGACGTGGCGCTCGGACCACCTCGTGCCCGAGGACGCCTTCCCCGGGGCCATCGCGCTCACGCAGGAGCGCATCCAGGCGGTGCAGCCGGACCTGCCCGACTTCCTCGTGCCCTACGTCGACGTCGACACGCACGAAGGTGGCGCCTATGCGCAGGCGCTGCGCGACGCGGCCGTCCCCGAGGAGGTGGTGCGCGGCCCCATGAGCGTGCCGTTCATCAACGACACGATCGAAGGCGGCGCGCTGCCGCCGATCGAGCCCGCCGGGCTGCCGCGCGGGCTCGCGTACCGCGGTCTCTTCAAGATCGCCCGCTACGGCATCATCGGATCGCGCTACCTCGTGTCGGGCCAGGCCTTCGACCTGTACGCGAAGGTGCTGTGGACGGAGTCGAACGGCCGGAGCGAGCAGGCGATGGGCGAGGACCAGGAGCGCTGGTTCCTCGAGACCATGCGCGGCTCGGACCGCACCTGGAAGATCTGGGGCAACGAGTACACGCTCACGTCGCGGCGCGTGGACCTGCGCAACTTCGCGCCGGAGGGCTTCCGCGAGCTCTTCGTGCTGTCGGCCGAGGACTGGGACGGCCTGCCGAACCGTCGCGATCTCGTGCTCGGCCAGCTCGGCGAGGTCGACAACGTCGTCGCGGTCACCGGCGACATCCACGCGTTCTTCGCCGGCACGCCGCGCCCCTCCATGGCGCCGGACCGCAAGATCGTCGAGCTCGTCACGGGCGCCGTCTCGTCGGGCACGTACCAGACGTTGCTGACGCGGCAGGCGTCGGCGGATCCCGTGCTCGCGAACAGCGGCGGGCCGGTGCTGGCGAGCATCGCCGAGACGCTGGTCATGGACGATCGCTCGCGGCCCAACCCGACGCTGGGCTACGCGAAGCTCAGCCTGCACGGTTTCATCAGCATCGTGGCCGACGGCGCGACGCTCGAGGCGACGTTCCACCAGATCGCCGAGCCGGAGGCGGCGGCGCGCATCGAGGACGCCGCCACGCTCGCGGGGAAGTTCACGCTCGCGCGCTTCAAGGTCGAGGCCGGCGTCCGCGAGCTGTTCATGCGGCAGGGCGACGCCTGGCGCCGCTGGGATCCCGAAGCCTACGCCTGGGTCTGACGGTCAGCGCCGCTCGCCGAGCACCTGTCGGTCGCCGAGGGGCTGGGCGGGGCGGTTGTTGTGGTCGTACCGGGCCGTGAACGCCGCGAGCTGCCCGGGATCGGCCGCGACGGGCGTCTTCATCACGAACCAGCGCACGCCCTCGGCGCAGGGGGGCGTCGTCAGCGAGCCATCGTAGCGCCAGGCGGCGCGGTCGGCGGGCAGCAGCGCCGACGGGTCGAGCTCCGGGGGCGGCGGCGGCGCGCCGGCCTCCCCGTCGGGCGCCGGCAGCTGCGCGAAGAGCGCGCCGAGCGCCAGGTTCATCTCGCCGGGCTCGAAGAAGACGCCGACCACCGCCAGCGCGCCGGCGCCGTCGCGGTGCACGAGGTGCATCTCGAGCGGATAGCTCGCGCCCTGCACGGTGTGCTCGCTCGACGCGTGGAAGTGCAGTTGCACGAGCTCCCAATCCGAGTCGCCGACCGTCATCCGGTTCCCCGGCTCGAAGCTCGCCTGGAGGGTGTGCCCGTTGTCGACGAGGTCCACCGAGGCCGTCGCGTACTCGAATTCGGGCGCCTCGGCGGGCGGCACGTCGGGGATGTCGATGGGCGACTGGGCTTGCCCTTCGCCGCAGGTGGACCAGACGGGCGAGAGCTCCGCCCAGTGCTCGGGGCCCGTCTCGCCGTCGTAGCTCCAGTGCGGCCCCTCGACGTGGCGGCCGTGGAGCGGCTGCGTGGGGCGCGCCGTGCCTTCGAAGAGCCCGGTGAAGGCGGCGATCTGGTCCGCGGAGGCGTAGATGGGCTCGGACATCACGAACCAGCTCACGCCTTCGGCGCACGGCGGCGTGGTCAGGGAGCCGTCGTAGCGCCACGAGGCGTGGCCCGCCGGCAGGAGCCCGGCGGCATCGACCGTCGCGGTGGGGACGTCGGCCGTCTCGCCGGCCTCGGTCGGCAGGTGGGCCCGGATCACCTCGAGCGTTTCGTTGGCCTCGCCCTCGACGACGAAGACGCCCGCCACGGCGAGCGCGCCGGCGTCGTCGCGATGCACGAAGTGCAGCTCCATCGGCAGCGGGATGCCTTCGACGGTGTGCTCGCTCTGGGCGTGGTAGTGGAACTGCACCAGCGTCCACGTCCGCTCGCCGACCGTCAGCGTGCTGCCCGGCGCGTAGTCGACCTGGACCGTGTGCCCGTTGTTGACCAGGTCCAGCGGGCTCTCCGCGTAGTCGAAGCGCATCTCGGGGTGGTTGGACGGCGCGACCTCGAGCGAGAGGTCGATCGGCGACTGCTCGGTGCCGTCGCGGCAGGCGGCCCACTCGGGCGAGAGGTCGCCCCAGTGCTCGGGACCGGTCTCGCCCTCGTACGTCCAGTGCGGCGCGTGCTGACCGCCGTGGCCGCCCGCGCCGCCGTGGCCGCCTGCGCCGCCGTGACCGCCCGCGCCGCCGTGACCGCCCTCCGCCCCGGCTCCGCCGTCGCCTCCCGCGCCGCCGTCGCCGCCGGACTCGCCGCATCCCGCCGCCCCCAACGCCAGCGCACACGCCAGCGTCCACGCGATCCTCGTCGCCATCCCCGCATTCCCCTTGTCGAGACCTGCCGCGCCAGCCGCCGGGCGGCGAGGATAGGAAGCGGAAGCGCGCCGGCGCAAGGCGGCGGATGCTACGGGGCGGCGGCGAGGCGCTCGCGGACGGCGCGGGCCATCGAGGCGATGCCGCGCTGGCGCCCGGCCATCTTGACGAGCAGGACGTTCGGGAACTGGTCGGCCAGCTTCTGGTACGGCGTGCTGACGCTGTGGTCGAGGACGGTGCCGCCCCAGATCACGACGATGTCGGCGCCGGCGAGGTGCCTGCGGGCCTCGTTCTCGAGGACGGTCGCGTCGCCGCGCACGAAGCGCAGGTCGAGCTCGGGGAGGTCGCGCGAGAAGCGGCCGAGCTCGGCGCGGGTGTCGTCGGCGCCGCCGACGATGACGAGGCGGCGACGGTCGGCGGCGAGGCAGGCGCGGCGCATCATCGCGAACTCACGGCGGTTGTCGCTGCCGGCGCACACCTCGCACTCCTCGGGCGCGGTCGGGACGACGTCGACGCCCTCGTCGGCGGCGAGCGCGCGGCAGCGGGCGTCGTCGCAGACGCGGCGGACGTACCGCTGTATCAGCTTCTCGAGGTCGCGTCCGCGGCGGACGGAGAGCAGCTCGAGGATGCGGGGGGCGACGCCCGGCCGGGCGAGCAGCGCGCGCAGGGCGGCCGCCTGTGTCTCGGAGCGGTGCAGGCCGGCCGACGTGAGGCGCGCGCCGAGCGGGTCGGGCGGGGGCGGGATGCCGGCGGCGGCCTCGCGGGCCGGGCGGTGCGTGGCGGGCGTCGGCGCGCGCTGCGCCTCGAGGGCGGCGATCGTCTCGTCGCGCGCGCGGAGCTCGGCGCGCAGGCGTTCGGCCTCCTTCGCGTAGAACCGCCACGTCCCCTCGCCGGCGGCGTCGGGCGGGGGCGAAGGCGCGGTGTCTGCGGCGGCGAGCGTCCCCGCAGCGGGCGCCGCGCCGGACGTCTCGTCGAGCGGCGGCGGGGCGGGGGCGCGGTTTCCTTCGGAGACCACGGGGGCGCGGTTTCCTTCGGAGACCACGGGGGCGCGGTTTCCTTCGGAAACCACGGGGGCGCGGTTTCCTTCGGAAACCACGGGGGCGCGGTTTCCTTCGGAAACCACGGATCTTCGCGCCTTGCGCGGCGGACCGAGCTCCCCGGCCCGGTAAGCGACCTTCGCCTCCTCGACGAGCTGCGGGAAGAGCTCGCGGCTGCCCGTCCGCCCCGGCACGCGCTTCTTCACGAGCCAGCGATCGAGCCGCTCGAGAGAGATGCCCAGCGCCTCGGCGAGCTCCCGGTCGTCCACGCGTCCTCCGCGTCCAAAGGAGCGCCAGGGTACCACTTGTGCGAGGCCGCGCGGCGCTGCTACACGCACCGCATGCGCATCCTCTACGGCGTCGTCGGCGACGGCATGGGCCACGCCATCCGCACCAGCGTGGTCCTGCCGAAGCTGCTCGAGTGGGGCCACGAGATCCAGATCGTCGCCTCGGGGAGGGCCTACGACTTCCTCACCGCGCGGTTCACGGGCGTGAACCGCATCTGGGGGATGTCGATGGTCATGGAGGACAACGAGGTCAGCAAGCGCGGCACCGCGGCGGAGCTCCTGCGCGGCGCCGCCGCCGGCTGGCCCGAGAACGTGCGGCGCTACTTCGAGATGGCCGACGCGTTCCGGCCCGACGTGGTCGTCTCCGACTTCGAGACATGGTCGGCGCTGTACGGCCACAACCACCAGATCCCGGTGATCTGCGTCGACAACATCCAGGCCGTGCGGCGGCTGTGGCATCCGCCCGAGATCCTGCGCGGCCGCAAGGCCGAGTGGCGCCTCGCCAAGAGCATCATCAAGGCGAAGATCCCGACCGCCTGGCGCTACGTCGTCACCAGCTTCTTCGACGCCCCGCCGCGGAAGGAGCGCACCACCGTCGTGCCGCCCATCCTGCGCGACGAGATCCTGGCGGCGCGGCCCGGTGACGGCGACCACGTGCTCGTGTACCAGACGAGCCCGACGTTCCAGGACCTGCCCGCGGTGCTGAAGCAGTTCGGCGACGTGCCGTTCCGCGTGTACGGCCTGCGCCGCGACCTGAAGGCGCCCGAGGTCGACGGCAACCTCACGTTCCTGCCGTTCTCGGAGGCGGGCTTCGTCGCCGACCTCGCCTCGAGCCGCGGCGTGATCTGCTCGGCGGGCTTCACGCTGCTCGGCGAGGCGCTGCACCTGCGCAAGCCGGTGCTGGCGACGCCGGTGCGCGGGCAGTTCGAGCAGGTCATGAACGCGCGCTACGTCGAGCACCTCGGCTACGGCCTGCAGGACGAGGCGCTCGACGAGCTCGGCGTCCGCACCTTCCTCGACCACCTGCCGCAGTACCGCGCCCGCCTCGCCGAGTACCCGCAGCGAGACAACGCGCAGCTGTTCGACACGCTGCTCGGGCTCTTCGAGCTGCTCCAGTCCGGGCTCTGACCGCCGGGAATCCCGCCCGCCGCCTCCCGTGTTCATGCCGGACGCGACAGGAGGTGTGACGATGGTTCGCGACATCGGGCGCACGGTGCGCCTGCTGTTCGCGGGCGCGCTCGCCGTGGCCGCGTTGCCCGGGTGCGCCCGCGCCGACGGGAAGGGCAAGGAGGAGGTCACCACCCGCCTCGAGCAGACGCTCGGGGGCCGGCGCGTCGAGCTCGAGCGGCGTCTCGCCGACGGCGTCGAGCGGCTGGCGCTGACGATCGACGGCGAGAAGGTGCCGGTGGGGTCGACGGCCGACGTCGAGAGAGCGTTGAAGGAACGCGGGCTTCCGCCGCTCGCGCACCCGCTCGGGGGCCTCGGGCCCACGGCGATCGCGGTGAACGCCGGCGGCTTCCTCGGTGTGGAGCTGGCCCCGGTGCCCGACGCGCTGCGCGAGCACCTGAGGCTCGGCGCGCGCGAAGGCGCGCTGGTGGTCGGCGTGCTCGAGGGGTCGCCCGCCGAGAAGGCCGGGCTCGCCGTGAACGACGTCCTGCTGAACGTGGAGTCGCCGCGCGGGCGGCCCGCGGGCAGCGAAGCCCCCGACATCACCGACTTCATCCGCAGTCGGAAGGCCGGCGAGACGCTCACGGTGCGGCGCGTCCACCGCGGCGAGCGCGGCCAGGTGGAGGCGACGCTGGGCGAGCGTCCCGCCGATCTGCACGCCGGCCGTCCGCCGGCCGGGCGACGCGGGCTCGGTCAGGATCCCGCGGAGATGCGCGATCTGATGGACGAGATGATGCGGCGGATGATGCGCGACCGCGATCTGGCGCCGCCCCGCGGCTGGGGCGGCACCGACATCTGACTCACTCCGGGCGCGGCAGGTACAGATCGGCGAGGCCCTGAAGGACGTTGCGCGCCGACTGGAGCGGCATCTGGCCGCAGCCGGTGGTGGCGTGCGCGAACGTCATGCCGCCCGCCTCGAGCGTCATCTCCTCGAAGACGTCGGCGGGCGCCGGGCAGAGCTCGCCCTCCTGGTCGAGCAGGGCGATGAGCGCCGGATCGCTGAGGACGACGGCGGCGCGCTGGAGGTCCTCGCCGAGGATCTCGGCCTCGCGGACACCGCCGCCGGCGTCGCCGAAGTAGTCGACGCGGAAGCGGCCGCCGGCCGTGAGCTCGAAGAATCCCTCGCAGTCCTCTCCGGGCGCGCACGGCCCCGCCGCACGGCGAAGCTCGAAGCGCGCGAAGGAGCCGGGGGCGCCCCCCTCGCCGCCGCTTCCGCCTTCGCCGCCGACGCCACCGGCGCCGCCGCTTCCGCCTTCGCCGCCGCGTCCGCCTTCGCCGCCGACGCCACCGGCGCCGCCGACGCCACCGGCGCCGCCGCTTCCGCCGGCGCCGCCTTGACCGCCGCCGCCACCGGCACCGCCGCTTCCGCCTTCCCCGCCGACGCCACCGGCGCCGCCTTGACCGCCGGCGCCACCGACACCGCCGGCGCCACCGACACCGCCGACGCCACCGGCACCGCCCGCGCCGCCGGCGCCGCCGATACCGCCGGCGCCGCCCGCACCACCCTGACCGCCGTCGCCGTCGTCGTCACAGGCGACCAGCGCCAGCGCGAGCCCGAGCCCCAACCACCACGCGCGCATCGCTCCTCCTCCTACGCCGCCGGACGCCCGGTCGCCGCCCGCTCCATCGCGTCGAGCAGCGTCAGCGCCGCGCCCGTGAGCACGCCGAACCGGATCTCCGGGTGATGCTTCAAGAAGTATTTCGCGAGCCACCCGAGCGAGTCGATGTCGAACGCCACGGCCACGTGCAGCAACGTCGCCCGGCCGCCGTCGAGCGGGTCGAGCTCGTAGCGCACGAGCACGTTGCGCGGCTCCCCCTGCACCCAGCGCAGCTCGAGGCGCCGCCCCGGATCGCGGTGCACCGTCGCGTCGAACGCGAAGCCCACCGAGAACAGCGCGATGCGGAAGCGGAGCTGGAGCGCGAGGCGATCGCCCGTGCGGTCGACGCGGTGCACCATCGGCACCCGCCCGCCGTAGCTCTCGACGTCGTCGAGCAGCGTCCACAAGCGCGCCGGCGGCGCGTCGATCCGCGCCGCCGCCAGGGCGCCGGTCGGCTCGCCGCGCTCGTCGAGCAGGAGACGGATCAACGGTCCCCGGTGCCGCAGGACCTCTTCGGCGGAGAACGGGCGCTCGGGGATGTCGGGCATGGCCGCGCATTTCGCCCCGCCGCGGGGCGTGCGTCAAGGGCGGGCGGGCAGGCAGGACGTCTCGACCTCGCACACCGGCGGATCGGGGATCGCGAACCCGGGCACGTCGGCGTCGCCCTCGCACACCTGCCGCTCGTGGAGCTCGCACAGCGCGTCGGCCTCGCACTGGGCCGGCGTGCGCTGGCCGCAGGCGTTCGGGTCGTCGTTGACGCACACCGAGACGCACTCCTCGACGCCGCGGCACTGGCAGTCGGGGTCGACCGGATCGCAGTCGCACGGCGCCTCGCCGCAGGGGCCCGTCTGCTCCACGTGGCAGCCGGGCGTCGCCTCGCAGGCGTCGACGGGCACGCTGCCGCACTCGGCGACGCGCGGCCCGCAGCTCGCGAAGCGCGGCTCGCACTCGCAGCGCTCGCTGCTCTGGCCGTCGCACTCGTCGCACTCGGCGGTGGGCGGCGCGTAGCGCGGGGCGCAGTCGGGGCGGGCGCGGCACCCCTGCTCGCCGAGCGCGTTGCACGACCCGTTCGGCCGGTCGATGCACACGAGGCCCACGGGATCCCAGGCGCACTGGAAGCGGGCGGCGCACGCGTTGGCCCCGAGGGCCGAGCACGGCACCTGCTCGGGATCGACCTCGCAGGCGCGGCCGTTCCAGCGGCAGTCCGGGCGCGCGTGGCAGGCGCCCTCGGCGAGCCGATCGCACGCCGGCGGCTCGGGTGGCTTCACGCGGCAGCGGTCGTTCGTCCAGCGGCACTCGGCGTCGGCCTCGCACGTCGCCTGGTCGGCGTGGCTGCACGGCGCCGGCGCCGGCTCGTCGTGGCAGGCGTCCTGCCACCAGTGGCAGTCGGCGCCGGCGCACGCGGCCTCGCTGGCGTGCGCGTCGCAGGTCGGCGCCAGCGCGGCGCAGGCGGCGCCGTTCCAGGCGCAGTCGTCGCGGCGGCCGCAGCGGCCCTCGTCGAGGTCGGCGCAGGGCACCGCCTCGAGCGCGCGACACTCGGCGAACTCGCCGAACACGTCGAGGCGCGCGGCGCAGTCCTCGCGGCCGCCGCACTGCGCCGCGCGCAGATCGCCACAGGGCGCGTCGGCGGCCGCGACGCAGCGACCGTCGCTCACCGCACAGTCTTCGCGCGCGGCGCAGGCCGCATCGGCGCGAAGGTCGATGCAGCGCAGGGCCGGGCCGCCGCCGCCGCCCTCGCCGCCGCCGCCGCCGCCGCCGCCGATCCCCCCGCCGGCGCCGCCCCCGCCCTCGTCGCCCTCCGAAGACGCCGAACCGCAAGCGGCCAGCAGCAACCCGATCACCATCGCGCCGATCGCACGCACCATCTCGACTCTCCCCATTCCGAAGACGTGACGGGGCGCCCCCGGTGCAAGGCGGGCGCCATCGAGGAAAGCCCTTTTGTTGCAATGACTTGCGGAGGTGGCCGGCAGGATTCCGAGGGGGCGGAGCGTGAATTTCCGTCGCCGGCGGACGGGCGGCGCGACGACGCTTGCCAGCGGGCGCGAGACGCGGCACCGTCCGGCCCATGCTCGCCATCGGCACCATCGCCCCCGACTTCACCGCCACCGACGACCAGGGCCGCGCCCTCCGCCTGCGCGACCTGCTCGCCGAGGGGCCGCTCGTCCTCTACTTCTACCCGGCCGACTTCACGCCGGGCTGCACCAAGGAGGCGTGCATGTTCCGGGACGCCCACGAGGACCTCGTGGCCGCCGGCATCCGCGTCCTCGGCGTCAGCCCGCAGGACGAGGCGAGCCACCGCAAGTTTCGCGAGGCCCACCGCCTGCCGTTCGCGCTCGTCGCCGATCCCGAGAAGGCGGTCGTGCGCGCCTACGACGTCGACGGACCGCTCGGCTTCGGCGTCCGCCGCGTCAGCTACCTGATCGAGCGCGACGGCCGCATCGCCGACGCGACGCAGGCCGACCTGCGCATCGGCCGGCACGAGGAATTCGTGGAGCGGGTGCTGAAGCGGCGGGCGTAGCGGGGGGTCAGCGGGCGGAGATGCGGAGGACGGCGTCGCCGACGCCGTCGACGACGTAGACGCGGCCCTGGGCGTCGACCTCGATGCCCATCAGGCCGCCTGCGCGCACGTGGCTCCCGAGATCGAGCCAGTCGAGCAGCCGGCCGTCGAGGTCGTAGGCGTACAGCTTCGAGGTGCCGTTGTCGCCCACGAACAGGACGCCGTCGTGGAGCGCGATGCCGCTCGGACGCTCGAGGCCGTCGACGAGCGTGCGGATGTCGGCGTCGTTGACGTGGTACTGCGTGCCGCCGTCGTAGTTGGGGAAGATCGGCCGCCCGCGGCGCCCCGTCTGCGTGTCGAGCACGGCGACGCGGCCGTTGCCGGTGTCGGCGACGTACAGCAGCTTGCTCGCCGCGTCGAACGCAAGGTGGCTCGGCACGTTCTCCACGTAGCCGACCTCGCCCTCGGCGTAGCGCAGCACCTCGCCGTCGGAGTGGTCCTCCTGCCCGGGGCCGTGGTCCCGGCCGAAGTCGTAACGCGCCAGCGCCCGGTGGTAGCCGTCGAACACCCAGTAGGCGTTGCCCGTGTCCCAGGCGATGCCCACCGCGTCCGGGCTGTTGTGGAGCATGTCGAGGTGCGAGGCGTGGCCGGCGTCGAAGAGCTCGAGATCGGTCGGCCACAGCGTCGGACCCATGAAGTCTTCCGGCGTCGTCGGCTGGGTGATCTCGCTCTCCTCGTGCACGGTGGCCATGAAGCCGGGCTGGCCGAAGGCGAGGCCGGCGCCCCGCGGCATGAAGTGCGTGCCGCCGCGGCTGCGGTACTTGCGCGCGCGCTGCCCCGGCTCGCCGTGGTCGAAGACGACGACCATCGACTCCTGGGCCTGGTTGAGGATCCAGAGTTGCTCGGGCGCCTCGGGGTTGATGCCGAGGTCGCGCGGCTCGTCGAGGCCCTCGAGGCGGCCGGCGATGCGCTTCAGGTCGACGGCGTCGACGGTGTGGGCGCCGTCGCCGAGCACGGCGAGGCCCGGCGGCGGGGGCGCGGCGTCGGGCTCGGGCGCCGCGTCGGGCGCGGGCGCCTCGGCGTCGGGGGCGGCGACGGCCGCGTCGGGATCCGGTCCCGGCTCGGGGCTCTTCGCGGCGTCGGCGTCGAGACCCGCGTCGGCGGCCACGGGAATCGACTCGCCGCCGTCGTCGCTCGCGCCGCACCCCGCGACGCCCAGCGCCGCCGCCCACAACCAACTCGCTCCAACGTTCCGCATTCCGACCTCCGGAGCGGCAGGGTACGCCGAACGACCGATGAAATGTCGAACATCGAACCTTCTTGACGCCACCTCTCTCCATCGGCGGAATGCACGCATGGCCCACGAGGACAGCGAAGCGTCCGCCGTCGGCCGGGTGATCGCCGGCAAGTACGAAGTCTGCGAGATCCTGGGCGTCGGCGGCTTCGGCGCCGTGTACCGCGCCGTGCAGCGGCCGGTGGGCCGCGCCGTCGCGCTCAAGCTCATCCGTCCGGGGCACGCCGAGTCGAAGGAGGTCGCCGCGCGGTTCTTCCGCGAGGCGCGCGCCGTCGCGCAGCTCCGCGATCCGGCGGTCGTCACCCTGCACGACTACGGCGAGGAGGCCGACGGCACCCTCTACATGGTCTTCGAGCTGCTCGACGGCCGCACGCTCGACCAGGTGACCGCCCGGGGGCCGATGGAGCAGGTGCGCGCCGCGTTCGTGCTGGTGCACGCGCTGCGGGCGCTCGCCGAGGCCCACGCGATCGGCATCGTCCACCGCGACCTGAAGCCGGCGAACATCATGCTCATCGAGAGCGCGCTCGGTGAGGAGGCGGTCAAGGTCCTCGACTTCGGCATCGCCAAGGTGCTGCGCCGCACCGACGCCGCCCCCGACACCGTCGAGACGGTCGACGGCATGGTGCTCGGCACGCCCCGCTACATGGCCCCGGAGCAGGCGCGGGCCGAGGACGTCGACGCGCGCGCCGACCTGTACTCGCTGGGCGTCGTCGGCTACACGCTGCTCGCGGGCCGCGCGCCCTTCGAGAACGGGTCGGCGATCCAGATCCTGGTGGCGCACCTCACCGAGGCGCCGCCGCCCTTCGCCCCGGCGCTCGGCGTCCGCCCGGCGCTCGACGCGGCGATCCGGCGCGCGCTCGAGAAGGACCCGGCGCGCCGCTTCCAGTCCGCCGGCGAGATGTCGCGCGCCCTGCAGGACGCCTTCCCCGAGGTGGCGTTCACGGCGTCGCGGCCGCCGTCGGCGCCGCGCTCCGCGGCCGGGCCCTCCGACGCGCTGGCGCAGACGGCGCTGGCGGAGGTGTCCGAGGAGGTCCGGTCGGCCAGCGGCGCGTCGCCGGCCCTGGCGACCGTGTCCGGGGCCGAGCCGCAGGGCGGTCCGTCGCGCCACACCGCGGCGATCGCACCGACCGCGCCGCCGCCCGAGGCGCCGGCATCGGAGGCGACCGCCGCGCGCCGGACGACCGCCGTCGCGCCGCCGCGGGGCGACGGCGGGACGTCGCGGGAGTTCGCCGGGGTCGTCGCGGTGGAGGCGCCCGCGCCGGCGCCGCGACGCTGGCCGCTCGTCGCGGTCGCGGCGCTCGCGCTGGCGACGGGCGGCTGGCTGCTGTTCGGGCCGGGATCGACGGGGACGGAAGCGCCGCCCGCGGCAGCGCCGGCGGTGGGGAGCGCGGCCGCGATCGCCGCGCCGGGGAGCGCGGCCGCGATCGCCGCGGCGCCTCCGGTCGCCCCGCCGCCGCCGGTCCCCGACGCGGGCCTCGCCGCCGCGCCGCCGCCGGTGGCGGACGGCGTCGCCCCCGCGGCGCCGCCGGTCTCCGCGGCCCCGGCGCCCGGCCTCGCCGCGAGCCTCGTCGCGCCCGGCGCCGCCCGCGTCGCCGCCACGCCCTCCTCGGCCGCGCGGCCCGCGCGCCCGGCCCCCGAGCCCAGACCCGATCCGCGGCCCGTGCCGCCGAGCGCGCCCGCCGACGAGAAGCTCGTCGTCCCGGAGTTCTGAATGCGGTTCATCGCCGCCGCCCTCGCCTGCGCCCTCGCCGCACCGGCCGGCGCCACGACGCCGCCGCCGGCCGACGCTCCGCCCGCCGAGCCCGGCAGGGCGGGCCTCGCCGCGGCGCAGCAGCACATCGACGCCGCCGCCGGACACTTCCGCGCGGGCGCCTACGAAGCGGCGCTGACCGAGCTGCGCGCCGCCGAGCAGATCACCGCCGCCGCCAACGATCCGGCCCTGGCGCAGGTGCGCTTCAACATCGCGCGCTGCTACGAGGAGCTGAACCGGCCGCAGGAGGCGCTCGCCGCCTACGAGGCGTACGACAAGCTGCCCGACGACCCGCACCGCAAGGCGCGCGCCCTCCGCGCAGTGCAGGCGCTCGAGCAGCGCACCTTCGGCGCGCTCTCCGTCTCGTGCACCCAGCCCGGCGCGGTCGTGCGCATCCCCGGCCTCGTCGAGGCGGCGCAGCCCTGCCCCTTCTCCCGCGAGCGCGTGCCGCCCGGACGCTACACCGCCGAGGCGACGCTGGCCGGCCAGCCCCCGCAGTCCCGCGAGGTGGTCGTCGAGGCAGGCGCCGGCGCCACGGTGTCCTTCGCCTTCGCCGCGCCGACGTTCACGGCGAGCGGCGTCGTCGAGCCGCCGCCCGAGCCGATCGATCCGTGGCCCTGGGTGGCCTTCGGGGCCGGCGCCGCCGCCCTCGCCGCGGGCGGCGTGCTCACCGCCAGCGCGATCGACCGGCGGGACGAGGCCGAGACGCTGTCGCCCGGCGGCGAGCGCGACGACGTCGTCGACACGTTCGAGCAGCGCCGCACGCTGAGCTACGTGGCCTGGGGCGTCGCCGGCGCCGCCGTCGCCACCGGCGTCTGGCTGTTGTTCCGCGGCGACGGCGACGCGACGACGCCCCCCGCCGCCTCCCGCGCCCCGCTCGGAGTGGGCTTCACATGGTGAGACGCGCCGTCCCGCTGTTCGCGCTGCTGCTGGCCGGCTGCATCGCCGATCCGAAGCTCAAGCAGTGCATCGACGTGCCCGCCGGCGCCGAGGGCTGCGGCAGCCCGTGCGAGGTCTACTGCGCCACGCTCGCCGAGCACTGCCCGGGCGAGCTGCCGGGCGGCGATCCGGGCGCCGCCCTCGCGGCGTGCCGCGCCCGCTGCAACGAGTACAAGGACGACGGCGCGTTCGGCGACACCGACGGGGACACCCTCCAGTGTCGCCTCACGTTCGCCGCGCGGGCCGCCGGCGGCGAGGCCTCCGCCTGCCCGCCTGCGGGCTTCGTGGGCGGCGGCGTGTGCGTCGACAGCTGCACGACCTACTGCCGGCTCGTGACGAAGGCCTGCCCGGACGCCTACCCCGCCGGCGACACCGAGGCGTGCCTCGGCAGCTGCGCCGCCTTCCCGAAGCCGGTGAGCGCGGGGAGCGCCAGCGAGAACAGCCTCGCCTGCCGCATCGGCTTCGCCCGCCGCGCGCAGGACGACGCGGCCACCCACTGCCCGGGGGCGAGCATGCTCGGCGCCGGCCGGTGCGGCGACGTGTGCGAGGCCTACTGCGACCAGGTCGACCGCAACTGCAGCGCCCTCTGCGACCCGGAGACGCCCGGCTGCACGAAGCCGGCGGTCTACGAGAGCCGCGAGATCTGCCTCGCCACCTGCGCCTTCTTCGACAAGGAGGGCGACTTCGCGGGCTGGAAGACCGAGGACGACTCGGTGCAGTGCCGCGCCTACCACGCGAGCTACCCGGCGACGCTGGACCCGGCCACGCACTGCCCGCACAGCGAGGCCTACAACCCCTTGCACTGCGGCAGCCGCTGCGACAAGTACTGCCGCGTGATGGGCGCCCACTGCGGGAACTACGCCAGCGACGACGAGTGCCGGACGGCCTGCCGCGACTTCCCGCCGGAGCGCCTCCTCTTCCCCGATCCCGCCTCCGACGAAGAGTGCCTGCCGAAGCCCTGACCGAACGTCGTTGTCCCGGCGAGAGGCCCCGACCATAATCGGCCCGTTTGGCGTGCGAACGGGGGTCGCCGGTGGGTAACCAGTTCCTCGACGAGGACGATCGTCTTCAGCGGCAGGCCCCCAAGCGCACGACGGCGCCCCAGGGCGACGACCAGGCCGACGAGCACCAGGACGCGACGATGCGCGAGGCCGGCCGCGACTACACGCGGCAGCTGGCCGGCGGCGAGTCCCAGGACCTCGTGAGCCGCACGCCCGCCGGCACCCCCGCGGGTGTCGACCAGGGCCGGCTGCTGCAGCAGTCCTTCGTGCGCGGCAGGGCCGACGGCGCCGAGCTCGCCGATCAGTGGCGCGTGGAGGCGGAGCAGTCGCAGGCCGAGGGCGAGGATCCGAACGCCGCGCCGGCGCCGGTCGTCGCCGAGAAGGGCGCCGAGATGCAGCGCCTCGACGCGCTCGGCCCCGAGCCGGCGGCGCCCGTCGACCAGAAGGGCGCCGATCCCGTCGGCGGGGGCGCGATGGGCCCCGAGCAGAAGGGCCAGAAGGCGCCCGGCCAGAAGGGCCCCGAGCAGAAGGGGCCCGAACAGAAGGGCCCCGAGCAGAAGGGCCCCGAGGTCGAAGCGGGCGGGCCGGGCGGCGGTGCGCCCGTGGGACCGCCCGCCCCCGCGCCGATGTGCACCTACGACCAGCTCGTGCTCGAAGAGGTCATGGCCGCCAACCAGACGGAGGCCCACGACGCTTCGGCGACGGCCACCGGCCCGGTGGTCGAGCAGGGCGCGACCTCCGGCGCGAAGGAGTCGAAGGGCTTCGGCGCCAGCATGGTCTCCGCGCTCAGCCAGGCGGTCCTCGGCCCCATCTCGGGCGACTGGCGCAAGGGCAAGGCCGAGCAGTTCGACAAGATCTGGGGCGAGAAGTCGATCTACGGCGAAGGCGCCATCGCCAACCTGCAGAAGACGCTCGCCACGGTCCGCATGGTCGTCGACTCGGTGGGCAGCATCGCCAGCACGGTGGGCCTCTGGGCGAGCCTTCTCTCGCTCGTCGGCCTCATCCCCGGCCTGCAGCCGATCGGCGCGTTCCTGGCGGCGGTCGGCGAGGTCTGCACCGTCGTCGGCATCGCCTGCGCCGCGATCAACATCGCGCTGTCCGCGCTGAACATGGTCATCAGCCTGATCCGCCTGCTGTACGAGAAGATCGCCGGCGTCGAGTCGGGCGCGCAGTACGGCGCCATGTTCGTCGACGACCTGTTCAATATCGGCGCCAGCGTCGTCTCGATCGGCCTGTCGAGCGCCGGCGGCACCGTCCGCGCCGGCATGAAGGAGGCGGGCAAGGCCGGCGCCAAGGGCCTCATGCAGTCGGTCCGCAAGCCCGAGTTCTGGAAGGGCTTCGGCAACCAGTTCAAGGACTCGCTCAGCCGCAACCTCGTGCGCACGGGCCTGTCGAGCCCCATCAAGACGGTGGCGAAGCTCGGCGGCAAGCGGGTCGCGAGCGCGACCTCCAACCTGCTCGCCCACGGCGCCACGAAGGCCGGCGCCGGCACGATGGGCAGCTTCCGCGACATGTGGCGCACCATCCACAACGACCAGGCGCAGCGCTGGGCGGGCACCGCCGTGAACCGCGGCCTGATGCAGAAGGGCGGCGCCAGCGAGGCTCTCGCCAAGGCCCCCAAGGAGAGCGTCACCGACGAGATGCTCGGCGCCTGGCGCGAGGAGAACCGGCAGGTCCGCGAGATCGTCAACACCCAGTTCGAGGCCACGGACTCGGTGGTGGTGAAGCCCCAGGGCGGCGGCATGCCCTACCGCGAGTACTCGGGGCACGTCTCCGCGACCGGCGAGACGACCCAGGCCGCCGCCGACCGGCTGCAGAAGATGGTGCCGGCGGCGCAGCCGACGATCGCCGCCGGTCCGGGCGCGACGCACGGCGCCGAGGCGGTCACCGAGTCGGTGAACGTCGTGAAGCACGGCGCCGGCAAGGCCATCGGCGACGCGCTCGTGCAGGGCGGGCGCCTCGACGCGGCGACGTCCGACGTGGCGGGCAACGCCTACTCCCGCTGGATCCGCAGCGGCATGCGCCAGACCATCAAGGAAGGCGCCGAGAAGCCGGCGAAGCGCGCGCTGACGCCCGACTACTCGAGCGGGCAGGACGAGCAGCAGACGCAGCCGAGCCCCGCGCCCGCGCCCGGCACCCAGCCGCCTCCGCCGCCCGCGCCGTCGCCCGCGCCCGCGCCCGCGCCGACCAGCCTGCCGGCGGCCCTGTCCGCCCTCGACGGGGGCAGCGGCGGCGGCGGCGGCGACGTCTCCGCCTCGGTCACCGCCCGCAGCGAGACGGCCGGCCAGTCGGTCGCCGCCAACATCTTCGCGCCCGAGACGTTCAGCGGCCCCGACACCGCCCTCCCGCCCGAGAAGGGCCCGGTGGCGATGGAGGCCATCGCCCAGGTCAAGGCCCAGCGCGAAGTCCTGCTCGAGATGCAGAAGGGCCTCGAGGGCCGCCGCGGCGAGGCCAAGGTGGCGATCGTCGAGGCCAAGGAGACCTCGGCGCTCGGCGGCAAGTGGGCCGAGTTCGGCAAGGGCGTCCAGACCGACGCCGCGGGCATGAAGCAGAAGTATGCCCAGAAGGGCACCGAGCTCGGCCAGGACGCGGTCAAGGCCGGCGAGGGCGCCACGAAGGCCGAGGAGGTCCAGGGCAAGGCGACGGGGATGTCCGAGAAGGCGGAGGGCACCCAGGGCAAGGGCAACGTCCAGCCCGCCAGCTTCCCCCAGAACCCGTCCGTCTGGCAGCGCGTGAAGCGCTTCTTCCTCGAGGGCGTCGTCGGCCGCTTCAACGCCGCGATGGACCGGGGCAAGCAGATCCTGACCGGCATCATCACCAAGGCCGTCATGGGCGCCATGAACATGGACGGCTTCAAGGCCAAGGTCGTCGAGGGCAAGGAGAAGGCGGTCAAGGGCCAGCAGGAGATGAAGACCTCCGAGGATCGCATGTCCAAGGGCGAGCAGAAGGCCGCCGAGATCCAGAAGGAGGGCACGTCGATCAAGGCCGACGCCGACTCGAAGTACGCCGAGTCGGTCCAGGTCGACGCGGAGTACGGCCAGCGCGAGGCCGAGGTGGCGCAGCAGCTGGCGGCGCTCGACGCGCGCGAGGCAGCGCTCACCGCGAAGGCCGAGGAGTTCAAGGGCGCCTACCGTCAGCCCATCGACGCCACGAACGCCGAGATCCAGAAGGCGAACGCCGGCGTCGGCCTCGAGGAGCGGTCGAGCGCGACGGTCGACGCCGACGTGCAGGCCATCCAGGAGAGCGTGACCGAGGTGCAGCAGGCGTCGCAGCGGGCGCTGTCCGAGGTGCGCGGCGCGCTGGCGCGCGTCTCCGGCGCGGCGCGGCAGGACGTGGACGCCGCCGCGCAGGGCAAGGGCGGTCAGGTCGAGCAGACGGGCAGTTCCCTCGCGCAGCGCCACACGCAGATCGAGGCGGCGCGCGCCGCCCGCGTGAACGGCATCGCCGCCGAGGCCCAGGGCATGGCCGGCCAGCAGCCCACGCCGGAGCGCACGAAGCGCCTCGGCGAGCTGCACCGCCAGCTGGCGCAGGAGGCGCGCGGCGTCGAGCAGACGAAGCAGTCGATCCTCGCGACGGCCCGGCAGGAGTACGGGCAGCTGCTCGAGGATCTCACCTCCGCGACGGCCACGCAGACGCGCAAGTGACCGAATCCACGCAGGAATTGAAGGAGCGCGCCGCGGCGGCCCGCGCCGCCGGCGACCGCGTCGGGCTGGCGGTGGCGCTCGTGGCGCTCGCCGAGGCGACGCCGCTGTTCCAGGGGACGGCGGCGGGCGTGGCGGCGATGCTCGACGATCCCGAGGCGTTCGGCACCGCCGAGATGTCCGCCGACGCGCCGGCGGGCCCGGCGCCGGCCCTGCCGGAGGCGCTCGCGGCGCGGCGCGCGATGCGGCGGGCAGAGGCGCTCGTCGCCTCGGGCCGCCCCGACGAGGCGGTGCCCGAGGCGCGGCGAGCGGCGGTGCTCGCCGTCGAGACGGGCGATCCGGCGCTGTCGCGGCGCGGCCGCCTCGCGCTCGCCTGGGTGCTGGCGCGGGCCGGCGCGTCCCCGAGCGAGGCGCTCGGCCTCGCCCGCGCGCTCGGCCGCGACGCGCTGAAGGCCGGCAACACCGCGGAGGGGCGCCGCTTCCTCGTGGCGCTCGCCTCGGTCCAGGGCGACCTCGCGCTCAACCGCGACGACCTCGCCGAGGCGCGCGCGCACTTCGAGGAGGCCGTCCACCGCATGGACGCGCTCGAGGGCGTGCCCGACGACCTGCGCCTCCACGTGCTGCAGGCGCTCTGTGTCGTGCACCAGCGGCAGGAGAACCCGGTGCGCGCGCTCAACCGGCTCGAGCGCGGGCTCGACGTGGCGCTCCGCAACGACGCCGCGGCGGAGACGCTCGAGTGCCGCTTCGCGGTGGCGAACCTGCGCACCGGCCTCGAGCACTACGACGAGGCGCTCGAGCAGCTCGACGCCGCCATCGCCCTCGCCGACGCCGACGACGCGATGCAGCCGTGGCGGCCCAACCTGCGCCTGCTCAAGGTCACGAACCTGCTCTGCGTCGGCCGGCACGCCGAGGGGCAGGCGCTCGCCGCCGCGCTGCTCGAGGGCGCGCGGCGCGCCGGCGACCCGCTCGGGCAGATGCAGGCGGTGGCGCTGCTGTCGGCCGCGCACCGGGCCCAGGGGAATCACGAAGAGGGCTACCGCGTTCTGACGTACGCGGCGGCCCGCCTCGAGGTCGCCGGCCACACCGAGGCCGGAGGGCTCGTGCGCAGGATGATCGGCGAGATGCGGGACCAGCTGGGCCACGCGGCCTTCGACGCGATGACCGAGCGCATGGCGCAGGCGGAGCTCGCGCGGCGGCGGGGGACGCCGTGAGCCCCTGGTCCGACCTCGGCGCGAGCGCGTCGCTGCAGGCCCCGCCCCTCGAGGAGGGCCGCTCGCCGTGCGCCGGCTGCCTCTCCCCGTGCTGCTGGGTCGTGCAGGTCTACACCACGGTGCCGGGCAACCTGCGCGAGCTCGACTTCCTCCGGTTCTGCGCGGGCTTCGAGCACATCGAGATCGGCATCGGCGCCGGCGGCAACTGGTGCGTCAACTACCGGCGCCCGTGCCGGCACCTGACCGCCGAGCTGAAGTGCGAGCTGCACGGCACGCCGCACAAGCCGCTCGTCTGCCAGCGCTACGACGAGCACCGGTGCCTGTACCGCGAGGCCTTCCTCGGGCCGACGAAGGTGGGCTACCTGCGCGTGAACCTGCGCCGCTTCGACGTACTGCTCGGCATGCTGACGTTCGACGGCGACGGCAACGTGACGCACGTGCCACCGCGCGACGAGATCCTGCGGGCGTTCGTCGCCGCCGAGGCCGGGCCGCCGCCGGCGCCCATCCCGCGCACGCCGCCGCCCGAGAAGGCGCTGCCCATCGTGTGGGACCGCGCGAAGCGGCGCCCGACCGCCCAGGCGACGCCGCCGGCGCAACAGTCGATGGGCTGGGCGCAGGCGAGCGAGACGCCCTGCAACCGCTGCGCGGCGCCGTGCTGCCAGGTCCTCGTCTTCGACCACGCCTCGCCCGCCGACGTGAACGCCATCGACTTCATGGAGTACATGCTCGGCTTCCCCGGGCTCGAGCTGGCGCTGTCGGCCAACGGCTGGAAGGTCGTCGTCCACACGACGTGCCGGTACTTCGACGTGGAGCGCGCCGGCTGCTCCATTTGGGGCCGCCCGGAGCGCCCGCTCATCTGCGGCCGCTACGACGCCCACGCCTGCGCGTACAAGTCGTGGCTGATCGAGCCGCAGACGCTGCCGTTCGTGCGCGTCGACCACGACACGTTCCAGCGCGTGCGGCGGCACTTCCCGACGACGGAGGAGGGCGAGGTGACCGCCGACCTCTCGCCCGATCAGCTGCGCGCCATCCTGCAGATCGTGGCGCCGGACCGCCTCGCCCCGTGGGTGGCGCCGTGAGCGCGTTCGAGGCGCTCGAGGCGGCGCGGCGCGCCGGCGACCGGGCCGCCGAGGCGCGGGCGCTGGTGGCGCTGGCCGAGGAGACGCCGCTGCTGTCGGCCAACTTCGAGCGCGCCGGGTGGTGGCTGCTCGAGGCGCAGGAGATCGCGGCGGCCGTGGGGCTGCCCGACGTGGAGGCGCGGGCACTGGCGCGGTTCGCCGAGCTGTCGCGCCGCGCGGGCGGGCTCGAGGAGGCGCGGGCCGCGGCGCGGCAGGCGGGCGCGGCGGCGGTCGAGGCGCTGGCGGCGCTCGACGCCGGCGACGTCGAGGCCGCGCGGGCCGCGCTCGCGGGCGCCGACCCTCAGAGTCCTTTGGGAACGCTGGCTTTCGCGCGCCTCGTCGCGCTCGACGACCTCGAGCGGGCGCGCGCCCGCCTCGCGGCGCTGCCGCCCGCGGAGGACGCCGGCGACCGCTACGAGCAGTTCCTGCAAATGGCGACGTGGTCGTTGCTGCTCGGCGACCTCGAGACGGCGGCCGCGGGCGGCGAGGAGGCGATGGCGATCGCCGACGCGCTGCGCTCGCCGCACGAGGCGCTCGTGTGCGGCGCGCTGCTCGGCGTCGTGCGCCTGTTCGAGGGGCGCGGCCCGGCCGCGGTCGAGGCGCTGGCCGGCGTGGTCCGCGTCGCGGCGCAGATGGACGCGGTGTGGGGCGAGGCCGACCCGCCCGCGGGGCGCGGGCATCCCCTGCTCTGCCTGGCCGGCGTGCGCTCGGCGCGGGCCGCCGTGGCGCGCCTCGTGCGCACGGGCGAGGCGCGCGGCGGCGCCGACCTCGTGCTCTGCGCGCTGACGGCGGCGGCCTTCCGGTACGCGGACGGCGACGCGGCGGGCGCCTCGGCGACGTGCGACGCGGCGGCCGCGGGGCTCGACGCGCGGCTCGCCACGCCGCTGTACCGCCTCGCCGAGGCCCTGCGCGCCGAGTCGTGAGCGGGGGCACGCGCCGCGACGAAGCCGGCGTCGCGCCCGACCCCGCTTCCGCCGCGCCGTCCGCCGCCGCGCCCGACCCCGCCTCCGCCGTACCGTCCGCAGCCGCGCCCGACCCCGCTTCCGCCGTACCGTCCGCAGCCGCGCCGGCCAAGGAGGCGCCGCGCGACGCGCCCGCAGCGCGCCGGTTGTACGTCGTCGCGGGCCTGCTCCTCATGGCGCTCGCGGCGCACGTCGTCCCGGAGGCGACGGACGCGGCCTGGGGCGCGCTCGACGCGCTGCAGGCGCGCCTGCTCGGCGGCCCGGCGCTGCCGGCGCCGCTCGGGCTGCTGGCGGTCGCGTGGGACCACTGGGCCGACGAGCTGCTCGTCGCGCTCGGTGTGGCCATCGCGCTCGCGCTGCTCGGCCTGCGCATGGCGCTCCGCGGGCCGGACCGCCGGGCGCTCGGCCTGCTGTACCACCCGCGCGTGTACGCGGTGCTGGTCGAGGGCTACCTGCTGCGCGGCGTCTGCCGCTCGATCGCCTACACCGTGGATACGCTGCTGCTCGCCCTCCCGGTGGCGTTCATCGTGCCGCTCGGCGGCCTGGTCGCGTGGATCGCCAACGCCGCCGTCCGCGAGCCGCTCGGCCTGACGACGCCGCCGTTCTTCATCGAGGCGGCGCACGCCGCGCTCGGACCCGAAGGCGGCGTCGTCGCGCTCCTGCGCGACCTCGTGCTCGGCATCGTCGGCTTCTGGCTGTTCGTGCGCGGGCGGTACGGCTGGCGCGGCGCGGTGGTCGCCGTCTACCACGAGGACCTCGCGCCGGCGATCACCGCCGCGCGGCGGCCTTGAAGCCGAGCGCCGCGCCCGCGAGCGCCCCGGTGACCCAGTCGGCGAGTGGCGGGGGGCGCGAACGTTCGCGGGGACGACCGGTCGGCGAGTGGCGGGGGGCGCGAACGTTCGCGTCCGGCAGGAGAGGCGGGATGGCGAGACGCACGGTGGTGGTCGGATTGGTGGGCTCGACGTACGACGCGGGCGCAGGGCCCGGCCGCTGGCGCCGCTGGCGCCCGAGCGTCGCGGTCCCGCGTATGTTGCCGGTGGCGCGCTTCGAGCTGCTGCACGAGCCGCGGCACGCCGACCTCGCCGCGCAGGTCGCCGCCGACATCGCCGAGGTGGCGCCGGACACACAGGTCATCCTCCGCGCGCTCCCCCGCACAACCCATGGGACTTCGCCGAGTGCTACGCCGTGCTGCACGACTACGCGGCGGACCGCCGCCTCGATCCGGACGAGGAGGACTGCCTCGTCCACATCACGACCGGCACGCACATCGCGCAGATCTGCCCCTTCCTGCTGACCGAGACGCGCCACCTGCCGGGGCGCCTGCTGCAGACGGCGCCGCCGCCGAAGGGCAACGCCGGCGAGCCGGGGACGCACGCGATCGTCGACCTCGACCTGTCGAAGTACGACGCGATCGCGGCGCGCGCCGCGGCGCGGTCCGGCGACGACCTGACGTTCCTGGCGCAGGGCATCGAGACGCGCAACCCGGAGTTCGCGGCGATGCTGCGCGAAGTGGCGCGCGTCGCGGCCGGCTCCACGGCGGCGGTGCTGCTCACCGGACCCACCGGCGCGGGCAAGTCGCAGCTCGCGCGGCGCATCTACGCG
>CAUJDF010000049.1 GCA_963169045.1 Myxococcota bacterium
GCGCCGGCGGCGAAGGCGGCGCCGGCGGCGAAGGCGGCGCCGGCGGCGAAGGCGGCGCCGGCGGCGAAGGCGGCGCCGGCGGCGAAGGCGGCGCCGGCGGCGAAGGCGGCGCGGGTGGCGAAGGCGGCGCCGGCGGCGAAGGCGGCGCCGGCGGCGAAGGCGGCGCCGGCGGCGCCGGCGGCGAAGGCGGTGCTGGCGGCGAGGGCGGCGCCGGCGGCGAGGGCGGCGCCGGCGGCGAGGGCGGCGCCGGCGGCGGCGGCGTCCTCGTCGACGCCGGTCCCTCGTCGGGCGTCGACGCCGGCGACGACCCGGGCGCCGGCAGCGACGGCGGCTGCGCCTGCGATGCGTCCTCCGGCCCCGGTGGCGCCCTGTCGCTGCTCGCCCTCCTGGTGCCGGGTCTGATGCGGCGGCGGCGGCGCGCCTGAGCGCCGGGCGTCCCGCCCCGGCCGCCCGCCTCCGCATCACAGGGGGTTGGACGCGGAGGCGGGCACGAGTGGCCGGTTGGCGTGGAAAGGGTGCCGTCCGGGGGGGCAGAGGAGGACGGTCACCCGCCGCCACGATAAGTCATCGGGGGAACCCCGATTAGCGCGCCTGCGGGCACAAGACTGTTTCCGAAACGAGCACAGTCGGCCGCCCCTGGGCCCGATCAGCGCCGTCCGATGCCGAAATCCGGACGGGGGATGCGCGCCTTTCCCGTGCGGTGCATCGGGAGCGCGATGCGGCCGAGCACCGGGGCGTCCACGGACAGCTCCACGTCGGCCTCGTAGGGGATGACGTCGCCGTAGCCGACGCCGCTCAGCGTGCGGAACAGCGTCACGTAGCCCATGCGCACCGGCAGCCCGAGCGTGCGCCGGCCGCCGGCGGGGATCGCGCCGTCCAGGTCGGCCTCGCCGCGCACGAACCGGCGCCCGCCGCTCTTGACGTCGTACTTCAGGTCCACGAGCGGCAGGTCGACCGCGTAGGGGTTGTCCACCTCGACGTCGAGCTCGAGCTTCACCGACTTCAGGCCGAGGCCCTCGAAGTCGACGTCGAGCAGGCGCGCGGTCGGGCGGGGGACGTTGTTCCAGGCGTCGGGCCAGGTCGCGTCGCAGCCGGCGAGCCCCACGCACATCAGCAACGAGAGCAGCGTGCGCATCGCGCGCCTCCACGGCCGGAGGCCACTGCATCGGCGGTGCCGCGGGCGTGGGGCCCGGACCACGCGGGCCGTGGGGCCCGTCCCCCGCTCGCCGCCGGGGCGCCGCGCCCCGCCGCGCGCCGCGGCCGTGGCACGCGCCTTGCGCTTGGGGACCACCGTTCTCGCACGAAGGGGGTCCCATGCGCTGGGGGGCGTTGCTGGCGGTCGCGCTGAGCTGGACGGCGGCCGAGGCCCAGTCGGGCTGCGGTCTCATCTCCACCGATCTCGACCTCGACGGCGTGTGCGACGCGCGCGACGTGTGTCCGTTCACCGCCGATCCCGAGCAGGCCGACACCGACCGCGACGGGGCGGGGGACGCCTGCGACGGCGACGATGACGGCGACGGCGTGGCCGACGGCCGAGATCTGTGCCCGCGGGTGGCCGATCCCGCGCAGGTCGACACCGATCGCGACGGCGCCGGCGACGCCTGCGACGGCGACGACGACGGCGACGGGCGCCCCGACGCCGGCGACGTGTGTCCGCTGGTCTTCGATCCCGGCCAGGAGGACGCCGACGGCGACGCCCGCGGCGACGCCTGCGACGACGACGACGACGCCGACGGCGTGCCCGACCGCGCTGACGTCTGCCCGCTCGTCCCCGACATGGCGCAGCTCGACACAGACACCGACGGCGACGGCGACGCCTGCGACGGCGACGACGACGGCGACGGCGTGGCCGACGAGGTCGATCGCTGCCCGCGCGACCGCGATCCGGCGCAGGTCGACACGGACGGCGACGGCGCCGGCGACGCCTGCGATCCCGACGACGACGGCGACGGCGAGGCCGACGGGCGCGACAACTGCCCGCTGGTGCCGAACCCCGACCAGCGCGACGCCGACCGCAACGGCTTCGGCGACGCCTGCGACGCCGGCGACGGCGACGGCGACGGGTTCCCCGATCTCGCCGACGTCTGTCCCGACGTCGCCGATCCCGCCCAGGCCGACGCCGACGGCGACGGGCGCGGCGACGCCTGCGATCGCGACGACGACGACGACGGCGTCGAGGACGGGCCCGACAACTGCGACTACGCGGTCAACCCGGACCAGACGGATCTCGACGGGGACGGGCTGGGCGACGCCTGCGATCCGGACGACGACGGGGACGGCGTCGCCGACGCGGGGGACGTCTGCCCGCGCGTCGAGGACCCGCGCCAGTCGGACGCCGACGGCGACGGGGCGGGCGACGCCTGCGATCCGGACGACGACGGCGACGGCGTGCCCGACGAGCGCGACGTCTGTCCGCGGAGCGCCGATCCCGACCAACGCGACGCCGACGGCGACGGGCGCGGGGACGCCTGTGACGACGACGACGACGGCGACGGGGTGCCCGACGTCGTCGACGTGTGCCCCGCGGTGCCCGACGCGGCGCAGGTCGACACGGACGGCGACGGCGCCGGCGATGCCTGCGACGGCGACGACGACGGCGACGGGGTGCCCGACGAGCGCGACCGTTGCCCGACCGCCGCCGACCCGACCCAGGGCGACACGGACGGCGACGGGGCCGGCGACGCCTGCGACGGCGACGACGACGGCGACGGCGTCGGCGACGCGGAAGATGGCTGTCCGCGGGTCGTCGATCCCGCCCAGCGCGACCTCGACGGCGACGGCGAGGGCGACGCCTGCGACGGCGACGACGACGGCGACGGCATCGAGGACGCAGCCGATCTGTGTCCGCGAACGCCCGATCCCGACCAGGGCGACGCGGACGGGGATGGCTTCGGCGACGCCTGCGATGCCGACCGCGACCGCGACGCCGACGGCGTCGATGATCTGGTGGACGTGTGTCCCGACATCGCCGACGTCACGCAGTCGGACCTCGACATGGACGGCGTCGGCGACGCATGTGACGCGGACGACGACGGCGATGGCGTCGACGACGCGGTGGACGTGTGTCGCGCGGCGTTCGATCCGGCGCAGGCCGACGCGGACGGTGACGGGACCGGCGACGCGTGCGATCTCGACGACGACGGCGACGGGGTGCCGGACCTCGTCGATCTGTGCCCGGCGGTCGCCGATCCCGAGCAGCGCGACGCCGACGGCGACCGCGTCGGCGACGCCTGCAGCGACGACGACGACGGCGACGGCGTGGCCGACGCGGACGACGTGTGCCCCGGCGCCCGCGATCCCGGGCAGGCCGACACGGACGGCGACGGCGCGGGCGATGCGTGCGACGAGGACGACGACGGCGACGGTGTGCGCGACGCGGACGACGTCTGCCCGACGGTCGGCGACGCCGCCCAGGCCGACGGGGACGGCGACGGCGCGGGCGACGCCTGCGATGCCGACGCGGACGGCGACGGCGTGCCCGACGGCGAGGACAACTGCCCGCTCAAGGCCAACGCGACCCAGGGCGACGCCGACGGGGACGGGCAGGGCGATCCGTGCGACGCGGACGACGACGACGATGGCATCGACGACGTCCGCGACGTGTGTCCACGGCGGGCCGATCCGGCGCAGACCGACGCCGACGGAGATGGGATCGGCGACGCGTGCGACGACGACGTCGACACGGACGGCGATGGCATCGACGACGGCGGCGACGTGTGTCCGCGGCTGGCGGATCCCGACCAGGCCGACGCCGACGGTGATCGCATCGGGGACGCCTGCGATCGCGACGACGACGAGGACGGGGTGCCCGACGTCGCCGACCGCTGCCCGGCCCACCCCGATCCCGAGCAGGCCGACCTCGACGGCGACCGCGTCGGCGACGTCTGCGACGCCGACGACGACCAGGACGGCGTGGACGACGCCGACGACGTGTGCCCGCGCTCGCCGGATCCCGCGCAGTCCGACCTCGACCGCGACGGCGCAGGCGACGCGTGCGACCTCGACGACGACGGCGACGGCGTGCTCGACGCGGCGGACAGGTGTCCGGCGGCGGCCGACGCGGCGCAGCGTGACGCCGACGGCGATGGGGCGGGCGACGCCTGCGACGAGGACGACGACGGCGACGGCGTGTCCGACGCGGACGACGTGTGCCCGCTGGTGGGCGACGCCACCCAGGCCGACGCGGACGGCGACGGGATCGGCGACGCCTGCGACACCGAGGATGGGTGCGTGGGCCCCGACACCGACGGCGACGGCCTCGCCGACGTCTGCGATCCGGACGACGACGGCGACGGGCTCGGCGACGACGTCGAGGCCGAGCTCGGCACCGATCCGCTCGACCCCGACTCCGACGGTGACGGCGTGCGCGACGGCGACGAGCGCGTCGGCGGCAGCGATCCGAACCGCCCGGATGCGCCTGCCGAGGAGACCGCGCCGCTCGACGCCGTGTCGGCGGGCGGCGGCTGCGCGGTGGGGCCCACCGGCGGCGCGCCGTGGCTGCTGGCCGTCCCGCTGCTCTTCGCCGCGCGGCGGCGGCGGTGGACGGCGGCGCTGGCCGCCCTGCTCCTCGTGGGCGCCGCGCGCGCCGAGGGCTTCGACGCGCAGCGCTTCCGTCCGACCGGTCTCGACAGCGGCGGCCTCGAGGTCGTCGGCACGCCCGCGCTCGGAAGGTGGCAGCTGCACGTCAGCGCCCTGTGGCACCTGGCGGAGGAGCCGGTGCGCCTCGCGGCGGCGGGCGATCCCGAGGAGACGCTGGCGCCGGTGGTGGAGCGCGAGCACGGCCTGTTCGTCGCCGTGGCGGTCGGCCTCGCCGACGGGCTGGTCGGCACGCTCGAGCTGCCGGTGGTGGTGGCCCGCGAGGTGGGCCACGGCTTCCGCGGCGCCGTGGGCGGCGCGGCGCTCGGCGACGTCGGATTGCGCTTGCGTTACGCGCTGGTCGAGCGCGGCGCGGCGCCGATCGGCGTCGGCGCCGAGGGCCGGGTGACGCTTCCCTCCGGCGACGCCGAGGCGCTCACCGGCAGCGGCGGGGTGGGCGGGTCGGCCGCCCTCGTCACCGACGCGATGCTGGGCCCGGTCGTGGCGGCGCTCAACCTCGGCTACGGCTTCGGCCCCGAGGGCGAGTTCGTCGGCAGCGCCGAGGCGCAGGCCCTCGCGTACGGTGCCGCCGTGCGCGCCCCGGTGCTCGGCTGGCTGTCGGCGGTCGGCGAGGTGGTCGGCGGCGTGCCGCTGACCGACGCCCGCCCGGGCCACGAGGCGCGCTTCGCGCTGCTCGCCGAGCACGCGGGCTTGGGCCTTGCCGCCGGCGCGGGCATGGGGATCGGCGAGCGGGTCGGCGTCCCCGCGTGGCGCGCGTTCGGCGGCGTGACCTTCACCCCCGGCGGCGACCCGCAGGCCGCCGAGGGCGCCGATCCCGACGACGACGGCGACGCCATCGCCGACGCCGGCGCCGCCATCGCCGGCGCCGCCGACACATGCCCGTTCGGCGCAGGGAACGCCGACGAAGACGGTTGTCCCGAGCCCGACGACGATGGCGATGGCATCCCCGACCAGGGCGACCGCTGCCCGGCGGAGCCCGAGACGATCAACGGCTTCGGTGATGAGGATGGCTGCCCCGACAGCCGCCCGAGGTTCGTGTTCGACCCGCAGACGCCCGTCATCCTGCACGCCGTGATGTTCCGCAGCGGCTCCGACGAGCTGCTGCCCGAGAGCCACGCCGTGCTCGACGAGGTCGCCGCCTCGCTCTCGGCGCAGTCCGACGTGAAGGTGCGCGTCGAGGGCCACACCGACGACGTCGGCGACCCCGACCTCAACCTGCGCTTGAGCCAGCGGCGCGCCCTCACCGTCGTCAACTATCTGATCGACCGGGGCATCGACCGCGCGCGTCTCACGTACGAGGGCTACGGCAAGACGCGCCCGCTCGCGCCGAACGTGGACGAGGACACCCGCGCGCTCAACCGCCGCGTGCAGTTCCTCGCGATGCCGTAGTACGCTCGCTGGCGATCACCGCGGCCCGATGCCCGCGGGGACGAACCACCGCCCACCGCATGTCCGACGAACGACTCCATCCCTTGTTGGCGCGCTACGGTGGCGAGGCCGTCGCCGACGAGGGGCTGGACGCCCGACGAGCGGCGGACGCGCCGCGCGACCCTGTCGGCGGCGCGCCGGCGACGGGCGGGCCCGCGTTTCTCGCCGACTACGCCGGCGATCCCGACGACCTCTCCGCGCAGCGCTGGGCCGTCGTCCTGCCGGCGGGTCGCGAGGATCGCTACGAGGCGATCGCCGAGCTCGTGGCGCGCCGCGGGGCGGAGGCGCCGCTGCGACGGCCCTACGTGGTGCCGCGCGGCGCCGATCCGGCGGCGTGGCGGCGCGACGTCTACCTCGACGAGGCCGTCCCCGAGGAGGAGCGGCCGCGCTACCTGCTGATCCTCGGCGACCTCGACGAGCTCGGGCCCGAGTGGCAGCAGGCGCTGTCCGTCGACGCCTTCGTCGGACGCCTCGCCTTCGCGACGCCCGAGGAGCACGCGGCCTATGCGGCCAAGGTCGTCGCCGCCGAGGCGACGCCGCCGCGGCCGGCGACGGCGCTGTTCTACACGGCCCACGACGGCACGCGGGCGACGTTCACCGGCTTCCGGGCGCTGGCGCGGCCGTGCCGCGAGGCGGCGGAGCGCGCGCTCGACGCGGCGCAGTGGCCGCTCGCCGACGTGCTCGAGATCGGCGCGCCCGGCGATCCGGCGGCCGGCGCGCTGCGGGCGGCGGCGGCGACGCCCGCGGCGGTGCTGCTGTCGGTCAGCCACGGCCTGGGCGCGCCGAAGGGCGGCTGGGCCTCGCCGGCGGATCAGCGCGCGCTGCAGGGGGCGCTGCGGCTCGCCGCGGACCGCTGCCTCGACGTCGCGGCGGTGGGGGCCGAGCCGTTCCTCCCGCACGGCCTCTGGCTGTTCATGGCGTGCTTCAGCGCGGGCACGCCGGCGACGAGCGCGTACGAGCGGTGGCTGGGCGGGCTCCCCGATGCGGGCGACCTGGTCCGCGCCGCGCTCGAGAGCTTGCCGGCGCCGGGCGTTCCGCCGTTCGTGGCGGCGCTGCCGCGCGCAGCCCTCGCCAACCCGCGCGGGCCGCTCGGCGTCGTCGGGCACGTGGACCTGGCGTGGAGCTATGCCTTCCAGGAGACGGACGGCCGCAGCCGCGCCTCGCGCTTCACCGGCGTGCTGCGCGCCGCCGTCCGCGGCAAGCGGCTCGGACCCGCCACCGACGTCCTGCTGCGCCACGGGCGCGCCGCCAGCGAAGCGCTCGCCGATCTCGAGGCCGCCGGCGCGCCGCCGGTGAAGCGCGCGCAGGCCTGGATGGAGCGGCAGGACGTCCGCGGATACGTGTTGCTCGGCGACCCGGCGGCGCGCCTGCCCACCCGCTGACGGCGGTCGCTGTCAGACCGTCGCGGACGCGAGCGTGTGCAGGGCGCCGTCGCGCCACTCGACGAGCGCGACCGCGGCGCCGCCTTCGGGGGCGTCTTCGAGGGTGACGGCGGTGAAGCGTGAGGCGAGCCGCACGCGCTCGCTGCGGTCCGGCCGCAGGCCGGGGTTGGCGTCGAGCTCGTCGAGCCAGGCGGCCCACTCGGCGGTGTCGGCGTCGGCGGCGGGCAGGCGCACCTGCCAGATCCACGTGCCGCTGTTGACGTAGAGCACCTCGCCGCCGTCGTGCCAGCGCGCGGCGTGCGTGTGGCCGACGACGACGACGCGCGCGCCGTACTTCTCGCCGAGGCGGCGGGCCTCCTTGCGCTCGCCGCGCTCCGGGTCGAGGTCGAAGTAGGCCTCTCCCGGGTGGCCGGCGACCAGGCGGTGCCCCGCGGCGTAGGCGCGCAGGCCGGCGCGGAGCAGCTTGACGCGGGCGGAGCGCAGTCGGTCGGCGAAGCGCACGTCGCCGTCGGCGAAGGCCGCCGGCCCCTCCAGCGCGACGAAGGCGGCGAGCTCGTCGGCGTCGAGGCCCGCCTCGGCGACGGCGTCCGTCAGCGCGACCGAGAGCGGGTCCGCCGGCGCCTCGGCGTCCTCGGCGAAGGGTCGGCCGGCGAAGGCGGTGGCGATCCAGCGCCACGCGATGTGGACGGCGGCGGTCGACAGCAGGACGCGCGTGGCCTCGGGCGCGATCGCCAGCGCGGCGAGCACGGCGCCGCGGAAGTCCGGCTTCAGCAGGTCCATGAACCGCAGGCCGTAGCGGTGTTTGAGCGGGTTGAGGATGCGCTTCACGAGGACGGAGCCGGCGGGGTAGGTGAAGTCGCCGCCCAGCAAGGCCTCGTGGTCGAAGCGGTTGCCCGGATCGGCGTGCTCGCCGTGGACGACGAGCGCCGTGCGCCCGCCGTGCTCGTAGAAGGACGGCGAGTCGCCGAGCTCGAACCTCAGCCGGCCGGCGGGGAGCGCGGCGCGGAAGACGTCCTGGACCGCGGTCAGGCCCAGCTCCACGTCGTGGTTGCCGACGCGGACGTCGAGCGCGCCGCCGGCGTCGAGGAGGCGCCCGAGGGCGGCGAAGACGGGACCGTTGGCGGCGACGATGGCGCGCGCCTGCGCGACGGCGCGTTGCTCGTCGAGCTCGAGCGGGTCCTCGTTCATGAGGAAGTCGGCGGTGTCGCCGTTGAGGACGACGCGGCACGGCCCGGCCGCCGCCAGCGCGTCGAGCAGCGCGGGGAGGGCCTCGGCGCCCGCGAAGATGTCGTAGGGGCCGCCGTTGCCCAGGTGCAGATCGCTCAGGATGACCGTCTTCATCGCTCGCTCCTCATCGCGCCGCGCCGGGCGTCCGCCCGTAGCGCCGCTCGCACTCGGCGACGCGCGCCGTCGCTTCGTCGAAGTCGAAGCCCGCGACCTGCCACTGAAGCGTGTCGAGGCAGACCGTCGTCGCCTCGAGGAGACGGCGGCGCAGGCCGGAGGCCCCGATCTGCCACACTCGGGCGGCGCCGTCCCGGTGGATCGTCACCACCTGCTCGCCGGGGCCGTCGAGGCGCGCGTGCAGGATGTCCCTGCCGAGGGTGAGCGGCGGCCCGTCGAGCAAGGTGAGGAACGTCCCCACGTCGGTGACGTGCAGCGTCTCGCTGCCGGGCACGTTCGCGAAGCCGAGGAGGCGGCCGGCGTGACGCTCGCCGCGGCGCGGCTCGACCGCCTCTGGCCGCGCGGCCGACCCGCTCGAGGACCCGTCGGGGTGGACCTCGAACTTCGCGGGGCGCGCGGGTGACCAGCGCCGGCCTTCGCCACGCTCGTCCACGATGTCGAGCGCACCGAACGCGTCGAAGGCGATCGCGGCGACGTCGAAGTCGAGCTCGACGCGCCGGGCATCGGCCGGACGGGCGACGTTCCAGATCCGCACGCCTCGGTCCTCGTGGGCCGTCGCGGCGAACTCGCCGTTCGGGTCGACGGCGACGAGCGTGACCGGCGCGCCGCCGAACGTCGGCACGCCCGGGCTCGTGCCGCCGGGGAGACACTCGGCGGTGGCGCGGCCGTCGGACCAGCCGACGAGCGCGCAGGCCGGGAACGCCGGCAGGAAGCGCGCCGCGCGTGCCGCCGCGCCGTCGCGGACGCGGTTCTCGACGCCGGTCGCGTCGGCGCGCGCGAACGCGACGGCGCCGTCGCCCGTGACCATCGCGAGGCGCTCGCCGTCGATGCTCCAGTCGACGGTCCGCGCGTGGCCGTTCGCCGTCTGCGCGCATGCCGGCGTGGCCTCCGGCCGCTCGATCGCGTGGACGCAGAGCCAGCCATCGTCCGCGATCGTGGCGAGCCGCCCGTGCGTCGCGTCCAGCGCGGCGTCGACCCACGCGTTGGCCTTCGGCGCGAACGTGCGCGGCTCGGCGCGGGTCGCGGCGTCCCAGGTTCGCGCGCGGCCGTCACTGCTCAGGGTCGCCAGGCGGCGTCCGTCGGCCGAGGACGCGAGCGCCGCCATCACCTCGAGGTGATGGACGACCTGGGTCGTCCGGCCGGCGACGGGCGCGACGACCTGCGAGTAGGTGCGCGCCAGGCGAACGCCCGCCGGGTCGAGGCTCGTCACGAACCCCTCCCGGGCGCACGTCCAGAGGCCGTCGGCGAGCGCGCAGAGGTTGCCCGCCGCGAACGGCGCCACCTGCCCGTTGCCGGGGAACACGGCCACGGGGGACCCCGAAACGACATCGTCGGGGTGTGCCTGGACGAACTGCAGCCGCTCCGCGCTGTCGGGCCGCCATCGCGCCATGCGGCCGTTGCCGATCAGCACCCACAGCGCGCCGTCGGCCGCGAAGCGCACCGCGCGCGCCGCGACGCCCTCGGGTCGGAGGGCCTGCGCGTCGGCGGGGTCGGCCACGCGCCGCACCGCCGCCGCGCCGTCCGCGGCCACGGTGGCGACGCGCTCGCCCGCCGCGTCGAGGTCGACGCTCACCGCCGCGCCCGGCAGCCGCGCGACCTGCTCGGCCGCCGGCGCGCCGTCCGCCTCGAACACGCGCCACACCACGACCGCGTCCGCGTGCGCCAGGGCGAGCCGTCCGCCCCCGCCGAAGCGCGCGTCGGCGACCGGCCCGTCGTCGAACTGCAGGCCGTCGCCGCGCCCATCGAAGCGATACAGCCGCGCCGGCCCGTTGGCCCGCAGGATCAAGATCCATCGCCCCTCGGGATCGACCCGGATCCCGTTCGCGCTGCCCTCCCCGAAGACCGCGATGTGGCCGAAGCTCGCCAGCGGCAGCGGCTGCCGCAGCAGCTCGAGCGCCGCGCGCCGCCACCCGTCGGTGCGCTCGACGTCGTGAACCTCGCGCAGGTGCGCCGCCGCCATCGCCGGGTCGCGCGACTCGGACGCGAGCCCCCCCTGCACGAGCGCCTCGCGGAACAGCGCCGCGTCCCGCGACCTCGCGTCGAGCTGCGCGTTGCGGTGACGCAGGAAGCTGAAGTAGCCCCACGCGCCGCCGACCACGACGAGCAGGATCGTCGCCGTCGTCCAGCCGGCGAACCGTCGCCAGAACCGGCGCTTGCGGCTCTTGTCGACCAGCCGCCGCACCTTGTCGGGCAGCTCGTCCCCGTGCGTCCGGTGCAGCGCCTCGGCGGCGATGAGCTCGAGCCCCGTCAGCAGGCCGTCCGGGCCGATGCGCGCCCAGCGGTCGGCGCGCCGCGACAGCTCGCGGATGCTCGCCGCGCGGCCCGCGTCCTCGCGCAGCCAGTCGCCGAGCGTCTTCCAGCTGCGGATCAGCGCTTCGTGCGCCAGATCGACGTACGGACGCCCGTCCGCCTCGCCGGTCACGACGAGGCGGGCGTCCGTCAGCGCCCGCAGGACCGTGGGATCGAGCGTCCCCACCTCGTCGAGCCAGACCCGCCGACGTGTGTCGCGCCCGCCCGCCTCGCCGAAGTCGACGAGCGACACGAGCAGGCGCCGCGCGTGCCTGCGACCCGCCGGCGACAGCGACCGGACGACCTCGTCGGCCGTCCGCGCGATCGCGCCGCGCACCCCGCCCACCTCGGCGAGCGCCGCGTGGGTCAGCGTGTCGCCGGCGCGGTGCGTCCACACCTGGTCGAGCGCGTGCGCGACGAGCGGCAACGCGCCCGGCTCCTCGCCGAGCTCCGCTGCCAGCGCCTGCGCGAGCCCGGGCTCCAACGTCAGCCCGACGAGGCGCGCCGGTCCCTCGACGACCTCGATGCGCTGCGGCGGCTCGAGCCCGTAGAGCCACAGACGTCGCGCGTCGTCGTTCACGAGCCGGTCGAGGCCGACGCCGAAGGCGCGCAGCGCGCCGCAGCGCCCGATCGCGTCGGCGCGCATGGCGAGGAGCACCACCGTCCGCGACGCCGCGTCCGCCGCGAGCGCCGCCAGCGTGTCGACGAACGCCTGCGCTTCGCCGCCGGCCGTCGCCGGCCCCTCCTCGCGCGGATCGCTGGCGGCGTGCGCGCCGCCGTCGAGGGCGAACACCTCCTCGAACTGGTCGACGAAGAGCACCCGCCAGCCCGAGGCCGGCGGCGGGCCGGGCGGCGTGCGCTGCGCCGGCCGGAGGAGCTCGAGGGTCCAGTCTTGGCCGAGGTCCGGCAGCACGCCGGCGCGGACGAGCGACGACTTGCCGCTGCCGGACGCGCCGACGACCACCTGCAGCCGCTCGGCCGCGCCGTCCCGCGCCGCCCGCAGGCGCGTCCGCAGCGCGGTCCGCTCCGCGTCGCGGCCGAAGAACAGGCGCCGGTGTTGCGCCTCGTAGGCGAGCAGGCCCCGATAGGGCCGGACGGCGACCGGCCGGCACGGCGGCCCGTCCGCGAAGAGCTGCAGGCCGGCCCAGTCGAAGCCCTCGTGGTCGGTGAAGAGGCGCTGCCGCGCCGCGACGAAGGCGTCCTCGACGGCGCGCCACTCGCCGAGCAGCGCGCCGTAGAACGCGCGGGCGAACGTGACCGAGGCTTCGGCGCCGAGGGGGTATCGCGCGCCCACGACCGCCTCGATGCCCGCCAGGTGCAGGGCCTCGGCGACGCTGCCGAGCGTGACGTCGAGCGAGCCGGGATCGGCGCCGCCGCAGGCCGCGACGACCACGAGGCGGAGGCGGCCGGCGTGGGGCGCGAGCACGCCGGCCAGCTCCTCGCCGCGGACGAACGCGGGCTCGTCGGGCGCGTCGGGGCGGCACAGCACGAGGGCCGTCGCGCCCGGGTTCGCCGGGTCGTGGGCGCCGTGCGCCAGCAGGTGCAGCGCGCGCACCGGCGGCCGGTCCGGATCGGCGAGCGCCGCCGCGAGCGACCGGCGCGACGCGTCGGCCAGGACCGTCGCCTCCCGCGCGAAGACCGGCGGCGCCCCCGCCAGCGTGTCGGCCAGCGCCCGGGCGTGCTGCCGAGCGGGGACCGCGTGCCGCGGCGCGGCGTGGGCGAACAGGACGCGGCCGCCCTCTGGCAGGGGCGACGGCGAGGGCGGCGCCTTCGTCCGGCCGACGACGGCGTGCCGCACGACGGCACCCGGCAGCTGACCGAGCCGCACGCCGGGTCCGGGCAGGCGGAGCAGCTCCCACGGCAGGCGGAAGAGCCCCGGATCGGTCACCCGCACGGTGAGCTCGAAGTCGCCCGCCGCAAGCGCGTCGGCGAAGCGCGTCCACGCGGGGCCGTCGAGCGCATCGGCGAGGCGCGCCCCGAGCCGCTGGGCGGCGTCGGCGTCGGGCGTCGGTCCGCGCATCCGCTCGACGAGGGCGCGCGCCTCGTCGTCCCATGCGAAGCGCAGCTCACCGTAGCCACCTTCGAGGCGCACCACCGGACCGGCGATCTCGAGACCGAAGCGTCGCACGGGGCGAGCTTACGCCAGCCTCGGATTCACGCCCATGAACGTTGACGGCCTGCGACGCCGCGGGCGATGACCACGACACACCTGCGGAGGATGCCGATGGCGCTGCGGAGCCTGAGCAACGGGGAGATGCTGCTGCTGACGCGGCTGGCGTTCGACGATCTGAAGCCGTCGTTCGAGGCGGCGCCGGCGTACATGCAGATCCTGCGCGTCCTCGAGGGGTTGCTGCCGGAGCTGGCCGCGCTCCAGCCGAGCGGCGGCCGCGTCCACGACCCGGGTTTCGCCGACGAGGGGCGGCAGCTCGACGCGGAGCACGACCGGCTGCTGCGCGGTCTCTTCCACCTGCTCGGCGCGCTGGCGGAGCTCGAGCCGGAGCGCAGCGGCGACTACCACCGCCTGCAGTCGCACCTCTTCCCGGAGGGGCTGCGCGGCATCACGCGCACGTACGCCGACGAGGCCGCCGACGCCCGGCGCGTCGACAACCGCCTCGACGAGTTCGACCACACGCTGCTCGCCGCCATCCCGCTGCCCGAGGGCCGGACGGGCACCGACATCTTCCTCGCGTGGGTCGCGGCGGGCGAGGCGCTCGAGCGTTACGAGCGGCGTCGCATCGCCGCCGAGACCGCGCCGGGCGTGAGCGCCTCCCGGCTCAACGACGTTCGCAATCGCTGGATTCGGACGGTGCATGCGTTCGAGGGGCTGGTGAACGTGACCGGGGAGGGGACGCA
This sequence comes from Myxococcota bacterium, assembly GCA_963169045.1. Taxonomy (GTDB): domain Bacteria; phylum Myxococcota_A; class Bradymonadia; order UBA7976; family UBA1532; genus CAUJDF01. Next base: position 13,950 of record CAUJDF010000049.1, read on the forward strand.
TCCCTGGCTGGACGCGGTGCGCAACGTGGAGCAGCGGGCGGATCTCAGGTCGGGCCGGTCGGGCTCGGAGACGGTGCCCGCCCCCAAGCCCCTCTGACGTTCACCAGGTCTGCAGGGCGGCGCGAATCTGCTCGCGGAGCGTCTCGGCGCCCACCGTGCGGATGTCGTCCGGGTTGAGCGTCGTCGCGCTGTCGATGAACACACCGAACACATAGGCGCGCTGCTGGACGACACCGTTGACGCGGAAGGGGAGGCGGGCGATGCCGGCGTCGCTGCGCCACGAGGTGCCGTTCCAGCCGTAGCTGCCGGCCTTCCAGGTGACGCGGGTGTTGTTGCGGAAGGCCTGCATCGTGGCCGCGCTCTTGCCCAGCGCCGCACCCTCGGCGTTGATGATGTTGGTGATGGGCGCGTCGCCGTTCGACATCAGGTTGTAATAGGTGTTCAGCAGGCCGGGCAGGATGAAGCCGGTCGCCACCGTCTCGTACAGCTCGCCCAGGTCCGACAGCGTCGTGCGGTTGTGGTTGACGATCATGTCCGCGCCGCAGCCGATCTGGTGAATCGTCGCCGTGTCGCCGAGGCCCATGGCAGTGGCGGTCGCGTTGATGAAGTTCTGGCCGACGAGCTCGCGGATGGCCTGCGTCGAGCGGTTGTCCGAGTTCTGCATCATCGTCGACAGCACCTGCGACAGCGGCATCTGCTGGGTGGTGGCGCAGTTCGCCAGCGTGTTCGGGCAGCCGTTCGCGCCGTTGTCCATGCACACCGAGACCATCTGGTTCAGGTTCAGCAGGCCGTCGCCCACGCGGTCCATCGCGGCGGTCAGGTGCAGCACCTTGATGGTGCTCGCGGGCTCGAAGCGGCGGTTCTCCTGCAGGGCGCCGAGCACACCGCCGCCCACCCGCTTGAGATACATGCCGATGTGACCGTTCGTCCGCGCCCGCAGCAGGTCGCCGACGCGGGTCGTCAGCGCGTTGCTGTTGTTGAGCATCACGACGTCGAACAGACGGGTGCCGTCGACGACGCGCGACTCGACGTCGATGAGGCGGGCGCCGTTGCGGCCGACGAGGTCGTTGACCTGCTGCTCGGTGCGGCCGAAGTAGTACCACCACTTGTAGCCGGCGGCCGGCGCGAGCACGACGGCGAAGCGGTCGTCCCCGAGGCGCTCGAGGTCGACGATGCGCGCGGCGTCCTGCGACAGCTTCTGGGCCAGCGTGGCCGAAGAGATGTCGTAGTAGTGCCACCACGCGCGCTGGTCCGCGCCGGCGTTGCGGATCATGACCGCCGAGTACTTGCGAACGCCGCCCTCGACGTAGCTGTCGACGTCGACGACGCGGGCGCCGTTCTGGCTGGCGCGCTGCGCCACCTGGGCCACCGACTGGCCGTAGTACCACCACCACGCCTTCGCCTGGGCGCCGGTGTTCGGCACCATCACCGCGGCGAAGCGCAGCGCCCCGCCGACGAAGTACGGGTCGAGGTCGATGAGACGCGCGTTGTGCTGGCTGAGGCGCGCCGACACATCGGCGGCCGACAGACCGTAGTACCACCAGAAGCCGCTGGCATGGCTGCCCTGGTTGGCGACGAAGTTGGCGCTGAAGCGGTAGGGCGCCGTGCCTTCCACCTCGATGTCCGTCAGGCGGAAGCCCTGGTTGATGCGGTTCGTCACGTCGGCGGGCGCGGCGTTGCGCAGCCACCACCAGCCGGTGGGGGTCTGCAGGTCGCGCTCCTGGGCGCCGGCGTTGCCGGCGAAGAGGGTGACGAGGGCGAGGGCGGCGATCAGTGTCTTCTTCATCGTGTCTCTCCCGTGTGGCTGCGTTGTTGGCGACACTGGGAGTGACGACGCGACAGAAATTCTTGCGCTTAAACGCCGGGGGGCCCGGCTTAAACGTTCAGTTGCTGGAATTGGCGGGGGGGCGGGCGACGTCGCCCCGGGCGGGCATCGTGAACCAGAAGGTGCTGCCGGCGCCCGGACGGCTGTCGGCGCCGAGGCGGCCGCCGTGGGCGATCACGATGCGCTTGGCGATCGCGAGGCCGAGGCCGGCGCCGTGTCGGCGATCGCGGCTGCCCTGCCAGTAGCGGTCGAAGACGAGGGGCAGGTCTTCGGGGGAGATGCCCGGCCCCTCGTCGCGCACGCTGAAGCGCAGGCCGCCGCCGTCACGCTCGACGGCGATCGTCACCGTGCCGTGCTTCGGGCTGAACTTGATGGCGTTGCCGCCGAGGTTCGAGAGGACCTGATGGACGCGGTCGCGGTCCGCGAGGAAGGGGGGCAGATCCGGCGCGACCTGGTGCGCGAGCGCGACGCCGCCGTCCTCGGCGAGCGCGCGCAGGGCCTCGCACGCGTCGGCGACGACGTCGGCGGCCTGCAGCGTCGTCCGCGTCATCGGCAGCGCGTCGGCGTCGAGGCGCGTGACGTCGAGCAGGTCGGAGATGAGGCCCTTCATCTGGTCGAGCGCCCGCCGGATCGCCGCCCGCTGCCGCGCCGCGAGCGCCGGCGGCACGTCGTCGCAGTCGAGCAGCGAGAGCGCGAGGCCGATCACGTTCAGCGGGTTGCGCAGATCGTGGGAGACGATGCCGAGCATGTCGTCCCGCGCCCGGTAGAGGCGCGCGTTCTCGACCGCCAGCGCCGCGCGGCGCGCGAAGTCGCCGGCGAGGCGCACGTCGTCGGGGGGCCAGCCGCGGGCGAGCGGCCGCCGCGCGAACGTCACGAGCCCCACGTCGCGCCCGTGCGCCGTGAGCGGCACCTGCAGGAGCGCCTCGTCCCCGTCGTCGGGGCCGGGCGCGCGCACGCCGGCGATGCGCCGCAGCTCGCCGTCCTCGAGCACGTCGATGGCGCAGCCGTCGGCGAGCACGTCGCACAGCAGGCGCGCCGCCTCGGACAGCGTGCGGCGGTAGTCGAGCGAGGCGGCGAGCACGTCGCTCACCTCGGCGAGGAAGCGGGACCGCGCCTCGGCGGCCTCGGCCAGGCGCCGCGCCGCCTGCTCCTCGGCGAGGCGGCGGCGGTCCTCGTCGGCCCGCTTGCGCTCGATCGCGTAGCGCAGCGCGCGCGCGATGAGCGGCGCGTCGGCGCGGCCCTTCACGAGGTAGTCCTGGGCGCCGGCCTTCATCGCGTCGAGCGCGACCGCGTCGTCGTCGAGGCCGGTCAGCACCACGATGGGCACGCTGGGCGCCGCCCGCGCTGCCCGCAGGATCGTCTCGCGGCCGGCGACGTCGGGCAGCGACAGGTCGAGCAGCACCACGTCGACACCGCCCCGCGACAGCCGCTCGAGGGCGTCGGCGAGGCGCACGACGTGCACCACCTCGATGCTCGGCCGCCGGATCTCGGCCAGCACCTCCTGCAGCAGCCGCGCTTCGGCGGCGTTGTCCTCGACGAGGAGCGTGGTGATCGGCTCATCCATGGCCCGTCTCGCTACTCGCGGGGCAGCTTCACGACGGCGAGCCAGAAGTCGTCGATCGACTTGACGACCTCGATGAACTGATCGAGGTCGACCGGCTTCGTCACGTAGCAGTTCGCGTGCAGGTCGTACGTGCGCAGGATGTCTTCCTCGGCCTTCGACGTCGTCAGCACGACCACCGGGATGCGCCGCAACGCCTCATCGCGCTTGATGATCGCCAGCAGCTCGCGGCCGTCCATGCGCGGCAGGTTGAGGTCGAGCAGGACGAGGTCGGGCCGCGGCGCGTCGGCGTAGGCCCCCTCGCGCCGCAGGAACGCCAGCGCGTCCAGCCCGTCTCGCGCCACGCTCAGCCGGTTCTTCATCTTGCCCTCCTTGAGGGCCTCGATGGTCAGGCGGACGTCGGCGGGGTTGTCTTCGACGAGCAGGATCTCGATGGCGTGTTCGGTCATTGCGCGGTCGCCGGGAGCGTGAAGTGAAACGCCGCGCCCGTCCCCGGGCCCGACTCGATCCAGATCCGGCCGCCGTGTCGCTCGACGATCTTCTTGCAGATCGCCAGGCCGATCCCGTTGCCGGGGGACTCGTCGCGAGTATGCAACCGTTGGAAGATGATGAACACCCGCTCGTGGAATTCGGGGGCGATGCCGATGCCGTTGTCGCGGACGACGAAGGTCCACTCCCCGTCGCCGGGCTCGGCGTCGATGTGGACCTCGGGGGGCGCCTCGCCGCGGAACTTCACGGCGTTCGCCACGAGGTTCTGGAAGAGCTGGCCGAGCTGGCCGGCGTCGCCGCGGACGCGCGGCAGACGGCCGACGTGGGTGCGGGTGCCGGTCCGCTCGAGCTCCGTGCGCAGGTTGGCGAGGACGTCGGCGACCACGCGCTCCGTCTCGACCTCGACGGGCTCGCGGGCGCGCGTGCCGACGCGCGAGTACGCCAGCAGGTCGTTGATGAGCGTCTGCATGCGCGTCACGCCGTCGACAGCGAACGCGATGAAGTCGTCGGCGTCGGCGTCGAGCCGGCCGCGGTAGCGTCGCGCGAGCAGCTGCGTGTAGCTCGCGACCATGCGCAGCGGCTCCTGCAGATCGTGGGAGGCGACGTACGCGAACTGCTGCAGCTCGGCGTTGGAGCGCGCGAGCTCCTGGGCGTAGGCGGCGAGCGTCGCCTTCGCCCGCAGCCGGTCGATGCTCTGGACGATCGCCTCGGCGGCGAGAGACAGGACGCCGACGAGGTCCTCGGAGAGCGGGCGCTCGGCGAACAGGCCGAGCACGCCGGCGCGTTGGTCGCCGTGGCCGAGGCGCAGCCCGCCGAGCCAGCTGGCGCCCGCCGGGAGGGGCCGGCCCTCGAGCCGCGGATCGCCGGCGCCCTCGCTGACGAGGGGGCCGTCGGGGTCGAGGATGCCGCGGAACGGGCCGGCGTCGAACGGCAGGCGCGCGAACGCTCCGTCGATCGGCGCGCCGGCCTGCGCGATCAGCGCGTAGCCCTCGGGCTCGGCGACCCACAGCGCGGCCGCGACCAGGCCGAGCCGCGACGTGAGGGCCTCGACGCAGCGCGTCATGACGGTGGCGAGATCGCCGCGCGTCGTGAGCGCCTCGGCGATCTCGGCGCGTAGGGCGTAGGCGTGGGAGGCGCAGCGCTCGCGCTCGAGGCGCCGGGCCTCCTTCTCGGCGAGCAGCTTCTCGGTGACGTCGCCGCAGACGCCGATGAGCTTCACCGGCCGGCCCGCGGCGTCGCGGTAGAGGCGGCCGTGGGCCTCGAGCCAGCGCGTCTGTCCGTCGGGTCGCACGATGCGGTAGCGCACGAAGTGGTGGGTGCCCTCGCGGAGCAGCGACTCGATGCCGGCGAAGAGGCGGTCGCGGTCCTCGGGGTGGATGTCGCGCGCGTAGCCCTCGAAGGTGCCGTCGAACGACCCCTCGGGGATGCCGTGCATCGCCTCGATCGCCGGCGACCACCACACGCGACCGGCGGCCACGTCCCACTCCCAGGGGCCGAACCGACCGGCGTCGAGCGCGAGGCGCACGCGGTCGGCGTTCTGTTCGGCCAGGGCGCGCGCCGCCTCGGCCTCGGTGAAGAGCCGCGCGTTGTCGATCGCCAGGGCGGCGCGCCGCGCGAGATCCTCGGCGAGCGCGACGTCGCCGGCCGTGAAGAGGCGGCCCGACTCGGCGTTGACGAGGCTCAGCGCGCCGAGGACGCGTTCCCGCGCCACGAGCGGGACGCAGATGTACGAGCGCAGGCCGAGCGCGCGGATCACCTCGAGGTGCTCGGGGTCGCGCGCGCTCGCCACGAGCAGGGCCTCGGGGATCTCCCCCATCCACTCGGTCTCGCCGGTGGACAGCACGTGGTGGACGCCGTGGGGCGCGTCGGGGTCGTCGGGCCAGCGCCGGCGGACCTCCTCGGCGAAGCGCACCTTCTCGGGATCGACGTGGGCGACGGCGACGCGCCGCGGCGGGTCGTCGGCGAGATCGATGGCGCACCAGTCGGCGAGGGCGGGCACCACCAGCTGCGCCACGCTCGACAGCGTCGCCTCGGGATCGAGCGAGGCGTGCAGCAGGGCGCCGGCCTCGGCGAGCAGCAGCAGCGCGCGCTCGCGCGGCGTGGCGTCGGCGGGCGGGCGGGCGGGGCGCGCGTCGAGCAGCGGGGCGTCCATCGGGCCTCCTGGTGGGGGACGAAGGAGGGGATTCCCCGGCGGAACGCAGGATGCAAGGAAAACGCGCCGGCGTCATCTGCTGGTGGGGGTTTCCCATGACCGATCGATCCCGCCTCGAGCGACTCTGGCGCTATGCCGGGGTGATCCACCACGCCGCCGGGCCGTATCCGGCGCTCTTCTACCCGCTCCACGCCCTGCGCCACGGCGGGCGCGTGCCGCAGGCGGTGGCGCGCGACACCGAGATCGTGATCGAGGGCTTCCCGCGGTCGGGGAACACCTTCGCGCTGCTCGGCTTCCAGCTGGCGCAGGGGCGGTCGGTGAAGACGGCGGACCACCTGCACGTGCCGGCGCAGATCATGCGGGCCGCCGAGTGGGACATCCCGGCGGTGGTCGTCATCCGCGAGCCGGAGGCGGTGGTGCGCTCGCTGGTGGTCAAGTACCCGTACCTGTCGCCGCGCCACGTGCTGCAGGGCTACGCCGCGTTCTACGAGCGCTGTCTGCCGTACCGCGACAAGCTCGTCGCGGCGACGTTCGAGCAGGCGACGTGCGACCTGGGGGCGGTGATCGACCGCGTCAACGCGCGCTTCGGGACGCGCTTTCTGCGCTTCGAGCACACCACGGCCAACGAGCGGCGCGTGTTCGCGGCGCTCGACCGCCGCAACCTCAGCGTGAACGGGCAGGACGGCGAGGCGCTGACGAGCTACCGCCCGAACGGCGCGAAGGAGATGGCCAAGCGCGGCGTGCGGCTCGAGGGGTGCGAGCGCGCGCTCGAGCGGTGCCGGGCGCTGTGGGCCACGTACCGCGAGCTGGCGGCCGATCCCGTGCGCCCGCGCGGGGCGGCGCCGCGCATCCTGCAGTTCCGGCGCGCGCCGCGCCACCGCACCACCCGCGACGCGGGGTGAGACGCCTCGCGACGGGGCGGAATTCCGCGCGCGCGCCCCACCACGACGCCGCGGCATCTGCGGAGGTGCGGAGGTGTGCAGTGCGGCATGCGCTGGCGACCCTGGTCGCGGCGGCACTGATGGCGAGCGCCGCGCGCGCCGAGGACGCGTCCGAGGGCGGCGACGATCCGCCCGGCTGGCTCATGGGCATCGTCAACCTGATCGTGCGCCCGCTCGACGACGGCCTGCTCGTCTGGTTTCCGCTGATCGACAGCAATCCGAACCGCGGCACGAACGTGGGCCTGATGCCCGTCTGGGTGCTCGAGAACGAGGACGGGCGCATCGTGATGATCAACGCGCCCTCGGTCGCCTGGAACGAGACCTTCGGCGTCACCGGCACCTGGCGCCTGTTCGTCTACCCCACCACCGAGAGCCAGCTGCGCGCGCGCCTCTCCTATTCGCAGAACACGAACCGCAACGCGCTCGTGAAGTACACGAATCACGACCTCTTCGACGCGCGTTACTTCCTGTTCGCCGGCGTGGAGTGGCAGCGCGACGGCTCGGCCCGCTTCTTCGGCATCGGCAACGAGACGGAGAGGTCCGACGAGACGAACTACACGCTGGACCACCTCGAGACCCGCCTGCGGTTCGGCGTGCCGCTGGCGTGGGACGGCGACCTGCGGGTCTACCTCGACCACGAGCTGCGCTTCGACCGCACCCTCCCGGGCGCGTTCGACACGGTCGACGCCTTCGAGGACGTCCACCCGGCGCTGATCGAGCCCGACTTCCGGCCGCTGTCCGGCTACGGGCTGGCGGTCGGGCTCGACACGCGGGACGGCTACGTCGTGCCGAGCGAGGGCGTGCTGCTCGAAGCGGCCGGGATGCTCTATCCGAGCCACTTCGGCATCGACGCCGGCTACTGGTCGACCTGGCTCGACGCGCGCGCCATCGTGCCGCTCGACGACGGCCGGGAGTGGCTGCTCGCGGCGCAGGCGCAGGTCCGGCAGATCTTCGGCGACGGGGCGCCGTTCTATGCGCTGAACACGCTGGGCGGGAAGTTCAGCCTGCGCGCGTTCGGCGAGCAGCGCTTCACCGATCGCGGCGTGGCCTGGGCGAACGTCGAGGTGCGGCACCGCCTCTGGGACACGCGCGTGCGGGGCACGCCGGTGGAGATCTGGCTCGACCCGTTCGCCGGCGTCGGCGAGGTGTTCGACACGCCGGACGAGGCGCGAATCGGACGCCTGCAGTGGGTGGGCGGCGCCGCCCTGCGCACCGTGGCGCGGCCGCAGGTCGTGGGCTCGATCGACATCGGCTACGGGCGGGAGGGGCTCGCCGTCTTCCTCGACATCGACTACTCGTTCTGACAGCGGCGGCCGTCCTGGTGGACGACGCCTCGTCTGTCCGGCGGGCCGATGGGACGGCCGCCGCGCGTTCGCGCCCGGCTGCCCTGCCCGCCGGCTTCCGGTTCGACCGGCCGGTCGCGCCCGCGTGCCTCTTCCGTCACGAAGACCTCGTCCCGATCCGCGACGGCACCCTCGCCGGCGACCGCGCGGCGCTGCATCTCGTGCGCGCGCGACCACCGGGACGGCGCGGCGCACGCGGCGGAGGGCGATCCGGCGCAGATCCTGAACCCGGCGCGGCTGCCGCCCCGAAGGCAGCTGCAGGTGTGCCGGCAGCGCCACCTCCAGGGCGTGGCGCGCGTCTTCCGCGAGGGGCGGCGCCGGGACGCGTATGATCCGCGCGAGCCCCTGGAGGCGTTCGTGTCGGTCTACGTCCGCGCCGAGGCCGGAGGAGCGGGTTTCGGCATCGCCAGCCACGCGCACGGGAGGTCGCACAGCGCGTGTGCGAAGTCCGGACCGCGGCGGTGCACGACGTGTCACGACCCGCACCGCCCGGCCGCCGCCGGCGACCGGCAGGCGTGCCGGTCGTGCCACGACGCGGGTCGTTCGTGCGCCGATGCCGGCGGGCGCGCCGCGGACGCCGACTGCGCGCGGTGCGACATGCGCAAGGGCGAGCCGAGCGACATCCCGCACGTGGAGCTCACCGACCACTTCATGCGCCGGCGGCCGACGGCCGACGAGCCGGGCGCGGCGCCGCCCTCGACGACGCTCGTCGACGCGCTGGCGCCGGACGCGCGCGACGCCGACGCGCCGGTGCGGCTCGGCCTGGCCCACGACCGGGTGTGGCAGCACAAGGGCCTCGTCGCGCACCTGCCCGAGGCGACGCCGACGCTGACCGCGGCGCCGGCGGCGCGCCCCGAGCGCCCCGAGGCGTGGGCGACGCTGGGCCGGGCGCGGGCGGCGCAGCGCGACGACGCGGCGCCCCGGACGGCCGCGGGCGGACGGCGCGACGACGTGGCGCCCGGGACGGCGGCGGGCGGGCGGCGCGACGACGCGGCGCCCGGGACGGCCGCGGGAGGACGGCGCGACGACGTGGCGCCCCGGACGGCCGCGCGCGGGCGGCGTCCGCGCGCCGGCGGACTGCTCGCGCTGGCGTTGTTCGTCGTCGGTTGTGACGGCGGCGGCGCCCGGCCGCCGGGACGGCGCGACGCGGCGTTGCGCGACGCGGCCGCTGGCGACGCGGGCCGGACCGATGACGATGCGGCGCGGGACGCCGACGGCGCGGCGGGGGGGCGCGGGGGCGACGGGGACGCCGCCGCGACCGACGCGGGGCTGGACGCCGACGGTGCGGCGCATGCCCCGGCCGACGCTGCGGCGGTCGGGGATGGCGGTGCGGCCGACGCCGCGGCGGTCGGGGACGCCGCCGCCGGGGACGGCGCCGCCGGGGACGGCGCTCCGAGCGACGCGGCGGCCACCGACGCGGCGGCGGGCGCGGACGGCGCGGCGTTCGACGCGGCGGCCGGCACGGATGGCGCGGCGGGCGGCCCGGGCGACGCCGCCGCGCCCGTCGCAGACGGCGCGCCGGCGGACGCGCGCATCTGGCCGGAGTGCGCCGCCGACGGCGAGTGCGGCGCGGGCCGCATCTGCGTGAACCGCGCGTGCCGCGCCGGCTGCCGCGACGACGTGGCGTGCGGTCCGGGTCGCGTCTGCGACTTCCTCCAGTGCCGCGATGGCTGCCGCGAGGACGCCGAGTGCGACGCCGATCACATCTGCGAGCGCGCGATCTGTCGCGCAGGCTGCCGCGCCGACGCCGCCTGCGCCGTCGGCGAGTTCTGCCTCAACCTCGGGTGCCGCGCCGGCTGCCGCGCCGACGCCGACTGCGGCGCCGGCCGCCTCTGCCGCGGGCACGTCTGCCAGTAACCCCCCTCCTCTCGATCGCCCCCCGGCTGCCGCGCGCCTGCCGCGGGCGCCGCCGCGTGGGGCTCGCCGGTCGTGGTATCTTCCGCGGCCGAGGGAGGTCCCGCGCGTGTCGAGGTTGAGGAGGTCGGCCGCCGCCGCCGAGCGGCTGCTCGCGCGGGTCGAGTCCCGCGCGGTGCTGAGCGTCGCCATCGTCGTGAGCCTGCTGCCGGTGCCGGCGGTGGACGCGCTCTCCGGCGTCTTCCTGACGCTCTTCGGCGCCGAGCTCCTGCTGCGCGTGCTGGCGCTCTTCCGGCCGGCCCCGGCGGAGGGCGACGCGCCGGGACGCGGGCCGTTCGCGACGGGGGCGCTCCTGGCGCTCGACGCGCTGGCGCTCGCGTCCTTCGTGCCGCTGGGGCCGCCGCACGCCGCGCCGGCGTGGCTGCGGGTGTTCCGGCTGACGCGCATGCTGCTGCTCGCCGGTTACTGGAGCCCGCTGCTGCACGACCTGCGCACCGTCGTGACCCAGCGCTCCCGGTCGCGGCAGGTGCTCCTCATGGGCTTCGCCGTGGCGCTGCTGGCGTTCGGCGGCGCGGTGCTGCTGCACCACCTCGCCCCGCAGAACGCCGACTTCGACGGCAACAACGTCGTCGACACGCAGGACGGCGCCTTCGGGCTGCGCCTGTGGTGGGCGTTCCGGCAGATCCAGGACCCCGGCAACATGATGCAGTCGCCGAGCGACTGGGCCGCCGTGGTCGTGAGCGTCTTCCTGACGGTCTCTGGCCTGCTGCTGGTCAGCTTCCTCATCGGCCTGGGCACCGACGTGGTGCGCGAGATGGTCGAGCTGTCGCGGACGCGCCCGACCGGCCTGTCCCGGCACCTGGTCGTGGTGCACACGACGACGTCGACGCCGCGGGTGCTCGCCGAGCTCGTCCGGCACTATCGCAAGTCGTTCCGGCGGCCGCAGGCGGCGCTGCTGGGGAGCGAAGCGGAGCGGCCCGACTTCCTGGACGCGCCGGCGCTCCGGCACATCCAGTACCGGCAGGGGACGGAGGTCGACGCCGAGACGCTGCGGCGGGTCGACGCGACGGCGGCCCGGCGGGTGGTCGTGCTCTCCGAGGCGCGCCGGCCCGACGCCGACGCGCACACCACGCGCGCCCTGCTGGCGGTGCGCGAGACGAACCGCGAGGCGTGGCTCGTCGCGGAGGTCCTCGATCCGCGCAGCGTCTCGGCGGCCCGCGCGGCCGGGGGCGAGCGCACGGTGATCGTGCCGTCCGAGAAGCTGCTGGGCCTCGCGGTGGCGGCGATGGTCCGGCGGCCGGGCATCGAGGGGTTGCTGCGCTCGCTGCTCAGCAGCGCGGGGCACGAGATCTACACGTTCCTGTTCGACGCGCCCGACTTCGACTGTCCCGGGCGCCCGCTGCGCGTGCGCGGCCCGGACGACCTCGAGCGCGTGGTCGCCGGCGGCGCCGACGACGGCGACGGACCGCGGGTGCTCGTCGTCGGCGCGCTGCTCCCGCCCGAGCCGGGGCGGCGCGGGCACCGCGTGCGGCTCGGCGCGCCCTCGGCGGTGGTGACCGAGGGCGGCGCGATCGCGGGCCTGGTCGCCGTCGCGGAGAGCTTCCGCGTGATGAAACGCTTCGCGACCGCCGCGCTCGACGGCGCCGGTCCGTCCGGGCCCCCGCCGGCGGCCGGGGCGTCCGGCCTCGCCGTCTCTGCGCCCGAGGCGCCCGACGAGGTGGTGGTGCTCGGCTTCCGGCCGGCGGTGGTGCACCTGCTCGAGTCGCTGATGCTCGCGGCGCCCGGCGTGCGGGTGCAGCTGCTGGTGCGGACGGCGGCGGAGCGCGACGAGGCGCTGGTCATGCTGCGCGAGCACAGCCTGCACCAGAAGCTGGGCCTGTGGCGCGAGCACGGGCCGGCGACGCGGTTCGAAGCGCAGGGCGACGGCACGCTCTCGTGCCACGCGCGGGCCGGGGCGCCCGCGTGCGGGCGGCTGCGCATCGACGTCGCCGACTGGCACCAGGACCACGTCCTGCTCGATCGGCCCCACGGCGGCGGGTCGCTGGCCGACGCGGACCACGTGCTGGTGGCGGGCGGGCCGCATCCCGACGACGACGCGCGCACGGCGACCGTGGTGCTGCGCATCGCGGACCTCGTCGGCTCCGCGCGGCTGGCGTTCGCGCCGCACTTCCGCGTCACGGCGCTCGTCGTCGACGAGAGGCTCGGTCAGCTGCTCGAGGCGCGGACGGCGGCGTCCTCGGGCGCGGCCGGGTGCTTCCGGGCGCTCTCCACGCGGGAGACGGGCGCCTGGTTCACGTTTCAGTCCGCGGTGGTGCCGGGGTTCGACGCGATCTGGTCGGAGCTGCTCGGGCCGTGGGGGCAGGGCCTGGTCTGGGCCGCGCCGGCGCCGGGCGGCGATCCCGCGGCGCGCTGGACGTTCGGCGAGCTGTCACGGGCGCTGCGGGCCGAAGGGCGCACGCTGATCGGCGTCGTGGCGCGCGGGGTCGACGGCGCGCCCGAGCTGGTGATCGCGCCCCCCGCGGGTCGGACGTTCGCGCGGGGCGAGGTGGTCGGGGCGTGGCTCGTCGCCGAGGAGGGGCTGGCGGCGGAGCCGCGCACGACGTCCGCCATCTTCGAGCCCGCCTGAGAAGGTGTCTCCTGAAAATGCATGCTGCACGGCGGCGGATGAACGGCGTTCAGTCGCGCCAGGCGGCGCGGCGGATGGCGCGCGTCGTGTCGCGCGCCCAGTCGGACGCCAGCGCCCAGACGCGCGCGAACTCCACGGGATCACTGTGCTTTCGGATGCCGGTGAACGTGCGATCCGCGCGGGCGGCGGCGACGGCGAGCGCGCGCAGGAGGGTGGCGCCGCGCGGCATGAGGCGGCGCTCGAGGCGCGCGGCGTCGCGGGCGATCTCCGCGGCGGCCTCGGGCGGCAGGGCGGCGCGCCCGCCGAGGGCGATGCGATGCAGGCGGCGGCGGAGGGCGTCGGCGGGGTCGGGCAGCGTCCCGGCGTCGTCGGGCGCGGGCGAGTCGCCGGCGGCGCGCAGGTGCGTCGTCTGCAGCGTGTCCAGGCCGGCGTTCACCCGATCGCCCCACGCCGGCGGCAGGCGCAGCGCGTCGTCGACCGGCGCGAAGGCCAGCAGCTCGCCCGTGCGCGCCTGCTCCGGCACGAGGCGCAGGACGGCGCGCAGCCGCAGCCCCGGCGCGGCCAGGCGCCGCAGGTTCTCGACGTAGCAGAGCGCCTCGTGGTCCGACGGGGCCACCCAGCGCACCGAGCCGCCCTCGAAGCGCAGCCCGTCGCCGTCGGTCACCCCCTCGACGAAGAGCAGGTCGGCGCCGGCGGGGCGCTCCTCGTCGGGCAGCTCGAGCGCGGCGAAGGCGCGGTCGAGCTGGGCCCCGAGGGGCACCGCCCAGAGCGCGGCGGCGGGCCCCTCGCGCCACGAGGACGCCCCGGCGGACGCGGCGCGGGCCTCCTTGCCGCCGCCGAGCCGGCCGTCGGGGCTGGCGGTGGCCTGCTGCACGAACAGCCCGGCGCGGCACAGCGCGCGGTGCGCGGTGGTCACGCCGCCGAAGTCGACGCCGAGGTCGTACGCCGCGGCGGCGCGCGTGGCCCGGCCCGGCCGCACGTCGCCGAGACGGAAGAGGCGGCCGTCGGCGGCCACGAGCCACGTCACGACGCCGGCGCTGTTGCCGACGATCGGCTCGCAGAAGAGGCCGTGCAGGCGAAGCCCCTCGATCGGCGCGTAGGTGCGCCGCGCGACGCCGATCCAGTGGCCCTCGACCTCGGGCGCGCCGAGCGCGGCGGCGGTGGCGACGAGGTCGTGCAGGTCGGCGGCGAGATCGGCGAGGCGGAAGTCGGGCCGCCGTTCGTGCAGCGCGTCGACGCGGCGCACGACGCGGATGCCGGCCGCCGCGCCGCGGTGCAGCCCGCTGGCGCGGCACGCGTGAACGGCGCGCAGCAGGTCCGCCTGCAACACCGCGCCCACGGCGTCCGCGCCCGCGGCGAGCGTGGCGCAGGCGACGGCGAAGAGGCGCGCCGCGGCGGCGCGCTGCTCCTCCGTGAGCGAAACGCTCGCAGAAACGGGGACTTCCGCCGCCGGCGCCTCCGGGGACGCGCCCTCGGCGAGCGGCAGGCGCGTCACGACCGACAGCACGTGCAGGCAGCGCGGCGAGAGCAGGCAGCTGCAGGCCACCTGCTCGGGAGCGCTCACGTGCGGCCCGTTCAGCGTGACCGTCTCGCCCTTGTCGGTGACCACCGTGACGCGGTCGCCGTCCTGCGCCCAGGTCCACGCCTCGGCCGCGGTGGGCTCGGCGTCGAGCTTCTTCACGAGGCGCGCGGGCGCCGCCTCGACCAGCGCGGCGCGCACCGCGCCCTCGATCGTCGGCCTCATCGCACCTGCTCCGCGATCCAGCGCGCGACCTCGAGCGGCGTGAGCGCGGCGACGGGCATGCCGGCGGCGGCCACCTGCTCGGCGACGGCCCGCGCGTAACGCGGGCGGCCGTGGTCGTCGAGCGCGGCGAGACCGAGGCCGCGCGCGCCGCTCTCGACCAGCGTGCGGACCTCCTCGACGAGCGCGCTCACGGCGCCGCCCTCCTCGAAGTCGGAGACGCAGAGGACGAGCGTGCGCGCCGGCACGGTGACGAGCGTGCGCGCGTACCGGAACGCCTTCGCGATGTGCGTGCCGCCGCCCACGGCGATCTCGAGCAGCAGCTCGAGCGGGTCGGCGACGCGGTCGCTGAGGTCGACGATCTCGGTGCTGAAGGCGACGAAGTGCACCGACACCGCGGGCAGGCCGGACAGGATGGCGGCCATGATCGCGCTGTAGATGACCGAGGCCTCCATCGAGCCGGAGACGTCGACGAGCAGCACCACGCGCCAGTCGAGGCTGCGGCGGGCGCGCGTGCGGAAGACGAGGCGCTCGCACACGACGCGGCCGTCGCGGCGCACGTGCTTCAGGTTCGCGCGCAGCGTGCGGCCGAGGTCGAGCGGTCCGCCCGGGCGCCGCGTGGGGATGGGCGTCGACAGGCCGGTGAGCGCGGGGCGGATGCGCGTCGCCAGCGCCTCGGTGAGCTGCTCGACGACGCGCCGGACGAGGCGGCGCAGGTGCTCCATCTGCCCCGGCGGCAGCGCGCCCTTGAGCGCCAGCAGCTCCTCGAGCAGCTCGACGGACGGCGCGACGTGCGCCGGGTCGAGCTCGAGCGCGGCGGCGCCGTTGCCGCCCTCGGCGGCCCGGCCGAGGACCTCCTCGCGGACGCGCTCGCCGAACAGGTCCTCGAGCTCGCCGGCCCACTCGCGCACGGTGGGGAAGGGGGCGTCGTGGCCGCCGCCCTCGCCGCGCGCGCCCTCGCCGCGGCCCGTCCCGTAGAGCTCGTCGAGCGCGCGGGCGGCCCGGCATGCCATGCCCGACAGGTGCGACCGCTCACGGCCGAGGATGAGGCGCCAGCGGTCGCGAGGGCCGATGACACCGGGCGTCTGCGCGACGCGTGGCCGCGCCGCGCCGTGCTCGAAGGCCGCGGCGAGCGCCAGGACGAAGTCGGGCAGCGGTGTTGGCGCCGCCCGCGGCTCCCCGACGGCACCGCCTCGGTCGGCCGCGGCGTAGAGCGCGAGCAGCTCGGGCGGGTCCTCGAGCTCGGTCTCGGGCGCGTCGCCGCCGAGGCGCTCGGCGAGCACGTCGAGCAGGCGACCGCGCGCCGCGGGCGAGAGCGCGTCGAAGCCGTCGCGCAGCGCAGGGAGCCGCGACAGGAACGCGTCGTCGTCGAGCGCCTCCACGCGATCGAGCAGGCCGCCGACGAACGCCGGCGAGGCTTCGAACAGCGGTGCGGCCACCGTGAGCGCGCCGCCGAGGCGCCCGGCCAGCGTGCGGCGGCCCTCGTTGTCGACGGCGGCGTCGATCCAGGCGCCGAGCCGCTCGCCGACGTGCTCGGCGGGCTCGCGGCCGGTGAGCGCGCGGATGGCCTCGGCCGCGCCGGCGATCACCGGCGCGCCGTCGCGCGCGAGCGCGTCGAGGGCGGCGCCCAGCCGCGACGTGCCGAGATCCGCGGCGTCGCGCTCGAACAGCCGGACGAGCGCCAGCAGCGCGCGCGCGTCGTCGAGCGAGTCGGAGCCGGCGAGGCCTTCGACGGCGCGCACCGCGGCGGCCAGCAGGTCGGCGGCGCGGACTTCGGCGGGACACTCGAAATCGTCGGGCAGCGCCGGCACGTGCTTGCGGCGCAGGCGCTCCACGAGCGCGAAGGCGTCGAGCAGCTCCGTCAGGCCGGCCTCGGCGAGGAACGGCCCCATCAGGTCCGCCAGGCCCTCGCGCAGCAGGTCGGGCAGGCCGCACGCGGCGGCGCGCGCCGTGAGGGACAGGCGCGCCGCGGCGCCGAGCAGGTCCCCGGCGGCGAGCCGCGCGCGCTCGGCCCGCAGGGCGCCGGCGGCGGCCTGCTCGAGCGTGACGCCGCGCGCCGCGCCGAGCTCCAGCGTCGCCGCCGTCGCCGGCCGCCACGACATGCGCCAGACCTCGGTCAGCGTCTCGACGTCGCCCATGACGCCGCTCTCTTCCCGCTGGCCGTACGGGACGCCGATCGCCTCGAGGCGCACGAGCACCGTGTGCCGGCGCCGGTCGATGTCGGCGCGCAGCGGGTCGAGGCGCATCCGCACGGGATCGGGCGGCGACGTCGGTCCGGGCAGGCCGAGCGCCGCCAGCAGGCCCTCGACGTGGGGCGCGAGGCCCGAGCGCGGCGTGCCCGGCGCGAGGACGCCGCGCCGGCGGCCCACCAGCACGCTCTCGGCGGCGCGCGCGACGGCGCGTCCGCGGCCCAGCAGCTCGCCGTGGCCGAGCGCCGACTCGACGCCTTCGAGCAGCTCACGCCGCCCGGGCGCCGGCAGGCCGCGCACCGCGGCGAGGCCCCGGGCGAGGCGCGCCACCTCGGCGGCGTCCGGCGTGCCCGCCACGTGGCCCGCCTCGCGCAGCGCGCGGCAGATGGCCACCGCCAGCTCGACCACCGCGTCCTCGAGCGTGCCGTCGCCCGCGAGCGCCGCCCAGGCGCGCCGCTGCCACTGCGGATCGCGGATGCCCGCCGGGTAGCCGGAGCGCGAGTCGAGCAGGTCGTCGGCGTAGGGGACGAGCGACGTCGTCGGCGCCGGGCCCGGCTCGGCGACGAGCGTGGGCGCGCGCCACAGCAGCGGCTCGGGCAGGAGCGCCGCGGCGTGGAACGCGCCGACGACCGCGGCGGCCCGCGCCCCGGAGAGGCGCGAGCGCATGTGCGCCTCGCGCAGCAGGTCGACCTCGGAGACGCCGCCGCCGTCGACCTCGGCCCGCCGCAGCGCCAGGCCGACGCCGAGCGCCGCCCGCCGCACCTGCTGCGGCGTCGCGCCGGGGGCGCGCGCCTCGACGAGGCGGTCCCACATCGCCTCGACGTCCGGCGCGCCCGTCGCGTGCAGGAGCGCGCCGAGCAGCGCCTGGTCGCCCGCCTCGCGCTCGTGGCCCGTCCGCCGGGCGATCGGCAGGTCGAACGCCTCGATGGGCACGCCGCGCGCGACGGCCCAGCGGACGGCGGCGAGCTCCGGCGAGAACTCGGCGAACGGGTAGAAGGCGAGGGCGCCGTCGTCGGTGGCGCCGGCGAGCGCGACCGGCGGCTGCAGCCCGGCGTGGCCGAGCCACGGCAGCCAGGGCTGCAGCTCCTCCGGCAGCTCGACGAGGACGCGCTCGGGCGCGAACGCGTCGAGGAGCGCGGGCACCGCCGCGGCGCACGCGGCGGAGTGGTGGCGCACGCCGATCAGCAGCGGGCGATCGCAGGCGACGAGCGCGTCGAGCGCCGCGGCGATGGGATCCACGCCGCTACTCCTCGATGACGGCGCGCAGCTCGTGCAGCTGCTTCCACAGCCGCGCCCGACCCTCGGCGCGCCGCTTCACCGCCGCGTCCCAGTAGGCGAGCAGGCGCCCGCGGTCCTTCGGGTCGTCCTTGAGCACGACGCCGAGCAGATAGCCGGGCAGCAGCGACAGCACGTCGCGGTCGGACCGGAACCACGCCGCCTGGAAGCCGAGCGCCCCCGCGACCGCCACCGCCTCGGCGGTGCTCATCACCGCCTGCGGCTTCTCGACCGCCCAGCCCTCGACCGTGCGCCCGCTGCGCAGGTCGCGGAACACGGTCACGAGCGCCTCGAGCACCGCGTCGTCCACGGCCAGCGGCACGCCGACGCTCGCCAGCGACGCCTCGGCCTGCGCCTTGACGAGCGCCTTCTCGCGCTCGAGATCGGCGATCGGCGGCACCGTCTCGAAGTTGAAGCGGCGCTTGAGCGCCGCGGACATCTCCGACACGCCGCGGTCGCGCAGATTGGCGGTGGCGATGAGGTTGAAGCCGGCGCGCGCCGGCTCCACGTGGGCTCCGCCCAGCTCCGGCACCGCCAGCGCGCGCTCGCTCAGGATGGAGACCAGCGCGTCCTGCACCTCGGGCAGGCAGCGCGTGATCTCCTCGAGCCGCGCCATCGCGCCGCGCCGCATCGCCTGCAGCACCGGCGACGGCACGAGCGCCTCTTCGCAGGGGCCGCGGTCGATCAGCAGCGCGTAGTTCCAGCCGTAGCGCAGCTGGTCCTCGGTCGTGCCGGCGGTGCCCTGCACGGTGAGCGCGCTCGTGCCCGAGACGGCGGCCGACAGCAGCTCCGACAGCATCGACTTCGCGGTGCCCGGCTCGCCGACGAGCATCAGCCCGCGCGGACCGCCGAGCGTGACGACGCACCGCTCGACGAGCGCGCGGTCGCCCACGAACTTCTCGGGGATGACGCGTGAGCGATCTCCCTCGAATTCCGCGGTCTTGGGCAGCGTGAGCTTCTCGCCGCCGGAGCCGGCGACGAACGTCACGACCGCGCGCGGCGTCAGCCGCCAGCCGGGCGGGCGCGGGCCGTCGTCCCACGCCGCCAGGAACGCGAGCTCGTCGGCGTGGCGCGCCTCCGCCGGCGGCGCCTGGATGGCCGCGCTCATCGCACCTCCTCGTAGCGCGGCGCGTCGCCGGACTCGATGCGGCGCCACGCCCTCTCGAACAGCGTGTGCAGCGGCTCGAGCGGCAGCACCTTGTCGAGCGGGACGACCTGCGCCTCGGTCGCGGGGTCGGTCTCGATGCCGTAGAGCAGAAGCTTCCAGGTCTCCATGGGCAGGCTGCCGTGGGACCACGCCTCCCACCCGCCGGGCAGGAAGTGGTTGCGGCCCGCGCGCTTGCGCTTCGCCTCGATCAGCAGGCCGGCGGCGACGAGCGCCTCGGCGGCCTTGCCGTAGCGCGCCGCCGTCCAGCCGTTCCACGTCCGCACGTTCGCGGTCGTGGGCGCCGAAAGCGCCAGCGTCTGCAGGTAGAGCGTCGCCGCGTCCTCGCCGAGGCCACGCGCGGCCATCACCTCTTGCACGAGCGCCGGCGCCGACTGCCGCGGATCGGCCTCGAAGCCGCCCGCCGCGACCGGCGTCTCGGCGACGCGCGCCGCCATCGCCGCGAAGCCCGGCGACCGCACGAACGCCAGCGCGCGCAGCACGGACGGCCGGTCGCCGGCCATGCGCTCGACGGCGGCGATGTCCTCGACCTGCGCCGGCCGGACCGCGAAGTCGATGCCGTAGTCGTCGGACATCACCGCGACGACGGCGCCGGTGTCGCGGCCCGGGCACTTGCGCTTCCCGGACTTGATCGTGATCTCCTGCCCGCCGAAGCCGTCGAGCAGCGCGCGCACCGCCTTGGTCATCTTGTCGTCGTCGTCGTCGTACTCCGCCTCGACGCGCAGGCCGCCGAACAGCAGCTTCGGGTTCGCGAGGCGCGCCCGCACGCGCTCCACGATCTGCGGGATGCCCGCGCGGAACGGATCGCCCACCGGCCGTTCGGCGAACAGGTGCGGCACGAGCCGCGCCGCCGCCTCGAGCGCCGCGCCGTCGAACGCGCCCTCGCGGGCGCACTCCGGCGAGCCGCTCGTGTCCATCTTCCAGTCGCCGTCGACGGCGAAGCAGTCGTCCTTGGCCGGCGCCACGAAGGCCGTCAGGAAGGCCGCCGCGTCGCCCTCGTCGATCAGGTCGTTGGCGGCGGCGAGCACCTCGGGCGGCAGCGACACGCGCTGGCCGAGCTTCTCGTTCACCGCCGCGGCGAGGCGCTCGAGCGCCGCGCCGTCCCACGGGTCGGCGCCGAGGGCCTTCGTCACGATCGCGCGCCGGTCCGCGACGTCGACGCGGAGGAGGCTGTCGCGCGCCGCCGAGGCCTCCTTCAGCTTGAGGCCCATCGCCTCGCGGAACTCCTTGGGCAGGAAGTTCGACTGGTAGCTGCTCTGGCACCACGCGAAGCCGGGCAGCAGGAGCGCCGCCTCCGCGACCGTCAGGCCCGTGCGCTGCGCGAGCTGCTCGACCTCGGCCTTGCCCCACGCCACGCGGCCCTTCGCCCGCTGGGCCTCGACGAAGGCGCGCAGCGCGGCGCGGTCCATCGTCTCGGCGGGCAGGCGGTTCTCCTCGGTCATCTTGGCGCCGGGCAGCGCCGCGAACGCGCCGTCGTCGCCGGCCTGCTCGATCACCTTCGTCTCGTCGTCGTACTCGGGGTCGATCAGCTCGACGAGGTAGCGCCGGCCGTCGTGCACGACGGGACGCCAGCCGTCCTCGTCGTCGTCGCGCCGCGGCTTCGCGATCGAGGCGTCGATCTTGCCCTTGTAGGTGCAGATGCGGACCGGCCGGTCGAGGAACTCGAGGTCGCTCCACAGGTCGAGCAGGCGCGTCAGCACCTCGCGGTGCTCCTCGGGCCACGCGAAGGCCGCGCGCCAGGCGATCGCCGGGGTCTGGCCGACGAGGTCCCACCACTCGAACGACGAGGACTCGATGCGGGTGGCCGTCTCCTCGCCGGAGAAGAACGCCTGCAGCGCGTACAGGTGCGCCGACAGCGAGTCGCCCCACGCGTAGCCGACGAGCCCGAGGCCCTCGAGCGGCTCGCGCAGCTCGCTCTCGGCCACCTGCACGCGCCCCGCGGGCGCCGACTCCGCGCCGTGGCGCTCCGCCAACAGCGCCGCCAGCTCCTGCGCCTTGTGCGCCGCCGCCTCGACGACGCCGGCCACCGCCGCGCGCAGCGTCGCGTCGGTGATCGCCGGCAGCTGCGCGCGGAGGGCCCCGTCGAGCTGCGTCATCTCGTCGTCGGCCTCGTTCTCGAGGTCGGCGACGGCCGCGTCGAGCAGCGCCTGCGCCTGCTCGTCGCCGATCGAGCGCAGCGCCTTCGAGCCCTCGACGTCGCGCGGCACGAAGAAGTGCCAGTACTCGTGGGGCGGCACGTACTTCGAGCCCTCGATGTACGTTTCGCTCACGTCGCTCGCCGCGAAGGACCCGTCGGGCGACAGCAGGACGGCCGCGTCGGCCCAGCGCCCGGCGCGTTCGCCCGAGATGGGGCGCGGCGTCTCGTCGCCGGGCAGCGTGAGCAGGCCGACGAGCCGGTTGCCCTCGACCTCGCCGACGAAGCGACGCCCGTCGATGCCCTCGTACTCGACCGGGCCTTCGCCGTCCTCGCGGGCGCGCACGCGCCAGCCGACGAGGCCGTCGCGCGCGCCGAACGGGCTCTGCACCCCGGCGGGCACGGGCATCAGCGACGCGGGCGAGAAGTCGAGCTCGTAGCCCGGCGCGGCGAAGGCCTCGAAGAAGCGCGGCAGCGAGCGACGCCCGAGCTTGTCTTCGATCGGGTCGTACTCGCGCAGGCCGTGCTCGCCGTCGTCGCCGCGGCCCTCCTTCCAGATCGTCTCGCCGTCGAAGAAGACCTCGTCGCGGCCGTGGCGCTCGGTGTCGCCGGCGCGCAGCAGCTTGTTGCCCTCGCAGACGCCGCCGCCGGGCAGGTGCGCCGCGTAGCTGCCGGGCGACACGTCGCCCCAGGCGTACTCCACGTCGAACTTGCTCTTCGGCGCGCTCGTCCAGAGGCCCTTCGCCTCGTTCCAGCGCTCACCGAAGATGGCGAGCACCTGCCCGTCGGCGTAGCGCAGGTCCTTGACCTCGGCCTTCTTCGGGCAGCTCCACGAGCGCTCGAGGACGCGGCCCTCGGGCCCGACGACGAGGATCTTCGTGCGGTTGGCGACGATGAGGAACGGCCAGGTGCCGCCGATCCAGCGCTCGTCGCCGACCTCGGCCAGCGCCGCCTCGAGCGCGGGCCAGCCGAGCTCGTCGATGAACCCGGCGCGCAGCGTGCGGGCGAGCGCGGGCGCGACGCGGCGCGCCTCGAGCACCGGCATCGCCTCGGGGAACTCGGTGAACGTCTCCGCCGACGTGACCTCGCCGACCCTCTCGAGCTTCTCGCCGAGCAGCGGCAGGCCCGCCGCGTCGACGCTCTCGAGCAGCTTCAGCAGCCAGCGGCGCCGCATCTCCGTCAGGCCCGCGCGCCCGCGCGCCGCCTTCTCGAAGTCGTCGTCGCCGGCGGCGGAGTCGAGCGCCTCCTCGAGCATCGGGACGAAGCGCGGATCGGCGACCACGAACGTCAGGTCGCGGTCGAGGCCGGCCGTCTCGATGTCCTCGGCCCAGCGGCCGAGGTCCGTGCCGGCGCCCTCTTCGGGATCCTTCAGCGGGATGCCGAGCTCGAGCGCGAGGTCGGCCAGCGCGATGTGCCACTGCTCGCCCCAGCGGCCCGGCGGCTTCATCGGCTTGCCGTCGGCCTTCAGGCGGTCGGCGAGGCGGCGCAGCAGGTTCGGGACCTGCGTCGGCAGCGAGCGCTCCTGGTCGTTGGCCCACTCGATCAGGCGCTCGAGCCACGCGGCGGCGCCGTCCTTCGGGGCCTCGCCGGCGGCCACCGCGTCGAGCGCGCCCGCCTCGTCGAGCAGGTCGAGCCACCACGCGGCGAAGTCGTTGGCCTGGCCCGAGGGCTCGGGCAGCAGGTCGAGCAGCGTCGCCACGACCGCCGGCGTCGACTTCGCGAGGCGGATCAAGGGCTTCTGGAAGTCTTTCCAGAACCCCATCGGCGCCTTCTTGAGCGCGGGGCAGTCGATGATCTCGCGCAGGACGCCCTCGTCCTCGGCGGCGGCGTTCAGCCCCGAGGCGCTCGACAGCCCGCGCAGCTCCTTGGCCATGCCCGCCCACGGCGGCATGCCGCCCGCGGTGCGGCGCACGCTCAGCTCGCGGAAGTGCGCGTAGGCCTCGGCGGGGGTGTAGTCCTTCTTCAGGTCCTTGGCGTAGGCCTGCAGCGACTTGATCGACACGGCGCCGGCGAGCGCGAATTCCAGAACGGTCTCGCGGCGTTGCGCCTCGTCGACCTTCAGGCCGTGCACGCGCTCCGCCTCGCGCGACTTCTCGAAGTACTGCGCGGCGTACGTGGCGTTGCCGGCGCCGAGGAAGCCGCGCCCGGCCTCCTCGTAGAAGCTCGGCAGGAAGTGCGGGACCGAGCGGCCGAGGCGCTCGCCGATCTCGTCGATCGCCTCCTTCGCGTAGCCGGGCTTCGACGCCACCTGCCGCAGCGCCTTCTTCAGCGACTGGACGACCTCGAGCGCGAAGCGGGCGCGCGCCGGGTCGTGCACGAGCGCCCAGCCGGGGAACCCGAGCGCGCGGCGGCGGCGGCGCCCCACCGCGCCGTGGTCCGTCCCCGGCTCGAAGCCGAGGAACGCCATCTCCGCGTCCTCGCCGGGGGCGAGCGCCGCCGGGCTCAGGCGCACGACGGGGCGATCGCCGAGCGCCGGGTGCGTGAAGGCGCGGGCGTGGACCTCGTCCGTGGTCTCGCCGGGGACGTCGGCGTCGAGCGGCACGAGCCCGCCGGCCTTCAGCAGCGTCTTGAAGGTGCTCACGCGTCCTCCTCCTGCGCCTCGGTGGCGCGACCGGCGTAGATCGCGCTCGCCATGCGCATGCCCTCGCTGAAGGCCACCGGCCCGACCTCGCCCACCGCGAGGCCGCGCTCGCGGTCGTCGACCCACGTCAGGTCGTCGGTGTAGGTCTCGTCCTCGGGGTAGTCGGTGCCGATCCAGAAGCGGGCCTCGACGAGGCGCCCGCCCTCCCACACCGGCAGCACCGCGTAGCCGCCGCTCACGCGGTAGCCGAGCGTGCGGCAGCGGCCGAGCGCGTGGTTCAGCTCCTCGAAGCGCCCGCCGGCGAACTGGTCGACGGCGTGGGCGTCCTCCTCGAGGTCGGCCGGCCGGGCGAACGTCTCGCGGAAGAGCTGTGCGGCGCCCTGCTTGAGGCCGAGCTCCGTCGCCAGCTCGCGCCAGTCGTCGAGCTCCGCGAGCAGGATGGGGTGGGGGATGACGGCGCACGGCGCGTCGATCCAGTCGGTCTCGCCATCGAGCGTGACCACGCCGATGCCGCCGTCGGCCTTGGCCCCGCGCAGGAAGCCGAGCGCGTCGGCGATGGGCGTGCCGTCGGCCTGCGCGCCCTGCACCACCGCGTTCTCGAGCGCCGTGCGCCAGGCCGGGTCGGGCCAGAGCGCCTCGAGCGCGCGCCGCGGGACCGGCAGCGACCGGAGCATCCACTGCTCGACGGTCTCCCGGCAGCTGCGCTCGTGCTCCGAAAGCCAGTCGCGCAGCGCCAGCAGGCGCCCGGCCTGCTCGCTCTCGCGCACCGCCTTCGGCACCGAAGCGAGCTGCTTGCCCTTGGCGTTGCGGCAGATCAGCTTCCCGTCATCGAGGGCCAGGCCGTAGCCGTCGGGCCCCTCCACCCAGGTTGCGGTCGACATCGACGTCCTCCTCCGCGAACCCCGGCAACGTCCTCCATCGCCACGTTCGGGTCAATCGGGACGTGCGGGTCGGGGCGCGGCGCGGCCGGGCGCGGGGCGCCGGAAGTCGCGTCGTCGAGCCTCGGAACGCGATTTCGGCGGCGCATGTCGCGTTTCGAGGCTCGGGAGGCGATTCGCGCGGCGCAATGCGCGTGATCGAGGCTCGGAAGGCGATTCGGGCGGCGCGATGCGCGTGATCGAGGCGCGGAGGGCGATTCGGACGGCGCGATGCGCGTGATCGAGGCTCGGAAGGCGGTCGCGGCGGCGCGGCTCGCCTCTTCGAGGCTCGAGGGGCCGGGCATCGAGCGGCGAGAGGCGCGTTCGACCCTCGACGGCAGGTGTTGCGCCGAGGCGCTCGCGCTTCCCGACGCGATCGCCTGATTCGTGGCGAAGAAGTCGCGCGTTCCAGGCTCGGCGCCCGGTTCGTCACGGAGAAGCGTCGCTGCGGGCCGGGCCGTCGCCGGGCAGTGAGCGGACGTGGGCGTGGGACGCGATCGTGGGCGCGATCGTGGGCGCGGGACGCGATCGTGGGCGCGATCGTGGGCGTGGGACGCGATCGTGGGCGCGATCGGGCTCCTCGCGGTCGTGGACGCGCTCGCGCTCGCGCTCGCGCTCGGGTTGGCGATCGTCCAACGGCCAGACGCGAACGAATCGACGCGATCGCCCGGCAGCGCTTGTGCGCAGCGCCGTGTGCGGGCGATCTCCGGGCCGGCGCGCTGCCCGAGCGCGCGCTCTCGTCTCGCGTCGAGCCGATCGCGTCTGGCCGTTGGACGATCGCCAACCCGAGCGCGAGCGCGAGCGCGAGCGCGTCCACGATCGCGAGGCGCCCGTTCGCGTCCACGTTCGCGTCCACGTTCGCGTCCACGTTCGCGTCCACGTTACGAGCACGAGCACGAGCACGACACGAGCACGAGCACGAGCGCGGGCGTCGCGGCGCGACCGCCGCCCCCTCGTCGGGATCCACTGTGACTGAGGTCGGGGGGGCGCCAGCGGGTGCCCCGCGTGTGGGCCCCGGGTCGGCGCCTCCTCTGGACTGGGGAGGTCTCGTTGGATACCGGGCGACGGTTGCGTGCGGTGGGGACGTGCCTCGCGCTGCTCGCGGGGTGCGACGGGGGCGAAGGCAGGCTCGAGTCGGCGGCGTCCGCCGCGCAGCAGGGTCCACGCGTGGTCGACCCGCGCCGCGACGACGAATTCTCGTGGGCGTGGCGCCCCGGCGACGGCGTGCTGCGCGACATCCGGGACTGGCCGGGCGGCGTGGTGCCCGGGTGCGTCGAGGTCCCCTCGAGGATGGAGGGCCGCGACGCCGGCCCGGACGACGCCGGGTCACCGCCGGACGCGGCGCTGCCGGACGGGGGGCCGCCCGATGCGGCGCCGCCGGACGCCGAAGCGCCGCTCCCGGATCAGGGCCCGCGGCCGCCGCCGCCCGAGCTCGTGCGCGTCGTCCTGCGCGAAGGCGCTGCCGGCTTCGACGGCGTCGAGGACACGTACCTCAGCGGCGTCGAGCACACGGCGGTGCCCGAGACCGTCGGCAACTTCGGCGCCGCCCCGCAGCTCGTCGTGTTCGACGCCGGCGTGCGCGTCGCGCTCCTGCGCTTCGACCTCGCCGGCATCCCGCACGACGCGCGCATCGAGTCGGCCACGCTGCAGCTCCACGTCGAGTCGATCGAGTACCCGCTCGACCCCACGCTCTTCGTCCACCGCGTCGTCGGCGACTGGGCCGAGGGCACCTGCCTCAACCAGTACGAGTGCGACGCGGACGGCGCCACGTGGGAGACGCGCGGCCCCGGCCTCGGCGACTGGGACGTCCCCGGCGGCGACTACGACGACCTGCTCGCGACGGTGCCCGTGGCCGACGCCGGCCGCGTGGATGTCGACCTGACCGCGCAGGTGCGGCGCTGGGTCGCCGGGACGCAGGCGAACCACGGCGTCCTGCTGCGCGCCGGGCGCGTCTTCGCCAACAGCTTCGTGATCACCGCCTCGGAGGCCGACGACGCGGCGAACCGCCCGGCGCTCGTCGTCCGCTTCCGCCCGCGGCCGGACGTGGGCGCGGGGAGCGGCCCCCTGGCGCCGCGCGTCGAGAACGAGACCTGTCACTTCCCGCCGCTCGAGCGCGACCTCGTGGCGCTGCAGCCGGCGTGGCCCGCGCTCCCGCTGGACCGGCCGCTCTGGTTCGGCGGCCCGCCCGGCGACCTGCGCTTCGCCGCCGAGTACGACGGCACGATCTGGTCGTTCTCCGCCGATCCGCGCGCGCGCGACGCCGAGGAGTTCCTGCAGGTCGACGTGACGAACGCGACGCCCGAGGAGGGCCTGCTCGGCCTCGCGTTCCACCCGGATTACGCGCGGAACGGGCGCTTCTTCGTGGCGTACTCCATGGCCGGCCCCCGGCGCATCCGGCTCAGCGAGTACCGGCGCGATCCGGGCGACCCGCGCCGCGCGTCGCCCGACTCGGAGCGCGTGCTGCTCGAGATCCCGAAGCAGATGGAGATGCACAACGCAGGCGATCTGCACTTCGGGCGCGACGGCTACCTGTACATGGCGACGGGCGACGGCGGCGACGACGGCGATCCGTTCGACAACGCGCGGCGGCCCTCGCGGCTGCTCGGCAAGATCCTGCGCCTCGACGTGGACGGCGCGGCCCCCTACGCCATCCCCGCGGACAACCCGTTCGCGGACCGCCGCCGGGTCGCGGGCGACGACGCGCCGGCGCGGCCGGAGGTGTGGGCGTACGGCTTCCGCAACCCGTGGCGCATGGGGTTCGACCGCGAGACGGGCGACCTCTGGCTCGGTGACGTGGGCGAGGACACCTGGGAGTCGGTGGAGTTCGTGCAGCGCGGGCAGTTCTACGGTTGGGACGACCGCGAGGGCTTCGTGTGCCAGGACGCGCTCGGCGCCGACTGTCCCGGCGAGGAGACCGGGATGCGCATGCCGGTGCACGTGTATGGGCGCGATCAGGGGCGCTGCGTGATCGGCGGGCGCGTCTACCGCGGGCGCGCGCTGCCCGAGCTCCGCGGCCAGTACGTGTTCGGCGACTGCAACTCGGGCCGCGTCTTCGCGCTGGCGCTCGACCGGAGCGGCGCCGTGCCGCGCGTGACCGGGATGCGCACGCTCGGCCGCGTCGACTTCGGCATCACGAGCTTCGGCGAGGACCCGGACGGCGAGCTGTACGTGACGACGTTCGCCTTCGGCCACGCGCTCTACAAGCTGGCGCCGCGCGCCGACGACGGGGCGCCGGTGCCGCCGTTCCCGCAGCGCCTGAGCCAGACCGGCTGCTTCCGCGACACCGCGGCGCACGCCGTCGCGCCGGGCGTCGTGCCCTTCGACGTGAACATGCCGCTGTGGAGCGACGGCACGGACAAGCTGCGCTTCTTCGCGCTGCCGCCGGACGGCTTCATCGAGTACGACGCCGACGGCGCGTTCGACCTGCCCTCGGGCAGCGTGCTCATCAAGACCTTCCTCGCGCCGGGCGCGCAGCGTCGCCTCGAGACGCGCTTCTTCGTGCGCCACGACGAGAGGTGGGAGGGCTTCACCTACAAGTGGAACGCGCAGCAGACCGACGCCGACCTGCTGCCGGGCGCGCTCGACGAGGCGCTGCCGGGCGGCCTCGTCTGGCACTACCCGTCGCGCGCGGAGTGCGACGCGTGCCACACGGCGGCCGCCGGGCACGTGCTCGGCCCGCGCTCGCGACAGCTGAACGGCG
Organism: Myxococcota bacterium; assembly: GCA_963169045.1. GTDB lineage: Bacteria > Myxococcota_A > Bradymonadia > UBA7976 > UBA1532 > CAUJDF01. Next base: position 42,443 of record CAUJDF010000049.1, read on the forward strand.
ACTTCGACTACGGCCGCCGGACGATGAACCAGCTCGAGGCGCTGGAGCGCGCCGGTTACCTGCTGCTGCCGAGCGCGCCGGAGGAACTGCCGGCGTGGCCGCGCCTCGACGACGCCGGCGCCTCGCTGCAGGACCGCGCGCGCGCCTGGATCGACAGCAACTGCAGCCAGTGCCACCGTCCCGGCACGCCGCAGCCGATGGACCTGCGCGGCCACGTGCCCTTCGCGAGCGCCGGCCTGTGCGACGCGCTGCCGCGCCACGGCGAGCTCGGCCTCGTCGACGCGCGCCTCATCGCCCCCGGCGACCCCGCGCGGAGCATCCTGTTCCACCGCCTGAGCCGCCGCGGCCCCAACCAGATGCCGCCGCTCGGCACGCGCATCCTCGAGGACGCCGCCGTCGACGTCGTCCGCGACTGGATCCGCGGCCTTCAGTGCCCCTGACGCGTGCTAAGGTGCGGCCCGTGAAGAAGGGCTGGCTGCGAGAGGTGGGAGGGCAGGCGCTGTTCGTCGGCTTCGTCGGGCTGGCGAGCGGCGCGGCTGCGGGGCTGGCCGCGCTGCGGGCGCCGGCGGACGTGCCCGCCATGATCGCGAAAGCATTGCCTTTCTACCGCGCGATGCCGCCGCTCGCCGCCACCGCCGTGCTGTTCGCGACGTTCATGAACTGGCGGCGCGGTGCGCTCGATGCGTACCGGCCCCCGGGGCGCGCCATCGCGACGGGCGCGGTCGCGGGGCTGGCCGGCGGCGCGCTGGCGATGGCGATGTGGCTGGTGGCGTCGGTGAACCTGCCGGCGGCGCTCAACGACGGCGTCGCGGCGTGGCCGCTGCGCGAGGGCCTGGCGCGGGCGCTGGGCTGGGCGGCGCTGGCCTGGACGTCGGGGATGGCGGGGGTCACCGGGGCGCTCGCGGGCGCGGCGCTCGGCTTCAAGGCCGCCGCGCGGCGGTGATCGCCGGCGCGCTCACGGCGCGGCGCGCAGGACCTCGGCGAGGCGGTACGGCGGCGTGGCGAGCCCGGCGGCCGCGTCCTCGCTCGTCGCGATCGCGCCGGCCGTATCGCCGTCGGCGTACCGGGACGCCGCCGCCGTCCGCGCGCACAGCACGATGCAGGCACTGCTCGTAGCGCCCAGCGCAGCGCGAAGCGCAGCTCGGCGTGCTGCGCCACGCGCTCGGGCTCGGCGAAGGCGGCGCCGAACGCGAACACCGCCTCGTCCCGCGTCTCCCACGAGTCCGCCAGCTCGCCGCAGCCGGCGAGGGCCACCGCGAGGAGCGCGGCCGCGGCCCGGGTCACGGCGACTCCGACTCGATCCGCAGCGACGTCACCGACGGTCCGTCGCGCGGCACCGCGGGCGGCTCCACGAGCGCCGGCGGCCCCACCCAGATCGTGACGCGCGTCGCCTCTTCGTCGGCGCGCAGCGTCGGCTCGAGCAGGTGGACGCCCGCCTCGAGCCTCGCCCCCGAGACCAGGACCTCCGCCGGCCCGTCGTCGGGCCGCGCCACGACCGAGAGGCTCTTCGCCGCCGGCACCGTGACCTCGAAGCGCAGGCGATCGCCGGGCCGCACGAGGACGCGCCCGCGCTCGCGGACCTGCGCGCCGTCGCGGTCGCGGATCGCCACGACGCCCACCGCGCCCTTCATGCGGATCTCGTCGGGCGGCGGCCCGTCGGCGCCCGGTCGCAGCAGCACGAGCGCCAGCGCCGCCGCCGCCGCGAGCGCCGGCAGGATGTAGACCAGGCGACTGCGGCGCGCGGGGAAGGGGACGACGTTCGCCGGCGCCTCGAGGAACGCCGGCATCGGCGCGGCCTGGTGCGCGGCGCGCTCGGCGTCGAGGCCGTCGAGGTACGCGCGGCAGGCGGCGCAGCGCTCGACGTGCGCGGCGGCCTCGGCGTCCGCCTCGCCGGCGTGCAGCGCCTCGAGCCGGAAGGCCGACGGATGGCTGCCCGCGTCGCTCATCACCCGTCCTCCCGCCGCGGCGTCCGCAGCGCGCGCTCGGCCCGCTCGCGCAACGCCTGGACCCGCTTGTTCACCGTCACCCGCGACACGCCGATCTCCTCGGCCGCCTCGCCCTGCGACAGCCCGTCGACGAACACCAGCACCGCCAGCTGCCGCTCCTCGGGCGACAGCGCGTGCAGGAAGCCCAGCACCGCGCCGCGCAGCGCCGGATCGACGCCCGGCGCGGCGAACCCGTGCCAGTCGTCGGGGGGCGCGTCCTCGCGCCGGCTGCTGCGCCGCTCGAGGAGCTCGAAGCAGCAGCGGTCGGCCACGCGATACAGAAAGCGCAATGGAGACGCGGCGTTGCGGTACTCGCCGCCGTAGCGCAGCAGCTTGACGAACGTCTCCTGCAGCGCGTCGTCCCCCAGGGCGTCGTCGCGCAGGATCATGCGGCACCGGCGGCGCAGCAGGTGGCCGTGGCCGTGCCAGATCGCCTTGCACTCGTCGGGGGTGAGGGAGGACACGCGGGCGCGCATTGGAGCAGAGTCGCGACGCGCGCGCCAGACGGCTCACCGCGCCAGAGCGTGGGCATCGCGGGTCTCCTCGTGCGGGCGACGGTCGCGTCGCCGGGGGCTCGACGAGGATGACCGGCGCCGGCGTGGGATCTGTAAACGGCGCCCGCATGGTTTCTCCTCGGACCGCGCGCGTCGCGCCCGAATGGCGCGCGTGCGCGCTGGCGCCGCCTGACCTCCGCCGATGCTGATCTGGGGCGTCTTCGTCCGTCTCGGGCTCGTGTACCTGCTGGCGTTCTTCTCGCTGTGGCGCGAGGCGATCGCGCGCGGCGTCACGCGGGTGCGCGAGGTGCTCGCCCGCGCCGCCGCCGACGACCCCGGCGCGCGGCGCAAGTTCAAGTTCCGCCTCGGCGAGCGCCTCGACCGGGACGACCTCCACGGCTTCCTCATCGCGCAGCCGCTCGTGGGTCGCGCGCGGCTGGCCCTTCTGGCCGTCGCTCGCCGGGCTCGGGCGTCCGCTGCGCGCCGTCCCCGCAGCAGCCCGCGTCGAAGGCGGATCGCGTAGATGCGCCGCGCGAGCTGCGACTTGCCCGCGCCGGTGGGTCCGGTGAGCAGCACCGCCGCCGTGGAGCCGGCCGCGACGCGCGCCACTTCGCGCAGCATCGCCGCGAACTCCGGGTTGCGCGTCTCGATGCCCTG
>CAUJDF010000050.1 GCA_963169045.1 Myxococcota bacterium
CGTTCGTGGTGGCGCCGCGCAGGCCCATGTTGGGCGTGCCGCGGTTCTGGGAGAGCACGTTGACGTGCGACAGCGGCGTCTGGAACTCCTCGGTCACGAGCCCGCCGACGACGGAGAGGTCGTTCGGGACGCGGTCGAGGACGACCACGTCGCGGAACCCGACGTAGGTCGTCGGGAGGTCGGCGGCGCGCACGAAGCGCAGCCGGCCCACCGTCGCGCCGAGGTTGAGCGGCTGGTAGTCGATGCCGGCGTACAGGTCGTCGGTCGTGACGCGCGGCACGTCGTCGGGCAGGCGCGCCGCCTCGGCGGCGACGGCCTCCGACGTCGGGTGGAAGCGCAGCCCGGCGCCGAAGAAGGCCGCCGCCCGCACGCCGCCGAAGAGCTGCGCGATCAGCTCGGCGCTGGCCGTGTCGTAGGGCGACAGCTCGAGCGCCCAGACCGCCGGCCCCTCGTAGAACGTGACGGCGCCGAGCACGAAGCGGCGGTCCGGCGAGTAGTACTCGGTGCGGTTGAAGTCGGCGAGCGCCGGCACGATCGGGCGGCCGCGCCCCGACAGGTGCGCCGACGCGAACTCGTGGTGGATCCGGTACTTCGCGCTGTTCTGGAAGTAGACCGCGCCGTCGAGCCGGTCGAGCACGACCTTCACCGAGCGCGCGCCGGGGATGCTCTCGTCGAGCGGCTCGGAGGCGAGCGCGTCGAAGTCGGCCTCGCAGCCGAGGCGCTGCGTGAAGTCGGGCGCCTCGCCGGCGAACGCGCAGCCCGGGGGGCCCCCGTCCGCGACCGCAGCGTCCGCGGCTTCGCCTGCGTCGGGCGCCGCCGCGTCCGGCGTCCCGGCCCGCTCGTCCGCCCCGCAGCCCCAGAGCAGCGCCACCAGCATCATCGTCGTGTTCGAGCGCATCATCGTCCCTCGCGCCGCCGCAACCAGCGTGCCATCGCGATCCGCGCCGCGCCGCCGCGAAGTCCGCAGCGGGCGGTGTCGCGGCGGCGCGACACCGGCGCCATGCCGGCGCGACGTCAGAAACGGCCGGAGAGGCTGAGGAGCTGGTGGCCGTCCGCGTCCTGCGCGAGGCCCACCTGCACGTGGCGCAGCGTGCCGGGCTCGACGTGGTGCAGGTGCGGCACGAGGACGCCGACGCCCGCGCCGGCCATCGCGCCGGCGATGACGTCCGTCGGGAAGTGGGCGCGCACCGAGACGCGCTGCCAGCCGACGACGCCCGTGAGCACCGCGCCGCCGGCGAGCGTCAGCCAGCCCTCGAGCTCGTCGTCGCCGCGCACGAACGCCATGTACGTCGCGGTCGCCGTGAGGCCGGCGGTGATCGCGGTGTGGCCGGAGTAGAAGGAGAGCGCGTCGTCGGTCTCCGACGATCCCTCGAAGTCGCGGCCCGCGCGCTCGGCCCGGTCGCGGGCGAGGTAGGCGCGCGGGCGCGGCCGGCGCACCGCGATCTTGGTGAGGTTGGTGAGCGCCCAGTTGCAGGCGGCGCTCTCCGCGTAGAGCAGCGCGTACGTCCACCCGGAGTCGCCGCCGTCGCTGGCGCCGGCGCGCAGGGCGTCGACGACCACGTAGACCCCCACCGCCCCCGCGGCGATGTCGCTGATCAGGCCGCTCGTCTCGTTCCCTTCGCTCTGCGCGACCCAGCGATCGACGAGCAGCAGGTCGTCGGTGGGGATCGAGGGCGGCTGCGGCCGGATCTCGCCGGTCGAGAGGATGGCCTGCGACAGCGCGCCGAAGCCCAGGCTGAGGCTGAGGACGGCGCCGTCGGCGAGCTCGTCGACGGCGAAGCGGCGCTCGGGCGGCGGCGCCGAGGGCGGCGCCTGGGCCGCAGCGGTCAGGGGCAGCAACGTGAGCAGGAGACTTCGGAGCATGTCTCCTTCTTAACGCGGGACACCGCCCGAGGGACACTGCGCGCGCACGAACCGCTCGTCGATCTTCTCGCCGGCGGTCGTCCAGAACTCGAGGCGCATGGCGCGCGGCGTGGCGAAGACGCGCATCGCCCCGAATCCACTCGCATATCGGATGCGCGTCTCCGGCAGCGGCGCCTGCAGGTCGCCGCGGTCGCGGCCGCCGAGGCCGTTGACGAAGTACGGGAAGCCGTCGACCTCGAGGCGCTCGTAGTGGTGCGAGTGGCCGGCGATCACGACGTCGGCGCCCCACGCCGCGAACGGCCAGCGCAGCGTCGGCGCCGATCCGTGGCGGCCCGAGCTGTACGGCGGGTGGTGCAGGGAGACCACGTCGTAACAGGCGCGCGATCCGGCGAGGCCCGCCCGCAGCCAGCCCGCCTGCGCCGAGTCGGCGGCGTTGCCGTCCGGCTCCCGCGGATCGCTGCTCAACGCGAACAGGTGCACCAGGCCGTAGTCCTTGGCGTAGTAGCGCTCGTTGCCCGGGAGCGAGAAGAAGTCGAGGTACGGCCCGAGCGAGCCGTCGTGGTAGTCGTGATTGCCCGGCACCGGCCAGAAGCGGTTCTCGGCGCTGCCCGGGCCGAACCGGCCGCGGTAGTCGCCGAGGAACCGGTGGTACGGCTTGCCGACGTGCAGGTCCCAGGTGTCGGGATCGCCGTCCGGGTAGTTGTTGTCGCCGACGGTGACGATGAAGTCGGGCGCCATGCGGTGCACGAGCGCCGCCACCGCGCGGGTGTCGTCGTCGTCTTCGCCGAAGTCGCCGATCACGGCGAAGCAGACCGTCGGCGCCTCGAACGCCTCGCTCCGGGCCGCGGCGCAGCTGTACGGCGGACGGGGCGCGGCGGGCGGGGGCGCGTCCTGCGTCTCGGGGAGCGGGGGGGGCTCCTTGCTGCCGGAGGGGCAGCCCGCGAGGAGCAGACCGAGGAGGGAGCGCGCTCGCATCGAACGTCGGAGCCGAGGGCGGCGCCGACGGTCGCGCGCGGTCAGACTCGGGTTTCGCCATTTCGGCGTCGACGAGGCCGAGCAACGACCGAGTCGCCGAGCGACGCAGCGACGGCCGGTCGGGGCCGGCCGCAGGCAGCCGAAGATGGCGAAACTCGAGTCAGAGGTCGAGCGCTGCTCGCGTCCGCCGCGCCGCCAGCCGGCGCTCGATGCCGGCGCCGAGGCGGCCGTACAGCGCCGTCCCGAGGAGCATGCCGCCGACGGTGAAGAGCGCCAGGAGGCGCCCCTCGCCGAGCTGCGCGAGGCCCGTGCCGGGGCAGGTGCCGGTGAGCGCCCAGCCGGCGCCGAAGAGCAGGCCGCCGACCACCAGCCCCGGCTTCATCGGCTTGGGCGCGACCGCCTCGACCAGGCCGGCGCGCCGGAGGACGCGCAGGCCGACGGCGGCCACGCCGATCGCCACGCCCATGACGCCCGCGAGGTGCAGGTCGTCCAGGAGGAACATGCCGACGATGGCGTCGCCGTCGGTGGCGCCGGCGCGCGTCAGGAAGAAGCCGAAAAGCAAGCCGAATCCGAAGAAGCGGAGCATCGGTCAGAGCCCTCCGAGCAGGAGGCGGGTGACGGCGAAGCCGGCGGCCATGAAGCAGGCGGTGGCGAGCAGCGAGGACGGCGCGAGCAGCGAGACGCCGAGGATGCTGTGGCCCGACGTGCAGCCGCCGGCGAGGCGCGCGCCGAAGCCGAGGAGCGCGCCGCCGGCGGTGAAGAGCGCGGCCTTGGTCGCGAGCGACGCGCCGGTCACCGCCTCGAGGAGGCCCGCCGACCACGTGGCGTGCGGGCCGCCGGCGAGCAGCGCCGCCACGAGCCCGCCGGCGACGATGCCGGCGATGAACGGCAGGCGCCACGAGCGGCGCAGCTCCGGGTGCGTCGCCACGCCGCACGCGTCGGCGAACCCGGTCGACACGCCGAGCGGCTGGCCCGTGCCGCGCAGCAGCAGCAGCACGAACGCGCCGATCGCCAGGCCGCCGGCCCAGAACGGCCAGCGCTCGACGAAGACGGCCCGGCGCAGGTCGGTGGGCGCGAGCGCGAAGAGCAGCCCGAAGCCGGCCAGCGGGAGCCAGAGCGACAGCGCCTTGCGCATGCGCCGCTTCAACCCTGCCAGTTGTCGGTGTGGGGCTCGCGGTGCTCGGCGTGCGCGAGCCAGCGCTCGGCGTCGATGGCGGCGGCGCAGCCCATGCCCGCCGCGGTGACCGCCTGGCGGTAGATGGGATCGGCGACGTCGCCGGCGGCGAAGACGCCCTCGACGTTGGTGAACGTCGTCGGCGCCTTCACCTTGAGGTAGCCGACGTCGTTCATGTCGAGCACGCCCCGGAAGAGCTTCGTGTTCGGCTCGTGACCGATGCCGACGAAGTAGCCGCCGCACTCGAGCGTCGACTCCTCGCCGGTGACGAGGTTCTTCAGCTGCACCGCGTTGACGCCGCGCTCGTCGCCGAGGACCTCGGTAGCGACCGTGTTCCAGATGAACTCGATCTTCGGGTTGGCCATCGCGCGCTGCTGCATGACCTTGCTCGCGCGCAGCTCGGCCCGGCGGTGGATGATGTAGACCTTGCGCCCGAACTTCGTCAGAAACATGGCCTCCTCCATGGCCGTGTCGCCGCCGCCGATGACGACGATGATCTGGTCCTTGAAGAAGAAGCCGTCGCAGGTGGCGCAGGCGGAGACGCCGCGGCCGAGGAACTCCTGCTCGCCCTTGATGCCGAGGTAGCGGGCCGTCGCGCCCGTCGACACGATGACCGCGTCGGCCGTGTGCTCGCTGCCGTCGTCCTCCCACAGCCGGAACGGCCGCTTCGAGAAGTCGACCTTCTCGACGATGGCGTTCTTGACGGTGAGGCCGAAGCGCTCCGCCTGCTGGCGGAAGAGGTCCATCATCTCGGGGCCCATCAGCCCGTGCGGGAAGCCCGGATAGTTCTCGACCTCGGTGGTGGTCGTGAGCTGCCCGCCCGGCTGCAGGCCGGCGGCCATGTACGGCTTCAGGTCGGCGCGCGCGGTGTACAGCCCCGCGGTGTAGCCGGCGGGGCCGGAGCCGATGATGTAGACGCGGTG
>CAUJDF010000051.1 GCA_963169045.1 Myxococcota bacterium
CCGGATGCGCCACCGGCGCCGGCGCCCCCACGCACCCGGGGCAACCGTCCTCGCACCGGCAGTTGTCGAGCAGCAGCGCCAGCCGCGAAAGCAGCGTCTCGGCCTCCGCGTACAGCGGCTCGTGGAACCCCACCCCGCCCGACGACCGCGAGCGCGCCCTGCTCGCCCGCGTCGCCGAGCCCGGCCCGTGGCGCATCGCCTGCCTCGCCCGCGTCGAGGGCGACGTGCGCGTCCGCGCCGATGACTGGTGACCGCACCGCAACCTTGCAGTCGGCCGAGGCCTGAGCTTGCGATTGGCCGAGGCTCAACCTTGCAATTGGCCGGGGGCAAACCTTGCAATTGGCCGCAGGCGCGGCCTACGATCCGGCGCGTGTCGGACGCGACGATCCATCGACGTCTTGCCAGCGAGCTCCTCCTCGAAGCGCTCGCCGACACGCCGGTCGTCCTCGTCCACGGCCCGAGGCAGTGCGGCAAGACCACGCTGGCACGGCTCGTGGGCGAGCCGGCGGGCTACGCGTACTTCACCTTCGACGACGAGGCGACGCTCGCCGCGGCGCAGGCGGACCCCGTGGGGTTCGTGGCCGACCTGCCCGAGCGCTCGATCCTCGACGAGGTGCAGCGCGCGCCCGAGGTCTTCCTTCCGCTGAAGTCGACCGTCGATCGCCGGCGCACGCCCGGTCGCTTCATCCTCACCGGATCGGCGAACGTGCTCTTCGTGCCCCGCGCGGCCGACTCGCTGGCGGGGCGCATGGAGATCCTCCGGCTGCACCCGCTGGCGCAGTGCGAGCTCGCGGGGGTCGCGTCTCGGTTCATCGAGACGCTCTTCACGGGCGCCTTCGCGACCAGGACGGGCGAGCGCCTGGGCGGCGCGCTGCTGGAGCGCATCGTGGCGGGCGGCTATCCAGCGGCGCTGGCCCGGGCGAGCGCCTCGCGACGCGCCGCCTGGTACCGCGCCTACATCGAGACCCTCGTCCAGCGTGACGTGCGCGAGCTCGCCCGCATCCGGGCGCTGGACGTCCTGCCGCGCCTCCTCGCCCATGTCGCCGCCCAGTCGGCGAACCTCCTCAACGTCAGCGACCTGGCGAGCCCCTTCCAGCTGAGCCGCCCGACGATCCAGGAGTACGTCACGCTGCTCGAGCGCGTGTTCCTGGTCGACACGCTGCCGCCTTGGCACAGCAACCGACTGAGCCGGCTCGTCAAGACGCCCAAGATCCACGTCGGGGACACGGGCGTCGCCTGCGCGCTCCTCGGTCACGACGCGCCCGCCCTCGGGCGCGACCGCGCCGCGCTCGGCGCCCTGCTCGAGACGTTCGTCTTCCAGGAGCTGCGCCGGCAGGCGAGCTGGCAGGCCCCCGTCACCTTCCACCACTTCCGCGACAAGGACGGCGCCGAGGTCGACGTCGTGCTCGAGCGCGGCCTGTACGAGGTGGCCGGCGTCGAGGTGAAGGCCGCCGCGAGCGTCGGCCCCGCGGACTTCCGGGGCCTGCGCAAGCTCGCCGCCGCCGCCGGCGACCGCTTCAAGAGCGGCGTCGTGCTGTACGACGGCGAGGTGACGGTCCCGTTCGGCGAGCGCCTGTGGGCGGTGCCGATCCGGGCGCTCTGGGAGACGACGTAGGCCGCGGGGCCTGCGCCGTCAGTCGATCGGGTAGCCGAGCACGCGCGCCGGACCGGCCGCGAGCACGCCCCGACGCGTCGCGCGGGAGAACGCGACGCCCGGGTGACCTGGCACACCGAGACGCACCCGTGGCTCCCTCCCGATGCGCCTGGACATCGTGGCGGGTTCGTGCGCTGGATCGTCCGCGAGTCATCGACCAGGGGCGGTTGGCATGGGCAATGGTTCGATTCGCGACGCGCTGGCGCTCACCGAGGTCGAGAGGGCTCGGGTCGGCGGCCTCGTCGGGCGGCTGAAGTCCGTCTCGGAGTTCCTCTCGGGGCTGTTCGATGCCTGGAAGGACGAAGACGCCCCCAAGTGGATGGCATCGGTCGTCCCGTGGCTCGGCGCTGCCGGCGAGGCGGCCGTCGAGTCGCTCCCCGTCGTGAAGTTCGCCGCGCAGCTGTTCGGCGGCCTCGTCGAGGACAAGGACACGGACGCGCTGGCGCTCGTCGCCTGCACCCTCGCCTACGAGCAGGCCCTCTACGACGCGCTGGTCGCGGTCGAGGCGCCGAGCGTCGACCAGCTCCGCGCCGACGTGAAGGCGGGCATCGACGCGATGCCGGCGGCGGAGCACGACTTCCGCACGTTCTCGCTGGACGCGGCGCTCGAGCACCCGTTCGTGCGCGAGGCCGACGGCTTCGTCGCGGCGTTCGCGCGGGGCGCCGGCTACGACGACACCCTCCTGCGGCGGCTGACCGTCGAGGTGCACCAGCGTTTCACCGGCACGCTGAAGCGCATCTTGACCGAGAAGGGCGCGGTCGAGCGCTTCCGGCCGCTTCTGGACCGCCTGCGCCTCGGGAGCGCCGAAGCGCAGGCGTTCGCGTGGCTCGCCGCCCACGCCGACTACCAGCGACGCCAGTTCGAGCGTTTTCCCGTCCTGGGGCGGGAGCCGTTCGCGCTGGAGGACGTCTACGTCGACACCGACTGCGGCGTGCTGACCTGGGAGCAGATCGGCGGCGCGCGGCGACGGCCCCACACCGAGGCCGTCCGCGCGCCGGATCCGCAGGACGAACGCTTCGGGGGCCGGCAGCCGCTGCTCGAGACGGTGCTCGACTACTTCGCCGACCCCGCGTTCCGCGACGCGGTGGTCATCCAGGGCCCCGCCGGCTCCGGCAAGTCGGCGTTCACCCTGCGCCTCGCCGCGGAGCTGACGCGCCGCGGGCTCTTTCCCATCCGCATCCGGCTGCGCGACGTGCGCCTCGACGTCCCCGTCCTCGACGCGCTGAAGCAGGCCGTGACCGTCTACGACCCGCACACCGAGGAGCCGCCGGGGCTGAGCCGGCCCGACGACCCCTTCGCCGGCGACCGGATCTTCAGCGAGCGCGTCGAGCTCGGGCGGGCCCGGATCTGCCCCTACGTGGTCATCCTCGACGGCTGGGACGAGATCAGCATCTCGGCGACCGAGGGGTTCCGCAAGCGCCTCGCCCGCATGCTGGAGAGCGTGCGGAACCACTTCCTCGGCCCGGCCCGCGGCGTGCCGGTGCGCGTGGTCGTGACCGGCCGGCCGTCGCCCGACTTCGAGGACAGCGCGTTCCTGCGCGACCACACGCCGGTGCTGACGATGCGGCACCTGAAGCCCGACGCCCTCCAGACCTACCTGCGGCGCCTCGTGGTCGCGATGGAGACCCGGCCGCTGGAGGCCGGCGAGGCCGCCGACGGCGGCGATGTGTCCCTGCGGCGGTACGAGCCGGCGCTCACGAAGTACCGCGAGGGGTTCGAGCGCGCCCACGCCGAGGAGCGCCCGACCCGGACCGAGCCGGACGGGCAGGTGCTCGACGTGCTGGGCCTGCCGTTGCTCGCCCACATCGCGGTGCGCGTGATGCGGGAGTGGCAGGGCGACGTGGCCGAGCTCGTCGCGTCTCCGACCATCCTGTACCGCCGTCTCATCGACGTCACGGCGCGGCACGGCGGGAAGGGCACGGCGGACGGGCTGGACGCCGAAGCGATCGTCCACGTGCGGCAGGGCCTGCGCGAGCTGCTCCAGGACACGGCGGCCGCCATGACCGCGTGGGGCGGCGAGGCGCTGCCGTACGCCGAGTGGGCGGCGCGCATGCGGGCGCTGCGGCCGAACTACACCGAGCTCTTCCGGCGCGTCACCAACGACTCGCCGCTGCACGCGCTCGTCGTGAGCTTCTACTTCAAGACCGGCGGCAAGGAGCAGGGCTGCGAGTTCCTGCACAAGTCCTTCCGCGAGTATCTGTTCGCCGAGGCCGTGATCGAGGCGCTCAAGACCGCGGCGACCTTCGGCCCGCTGCCCGAACGCACCACGTACTGGAAGGACTTCGCCGCCGACGACCCGCGGTCGCGCTTCGTCGAGCGCCTGGGCATGTTGCTCGGCGTGCAGTGGCTCTCGCCGGACGTGTGCCGGCACCTCGCCGAGCTGGTGCGCTGGGAGGTGGAACGGGAGCGCGCCGAAGCGGGTGAGACGCGCACCCTGAGCCTCGCGCAGTGGGAGCGCGTGCGCGACGCGCTCGCCGACCTCTGGGACTGGTGGGCGGAGGCCGTGCATCTGCGCTGGCAGCCCGAGCGCGACCTCGAGGCGCTGAAGCAGGGCCCACCGCGCGTCCGCCGCATCCTCACCTGGGGCGAGCCGCTGCGGGACGACCCCGAGGCGGGCGTGCCGGCGCCCGTCCGCACGACGATGATCGACGCCGAGCTCGGCGACGCGCTCTTCCGGCTCAACGCGCTGCTGCACTTCCACATCGCCGTGCGGCGCGGATGGCTCGACGGCGCCCGCGATGAGAGCGGGCGCGTCGATCCGACGCGGCTGTGGAGCACGGAGCCGACGCCCGGCGTCGGGTGCCGCCGCTACCAGGTCGTCGTCGGTGACTACGTGCTCTTCGCGCCCGCCGGCCGCCCGAACACCTTCTTCTCGAACTACGTCGCCCGGATCAACGCCGCCGGCTGGCAGCCCCAAGGCCCGTTTCCCGGGGGCGTGCGCCTCGACGGCACCTTCCTCGAGGGCGTCGAGTTCCAGGTGCCCGGGCCGAGGCATCCCGCTTCCTGGGACTACGCCTGCCTGCGCGGGACGCAGATGAGTTGCAGCCATCTGGAGCGCGACTCGCTCCAGTACGTCGATGGCCGCGGCGCCAGGTTCACGGCGTCACTCGCAGGGAGCGCGAATCTGACCGGCTCGCACCTCGGACGTGCCATGCTGGCCGGCGTCGCATTCGAGCGCAGCACATTGCGACACGTGGTCCTTCGTGACGCGTACCTTTTCAACGCCTGCCTCGTCAGCGCGGAGCTCGATGGCTCCGACTTCTCGGGCGCTGAAGTTGCGCGAGCCTGCTTGGAGCCCAGCACCGCAGCGGCCGCAGACTTCTCTGGCACGCGCCTCGACCCGCATCAATATGAGGCGCTTCGGCGCGCACGAGCCAATCTCGACAATGCCATCCTGGAGGAGGATGAAGAGGTAGGGGAAGATCCAGAGCCGACGTGATGCGACCATGCCGCGCCCGATTCCCGCGAACCGTCTCGACAAGCCATCACCCCGCTGCTACAGCTCCCATCCTCCGACCACGTCCCGACCGAGGAGAGTGCGATGAGCGAGAGCACGCTGCGCCAGGAGGCGCGCGACATTCCGCTCCGCGACCTGACCGCCAGCCAGCGCGAAGGCCTGGGAGAGCTGCTGACCTTCCTCGAGAGCGCCGTCAAGCACTCGAACCAGAGCGTCGAGACGCGCGAGAGCCGACTGCTCCTGCTCTCCGGGACGCGAGGCGCGGGCAAGACGAGCCTCGTGCTCACCGTCCGCGAGAAGCTGTCGCAGTTCAAGCGCAGCACCGATCGCCGGGACCGCGATTGGCGAGATGACGACGACTCGGGTCAGAAGTCGAAGGACGAGAAGCAGAAGAGTCACGAGCCGGAGGAACTGGAGGCGCGGCTCCGCAAGCTCGCGCATGACGTACACTGGCTCGAGACTCTCTCCCTCGATCCCATGCACCGCGGCACCAACCTGCTGGCCGCCATCCTCGCCCGCATCTCGGCACGCGCCGAGCGTCCCGACGGCAGCAAGCCCGTCGAGCGGGGGCTGTTCGACCCGACGACCGTCCTCGACCGCGCCCGCCACGAGCTGATGAATCTGCGCACCGAGGCGGTCTCCGCCCTCGAAGGCAACCTCGAGGAGCGCGCCCAGGGGCTCGATCCCGAGAGCTACTCCACCGCGGCGAACGAGGCGGAGCGGCAGAAGCTCCACCTGCCCGAGCAGCTCAACCGCATCCTCGGGCACATCGCTGCGGGGCCCGACGCGCCCGAGCGGGACAAGCACCTCTTCGTTCTGCCAATCGATGACGTCGACATCCGCCCGTCGCGCGCCATCGAGGTCCTCAAGCTGGCCTACTCCCTCTCCATCCCGCGGCTGTTCTTCGTCTTCATGGGATCGGCGAAGGTCCTGGACCAGGTGCTCTTCTACCAAATGCAGGGCGAGTTCGCGGGCCTGCTCGGCAGCGAAGCCGAGCGCAACCAGAAGGTCACGGCCGACATCGAGGCGTCCGCCAACGAGATCGCGTCGAGCCTGCTGCGCAAGCTCATCCCGCCCGGCCAGCGGATCAAGCTGGCGAACATGGACCTCGGCGAGGCGCTCGCCTATCCGACGGCGTCGCGCCAGGCGGACGACAAGGGCAAGCAGGGAGGCGCGCGGGACGACGACCTCGAGGGCCTGCTCGGTCGTGTCACGTTCCGGCCGCACGCCGTCTGCACCCACGAGGTCTCGTCCACCATGGACGACCTGAAGTCGTTCATCGTGTGCCCGATCGAAGCGGCAGGCGATGGTGCGAAGGCCGGCCGAGCTCGCAGCAGCCCATACGATGGCGCCGGTCTGCTCCGCGGGTCTCCCCGGCAGGTCGCCGATCTCCACCAGCTCTTCGATGCGTTCACGAAGCTGGACGGCAAGGCGCTGTCGCCCCTCTTGAAGAAGCTGACCGAGAACTTCTGCACGCTCGTCGACGAGGACGCGGCGCTGACCGTGCCGGTGCAGGACCGCCTCAAGGTGGTGGTGTCCGAGGTGCACGGCAGCGACGGCGCCTCGAAGACCTGGCATCTCGACACGAGCGGCCTGCGCGTGACCTCGGCCACCTGGAACCCGCTGGACTTCTGCCTGAGGGATCTCGACAAGTTCGCCATCAACGGCGCGGGCGTCCACGGCCGCCGGATCCGGCGACACGACGTGGAGGCCATGGACGACGAGGGTCGTCCCCGCCCGCTGCTCCCCCAGACCCGGTCCAGCCTCGAGCTGCTGCACGACCTGTTGCTGCTCAGCGACGAGGGGCGCGTCAGCGCCGCGATTCCGTATGCCAACGATCGCGAGATCGCCTTCACGACCTGGGACGACGGCGACTCCGACCCGATGCAGATTCCCTGGCGGTGCGCCCACTGGGGCAGCTTCTGGCATCTGGATGTCTTCACGGCCCACTGGAACCAGGGGCTCGAGGGCATCCACCAGGCGCTGGTCGAGCCGGCGTGCCTCGACGACGGCGCGTTCGCGCCCCTCCTCGGTCTCAACTGGGTCCAGGCCGTCGTGCGCACGCTGCGCGCCGTGCCGGGAAGGCAGTGTCGGGGCGACGTGCTGGTCGAGAAGGCATCGGACAAGAAGGACGCCCCGTGGCGCCTCGGCGACATCCACGCCACGGCGGCGGCCCTAGCCGTCGAGCTCGCCGACCTGGCCCAGTACGTCACCGACAAGCGCGAGAAGGGACAGGACGACCAGGAGGCCGATCTGGTCGACGAACTGCTCGTGGAGCTGGCCTGCCTCGCCATGCCGGAGATCGGGCTGATCCGTTTGAACGTCGTGGGCACGCCGGGCGACACGGCCAACGATGGCGGAGTGACGACCCTCGCGCGCACCTTCGACTCGAAGGTCATCGACCTGGCGCGGAGGGAGAGGGCAGCCTGGAGGGCGAAGGAGAATGCTCTGCGGGCGCAGGAACGGGCCAGGAAGGAGGGAGTAGCGAAGAAGGAGACGGAGGCAAGCGAGGCTCACGGCGAGGCCGCTAAGGACCACACCGAGGCACGCGAGGCGCTGAAGAGCGCGTGCGCCACGGCGCTGCCCCGCCCGGCGGACAAGAAGCCCGAACAGGGCGAGTACGCCCGGACGGTCGTCGACTGCCTGCTCCGTCACATCCTCGAGATCGAGCGGGTGAAGACGAAGCTCGCACCTCAGGTCTGCGCCCGGCGCCTCGCGCGGATCGGCCCATACATTCGCACGATCCTCGGCGTGTCGTTCGTGCGACCGCGAGAACACGGCCCGCAGGCGCCCACGGAATCGATGCCACTCCTGGCCCCCGCGAATCCACTCCCGGACGAGTACTGGCCGAAGCCGAAGCAGGTGCAGGCCTTCTTCCGCCGGCAGAGTCGACTCCCTCTCTCACCGGGTATCAGCCAGCACCATGTCGGGGACGTTCAAGAACTGCTCGAGCTGGTGAACTGAATGAGCCAGACACGCGGCATCCTCGTCCCGGTCGAGCACCTCACCGCGGAGATGGCCGCGGTGCCGCTGGCGTCGCCGGCGGCGCTCGGCCTCTCCGTGGTCGCGCTCGACGCGCACCTCGGCCAGGCGACGGGGCGCCTCTGGCGCGAGGCCGAGGCGGAGCTGGTCCGCGCGTTCCCCTCGTTCTCGATCGACGAGCTCGTCTCGCTGCGGGACTGGCTCTGGTTCCACGACTCGCCGAAGGAGCGCCCGGTCCAGCTCGCCGAGTACCTGCGGCGCGTCGCCCTGGCCACGCTGGAGTTCGGCGGCAACGTCTTCCGCCCGCGCCTCCCGCCCTGGGCGACCGAGAAGAGCGCCTCGGGCACCGGCAGCTCCGAGGACGCGCACGCCCGCCGCTTCTGGCGCTGGGTGAGCTTCTCGCTGCCGCCCGACCTGCTC
Organism: Myxococcota bacterium; assembly: GCA_963169045.1. Classification (GTDB taxonomy): domain Bacteria; phylum Myxococcota_A; class Bradymonadia; order UBA7976; family UBA1532; genus CAUJDF01. The sequence continues at coordinate 8,514 of CAUJDF010000051.1, forward strand.
ATGGCCGCGCACCCCACGCCCAACGCGGTCACGGCCCGCATCGAGCTGGTCTCGCCCCTGCTCACGCGCATCCTGCAGGACAAGGGCTTCACCGAGCCGCACATGCACGTCGGCGGCGCGGTGGAGTTCTCGCTCCTGTGGATCGCCACGCTCTACGCCCTCGCCCGGCCCGACATGGTCGGCGCCGACTCGTTCCGCAGCCCCGGCGCCGCCCTGAACGAGGGCGCCGAGCTCGCGCACTGGCTCGTGCGGGCCGCCATCGCGCGCTACCTGCTCGGCGTCTTCCTCGAGCAACAGCCGCGAGACGACGAGTGCCGCACGTTCGACGCCTTCCTCAACCGGCGCGTGTTCCCGGCCTTCCGGTCCGACGGGGTGCACGCCGATCCCGGGGCCGAGCCCCTGCTGCGCGCCGCCCTGCGCGAGCTGGCCGGCGGTCGCCTCGATCCCGGCACGCGCTTCACGGCGCTGCAGCACCTCTACTCGCGCCTCACCGCCCTGACGCGCCGCTGGCCCGTCTTCCCCGAGGCGATCGACCGCGCCTACCTCGCCGATCCGCTCCAGCTCGTGTTCCCCGCGCGCGGACACGGGCAGCGCACCACCGAGATGGAGTGGACCGCCGCCGGCCTGGCCTTCATCGAGCGGGAGCAGCGCGCGAAGCGCGAGGACCGCGCCTTCGTGCATCTCTTCTGGCAGGTGATCCGCGTCCGCAACCTGTACTACCGGCACGTCGTGCAGCGCCCGCTCACGCCCGGCCTGCAGTGGTTCGTCCGGCACTACGGGCGCATGTGGCCCGGTCACGCGCCGCTCTCCCCGCAGCTCTGCACCGAGAGCGCGGCCCACCTCTGCGGGCGCGACCTGGGCCTGCGCGCCATGGAGTTCCGCAGCACGCCGCGCACCAGCCAGTCCGAGCTCGAGCTGCTCGTGAAGCAGGCCCTCGGCGCCATCGACCGGCTCGAAGCGAGCGAACCGCCGCGACTCGACGTCGGCGCCTGGGGGCGCGACGCCGATGGAGGCGACGTCGGGCGGGACCCGGTCGGCCGCCGCGGCCTGGAGTACGGGCTCGTCCTGCACTTCTCGCGGGACCGGGGCGGCGGCGTCTTCCAGGGCCTGCCGAAGGCCCGCGGCTATGACAGCCACGCCGACCCCTCGTGGCCCAAGAACGTCGGCTACCGCTTCAGCCGCTTCTACCGCGAGACGCGGCAGCAGGCGCACACGCTGGCGCGGCTCATCCAGCGCTTCCCCCGCGTGCTGGGCGTGGTGCGGGGCCTCGACCTCTGTACCGACGAGGTCGGCGTGCCCATGTGGGTCATGGCACCGCTCTGTCGCTACGTCCGCGAGGTGAGCCAGGCCGCGAGCGCGGCGCTGCAGTCGGACTGGCGCGAGGAGCTGCCCCCGCTCCGCATGACCGTGCACGCCGGCGAGGAGTTCGTGCACCTGCTCGGCGGCCTGCGGCGCGTCGACGAAGCCATCGAGTACCTCAACCTGGGCCAGGGCGACCGCATCGGCCACGGCATCGCGCTCGGCACCAACCCGACGGAGTGGGCCATGCGCAGCAGCGGCATCGCCGTCTCGCGCATGGAGCGCCTGCTCGACCTGGCGTGGGAGTGGTCGTTCAGCACGACGCGCGGCATCGACCTGCCCGCGAGCCGCACGCAGTACGTCCTCGACCAGGTGGAGCGTCTCTCGCAGCTCATCTTCGGCGAGTACGCCGATCCCACGCAGGTGGCGCGGTTCGCCGAGCTGCTGCGCAGCGAAGAGGAACTCCGACTCCTGAACTTCCCGAACGGACCGCTGCCCGACGTCGAGGCCTACGTCCGGCAGCGACGGGAGCAGCTGACGGGCGAGGCGACCGCCGACGCGGACATGGGGAGCATCGACCGCCGCCTGGCGGACGTGCGGTTCAGGGACGACGAGGCGGCGCGCCGCGTGGGCGCCGAGCTGGCCCAGCTCTATCGGCGGCTCCCTTCGATGTTCAAGATCCGCCAGGGCGACGAGCCGTGGCGCCTGCTGGCGCGCTATCTCATCGAGCCGGAGACGTTCCACCGCGGACAGACCCTGATGCTCGTCGATCCGTCCTTCGAGGCGGAGATCCTGCAGCGACTGCAGGCGGAGCTGCGACGCAAGGTCGGCTCCCTCGGCATCACCGTCGAGATCAACCCGAGCTCGAACCTGTTGGTGGGCAACCTCGCCGACCTCGAGAACCACCCGCTGTGGCGCCTGAAGCCGCCGCTGCCCGGCAGCGACCAGCAGGCCGTCGCCGTCTGCATCGGCTCCGACGACCCCCTGACGTTCTCCTCGCGCACGCGCGAGGAGTACCAGCTCATCTACGACACGCTCACCCTGGCGGGGCTCTCCGACGTCGAAGCGCGCGCCTGGCTCGAGGACGCGCGCGAGACCGGCCTCGTCTCGCGCTTCACCCTCGCCCGCCGCCCCGAGCGTCGCCGCATCTGGACGGGCGTGAACCTCGACGTGAGCCACATCCGGCCGCTGCTGTGATCCCGGAGCGCGTCGGAGGGAGCGCTCGACCGGCGCCGCGCGAGGCGTCGCCCCGCCGTCAGTCGAGCGGGTAGCCGAGCACGCGCGCCGGACCGGCCGCGAGCACGTAACACAGGCTGTAGGCGTCGGGCGTACCGTCGGCGTCGGTGTCGATGTCGGGCTGCAGGAAGAGGCCGAGGAGCCCCCGTAACTCGGGGGGGATGGCGAGCATCGCCGCCTCCAGGTCTTCCCGGGTGACCCAGCCGGCGAGGCGCCCGTTGGCGATCTGCATGCCGCCGAACCCGTCCAGTTCGATCCGGCCGCTCGCCACGGCCGACCGCAGGGGCAGCGCGAGCGTGACGCCGGCCGCCGGCAGGCCGGCGTCGAAGCGTCCCGGTCCGGCCCGGAACGTGCCGTCGGCCGCGGCGTGCGCGGGCAGCAGGGCCAGCGGCTCGCCGTCCTCGTCGAGGGCGTCGGCGTCGACCACGTAGGTCCGTGGGCCGTCGCCGGCGGAGGCGTTCATGAGCGCGAGGCCGAACGGCCCCCGGTCGCCGGGCTCGGCGAGGCCGAGGGCGGCGACGACCGTGTTGAGCCGGCCCTCGTCGATCTCCGTCTGCATCGGCGCGTTCGCGAAGTCGGCGACGCCCGCGAAGCTGTTGTCGGGCCGGCCGTCGTCGTTGAAGTCCTCGCAGCCCGCGTCGCCTGCCGCGGCGATGCCCTGGGTGTCGACGCGACCGAAGCTCACCACGCGGACCACGCGACAGATGCCCCCGTCGAGACACTCGGCGCCGTCCTCGCACGCGCCGCACGTGCCACCGCAGCCATCGTCGCCGCACTCGCGGCCGTCGCAGTCCGGCGCGCAGCACGCGCCATCGGAACACACGCCGCCGGGGCACGGCGCGCGTTCTTCCACCGGCACCGGCGCGCAGCCGACCGCCGGGTCGCACGCGTCGACGGTGCACGCGTTCTCGTCGTCACAGACGACGGCGCCACCGCCGCCGCAGACGCCGCCCCGACAGACCTCGCCGGTGGTACACAGGTCGCCGTCCTCGCAGTCGCCGCCTTCGGGGATCGGGTCGTGGCTGCACGCGGCGGCGTCCCTGCGGTCGAGGGTGCACGGGTCGCAGTCGTCGCAGCTCTCCTCGTCGCGCCCGTCGCAGTTGCCGTCGAAGCCGTCGCCGGCGACGTCGGGCGCGCAGGGGCGCACGCTCGGATTCCGGTCGTCGCAGTCGGCCCCGCCGGTCGCCACGGACGCGACGCCGTCGCCGTCGGCGTCGGTGCCGTCGACGCCGTCGCAGTTCTGGTCGACGCCGTCGGGCGCGGGCGACGCGACCGGCGTGCCGCCCGCCGGGTCGCACCACCGCTCGACGATGACGCGCACCACGGCACGGCCGCTCGCGTCGGGCGCGGCGCCGTCGACGAACAGGTAGTGGCGCCCCGGCGGCAGGTCGCGCCGGATGGCCTCGCCGCGCGGCGCGCACGCCTCCTCCGCGTCCGCCTCGCCGCAGGACGAACGGATGTGCAGGACGGCAGGGAAGTGGGCGTCGACCACCCGGACGGCCACCGTCGCCGGCCCCCGCAGGTCGAGGGCGAAGACCCTCTCGGGGCCGGCCCCGCCGCAGGCGCCCTCGGCGAGCGCGCCGGCGCCGCTCGTGTCGAATTCGAGGTCGGCGCCCCAGTCGTCGCACTTGAAGTGGCAGGCCCGGCCGATGCAGTGGTAGCCGTCCGGACAGAAGGCGTCGCCCGCCTCGTCGTTGCAGAGCCACGAGCAGAGGCCCTGCTCGGGCAGGCACTGCGCGTTCCCGCCCATGTGGATCTGGCAGTGCAGGTCTTCGCGGCACCCGATGGGCGGGAACAGCTCCCCACCGTACTGCGGCCGAATCACCTCGGCGGGGGCCAGGTCGCAGTCCGGGCCGAGCGTGAGCTCGTCGGGGGCGCCGGGGTGGATCGCGGCGCGCGCGTCGTCACAGTCGTCGCCGCCGGAGGCCAGCGAGGCGTGGCCGTCGCCGTCGGCATCGACGCCGTCGGCCCCATCGCAGTTCTCGTCGCGCCCGTCGCCGGCGGCGTCCTCGGCGCCGGGGTGGCGCGTCCCGTCGTCGTCGTCGCAGTCGCCGCCGCCCGAGGCGACGGAGGCGTGGCCGTCGGCATCGGCGTCCACGCCGTCTGCCCCGTCGCAGCTCTGGTCGACGTCGTCGCCGACGCGGTCGTCGGCGCCGGGGTGGACCTCGGGGTCGCCGTCGTCACAGTCGCGGCCCGCGCAGTCGCCCTGCCCGCCGGCGACGCCGTCGCCGTCCCGGTCGCAGTTGGCGACCTGCACGCGCACGGCGACCTCGGCCGTGGCGCCGTTGGTGCTCGTGGCCCGCGCGCGCAGGACGTGGTCGCCGTCGGGCACGCTCGTCGTGTTCCAGAGCAGCTCGAACGGGGCGCGGTCGTCGGCCCCGACGACGTCGCCGTCGACGGCGAGATCGACCCGCGTCACCTCGCCGTCGTCGTCGCGCCAGGTGACCCGGGCGTCGAGCGTGCCCGAGACGCGTTCGTCGTCCCGCAGACGGCGGCAGTCCGGCTCGCAACGCTCGAGCACGACCTCGAGCGGGTGGTCGACCGTGACGACGATCCGCGCCTCGGCCGTCTGCCCGGCGTCGTCGGTCGCCACCGCGCGCAGCGTGCGCTCCGCGGCCTCGTACGCCGGCTCCCACCGCAACCGACCGTCGTCGAACGCCCCCACGCGCTCGTCGTCGACGAACAGCTCGACCCCGGGACGCCCCAGGTCGTCGTCGGCGCTCACCTCGACCTCGATCGCCCCCTCGATCCGCGCGCCCGCCTCGGGCGTGACGAAGGCCACGGTCGGCGGCCGGTCGACGACGATCTCGACCTCGGCCTCGGCCTCGTGGCCGGCCCGGTCCTGCGCCCGCACGCGCAGCCGCTGCGGGCCGGCGTCAAGGCCGGCGGTGGCGAGCTCCACCTCCCAGGGCGGCGCGTCGAGGTGCGCCATGACGAAGGTGTCCTCGATCCAGACGTCGACGGCCGCAACGGCGTCGTTGTCGACCGCCTCCAGCGCGACGGTCAGGGCGTCGCCGGCGCTGGCGCCGGGCTGTGGCTCTACGATGCGCACCTGGGGCGGCGTGCGGTCGATCGTCACCGCGATCTGCGCGGCGGCCGTCTTGTCGGTCGTGTCCCGCGCGACGGCCTTGAGCGTGTGCACGCCCTCGTCGAACTCGTCGCTGTTCCACTCGATCCGGTAGGGGGCCGCGTCGTCCGAGGCGACGCGCCCGTTGTCGACGAAGAAGTCGACGCCCACCACGCCCACGTCGTCGGAGGCCTGCGCCACCACCTGCACCGCCCCGAAGACGCGCGCGTCGGCGGCGGGCTCGGTGAGGGCCACGTTCGGCAGGTTGTCGCACGGCGACTCGCCCTCGTTGCGCACCCGCACGCGCACGAGACCGAACGCCGTCTGGCCGGCGGTGTCGTGGGCGACCGCGCGGACGACGTGCTCCCCATCGTCGTGGCGCGTGGTGTCCCACTCGGCGGCGTAGGGCGCCTCGTCGGCGCTGCCGATCGGCACGCCGTCGACCTGGATCTCCACGCGCGCGATGCCGACGTCGTCGGTGGCCGCCGCCTCGACGGCGAGGCGCCCGCACACCGTCGCGCCGTCGACGGGCGTGACGACGCGGACGCTCTGGGGCGGGCAGTCGCCGTCGGCGTTGCACGCGCCGGCGAGACGCACGGCCACGCTCGCCTCGCCCGCGTTGCCCGCCTCGTCGTAGGCCCGGGCGGTGAGGGCGTAGGGGCCCGGCTGCAGCCCGGCCGTGGACCAGGTCCACCGGTAGGGGGGCGACTCGAGCGTCGCGCCCGGCGCGCCGTCGACCAGCACCTCGACGCGGACGACGCCTCGGTCGTCGGTGGCCGTCACCTCGACCGGGACCTCGCCGGACACCGTCGCGCCGTCGACGGGCGCGGCGAAGCCGACGACGGGACGGGTCACGTCGGGCGTCGCGCCGTCGGGGCCGGGCGTGGAGGCGTCGCCGACCGCCGCGTCGCCCCCGCCCCCGTCGGCCATCGCGACGGCGTCGGCGGGCGCCGCGGCGTCGGCCGGCGACGGATCGCCACCCCCGGCGCCGCCACCGCAGCCCGCGACCACGCAGCTCCAGAAGACGAGCCACCCGCTCCGCATCCCCCACCTCCCGGCTCCCCTATGAACCCGAGGCAGTCCGCCGATGGCATCCGGGTTCGAGGGCCGCGAGGATAGCTGCGGGCAGGCGCCGGAGACAACGCCGCGCGCTACTCCCACTCGCCGAGCGCGAAGATGCCCGCGCCGCCGACCACGTTGTTCTGGTCGTCGACCTCGCCCACGCGCTCGAAGGTGGAGGTGACGCCGTTGCAGTCGAGGTCGCCGGTGGCGCGCGCCGAGAAGTGCGCGGCGATGCCGACGCCCTCGGACTCGTAGCTGTAGACGTAGTAGTGCGGGTCGTCGATGGCGAAGTTGAGGCCCTGCCAGGTCGGGTGCTTCCAGGCCTGCGGGATGGGCACGATCTTGCGGCTCGCGCCGGCGTCGCAGGCCGACGCGGCGGTCCCGGACGACGAGGCCACGGTCCCCGGGAACTGATGGGGCAGCACGACGCCGTCACGATCCGCGTGCTCGGCGGCGTAGTACGCGACCGAGCCGTCGAACAGCTTGCGCACGTTGAGCGTGGCCTCGGACGTGCGCGACCGGCGGCCGTACTTCAGGAACGACGGGATCGCGACCGCCGCCAGGATGCCGATGATCGCCACGACGATCATCCCCTCGCGGCGCGGCCGCGTCGAACAATTGGCGATATGTTCACCAGGGCGGAACCTTCTAGTACCGCTGCACAGGGGTTTTGACCGGTTGGCCGTCGAGCGCAGCGTCAGGGGTAGGCGTGCCCCATCTTCCTGCGTGCGTCGTCGACGGTGAACATCCAGCGGACCGTGCCGCCCGCGTCGTTTCTCCGGCGCTGCCACGCGGCAACTTCGCGGGCCAACATCTCCTTGTCGGGAATGCGATGGTCGAGGCACTGGGTGCTGAGCACGCCGATCTCGATCTCGACCATGTTGAGCCAACTCGCGTGCTTGGGCGTGAAGTGGAACTCGAGCTTGCGGAGGACTCGCCGCGCTTCCGCCGGCGGAAACGTCTCGTACAGTGCGGCTGCGGTGTGCGTGCTGAGATTGTCGAGAACGACCCGAATCTCAGCGGCGCCCGGGTAGTGCACATCGACGAGGTCCTTCATGCGCTGCGCGAAGTCGGCCTTTGTCCGCCGGTCGGTGACTTCGACGTGCCGCCAGCGGCGATGCGCGTCGAGGAGCACGAACAGGTTGGCTGTGCCGTTGCGGCGATACTCGTAGTCGAATCGCCTGGGACGGCCAGGTTTCATCGCGACGGGAACTCGTGTCTCTCCCAGGAGTTGCACCGGCGTCTCGTCAAAGGACACGACGGGGCGAAGCGGATCGGCGGGCTCGGCGTACAGGTCCAGGATGTCCTCCATCCTGGCGACGAACTCCGCATCGACCTTGGGAATGCACCACATTTTCTGGCGCCACGGCTTCAGGTCGCTCTCGCCGAGTCGGCGCCGAACCGTCTCCCGGGAAACGCTCTCGACCTCCACCAGGCCGACGAGCTCGGCGGCGAGTAGTTCCAGGGTCCAGCGGGCACGGCCCTGTGGCGGGTCGGAACAGGCCAAGGCGATCAGCTTCGCCTCATCCTTGGCGCTGAGCTTGCGCTGTCCACCGCTGCGTTGCTTCTCGTTCAGCGCATGGTCGACACCGCCCAGCACATACTTCTGCTTGGTGCGGTAAACCGTCGAGACCGCAACGCCGGTCGCGCGCGCGACCTCCTCATCGGTCACGCCGCGATCCGCCGCCAGGAGGATCTGCGCACGCTTCAGCTTGCGCGCTCCGCACCTCCCGCCGCGCGTCAACGCCAGCAACTCGTCTCGATCGGTGTCCAGTAGACCAACGATGTAGCGCACGTTCATGCGCGCCTCCGTACCGGTGTGTTAGGTACGGGAGATGCGCAAGACCCGCGGCCCCGCGGCTCACAAGGCAGGAACGCCCTGAGCGAACGGTTCACCGACAAGCAAGGGCAGTACCTCGCCTACATCTACGCCTACACCAAGATCCATCGGCGGCCACCTTCCGAAGCCGACATGCAAGCCTACTTCCGGACGACACCGCCGACGGTCCACAGCATGGTGCTCGAGTTGGAGCGCCGCGGACTGATCTCCCGTGTTCCGCGGAAACCACGCAGCATCGAGCTCCTCGTCCCGCCGGAGGATCTCCCGATCCTGCGGTGAGCGCCGCTCGACGCGTGCTGAACCGGTCAAAACCCCTGTGCAGCGGTACTAGATGGACCTCGGCGCAACTCTGCGCTTTGAATTGCCTATGCGCCGCCTGCGGCCCGATCGCGCGCGACGTCACGGACCTGCGGCTGCTGCGGTCGGTGATCGGCGGCGCGTGCGACGAGGACTGGAACGTGGCCCCCGCGTCGCGCGCCGACGCCGACGTGTCGCTCGCCGGCCTGCGCGTCGCGGTCTCGCCCACCCTCGGCGGCGTCCCGATCGACGGCGAGCGCCGCCCGTACGGCGACGCGCTCGCGATGTACACCTGCCCGATCGCGGTGATGGGCTGCCCGGCCGTCGCGCTGCCGCTCGGGCTCGGCGCGCGCTCGGGGCTGCCCGTCGGCGTGCAGATCGTCGGCCGCCGCTGGACCGACGCGCGCCTGCTCGCCATCGCCGAGGCCGTCGAGGGCGTCGTCGGACGGCTGCCCGCGCCCTGACGACGTCAGGGCGCGCAGAACGGATCGTTCCGGTACCAGCTGATCCGGTCGTCGCCGGACGAGGAGGAGAGCACGTCGAGGTCACCGTCGCCGTCGAAGTCGGCAGCGGCGATCGAAGGCGCGCCGACGCTGCCGACGCGGGTGACGAACTGGGGCTGCCCGAAAGACAGGTTGCCGGTGTTCGGGTACCAGACGATGCCCCCGCGCTCGCTCGCCCCCATCAGCACGTCGAGGTCCCCGTCGCCATCCATGTCGGCGGCAGCGATCGATCCGACGTTGCCGGTTCCGGGCAGTGGGAACCATTGAAAGGTTCCTGCCCCTTGGTTCATCCAGAGCGACCATACGTTGCGAATGGAGGCAGCGGCGATCACGTCGAAGTCACCATCCCCGTCGAAGTCGGCCGCGGCGATCGAATCGTTCCTCCTGTCCGGGCCACTCGGGAAGATGCGCCTCTCGAAGTTCCCCGCGCCGTCGTTCGGATACCAATACGCCTCGCCCGAGCTCCGAACCGAAAGTGCATCGGCGTCCCCGTCACCATCGAGGTCTGCCGCGATCGCGGAGAGTGACGGGTCGTTCCCCACGGCACGCTGCGCGCCGAAGTTCCCGATGCCGTCGTTCGGGTACCACGCGACCCGTCCCTGCTGCGGCGATCCGGAGAGCACGTCGAGGTCGCGGTCGCCGTCCAGGTCCACCGCGAAGACGGAGCGAGCGCCGAGCGACAAGTCGGAGATCACGCGCTGCTCGCCGAAGTTCCCATCACCGCCGTTGGGGTACCACGCGATCTTGCCGTCGCCGGCAGAGGCGGACAGGACGTCGAGGTCGCCATCTCCGTCGACGTCGGCCGCGAACACCGACGAGGCGCCATCCGCGAGACGCGAGATCACCCGCTGTTCGTCGAACGTGCCGTCGCCCCGGTTCGGGTACCACGCCACCTCGTCGTCGGCGGACGAGGCCGAGAGCGCGTCGATGTCGCCGTCTCCATCGAGATCGGCCGCGAAGACCGCGGTCGGGCCGTCGGCCAGGCGGGAGATGACTTCGCTCGGATCGTTGAAGCCGCTTCCCGGGTTGGGGTACCACACGACCTTGTCATCCGCGTCCATCCGTGATCTGTTAGGCCGGGGACCCGCATGTGACGGGCCTCAGCGCGAGGTTCTGGCGGTTCCGGTTGGGGTCGGGTGCGTCTCGTAAGAGAAGGTCACCGAGGGCGGAGTCGGCCTCGGGGTCGGTGCCGAGAACGA
>CAUJDF010000052.1 GCA_963169045.1 Myxococcota bacterium
CCGATGCGCACGTCGAACTGCTTGAGCGCGTCGAGGTCCTCGACGCGCACCGGCACCTTGCCCGTCCACGTCGTCACGAACCCGTCGACCTTCTTCGGCGCGCCGAGCAGCTCGCGGAACACCCGCGGGAACTCCTCGCGCAGGGCGGGCTGGCGGCTGTAGTCGAGGCGGTAGACGACGCGCTGCACGCGGCCGCCGGCCACGTCGAGCGTGACGAACGTCGGCTCGGTGCGGAACTCGTGGGGCGGCAGCTGCAGCGTGAGGTCCTTGTTCTTCTCTTCGCCGCTCTTCTGGGGGCGGTACTGCGGGTACGCCTTGAGGATGGCTTCGGGCGTGGCGCCGAGGAACGGCGTCGTCTCGACGCCGAGCTTTCGCCCGTCGCCGACGAGGCGCTTCCACGGCAGAAGCGGCCACCAGTTCAGGCGCAGGCGGCCGCGGCCGCGGTCGAGCATCACCGCCTGCTGGCCGGCCTCGGGGTCGAACCACCACGTCGTCTGCAGGCTGCCGTCGGGCTTCGCCGCCGCGCCCTGGCCCCAGCGCGCCGCGATCTCGGCGGTCGCCGACCGCGGCATCTCGGCCTGGACGTAGCGCAGCTGCCCGCCGTCGCTCGAGAAGTCGAGGCGCAGGCGCACGTCGGGCCAGCCCTCGGGCGCCACCGTGCCGTCCTCGGCGAGCGCGGGCACGGCGGCCTTCACCTCGTCGCGCGTCTGGCCGAAGCGCACGCCGGACAGCGGCGCGGGGAAGGCGGCGGGCTCCGGCGAGAGCAGGTCGGTGACCGGGCGGGACGGCGCCGGCGCGGCGGCCCCCCCGACCGGGGCGCTCGCGGGCGCCGGGGCCGCGTCGCTCGTCGCCGCCTTCTTCGCGGGCGCCCCGCCCTCGCAGGCACACAGGGCGACGGCGAACAGCAGCAGCATCGCCCGGCGCGACACGTACACGCCCCCCCGGCGGGGGACGCGTGGGCCCGGCGAGGCGGGACGCCGGCGCCTCATCGCCCGGCGCGACGGCGGCGCCGCAGGCCGGCGCCGAGCGCGAGCAGCACGAGGGGCAGGGGGGCGCCGACGCCGCCGACGGCTGCGCAACCGCCGCCACCGCCGCCGCCCTCGTCCCCTTCGTTGGGGGCGCCGTCGACGTCCGGACCGGCGTCGAGCCGCCCGCCGGGGCCGGCGTCGGGCCCATTGTCGCCGCCGGTGTCGGCCGGGCCGCCGTCGAGCTCCTTCTCGTCGGGCCCGGCGTCCGCGGGGTGGGTCTCGGGGATGATCGGCCACGCGGCGACGCACTGCGCCGTGGTGCCGACCGTCTCGCAGCGCTGGTGCTGCGGGCACTGCACACCAAGGCACGGATCGGGGATGCACCCGCCGCGGAAGCAGATCTCGGCGTTGCCGCACGCCACGCCGTCGCACGGATCGGCCACGCAGGCGTTGTTGAGGCAGATCTGGCCGTCCTCGCAGCCCACCGGCGCGCACCCGAGCGGCTGGCACAGGCCGTCGACGCAGGCGTCGGTCGCGGGGCAGCTGACGCCGGCGCACGAGAAAACGCACTGGCCGTTGCGGCAGAACGAATCCTCGCCGCACTGCACGCCGAAGCACGGGTCGCGCTCGCAACCGTCCGGACGGCACCGCCCGCCGCGCGGGCAGCCGAGGAAGACGCAGTGGTCGGGGCCGCACGCGCCGAGGTGGCAGATCTCGCCCTCGCCGCACGTGACGCCGGCGCAGGGGTTCTCGCAGCCGCTCTGGCCGCAGACCTCGCCCTCGCCGCACTCGCCGAAGACACACGCGGGCACGCACACGCCGTCTTCGCACAGCGCCTGCTCCGGGCACGCGCCGTCCTCGCCGCAGCGCGGCAGGCACCGCCCCTCGTAGCAACCCTCGCCGGCGGGGCACGAGTCGCCCTCGTCGACCTCGCCGTCGCAGTCCTCGTCCCGGCCGTTGCAGATCTCGGCGGGCTTCGCGCCGCACGTGCCGCACTCGTTGCGCACGCCCTCGTCGATCACGCCGTCGCAATCGTTGTCGACGAGGTCGCAGACCTCGCCCACCGGCGAGATGTCGGGCAGGCACCGCACGCGACCGAACGCGCAGCCCATCGTGCCGCGGGAGCACTGGCCGGAGAGCGCCGTCGCGCAGGACTCCGGCGCCACGAGCGGCGCGTTGTCGGGCAGCTGGTCGACGAGGCCGTCGCAGTCGTTGTCGACGCCGTCGCAGAGCTCGGCGCCGGTCGGCGTGCAGAAGACGCGGTCGCAGGCGTCGCCGTAGCCGTCCTGGTCGGTGTCGCCCTGGTCGCGGTTGATGATCTTCGGGCAGTTGTCGCAGACGTCGCCGACGCCGTCGCCGTCCTCGTCGATCTGGTCGGGGTTGGGGACGGTCGGGCAGTTGTCCTCGGGGAGGCAGATCTCGTCGAGGTCCTCGTCGGAGCACGGCAGGCCGACGCCCCAGCGGGTGTGCTCGCAGAACTCCTCGGTCGTCTCGCCGGGCTCCAGCGGTCCGAGGTCGTAGCGCATCGCCAGCGTGACGTCGAAGCCGTCGTCGGTGACGAGGTTCATGTCGGCGTCGGCGTTGTTGCCCCGGCCCTCGTTGAGGTCGTTGCCGAGGATGGTGCAGCCGCCCTGCATGCTCTCGATGCGGCCGCGCTGCTCCGAGTACCGGCCGACCTCCCACGAGGTGAGGCGGCGGTCGTCGCGGTCGCCGCCGCTCATGCCGATGAACGTCGACGGCTCCTCGGGGTTGTCGCCCTCGTCGAACTCCCACAGGGTGCGCGGGGCGCCGAGGCCGGTGGCGCCGTAGTCGTTGCCGAGGCCGCCGTTGAAGAAGAGGTCGCCGTCGATGTACGGCGTCAGCGACAGCACGTCGATGCGCTGGCCGGACACGTTGGTGAACGTGTAGCAGCGCTCGAGCACCGTGCAGTCCAGCCGGTAGCGCGCGTTCACCTCGAGCCCGTTCACCGCGTACTGCGCGATGACGTCGGCGCCGTCGCGTTGGACGAGCGGGTTGACGCGGTCCATCTCGCCCGACTCGAGCCAGGTCCCCGAGGTCACGCCGTTCGACGTCGTGCAGAGGAAGGCCATCGCCTCGAAGACGGTGCTGACGAGGCCCTGGGCCTGGCCGGGCAGGTCCATGAACGGGTCGTAGCGGGCGCCGCCGCCGATCTCGACCGCCGTGCCCGTCGCGCCGTAGGCGTCGATCTCGAGCTCCACCCGGCCGAGGTCGGGCATGCACATCGCCGGATCGGTGGTCAGGCGGGCCTCGAAGTTGTTCTGGGCGAGCGCCGGGAGGGCCAGGAGGCTCAACGGCACGGCGAGCAGCGGACGGATGATCGACACGGGACCTCCCACGAAGGGAGGAATTTTGCAGGGGCGGCCGAGGAAAAGGCAACCCGCGCGGCCGGTTCCGGTGGGGGCGGCGCGGCCGGGCGTCGGCCGGGCCGGCGCTCAGGCCCCGCCGCCGAGGCGGCGGACGATCGCCTCGGCCATGCGCTCGAGCGGCGCCTCGTCGTTCGCGAGGCCCGCCTCCCGCACGGAGCGGGGCATGCCGTCGACGATGCAGGAGGACTCCGACTCGGCGATCACCTCGCCGCCCGCCGCGCGGATGGCGCGGGCGCCGCGGAGTCCGTCGTCGCCCATCCCGGTGAGCACCACGCCGAGCACGCGCGCCCCGAAGGCCGCGGCGGCGCTCTCGAAGAGCAGGTCGACCGACGGCCGGTAGGGCAGGTGGACCGACCCGTGCTCCACCGCGGCGACGACCGCCGCTTGACGACGCGTCAGGCGCAGGTGGCAGCCGCCGCGGGCGAGCACGGCGAGGCCGGGGCGCAGGGGCACCTCGCCGTCGGCCTCGACCACGGTGAGCTGCGCGGCGGCGTCGAGGCGCTGCGCCAGCGCCTCGGTGTATCCGGCGGGGATGTGGAGGGCGACGGCGACGGGCACGGGCAGGTCCGCCGGCAGCGCCGGCAACAGGCGGGCGAGGGCCTGCGGGCCGCCAGTGGACGTCCCGACGACCACGACGTCGGCGCGGCGCGCGCCCGGCGCGACCGTCGCCGGGCTCGCCGCGAGGGTAGGCAGACGCGGCCGGGCCGAGGCGGCGGCGCGGACGGCGCGGACGAGCGCCTCGCCGAGCGTGTAGAGCCGGTCCGTCGCCAGCGCCGTGGGCTTCTGCACCAGCTCGACGGCGCCCATCTGCAGCGCCTCGACGCACTGGGCGTTGTCCCGGCCCGAGACGCTCACGAGGACGACGCGCGGCGGGTCGTCGTGCGGCAGCGCCGCCATCACGCCCACGCCGTCCAGGCCCGGCATCGTCAGGTCCAGGGTGACGACGTCCGGGCGGAGCATCGCGATCTTCTCGAGCGCCTCGAGCCCGTCGCGCGCGATGTCGACGACCTCGATGCCGGGCGCCGCGGCGAGCGTCTCGCGCAGCACCTTGCGCGCGAACGCCGAGTCGTCGACGACGAGCACGCGGATCATCGCGCCGCCCTCCGGTACAGGAAGACGCCGGCGACCTCCTCACAGGTCAGCGCCGTGCCGAAGCGCAAGAGCGACTCGGACACGCCGAGCAGCAGCGCGCCGCCCGGCTCGAGCGCCCGCGCGAGCAGCTCGCCGACCCGCGCGTGCGTCGCCTCGGCGAAGTAGAACAGCACGTTGCGGCAGAGCACCGCGTCGAACGTGCCGAGGGCGGCCACCTGCGCGGGGTCGAGCAGGTTGACCCGGCGCCAGTCGACGGCGCGCGCGATGCGCTCGCCCACGCGGGCGCCGCCCGGATCGTCGACGACCCAGCGGGCGGCGGCGCGGTCCGGCAGCGCCCGGGTGGCGCGCAGCCCGAACCGGCCCGTCCGGGCCCGCTCGAGGGCGCGGGCGCTGATGTCGCTCGCCACGATGTCGACGCGGTCGAGCAGGCCGCGCTCCTCGAGCAGCATCGCCAGCGTCAGCGGCTCCTCGCCCGTCGCACAGGCCGCCGACCACACCCGCGCCCGGCCCTTGCGCGCCACCGCCGGCGCGACGACGTGGTCGATCAGCACGTCGAGCGGCTCGAGCTCGCGGAAGAAGTAGGTCTCGTGGACGACGAGCGTCTCGACCAGCGCCGCCATCTCGGCGCCGTCGGGGTCGTCGTACCGGAGCAGGTAGTAGTAGTCGAGCAGCGAGTCGAAGCCGGCCTCGACGGCGCGGGTCGACACCTTCTGCGCCAGCAGCTCGCGGTCGCGCGGCGCGTAGCACAGGCCCGTCCGCTCCTCGATGAGCGCGCTCAGGATCGCGAAGACCTGCGGCGAAAGCGGGAGCGTCCCCATCGTCACCCGCCGAGCAGCACGGCGCAGATGCGGCGCACGGCGGCGTCGGGATCGCGGCGGCCGGCGCGGCGCACGGCGCCCGTCGCCTCGTCGGTGCCGATCGCCGCGAGCGCCGTCACGATGGCGCGGCGGGCCGGCGCGCCCGAGCGGTCGAGCGCCGCGATCAGCTCGGCGGTGGCGCCGAGGCGGGCGAGGGCAGCGGCGAGGATCGGCGCGCGCTCGTCATCGGCCGGCGCCAGCGCCGCGACGAGCGCGGACACGCGCCCCGACACCGGCGTCGCGAGGGCGGCGGCGACCCGCGCGCGCAGCGGCTCCTGGTCGAGCAGGCCCGCGAGCTCGTGCGTCGCGCGCTCGCCCGGTCGCGCGGCGAGGACCCCCAGCGCGGCGTTGCGCAGTCCGGCGTCGTCGTCGCCGGCGGCCTCGAGGAGCACCGCCGCGGCCTCGGGCGCGTCGAAACCTGACAGCGCGGTCAGCGCCACGAGACGCGTCGCCGGCTCGTCGTCGCGCGCGGCGGCGCACAAGAGCGGCAGCGACGCCGGATCGCCGCCGAGGCCGAGCCCCACGAGCGCTGCCCGCCGGATGTCGGCGTCGGGCGTCGCCGCCAGCGCGCGGAGCGCCTCGCCGGCGGTGGCGGCGTCCAGCCGGGCGAGGGCCTCCACGGCGGCGACACGCACCTGCCCCGCCTCGTCGTCGAGCCGCGCCACCACCGCGGGGACGGCGGCCCGCAGGCCGAGGCGGCCGACCGACTGGCAGGCGGCATAGCGCACCCACGCGTCGGCGTCGTCCAGCGCCGCCACGACCCGTCCGTCCACGCGCGCGTCGTCGGCCCGGTGCCCGAGCGCCCGCACCGCCTGCGCCCGCGTGCGCGGCGCCTCGCTGGCGCTCGCCGCGAGCAGCGCCTCGACCGCGCCGGCCTCCTCGACGAAAGGCAGGCCCTGCAGCGCCGCGTCGCGGACGCGCGGATCGGGATCGCCAAGCCCGGCGAGCAGGACGGGCAGCGAGTCCGGCGCACCGAAATACGAAAGAATCCGAAGGGATGCGCGACGCACCCGCGGCGACGGCGAACGCGCGCCCGCCGTGGCGAGGCGCCCTGCCTCCGCGCCGCCGAGCGCCTGGAGGGCCGCCGTCGCCGCCTGGGAGACGCCGGCGTCCGGGTCGTCGAGGCGCGCGAACAGGCCGGGCACGGCGCGCAGGTCGCCGACGCGCCCGAGCGCCGCGCAGGCCACCGCCCGCACCTCCGCCTCCGGGTCGTCGAGCGCGGCCAGCAGCGCGTCGAGCGCGCTCGCGCCGAGCAGCGGCAGCAGCGCCACCTTGCGCGCCGCGTCGGCCGTCCGGATGCGCTCGGCGAGCGCCGGCCCCGGGTCGTCGCCGAGCGCCGCGAGCGCCGCCGCCGCCGCCGCGACCACGGAGAGGGGACCGGCGAGGAGCGCCGTCAGCGCCGGCGCCGCGCTCGCGTCACCGAGCGTCGCGAGCACGCGGCACGCGGCCGCCTGCTCGTCCGCCGAGGCGCCCGGCAGCGCGCCCGCGATCGTCGCCGTGGCGCCGGCGGGCGCCGCCTCTCGCAGCGCCCGCTCGGCGGCCTCCGCGTGGCCGTACCGTTCGCGCTGCCGCTCGAGCAGCGTCGCCAGCGCCAGCGTCACGACCCGCGCGCGGTCGGGCGCCGCGCCCGCGAGGGCGCCCGCCAGCGGCGCGACGGCGCCCCGCTCGCCCGTCTCCGCGAGCGCCCGCGCGGCCTCGTCGGCGTACATCGGCTGCTCGAGCAGCGCGGCCAGCGGCGCGATCGCCCGCGGATCGCCGCTCCGGCCGAGCACGTCGATGGCGGGGAAGACGCGGAAGAACCGCTCGCCGCCGACGAGCGCGACGAGCGTGTCGACCGCCGCGCGGCCGCCCACGCGCCCGAGCGCCTCGAGCGCCGCCAGCGCGACGTTGTCGTCCGGGTGCTCGAGCAGCGGCTCGAGGGCGGGCAGCGCCCGCGGGCGGCGGCGCCGGCCGAGGATCTGCGCGGCGTCGGCGAGGACCGCCGGCTCGGGGCTCGTCAGCAGCTCGGCGGCGACGGCGTCCTCGACGTCGCCCGTCGCGGCGACGAGCGCGTCGACCGCCGCGGCGATCCGACCCTCGTGGTCGCGCCGCTCGCGCAGGCAGCGACAGAGCGCTGCGTGCGCCACCTCGCCGAGCGAGGCCAGCCCGGCCACCACGGCGCGCCGCACCGCCCAGCTCGGATCGCTCAGTCGCTCGAGGAGCGCCGGCACGCCCGCCTCGCCCGCGGCGACCAGGCGGTCGACGTGCTCGATGCGGCGGCGATCCGCCTCGGAGAGCCCGGGCGACGGACGCTGGCTCACGCCTTCTCCTCGGGGGCGCCGCGCTGCCGCTCGCCGTTCCCGCCGGCGGGACCCGGGCGCAGCGCCAGCGCCGCCTCGCTCAGGAGGGCGCCGTTCTCGGCGATGGCGCGCAGATCGGGCACGCTCTCGGCCAGCGCCTGCGCGAGGCGCGCGTTGTCGGACACGAGCGTCCGGGCGCGGACCCGCACGCCCGTCAGCGCCTGCGCCAGCTCCGCGCTGCCGACCGCCTGCTCGGCGGCGGCCCGGCCGATCTCGTTCATCGCCCCGGCGTGGCGCGCCGCCAGCCCCGAGAGCGATCCGAGGGCCTCCGCCTGCTCGCCGACCGCGCGGGCGACCTGACGCGCGAGGCGGCGCACCTCCTCGCCCTCGGCGGTGAGGCCGGACAGCGTGCGCGCCTGGCCATCGGCGGCGCGGGTGACCTCGGCGGCCAGCTCGGCCACCGTCCGCGCCGATGCCGCGATCTGCTGGTTGGCCCGGGACTGTTCGGCCACGGCGCGCGCCGTCTGCATCGCCTGCTTGCGCGAGTCGGACATGGCCCGAGCGATCTCGCCGGCGCCCTTCGCCTGCTCGGCGAGGCCGGCGAGGGTGCGCTGGGTCAGCGCGGTGACCTCCTCCGCCGCCGTCGCCGCGATCTTGAGCGCGCGCGACTGCTCGCCGAGCCCGTTCGACGCCTGGCGCGTCAGGGCGCGCATCCGCGCCGCGGCCTTGGCCAGCTCGCCCGCCGCCGCGGCCTGCTCGCCGCTCGCCTGGGACATCTGCTCGGCGCCCGTGCGCAGGTGGGAGGTCGCGCGCACCGTATCGCGCAGCGCGCGCGCCTGCTCCACGGTCGCGTCGCGGGTCTGCTTCGCGAGCCGGCGCATCTCGGACGCGCCGCCGGCGAGCGCCTGCGTGGCCTGCGTCTGCTCCGCGGCGGCCCGCGCGATCACGCGCCCCTCGTCGTTGACCCGCGCCGCCACCTGGATGACGCCCTGGACCGACTGGAGCTGCTCGGCGCCGGCCTGCTCGATGCTGCGCACGGCGCGCCCGAGCTCGTCGATCCCCTGCAGGATCGAGCTCAGCGCCTGCCCCGCGTCACCGGCGAGCCGCGATCCCTCCTCGGCCGCCTTCGCGCCCTCGACCACCGCGCTCACCGCCTCGCGCGTCGTCTTCTGCAGGCCGCGCACGATCTTCGCGATGTCGGCGCTCGCCGTGGCGGCGCGATCGGCGAGCGCGCGGATCTCCTCGGCCACCACCGCGAAGCCGCGCCCGTGCTCGCCGGCGCGCGCCGCCTCGATGCTCGCGTTGAGCGACAACAGGTTCGTGCGGTCGGCGATGAGGTTGATCGTCTGCACGATGTCGCCGATCTCCTCCGCGCGCTGGCCGGTCTCCTTCATCACCGAGACCGACTCGGTCATCGCCTTGCGGATGCCGACCAGCCCCTCGATCGAGCGGGCCACGATGGCGCCGCCCTCCCGCGCCGTCTGGGTCACGCGATCGGAGGTCTGACGCGCGCCCTCGACGATGGTTCCGATGCGGCGCGTCGCCGCTTCGAGCTGCCCCGACGCGGCCGCGCCGCCCTCGGCGAGGGTGTTGATCTGCTCGGCGCCGCGCGCCACCAGGGCCGCGGAGCGCGCGAGCTGCTCGACCTGGGTGGCGTTGGCGTCGACGAGGGCCGCCGTCCGCTCCGCCGACGCGGCGACCTGCTCCACCGAGGCGGCGACCTGCGTGGCGTTGCTCGCCGCCTCCGTCGCCGCCACCTCCTGGGAGCGCGCGCTCTCGGCCACCGCGCGGCTCGAGCGCGCCATCTCCTCGGCCGTGGCCGCCGTCTCCTCGACCGCGGTCGCCATCTCGGCGCCGTCGGCCGCGAGGCGCTCCGTCGACTGCGTCAGCGCGCCGACCTGGCCGGCGACCGCGCCGATGCGCTCGCCGACGGTCTGCGCGTCGGCCGCGAGGCGGCTCGTGCCCTTGGCCATCTCCTCGATCGTCGAGCCCACCTCTTCGATCGCCGCCGCCGCCTCCTCGCCGCGCGCGGCCGTTTCGCGCACGCTGCTCGCCGCCTCCGTCGTCCCGGCGAGGAGCTCGGCGCTCGCCCCGGCGAGGCGCTCGGCGGTAGCCGCGGAGCCACGCACCGCCGTGGCCGACTCCTCGAGCGCGCGGGCCGTCTTCTCGACCGACTCCGCGAGCCGCGCGCCGTCCTCCTTCACGCCGGCGACGGAGGCGGCGACCTGCTGCAGGCCGCTCGACGTCGACGCCAGGCCGTCAAGCGTCTCTTTCACCGACCGGCTGACCTGCGACTGCGAGGCGGCGAGCTCGGCGACGGTCGAGCCGATCTCCTCGACGTTCGCCGCCACCGCCTCGATCACGGTCCGCGTCTCCGCCGCCGCCGCGATCTGGGGCGCGGCGCCGGCCTGCAGCCGGGCGGCGGCCGCCGCCATGGCGCGCGCGCCTTCACCCGCCGTCTGCAGGGCGTGGGCGAGGCCCTGCGCCCGGGATTCAGTCTGCGCTTCCGTCGCCATCGCCCTGCTCCTCGCCAACGACCTGCAGGTGGTCGATCAACATCACCAGGCGGCCCGCGACCTGCGCGACCGCCTTCACGAACCCGGAGGCCTGCCGCCGGATCGCGGCGGGCGGCGGCTGGAACGCGTCCGCCGCGATGCGCACCACGTCGCGCGCGCTGTCGACGAGCAGGCCCACGCGGCGGGCGCCGGCCTGCACCACCACCACGCGCGTGTCGAGCGTGGGCTCCGCCGGCGGCAGCCGGAAGCGTGCGCGCAGGTCGACGACCGGCACCACCGCGCCGCGGATCTGCACGAGCCCGGCGACGTGCTCGGCCGCGCCCGGCACGCGCGTGGCGCCCTCGAAGCTCTCCATCACCACGACGTCGTCCGCGGCGACGACGTAGGTCGCGTCCGCCACGCGGAACATGATGTGCAGACTGCTCACCGCGCCGCCTCCCGCTCCGCGCCGGCCACCGCCCCGCTCAGCGCCACGAGGTCGAGCACCAGCGTGGGGCGCCCGTCGCCGAGATCCGTCGAGCCGGTGACGCCCGGCACGCGCACCAGCGGATCCTCGAGCGGCCGCACCACCACCTCCTGCTGGCCGAGCAGGCGGTCGACGCCGAACGCGAAGGGGTGCCCCTGTCGGCGGACCACCATCGCCTTGCGCGCCGCGCCGCTCGCGCCCGGCAGCCGGAACGCGGCGTCGAGCGCGACGACCGGGATCGCCTCGCCGCGGCGCTCGAGCAGCCGCACCGCCAGGCCCTCCGCCGGCGCCGGCGCGCCGGTCATCGCCTCGGGCGACAGCTCGACGATCTCCTCGATGCTCGCCACCGGCGCCGTGAAGCGCTGCGCGCCCGCCTCGAAGGAGAAGGCGTCGACGATGGTGATCGACAGCGGCACGCGCATGACGAACGTCGTGCCGCGGCCGGGGACGCTCTGCACCTCGAGCTGCCCGCCGAGCTGCTCGACCGCCACCTGGCGCACGATGTTCATGCCCATCCCGCGGCCGCTCGTGGTGGTGGCCTCGGTGAGCGTGGAGAGCCCCGGCATCGACAGCAGCTCGAGCAGCGCGGCGTCGGTCGCCGGCGCGTCGCGGCCCGCCTGCGTCGCGACCCGCGCCCGGTCGACGCCGCTGCCGTCGTCGGCCACGGTGAGCTCGAGCTGGTTGTTGGCGCGCTCGCGGCACTCGACGCGCAACAGGCCTTCGGCGGGCTTGCCGGCGCGGGCCCGCGCCTCGGGCGCCTCGATGCCGTGGTCGACCGCGTTGCGCAGCAGGTGCACCACCGCCGGGAAGAGCCGGTCGGCCACGCTCTTGTCGAGCTCGGCGCGTCCGGCGGCGACCTCGACCCGCAGCGGCTTGCCGCTCTGCCGGCTCAAGCCGCGCACGATCAGCGGCACGCGGTCGAGCATGTCGGCCACCGAGATCATCCGCGCGCGCATGATCGCCGCGCGCATGTCGCGGAGCTGGCGCCGGTTCTCCTTGAGGATCGGCAGGATCGAGCGCAGGTCGACGCCCTTCTCCGCGAGCCCCGCGAGCGCGGCCTCGAGCCGGTAGCGGTGGACGACGAGCGCCGACAGCTTCTCGAGCGCGTCGTCGAGGCGCGCCACCTCGACGCGGATGACGCCGGCGCGGACGGGCTCGAGGGCCGGCCCTTCGTCCTCGGGCAGGGGCGCCGGCGCGGGGGCGCGGGCCTCGGCGACGGCGGCGGCCTCGGCCTCGTCGACCCCGGCCGCCTCGGCGACGCGCGCCGGCGTCTCCCCGGTGAGCAGCAGGATGGCGAAGACGAGGCCCGCAGGCGCCGCGTCGCTCTTCGGCGTCGACAGCGGCACGACCTTCACCACCTGCCCGAGCGCGGCGACGCGCTGCTGGACGGCGGTGATCGTCAGGCCCGCCGCGGCGCGCTCCGCCGACGGCCGGAAGTCGATGCGCACCGCGCGCAGGCCGCGCGCGACGCCGAGCTCGAGCTCCTGCCGCTCCGCGGGGCCGAGCCGCGCCGCGAGCGCCGGCTCGAGCGTCAGCCGGCCGCTCTCGGTCGGCTCGCCCGCCACCGTCGGCAGCGCGTCGAGCGCGGCGATCAGCGCCGCCGGCGCGGAGGGGACCGGCCGGCCGTGCGCCAGGGCGGCCACGCGCTGCTCGATGCCGGCGAGCGCCTGCACCAGCAGGTCGAGCGCCTGCGCCGGCAGCCGGCCGGCGGCGCGCTCCGCGGCGCGGAAGACCGTCTCCATCGCGTGGGCGAGGTCGACGATCGGGTCGGCGCCCACCATGCCCGACAGGCCCTTGATCGTGTGCAGCGACCGGAAGAGCTCGCGCACGGCCCGCGGGTGCGGGCGCCCCTCGCGGAGCGCCGCCTCGACCTCGCCGATGTGGTCGCGGGCGGACTTGAGGTGGTCCTCGACCTCGGCGAGGTAGCCGGCGAGGAACTCGTTGACGTCGAAGGTGCTCACCCCGGCTGCGCCGCGCGCGCGTCGAGCAGCTCGGCGACCGCGCCGAGGATCTGTTCGGGCGCGAAGGGCTTCGTCAGGTAGCGGTCGGCGCCTGCCGCGAGCGCACGCTCGCGCGACGTCTCGTCGCCCCGCGTCGTCACCACCACGATCGGCAGCGCGCGGAGGCGATCTTGCGAGCGGACGAACTCGATGACTTCGAGTCCCCCGATGTCGGGCATGTTCAGGTCGAGGACGACGAGGTCGAAGGCCTCGAGCGAGAGCTGCTCGATGGCTTCGAGGCCGCTCGCCGCCTGACCGAACACGAGGCCGGACCGGGCCCGCAGGCAGGCGATGACCATCTGCCGCATCACCTGGCTGTCGTCGACCACGAGGACCTTGGACACGGGCCATCCTCCGACCGGGCGGCGATGGTGTCACATCGGAACCCGGCATCCAAACCTGTTGACGAGAGACGTCTCGGCACAGAAAAGTGGCGCGCCGCGCGGCCTGCGGGAGGCAGGTAGATGCTCGACCCCGATCCCGAGACCGATCGCCGCTACACCGTCTGGGTCGTCGACGACAGCGCGACCGAGCTGGCGCGCGCCGAGAAGGCGCTCTGCCCGCCGTTCGTCGTGCGCACCTTCCCCGACGGCGCGAGCGCGCTCGAGCGCTTCGCCTCAGGCGAGCTTTGCGACCTGCTCGTGCTCGACTGGGAGATGTCGGGCCTCTCGGGCGTCGACGTCTGCCGCTACCTGCGCGGGCCGTCGGGCGACGCGAAGCTGCCGATCCTGCTGCTGACGGTCCATCGCGACACCGAGCGCGTCGTGGAGGGCCTCGAGGCCGGCGCCAACGACTTCCAGTCGAAGCCGTTCGTGCCGGCCGAGCTCCGCGCGCGCGTCGCGGCGCTCATCCGCGCCAAGCAGCTGCGCGACCGGGTGGAGCAGGCCGAGCGCCGCCGCGCCGAGGACGCCGAAGAGCGGGCCCGCCTGCAGGACCTCTACCTCGGCATCATCGGCCACGATCTGCGCAATCCGCTCGGCGCCATCCTCAACGCCGCGCAGCTCGTGGAGCTCGCCGATCTCGACGACGCCCAGCGGCGGGACCTCGCCGGTCGCATCGCCAAGAGCGCCCGCCGCATGGGGGAGATGATCGAGCAGATCCTCGACGTCACGCGCACGCGGCTCGGCGGCGGCATCCCGATCCGGCCCGCGCCCGCCGACGTCCACGACGTCTGCCGGCGCGTGGTCGAGGAGATCGCGCTCGCGCACCCCGGCAGCGACCTGCGCTTCCAGGCCCGCGGCGACGGCGCCGGCCGCTGGGACGCCGGACGCGTGGCGCAGGCGGTCTCGAACCTGATCGCGAACGCCGTCCAGCACGGCGCGCCCGCGACGCCGGTCACGGTGCGCACGTCCGCCGAGGGCGCGGGCGTGGTCGTCGAGGTCCACAACGAGGGCCCGAAAATCCCGCCCGACCGCGTGGCGTCGCTGTTCGACCCTTTCAGCCGCCTCGGCGGGCGCCACGGGAACGTCGCGGGGCTGGGCCTCGGGCTGTACATCGCCCAGCAGATCGTCGCCGCCCACGGCGGCGAGATCACGGTGCGCAGCGACGACGGCACGACGTTCCGCGTCTGGCTCCCCCGCGACCGCGCCTGACGGCGCAGTGACGCACGTCGCTGTTGCCACGGGCCGCCGGGCCCGGCTACAAGCGCGGCATGCTCCTCGCCATGAGCGGCGTCCGCAAACGGTTCGGCGCGACGCTCGCCCTCGAGAACGTCACCTTCTCCATCGAAGGCCGGGCCGTCGGCCTGCTCGGCCCCAACGGCGCCGGCAAGACGACGCTGATGAAGGTCTGCCTCGGGCTGACGGCGCCCGACGCCGGCGACGTGCGCGTCCTCGATCTCGACGCGGTGCGCGACCCCAACGCGGTGCGCGCGCGCCTCGGCTACGCCGCCGAGGGACCGGGACGCATCCCCGGCCTGTCGGGCCTCGAGTCGGTGGCCTACGCCGCCGAGCTGTGCGGCGTCCCGCGGCGCGAGGCGCTGCTGCGCGCCCACGACATGCTCGACCTCGTCGGCCTCGACGAGTCGCGCTACCGCCCCGTCGAGACGTTCAGCACCGGCATGCACCAGCGCGTGAAGCTCGCCATGGCGCTGGTGCACGACCCGGAGCTCGTGCTGCTCGACGAGCCGACGAGCGGCCTCGACCCCGAGAGCCGCGACGAGCTGCTCGACCTGATCGCGCAGCTGCGCGATCGCCAGGGCCCGGCGGTGCTGCTGTCGACGCACCTGCTGCACGACGTGGAGCGCACCTGCGACGCCTGCGTGATCATGCAGGCGGGCCGGGTGCTGTTCGCCGGGCGCCTCGACGAGCTGCGGCAGTTCGCGCCCGCCACCTGGGAGCTGCGCCTCGGCGAGCCGTCGCCGGCGCTCGCCTTGGCGCTGACGCGGCGCGGCGCCCGCGTCGAGCCCGGGCCGCGCCGCGAGATCGTGTACGTCACGCTGCCCGACGGCGCGGGCCCCGACGTGCTGTGGGCCGAGGCGGCGGCGCTGCGGCTGCCGATCGTCCACCTCGAGCCGCGCGCGTCGAGCCTCGAGGAGGCCTTCTTCGAGAAGATCGGCGTCCCGATGGGGGGCCGATGAACGGCGAGCGCATCTACGCGGTCGGCTACCGGCCGCTCGACTTCAAAGGGCGCCGGCAGAGCCCGCCGTGGCCCATCGCGCGCACGATGCTCTTGCTGGCCTGGCGCAAGCGCGCCACGAAGGTGGCGCTGCTCTTCTGCCTCGCCGTCGTCGGCGGCCACGGCCTGTGGCTCGTCGCGCAGCTGCTCTTCCGGCGGTACGCCGGCGAGATGGGCGGCGCGCACATGCTCGCCGTCGACCAGCTCGTCGGGCAGGCGCAGGAGGTCTTCGCCGCCTTCCTGAGCATGCAGTTCTTCGTCACCGCGGTGGCGCTCTCGGTCATCGCCGGCGGCGCCGTCGCCGAGGACCGCGCCGCCGGCGCGTTCGAGCTCTACTTCGCGCGGCCGCTGACGCCGCGGCAGTACGCCGTCGGCAAGCTGCTCGGGGCGGGGCTCGTGCCGGCCGCGACGCTCGTGCTGCCCTCGCTGCTGCTGTGGATCGTGGCGGTGGGCGTCGCGCCGCCGGCCCTGCGCGCGCAGCTCTGGTGGCTCGTGGTGCCGGCGCTCGCCGGCGCGCTCCTCGCCGCCGCGACGCTGACCGCGACCGTCGTCGGCCTGAGCGCCCTGGGGCGCAAGGCGCGGACGGTCGGCGTCGTCTACGTCGGCGGCCTCATCCTGCTGTCGGGCGTCGCCGAGGGCCTCGCCGCCGGCGGCGTCGGCTGGGCCGGCTACCTCGCGCCGGAGCGCGACTTGCGCACCGTCGCCGACACGCTGCTGAACGTCGGCCTGCCGAGCGTCGGCGCGCAGTTCCTGCCGCATCGGCCGCAGGCCAACCCCGACGCGCTGCTGTCGGCCGCCGGCCTGCTGGCCTACGCCGCCGCCGGCCTCGGCGCGCTGTGGTGGCGGCTGCGCGCGGAGGTGAGGGCGTGAGCCTCGACGCGCTCCACGTCGCCAAGGGCATGCTCGAGGCCCGCGGGGTCTCGAAGATGTTCGGCCAGGTCCGCGCCCTCAACGACGTCGACCTCGACCTCGGCCCCGGCGTCACCGGCCTGCTCGGCCCCAACGGCTCGGGCAAGTCGACGCTGATGAAGCTGTTCGCGGGGCAGCTGCTGCCCGAGACGGGGCAGGTGCGGCTGCTCGGCGCCGATCCGTTCCGCGAGCCGAAGGCGCTGCGCGCGCTCGGCCTGTGCCCCGAGCAGGACAAGTTCTACGAGGACCTGACCGGCTTCGAGTTCGTCGAGGCGCTCACGCGGCTCCACGGCTTCTCGGCCCGCGACGCGCGGACGCACGCGGCGAAGGCGATCGAGCGTGTGGGCATGACGCGCGACGGCGTCAAGCGCCTCGAGGCGATGTCGCGGGGCATGCGCCAGCGCATCAAGATCGCCCAGGCCATCGCCCACGACCCGCAGGTGGTGCTGCTCGACGAGCCGCTCAACGGCGCCGATCCGGTGGCGCGCGCGGACCTCATCGCGCTCGTGAAGGTGCTCGGCGACGAGGGCCGCTGCGTCGTGGTGTCGAGCCACGTGCTGCACGAGGTCGAGGCGATGACGCACCGCGTGGTGTTCATCCGGTTCGGCCGCCTGCGCGCCTTCGGCGACGTGCTGCGCCTGCGCCGCGCCCTCGAGGACCGCCCCTACCGCATCCGCGTCGAGGTGGACCGTCCGCGCGAGGTGGCCGCGCGCCTCATGCAGCTGCCGCACGTGCGCGCCACCCAGCTCGTCGACGGCGAGCTGCTCGAGCTGACGACGACCGACCTCGACGCCGCGGCGTTCGACGTCCCGGCGGCGGCGACGGCGCTCGGCACCGTGGTGCGGCGCTTCACGTCGCCCGACGCCGATCTCGAGAGCCTCTACCGCTACCTGATCCAGCAACGATGAACGCCGAGCTGAACGCCGCCACCTTCTGGCTGGGCTTCCACCTGCGCCGCAACCTGCGCAAGCGGCCCTTCGTGCTCTGGGCCGTCGGCATCGGCCTCGGCCTCGCCATCCTGAAGTTCGGCGCGCGCATGCCGCCGGAGCCCCTGGCCGCGCTGGTGGTGCAGCTCGCCGCGCCGCTCATGTCGCTCTTCTACGGCACCGGCGCCATGCGCGAGGAGATCGAGGACCAGACGCTGACCTATAGCTTCAGCCGCCCCGTGGGCCGCCACTGGCTGTATGCGGCGCGCGTGCTGGCGTCGATCGGACCGGTGGCGGCCATCGTCATCCCCGCGGCCTTCGCCGCCGGCACCGGCCCCGGCGGCGAGCCGCTGCGCTACGCCTTCGGGGCCGCGCTCGCCACCCTGGCCTACGGCGGCTTCTTCGCGCTCGCCGGCGAGCTCATCAAGTGGCCGGCGTGGTTCGGCCTCGCCTTCCTCGTCTTCTGGGAGGGCGGCGTAGGCCAGGTGCCCGGCTTCCTCGGCCGCCTCACGCTGCTCACCCAGCTGCGCGGCGTCACCGGGATGAAGCCGGCGGGCGGCCCGTGGACGGCGTGGTGGGAGGCGCCCGATCCCGTCGGCGCCGCCGTCGCCCTCGTCGTCGTGGCGGCGGTGACGCTGTGGCTCGGCGGCCAGATCGTGCGCCGCCGCGAGTTCGTGCTCACCAAGTAGGCCGCCCATGGCACGCCCCGAGCCCGAGTTCCTGCACCTCGGCGCCCACCTGGCGCTCGACCTCGTCAACACGTGGACGATCGACCGCGGCCGGCCGGCCGGTCGAGCGGCTCGGCGACTTCGACGCGCTGCTGCGCTGGCTGCACGTGACGCCGGCGGCGCTGCCGGCGGTGGACCGTCAGTGCGTGAACGTTCGCGGGGGTCGACAGGCTGAGGGTCGCTCAGTGCGTGAACGTTCGCGGGGGTCGACAGGCGGAGCGTGGCCCGGTGCGTGGTTCTTGCGGCGGCCAGCGTGCGGATTGGGCGGCACGGAGGCACGGCGCCGGTCGTATAATGCGCGCCATGTCCCCCGTCGCCACGACCTACTCGGTACTGCCGGTGCGCCTGCTGTTGCAGAGCGCGCGCGCGTGCGGGCTCGACGACGCCGCGCTGCTGAACGCGGCCGGCGTGCAGCCGGCGCTGCTCGACGACGTGGACGCGCGCGTGCCGGCCGAGGCCGTCGAGGCGCTGTGGGACGACGTCGCGCGGCGCAGCGGCGACCCGGCCTTCGGGCTCCACATCGCCGAGCAGAGCCCGCGCGGCTCGTTCGGGGTCGTCGAGTACGTCTGCCGCAACGCCGCCACGCTCGGGCAGGCGCTGCGCACCATGACGCGCTACGCCCGCCTCGTGCACGACGGCGCCCTGCTCGACCTCGAGGTCGACGATCGCGAGGCGCGCCTGCTGCTGCGGAGCGTCGACCTGCGCGGCGGCTCGCCGAGCCTCGTCGAGTGGACGCTGACCTACGTCCTGCTCGCGGCCCGCGAGATGACCGGCACGGAGCTCGCCCCGGAGACCGCCGTCTTCCGTCACCCGACGCGCGGCGCCGCCGCCGAGTGGGCCCGCGTGTACCGGTGCCCGGTGACGTTCGGCGGTCCGTACCACGCGCTCGTCTTCGCGCCGGCGACGCTCGACCTGCCCGTGCGCCGCGCCGATCCCGCGCTCGCCCGCCTGCTCGCCGTGCACGCCGAGGAGCGCCTCGCCCGCCTGCCGCAGCCCGAGGGCTTCGGCGGCCGCCTGCGCTGGGCCATCCGCGAGCTGCTGCCCAACGGCGCCCCGCGCCTGCCCGACGTCGCGCGCCTGCTCGCCACGAGCCCGCGCTCGCTCCAGCGCCGCCTACAAGAGGAGGGGACGTCCTTCCAGGCGCTCGTGACCGAGGTGCGCAACGAGACGGCGGCGCACTACCTGACGGAGCGCGACCACGGCATCGGCGAGATCGCGTTCCTGCTCGGGTTCTCGGAGCCGAGCGCCTTCCACCGCGCGTTCAAGCGGTGGAGCGGCCGGACCCCGAGCGAGTACCGCCAGCACAAGGCGAGCTGAGGCGGGCCAGGAAGGCCCGCATGCCGAAGGCGGAGTCACCGGCCCGAAGCGAGCGCGCGCGGGCCGGAGCCCGCGTGCGTGGGTCGACTACCGGCAGGCGTTGACGGCGCCGGGGGTCGGCGCGGCGGCGCGGAAGTCGGCGGCGTTGTCGTCGGTGTCGCCGCAGCGCGCGAGGGTGCGGTTCGGGCCGCCGTTGCCCTCGCGGTCGCTCGGGCTCGCGCCCTCGCCCGTGCCTTCGATGCGGCCCTCGTAGGCGAGGCCGTCGACGACGCGGCCGTCGGGGCCGACGACGCGCACGCCGTCCGGCGCCCCGTTCTGCAGCGCCTTGCTCAGCCGCAGGCGCAGGACGCTCGCCGGCAGCCCCTCGATGACCTTCGGGGCGCCGACGACGAGGTACTGGCCGGGCTCGAGCGTCGCGCCGGCGGCGCCGAGGTCGAAGCGGCCGTAGACGCGGCCGCTGGCGCCGTCGACGAGCTCGAGGGCGTAGCCGCGCAGGGCCACCGCCTCCTCGCCGGGGTTGGTCAGCTCGACGAACTCGGCGCTGTCGGCGCCGGGCTGGTCGTAGTCCACCTCGCTGACCGCGACGGTGCCGGGGACGAACGCCGGCTCTTCCTCGGGGACGCCCGCCTCGAGGCCGAGCCGGGCGCGCTCCGCGTTGACGGCGGGCAGCAGCGTCTGCAGGTCCGGGCCGGCGCGCAGCGCTTCGGGCGAGAAGCCGGTGAAGGTGACGCGGCCCGTCCAGCGCGAGACCGTCGGGGCGTTGCAGATGTAGCGCTGGCCGTTGTGCGCGCAGTGCCACGCCCCGCACCGGTAGGCGTCGTTGCCGAGCCACGTGCAGTTGGTGATCCGCGGGTTGTCGAGGCGGCAGTTCTGCGGCATCTCGTGCGTCACGCGCCAGCTCGCGCTGAGCTCCGGATCGCTGATGCGGTTCCAGAAGTTGCCGGAGATGTCGAGCACGCCGTTCGTGTGCCAGGCGTCGACCTGCCACGCGTCGCCGTTGTCGGTGACGTTCGAGGCGCGGATGCGCGACTGCTCGTGCAGCGAGTCGGCCTCGATGCTGACGCCGATCTTGTTGCGGCGGACGTTGCTCTCCTCGATGACCACGAGCTGCGGCGCGAGGACGCGCACGCCGTACTGCGTGTTGTCCACGATGTCGGTGCGCACGAAGATCGGATCGCGCGGCCACTCCCGGGGGAAGCTCGGCGGCGGGTTCGAGGGCGGCGGCGCCGTCGGGAAGTCGGGGCAGGTGAAGGCCGGGTGCAGGCCGCTCTCCGGGCCGTCCACGCGCACGCCGACCGTGTTCGCGGCGATCGTCGAGTCCGTCACCGCAAGCTCGCTGGTGTGCGCGTCGATGCCGACGCCGAAGCCGGTGATGATCGAGCGCTCGAGCGTGCTCGCCGCCGCCTGCGCCCCGCGCAGGCCGACGCCGTCGCCCTTGCCGACGAGCACCGCGTCGTCGATGTCGGCCGCCGCCTCGGCGCCGAGCACGACGCCGTGCGTCACCTGGTCGAGCCGGATGCGGCTCAGGCGGTTGCCGGCGCTGCCCGCGTCGAACCGGAAGCCGGTCTCGCCGTGGTCGACGGTGACGTCGGTGAAGGTGTTGTGGCCGCCGGCGACCTGCACGCCGGTGCGCGCCTTCTCGATGAAGACGTGCTCGAGCGTGTTGCTCGCGCCCTGCAGGACGAGGCCCTTCCAGCCGTCGCGCACCGCGGTGAACACGACGGGGTGCTCGGCGGTGCCCACCGCCTGCAGCTTGCCCTGGACCTCGAGCGCCACGTCGCCGTAGGGGCCCGCGCCGATGATGTTCCCCTGGACGCGCACGCCCGGCTGGATGGTGAGGATCGCGTCCGGCGCGACGACGGTGTTCTCGAGCAGGACCACGTTGCAGCGGTCCCACGTCTCGGTGCCGACGACCGTCTGGCCCTGGATGTAGCGCGTGCCCTCGACGCAGGGCTGCGCGGCCACCGGGCGGCGGCACTGGAAGTTCGTGCCCTCGCAGCCGACGTTCACCGCGTAGGCGCCGGCGCCGGGGTCGTTCCACGAGGAGAAGATGACGAGGTACTTGCCGTCCCGGGCGATGTCGACGCCGGGCAGGACGGCGGCGCCGCCCTCTTCGTCCTCGGCGGTGGCGAGGCGCGGGCCCTTGTCGGCGCCGCTCATCGGGCCGTAGATCGCCGCCACCGTGTCGAGCGCCTCGCCGGGCGCCAAGTCGACCGAGCCCGTGCCCGCCGTCGCCCGCAGGCCCACCTGGATGCGCGCGCCCGCCTTCGCCTCGAAGGTGAAGCCGTAGACGCGCCAGCCGGGCCGGAACGTGCCGCGGATCTCGCTGTTGAGGTCGATGTCGTCGAGGATGTGCGCGCTCGACACCATGTCGGCCTTGCCGGCCTCGCCCACCTGGACGTCGTCCAGGCCGATGGCCGACGGCGCGGTGTCGGGCGTCCCCTGGCAGGCGGCCAGCAGGCCGGTCAGCGCGAACCCCAGCGTCTTCGTCTTCATGTCGTTTCCCCCGTGGTGCGGCGTCGTCGCCGTGAACGCGGCGCACCATAGGCGGGGCGGGCGCGGCGCCATTGACCGCGGGCGCCATTCGCTTGACCCGCCGCGCCGCCGCGCCCGCGCGGGGCGCCGGGGGTCGGGGGACGCTGACCGCGCGCGCCATGGCGCTGACCGGCCGCGCCACCGTGCTATGTTCGAGGCCATGAGCACCGCGCCCGCCGACGACCGCGGCGTCGTCACCCTCGTCGACCGCCTGCTGGGCCGCGCCATCCACGAGCGCGCCAGCGACATCCACATCGAGCCGCGGGCCGACCGCGTCCGCGTGCGCTTCCGCATCGACGGCATCCTGGTGGAGCGCCCGCCGGTGCCCGACACCTTCCGCCACTCGGTGCCGAGCCGCCTCAAGGTCATGGCGAGCCTCGACATCGCCGAGAAACGCCTGCCCCAGGACGGCGCGTTCACGGTCCAGGCGGGGGAGCGCGAGATCGACCTGCGCCTCTCCACGTTCCCCACGGAGTACGGCGAGAAGGTCGTCGTCCGCGTGCTCTCGCGCGCGTCGGACGCCGTCGACCTGCGCCGGCTCGGCCTCGATCCGCCGATGGTCGACAAGCTGCGCGCGCTCGCCCAGAAGCCCCACGGCATGGTGCTCGTCACCGGGCCCACCGGCAGCGGCAAGACGTCGACGCTCTATGCCATGATCCAGGAGATCGACTCGAACCAGAAGAACGTCGTCACGCTCGAAGACCCCATCGAGTACCGCTTCGCCAACATCATCCAGGGCCAGGCGCACCCCAAGGCCGGCTTCACGTTCGCCACCGGCCTGCGCGCCATCCTCCGGCAGGACCCCGACGTGATCATGGTCGGCGAGATGCGCGACGCGGAGACCGCCGACATCGCGTTCAAGGCGGCGCTGACCGGGCACCTCGTGCTGTCGTCGCTGCACACGAGCAGCGCGCTCGAGACGTTCGTCCGCATCTTCGACATGGGCCTCGAGCGGTTCGTGGTCGCCTCGGCGCTGCATGCCATGGTGGGCCAGCGCCTCGTGCGGCGCCTCTGCCGCGCGTGCTGCCGCGCCACGCCCGCCGACGACGCGACGCGGACGCTGATGGGCGCCGCCCCCGGCGAGGCGCTCATCGTGCACGAGCCCGTGGGCTGCGTGCAGTGCGCCCACACCGGCTACCACGGCCGGACGGGCATCTACGAGCTGGTGGAGGTCGACGACGAGCTGTCCGACCTCATCAAGGCCGAGACGTCCACCCGCCGCGCCCTTCGCGAGCACCTCGAGTCGCGCCACCACCAGAGCCTGCGCGCCGCCGGCTTCGCCCGCGTCCGCGCCGGCGTCACGACCGTCGCCGAGGTCCTGCGCGTCGCCTGAACGCCCGTCTCACTGGAAGTTTGACGCGTCTCTCCGCCTCGTGATGATTGTCCGCATAACTCGAACCAATCATGCGGCGATCGCCTTGGGGGGCATGACCTTGTGGACTTCCGTGGGGAGCGGCGTTCAGGAGGCGGAGGCGCCCGGCACCGGCGTGCGGCGCCTCGTGCGCGCGCTCACGCAGGCCGTCGCGGAGCGGGACCGCCGCGCCGACGAGGCGCGGCGGCTGGCGGCGGCGATGCACGACGTGGCGGGGCTGCTCGGTGCGGTGGCGGCGGGCGTGCACCACGTGCGCGAGCTGATGGAGGACGAGCCGGGGCTGTCGGCCGAGGGCCGCGCCGCCGTCGCGCTCGAGCTGGGCGCCCTCGACGAGGTGCTGGCCCACGTGCGGGCGCTGCACGCGCAGGCCCGCGGCGAGCGCCCGCAGGCAGGCCGGCCGCAGCGGCTGGTCGACCTCGTCGACGGGGTGCTGGCCGTGCTCGGCGCGGATCTGTCCGCCGGCGTGCGGCTGGCGTCGAGCTGTCCGACCGACGTCTACACGCCGGCGGACGCGCTCGACGTCTGGCGCATCCTGACCAACCTGGTGCGCAACGCCGTCCAGGCGATGGCCGACGCGGCGCTCGGCGGCCGCGTGGTGGTGACCGTCGACGCCTTCGACGCCGAGGTCGTCGTGCGGGTGGCCGACGAGGGGCCCGGCGTCCCCGAGCGTCTGGCGGACCGCATCTTCGAGCGGCGGTTCACCTCGCGGGCCGACCGCGGCGGCCAGGGCCTGGGGCTCGCCCACTCGCGGGAGCTCGCGTTCCAGTGCGGGGGGTCGCTCTCGCTCGAGCGGCGGCCCGGACGCGGCGCCACCTTCGCACTGCGGCTGCCCCGGTGCCTGGCCGACGGCAGCGAGCCGCCGGCTCCGCTGCACCCCGTCCTCGTCGACCTGCGCCCCGCCCGCTGATCGGCCCGGCCGCCGATTCGAATCCCATTCGCCTCGGCGAGCATCTATGCTCGGCACCCCCCGGAGTTCCGAGAGAGTCGATGAGACGGAAGATCGCGCGCATCCTCGAGGAGAAGATCAACCCGTACGTCGCGGGCCACGGCGGCCGCATCGAGGTCGTCGACTACGTCAACGGCACGGTGTTCCTGTCGATGTCGGGCGGCTGCCAGGGCTGCGCCGCCTCGGCGGTGACGCTCCGGCAGGGGGTCGAGGAGGCGCTGCGCACCGAGCTCGGCGAGCGCATCAAGCACATCGTCGACGTCACCGACCACGAGTCCGGCTCGTCCCCCTACTACACCGCCTGAGAAGCTACAGCCATCCGTGAAGGATGAAGAGGATCTCGTCGGCTTCGGTCTCGAAGCGGTCCTCGTGGTTCGTCCACCGGTGGCGGTACTGCAGGTTGAGGTCGACGAAGGTGTAGGGGTGCCACTCGAGGCCGAGCACGCCCTGGTGCCGGCTGTCGAAGGCGAAGTCGACGTCGGCGTCCCGCCAGTCGTAGCGCAGGCGCGCCACCAGGCTCTCGTGCAGGATCCAGTCGAGCTCGTGGAAGGCCACGAGCGACGTCACCGCCTCGCGCTCGTCGTGGGAGACGTGGTCGACGTCGTACTCGCCGAGGTAGATCAGCGGCGCCCAGCCCAGCGCCTGTAGGCTCAGCGCCCACTGCACGCCGCCGAGGATCTGGTCGAGCTTCTGGTCGTCGCGGTCGCGGCTGCCGTACAGGAGCGACGCGCCGAGGTGCCAGACGAGGTCGCGCCAGCCGGCGGAGAGCGCCGCGCCGTAGCCGTCGTCCGGCTCGACCGGGTCGTCCCAGTCGTCGGCCGCGTTGAACGCCGCGAGGTGGAAGTAGGCGCGGTTGGGGTTGAAGCCGACCTCGACGCCGGTGACCTGCCGCTCGTGGTCGAGCGGCCTGCCGACGAAGCCGGTCTCCTGCCGGATGAACGCGGTGTGGTCGTCGAGCCGCCAGCCGAACGGCGGCAGGAAGCGGCCCGCGCGTACGTAGGCCTGGTTTGGCAGGTCGTGGTACATCGCCCACGCCTCGCGCACGAAGAAGCGGTCCCAGGTGTCGTCGAACTGCTCTTCGCGCGAGCCGCGGAAGCCGGTGTTCACGAGCAGCGTCAGGCGCCCCCCGTTGAGGGTCGCCGGGTTGTAGGGCCGCGCGGCGAGGTAGAGGTCGGCCTGCATCGGGAAGAACGCGTTCTCTTCGTCCTCGCCGAGCGGGAAGTCGCCCATGAGCCGCAGGTCGCCGCCCGCCTGGAACGTCGGGTTCGGCTCGATGCCGCCGTAACGCGCGGCGGTGCCCGCGGCGGGCGCGGTCCCGCCGGCCAGCTTCGGCGCGCGGTACGCCTCGTCGGCGGGGCGGGTGCCCCACGTGGGCAGCACCTGACGGCCGTAGTACGCGCCGGCGGCCGTGCGCATGCCGCCGCCGGTGGGGCTCACGTGGCACGTGTTGCAGTTGAGGGAGCACTTGCGCAGGTCGATCGACGGGTCCTCCCAGTCGACCGGCTGGACGTGGCAGGTGTCGCACGCCTTCGCCGAGCGCACGGCGAACTGCGGCAGGGCCAGGGCGGGCGCGGCGCCCGCGAGCAGCAGCGCGAGGACGGCCAGGACGCGCGTCATCACGGCCCCACCGGCGCGCCGGCGCGGATCCAGGCCTCGCACAGGCGGATCTGCGCCTCGGTGAACGGATCGCCGGTGAGCGGCATGCGCGCGCCGCCGATGCCGCGCAGGCGCTTGATCAGCAGCGACGCGGCGGGATCGCCGCCGCCGCGCAGATCGCCGCTGAAGCCGCCCGCGTCGAAGCCGGCGTAGGTCGACAGGTCGAGCCCCGAGGACGGCTGGTCGACGTCGTGGCAGAACTCGGTGGCGCAGCCGCCCGCGAGGAGCGGGCCGATCTCGCCGTTCCAGGTGGGCGGCGGGCCCATGTCGGGCGGCGTGGCGTCGAGCGGGCCGGCGTCGGGCGGGGCGGCGTCGGGCACGGGCGCCGTCGCGTCCATCTTCGGCTCGCCGCGGGGCGCGCCGCCGTCGAGCCAGGCGGCGATGACCGCCCGCTCGGCGTTGGGCAGGCCGAGGCCCGGCGGCATGCGGTTCTCGACCACCACCTGGTGCTCGATCGCCGCGGCGTGCGTCACGGCCTGCTCGTAGGTGAAGAGGGCGTAGGGCGCCCCGCCGGCGGGGCGCTCGCCGTGGCACGACCAGCACTGCACCTCGAAGATCGGCCGCACGTGGGCCTCCCACGTGGGCGCGCCGTCGACGAGCGCCTCGAGCGTCCGGTCGCCGAAGCCCGGACAGCCCGCGAGGGCGAGCGCGACGCAGGCCGGACCGGTCGCGCGGGCGATCGCTCGCACCATGCTCCCCATCTCCCCTCCCGGATGGCCGTTCGAGCGGCGAGGGTAAACACGGCCCGCGGTACAGGTCCAGGAGGCCGTCGCGGAGGGACGTCGGCGCTCGCGGTCGTCGGCAATGCGTTACGGACTCCGAGAGCGCCTGTGGTAGAAGACGGGCCCGTCTTCCCCGCCGAGGGTGCCCGATGGCGCTTCGCGCGCGCTTCAACGCGTGGTGGCTCGCGCCGCTCGCCGTGCTGGCGAGCGCGGTGGCGATCGCGGTGCAGCGCGCCAACGTGCCGGACCGCGCCGACTGGGCGGCGGCCACCGGCTACGTGCGGGCGCAGCTGCGGCCCGGCGACGGCGTGACGTGGACGCCGGCCTGGGCGGGGGAGGGTCGGCTCTTCTTCGAGGGGCTGCCGGCCTTCCACCTGCCCGACCCGGCGGCGGCCGACTTCGGCCGGTACGACCGCGTGTGGGTGCTGGGCGCCTTCGGGGGCGGGGCGCGCGACCTGCCCGCGGCCGAAGCGAACGTCGTCGACCGGCAGGTGTTCGGCGGCGTCACCGTCGAGCGCGTGCAGCCTGGCGGCGACCGCGTGGTCGGCGACCTGTACGCCGGTCTCGAGGGGGCGCGGGTGGTGCGCGTGCGCAAGGGGGGCGCCGAGCAGGCGTGCGACTTCTGGGACGGCCGCGGCTGGCACTGCGACCTGAAGAAGGCGCCCGACGCGACGCGCCGCTGCCTGGGCGCGCCGGTGAGGACGCGCCTGCAGCAACGGCGCGGCGACCCGCACTGCGGCCTCGACCCCTGGCTGCACGTGAGCCGCGACGTGCGCGTGATCGGCGCCGGCGCGCGCCGGTGCGTGTGGTTCCACCCCATCGCCGGCGCGACGGTCGAGATCCGCTGGCCCGGGGCCCCGGCGGCGTCCCGGCTGGTGATCGACTACGGCTTCGCCGACCCGGTCGTCACCGACAACGACCTGAAGGCGCCGCGCGTGAAGCCGGCCCGGCTGACGGTGCGCCGCGGCGCGGCCGGGATCGCGGCCCACGAGGTGACGGTCGAGAAGGGCTGGCGCCGGCTCGAGGTGCCGCTCGAGGGGGCGGCGGCGGCGGCGGGGCCGATGACGTTCGCGATCGAGACGTCGTCCAGCGTCGACGCCCACTTCTGCTTCGACCCGACGCTGCGCGCGCCGCGCGCGGGAGGCGCCCCGTGATCGCGCTGAACCGCCTGACCCGGCGCGACCACGTGATCGGGGCGCTCCTGGCGCTCATCTACGGCGTCCTGCTGCTGATGACGAGCCGCGAGGTCGGCGTCCCCCGCGACGAGAGCTTCTACTTCTACGCCGCCGACCGCGCCGCCGACTGGGTGGACCGCCTGTTCGACCCGAACGTGCGCTCGTTCTCGCGCGCCGAGATCGACCGCGGCTTCGAGTACAACCACGAGCACCCGGTCCTCATGAAGACGCTGGCCGGCGTCTCCCACCGGCTGCTGAAGGACCGCTGGGGGTGGATCGACGACCACCGCACCGCGTACCGCGTGCCCACGATGGTCATGGCGGCGCTGGCGGTGTGGCTCGCCTGGCTGCTGGGGGTCGTCGTGCAGGGACGCCTGGCGGGGCTCGTGGCGGCCGTCTCGCTGGCCTTCCTGCCGCGCTACTTCTTCCACACGCACTTGTTGTGCTTCGACGCGCCGGTCACGTTCACGTGGCTGCTCGGTGCCTACACGTTCCTGCGGGCTTCGCGCAGCCGCGCCTGGGCCGTCGCGTGCGGCGCGGCCATCGGCCTCGGCTTCGCGACGAAGCTGAACACGTTCTTCCTGCCGTTCACGCTGCTCGGCGTGGCGGCGGTCGACGCCTGGACGTACAAGCGGCGGCACGGCCGCTGGACGGCGCCCGGCGGCGAGCGCGGGCCGCTGACGTACCACGCGTGGACGGCGGTCTCGATCGTCGTCCTGAGCCTGGTGATCTTCTTCGGGCACTGGCCGTGGCTCTGGCACGACACCGTGTCGCGCCTGCGCTTCTACATCGGCTTCCACGCCCAGCACGTGCACTACCCGGTCGACTACCTCGGCGAGCTGTGGTTCAAGCCGCCGTTCCCGGTGCACTACCCGTTCGTGATGACGCTCTTCACCGTGCCCACGGGCATCCTGGTGCTCGGCGCCATCGGCGTGGGGGTGACGGCGCGGCGCGCGTGGCGCGCGTTCCGCCACCCGCCGCTCGACGTGGACCGCCGCGCCGCGGACGTGCTGGTGCTCGCCAACCTGGTGGCGCCGATCCTGGTGATCGCGCTGCCGTTCACGCCGATCTTCGGCGGTACGAAGCACTGGTTCCCGGCGTATCCGTTCCTGGCGGTGGCGGCGGGGGTGGGCGCGACGCGTCTCGCGCAGGGCCTGTTCCGCGCGCTGGCCCCGGCGCGGCAGGCGCTCGCCGGCGGCGCGCTGGCGCTGGCGATGCTCGTGCCGGCGGCCTGGGCGACGCTCGCGTACCACCCCTACGGCATCACCTACTACAACGAGCTCGCCGGCGGCGCGGCGGGCGGCGCGCGCCACGGCATGCTGCGGGACTTCTGGGGCTACGCGTCGATCGGCGTGCTGCCGGTGCTCAACGAGAAGGCCGACAAGAACGCGCTCGTCTTCTGGCACGACGCGACGCAGTGGTCGGTCGAGGCCTACCAGCGCGACGGCCTGCTCCGCCGCGACGTGAAGGTCACCGGCGACTGGACGGCGCCGTACAGCGACTGGGGCGTCTACCATGAGCAGCGGTCCAAGTTCCCCGAGGAGCTGGACCTCTGGCGCGCCTACGGGACGGACTGGCCGGTGGACGGGCTGTTCGTGGACGGGGTGCAGGTGGTGGGGCTCTATCGGCGGCCGGCGCCGCCGAAACCGCCGCCCATCCCGCCAGGCGGGCGGTAGGGCGCGGGCGCTACTTCTCGGACTTGCGGCGCCGCAGCATCAGGAAGCCGACGAGCAGGAACGCCAGCAGCGGCGAGTCGTGCCCCGGCGGGCCGGCGTGGCAGCCGCCGCCGCCGCCACCGTCGTCGTCACCGCCGCCGCCGGCCCCGGCGTCGGGACCCCCGGCGCCGCCCGCGCCGCCGGCGCCGCCCACGGGCGGGTCGGCCCCGCCGGCGCCGCCCTCACCACCCTCCGCAGCGACGGTGATCTGCGTGCTGGCGGTGGCCCACAGGTCGCCGGTCTGCAGCCGGTCGTCGTTCACGCTGTTCGCCGCGGCGTTGATCGTGACCGTGCCCTCGGTCGCCGGCGCCTCGAACAGGAACCGGAAGACGGCCTTGCCGTCCTCGTAGGCGAGCGGCCCGCCGTTGTGC
Source organism: Myxococcota bacterium (assembly GCA_963169045.1). Classification (GTDB taxonomy): domain Bacteria; phylum Myxococcota_A; class Bradymonadia; order UBA7976; family UBA1532; genus CAUJDF01. The sequence goes on from CAUJDF010000052.1 coordinate 29,554, forward strand.
GTCAGCTCGACGCCGAACGTACGGAGCACCTCGTCCTCGGCCGGCTGCAGGGCGCCGCCCCCCACCACGGCGATGTTGGCGCCCGCGGCCGTCTCCTGGCCGCCGCTGACGGTCAGCGTCAGCTCGATCGTCTCGCCGGGCGCGACGGTGCCGGGGCCCTCGATGACGGCCGTCGGCGCGACGCCGCCCTCGTGGCAGCCGGTGCCGCCGCAGCCCGCCGTGGCCTTGCCGACGACGCCCACGCGGTTGGCCCAGGCCGACGGCGCCGCCGCCAGCAGCACGGTCGCGACGGCCGCGGCCGTCCGGGTCGTACGCTTCATCGATACCTCTCTCGTACAGATGGCCCAGATATTCTCGGATGCGGACGGATCAGCGCCGGGGTTTCCGCCCGCCGCCACCGCCACCGCCGCCGCCGCGCCGGTCGCCGTCGCGGCGCGGACCGCGGCGCTCGCCCCGGTCGCGCCCGCCGCGTCCGCCGTCGTCGCGTCGGCGCGGACGCTCCTCGTCGCCCTCGGCCCGGGGCGGCGGCGCCGCCTCGCGGGTGCGGTCGCGCGGGTCGTCGGCGTCCTCGAGCTCGACCGGCCAGCAGCGACGCCCGCGCAGGGCGTCGACGAGCGCGGCGTTGTCGGCCGGATCGCCGGGCACCACCGTCACCGCGCGGCCGAGCCAGCGGGGGTCGCCGCCGCACGAGCCGATGCGCGCCGCCAGCCGCTTGTCGGCGGCGTGGTCGGCGAGGTCGTCCCAGACGGGGCGCCCGCGGCCGACGCGCGTCTCGACGCCCGCCACGTTCGGCAGCGAATAGACGCGGTCGCCCATGGGCTCGATGTCGCGCTGATAGGGGTGGGCGACGATGAGCGCGCCCTCGTGACGGCCGATGCGCTCGAGCGCCTCGTCGGCGTCCCACCGCAGCGTGCCCGGCGACCAGCGTTCGCCCTGGAACGCCTTGCCCGGATCGCGCGGGATGAAGACCAGCGCGCCGCGGTCGAGCAGCAGCTCGACGCCGAAGAACGCCCTGAGGCCCTCGGCCTCGAGCGCTTTCGCGTAGGCGTCGAAGCGGTCGACGCGGTTGCGGTCAGTGAGGACGACGCCGTCGAGGCCGGCGTCGGCGGCGGCCGCCGCGAGGGCCTTCGGGTCGAGGTCGCCCGGTGCGGTGTGCAGGTCGAGCAGCACGTGCGCGCTCCCGTTCCAAGGTGCGAGGCGCGGGAGCCTAGCAGATGCGCCGCGCGGTCAAAAGACGCTGTGTTGCGTGGCAGCCTCACGAGACAGCGGGTATCGTGCCCCCCATGCTCGACCTGAAGCGCATCGGCTACTTCACGCGCGACCACGACCAGGACTACCGCCTGGGGAGCATGCGCAAGCTGTTCAGCCGGGCCCACATCGAGATGGTCGAGCTCGATCGCGAGAACCCCGGCGAGCCGGTCGACCTCGTGATGGCGCTCGGCGGCGACGGCACCGTCCTGCGCGCCTTGTCGGCCTTCCCCGGCATCCCGGTGCTCGCCGTGAACTTCGGCACGCTCGGCTTCCTCACCGCCAGCGACCGCGAGGACCTCGACCGCGTGCTCGTCCGCCTCCTGAGCGACGACTACTTCATCGAGGACCGCCTGACGCTCCAGGTCGACCATCGCGGGCAGTCCTACCGGTGCATCAACGAAGTGGTGGTGAAGTCGTCGATCCACATGATCCAGGTGGGGGTCGAGGTCGACGGCTGCTCGACGCACCGTCCGCGGGGGGACGGCGTCATCGTCGGCACGCCCACCGGCTCGACGGCCTACATGCTCAGCACCGGCGCGCCGGTCATCAAACCGGACGTCGACTGCATCATCCTCAAGCCGCTCAACGAGTACAGCTTCGGCAGCCGCTCGCTGATCATGCCGGGCTCGTCCAAGCTGACGCTGACGGTCGACACGGAGCGCCGCGAGCAGGAGGTCCTGCTGGTCATCGACGGCAAGCACAAGGCGAACGTCACTGCGGGCGACGTCATCCAGGTGCAGCGCTCCCACGTGCCCGCCCGCCTCATCTTCTTCGAGCGTGACTACTTCTTCCGCAACCTCAAGAGCCGCCTCAACTGGTGAGCGGCGCGCCGTGACGACCATCGAACGGCCGCCGGCCCCCTACGAGCGCCGCGCCGCCCGCTACGCGCGCCTGCTCTTGCGCACGCGCAAGCGCATCTCGGCCATCGCCGCGGCACGCTTCGCCGCGTTCGCGCTGACGGCGTTCTTCGTCTACGCCAGCACGACCGAGGACCCGCCGGTCTGGCCCTGGCTCCTGGGGGCGGTGCTCTCGGGGGCGGCCTTCGCGGCGGCAGTGGCCCTCCACCGGCGGCCGTACGCGCTGGCGCCGCGCCTCGAGGCGCTCGTGGCGGTGAACCGCGAGGGCGCGGCGCGCCTGCGCGGCGAGTGGGACGCGGTGCCCGACGACGGCGCCGGCTTCCTCGACGCGCACGACCCGCTGCGCAGCGAGCTGCAGCTCTTCGGGCGCGGCTCGGCGTATCAGCAGCTGGCGCGCGCCTCGCTGCCCGGCGCCCGGGCGCGCCTCGCCGAGCTGCTGCGCCATGGCGTGCCGACCGCCGACCTGCCCGCGCGCCACGCCGCCAGCGCCGAGCTCGCCGCCGGCAGCGGCTTCCGCCAGCGCCTCGAAGCCGAGGCCCGCCTCGCGCACATGGACGAGCGCACGATGACGCGCTTCCTGCGGTGGGCCGAGGAGGGCCTCTCGCCGCGCTGGCTGCCCGCCGTGGTGTGGGTCGCGCGACTGCTGGTGCCGGCGACGTGGACGCTGCTCGTGCTGACGCTCGTCTTCGAGATCTGGACGCCGTGGCCGGTCCTCGCCGGGGCCCAGGTGCTGCTGTTCCTGGCCACGACCCGCCCGCTGGCGGCCCGCTACGAGCCGCTGCTCGTCGAGGAGAGCTTCCAGCCCTTCGTGGGCCTGCGCCGCATGTGCGCGCTCGTCGAGCGCCGGCGCTTCCAGGCGCCGCTGCTGCTCGACCTGAAGCGCCGCCTCGAGTCGGGCGGCGCGCGCGCGTCGGCCCGCATCGGCGCCCTCGAGTCGATCGTCGGTCTGCTGTCCGTCCGCCTGAACGCGATCATGTACGGCGTCTTCAACCTGATGGCGCTGATCGAGATCCACGGCGTCGGTCGCCTCGAGCGCTGGCGCGCGGCTCACGGCCGCCACGTCCGCACGGACCTCGAGGTGCTCGCCGACCTCGAAGTGCTCGCCTCCTTCGGCGCGTACGCGTGGGACCGCCCCGGCTACTGCTGGCCGACCGTGCGGGCGGAGGGCGGCGCCTTCCTCGAGGCCGAAGCGCTGGGCCATCCGCTCTTCGCCGTCGAGCGCCGCAGGGTCAACGACTTCCGCATCGAGGAAGGCGGCCGCCTCGCGCTCGTCACCGGCAGCAACATGGCCGGCAAGAGCTCGTTCCTGCGCACCGTCGGCCTGAACGTGCTGCTGGCTCGCGCCGGCGCGCCCGTCTGCGCGCGCCGCTTCGAGGTGCGCGCCTGCGAGCCGGTGACGAGCGTGCAGGTCACCGACGCGCCGGGCGAGGGCCTCTCGCGCTTCTACGCCGAGGTCAAGCGCATTCGGGGCATCCTCGAGGCCGTCGAGGCCGCCGAGGGCGATCCGTCCCGGCCGCCGTGCCTGTACCTCGTCGACGAGATGCTCAGCGGCACCAACAGCCGCGAGCGCAACCTCGCCAGCCGCGCCATCGTGCGCCGCCTCGTCGCCGCCCGCCGCAGCGCCGGCCTCGTCACCACCCACGACCTCGAGCTCGTGCGCGTCGAGCACGAGAACCCCGAGCACGTACGGACCTACCACTTCACCGATCGCGTCGACGGCCGCGCCCTGCACTTCGACTACCGCCTCCGCGAGGGCGTGGCCACGACGACCAACGCGCTCCACGTGCTGCGCATGGAAGGCATCGAGGTGCCCGAGGCGTGACCGGCGCGTGCCCGACGGCCGGCGGGGCGGTCGCGGCGGCGGGTGGCGCCCGCGCCGAATCTGCTGGGCACGGGGGAAGCGGGGCGCGCATCATCGCGGCGATGCGGTGCGCGGTACGGCATGCGGTGGCGGCGTTGGGGCTCGCGGCCTGCGCGGCGGGCGAGGTGGCCGACCGCCCGGTGGGATCGGCGCGCGTCGGCGCGCCCGACGCCGACGCGGTGGCGGACCTCGGCCTCGTGCCGCTCGGACGGGACGACGCGTCCCGCCCGCCCCCGCGGGACGCGGCGACGGCCCGTCCCGACGCGGCGCAGCCCGGCCGTGACGCCGCCGTCGGCGAGGAAGACGCGGCCACCGCGCCGGACGCCGGACTCGACGCGGCGCCGCCCGTCGACGGGGCGGCCGTCCCCGACGATCCCGACATGCAGCCGCCCGAGTGCCCGCCGGGCCACGCGCGCCAGCCGGACGGTGAGTGCGCGCCGCCGCCCGACGCCGCCTGCGCCCCCCGCGCCGAGACCTGCAACGGCGCCGACGACGACTGCGACGGCCGCGTCGACGAGGCGCCGGTCTGCGGCCCGTGGGCCGAGCGCGCGTGCCGCGTGACGCTCGGCTGGGCCGACAATCGCCGCGGGCCCGCCGGCCCCAGCGACACATGGAGCGCATGCCCGGCCATGCCGCGTCAGATGGGCGGTGACGTGCGGTGCACCACGACGCTGGGCGACGGCCGCTTTGCCCACCTCGACCTCGACGGCAACGTCGACGAGAACGACCAGCTCGCCGTCGCGTTCCGGTGCGAGGACCCCGACTTCGCCGCGCTCGCCGAGTGGGCGGAGACGCACTGCGCGGTCTTCCTCGGCTGGGCGGACGACAACCGAGGTCCCGCCGAGGCCGAGGCGTGGGGCGCCTGCCCGGCCCAGGTCGCGGGCGACGGCCTGCTGCGGTGCACCAGCAGCGGTTACGACGGCGTCTTCCGCGCGCTGTCGCTCGACGGCGACGTCGACGAGAACGACGACCTGGCGGTGGCGTTCGTGTGCCGGGACGACGCCGATCCCGACCGCGCGCGGGCGTTCCAGAGCGGGGCGGCGGTGCACCTCGCCTGGTCCCCCCTCAACCAGGGCCCGCCCGACGGCGCCGAGCGCTGGACGCCGGAGTGCCCCGGCGAGGACGTGGTGCGCATCGGCCGCATCGCCCTCCCGCGGCGCTGCGTCCAGAGCGGCGGCGACGGCCGCTTCCACCGCCTCGACTTCGCCCTCGACATCGACGAGGACGATGACCTCGGCATCGCGCTGAAGCGCCGCTGAGGCCGCCGCGCGCTCTTCAGACGGGCAGGTCGACGCCGAGCGCCCGCAGCGCGGCGTCCACCTGGGGCGCCCAGCCGCGATTCGCCTGTGGGTTCGCGGGGCTGGGGTGGGGAACGCGCCCGAAGACCACGTCGAAGCCGGCCAGCGCCTCGCGGGCGCGCGCCTCGGCGAAGGCGCCGAAGCCGACCACGAAGCGCGGCTTCAGCGTCTCGACCACCTCGCGCAGCGCCGCGTCGCAGACGGCGAAGAGCGGCCCGCGGTCCGCGCGGCGCAGCTTGTCGGGCGTGACGTTCGCGCCGTCAGCCGCGAGGAAGAGCAGCGGGCAGTAGTTGGCGAAGAAGAAGCGCGCGAAGAACGCCTCGGGCGTGCCGAACCGCTCCCGGGCCCACGCATAGACGCGCGTGCCGCTGCCCTCGGCGCGCGGCGAGGCGAAGCCGAGCACGGGCCGGCGCGGGTGCTCGCGCGGCGGCCGCCCCACGTCCCCCGAGATGCCCAGCCACTCGCGCGCCACCTGCGGGTGCCCGAAGGGGACGCCGGTCTGGGCCATGCCCCACGGGCCGGGGTTCATCCCCACCATGACCACCTGCTTGGGGCCCGCGCCGTACCGCTCGAGGTACGCGCGGTGGGTGGCCGCGGCATACGTCAGCGGGTCGTAGACGTGGGCCACCGGCGGCCCGAAGCAGAGGGCGTCGAGGGCGCGCGACAGGCGTTCGGCGGAGGCGACGAGCGACATGATGCTGCATCTTAAAGGTGCCGCAACGCTTGAGAAATGCCCGCCGGATCCTTTAGATCCGCGCAGCCTCACGCCCCGGAGTGCGCACCTTGATATCGAAGAAGACCGAGGCCCTCGACGCCGTCGCCATCCGCTTCGCCGGAGATTCCGGCGACGGCATGCAGATCACCGGTGACCAGTTCACCGGAACGACGGCCCTGGTGGGCAACGACCTGGCGACGTTCCCCGACTTCCCGGCGGAGATTCGCGCGCCCGCCGGCTCGCTGTTCGGGGTCTCGGGCTTCCAGATCAACTTCTCGAGCCGCGAGGTCTACACGCCGGGCGACCGCCCCGACGTGCTCGTGGCGATGAATCCGGCCGCGCTGCGGACGAACCTTCCCGACCTCAAGCCGGGCGGCATCCTCATCCTCAACACCGAGCAGTTCAACGAGAAGAACCTCGAGCGGGCCGGCTACCAGACCGACCCGCAGGCCGACGGCTCGCTCTCGAGCTTTCGCGTCTACCCCGTCGACATCACGGGCATGACGCTCAAGGCCATCAGCGACATCGGCCTCAACCAGCGCGCCGCCGTGCGCTCGAAGAACTTCTTCGCGCTCGGCCTCGTCTACTGGATGTTCAACCGGCCCATCGAGCACACGCTCGAGTGGATCCAGAAGAAGTTCGCGCCCGAGCTGGCCGCGGCCAACGAGCGCGCGCTGAAGGCCGGCTACCACTACGGCGAGACCGCCGAGATCTTCACCCACAACTACACGGTCGAACAGGCGCCGATCACGCCGGGGCGTTATCGCCGCATCAGCGGCAACGAGGCGCTGGGCCTCGGGCTGCTCGCGGCGGCCGAGCTGTCGGGCCTCGAGCTCTTCCTCGGCTCGTACCCGATCACGCCGGCCTCCGACGTGCTGCACTTCCTGTCGCAGCAGAAGCACCTCGGGGTGAAGACCTTCCAGGCCGAGGACGAGATCGCCGCCGTCGCCGCCGCGCTCGGCGCCGCCTACGCCGGCGGCCTGGGCGTCACGACGACGTCGGGCCCGGGCATGGCGCTCAAGGCCGAGGCGATCAACCTGGCGCTCATGCTCGAGCTGCCGCTGATCATCTGCGACATCCAGCGCGCCGGCCCCAGCACCGGCCTGCCGACGAAGACGGAGCAGGCCGACCTGCTGCAGGTCATGTTCGGGCGCAACGGCGAGTCGCCGCTCGTGGTGCTGGCGGCGAAGAGCCCCGGCGACTGCTTCTGGACGGCGATCGAGGCGGTGCGCATCGCGGTGCGGCAGATGGTGCCGGTGATCATCCTGACCGACGGGTACCTGGCGAACGGCGCCGAGCCCTGGCCGATCCCGCAGATGAGCGAGATCCCTCGCATTCCGGTGCAGTTCCGCACCGATCCCGAGGGCTTCAAGCCGTACCTGCGCGACGAGATGCTCTCGCGCCCGTGGGCCGTCCCCGGCACGCCGGGCCTCGAGCACCGCATCGGCGGCCTCGAGAAGCAGCACGAGACCGGCAACATCTCCTACGACCCGCAGAACCACGAGTTCATGGTCAAGCTGCGCGCCGAGAAGGTGCGCAAGGTCGCCGACCTGCTCCCGCCGACGGTGGTCGACGGCGACGCCGAGGGCGACATGCTGGTCATCGGCTGGGGCTGCAGCGACGGCGCCATCAAGTCGGCGGTCGCCGGCATGCGCGCACGCGGGCACCGCATCGGCCACGTGCAGCTGCGGCACCTCAACCCGTTCCCGAACGACCTCGGCGACATCCTCGGGCGCTTCCGCAAGGTGCTGGTGCCCGAGCTGAACATGGGGCAGCTCGCGATGCTCCTGCGGGCCCGCTACGTGATCGACGTGCACTCGTTCACGAAGGTGCAGGGCAAGCCGTTCCAGGAGATCGAGATCCGCGACGCCATCGGCGCGCAGCTGGAGGCCAACTGATGTCGCTCTATCCGAACCTGCCCCCGACCGACGCCTCGGCGCTGCAGCGCAAGGACTTCCAGACGAACCAGGACGTCCGCTGGTGCCCGGGCTGCGGCGACTACTCCATCCTGGCGCAGATCCAGCGGACGATGCCCGAGCTCGGCATCCCCAAAGAGAACTACGTGTTCATCAGCGGCATCGGCTGCTCGAGCCGGTTCCCGTACTACATGGACACGTTCGGGATGCACACCATCCACGGGCGCGCGCCGGCGATCGCCACGGGCGTCAAGACGCTGCGGCCCGACCTGCAGGTGTGGGTGGTGACCGGCGACGGCGACGCGATGTCGATCGGCGGCAACCACTTCATCCACACGCTGCGCCGCAACGTCGACCTGAAGATCCTGATGTTCAACAACCGGATCTACGGGCTGACCAAGGGGCAGTACAGCCCCACCTCCGAGCAGGGGAAGAAGACCAAGTCGACGCCGATGGGCTCGGTCGACTACCCGTTCAACCCCATCAGCCTGGCGCTGGCGGCCGAGGCCACCTTCGTCGCGCGCTCGGTCGACGTCGACGCGAAGCACCTGCAGGAGATGATCACGCGGATGGCGCGCCACAAGGGCACGGCGTTCCTCGAGATCTACCAGAACTGCAACATCTTCAACGACGGCGCCTTCGACTACCTCACCGACCGCAAGACGAAGGTGGAGCACGAGCTGAAGCTCGAGCACGGCAAGCCCGTCCGCTTCGGCCCGGGCGGCGCGAAGGGCATCGCCCTGAACAACCGCCTCGAGCCGATCGTGGTCGACGTGGCCGAGCACGGCGAGGACCGCCTGCTCGTCCACGACGAGACGAACCAGTCGCTCGCGTTCCTGCTCAGCCGCCTCGTGCACCCCGACTTCCCGACGCCGCTCGGCGTCTTCCACATGCGCGAGCGCCCGAGCTACGACCAGCTCGTGCAGGCCCAGGTCGACGAGGCGAAGAAGCGCTCGCCGGTCGGCTCGGTGCAGGCCCTCCTCGACGCCGGCGAGACCTGGACCGTCCGGTAGACGCGATCAGCGCGGCGGGGCGACCTCGGGCTGCGCGCCCTCCGGCGGGCGCCCGGCCGGCGCCGGCTGCATCTTCTCGCCGGCCTCCTCGAGCCACGCGCCGATCGTCTGGCGCGTGTCGTTGAAGAGCTCGCGGGCGGAGCCGACCGCGACGGACGTCTCGTCCACCTTGCGGCCCATCGCGCGGAACTCGTCGTTCACGTCCTCGCGCAGGGCCTCCCAGTCCTCCCGCGTCTCGCCGGCGGCCTTGCGCAGGTCCTGCTCGAGCTCGTCGGCCTCCTGGCGGAGCTCCTTCACGGTGCTGTCGAAGCGCTCGCGGAACTCGGCGGGCACGTCGGGGGCGCGCGCCTCGAGGTTGCGGATGCGGTCGCGCAGCTCGGCGACGCGGGCCTGGGCGCGGGCGACCCACGCCGGCGCGGGCTCGCGCCCCTCGCGGGCGGCCTCGGTGCCGGTGCCGGTGCCGGTGGTGCCGGTCGTCGCGTCGTCGTCGCGGCCGCAGCCGGCGAAGAGGGCGCCGAGGGCGAGGCAGAGGGCGAGATTTCGCATGGACTTCCTCCGTGTCGACGACGGAGGCAAGGGAGCAATGCGCATGCCGGCTCAGACCGGGCGGGCGTAGGTGCGGCCCTTCCACGCCCCGCCGCGGCCCTGGTGGTGCCGGCGCGCGGAGTCGAACGTCATCGCCGCGTACAGGACCGCAGCCAGCGGCAGCAGCAGCCCCCGGACCGGGGATTGCCGATACAGCATCAGGGTCGGGGCGTAGCACAACGCCATGAGGAGCCAGGTCGCGCCGCCGAGCATCAGCAGCGCCGCGTGCCACGTCACGAGGCCCCAGAGCAGCGCGAGCGGCGCGGCCAGGTACGTGAGCGCCATGCCCCCCAGCGTGGCGGCGAGCCACGCCGGGGAGTGGCGCAGCTGGGTGTAGGCCGTGCGCGCCACCATGTCCCAGACCGCAGCGAGGCCCGCGTAGGGCCGCAGCGAGAACGTCTCGTCGGTCAGCCCGAGCCAGATCCGGCCCCGGTGCCGTTTGATCAGCCCGGCCAGCGCGCAGTCGTCGATGAGCGCGCCCGCGATGACGCGCAGCCCGCCGGCGCGCAAGAGCGCCGACCGCCGCACCAGCATGCACCCGCCCGCCGCGCCCGCCGTGCGCCGCCGCGCGTCGTTGACCCACGGGAACGGGTACAGCTTCTGGAAGAAGAACACGAACGCCGGGATGAGCAGGCGCCCCCAGAAGCCGTCGGCCTGCAGCCGCACCATGAGGGAGGCGAGGTCGAGCTCGTGGGCCGTCGCCTTGGCGACGAGGCGGCGCAGCGCGGTCGGGTGGTGCGCGACGTCCGCGTCGGTGAAGAGGTAGTAATCGGGATCGGTGCGCTCGGCGGCGACGACGCCCTGACACATCGCCCAGAGCTTGCCCGTCCAGCCGATGGGCAGCGCCTGGCCGCGCCGGATCGCGACCCGACGCTGCTCGCCGGGATCGAGCACGGCGCGGACGGCGTCGGCGGTGCCGTCCTCGCTGCGGTCGTCGACGACCACCACGTGCAGGGGACCCGGGTAGTCCTGGTCGAGGAGCGAGCGCACCGCGCGGCCGACGAAGAGCGCTTCGTTCCGCGCGGGCACGACCGCGGTGACGCACGGCCAGTCGCGCGGCGGGCGGTCGCCGCCGTCGAGCAGGCGGGCGCCGTCCCAGAAGCGACCGTGGCCGAGCGTGAGGTACGTCCAGATGCCGAGGGCGAGGATGGCGGCGGGTCCGAGGAAGTCGCTCATCGATCGTTCGACGCGCGACGCCCCGGTTCAGGTGGCGCCGAGCCGCGTGCACGCCTCGGAACCCCGCGCGCACGCGTGGGCCAGGTGGTCGTGCAGGCGCTCGCCGGCGGGATCGGCGGCGAGGCGCGCCACCAGCGCCGCCTGGAACGCGTCGCCGGCGCCGGTCGTGTCGACCACCGGCACGGCGGGCGCGGGCACCGCGCCGCGGTCGCCGGCGCGCGCCCAGATCGCCCCCCGGGACCCGAGCGTGACGACGGCGAGGGACACGCCGCGCGACACGAGCGACGCGGCGGCGGCCCACGGGTCGTCGGTGCCCGAGATCCACGGCGCCTCCTCGACCGAGCACTTCACGACGTCGCAGCGCGGCACGACGGCGGCAAGGCGGGCGCGCAGCAGGTCGTGGTCGGCCCAGCGGTGGACGCGCGGGTTCGGGTCGAACGCGACGAGCGCGCCCTCGGCGCGGGCGAGGTCGACGAGGCGCTCGGCGGCGGCGACGCCGTCGGCGGACTCGAGCATGCCGCCGCCGAAGTGGACCACACGCGCGCCCGCGAGGATCTCGGAGGTGACGTCGTCGGGCCGCAGGGCAGGGCGGTCCCCGGTCGGGGCGGGGTAGAAGAACGAGCGCTCGCCGGCGGGATCGACCGCGATGAAGCAGAGGTCGGTCCGGCGCGCCGGGTCGTGGCGCAGGCCGGTCGTGTCGACGCCCTCCTCGCCGAGGCGGGCGCGCAGCAACTGGCCGAACTCGTCACCGCCCGCCACGCCGATGAACGCCACGCGCGCGCCCTCGCGGGCCGCGCCCACCGCCACGTTGCAGGGCGCCCCGCCGCTGCGCACCGCGAAGCTCCGCGCCTCGCGCAGCCGCCCGGGCGCCTGCGCCACGAGGTCGAGCACCGCCTCGCCCACGCACACCACGTCGAAGCCCACGCGCACCTCCCCGCATCTGGATTCGTCGGCGACGCGGGCGGTGTTACCATGCCCCGTCACGGAGCACGAACGATGGCGACACGGAGCAACGAAGGTCCCGGTCACGTGGTGGCGGTGATCGGCGGCGCGTGCGCCGGATCGGTGGTCGCCGAGGTGCTCGCCGAGGCGGGCACCCGCGTGGTCGTCTTCGAGCAGAACGCCCGGCCCTACGGGAAGATCGAGGACGGCCTGCCGCGCTGGCACGAGAAGCAGCGCCGACAGGAGTACGACCGCATCGACGCCCGCCTCGATCGGCCCGGGGTCGACTTCGTCCCGCTCACGCGCCTCGGGCGCGATGTGGACTTCGTCGACGTGGCGACGCGCTGGGGCTTCAGCCTCGTCGTACTGGCCAACGGCGCCTGGAAGGACCGCCCCATGGGCTGCCCGTCCGCCGACGCCGCCCTCGGGCGCGGGCTCGCCTACCAGAACCCGTTCGTCTACTGGTTCAACCACAAGGAGGAGGCGGGCTACGACGGCCCGCGCTTCGAGATCGCCGACGAGGCGGTCGTGGTCGGCGGCGGCCTCGCGTCGATCGACGTCGTGAAGATCCTGCAGCTCGAGATGTACGCGGCGGCGCTGCGCGCCCGCGGCCACACGCCCGACGTCGTGGCGATGGAGCACGCCGGCATCCCGCGTTACCTCGCGAAGCTCGGCATCGCCGACCCGGCGAGCCTCGGCATCCGCGGCTGCGTGCTGCTCTACCGCCGCCGCGTCGTCGACATGCCGCTGGCCGCGCTCGACGCGAACGCCGACGAGGCGCAGAAGGCGCGACTCGCGGGTATCCGCGAGAAGATCCTCGCCAACGCGCAGGCCAAGTTTCTGTTCCGCGTCGAGACGCAGCGCGTCGTGCGCGAGGTGCTGCTGACCGACGGCCGCGTGTCCGGCGTCCGCGTGCAGCGAACCGAGGTCGGCGCCGACGGGCAGGCGGCGCCGGTGCCCGGCAGCGAGCACGTCATCCCCACGCCCTTCGTCGTCAGCTCGATCGGCAGCATCCCCGAGCCGCTCCCCGGCGTGGAGATGGACGGCGTCTACTACCGCTTCCGCGACGCCGATCGCGGCGAGTACGCGGCCCTGCCCGACGTGTTCGGCGCGGGCAACGTCGTCACCGGCCAGGGCAACATCAAGGCCTCGATGGAGCACGGCGCCCAGGTGGCGAGCCACCTCGTCGAGCGCTACCTGCGCACGGTCGAGGCCGACGGCCTGTCGCCCTACACGCGCCACGGCGAGGTGGCCGGCACGCTCGCCGCCGACGGCGCGCTCGCGCGCCTCGAAGGCAAGGAGCCGCTCCCGACCGAGCAGGTCGACGCCCTGCTCGAGCGCGTCCGCGAGCGCCAGCGCGCCGTCGGCTACGACGGCGACTACCGCGCGTGGATCCGCCGGCACGCGCCGGCCGGCTGATCCCGGGGTCGCCGTCGACCGGCGTCAGTCCTTCACGCAGTAGAGCACGCCGGCATACGGCGGCAGGTGGTCGGTGGTGTTCCCCCAGGCGAAGTTGCCGCCCGCGGCGACCGTCTCCGCGCCGTTGGCTGCCTCGCCCGTCCAGCGCACCCGGAGGCGGCGCAGGTAGGCGACCGCGCCGGCGGCGGGGCTCATCGTCCCCGACTCGCTGCCGATCTGGAACTGGGCGGAGCCGCCAAGCGCGCGCGGCGTGATCACGCGGCCGATGACCGGCACCTGGCCGGCGCCGAGCGGGAAGCGCCCGCGCAGGTCGGGCCGGTTGTTCGTGCCGTCGGCCTCGGACCACCCCGCCGGGCACGCGAGCAGGTTGAACGCCATGATCGCGCCGGTGGGGAAGACCGCGTCGCGGCCCGGCGGGCCCTGCGGCCCGACCTCGCCCTGCGGGCCCTGGACGCCGCGCTCGCCCTGGACGCCGCGCTCGCCCTGGAGTCCCTGCGGGCCGCGCAGCGCGTCCGCGTGGTCGTCGGCGAGGAGCCGGCCGAGAAGCGCAATGAATCCGGCATCTTCGCCGAGCACGCCCGCCACCTGGGCCGGGTCGGCGGGCGCGCCCTGGGGCCCGCGCTCGCCCTGGGGCCCGCGCTCGCCCTGGGGTCCGCGCTCGCCGGCGGCCCCCTGCGGACCGGCGGCCCCCTGCGGACCCGCGGGACCGGCCTCGCCCCGCGGTCCGGCGGGGCCGGCCTCGCCCTGCGGTCCGGCGGGGCCGGCGACGCCCTGCGGACCGGCGGGCCCGGGCGGCCCCGGCGGCCCGGCGTTGCCCTCGCCGCCCACGCCGACCCAGCGGCCCTGCTCGTCGATGACGAGGCGCCCGCCCACCGACACCGAGCGCGGGTTCACGTCGCCGGTGACGTCCTCGGCGGTGGCCGCGTGCAGCGCGTAGGGGACGCTCACGATCGGCAGGCGCGGCGTCATCTCGGCGTCGTCGGCGACGCGGACACCGAGCCAGAGGCCGCCGTGTTCGGCGAACAGGCCCGGCGGCAGGCCGTCGTCGCCGCCGATCACGGTGGCGAAGTGGCCGGCGGCGGCGCGCACCCCCTGCGTCTCGGACCACACCGCGGCGCCGCCCTCCGCGTCGGCGTACAGCGCGAACGTCACGTCGACGGCGCCCTCGACGGGCGCGCCGTCGGCCTGCAGCAGGCGGCCCTGCCAGGCCACGTGGCGCGGCGGCGCGGCGGCGGCGGGCGCGGCGAGCGCGAGCACGGCGGCGGCGAGCAGGCTCCTCATTCGGCGTCCTCCACGGCGGGGTTCAGCAGGCGCACGGGCCCGGGTTCGAGGCGAAACCGGGGCGAGGTCAGCGGCGGGCCGGCGAGATCCGCCGGGCCGAGCGCGCCCACCAGCAGGTAGCGGGGCGAGCGCAGCGCGCCGCAGCCGGCGCACAGGCCACCGGCCGGGCGCGGTGCGCCGGGGACGGCGGCGTCGACGGGGGGCGCGGCACCGTCGGGTGCGGCGTCTGCGGGGGGCGCGGCGGCGTCGGGCGCGGCGTCGACGGGGGGCGCGGCGCCGTCGTCCGCGGAGGCGCCGTCGGGCGGCGCGACGAATGCGTCGCGGGCGGCGCCGTCGTCCCCGGGCGTGCGGCCGTCGGACGGCGGCGCGGCGTCGCCGGCCGCGGACGCGTCGCGCTCGTCGCCCGCGTCGCCGCCCTCGGCGGTGCACCCCAGCGCCAGCAGCACCAGCGCCGCCCACCCCCACCGTCGCGCGATCACGAATTCCTCACGCGCCGAGACATACGACGGCCGTCGCGGAGCGGTCAACGACGCGGTGCCGCGCGGTTCCCCGGGCGGCGCTCCGACGGGCGCTGATATACTCCGCGCCTTCCAACCCCCCGGGGGAGCAGCATCGTGGACCCGACGTTTCTCGAGCACCTCGCGCGTGAGACCGAGGCCCTGCGCGACCAGGGCCTCTTCAAGCGGGAGCGCGTGATCACCTCGCCCCAGCAGGCCGATATCCGCGTGCAGGGCGGCGACCACGTCATCAACTTCTGCGCGAACAACTACCTCGGCCTCGCCAACCACCCGGCGCTCGTCGAGGCCGCGCGCGAGGCGCTGCCGAAGTACGGCTTCGGCATGTCGTCCGTCCGCTTCATCTGCGGCACGCAGGACGTGCACAAGCAGCTCGAAGGGCGACTGTCGGCCTTCCTCGGCACCGAGGACACCATCCTCTACTCGTCGTGCTTCGACGCGAACACCGGCCTCTTCGAGACGGTGCTCGGCCCCGAGGACGCGATCATCAGCGACGCGCTCAACCACGCCTCGATCATCGACGGCATCCGCCTCTGCAAAGCGCAGCGATTCCGCTACGAGAACAACGACATGGCCGATCTCGAGGCGAAGCTGAAGGAGGCGTCCGGCGCCCGCTTCAAGCTCGTCGCCACCGACGGCGTGTTCTCGATGGACGGCATCCTCGCCAACCTCCCGGCGGTCTGCGACCTGGCCGAGAAGTACGGCGCGTCGGTGATGGTCGACGACTCCCACGCCGTCGGCTTCATGGGCGAGAAGGGGCGCGGCACCCCCGAGCACTGGGGCGTGATGGACCGCGTCGACATCCTGACGGGCACCCTGGGCAAGGCGCTCGGCGGCGCCTCCGGCGGCTACACTTCGGGCCGCAAGGAGGTCGTCGCCTGGCTCCGGCAGCGCTCCCGCCCGTACCTCTTCTCGAACACGCTCGCCCCCGTCATCGCCGCCACGTCGCTGAGGGTGCTCGACCTGCTCGAGGGCGGCGACGAGCTGCGCGTGAAGCTGCGGCAGAACGCGGCGTACTTCCGCGCGGGCACGGAGAAGCTGGGCTTCCGCCTCGTCCCCGGCGAGCACGCGATCATCCCGGTCATGCTCGGCGACGCGAAGCTCGCGTCCGACATGGCCGATCGCCTGCTGCACGAGGGCATCTACGTCATCGGATTCTCGTTCCCCGTCGTCCCCAAGGGTCAGGCCCGCATCCGTACGCAGATGTCGGCCGCCCACGAGCGCGAGCACCTCGACCGGGCGCTCGCCGCGTTCGCCAAGGTCGGTCGAGAGCTGGGTGTGATCGCATGAAGGCGCTGGTGAAGGCCCGCCGCGAGCCGGGCATCTGGATGCAGGACGTGCCGGTGCCCGAGATCGGGCCCAACGATGTGCTGATCAAGGTCCGCAAGTCCGCGATCTGCGGGACCGACATCCACATCTACAACTGGGACGAGTGGTCGCAGAGCACCATCCCGGTGCCGATGACCGTCGGCCACGAGTTCGTCGGCGAGATCGCCGCGCTCGGCAGCCACGTCGAGGGCTTCCGTGTCGGCGATCGCGTGTCGGGCGAGGGCCACCTGACGTGCGGCTACTGCCGCAACTGCCGGGCCGGCAAGCGGCACCTCTGCCGCAACACGAAGGGCGTCGGCGTCAACCGGCCTGGCTCCTTTGCCGAGTTCCTCGCCATCCCCGCCAGCAACGCCTTCAAGCTGCCCGACAACATCCCCGACGACGTGGCGGCGGTCCTCGACCCGCTCGGCAACGCCGTCCACACCGCGTGCAGCTTCGACCTCGTCGGCGAGGACGTGCTGATCACCGGCGCCGGTCCCATCGGCAGCATGGCCGTGGCGGTCTGCAAGCACGTCGGCGCCCGGCACGTCGTGATCACCGACGTGAACGACTACCGCCTCGAGCTCGCGCGCAAGATGGGGGCGACGCGGGCGCTCAACGTTTCGCGCGAGTCGATCCGCGACACCATGCACGCGCTCGGCATGACCGAGGGTTTCGACGTCGGCCTCGAAATGTCGGGCAACCCGCAGGCCTTCCGGCAGCTGCTGGGCGCGATGAACCACGGCGGGCGCGTCGCGCTGCTCGGCATCCCGCCCTCCGAGACGGCGATCAACTGGAACGAGGTCATCTTCAAGGGCCTGATCCTCAAGGGGGTCTACGGCCGGGAGATGTTCGAGACCTGGTACAAGATGACGAGCATGCTCCAGAGCGGCCTCGACATCTCCCCGTTGCTGACGCACTGCTTCCCGATCGACGAGTACGGCGTCGCCTTCGAGACGATGCGCTCCGGCGAGTCCGGCAAGGTCGTCCTCGACTGGGGCGCGAATTAGTGGACGTCGTCGTCTACTCGTCGCTCAACCTGACGCAGGCGCACCTCGTGCGCAGCCTGCTCATCTGCGAGGGCATCCCGTCGCGAATGCGGCACGGGCTCTTGGCGCCGCTGGCCGGCGAGCTGCCGATGGACGCGTGCCGCGCCGAGATCCTGGTGCGCGCCGAGGACGTCGCGGCGGCCTCGGCGGTGGTGGCCGAGGCCGAGGCGCCGCAGGGGGCGGACCGGCCGTGTCCGCGCTGCGCCGAGGAGAACCCCGCCGGCTTCGAGCTGTGCTGGCGCTGCGGCGCCGACATGCCGGTCGCGCGGGTCGCCCCGCGCCTGCGCCTCGTCCCGGACTGAGCCCCGCCGGACGGCGTCCCGCGTGACAATTGGGTAACAGTCGGGTCGTCCGGCGGCAGATCGTGCTATGACGCCGGCCACGTTCCCTTCCAGCCGGTGGTGGCGCGCATGCTCGACTTCCTGCCCGAGTGGGTTCGGAATTTCCTGCCGATCCTCGGCCTGCTCGTCATCGTCTCGCTGCTCATCCTCAGCCTGCCGCGCATCGAGCTCGGCCACTCCTCGCACTTCCTGCGCCGCCGCTTCCTGAACTGGTTCCCGCTGGGGTTGACGTACGCCTTCCTCTACATGGGGCGCTACAACCTCACGGTCGCCAAGAACGCGCTCGGCGGGCGCATGACCAACGACGACTTCGGCACGATCTTCGCGGTCGGGACGGTCGTCTACGGCCTGTCGTTCCTGATCAACGGGCCGCTGACCGACCGCTGGGGCGGGCGGCGCACCATCCTCATCGCCGCGGTGGGCTCGGCGGTGATGAACGTGGCGATGGGCCTGCTGCTCTTCACGAAGTACGAAGGGAACCTCACGCCGATCTTCAGCGTGCTCTACGCCGGCAACATGTACTTCCAGAGCTTCGGCGCCGTCTCGATCGTGAAGGTCAACGCGCAGTGGTTCCACGTCCGCGAGCGCGGCGTGTTCGGCGGCATCTTCGGCATCCTCATCTCGCTCGGCATCTACTTCGCCTTCGACTGGGGCCGCATGATCGTCGAGGGCTTCCCCGGCCGGACGGAGTGGGTCTTCTTCATCCCCGCCGCCATCCTGGCCGCCTTCTTCGTCCTCGACTGGTTCCTGATCCGCGACACGCCGCAGGACGCGGGCTTCGCCGAGGTGGAGACCGGCGACGCGTCGTCGGGCGACACGGGGCCGCGGCTGCCGGTGCTCGAGGTGCTCAAACGCATGTTCACGAACCCGATCATCGTGACCATCGCGCTGATCGAGTTCTGCAGCGGCTTCCTGCGCAATGCGATCATGCACTGGTACATCATCTACGCGAAGCAGACGGGCATCATGTCGAGCTTCGTGCCCAGCAACTGGGGCCTGATGCTCTGCGTGGCCGGCATCCTCGGTGGCGTCTTCGCCGGCATCATCTCCGACCGCGTCTTCCACTCGCGGCGCGGGCCGTCGGCGGCCATCCTCTACGCCTTCATGCTCGCCGGCTCCGTCGCCGCCTGTTTCCTGATGGGCAACAGCGCGCTCGGCTGGCTCGTCGTCTTCCTCTCGCTCTCGATCATCGGCGTGCATGGCATGCTCTCGGGCACCGCGAGCATGGACTTCGGCGGGAAGAAGAACGTCGGCATCGCCGTCGGGATCATCGACGGCATGGTCTACCTCGGCACCGGCCTGCAGTCGATCGTGCTCGGCTCGATCCTGCCCGAGAAGGAAGCGGCGAAGGACCCCGCCAACTGGTGGATGTGGCCGGTGGCGATGATCCCGCTCGCGCTCATCGGCTTCGTGCTGACCCTGCGCATCTGGAACGCGAAGCCGCAGCCGAAGGCCGCGCCCAAGGCCGTCGAGCAGGCTGCCACCGGCACCGACGCCTGATCTGCGCCGGTCGCGCGGCCGCGTCGTGCTCCACGGGTCGTGGATGGCGAGGCGGTCGTGGTGCGCGTCCCACCACTCGGCGTAGACCTCGCCGGTCGTCGCCGCGCTCCGTCGCGACGACGTCCTGCGAAGAGCGGGACGGGCCGGCGCCGCGCGTCCTCGGCGGGGGACTGCGAGCGGTGGTCCCTGAACGGCGTGCGCCCGCCGCTGTCAGTCGCTCCCGCCCCGCTCGCAGCGCCGGACCGCCCCGGGGTCCGCCCCGCTGACGAACGGCGACGGCGCGCACACCGTCTCGCCGCTGCAGCGCCAGAGGCCGTCGGCGCAGAACGAGTTCCAGCCGACGTCCGCGGGCCCGTCCACCGGCGCGTCGACGGTCGCGCTCCCCCAGCGCACGTCGCCGCCGGCCCGCTCGTCGACGAGCTGCACCGTGACGGCGCGGGGGAGCGCCACCTCGAGCGGCGCCACCCCGGCGGCGGTCATCAGGCCGTGGCCCACGCCCATCACCGCCGTGAGCGGCACTCGCACCTCGGCGTCGTCGCCCCGCACGGCGGCGGCGATCCACGGCAGCGCTGCCACGCGGTCGCCCCAGTCGCTGTCGTACTGGACGATCACCCCGATCACGCCCGCCCCGGCGGTCACCCGAGCGTTCCCCAGGCGCGGCTCGCCCCGCTCCTCCTCGGGGAACGCCACGCCGATCGCCACCGCACCGTCCGCGTCGCCCGGCGCGGCGAACGCGAGGCGCACGCGCTCGCCAGCGTCGAGGTCGAACGCGAGCCGCCGCCACTCGGCCCCCGCGTGGGCGCAGACCGCCGGTCCCGCGCAGTCGTCGGCGAGCTGGTAGAAGTGTCCGGGGCCGCCCTGCGCGTCGAACGTGTGCACGCCTGCCACCTCGGCGGTCAGCTCGACGACGAGCTCGCGACCGCTCGGCGCGTGGTCCGCGCAGGCCCCGGCGGCGTCGAATCCCACGTCGCCGCGCCCGCGGACGACGAAGCCGCCCGGGTAGAGCGCGCGCGGCTCGCCCGTGCGCAGGTCGATCGCGTCGGGGCAGCGCGCCGCCCCTTCGCCCGTCTCGGCGCCGCCGTCGACTTCGGCGGCGGCCCCGGCTTCGGCTTCGGTCTCGGCCTCGGGCGACGCGATGCAGGCCGAGAGGCACACGGAGAGCAGGAGGATGCGTCGGTTCATGGACCGAACGTAGCCGCGTCCGCGCATCGAGGCGGAGCGAAGAAAAGATCATCCCCCGCCGGTGCGCCCGGTGGCAGGACAGATCCTCGGTGCTGCCGGCGAGCGAACGAACAGACTTGGGAGAAGAAAGGCCCCGTCTGACGGTGCCATGGCGAGCTTATAACAGAGAGCGGGGCTTGCGGCAAGGCGCGGGGCGTGCCGTACAGTCGCCGCCCTCGGCCCCACCTTCCGGCCGAGAGAGGGGGAGAGAGATGGGTGTGTCAGCGACGACGGAGGCGGGCGCCACGATCCGGCACGAGGTGGTGATCGCCGGCGGAGGCCCGACCGGGCTGATGTTGGCGGGCGAGCTGGCGCTGGCGGGCGTCGACGTGGCGATCGTGGAGCGGCGCGCCACGCAGGCGCTCGTCGGCTCGCGCGCGGGCGGCCTGCACGCCCGGACGATCGAGGTGCTCGACCAGCGTGGCATCGCGGATCGGTTCCTCGCCGAGGGACAGGTAGCCCGGGTCGTGTCCTTTCATCTGACGCCGCTCGACGCCGGCGACCTGCCCACGCGTCACAGCTACAGCCTCGCGCTGTGGCAGAACCACATCGAGCGCATCCTGGCCGGCTGGGTCGTCGAGCTGGGCGTGCCGACCTATCGGGAGCGGGAGGTGACGGGCTTCGCGCAGGACGGCGCCGGCGTCGACGTCGCGCTGTCCGACGGCCGCACGTTGCGGGCCGAGTACCTGGTCGGGTGCGACGGCGGACGCAGCCTCGTCCGCAAGGTCGCCGGCATCGACTTCCCCGGGTGGGATCCGACCACGAGCTGGCTGATCGCCGAGGTCGAGACGGCCGACGAGCCGGCGTGGGGCATGCGCCGCGACGCCCTCGGCTTCCATGGGTTCAGCCGGATGGCGGGCGGGGGACCGGTGCGCGTCGTGCTGACCGAGCGGCTGCTGCAGAGCGGCGGCGAGCCCACCCTGCGAGACCTGAGCGAGGCGCTCGTCGCCGTCTACGGGACGGACTACGGCGTCCACAGCCCCACCTGGATCTCGCGCTTCACCGACATGACGCGACAGGCCGCGGCCTACCGCGATCGGCGCGTCCTGCTCGCCGGCGACGCCGCGCACGTGCATCCGCCGGTGGGTGGACAGGGCCTCAACATCGGCGTGCAGGACGCGGTGAACCTGGGATGGAAGCTCGCGGCGGTCGTCCGCCGGACGGCGCCGGAGACCCTGCTCGACACCTATCACGCCGAGCGCCACCCGGTCGCCGCCCGTGTGCTGCGCACCACCATGGCGCAGATGGCGCTCCGCCGCCCCGACGACCGCTCGACGGCCCTGGCCGACATCCTGTCCGAGCTCCTCGCGCTGGACGAGGTCCGCCGGCGGCTCGCCGCGGAGATGTCGGGTCTGGGCGTCCGCTACGACCTCGGCGACGGGCACCCGCTGCTCGGCCGTCGCATGCCCGATCTCGATCTGCACACCCAGGGCGGCCCGCTGCGCGTCTTCACGCTGCTGCACGAGGCGCGGCCGGTGCTCCTCAACCTCGGGGCGCCCGGCGCGCTCGACATCGCGCCCTGGGCGGATCGCGTCCGGACGGTCGACGCCGGCTACGCAGGGACGTGGGAGCTCCCGGTGGTGGGGACGGTCGCGGGGCCCGGGGCGGCGCTCATCCGACCCGACGGCTATGTGGCATGGGTGGGAGACGAACGGGGGCAGGGGCTCGCGGAGGCGCTGACTGCCTGGTGCGGACCGCCCGCGGCGGCGACCGCCCGCTGAGAGCCCCCGGGCGGTCTTCGCGCGGCGTGGCGCCGAGCGGGCCACGCGGTCGAGGGAGCGCGTCAGCCGGCCTTGTTCTTCTCGTCCCAGGCCTTCGGCTCCCACAGCTCGACCTTGTGGCCGTCCGGATCGACGATCCACGCGAACTTGCCGTTCTCGTGCGACTCCGGGCCCTTGAGGACCTCGACTCCGTTCGCCCGCAGGTCCGCCAGGAGCCCGTCGAGGTCGTCGACGCGGTAGTTGATCATGAAGGCCGCGTCGCTCGGCGCGAACCACTCGGTGTCACGCTTCGCGACGTTCCAGACGGTGAGGCCCTTGTCGTCGGCCCGGTCCTCGGGCCACCTCAGGATGGCACCGCCCCATGGCTCGAGCGGGATGCCCAGGTGCTTCTGGTACCACGCCGCGAGCGCCGCGTGGTCGCCCCTGCTCTTGAAGAACACGCCCCCGATCCCGGTCACCCTCGCCATCACTCCCTCCTCCGGCTGATTGGAACACTGTCGCAGAACACCGACGAGGATAGGAGCTTCACGGCGCGGGAGATAGGATCTTGAAGTCATGGTAAGCAAGTCGTTGAAATCGATGCGTTTCCGCGTGCGCGGGGGAGGTGTCGGATGGGGCGTTGCGGCCCCGACACTCCCTCTGTCGGCGCGGTGGTCCGGCAGACCGACGGGAAGCCGTGCGGCGCCCCGCGGCACGCCGGCCGGCGAGCGACGGCACGGCGAGACAGACGACGAGCAGCGTGGGCTTCATGGCGCCTCCGCGCGTGACCGTAGGGGGCCCGGCCCGGCGGCGCAAGGGGGTCGCCCGACCTGCCGCCGCGCGCGCGGCGCGCCCACGCCGGCGCGCGGCGGCCATCGCTGGCGGCGTCACGACAGATCGCACCGGACGCCACCGACCCCCGCGACGTGGCGTCACGCGCGACGCGCCCTCTCTGCGGCCTCGACCGGCCGGCATGCCGCGCCCACAGGGGGCCGCGCCGCAGAAGAGGACCGATGCCCGCGCCGGCGCGGCCCGGTGCCTCGCCACCGGGCCCTCCGAATGCGCCGATGCCATCCCGACCGGGGACGCCTCACCGTTCCACGCCGCGCTCGGCGAGTTGGTTCGCCGTCCCACGCCCCCGAGAGTCTGCGCGTGGCTGTCTCGCCGACACGTCGCGACCGAGCGGTGGAGCACACACCAGCCGCCACCGGGGCCGACTCGTCAGGATGCACCATGCGCGGGCGCCTCGACGGACCGGGCGGCCCCTACGCCCGTCGGCCCGCCACCTGCCGGATCAGCGCCACGGCCTCCGCCGGGGGTTCCCGCTCGATGCGCCAGTAGCGACGGCAGTCGGTGGTGCGACCGACCATGCCATTGTTCACCATCTCGCGCCGCAACAGCGCGTGGTCGCCGAACCGGTGCTGCGCGACGAGCATCGCGTTCACTTCGGCCTCGGTGAACGTGCGCCGGGCGGGCAGCCGCGACCACAGCACCCACAGGCAGGGCTCCTGGTGGCTGAACTTCGACGGCCAGCGCAGCATCTGGCCGTCGGGGGCGAAGTAGCGGGCGAGCTTCGCCAACTTGACGAAGTCGACGGCGGGCGGCGGCGGCGGCTCCCGCTCGAGGCGGTGGCGGGCGACCTGCTGGGCGCGGAAGTGTTGGAAGTTCTGGTATCCGGCGGCGCGGGCCAGCATGTGCAGCATCTCCACGTGCCCGGGCGGACCCTCATGACCGGCGAGCTGATTGCGGAGCGACCTGGCGACGGCGGAAATGTCCGTCGCGTGGAAAGAGAGCTCTTCCTTCGACATGACTCGTCTCCATGCGTGCCTGTCCGCGGGGGTGTCGGTGGTCGCCCTTCCGACGCGGCACGGGAGCGGTGTCCGTCGAAGGTGATGAAGGCAGGTTTAGCTCCCCGTGAGGGGTGGCGACGCCTGGGTGAACTGCCGACCGGCGGCGACCTTAGCGCAGGCACGCGTAGATCGGCAAGGCGCCGGTGGTGCGACCCGATCGTCGCCGGCGGACACACGCGTGCAGGACCGCGCCGGCGAGGGCGTCTGCGTCGGCGACAGGCCTGCGCAGCGGCCCGGGCAGCGCGAGCGCCCGTCGCGCGGGCGCGTCCCGGAGGACATGCGGTGTCGGCCATCCGCTTCCCGCCGGACGACGAGCGGAAGCCGCGGCACGGGCGCGAGTGCGGAGTCCGTCGGTCGACGGCCGGCGGCCGGCGCGCCGGTGAGGCGTGCTTGCGTGGCACCCCGCCGCCCGGCATACGCTGCCGCGGAATGGCGCTGATGGGGCGGGACGAGATGCGCACACACGGTCGGTGGAGGTGGTCGGGGCTCGCGTCGGTCTGTCTGCTCGCGGCATGCGAGGGCGGCAGCGGCGACTCGCGCGCGCAGCCGGACGCTCGGGCACCCGACGCCGCGGCACCCGACGCCGCGGCACCCGACGCCGCGGCACCCGACGCCGCGGCGCCCGACGCCGCGCCGCCGTGCCCCGACGGCCCCGAGGCGTGCAACGGGATCGACGACGACTGCGACGGCAGGACCGACGAGGACCTCGGAACGACGACGTGCGGCGTCGGCGGCTGCGAGCACGACCAGCCGAACTGCGTGGACGGCGGGGCCGTCGCCTGTGATCCGTCCGCCGGTGCTTCCGACGAGGTCTGCGATGGCGTCGACAACGACTGCGACGGGACGGTGGACGAAGGGCACGTCGACGCCGAGTGGTCTCCGGACCGCGACGGCGATGGCCACGGGGCGAGCGCCGGCAGCAGCTGCGCCAGCCTGTTCGCCGAAGGTGCCGCCGAGGACGGCGTGTATGTCATCCGGCCCGGCGGACACGACGGGCCCGCGCTGCGCGTGTCTTGCGACATGAGCCGCGACGGGGGCGGCTGGACGCGGGTGTTCCACCACGACGTCGCCGGCGGATGGTTCGCCTCGGACGCCGACGCCCGCGCCCGCGACGTCGAGACGCCCGAGGGCGCGCTGTACTCGATCCTCGAGCACATCGAACACTTCCGCTCGTCGGACGGGGGCTTCGTCTTCCGGATGGAGTGGCCTGGCACCGCCATCGAAGGCCGCAACATCTGGCGGCAGGCATCGAATCCGACCACGGCGCCTGTGGCCGGCTACGAAGCGCTCGACGTCGATTATGCGCAGCAGTTCTGGGGCGGCCTCGAGCTCTCCGACACGGCGGAGACCTTCCTCGACGGATCCGTGGGGCATCCGTACTGGTTCTATGCCATCGGCGCGCAGGTCCCATGGAACGACCCGCCTGGCATCCCGGCGTACACCCCGCAGGCCGAGCGCGTGTCGCTGTGGGTGCGGCCCGACGACGCCGTCGCGGGGGGCGCCTCGGTCCTCGCCTGCGCCGGTCCGCCCGGGTACGTCGACGTCGCGGGCGACTGCGACGACACCGACCCCGACGTCCACGCGGGGGCCGCGGAGCGCTGCAACGGCGCGGACGACGACTGCGACGGCGAGGCCGACGAGGGCTGTCCCTTCGGCGACGTGGCGCTGACGACGATGCCGCAGCCGCTCCACTTCTACGCGCGCGACGTCGGGACGGACCGCTGCGCGTTCACGGTCGAAGGGGAGGCCGTGGGCGCCGCCAGCGCGGTCCGCGTCGCCGTGACGCGGGACGGCGTGGAGTACGCGGCGTCGGTCGGCGACGGGCCCACGTTCGCGATCCCGGTCGTCATCGAGGCGGGGCTCTCGCGCTACGACGTCTCCGTCGCCTGGAGCGACGGCGACGGCTCCTGGCGGCCGGTGGTCACCGCCGAGGACGTCGTGTGCGGCGACGTTTTCCTCATCGACGGCCAGTCCAACGCCGTCGCCATCGACTACCAGGGCGAGCGCCTCGGCGACGGGGAGCGCAGCCCGTTCGTGCGCAGCTTCGGCAGCGCCGTCCAGGACGCGAGCGTCGCGGACGACCGGAGCTTCTCGATCGCCGTGGCGGACGCCGGCTACACGCGCGGCGCCATCGGGCAGTGGGGGCTGCGCCTCGCGAACCGGATCAAGGACGCGCGCCAGGTCCCGATCCTGGTGATCAACGGCGCGGTCGGCGGCACGCGCGTCGACCAGCACCAGCGCAACGACGCGGATCCCGAGGACCTGGCGACGATCTACGGCCGCATGCTCTGGCGCGCCCGCCAGGCCGGCGTCGCCGGGGCGGTGCGCGCCATCTTCTGGCATCAGGGCGAGAGCGACGGCGGTCAGCCCTACGCGACCCACCTCGGGTTGTGGACGGCCCTGTACGACGACTGGCTCGAGGACTATCCCAACGTCGAAGGCATCTTCCCGTTCCAGGTGCGCGCCGGCTGCGGCGAACCGACGTGCAACCGCAACATCCACCGTGAGCTGCCGTCGCTCCTGCCTCGGGTGCTCCGTGCCATGAGCACGACCGGCGTCGACGGCCACGATGGCTGCCACTTCTTCCACCGGACGTACGCGGAGTGGGGCGATCGCATGGCGCGCGTGGTGTTGCGGGATCTGTACGGCGTCGCGGTCGAGGGCAACATCGACGCGCCCGATCCCGCCTCGGCGCGCTGGCTGTCACCGACGGCGCTCGAGATCGACTATGGCGCGACCGGCGGCGGTCTGTCGTTGCAGCGGGGCGTCGAGGTTCGTTTCTCGCTCTCGGACGGCGCCCGGATCGTCGGCGCGCGCGTCGTCGGCCGGACGGTGGTGCTCACCACGGCGGCCCCCAGCGTCGCGCGGTGGGTGTCCTTCGTCGACGTGGCGGGAGACATCCCCTGGCTCGTCAACGACCTGGGCATCGGGGGCTTCGCCTACCACCAGTTCCCGATCGACTGACGGCCCGGGGGGCGGCGGCCCGCCGCGCCGTCACTGCGCCGTCGGGACGCACGCCCCGATCGTCGGGCTCGGGTCCTCGTCGGGGCCGAAGGCGCCCACGGCGCACGTCTCGTCGGCGGCGCAGTCGTCGCTGAAGCCGAAGGCGTCGGCGCGACAGACGCGGATGCACGTCGTGGCGCCGCCTTCCTCGAGCGCGGCGCACACGTGCCCGGTCTGGCAGTCGCCGACGCCGGTGCCCGCCGGATCGGCGCAGGCCTCGCGGCTGCCGCGCAGGCCGGCGCCCGGCTCGCAGACGCCGCCCACCGCCTCCGCGCCGTCGGCGCCGATGCCGATGAACGCGAGCGCGCAGACCTGGCCGGCGGGGCAGCCCGAGCCGGCGGTGACGAGCGCGTCGCACTCGCCGAGGCACAGGCCGAGCGAAGGGACGTCGTCGCCGAGCACGCCGATGCCGCAGACCGCGCCGGCGGCGCAGACGTCGAGGTGGTCCGCGTCGCAGAACTGGACGCACCGCGGGTCGTCGTTCTCGAAGACGGGCGTGCACAGGTGGGCGGCGGTACAGGAACCCCAGTAGCTCGCGTCGTCCTGCTCGCAGAGGTCGCCGTGCCCGCTCCGGCCGGCCGGCCGCGCGTAGCAGGCGCCGACGATGCCCGAGGCATCGGAGCCGCCATAGACGCAGACCTCGCCGCGCCCGCAGCCCGACTGGGTCGCCACCTCGCAGTTGGCGTGGCAGAACTTGAACGCCTGGCCGTCGTCGAGGAACTCGGTGTAGTCGAGGCAGCGCTGGCCCGCGGGGCACGCGTCGCCGCCGCCGCACGCCGCCTTGCAGCGGCCGAGCACGCAGGCGAGGTCGGCGGCGCAGTGGAGCGCGGCGTCGTCGCTGCTGGCGTCGCAGGGCTGGCCGGCGCGAGCCGTGCCCGCCCAGTCGCACGTGGTGAGCGGCACGTCGGCGACGCAGTAGCCCGCGCCGCAGCGGCCATCGCCGGGCGCGCAGCGGCGGGCGTCGACGCACCAGCCGGGATCGGCGCCGTTCGCCTCGGGGATGCCCGAGCTCACGCACGCCTGGCGGGCGCCGCAGCCCGGGTCCTCCGCGAACGCGTCGCACGGCGCGCGGCACTCGCCCTCGTCGGCGCCGGCAACGGTGCGGGCGCAGGAGGCCGGGGCGCGACAGCAGCTCGCCGACGGCTGGCAGGCGTCGCCGACGTCGCAGGTTCCCGGACCGCCCGGTCCGCCGCCGGGGCCGGCGCCCGGTCCGCCGCCAGGTCCGCCACCGGGGCCGGCGCCCGGTCCGCCGCCAGGCCCCGCGCCCGGACCGCCGCCAGGGCCCGCGCCCGGACCGCCACCGGGCCCCGCGCCCGGACCGCCACCGGGTCCGCCGCCGGGTCCGCCGCCAGGCCCTGCGCCCGGACCGCCGCCGGGTCCGCCGCCGGGCCCCGCGCCCGGACCGCCGCCGGGTCCGCCGCCGGGCCCTGCGCCCGGACCGCCGCCGGGTCCGCCGCCGGGCCCCGCGCCGGGCCCGCCGCCGGGTCCGCCGCCGTCCTCGCAGGCGCGGCGCAGATCGGCGGAGAAGTTGCCGACGAGCATGACCATCTCGGCGCAGTCGGCGGCCGCGTCCGCCAGGTCGGCGATCGCGTTGCGCGCCTCGCAGCGGTCGACGCACAGCGCGCGGAAGGCGGCGCGTGAGCCGCCCGACACGCCGGCGCACAGCGCGTCGCCCGCGGCGCAGTCGGCGAGGCCGTCGCACGCGGTGTCGCACCGCGATGGCGGCTCGTCGCCGCCTTCGCAGGCCTCGCGGAAGGGCTGCGACAGACCGGCGACGGTCTCGACCACCGCGCGGCAGTCGTCGGCCTGTTCGATCACCGAGCGCAGCGCCGCCTGCGCCCCGCACATCGGCAGGCACGTCTGCACGAGGGCCGCGCGCGCGTCGCCGCCGAGGCCGGGACACAGGTCGGGGTCGTCGCCGGTGGCGCAGCCGGCCAGGCGGTCGCACGCCTGACCGCACGGATCGCCGACGCCGCCGTCGCCGCCCGCGCCCCCACCGCCCCCGCCCCCGCCGGCGCCGCCGCCGCCGTCATCGCACCCGGCGACGACCTGCGTCACGCGCCCGTTGGTGCACCGGCCGTCGAGGCACACGCCGTCGGCGGTGGCGCCGTCGCCGGTCGTCAGCGTGCAGCAAGGCCCCACCCGGCCGTTGAGCTGACAGGTCGACGCTTCGTCGTCGCCCCCGCAGCCGGCGAGGGCGAGCGCGAAGAGCGCGGCGGCGGCCGTTCGAACGAGGTGCATGCGGATCCCCCCCGGGATGGCGAAGGGGGGGATGAAATCACATTACGGCTGGATGGTCACCTGCACCGTGGAGGTACCGGAGCCGCCACCCCACCCGTCCACGAACAGGAAGTACGTGCCGGGTTCGGCCTGGTTGATCTGGACGAGCGAGTTGAGGCCGTCGAAGTCGTCGTTGCAGTCGACCTCGGCGTTGTCGTCGTCGCAGACGTCCTGGCGGACGAAGATCAGCGGGTCGTAGTCGGCCTCCAGGACCTCGAACACGATCGTCGCGCGCTGGCGGAGGGTGAGCACGAGCACCTGCTCGGGGCCCTCGCCGCCGCACAACGATTGGTAGTTGTCGACGAGGCGCCGCGTGTCCACCTGGAACCGGCCGCCCTGGGGCGGGACGTTGATCACGTCGCCGGCCAGCTCGCACAGGACCGGGTCGAAGCACGCGAGCGCCTGCTCGGGATCGCACGCCCCGCCGACGTCTTCGAGGCAGGCGGCCACGCGGTCCACGTAGTCGTCGGGCGAGCGCGCGGTCGCGTCGCGGCCCGTGCACTCGGCGTTGCAGCGCGCGGCGTCGGGGAACGCGCCGCAGGCCACCGCCGCGTCGCAGGGGGCGGCGCAGGCGGGGTTGGGCTCGCCGCCGAGGTCGAGGCAGGTCTCGAGCTCGCCGCAGCCGCCCGCCGCGAGGCAGGCGAGCTGGACGGGCACCGCCGCGGGGACCGGCGTGCAGTCGAGGCGGCACAGGTACGGGTCGATCGCGCGGTCGCACGCGCGCCGCTCGTCGCAGTAGCGGCGGCACACGGGATCGGCCGGCGGCGGCTGGAAGCCGACGCACGCCGCCACGCCCCCGCAGCCGGCGCCGACGCGCAGGGCGTCGGCCACGCAGCCGGCGGCGTCGGCGTCGGGCGCCGCCTCGCACGCGGCGACGCAGCCCTCGACGTCGAGGTGGCAGCCTTCGAGGCGCGCGCAGTGCGCAGCGCAGTCCACCGCGACCTCGGCGGGGACGCACGCCGCGAGCGGCGCGCACTCCGCGTCGATCTCGATGCCCTCGAGGCAGCGCGCGGCGGCCCCGAAGCGCAGGCCCTCGGCGTCGCCGAAGCCCGCCACGCAGCGACCGAGGCAGGCCTGCAGGCCGTCCGCGTCGCCCGCGCACGCCGTCGTGGCGCGGCAGTAGTTGGCGCAGGCGCGCCCGCCGGCCTCGGGGTCCTCGAGGCAGTCGGCGACGCCGAAGCCGCCCGGCGCAGCCTCGCAGGCCGGGGCCGACAGGACGCAGCCCACGCTGAGCGCACCGCGCTCGGGCGCCTCGAAGTGGGCGTCGTCGCACTCGCGCGTGCAGGCCGCCTCGTCGCCGGCGAGGCCACAGTCGACGAGCCGCTCGCAGGCGCGGTCGCAGGGCACCGCCGGCGGCGGCGCGCAGTCGGCGACCGCCTCGCAGTCGTCGGCGGCCGCGACGCAGGCGCGCCACGCGCCCTCGCGGCGCAGCGTGAAGCGGGCGTCGCAGTCCGCGAGGCAGGCCTCGGCGTCGGGCGCCTCTCCGCACTCGCCGAGCCGCGCGCAGTGGGCCGCGCAGAGCGCCTCGGGCGAGCTGGTGGCGAGGCACAGGCCGAGCTCCGCGCACGACCATGCCTCGGCGCAGGCCATGCGCGGCGCGGCGCGACCGACGGCGATCGGATCCGTCGGATCCACCGTCGCTTCGCAGGCGATGCGGCAGTCCGGTCGGCCCTGCTCGCCGAGGTCGTCGCAGAAGTCGCGCGCCGTGCACAGCCGGTCGCACTCGCCGGCGAACGGGTGGGGCGCCGGCGGCTCTACGGGACCGGCGCCGCCGTAGCAGGCGTCCATCAGGTCGAAGACCAGGAACAAGTCATCGGGGCAGCCCGGGGCGAGCCCGTCGTAGATGCACTGCGCGACGCCCTCGCCGGCGCTCTCGGCGTCGGCGTACATGTCCTCGCAGAAGCCGAAGAAGTCGTCGAGGCCACAGCCGTTCCACACGGCGCAGAACGCCTCCTCGTCCACGCCCGGCGGGGGCGGCGGCGGCAGGTCGGGCGCCTCGCCCGGCAGCAGGCAGGCGCGGGCGTCGTCGCAGTCGTCGCCGGCGCCGTCCAGGCACTGGCGCGCCCGCAGCCCGCGCAGCCGCGTCAGCGGGTCGTCGGCGCAGGTGAGCGCCGCCTCGGGCAGCTCCACGTCGCAGGCGGCGGCCCGATCGACGATCGGTCCGCAGTCGTGGACCGCGTCGGGCGGAATGCAGCGCGCGAGCGCCGCGCAGTCGGCGTCGGCGGGCGCCACGGCGAGGCACTCGCGGGCCACCTCGAAGCGCAGGCCCTCGTCGCCGACGAGGCCCGCGCCGCACGCCGAGAGGCAGGCGCCCAGGTCCTGCGGCGCCTCGGCGCCGCACTCGGCGGAGGCGGCGCGGCACC
Source organism: Myxococcota bacterium (assembly GCA_963169045.1). GTDB lineage: Bacteria > Myxococcota_A > Bradymonadia > UBA7976 > UBA1532 > CAUJDF01. The sequence goes on from CAUJDF010000052.1 coordinate 60,998, forward strand.
AGCCGAGGCACTCGCGGCCGCGGTCCGGCGTGCGCAGGCAGCGCTGCACGCTGTGCTCGCCGTCGAGGCAGGCGGGGGCGGTGAGCACGCACGCGGTCACCTGTTCGGTCGGCACGGGGTCGGCGAAGTGCGCGTCGTCGCAGGCGCCGGCGCAGCCGGGCACGGCCTGCAGGCCGCACTCCTCGATGCGCGCGCAGACCTGCGCGCACGGCATGGACGGCGGGACTTCGCAGCCGGCCATCACTTCGCAGTTGCCGGCCTCCGCGGCGGCGGCGACGCAGTCGCGGAAGCGCGCGTGCCGGTCGCGGGGCCAGACCGCGTCGCAGGCCGCCGCGCAGTCGTCGCCGGCGAGCCCGCAGCCCTCGAGGCGGGCGCAGTGGGCCTCGCACTGCGCCGCCGACGACGCGCCGTCGAGGCACTCGTCCAGGGCGTCGCAGCGGTCGCTGTTCGCGCAGCCGAGCTGGATCTGCGCGCGCTCCGCGAGGTCGCGGTCCTGCTGCTCGTCGCCGATGCAGGCGGTCACGCACTCGACGCGCTCGCCCTCGATGATCCCGCAGACGTCCTGCGCCTCGCACAGCCGGCCGCAGTCGCGGGCGACCGGATCGACGCCGCCGCCGCCGTTGTCGAAGCAGTTGAGGAACAGGTCGAGGTCGCAGCGCGCCTGCATCGCCTGGACCGCGCACTGCAGACCGCCGGGGCCGGAGAAGTCCACGAACTCCTGGTAGATCTCCTCACACGGGACGCCGAACTCGAACTCGAACTGGCAGCCGTCGTAGGCGGCGCAGAACTGCGCCTGGTCGACCCGCGGCGGCCCCTGGCCGGGCTGGGGCGGCGTCACGCACTCCGAGACGCGCTGGCAGTCCTGCGCCGCGGCCGCCGTGCACTGGGCGAGCTGCCGCGCGCGGAGCTGCGCGAGCGGATCGTCGCCCAGGTTGCGGTCGACGCACTGGACGAGGCACTCGGCCGCATCCTGCACGCCGCACTGCCCGACGACGCCGCAGGCCGACTGGCAGATGGCGAACACGCTGGTGCCGAGGCACTGGACGAAGCCGTCGTTGTCGCAGGCCTCGACGAGCGTCTCGCCGCAGGCGCGGAACGGCTCGCCGCTCGACTCGCAGGCCGCGGCGCAGGCGTCCGCGGTGATCCCGCCGGCGCCGCACTCGACGACGCGCGCGCACGTCTCGGCGCAGGGCAGGGGCTCCACCCGCGGCGGCCGGCACAGCTGCAGCTGGCGGCAGGACTCGACCTCGAGGCAGTCGAACCACACGGCGGGGCGACCAGTGCGCGAGACGCGCTCGCAGCGGCGCATGCACGCCTCGCCGTCGCCGAAGATCTCCCCGAGGCGGTTGCAGCTCTCGTAGCGGCCGCAGGCGTCCTCGCAGGTCTCGATCGGGGTGCCCGGGAACATGTCGGGCAGCAGGCCGAGGTCGGGCGGCGCGGCGTCGCGTGCGTCGCCGTCGCGGTCCACGCGGGCGTCGCCGGGCCCCTCGTCGGGCTCGCCGCCGTCCCGCGGCGTCACGGGACCGCCGTCCTCGCGGGCGGCGTCGCCGATCCCCGGCCCGGCGTCGGGGTCGAGGACGTCGTCGCCGCCGCCGCCCCCCTCGCCGTCGCAGCCCGCCACGAACCACATCGCGAAGGCGGCGAACACGACGCCTCTGCGGATCCTCCACATGTCCCGACTCCTCCCCCGAGGAAAAAAGCAGCCTTGCTTAACCTAAGGGAAGGCGGTCGTCCATTGCTCTACAGACGCGTCGACGTGACCCCGGCGAGCGCGGCGCGGACGAGGTGGTCGACGTCGAGCTTCGCCTCCTCGTGCTCGAGGGCGCGGACGGGCGCGCGGATGGCGGGATGCTTGGGCACGAACAGCGTGCAGCAGTCGTCGAACGGCCGGATCGACAGCTCGAACGTGCCGATGCGCCGCGCGATGGCGATGGTCTCGAGCTTGTCGTAGGTGAGCAGCGGTCGCATCGTGAGCAGGCCCGTCAGGTTGTCGACGAGCGTCAGGTTCTCGAGGGTCTGGCTGGCGACCTGGCCCAGGTTCTCGCCGGTGCAGAGCGCCGCGGAGCCGAGCTGCGCCGCCAGCGCGCCGGCGATGCGGTACATGAAGCGGCGGTAGAGAAGCACCGTCAGCCGCGGATCGCAGCGCTTGCGGATCTCGGTCTGCACCGCGGTGAAGGGCACGACGTGCAGCAAGAGCCCGCCCTGCCGCGGCGCCAGGGTGCGCGCGAGATCCTCGACCTTTTCGCGGCTGGCCTCGCCGATGAAGGGCGGCGAGTGGAAGTAGACGGCGTCGAGCGCGCAGCCGCGCTTCTGCGCGAGGTAGCCGGCCACCGGCGAGTCGATGCCGCCGGACAGCAGCAGCAACACGCGCCCGGTCGTGCCGACCGGCAGGCCGCCGACGGCCGGGAGGGTGCGCACCCAGAGGTACGTGCCCTCCTCGGCGACCTCGATGCCGAGGCGGTGGTTCGGGCGCTTCAGGTCGACGCGCAGGCCGAGATCGCCGGCCACGGCGCCGCCGACGTGGGCGTTGAGCGCCGGCGAGGTCAGCGGGAATGATTTGAGCGAGCGGCGCGCGTCGGCGGCGAAGGTGCCGGTGGCGCCGGCGAGCTCGACCGCCGCCAGCCGGCGCGCCTCGGTCGTGATCGTCTCGAGGTCCGACGGCACGCGGCGCACCGGGCTGACGCTGCTGACCCCCGGCGTGTCGGCGACGACGGCCAGCGCCGCCTCGAGGCCCTCGGGGGAGGGGAGCACGGCGAAGTAGCGGGCATAGTGGCCCTGCAGCTTCGCGCCGGGCACGGCCGCGGCGAGCGAGGCCCGCAGGTTGCGGCGCAGCTTGTCGAGGAACTCGCCGCGGTTGCGGCCCTTGAGCCACACCTCGCCGATGCGGATCAGCAACATCGTGTAGTCGGCGCGCGGGGGCGTCACGGGCGGGTGCCTCCATAGACATCGCGGAGGGTGGAAACGGCCGCGCCGAAGCGGCGCGCAGCCTCGTCGACCTCGGCCTCGGTGGTGGCGCGGCCGACGCTCAGGCGGATGTAGGCGCCGTCCTCGGCGCGGCGGCCGATGGCGCGCAGCACGCGGCTGAACGGCGCCTTCGCACCGCACGCGCTGCCGGTCGAGACGTACACGCCGGCGGCGGCCAGCGCGTTGAGCAGCGGCTCGCCGGGCACGCCCGGCACGCACACGTGCAGGTTGTGCGGCAGGCGTTCCGGGCCGGGCGGGGCGCCGGTGAGCGTGAGGCCGGCGACCTGCGCCTGCAGCGCCGCCCAGAGTCGGTCGCGGCGCGCGGCGAGCGGCGCGCGAGGCAGGGTGGCCGCCCGCGCGAACGCCCAGATGAGCGGCACCGGCTGCGTCCCGCCGCGCAGGCCGTGCTCCTGCCCGCCGCCCTTGAACGTCGGCGCGAGCGCCTGCGGCGTGCGCACCCAGAGCGCGCCGACGCCCTTGGGTCCCTCGAGCTTGTGGGCCGTCACCGCGACGAAGTCCGCGTCGAGTGCGCGCACGTCGACCGGCACCTTGCCGAACGCCTGCACCGCGTCGACGACGAGGCGGGCGCGCGGGGCGCGGTCGCGGACGACGCGCGCCAGGGTGGGGACGTCGTTGACGGTGCCGATCTCGTTGTTGGCGAGCATCACCGCGACGAGGCGCGTGTCCGCGCGCACGCAGGCGGCGAGCGCCTCGGGCGTCACGCGGCCCTGCGCGTCCACCGGGACCTCGTCCACGGTCCAGCCGCGCCGCTCGCGCAGGCCGTCGGCGGCGTTGCGGACCGCGGAGTGCTCGACCGCCGAGACGGCCACGCGCGCCGGCTTCTCGCCGCCGCCCCCGAGCATCGCCATGCCGAGCGACTCGGTGCCGCCCGACGTGAACACGACGCTCTCGGGCCGGGCGCCGAGCGCGCCCGCCAGCGCCTCGCGCGCCTCTTCGAGCGCCCGAGCCGCCGCGCGCCCGACCGGATGCATCGACGACGGGTTGCCGAACAGCGCGCGCTGCCGCTCCGCCAGACCGTCGGCCACCGCGGGGGCGAGCGGCGTGGTCGCGGCGTGATCCAGATAGATGGCGTCCATGGGGGCTGGAACGTATACGCCCGGCCCGAACGTTCCGGCAAGCCACGCCACGCTCGTCCGCCGCGCCCCGTGCTCGAACCCGGCCGAGCGCGCGCCCGGGGCTTCGCCTTGTGCTTGCGACGTCCAGGCCGCCGAGGCATCTAGTACCGCGAGATTCCGTGGGGGCGACGACGATGGAGTACCGGTCCCTGGGCCGAACGGGCGTACAGGTTTCGACGATCTGCCTCGGCGCGATGACCTTCGGGGAGGCCGCCGAGGGCCAGATGATGCACGGCATCGGCGCCAGCGAGGACGAGAGCTGGCGCATGATGGACGCCGCGCTCGACGCCGGCGTGAACTTCGTCGACACCGCCGACGTGTACGGGCAGGACGGCCTCAGCGAGCGCGTCATCGGCGGCTGGTTCGCCGACCGCGGCCACCGCGACCGGGTGGTGCTCGCCACGAAGTGCCGCTTCCGCATGGCCGATGGCCCGCTCGGCACCGGCGCCAGTCGGCGGCGCATCGTGCAGGCCTGCGAGGACAGCCTGAAGCGGCTGCGGACCGACTACATCGACCTCTATCAGATCCACATGCAGGACGCGCGGACCCCCGAGGCCGAGGTCGTGCGGGCGCTCGACGACCTGCAGCGCCAGGGCAAGATCCTTTACTACGGCGCGTCCAACTACGCCGCCTGTCGCCTGGTCGAAGCCGACTGGATCAGCGACAAGCGCGGCTTCACCGGCTTCGCGACGCTGCAGGCGCAGTACAGCCTGATCGAGCGCAGCCTGGAGCGCGAGCACCTCCCGTACATGAAGCGGCACGGCATCGGGCTGCTGCCGTGGTCGCCGCTGGCGGGCGGCCTGCTCAGCGGCAAGTACCGGCGGGGACAACAGCCGCCGCCGGGCACGCGCCTCGACAAGTGGAAGGAGCGCCTCGCCGCCCTCGACGTCGATCGCAACTGGCGGATCATCGAGGCGGTCGTGCACGCCGCCGAGGCGCTCGGCACGACGCCGACGGCGGTGGCGCTGGCCTGGCTGCTGACGCGCCCGACCGTCAGTTCGGTGATCATCGGCGCGCGCAGCGTCGAGCAGCTCGAGGACAACCTGAAGGGCGCGGACCTGCAGCTCCCGCCCGATCTCTCGCGCCGGCTCGACGAGGCGAGCGTTTTCGACGTGGGCTACCCCTATGACTTCATCCGTCGGGTCGACGGGACCTGGTGACGCCCTCGGCGTCTACGTCCACTTCCCGTTCTGCCACCAGCGCTGCCCCTACTGCGACTTCAACGTCCTCGCCACAGCGGAGGTCCCGCACGCGCTCTACCGCGACGCCGTCCTCGCCGAGCTCGCCGCGCGCGCGCCCGACTTCTCCGGCCGCGCGCCCGCCGTCAGCTTGTACTTCGGCGGCGGCACGCCTGGCCTCTGGGAGGCGGCCTGCGTCGCGGCGGTCGTCGACGCGGTGGCGGCGCGCCTCGGACTGACCGCGGGCGCCGAGGTCACGCTCGAGTGCAACCCCGGCGAGATCACGCCCGATCGCCTGCGCGCCTACCGGTCGGCGGGCGTGAACCGCGTCAGCCTCGGGACGCAGTCGTTCGACGACACGACGTTGCGGCGCCTCGGCCGCCGGCAGTCCGCCGCCGACAACCGCGTCGCCGTCGACGCCGTCCGCGCCGCCGGCTTCGACGACCTCAGCCTCGATCTGATCCAGGGCGTCGCCGGGCAGTCCGTCGACGACGCGCTCGCCGACGTGGCCGCCGCCGTCGCGCTCGATCCCACGCACGTGTCGACCTACCAGCTCACCATCGCCCCGGCGACGCCCTTCGGGGCGCGCGCCGCCCGCGGGGAGGTGCTGACCGCGCCCGAGGACGACCAGGTCGCGATCTACGAGGGCACGCGGGCCGCCCTGGCCGCGGCAGGCATCGTGCCCTACGAGGTCAGCAACGCCGCCCGCCCGGGGCGCGAGGCTGTCCACAACTCGATCTACTGGACGTTCGGCGAGTACCTGGCGCTCGGCGCCGGCGCCAACGGCTTCCGCAAGCTCGGAACCCAGGGCGAACGTTGGGAGAACGAGCGCCACGCCATGCGTTACATGGACGCCGCGCTCGCCGGCGCGCCCCGCGAGATGTTCCGCGAGCGCCTCGATCCCGAGACGCTGCTCGAGGAGCGCCTCATGACCGGGCTGCGCCTCGACCGCGGCCTGCCCGTCGACGCCGCGCTCGAGGCCCGCTACGGCCGGAACGCCCGGCGGGCGGCGGACCGCGGCCTCCTCGCCGTCGAGCCCGGTCTGTGGCGCGTCACCGACGCGGGGAGACTGCTGCTCAATCGCGTCATCCTCGATTTGACCGACGGCTAAATGCCCGGAATCACGGCGGGTTCCGCCGCTTGACACCGGCGCGCCGGCGCGCATATGTTGCGAAGTCATGCGCAGGAGAGTGCCGAGGGTTCGCGGTCGCGGTCGTCGTGACGCGTCCGTGCCGGGGCTGAGCGTCCGCGCGGCGGCGGTGCTGCGCGCGGTCGTCGGCCTGCACCAGCGCACGGGCGAGCCGGTGGGCTCCGCGGCGGCGCTCGAGAAGAGCGGCCTCGAGGTGAGCCCGGCCACGGTGCGGACCATCATGGCCGAGCTCGACGGGGCCGGCCTGCTCGAGCAGACGCACACCTCCTCGGGGCGGGTGCCCACCGAGCACGGCCTGCGCGTCTACGTCGACCACCTGCTGGGGCCGACGCGGCTGCCCGACGCGGTGCGCGCGCTGATCGACGCCACGCTGGCCGGCGCGCCCGAGGGACCCGACGCGCTCGTGGCCACCGCCTCGCGCCACCTCGCCATCGCGCACACGCTCACCGCGCTCGGCCGCCGTCCGCGCCTCGACACCGTCGAGCTGCGCCGCCTCGAGCTGGTCCCCATCGAGGCCGGCCGCCTGCTGGCGGTGGCCGTGCTCGCCGACGGCGGCCTGCGCAACCGCGTCGTCCGCCTCGAGCGGCCGACGGCGGCCTCCGAGCTGCGGCGCGCGCAGAACCTCTTCAACGAGCGCTTCGCCGGCCTGACGCTGGCCGACGCCCGCGCCCGCCTGCGCGCCCAGCTTTCGGCCACCTCGCCCGCCGACGCCGACGCGCTGCGCCTCGCCGAGCGCGCGCTCCCCGAAGAGGAGTCCGCCGACGAGGCGGTCATCGTCGAGGGCCGCGCCCACTTCCTCGGGCCGAGCGGCGATCCGGAGCGCGCCACGGCCATCCTGCGCGCGCTCGAAGACAAGCGCCGCCTGCTCGACCTGCTCGACCGCATCGACGCCGCCGACGGCCCGCGCGTGCTCATCGGCGGCGAGACGGCCATCGAGGGCCTGCGCGGCTGCACGGTGGTCGGCGCCGCCTACGGCGTCGGCGGGCGTCGCCTCGGCACCGTCGCCGTCGTCGGTCCGGCGCGCCTCAACTATTCGCGCATCGTGCCGCTGGTCGGGTACACAGCCGAGACGATCAGCGGTATCCTCCACGCCTCCGGAGCGGCGGCCTGACCGGGTCGCCGCCCCTTGCGGCTTCGACGGAGTTTCCATGTCCCGCGATCAGAACAAGGGCGCCGGCGAGGGCGCCGACGCGCTGAAGGCCGCCATGGAGGCCGCTGCCGCCGCGCTCGACGAGAACGGCCGGGTGCGCGCCGAGTCCGAGCCGCCGCCCGCCGAGGAGCCGGCCGCGCCGGCTTCCGACGCCGAGCGCGAGGCCGCCACCAAGGAGCTCGACGAGTGGAAGAGCCGCGCCTACCGCGTGGCCGCCGACCTCGAGAACGCACGCAAGCGCTTCGCCCGCGAGCGTGAAGAACAGAAGAAGTTCGCGATCGAAGGCATCCTGAAAGACCTGCTGCCCGTCGCCGACAACCTCCAGCGCGCCGTCAGCCACGCTGCCGACGCCGAAAGCCCGCTGGGGCAGGGCGTGCAGATGGTGCTCAAGCAGCTGCTCGGCACCCTCGAGCGCCACGGGGCGAAGCCCTTCGATCCCAAGGGCCAGCCCTTCGATCCGACCTTCCATGAAGCCATGACGCAGATCCCACGCGACGACGTCGAGCCCGGGACGGTGGTCGAGGTCTTCCAGCAGGGATGGATGCTCCACGAGCGTCTCGTCCGCCCCGCCATGGTCATCGTTTCGCGCGGCGCCGACGGCGACGGCGCGCAGGCCTGACACCTTCGGGTACGTCAGGAAAGTTCGACTTCCACGGAATTCCCTGGAATCATCGGGCCCCGGGGGACGCGTAGCGATGGCCAGAATCATCGGGATCGATCTGGGAACGACGAACTCGTGCGTCGCCATCATCGAGGGCGGCGATCCGGTCGTCATTCCGAACTCCGAGGGGAGCCGGACGACCCCGTCGATGGTCGCTCTCACCGAGAGCGGCGAGCGCCTCGTGGGGCAGATCGCCAAGCGCCAGGCGGTGACCAACCCGGAGCACACCGTCTTTGCCGTCAAGCGCCTCATGGGGCGCAAGATCGACAGCCCCGAGCTCGTCGCCCACCTCGATCGCTACCCCTATCGCATCATCAAGGCGACGAACGGCGACGCCTGGGTGCACCTGCGCGGCAAGGATTACAGCCCCGCCGAGATCTCGAGCTTCATCCTCGGAAAGATGAAGCAGACCGCCGAGGATTTCCTCGGCGACGAGGTCACCGAGGCGGTCATCACCGTCCCCGCCTATTTCAACGACAGCCAGCGCCAGGCCACGAAGGACGCGGGTCGCATCGCCGGCCTCGACGTCAAGCGCATCATCAACGAGCCGACCGCCGCCGCGCTCGCCTACGGCATGGATCGCCAGGGCGCCCAGCGCATCGCGGTGTACGACCTCGGCGGCGGCACGTTCGACATCTCGATCCTCGAGATGGACCACGGTGTGTTCGAGGTGCGCGCCACGGCCGGCGACACCTACCTCGGCGGCGAAGACTTCGACATGCGTCTGGTCGACCACCTCCTCGAGGAGTTCCAGGCGACCGACGGCATCGACCTGCGCGGCGACAAGATGGCGCTGCAGCGGCTGAAAGAGGCCGCCGAGAAGGCGAAGCACGAGCTGTCGTCGGCGCTCGAGACCGAGGTGAACCTGCCGTTCATCACCGCCGACGCCACCGGCCCCAAGCACCTGAACGTGCGCATCACGCGCACGCGCTTCGAGTCGCTCGTCGAGGACCTGGTCGACAAGACGCTCGACCCCTGCCAGATCGCCCTCGACGACGCCGGTCTGACGATCAACGACATCGACGCGGTGCTGCTCGTCGGCGGCATGACGCGCATGCCCCGCGTGCAGGAGCGCGTCGCCGAGTTCTTCGGCCGCGCGCCGAGCAAAGGCGTGAACCCCGACGAGGTCGTCGCCATCGGCGCAGCCATCCAGGGCGGCGTCCTCACCGGCGAGGTCGACAACGTCCTGCTGCTCGACGTGATCCCGCTGTCGCTGGGCGTCGAGACGCAGGGCGGCGTGTTCACCAAGATCATCGACCGCAACACCACCATCCCGTACAGCCGCAGCAACGTCTTCAGCACCGCCGTCGACAACCAGCCGATGGTGTCGGTGCACGTGCTGCAGGGCGAGCGCGAGATGGCCAAGGACAATCGCTCGCTGGCGCGCTTCGACCTGGTGGGCATCCCGCCGGCGCCGCGCGGCGTGCCGCAGATCGAGGTCACCTTCGAGGTCGACACCGACGGCATCCTGCACGTGAGCGCGCGCGACCGCGGCACCGGCCGCGAGCTGTCGGTGCAGGTGCACGCGTCGAGCGGCCTGACCGAGCGCGAGATCGAGCGCATGGTGACCGACGCGCAGGCGCACAAGCGCGACGACGAGCTGCGCAAGAGGCTCGTCGAGCTGCGCAACACGGCCGAGCATCTGATGCACAGCACTGAGACGTCGCTGAAGGAGTTCGGCGAGATGATCTCGCCGCTCGACGTCGAGGAGATCCGCACCGACCTCGACACGCTCCGCGCCGTGCTGAACACCCACGATCCCGACGAGCTGCGGCTGGCGATCCAGAACCTCGAGCAGTCGGCGTATCGCATCGCCGACGCGATGTACTCCGACGCCGCGCGCAGCCGCCCCGACGCCAAGAACTGAGCCGTCCCTTGCAGGCGGACTACTACGAGGTCCTCGGCGTCTCGCGCGACGCCCGGCCCGACGACCTGAAGAAGGCGTTCCGCAAGCTCGCGATCCAGTTCCACCCCGACAAGAACCCCGGCGACGCCAGCGCCGAGGAGAAGTTCAAGCAGGTCAACGAGGCGTACGCGGTGCTGTCCGATCCGGACAAGCGCGCGCACTACGACCGCTTCGGGCACGCGCAGGCGCCGCCCGTCGGGCCGGGGCCGGGTGGCGTCTACGTCAACCCGGAGGACCTGCAGGACGTCTTCGGCGACCTGTTCGACGAGCTGTTCGGGTCGTGGTTCCGACGTGGCGGCACGCACCATGGGCGCGACATCCACACGACGGTGTCGCTGACGCTCGAGCAGGTGGCGGGCGGCGTCGAGGCGCCGGTGCGGGTGCGGCGGCCGCGGACGTGCCCGGCCTGCGCCGGGAGCGGCGCGCGCCCCGGCACGAAGCCGGAGCGTTGCGCGACGTGCGACGGCCTCGGCCAGGTGCGGGTGCGGCGCGGCTTCCTCTCGCTCGTGCAGCCGTGCCCGCACTGCTTCGGCCGCGGCACGGTGGTGCGCGACGCCGATCCGCGGTGCCGCGGCACCGGCCTCGTCGAGGAAGAGGCCACGCTCACCATCCGGGTGCCCGCCGGGGTCGACTCCGGTCAGAAGCTCCGCCTCGAGGGGGAGGGCGAGCCGGGCCGCCAGGGCGGCATGAACGGCGACCTCTACGTCGAGGTGCGGGTCGAGAAGCACCCGTTCTTCGAGCGCGACGGCAGCGACCTGGTGTGCGAGGTGCCGATCTCGTTCCCCCAGGCGGCGCTCGGCGCGCAGCTCGAGGTGCCCACCCTCGACGGCCGGGCCAAGGTGAAGGTGCCGCCGGGCACGCAGTCGGGCACCGTGATGCGCCTGCGCGGCAAGGGCCTGCCCGGGCTGCGCGCCGGCGCGCGCGGCGACCAGCTCGTGCGCCTGCAGATCGAGACGCCCACCGAGCTCACCGCGAAGCAGCGCGAGCTGCTCGAGGCGTTCGAGCGCGAGAGCGACGGCCACGAAGCCGGCGGCGCGCACCCGCAGCGCAAGTCCTTCCTCGACAAGCTGCGCGACTTCTTCGACTGACGCCCGCGGGCGTCGGGGCGTCAGATCCCGACGGGGATCTGGTCGAGCAGCTCGCGGATGACGCGCTCGGCCTCGCGACGGCCGTGCTGGGCGCCGTCGGTCTCGCCGGCGACGGTCACGCGGTGGGCGAGCACCGGCAGCGCCAGCGCCTTCACATCGTCGGGCAGGACGTAGTCGCGGCCGTCGAGCAGCGCGCGCGCCCGGGCGGCGCGCTGCAGCGCCAGGGCGCCGCGCGTGCTGACGCCGAGCTCGAGGAACGGCGTGCGCCGCGTCTCGAGGACGAGCGCCATCATGTAGTCGAGCACCAGGTCGTCGACGCGCACGTCGTCGACCGCCGCCTGCAGCGCCCGCAGCCCCTCGATCGACAGCTGCGGCTCGAGCGCGCTCACCGGCCCGGCGCCGCGCCGGCCCTGCAGGATGGTGCGCTCGACCGCGGCGTCGGGATAGCCCATGCGCAGGCGGACCAGGAAGCGGTCCATCTGGCTCTCGGGCAGCGGGTAGGTGCCGTGGAACTCCTGCGGATTCTGCGTCGCGATCACGATGAACGGGTCGGGCAGGGGGCGGGTCTCATTGTCCATGGAGACCTGCCCCTCGTTCATCGCCTCGAGCAGGCTCGACTGGGTCTTCGGCGTCGTGCGGTTGATCTCATCGGCGAGCACGACGTTCGCGAAGATCGGGCCCGGCCGGAAGTCGAAGCGGCCGCGGGCCGCGTCGTAGACGGTCACGCCGAGGATGTCGCCGGGCAACAGGTCGCTCGTGAACTGGATGCGCCGGAAGGTGCACCCGAGGCCGAGCGCGATGGCCTGGGCCAACGTCGTCTTGCCGACGCCGGGGACGTCCTCGAGCAGGACGTGGCCGCCGGCGAGCACGGCGGTCAGCGCGTGCCGCACCACCTCGCTCTTGCCGAGGATCACGCGGCCGAGGGCGTCGGCGAGCCGCGCGAGGGCCGCGCGGGCCGGGTCCGAGGAGCTCACAGTGCTGTGCATCGTCACGATCTAGCACACCCTCGCGCGGGAGGCGGGAAACGGAAGCGAAGTCGCGGCCAGTGCCCGGCCTCGACCTCGAGGGCGCCGCCCTGGGCCACGGCGACGCTGCGCAGCAGCGCCATCACGGTGGTGGCTGCGCCGAGGTGCGCCGGATCCTCGCCGTCGGCGAGCTGCTCGCAGAGCTGGCGGCGGTCGGCGTCCTCGGCATGGGCCGCGGCGAGCCCGACGTCGACCACCAGCAGGCCCGCCTCGTCGACCCGGCAGACGACCGCGGCCGTCCCGCGCTCCACCGCGTCGAGCAGCATCCCGGCCGCGAGCACCACGGCGCGCGCCGTCCGCGCCGGATCGACCACCGTGCGCGGAGTGTCGGGATCGGGCGCCTCGTTGCGCAGCTCGAGGCAAAGGACGCGCAGCGGATCCGTCCGCCACTGCCGCCGGATGCACTGCTCGAGCTCGCCCGCCGAGAGGGGCGCCGGCTCGAAGCCCAGGCGCCGCGCGTCGCCGTCGCCGGCCTCGATGCGTGCGAGATCGAGCAGCGCCAGGATGTAGCGCAGCAGCATGTCGCCGCTGCGCCAGATGATCGCCAGCTTCTCGCGCTGGTCCGGCTCGAGGTCGCCGTCGAGGCCGGCGAGCAGCACCTCGCTGAAGCCGAGGATGCTGTTCAGCGGGCTCTTCAGCTCGTGGCTCAGGTGGGCGAGGAAGCGCGACTTGGCCTGCTCCGCGCGGCGGCGCGCCTCCGCCGCCTCGCGGATCGCCTGCTCGCGCGCCTGGTAGGCGCCCACGGCCTCCCCGAGCGCCGCCACCAGCGCCCCGGTCTCCCGGAGCGAGAGCTCCGCCGGCGGCGCGATCGGCGCCGGCAGCGCCGACTGCCGCAGCGCCCGCAGCGCGCGTGTCGCGGCGCCCAGCTCCCCGGTCACCTCGCGCGCGAGCCAGCCCCCGAGCAGCGCGCCGCACGCCGTCACGAGCGCCAGCAGCAGGAACGGCGCGAGCCGCGTGTCGAGCGGTCGCTCCGGGTCGGGATCGACGAGCAGCCCGAAGCTCGCCGCGCCGTCCGCCGGCGACGGCCACGTCCGCGGCTCGATGCCCGGCGGGGGCCGCAGATCGCGCATCGCCGCCGCGCGGTCCGCCGGATCCTTCAGCGTCAGCAGCACGCGCGAGAGCGCCTGCGTGTACTGCTCCTGGTAGAAGCGCGACTGGGCGTGGTGGTAGGCGATGTCGTTGTACTGCTCGACCATCACCAGCCCGGCCATCGACACCACGACCGGGAACTGCACGGCGAGCGCGAGGCGCAGCCGCACCGACTGCCGCACGCCGGGGACCGGCCCCGCGCCGACGGGCCCCGCGGCCTCGCGGTGCAGCACCTGCCGCGCGCCGAGGTAGATGGCGATGATCGGCAGGACCAGCACGAGGTAGGTCACGACGCCGGCCGCCAGCGCCGCCGCCGGCTCCTCCCGATGTTTCAGCCACAGGCCGGCGCCGGTCGCCACGCCGGATCCCAGCGCTGCCCCGAAGCACAACCTCGCGACTCGAAAGGGAAAGTCGTGCGCCGCGCGCCGGCGGGCGGCGGGGTCGGCGCCCGGCTCGAGCAGCGGCCGCAGCGCGATGCGGCACCAGAGCACGATGCACGGGCCGAAGAGCGCCGCCACGGTGAGCAGCCAGCGCCGCCAGAGGGGCGTCGAGGCGACCGTCGCCGACAGCAGCGGCACGAGCAACAGCGCCAGCGCGGCGCCGGCGGCGACGCCGGCCAGCGCGACCAGCGTCGCCGCCGTCACGGGCGACAGGCGCCTCACCGCGTCCTCCGGGCAGGCGCGCTCATGCGTCCTCGGGCCTGGCGGCGGGGAGCACGACGTGGAAGGTGCTGCCCTGGCCGAGCCGCGACTCCACCCAGATGCGGCCGCGGTGCTGCTCGACGATCCGGCGCGCGATGGCGAGGCCGAGGCCCGTGCCGGCCACCTGGCGCTCGCTCTCCACGCGGTGGAACTCGGTGAAGATGGACTCGAGCTCGTCTTCGGGGATGCCGGGACCGCTGTCGGCCACCTGCAGGTGCACCGCCCCGTGCGGATCGGTGCCGACGCCCACCTGCACGAAGCCCTCGCGCGTGAACTTGAGCGCGTTGCCGACGAGGTTCTCGAGGACCTGCCGCACGCGCTGCGCGTCGGCGAGCGCCGGCGGTGTGCCGGGGGAGGCGTCGAGCCCCACCGCCACGCCGGGCGCCGCGCCCTCGCCGCGGGCCTCGAGGACCTCGGCGGCGAGGCGGGCGAGGTCGAGCGGGCGGGGGTCGAGCGGCTGCTCCTCGCCCGCCTCGATGCGCGACAGGTCGAGGATGTCGTCGACGCGCCGCAGGAGCTGGTCGCCGGCGGACTCGATGAGCAGCACGTCCTCGGTCTGCGCTTCGTTGAGGCCGCCGCGCTCCCGCAGCACGTGGCAGAAGCCGATGATGCTGTTCAGCGGGTTGCGCAGCTCGTGGCTGGCGGCGGCGAGGAAGCGCGAGCGGGCGCGGTCGCTGGCGGCGGCGGCATCGAGATCGGCGGCGAGCCGCCGGTTCTCCTCGTCGAACTGCCGGCAGGTGGCGTTGAGCTCCGCCGCGAGGTCGCCCACCTCGTCGTTGCTCGAGATGGGCACGCCCGGCGCCCCAGGCGCGTGGGCCAACTCGCCGAGGGCGCGCGTCAGGCGCCCGAGGTGGCTCGCGAGGTCCTGGCCCACGAGCCCCGCCGCCAGCGGCGCCCCCAGCGCCAGCAGCGCCAGCAGGATGAGGCCCGGCGCGTCGTCGGGCGCGCGCACGTCGGGCCGCACGTTCGCGCCCGCGGTGATCCAGAGGTCGCCGTGGGGGGTGACCGCGCGCAGCAGGTGCAGCCGCACGCCGTCGGCCACCGCGAGCAGGTGGTCGTCGCCGGCCCGCGCCGCGAGGTGCGCCCGCTCGAGCACGGGCGGCCGGCTGCCGGCCTCGAAGAGCTCCACGCCGACCTTCGCCGTGACCTCGAGCGCCCGCAGGATGCCCTCGCGCTCCTCGTCGGTGGACGCCCCCGCCAGCGCCGCCGCCCCGAGGTCGCAGAAGGCGCGCAGCTGCGTCACCAGCTCGCGGTCGCGCGCCCCCGCGGCGCGCCCGGCGAGCCCGATGCCGAGCACCACCGCCGCGAACAGGCCGAGCACGGCGGCGGTGGTCGTGAAGACGCGCCGGATGGCCGGCAACTGCGCGATCGGCGTCGCCTGCGGTCGCCGCCGGAGCAGCGCCCGCCCCGCCACGTACACGCAAACGCTCGCCGCCCACCCGGTGGCGACCTGCAGGCAAAGCAGCGAGAACTGCTCGAGGTAGGGGATGCGCGGCTGCGACGAGCCCCAGGCCCACAGCGCGATGGCCGCGAGGGCGGTCGCGAGGCCCATGTCGAACGCGGCGCGACCGGCGATGGGCAGGTCGGGCCGCCGGCGCAGCCGCAGGCGCGTCGAGGCGACGGTGACCGCCACCGCCAGCGCCGCCGCCAGCGAACCGCCGGCGCGGGCCGCCGGCGTCGCCAGCGGATCGAGGAGCAGGAAGGCGGGGAGGCCGAGCCCCCACAGGGGCACGAGGACTCCGCCGATCGACAAGACGCGCAGCGTAAAGGCGGCGACGAGGAGGCGTTCGCTCATCCGACCGGCAGGGTCGCCCATGGCCGCACCGGCGGGCAAGCTCGCGGCGACGATCTCGGCGCCCGGCGCGAAACCCTCCGGCGTCGGCGACCCTCCTGCTTTCGGGGCGATCATCGGACGGAGGGACGACGGTGACGATCGGTCGGGAAGTCCACGGAGAGGATCGCCTCGCGCTGCGCTGGACCGTGGGCGATGGGAGCCCGCGCGCCTACGAGGCGCTGCGGCTGTCGCTGTGGGGCGCGTGGCGGCTCTTCGGCTCGAAACCGCACTACGTGGTGTGCGTGCGCGACGTGGGCGCGGAGGAGGCGGCCAGGCGCACCGGCGCGGCGCCGCCCGGCGTACGCTGGCTGGCCGTCGACCGCGCGCAGCTGCCGGACTTCCTGGAGGCGCGCCTCGGCGCGGCCGACGCGGAGAGTGCAGCCTGGGCGTTCGCGCCGCTCCGCCTGTTCCCGGACCACTTCGAGCTCGCGTTCGACGCGCACTGCATCCTCTGGCAGATGCCCGACGGCCTGTCGCGCTGGCTGGCCGACGGGCGGCGCTGTGTCATCGCCGAGGACGTGCGCGCCGCCTTCGGCTGCTTCGCCGACCAGTGCGGCGCGGAGCCGCGCAGCCCCGTCCTCCGCGGCCTGCCGCCGCGCTTCGACCTCGGCGCGGCGCTGCGGTCGGTGCTGGCGGTCCACCCCGACGCCGCGCTCGCGACGGCCCACGACGCGCGCGGGCTCCAGGTGGCCGCGGCCTCCCGGCCCGAGGCGCCCTACGTCGTCCGGCTCCACGAGATGACGGTCTGCTCGCCCGCGCCGCCCCACGTGCCGCACCTCGGGCGGTGCGGCGCCTACTTCGCCGGCCTGGACGCCGGCCCCGACGTCGAGGGCGCCGCCGCGCACTTCGACCGCCTCCGCGAGACCCTGCTCGAGCGCGTCGGCCTCGTCGCGCCGCCCGGCCGCCCGGCGCCGCGCATCTTCGCGTCCACCCGCCCCTGAAGCCCCCCCGCGCGCACACATCACCGGTCATCGGCCGTTCGCCGGACGCTCAGGTCCGCGGCGCCGTGTTCCGTTGATCGGGCCGATCGGAGGGGACGTTTGACGGTTCGCACGCCAGGCCTGGTGGCCGCGTCGCTGCTCGCGGCGGGGACGGCGCTCGCCGAGGGGCACTACACGCCGGCGCCGCTGCTGGGCGAGCGCGCGGCCTCGCTCGCCGGCGCCTTCACCGCGGTCGCCGACGAGCCGACCGCCGCCTGGTACAACCCGGCGGGGCTCGTGGCGCTGCCGGGCTCGGTGCTCGGCGGCAGCCTGGACCTCTACGAGCTGTCCTTCTACCGCCGTGCGGACGCGGTGCGCCTCGGCGACGAGGGCCAGCCGCTCGAGGCGCGGCAGCTCGCCACCGTGCCGTCGGCGTTCGGGGTCGCGTGGCTGCTCGGAGAGGACCGCGACCAGGCGGTGGCGATGTCGCTGCTCGTCCCCGAGAGCGAGACGCTCTCGGCGGCGGTGGCGGCGGAGGGGACCGACGCCTCGGTCGTCCGCGAGGTGGAGATCACCGACCAGACCTGGCTGGCGGGGCCTTCGTACGCCTTGCGCCTTGCGCCCGGGCTCTCGGTGGGGGCCTCGCTCTTCTACGAGCTGCGGCGGCGGCGCGAGTCGGACCGGCTGCGGACCGCGGCGGGCGGCGCACCCGAGGCGCCGGCGGCGCTGCGCCTCGAGAGCGCCGACTACGACGCGGCGCGCGGCGCGCTCGTGGCCGTGGCGGGCGCGCGCTGGGCGACGGGGCCGTGGGCGCTGGGCCTGACGCTCTACCCGCCGACGCCGACGCTGCACGACGCGCTGCACATCTACCGGTCCTCGGGCGCGAGCCCGGGCCCGGAGGCGCCCGCGGGGCTCTACCTGCGGCAGACCTTCGACACCGGCTGGGAGGTGCGCACGCCGTGGCGCCTGCACGCCGGCGTGGCCTGGCGCGGCGGCGCGTGGCTGGTCTCGGCGGACGTCCGGGGGCAGACGGGCGGCGACGCGTTCGCCACCTATGCCCCTCCCGAAGAGAGCGGCCTGCCGGCCCGGACGATCCGGCCGCGGCCCATCGTGAACGGCGCGCTCGGCGCGGAGCTCGTGCTGAACGAAGACCTGGCCGTGCGCGCGGGCGCCTACACGCGCTTCGCGGGCCTCGAGCACCCGGACGGCGACGATCCCGCCGCCCCCGAGGTCGTCGACCAGATGGGCGCCGCCTTTGGCTTCACGAAGCGCGACGGCGCGACGACGATGACCGTCGGCCTCGGCTACACCTACGCGTCCGGCGCGTCGCCCGGCCTGAGGCAGGTGGTCGGCGACGACGGCCGGGCGCGGCTCGTCGGCGAGGCCGACGCGGTGCGGCGCCACGCCCTGCGCTTCTCGCTCGGGGGCTCCTATGCGTTCTGAGGCGATCGCGGCGGCGCTGTTGCTGGCGGCCGGCGCGGCGCACGCCTCGGAGGCCTACCCGCGGAACCTGCTGCCCGGCGCGCGCGCGGCGGGCCTCGGCGGGGCGTACGTGGCGGTGGCCGACGACCCGGCGGCGGCCTACGTGAACCCGGCGGGGCTGGCGGACCTGCGCCGGAGCACGTTCAGCCTCTCGGCGAGCGTGTTCTCGGCGGAGCGCACGCGCGTCGCCGACGGCGAGCGGCGCGGCGGCGAGCCGGGCACGGCCGAGGAGGTCGAGCTCTGGGCGGCACCGGTGGCGAGCGCGCTCGTCCGCGACCTGACCGGCGACGGCGAAGACGCGCTCGCCCAGGGGGCGGCGTTCTTCGTGCTGCAGACCGACGTCGAGGATCTCGATCGCCAGCTGCTGCTCGACGGCGTGTCGCTCGGCGGCGGCCGCGTGCCGCTGCGGCGCCTCTCGGGGCGCTCCCACGAGGCCCACCGCACGACGCTGTTCGGCCTGTCGTGGGGCGCCCGGCCCTCGGCGGCGCTGGCGATCGGCGTGGCGGCGCTCGGCTGGTACCACACGGTGGTGGCGCGCACCACCGTCGAGCTCGACCGCGAGACCGGCGGGCTGCCGACCGACGTGACCGCGCAGTGGGCGCGCACCGAGCTCGAGGTCCTCTCCGCCGGGCTGCGCGCCGGGGCGCTCTACACGCCGGCGCGGCGCCTCTCGCTCGGCCTGGCGGTCCAAAGCCCGAACCTGCGCCTCTACTCCGACGGCCGCACACAGAGCGAGCGCGCCGGCTGGGGCACGGCCGTGCCGGGCGGCGCGACGCTCTCGCAGGGCCGCGAGGAGGGCCTGACGGCGCAGCACCGGCTGCCGCTCGAGGTGGCCTTCGGCGTGGCCTGGGGCGAGCGCGGCCACTGGCGCGTCTCGGCCGAGGGCACGTGGGACGCGCCCGTCGGCGCCTACCAGGCGCTCGAGTCCGACCTGTTCGGCGAGGAGGGCCTGACCGCCGAGAAGGCGCAGGTGCTCGACGCCGCGATCGGCGCCGAGATCTGGCCGGCGGAGGGCCTCGCGCTGCGCGCCGGGCTCTTCACGCAGCGCAGCAACGTCGATGCGTTCGACGAGGGGGCGTTCGGCGCCACCGATCCCGGCCCGCGGCTCGGCGCCGCCGTCGGGGCCGGCGTGCAGACCGGTCGCATTTCCCTGGACATCACGGTGACCTATCAGCGCGCGGACGGGCGGACGGTCGTGGCCGGCCCCGCGGGCGAGACGACGACCGACCGCACCGCGGAGCGCCTCAGCGCCTTCGTCGGCGCGGCCTACTATCTGGACTGAAGGAGGGGTGCCTTGTTGAAGCGACGTGGGGGATGGTTGGCCGCCGCTGCGGCGATGTTGGCGCTGGCGATGGCCTGTGGCGAGGAGAAGAAGAGCGGCGGGAGCGGCGGCATCCTCGGCGATCTCGTCGAGCGGGAGACCGTGCGCATCCAGGCGGACCAGGGCGGCGAGGTCGCCCTCGCGGAGACCGGCGGCAGCGCCGAGTTCCAGGCCAACGCCCTGAGCGACGACACCGACGTGACCAACGCCGCGTACGAAGCCGGCGAGCCGCTCGAGGAGGAGGCGGCCTCCTACGTCTTCAACGTGACGACCTCGACGCCCGTCGGCCTCAACGGCACCTACACCATCCGCGTGCCGTACGACGGCGGGAAGCTGGCCCAGGGCCGCGTGCTCAAGCTGCGGCACCAGCCGTACATCACGCCCGAGGGCGGCGGCGAGGCCGAGCCTCGCGGCGAGATCACCGACGTCGAGGGGTTCCGTGACGACCGTGAGAACTTCGTCGTGACCGCCGACGTGAACAGCTTCGGCGCCTATTGGGTGTCGGCGGTGCCGTCGGCGGGCGGCTTCCGCCTCGACGCTGGCAGCCAGGCCGAGCCCCCGCGCCCCGACGAGGAGCGCCTCGACGCCGGCGGCGAGCCCGTCCCCGAGCCGCGCCCCGACATGGGGGCCGAGATGCCGCCGAAGGCCGACATGGGCGCCTGATACCCGTGCGCGCCGCGCGACCGCGGGCCTCAACCCTCGCGCGGCCCCCTGACCTTGCCGGAGACCAGCACCTCTTCGATC
Organism: Myxococcota bacterium; assembly: GCA_963169045.1. GTDB lineage: Bacteria > Myxococcota_A > Bradymonadia > UBA7976 > UBA1532 > CAUJDF01. Next base: position 81,347 of record CAUJDF010000052.1, read on the forward strand.
GCGCGCTCGCTGGCGCGGTGCACGCTCAGCTTCACGCCGTCCCCGACCGTCAGGTCCTCGCCGCGCGCCGGGATGTGCTTGAAGTGGTCGAGCAGGTAGCCGGCCAGCGTCTCGTACTCGTCGGACTCGGGGATCGACAGCCCGAACACCTGGTTCAGGCGGTCGACCGGCGCGCGGGCGCTGACGATCCAGTTCTCGCCCGCGCGCCGCCACAGCCCCGCCGTCTCGCCCTCGTCGAACTCGTCGTCGATGTCGCCGACGATCTCCTCGAGGATGTCCTCGAGCGTCAGCAGGCCGATGACGCCGCCGAACTCGTCGACCACCATCGCCACGGTGGCCGCCTGCCGCTGCAGGATGACGAGGATGTCGTCGATCTCCTGGCCGTCGGGCACGAACTGCGGCGGCCTGGCGAGCTCGCCGACGGGGCGCGTGCCGTCCTCCGCGCCCAGCAGGTCGAGGTGGTGCAGCAGGCCGACCACGTCGTCGATGCGCTCGCCATACACCGGCAGGCGTGAGAAGCCGTGCTCGGCCATGAACACCGCCGCCTCGCGCACGGTCGCCGTCTCGGGCACCGCCGAGACGTCGGCGATCGGGATCATCACGTCGCGCGCCTTGAGGTGGCTGAACGTGAAGATGCGCGAGATCATTTGCCTTTCGTCGCGGTCGATCTCGCCGCCGGGCTCGTCGGCGTCCAGCAGGAGCAGCAGCTCCTCGCGGGAGACGGCCACGCGCCGGCCGCGCTCGATGCCGAGCAGGCGGGAGAGCAGGCGCGCGTAGCCGCGGACGAGCATCACCGGCGCGATGAGCACGCAGTAGGCGGCGTACAGGGCGCGCGCGAGCCTGGGCGCGAGCGTCGTCGCGCGCGCCTGGGCCAGGCTCTTCGGCACGATCTCGGCGCCGACGAGCAGCAGCGGCGCCATGAGCAGCAGCGTCACCCAGGCGCCCGTCGTCCCGCCGAAGCGCGACATCAGCGTGAGCGCCGCCACGGTGCTGCCGGTGACGAGGCTCAGGTTGGCGCCGACCAGCGTCGTCCCGAAGAGGCGCTCGGGGTGATTGCGGAACCACAGCACCCGCGCCGCCGCCGCGTCGCCGCCCTTCGCCGCCTCCTCGAGGCGCGGGCCGCTGGCGCCGACGATCGAGCGCTCCGACGCCGCGAAGAACGCCTGCAGGACGGCGCAGACGGCCACCACGAGCCAGGGCAGGAGGGCGGTCACGGCGAGGCGTCCTCGCCCTTGCGCTCGGTGCCGACGTCGGTGATCGGCCCGAAGAGCTCCTCGAGCAGGTCCTCCATCGTCACCACGCCGTGCGCGCCGCCGAACTCGTCGACGACGACGGCCATGTGGATGCGCCGGTGGCGGAACGTCTCGAGCAGGTTGTCGGCGCGCATCTTCGGCAGGACGAAGAACGGCCGGCGCATCAGCTGCCGCAGCGTCCGCGGCTTCCCGGCGCCCCAGCGCTGCGCCAGCAGGTCCTTGGCGTAGAGCACGCCGACGATGCGGTCCGGACGGCCGCGCCACAGCGGGATGCGGCTGTACTTGTGCTCGATCACCGCCCGCATGGCGTCGGCCACCGGCGTGGCCTCGGAGAGCGAGAACATGCGCTCGGCGGGGACCATCACGTCGCGCACGAGCAGGTCGTCGAAGTCGAGCACATTGCGGATGAGCGCGCGCTCCTGCTGGTCGACGATGCCCGCCTCGGCGCCCATCTCGACCAGCGTGAGGAACTCGTCCTCGCCGAGGCCGCCGGCGGTCTCGGGGCGCGGGCCGCCGAACCGCCGCACGACGCCGTCGCTCAGCCGCTCGAGCAGCGCGCGCACCGGCCGGATGAAGCCACGCCACAGCGTCAGCGGCACGGCCACCGCGCGCGCGAGCGCCTCGCCCATCTGGGCGGCGACCGTCTTGGGGGTGACCTCGCCGCCGAAGAGCAGCAGCGGGCTGACGACGACCACGGCGAGGGCCGCCTGCGTCGCCAGGGACGCGCCGGCGAAGTGGCGCGCCGCGACGAAGGCGCAGCACACCGAGAAGGCGATGTTCACGAGGCCGTTGCCGAAGAGCACGGTGACGAGCAGGTCCCGCGGCGCCTCGAGAAGGTGCGCCGCGAGGCGCTCCGCCCGGTCGTCGGACTGGCGCATGCGGTTGACGGCGACCTTGCCGAGGCCGAACAGCGCGGCCTCGCTGCCCGAGAAGAAGGCCGAGAGGAGGAGGAGACCGAAAAGTAGAACGAATTCCATGGGTTCTAGGCGAAGTGATCGTAGCCCTGCGGGCGGGCCGGCTCGCCGTCGAGGCGGAGGCCGGCGCCCGGGGCGCAATGGCCGACGCGCCACGCCCGGACGGGCGGCGGTTCGGCGGGCGGCGCGGTGAACAGCAGGACGTAGTCCTCGCCGCCGTGCAGCGCGAGATCGAGGTCGTCGCCGCGGCGCGACCGGTAGAAGTCGGAGACGGGCACGTCGGCGCGGCGGAGATCGACGGCCACGCCGCTGGCGGCGGCGAGGCGGGCGGCGTCGAGGAGCAGGCCGTCGGACACGTCCATCATCGCGGTCACGCGCCCCCAGACGGCGAGGGCGGCGGCCTCGGCCAGGTGCGGGCGCCAGCGGTGACGGGCGGCGCGGGCCGACGCGTCGTGCTCGACCACGCCGAGGGCCGCGTCGCCGAGCGCGCCGGTGACGTAGACGGCGTCGCCGGCGCGCGCGCCGCGGCGGGTGAGGGGACGGGCGCCGGCAAGCGGCCCGCCGGCCGTGACGGCGATGACCGCCGGGCCCGGCGTGCGGCTCAGGTTGCCGCCGACCACCCGGGCGCCGTGGCGCGCCGCGGTGCGGGCGAAGCCGCGGGTGAGCGCGCCCAGGGCGGCCACGTCCCACGCCGCCGGCAGGCACAGCGACCAGACGAGCCACAGCCCCGACGGTCCGCAGCCGGAGGCCGCCAGATCGCTCAGGTTCTGCACCGCGGCCTGGGCGCCCACGTGTTCCGGCCCGTCGCGCCCGAGCTCGAAGTGCACGCCCTCGACCAGGGTGTCGGCGGTGACGAGGTCGGTGCGGCCCGCGAGCCGGGCGCAGTCGTCGTCGAGGTCGGCGGGCACACTGGCCCCGTCGAGCTCGGCGGCGATGATCGCGAGCAGCCCGGCTTCACCGTGGGCCGTCAGGGGGCGTTGACTGGGAGGGTCGTCGTTCACGCGTGTCGGAAGCCGCGCATTCTATCCCATCTCGGTGACCGCTTTCACCACATCGAGCAATTTGCTCGAGGTGAAGGGCTTGGTGAGATAGAGCACGCCGCCCGTGGTGAAGCCGGTGCCGAGACTCTGGTGATCGGCGCGCGCGGTCAGGAAGATCACGTACGGCGAGCCGAAGCTCGGGTCGCGCCGCAGCCGCTCGCTGACCGTGAAGCCGTCGACGCCGGGCATCATCACGTCGAGGATGACCGAGTGGTAGCGCTCGCGGCGCAGCGCCTCGAACGCCTCCTCGCCGCTGCGGGCCACGTCGCACGGGTAGCCGTGGCTCGTCAGGATCTTGCGGACCAGCTCGAGGATCGCGTCGTCGTCGTCGACGACGAGGATCTTTCGCGGCTCGACAATCGAGGCCATGTTCAGCGGACTCCGGACGGCGGCGACGTGAGCATCATCACTTCGGCTTCGATCGGCACGGTGAACGAGAAAGTCGAGCCCCGCGACAGCTCGCTCTCCACGAAGACCCGCCCCCCGTGCGACTCGACGAAGTTCTTCACGATCGCGAGCCCGAGGCCCGTGCCCCCGTACTCGCGCGTGGGGGAGTTGTCGACCTGAAAGAAGGTTTCGAAGATCCGGTCCAGCTTGTCGGCAGGCACGCCGATGCCGTCGTCGACCACCTCGAAGCGCACGTGCTCCCGACCGTCGCCGTCCGGCTGCCACCGCCGGGCGCGCACGCCGATGTGCCCGCCGTCCGGCGTGAACTTCACGGCGTTGCCGAGCAGGTTGATGAGCACCTGCCGCACCTTGTAGGTGTCGACCATCAGCAGCGGCAGCCCCGCCTCGAGCTCGATCACGAGCTCCATCCGCTTCTTCGTGGCCTGCGGCCGGACGAACGAGAGCGCCGACTCGACCAGGTCCGCCGGCATCGCCGGGTTGCGCACGATCTCCTGGGCGCCCTTCTCGATCTTCGAGATGTCGAGGATGCCGCTGATGAGGTGCAGCAGGCTCTCGCCCTTCTCCATGATCGTACGGACGTAGTCGTGCTGCTCCTGGGCGAGCGGGCCGGCGAGGCCTTCGAGCAGCATCTCGCTGTAGCCGATGACCGACGTCAGCGGCGTGCGCAGCTCGTGGCTCACCGTCGCGAGGAAGTTGCTCTTGAGCTTGTCGATCTCGCGCAGGCGCTCGTTCGTCTCCTCGAGCAGCGCGTTCTTCTCTTCGAGCTGGCGGTTCTTGCGCTGGAGCTCCTCGTAGGCCGCCGTGATCGACTCGAGGTGCATCTGGCTCGTGAGCACCTGCTTGTAGCCGGCGTGGCAGACCACGTCGACCGCCTTGAGCAGGCTGGTGATCACCTTGCGCAGCGTGCGGTCGTTCAGCCGTCGCATCTCGGCGCGCAGCGCGTCGAAGCGCTCGGGATCGACCAGCGCCGCCCAGTCGCCGGCGGGGAGCCACGCCTCCGGCGCGTCCTCGGGCAGGTACGGCCCGACGACCACCTTGCCGAGCACGTCCTGGTCGTGGGTGACGGCGGCGAGCAGGTAGCGGGCGCCGGTGACCTCGCAGTTGCGCACGAGCCAGTCGCCGCGGGCGACGTCCCTCGACTTCAGCTCCGTGATGAGCTGCGTCAGGCGCCGCCGCGCCTCGGGGATGTCGAACAGGTAGCCGTGCAGGCCGCCGGCGAACGTCAGGTCCACGAGCTTGTCGTGGGCGGCGTCGAAGACCTTGATGCCCACGCCGTACAGGTCGACGTAGGCGCGGCACAGCTCGGTGAAGAGGTCGGGGTCGAAGACCTCGGCCAGCACGATGGGCCGGTCGACGAACGAGAGCGCGTCGCTCAAAAGCCCCCTCCCGCGCGGACCCGGGCCGGGTTCCAACCTTGGAAGATGCGGTCGACGAACTCGTCAGGGTCGGTGCCCAGACGGCGGCTGAGCTCGTAGGTCCGCTCCAGTCTGTCGAACGTCAGACGCAGCAGGTCCCGCAAGGTCTCCATCACGCCTTGGCCCTCGATGGCCACGGCGCGGTGGATCGGCGTCTTGCGGCGGGCCTCGAGGGCGCGCAGCTCCGCCTCGGAGCGGATGTCGGGCAGGTCCCGCTTGTTGAACTGGATGACGAGCGGGATCTCGTCGACCGACAGGTTGTTGGCCGCCAGGTTGTCGCGCAGGTTGCGGAACGACTCCTTGTTGGCCTCGCTCTCGGAGACCTGACTGTCGGCGACGAAGGCGATGGCATCGGCCCCCTGCAGCACGACGCGGCGCGTGCTGTCGTGGATGACCTGCCCCGGCACCGTGAACAGCTTGATCTTCACCAGCGCGCCGCTCCCCGTTCGCGCGTAGACCGGCAGCAGGTCGAAGAAGAGCGTGCGGTCGTCCCGCGTCTCGAGCGTCATCAGTCGGCCGGCGGCCCCCTCGGGCACCATCTGATGGATGGCGTGCAGGTTCGTCGTCTTTCCGGACAGCGCCGGGCCGTAATAGACGACCTTGAGCGTCAGCTCGCGGCGGCTCAGGTTGAACTGGACCATTCCGCTCCCAGGTTCGCGACGTTTCCCTCGAGCGTCCGCACGCGGACGGGCAGTTCGGCGGGCCGGACCACCGCCTCGGGCGCCGGCAACAGCGCTTCGCGGAAGACCTCTTCCACCTCGCGGCAGAGGACGAGCCGGATCTTGCGCCGCAGCGACGCCGGGATCTCGGCGAGATCCGGGGCGTTCGCCGCCGGCAGGAGCACCGTGCGCAGGCCGGCGCGCACCGCGGCCAGGATCTTCTCCTTCACGCCGCCCACGGCGAGGACGTGGCCGCGCAGGGTGATCTCGCCGGTCATGGCCAGGTCGTGGCGCACCGGCCGCCCGAGGACCAGCGAGGCCATGGCGGTGGCGATGGTGACGCCCGCCGACGGCCCGTCCTTGGGGATGGCGCCCGCGGGGACGTGGACGTGGAACTCGGCCTGGTGGAAGACGCCGGCGTCCACCTCGAGCTGCGGCGCGCGGGACCGCAGGTAGCTGAGCGCCGCGTGGGCGCTCTCCTTCATGATCTCGCCGAGGTGGCCGGTGAGCTTCAGGCCGCCCGCGCCGCGCACCATCGTCGTCTCCACCGGGAGCACCTCGCCGCCGGCCTGCGTCCAGGCGAGGCCGATCGCCACGCCGGGCTCGTCCCGGTCGCTCGGCGGATGCGTGGGCGGGCGCGGCGGCCCGAGCAGCGAACGCAGCCGGGCCGGCGTGACCGAGGCGGGGCCCGGGCGGCCCTCGGCGACGCGGCGCGCCTGCTTGCGCGCCACCGCGGCCACCTGCCGCTCGAGGCCGCGCAGGCCCGCCTCGTGGGTGTAGTCGCGCACGAGCGCGCGCAGCCCCGGCCGCCCGAAGCGCAGGTGCGCCGGCTCGAGCCCGTGCTCGGCCAGCGCCCGCGGCACGATGTGGCGGCGCGCGATCTCGAGCTTCTCCTCCTCGGTGTAGCCGCTGAGCTGAATGACCTCCATGCGGTCGCGCAGCGGCCCGGGGATGCCGTCGACGACGTTCGCCGTCGCGATGAACAGGACGCTCGACAGGTCGAAGGGCAGATTCAGGTAGAGGTCGACGAAGTGGTGGTTCTGCGCGGGGTCGAGCACCTCGAGCAGCGCCGACGACGGATCGCCGCGGAAGTCGGCGCCGAGCTTGTCGATCTCGTCGAGCATGAAGACGGGATTGCGGCTGCCGGCGGCCTTCAGGCCCTGCACGATGCGGCCGGGCATCGCGCCGACATAGGTGCGGCGGTGGCCGCGGATCTCGGCCTCGTCGCGCAGGCCGCCGAGGCTCGCCTGCACGAAAGCGCGGCCCATGGCGCGGGCGATGCTGCGGCCGAGGCTCGTCTTGCCGACACCGGGCGGGCCGGCGAAGCAGAGGATGGGGCCGCGCGAGTCGGGCTTGAGCTTGCGCACCGCCAGGTGCTCGAGGACGCGCTCCTTGATGCGCGCGAGACCGTAGTGGTCGTCGTCGAGCACGGCCTCCGCCCGCGCGAGGTCGATCGTGTCGCCCGTCGAGCGCGACCAGGGCAGATCCGCGAGCCACTCCACATAGTTGCGCTGCACCGCGGCTTCGGCGGCCTCCGGGTGCATCTGCTCGAGGCGCTGCAGCTGGCGGCGCGCCTCTTTCAATGCGGCCTCGGGCAGGCCGGCGCCCTCGAGCCGGCGGCGCAGCTCGGCGAGGTCCTCGCCGGCGGCCCCCTGGCCGCCGAGCTCCGTCTGGATCTGGCGCAGCTGCTCGCGCAGGAAGTACTCGCGCTGGCTGCGCGTCATCTCGTCGCGGGCGCGCTGCTCGATCTCGTTCTGGAGGGCGAGCAGCTCGACCTCCTTCTCGAGGAGGGCCTTGACGCGGCGGAGGCGCTCGACGGGGCGCACCGTCTCCATGAGCGCCTGCGCGTCGTCGACCTTCAGCGTGAGGTTGCTGGCGACGAGGTCGGCGAGGCGGCCCGGGTCGTCGATGGGCTGGACGACGAGCATGACCTCCTGCGGGACCTGCTTGCCGAGCTCGACGTAGCGCTGCAGCAGCTCCTTGGCCCCGCGCACCAGCAGCTCGGCCTCGAGCCGTTCGGGCCCGGACGCCGGCGGCGGCTCGTCCTCGAGGGCCTCGGGCACGACGCGGTAGCAGGGCGACATCTGCAGGAAGCGCTGCGCGCGGGCCTTCTGCAGGCCCTGCACGAGGACCTTGATGCGGCCATCCCGCATCTTGGCCATGCGCATGATCATGCCGATCGAGCCCACCGGGTGCAGGCCGTCGGGCGTCGGGTGCTCGTCGGCCGGCTCGCGCTGGGTGACGAGGAAGACGAGCCGGTCGGGTGACGTCGACAGGGCGTCTTCGATCGCCCGCGCCGAGAGCTCGCGGGAGACGATCAACGGCACGATCATGAAGGGGAAGACGACGAGGTCGCGGATCGGCACCACCGCGACCTCGTCGGGCATGACGAAGTCGTTGCGGCCGGCGCCCGGCTCGGGCTGCCGCTCGTCGGTCACTGCGGATCTCCCGCGTCGTCGGGGAAGACGGGGACGCGTTGCGCCGCCCCGCGGCGGTCGCGCACCCGCGGGAGCGACACGGTGAGCACGCCGTCGCGCAGCGCGCCCACGGCGCGGCGCGTGTCGGCGGCGACCGGCAGCTCGACGACGCGGCGGAAGCGCCCCACGGGCCGCTCGAGGCACAGCACCGACCCGGGCAGGCCCGGCGCCGCCGGGCGGTGTCCCTCGAGCACCAGGTGCCCGCCCGCGGCCGAGATCTCGAGGTGGTCGGCGCGGAAGCCCGGCACCTCGACGATGACCTCGACGCTGCCCTCGCGCACGAAGACGTCGATCGGCACCGCCGGCCCGGCAACGGAGTCGCCCGGCCCCGGGAGCACGTCCTGGATGAGCCGCTCGAGCGCCTGCCGGAATCGCAGGAGCCGCGCGGCCGACTCTCTCGGCTCGTTCATTCAAATCGCGAAACTAACACGGCTTTGCGGGACAGGTGTAGGGCATGCGTCGGCAGGGGCCATGGCGGTTCCGAGTTGCGCGGCGGGGTCGCGGCGTGGGATAGGACCCTGGCCGCCGATGTGGGCGGAGAATTCCAGTGTAGGGGGAAGGGGTCCATTCCATGCGCATGGTCACGTTGATTCTCGGCATCCTCGGTGGCCTCGCGGCCGGGTTCCTCGGCTTCAAGTGGTACTCCGACGCGTCGGAGGCCAAGGAGCTGCTCGCGGCCCTCAAGGGCATGGGCGGCGACACCAGCGAGATCGACGGTCTCGTCACGGCCTCGTACATCCTCATGGCCGGCCTCGCCGCGGGCATCGCCGGCGGCGTCCTCGGCCTCAAGGGCAACAAGGTCGGCGGCATCCTGATGATCCTGTTCGGCGCGCTCCCGGCCGTCTGGGCGCCCAAGGCCCTCGTCTTCTCGGGCCTCCTCATCCTGGCCGGCATCTTCGGCCTCCTCGTCAAGCCGAAGACCGCGCAGGCCTGATGCGGCGAGCAGGCCCCTCCGGGGGGAGGGGGCCCGGCTCAAGCGTCGAGCGCCTCGCGCGCCCGGCGCAGATCGACCAGCCATGCCGCGTAGGCGGCCGCCCGGTCCGGGCTGCGCAGCAGCGCGGATGGGTGCAGCGTCGCCAGCAGCTGCGGTCCGTGCGGGGTGTCGAAGAGGCGCCCGCGGTCGGCGGTCACCTTGAACGCGGGGCCCATGAGGGCCTTGGCGGCGGTGGCGCCGAGGCAGAGGACGAGGCGCGGCCGCACCAGCTCGAGCTCGGCCAGCAGCCACGGGCGGCAGGCGCCGATCTCGCCGGCGGACGGCGGGGCGGGCGCGCGGCGGCCCCGCTGCTCGCGCCACTTGAAGTGCTTGACCGCGTTGGTGATCCAGGCGGCGGCGCGATCGATGCCCGACTCGGCGAGGCCGCGGTCGAGCAGGGCGCCGGCGCGGCCGACGAACGGGCGGCCCGCCGCGTCCTCGCTCGCGCCCGGCGCCTCGCCGACGATCATCAGCGCCGCCGGGACGGCGCCCTCGCCGAAGACGACCTGCGTGGCGCGCCGGTAGAGGTCGCAGCCCTGGCACGTCGCCGCGGCGGCGCGCAGGGACGACGGCGTGCGCTCCGCCGGCAGATGGTCGGCGGCCGACCTCAGCGCAGGCGCCCGTCGAGGCGCGCCGAGGTCTGCGTCGACGGGGGGCGCCGGCCGGTGGCCTTCTCGATAATCGACTCGAGGATGTCGCGCGCGTAGGACTTGTCGTAGGTCACGAGGCGCTCGCGGGCGAAGACCTCGACCTTGGCTTCGCCCTCGCCGCGCTGCTCCATCACCACGGTGATCTCGAGGTCGCGGCCGCGCGAGCTGCCCACCAGGGTGCGCCGGCCGCCGTCGCGGGTGATCTCGAAGGCCATCTCGTCGACGTGCCACTTCCGGAAGGCCGCGCGCACGGCCTCCGTCAGCCGCTCCACCGCCGCCGGGACCGTGGACTCGGCGCCGCGCTGCGTCAGATAGATCCCGGCGGGCGCGCTCCGGACGTCGCCGGCGCCGCAGCCGGCCGGGACGAGCGCCCCGCCCGCCGCGAGGGCCAGGGCCACGGTGTGCCAGAACTTCATCGCGAGATGCCTCCTCGATGCGCCATCACCTGTTCGATGAGGCGATTCCGCGCCGGGGTTCGGGGTGGACCCGGTCCGGGGCGCGAGGATTCCCGCGAGCGTGGACTTTTCCGGGAATATTGCGCTATTAGAGGTCGGGCGCACCGGCGCCCGCCACGGGGGAACGATGTGGACGAGGAACGGGGCCCGGTGCCTTGCGGCACTGCTGCTGGTGCTGGTCGCCCCCGTCACGGCGGGCGCCCAGGCGAACGATCCGCAGGTCATCGTGGTGCCGTACGCGCCCGACGATCCCGCCGTCCCGTTCCCGGCGCACGAGGGCGCGCAGATCACTCTCAAGGGCATCCTGCGCAACGCAAACTGCGCGCAGGGCTACCGCGTCCGGTGGGACGCCAACCGCAACGGCGTCTATGACGACGACGTCGCGCGCGTGGTGCAGCCCACGGGCGGGACGGTGTACGACATCGGCCGCACCTTCCAGGTGCCTTCCGTCGACGGCGACACGTCGCTGCCGATCAACGTCCGCGTCGACAACCTCTGCGACGGACAGTCCGCCTTCGCCACGTTCCGCCTCTTCGTCTACGACTTCGCCCCGACCCCCGACCCGGGCGAGTGGAGCAGCGAGCAGATCGAGACCATGAGCCAGATGGCCCTGCACGAGGCCCTCTGGTACATCCACCGCGGCGTCACCGGCCGCAACGGCGCCGGGGCGCAGATCCAGGGCTACCTCGGCGTGGGCGGCAACAGCGTCGCCGGCAGCGCGCTCGCCGTGTGGGCGCTCGTCATCAATGGGCGCCTGCCCGCCTACCCGCCCGGCACGATCGACGCCTTCGGCCAGGCGCTGCCCAACGGCTTCATCGCCGCCAACGACGCGCGCTGGGCCCGCGACCCGTACTCGGAGACGGGCATTCGTCTCGTGAACTGGCTGCTGGCGCGCGGCACGGCCACCGTCGCCATCAACGCCCAGGACGAGGACGACCGCTGCCGCCTCGACGGGAACGGCGGCGAGCAGCGCTGCCAGCGCCTCCCCGGCAGCACCGACGGCCGCGGCGCCTACACCGGCGGCGTGGGCAACGACACGTACTACATGGGGATCATGGTCGGCAGCATCGCGCCCGTGCTGCCGGCGCTCGCGGGCACGCACCTGCAGGTGGGCGGTCTGCGCGGCACGCTGTGGGAGGTCTTCGTCCAGCAGCTCACCGACTACCTCGCCTACATGCAGATCGACGGGGATGCGGGCAGCGGCGGCTGGTACTACAACGCCATCGACGGCGCCGCCTCCGGCAGCTACATGGACGGCTCGACCGCCCAGTGGGGCTACATCGGCCTCGAGAGCGCCGCGGTCGCCGGCGCGCCGTACGGCGTCATCGTGTCGAACCGGCACAAGTACCGCATCGCCGACAACCTGATCCGGAACCAGGGACCCAGCGGCGGCGCCTCGTACCGCAACGACGGCGGGTGGGGCACCGACAACATCCAGCTCACCGGCGGGGCGTTCGTGGCGGCGCGGTGGCTCGGCATGCACGAGCTGAACGCCGACGACCACGACTCGCGGCCGTTCCGGCCCTACTCGAATCGCACGGCGGCGGAGCTGCGGCGCAGCTTCAATCGCACGCTGGCCTTTACCGCCGCCCGGTGGAACCGCGACGACCAGGGCTACGAGTGGTGGGGCCGCTTCCGGATGTTCGCCGGCGGCAGCTATCTCTGCGGCAACACCAACGCGGTCTACAAGTGGGGCAACGCCGCCGAGTGCGGCAACCTCTACGCCATCTACTCCCACCAAAAGGGCTACCGCACCGGCAGCCGCGAGCAGGGCCTCATCGGCGAGACGGACTGGACGCGCGAGTTCAACGTCTTCGTGATGCGCGCTCAGGATCGCAACATCGGCGATTACGGGAACTTCGGCCGGGTGAGCGACTGCGGCAACGCGCAGTCGATCGCGTGCTCCGCGGGCAACGCGTTCAGCACCCCGGTCGGCGCGCTGGTGCTCACGCCGTCGATCTTCGACCCGAAGCCGGTCGCCATCGGCCAGGGGCGGCCGACGGCGGTGGTCGAGGGGTGCGCCGGCGGCAACAACGGGCGCGTCGACTTCACGCACAACCAGTCGTTCCACCTGAACCCGCGCGCCCGCATCATCGCCTACCGCTGGGACGTCGACGCGTCCAACGGGCTCTGGTGGGAGACCAACGCGCCCCAAGACTTCGTCAGCCCCGATCGCGACGCGGTCTTCGCCTACCGCTACCAGCGCCGCGGCAACTACACGGCGACGCTCCAGGTCGTCGACGACCACAACAACACGAAGTCGACGACGGCCCGCATCGCCGTCGACCGGGCGCCGAACTCGGCGCCGAGCGCCGCCCACGGCGGCCCGTACGCCATCGAGGTGGGCGAGGACCTGCCCCTGCGCGGCACGGCCAGCGATCCGAACGCGGGCTGCGGCGACCAGCTGACCGTCGGCTGGGACATCGACAACGACGGGCAGTACGACGACGCCGCGGAAGCGACGGTCGTCGTCCCGTGGGCGCGCATCCAGGCGCTGAACCTGGTTCAGGGGCGCCCCTACAACATCACGCTGAAGGTGTCCGACCAGGCCGGCGACGAGGCGGTGGCGACGACCCAGCTCACCGTCTATGCGCGTGAACCGGTGGCGGCGGCGACGGTCACGCCGAACCCCGCGCGCTGCCAGCAGGACGTGACGTTCGACGCCAGCCAGAGCCGGCACCCGAACCCGGCGCGCTCGATCACCCAGTACCAGTGGAACGTGGACGGGCAGGCCGGCTTCGACGGCGGCGGCGCGAACCCGGTGTTCACCTTCCGTTACGGACGCTACGGCACCTACGACGCGGTGCTGCAGATCACCGACGACCGCGGCCGTGTCGATACCGAGAACCTGCGCGTCGTCGTCGACCAGGGCAACAGCGCCCCGGTGGCGCGCGTGGCCCAGGCGGAGATCGGGATGGTCGAGGGGGCCGATCTGCGCATCGACGCCAGCGCCTCGACCGATCCGAACCAGGTGTGCGGCGACCGCATCGCGCGCTACGAGGTCGACGTGAATGGCGACGGCGACTTCGACGACGCCGGCGTCGACGTCAGCGGGCCGAACCCCATCGCGGTGGTGCCCTGGGCGACGGTGCAGGGCGCCCTGCGCTGGCCGGCGGACCCGTCGACGCGGCTGCCCGACAACACGGTGACGGTGCGCATCACCGACACCTTCGGGGGCCAGTCGACGACGGCGGTGAAGGTGGCGATCTTCGGGTCGCGACCCGAGGCGCGCATCGTCCAGTCGCCGAACCCGGCGGCCATCAGCCTGCAGACGGGCCGCAGCGACGTGAACCTCGACGCGCGCGAGAGCCGCTCGCCGCTGCCGGGCGGCCGCATCGCCCGCTACCAGTGGGACACCGACGACGACGGCGTCTTCGGCGACGCGCCCGAGGAGCCCACGGTCGTGGTCCGCAAGATCTTCAACCCCATCCCGCGGGAGGGGCAGATCCCCGACGTGTTCGTGCGTCTGCGCGTCACCGACGGCACGGGTCAGACGGCGGAGCTGCGCCAGCGCATCGCCTACGACGTGCCGCCCGTGCCGCCGACGGCGGACGCCGATCCGACGGACCCGCCCGAGCGCGGCTACCACGTCCTGCTCGGCGACGACCTGTCGCTGAGCGCGGTGCAGTCGTTCGATCCCGACACCGCGGAGTTCGATGATTTCATTGCGGTTTATCGGTGGGATCTCGATGACGACGGCGACTGGGACCTCGAGCTCGACGACGCGGATCGCGACGGCGAGGAGGCGATCACGGTCGTGCCTGCCGCCGAGCTGGCGCAGTACGGCATGGCCGGCGTCGGCACCTACGGCATCCGGCTCGAGGTCGAGGACAGCCTCGGGCTGACGAACCAGGACGTCTCCTTCGTGCGCTTCTATCCCCGGGCGCCCGTCGCGGCGGCGGTGGCGGTGCCGAACCCGGGCGGCTGCGGACAGCTCATCACCCTCGACGCGTCGGCCTCGGACCACGCGCACCCCGGCGTCGACATCGTCTCCTGGGCGTGGGACTTCGACGCCGACGGCCAGTACGACGACGCCCAGGGCCGCGTCACGACGATCACGCCGGATCAGTTCGGTTTCGGCGGTCCGCTGGCGATCGGCTTGCGGGTGACGGACAGCGCCGGCGGCACGGCGGCCAACGTCGTCTCGCTGCGCGTCGACCAGGGCAACAGCGCGCCCGCGGCGGATCCGGGCGGCCCTTACGTCATCGCGCTCGGCGACGGCCTGACCCTCGACGGTCGCAACACGAGCGAGCCCGACGCCGCCTGCGGCGACCGCGTGGTGCGCTACGAGTGGCTGATCGACGACGACGACGTGGCCGACTTCGAGTCGGTGGGCGACCCGCGCCAGGCCGTCACCGCCCAGCAGCTGGCCGCGCTGGGGGTCGACCGCATCGGGCGTTTCCAGGTGCGGCTGCGGGCGACCGATCGCTTCGGCGTCCGCGCGATCAAGGCCGCCCACCTCGACCTCGTCAACGGCCCCACGGCCGTGGCGGAGCTCACGCCGGCCCGCGTCGGCTGCAACGTCGTCGTCGAGTTCGACGGCCGCGGCAGCTTCAGCGACGGGCCCGCGGACCAGGGTTTCGGCATCGTCCGCTATGAGTGGGACCTCGGCAACGACGGCACCATCGACGCCGTCGGTCCGACGCTCAACCAGAACGCGGCAGCCCGCGGCCGCGTCGTCGCGCGGCTGATCGTCACCGACGCCGGCGGCCGCACCGACGAGGCCGTCGTCGAGCTCGACATCGTCAGCAACAACGTCCCGCCGGTGGCCGACGCCGGCGGTCCGTACAACACCGGCCCGGCGCCGGCCGGCGGCTTCGCGGGGGTCACGCTCGACGGCCGCGGCTCGACCGATCCGAACGCGCCCTGCGACCAGGTGGCGCGCTGGGACTGGGACACCGACGGCGACGGCCGCTACGGCGCCGACGACGCCGACGGGGCCGGCGACCTCGCGGGCACCGACTACACGGGCGCCGTCGTCCGCGACTACCGCAATCCGGGGTGGCGCGTCGGCATCACGCAGATCGTGCGGCTGCGGGTCTGCGACGGCGAGGGCGCTTGCTCGCCCGGCGGCGAGGCCGAGATCAACGTGCTCGATCGCGCGCCGCCCACGGGCGAGATCCTGGCGCCGCGCGCGGCGGCCGGCGCGTGCGTCGCCGGCGGGCCGTTCGACGTGCGGATGCGCATCGCCGATCCCGACGGCGACGTGGTGCACGCCACGCTGATGATCGACGGCGAGCCGGTGGCCGAGCTCGACGTCGACACCCCGAACGACGGCAGCGCCGTGGAGCGCACGATCGCGTTGAACGCCGCGGACGTGCCCGAGGGCCGTCGCGAGATCAGCATCCTGCTCACCGATCCGACGGGCGCCGATGCGGTCGCCGACGCCGGCGGGCGCATCCCGTTCGACCGATCGGGCCCCGACGTCTCGATCGGCAACAACCTGCTCGACGGCGTCTGCTACGACGCTGCCGAGGTGCCGCAGCCGGAGATCACCGTCCGCGACAACCTGGACGAGGCGCCCGTCGTGCGCCGCGACACCGTCTCGAACGCCTGCCAGCGCGTGCTCAACGTCACCGCGACCGACGCCTGCGGCAACGTGAGCTCCGCCACGCGCACCTACCGCATCGCCACGCCGGTCGACGTGGAGATCCAGGGGCCCGCCGAGGACCAGCTGGTGACCTCGGCGCGCCTGAACTGGCGTGTCGTCGGCCCGGCGGACTGCGCCAACCAGATCACCGCCCGCCTCTCGCAGGACGGCGTCGCCGACCGCGTGTACGAGGCCAACTCGCTCGTCGAAGAGCCCGGCACCTACACCATGAACCTGACGGTGCCCGACTGCCTCGGCAACGAGCGCCGCACGCTGCGCGCCTTCCGCGTCAACGGGCCGCCGGAGGCGGTGCCGGTGCCCGCCGGCCACCCTGCGGCCGCCGTGGGCGAGCTGCTGCCCGCCTACCGCGTCGCCGAGGGGACCCCGCTCGAGATCGACGGCGGCGGCTCGCGGCCGCCCGAGGCCGGCGACGCCATCGCCCTGTACGAGTGGGACCTCGACGACGACGGCGAGTTCGAGGTCGAGGGGCAGCGCGTCCGCTTCGACACCGACGAAGACGGCGACTTCCGCGGCAGGCTGCGCGTGACGGACGCCCTCGGCGCGGTCGGCGTGGCCGACTTCCTGGTCATCGTCGACGACGTCCGCCCGGCGGTGAACGCGGGCGGGCCGTACACGGTGCGGCAGGGCGAGGCGCTGCGCTTCGACGGCAGCGCGACCCGGCCGGGCAGCCCGGCGGACGCGATCACCCGGTACACGTGGCAGTTCGGCGACGGCACGCCCGACGCGGACGGACCGGACGTCGTCGCGCCGGTCCACACGTACGCCGACCACGGCGTCTACAACGCCCGCCTGACGGTGCGCGACGAGGACGGCGCCTCCGTCGGCGCGGTCCAGGTCACCGTGCGCGACGTGGACCCCAACATCCGCGGCGTCACCGTCTCGCAGGATCCGTTCGAGGTCGTGTCGGTTCGCTTCAGCGCCGACGCGGTGGCCGGCGCGCCCCGCGACCCGATCATCGCCTACGAGTGGGACTTCGAGGGCGACGCGCAGCCGGAGCTCGTGCTGCCTGGGCCCGACGCCCAGTACCGGTTCAAGGCCGCCGGCCGCTACAACGTGACGCTGCGCGTGCGCGACCCCGACTCCGTGGCGCAGCGGCAGCTCGTCGTCGACGTGCGCGAGATCACGCTCTCGGACCTGCTGCGGGTCGCGGCGGAGCGGGCGGCGGCGATCACCGCCGATGCGCGCGCGACGGCCGAGGTGAAGCGCATCCTCGATCCGCAGGGGTCGCCGGCCTTCGCCGAGTGGGCCGCGCGCGGCCTGTGGGCGGAGCGTCACGGGGCGGCATACCGCGGCAACACCCTGATGGCGCTCGACGAGCTCGTCTTCCGCGTGTACCGCGCCCAGGTGGCCGGCAGCGAGGGCTTCGGCGATCTGCTGTGGGCGATGTCGCGACAGCTGCTGCGCGAGGTCGACCGCCAGCGCAACGCGGTGGGCGCCGTCGTCGGCCTGCGCCACCCGGCGGTCGTCCGCGCCGACCGCAGCCTCGCCGCAGCGCGCGCGATCTTCGACGGGCCCGACTTCGAGGCGCGCGTCGCCGGCGACCACGACGCTTTCCTCGCCCGCGATCTGTTCGCGGCGGTGGTCGACGCCTACTTCTCCCTGCGCGACGCGGTCGATCCGGCCAACCAGGCCGACGGCTTCCCGATGCCCGATTTGATCGACCCCGTTCAGCGCGTGAACGCGGCCAATGACGTCAACGGCGAGCTGGCGGCGTCGCTGGGCATCCTCGCCGAGGAGATGCAGGCGTACCTCGACCAGGGCGAGGCGACGAACGACCTCGGGCCGGGCCGCGACGCCGTGGCCGACGCGCTGGCGGCGCTCCAACCGATCCGGGCGCTGGTGGCGAAGCGCGTCGGCCTCGTGTGCGATGCGGGCAACCCGTGCATCGACGACCGCGAGAGCATGGATCTGCAGCTGCGGCTGATGGACCTGGTCGGCGCGATGTTCGCGGCGGCCGACGAGGGGGTCTACGTCCGCAACTGGCAGAACGTGCTGACGCTGGGCATCAAGTTCCGCGCCGAGCTCGCGCTGCTGCGCATCGAGTTCGTGTGCGGCCCCAACACCGCGGTGGCCCGGGCCGGCCGCGCGCAGCAGGACATCCTGCTCGACCTCGTCGACGCCGGGCAGAACGACGCCGCGCTCTTCTTCTACATCTCG
Organism: Myxococcota bacterium; assembly: GCA_963169045.1. GTDB lineage: Bacteria > Myxococcota_A > Bradymonadia > UBA7976 > UBA1532 > CAUJDF01. Next base: position 99,359 of record CAUJDF010000052.1, read on the forward strand.
CCCGAGCGCCGCTGCCTCGTCGTGCGCGAGTACAACGAGTGCATCGTGACGACGCTGCCCGACGAGAACGACGCGGTCGAGTACCCCGCGTTCTGCGCCGAAGGCGGCGGCGGCGGCGAGGACGGCGACGACGGGGGCGATGACGGGGGCGACGGCGGCGACGGCGAGGTGCCGCCGCCGGTGCGCCAGGCGGACGCGCGCATTCCGCTGCGCGAGCCGTTCGTGAGCATCCTCGTCCTGAGCGACGTCATCCGCGCGTTCGTCCTCGACATCGACGTCGGCGATCCCGCGGTCCGGGCCGCGCGCTATCCCGGCCGGACGCTGGCGGACTTCGATCGCGAGGGGGACGGCGACTTCGACCTGTTCGACGTCCAGCGTGCCATCCAGCAGTTCGTGCACGACCCGTACGACCTCGACGGCGACGGCCTGATCGGCATCATCGAGAACGACTGCCGCCTGCGCGCGGGCGCGCCCAACCTGCAGCCCGACGATCCGACGACCGAGCCGGGCCGCAACGACGCGTTCCAGGATTGCGACGGCGACCTGATCGCCAACGGCCGCGAGGTCGAGCTGGACATGAACCCGCTCGATCCGCGCGACGCCCACCTCGACTTCGACGGCGACGACATCAGCAATCTGGCCGAGGTGCGGTGGGACCTCGATCCGAATGATCACCGCGACGGCATCGGCGACCTCGACGGCGACGGGCTGACGAACCATGACGAGATCGTGCATGGTCTCAATCCGCGCAACGCCGCGGACCGCGATGGCGATTTCGATCGGGACGGTCTGGTGAACGGGGTCGAGGTGCGCTGGGGGCTCGATCCCTTCGACGCCGGCGACGCCGACCTGGATCCGGACGGCGACGGCATGAGCTCCCGCAACGAGATCGCCCGCGGCCGCGATCCGCTGCGCCCGGACTGCAACGACGATCCGGCGGAGCTCGCCGGGCGCAACGACGGTCCGGGCGAGGCGACCCCGCTCGGCGACGCGAACCGCATCGACGTGGCCGACGGGCGGCTGTGCAACACCGATCCCGACGACCCCGACGAGGACTGGTACCGGTTCGACGTGAACGAGGCCGATGCGCGCGTGGTGGTGACGCTCCGCTTCGATGCCGCGCAGGGCGACCTCGACCTGCGCCTGTTCGATGGCGTCACCGGCGTGCAGCTCGCCGACAGCAGCACGCGCTACGAGACCGAGCTGATCGCGCAGCCCCGCGGCCAGGTGCCCGTCGGTCCGTACCTCGTGCGCGTCTCGAGCCCGCGCGGCTCGCAGATCCCGTACCGGCTCACGGTGACCGTGGTGCCGCCGGTGCGCCCGTGCACGCCCGACTTCCAGGAGGGCGCCGACGGGAACGACAACATGCAGTCCGCCGTCGCGCTCGGCGCCCGCGAAGTGCGCATGGGCGACGCCTGGGTCTGCGCCGCCGAGCGCCGCACGGGCGACTGGTTCCGCATCGACGTCGGCAACCGCGACCGCACGATCCACCTGAGCTACGCCCGAAACTCGGACGGTCAGCTGCAACTGGCCGCAATGACTCAGGATCTGCGAGCGTTCGTCGAGAGCGTCGAGGTGCAGACGGCGGTGCAGTGCATCAACGTCCGCGCCAACGGAAACAACACGCCGGTCTACCTGAACGTCGCCGCGTCGACGGTCTTCTCGGACGGAGACGACCGCGTCGACTACGTGCTGCAGGTGGTGGACACGGACCTGAACGCCAATCCGCGCGGCGCCTGCGATCTGCTGAGCGCCGGGTTGTTCGACTTCGTGAGCTGGCCGACGCTGAGGCCTTGACGGGCAGCCGCGGCCCGCGCGCGCGCCCTTTCGGGAACCGGGGAGAGAGTTCGTGAGTAAACTTCGCGTGTTGTTGCCCGCGCTCGCCGCCGCCGGGCTCGCCACCACCGCGGCGGCGCAGGTCCGGCCGCGCAACGACCGGTTCCAGGACATCCAGCGACTGCGCGCCGTCATCCAGGCCGTCGTCGACCTGATCGATGTCGACGATCCGGCGGTTCTGCAGGCCGAGTTCCCGGGGGTGCCCTTCAGCGTCTTCGACCGCAACCGCAGCGGGACGTTCACCGCCGACGGCTTCGGTCTGTTCGACGTCAACCTCGCGATCGCCCAGTTCATCCACGACGGTCTGCCCAATCAGGAGACCGACATCGACGGCGACGGCGTGACCGGGTTCGTGGAGCTCGAGTGCGTGTTCGTGCCGCGCGCGAACCCGATCAAGCTCGACCCCGACAAGGCCGAGTCCCGGGTGGGCGTGCCCGACGGCACCGTCGACTGCGACGGCGACACGATGGGCAACGCGTACGAGCTCTCGAACGGGCTCGACCCGCTGAACCCCGCCGACGGCCCGCTCGACCCCGACAACGACGGCCTGACGAACGCGCAGGAGGCCGCCGCCGGCACCGACGCCCAGGACGCCGACACCGACGATGACGGCATCCCCGACCTCGTCGAGGTCGGTGATCCGGATGATCCGACCGACACGGACGGCGACGGCGTCAACGACGCGGTCGACCCCGACGCCGACGGCGACGGCGTCGACGACGGCGCGAACGGCGTGCAGACCGACAACTGCCCGCTGGTGGCCAACCCCGACCAGGCGAACGCCGACAACGACGCGCAGGGCGACGCCTGCGACGCGGACGACGACAACGACGGCCGCGCCGACGCCGCCGACAACTGCCCGGACCGCGCCAACGCCGACCAGGCGAACCTCGACGGCGACGCCCAGGGTGACGCGTGCGACGCCGACGACGACGGCGACGGCGACGACGACGGCGACGACAACTGCCCCCGCGTCGCCAACGCCGACCAGACGGACACCGATGGCGACGGCCAGGGCGACGCGTGCGACGCCGACGACGACGGCGACGGCCGCGCCGACGCCCAGGACAACTGCCCGCTGGCGGCGAACGCCGACCAGGCGAACCTCGACGGCGACGCCCAGGGCGACGCGTGCGATCCGGACCGCGACGGCGACGGCCGGGCGGACGCGCAGGACAACTGCCCCGTCAACCCGAACGCCAACCAAGCGGACGGCGACAACGACGGCATCGGCGACGCCTGCGACGCCAACACCGACAGAGACGGGGACGGCGTCGACGACGGCGCCGACAACTGCGACGACGCCGCCAACGCCGACCAGGCGGACCGCGACGGCGACGGGCAGGGCGACGCGTGCGACGCGGACGACGACGGCGACACCGTGGCCGACGGCGACGACAACTGCCCGGCGGATGCCAACCAGAACCAGACCGACACCGACGGCGACGGGCAGGGCGACGCGTGCGACGCGGACGACGACGGCGACGGCGACGCGGACGCGCAGGACAACTGCCCGCTCGTGCCGAACGCCGACCAGGCCAACCTCGACGGCGACGGCCAGGGCGACGTCTGCGATGCGGACGACGACGGCGACAACGTGCCCGACGGCCAGGACAACTGCCCCGCCGATGCCAACGCCGACCAGGACGACCGCGACGGCGACGGCGCCGGCGACGCCTGCGACTTCGGCCAGGACGGCGACGGGGACGGCGAGGACGACGGCGTCGACAATTGCCCGGACGCGGTGAACCCGAACCAGGCGGACGCCGACGGCGACGGGCAGGGCGACGCGTGCGACGCGGACGACGACGGCGACGGCATCGCCGACGGCGCCGACAACTGCCCGGCCGAGGGCAACGCGAACCAGGCGGACCGCGACGGCGACGGGCAGGGCGACGCGTGCGACGCGGACGACGACGGCGACGGCCGCGCGGACGCGCAGGACAACTGCCCGGTCGTCGCGAACGCCGGCCAGCAGGACCGCGACGGCGACGGTCAGGGCGACGCGTGCGACGCCGACAACGACAACGACGGCGTGCCCGACGCGCAGGACAACTGCCCCGACGTGGCGAACGCGAACCAGGCCAACGCCGACGGCGACGCCGCCGGCGACGCCTGCGACCAGAACGACGACGCGGACGGCGACGGCGTCGACGCGGGTCGCGACAACTGCCCGAACGCGGCGAACGCGAACCAGGCCGACGCCGACGGTGACGGACTGGGCGACGCATGCGACGCCGACGCGGACGGCGACGGCGCGGCCGACGCCGACGACAACTGCGTGGGCGTGGCCAACCAGGGTCAGGCCGACGCCGACGGCGACGGCGCCGGCGATGCGTGCGACGCGGACGCCGACGGCGACGGTCGCGACGACGCGCAGGACAACTGCCCGGCCGACGCGAACCAGAACCAGGCCGACCGCGACGGCGACGGCACGGGCGACGCCTGCGACGACGACAACGACAACGACGGCGTGCCCGACGCGCAGGACAACTGCCCGCTCGACGCCAACGGCGGTCAGGGCGACGCCGACGCCGACGGCACGGGCGACGCCTGCGACGAGAATGCCGACGGCGACGGCGACGGCGTCGACGACGGCCGCGACAACTGCCCGGACGCGGCGAACGCGAACCAGGCGGACGCCGACGGCGACGGCCAGGGCGATCTCTGCGACGGCGACGCCGACGGCGACGGCGTGGCCGACGGCGGCGACAACTGCGCTGCGGCGGGCAACGTCGACCAGGGCGACCTGGACGGCGACGGGCAGGGCGACGCGTGCGACGCGGACGACGACGGCGACGGCGTGCCGGACGCGCAGGACCTCTGTCCGGGCGTGGCCGACGCCGGCCAGGCGGATCGCGACGACGACGGTCGCGGCGACGCGTGCGACGCCGACAACGACAACGACGGCGTGCCGGACGCGCAGGACAACTGCCCGGACGCGGCGAACCCCAACCAGGCCAACGCCGACGGCGACGACGCCGGCGACGCCTGCGACCAGAACGCGGACGCCGACGGCGACGGCGTCGACGACGGCCGCGACAACTGCGCGAACGTGGCGAACGCCGACCAGGCGGACGCCGACGGCGACGGGCAGGGCGACCCCTGCGACGCCGATCGCGACGGCGACACCGTGCCGAACGCCGACGACAACTGCGCCGATGTCGCCAACCGCGACCAGGCGAACCTCGACGGCGACGGGCAGGGCGACGCCTGCGACGCCGACGCCGACGGCGACGGCCGCGCCGACGCGCAGGACAACTGCCCCAACCTGAACAATCAGGACCAGGCGGACCTCGACCAGGACGGCACCGGCGACGCCTGCGATCCGGACGACGACGGCGACGGCGTGACCGACGCGCAGGACAACTGCCCGCGCGTGGCCAACGCCAACCAGGCGAACGGCGACGGCGACGCCGCCGGCGACGCCTGCGACCAGAACGCGGACGGCGACGGCGACCTCATCGACGACGGCCGCGACAACTGCCCCGGCGTCGCCAACGGCGACCAGGCCGATCTCGACGGCGACGGGCAGGGCGACGCGTGCGACGCCGACGACGACGGCGACGGCCGCGCCGACGCGCAGGACAACTGCCCGAGGCTCGCCAACGCCGGCCAGGAGAACGCCGACAACGACGCGCAGGGCGACGCTTGCGACGCCGACGACGACGACGACGGCGTGGCCGATGCACAGGACCTGTGCCCGGTCAACGCCGATCCGCAGCAGGTCGACCTGGATCAGGACGGCCTGGGCGACGCCTGCGACGCGGACGACGACGGCGACGGCATCGCCGACGCGCAGGACAACTGCGCGCGGGTCGCCAACGCCAACCAGGGCAACATCGACGGCGACGCGCAGGGCGACGCCTGCGACGCGGACCGCGACGGCGACGGGCACGCCAACGAGGCGGACAACTGCCCGGACGATGCCAACGCCAATCAGGCCAACGGCGACGACGACGCGTTCGGCGACGCCTGCGACCCCGACCTCGACAACGACGGCTTCGCCAACGAGGTCGACAACTGCCCGAACGTCGCGAACCCGGGCCAGGAGGACGACGACGACGACGACGTCGGTGACGCCTGCGATCCCGACAACATCGACACCGACAACGACGGCCTGCGCGACGGCCAGGAGGTCGCGTGCGGCCTCGACCCGAACGTGGCCGACGCCGACGCCGACGCCGACAACGACGGCACCGACAACGCCACCGAATGCCGAGCGGGCACGCCGCTGCTGCCGATGATCTTCCTGACGACGTTCGACACGGGGGTGGCGAACCAGTACGGCGTGATCGTGAATCTGCGCCAGCCGGTGGCGAACCTGCGGCCGCTCGACGTGGACGTGAGCGTCCGCTTCGACGACGCGCGGCTCTCGTTCGCGAGCGCCGTCCGTGGCGCCGCGGCGCAGGCGGCGCGCAAGGACCTGCGCGCCGACCCGCTGCCCGGCAATCAGATCCGCGTGACGCTGATCGGCATCAACAACGACCGGATCTCGTCGGGCGAGCTGGCGCGGCTGACGTTCAGCCGCGTGGCCGCCGGCGAGACGACGATCGAGATCAACACGCAGACGGCGCAGGTCTCGCCCTTGGAGGCGAACAACGCGTTGACCTTCGGCGCCGGGCACCCGAACAGCCCGCTGACGATCCAGGTGCAGTGAGAATGAAGACCGACATGCGGACATCGCTGAGCGCCGCCCTCCTCGCCCTGTTGCTCGCCGCCGGTTGCGGCGGCGACTCGACGGGCGGCTCGACCGGCGGCGACGACGCGGCGCCCGGCGGGGACTCCGGGCTCGTGCCGCCGAACGACGGGGGCGCCGATCCCGACGGCGGCGGACCCGATCCCGATGGGGGCGCCGATCCCGACATGGCCGTCGACCCCGACGGGGGCGGCGACTTCGACGCCGGCGACGCAAGCCCCGACGCCGGCGGCGACGCGGGGATCGAAGACACGCTCTGCGCGCCCTGCGACGCGGACGACGACTGCGAGCCCGGCGCGAAGTGCCTCGAGGCCGCCGACGGGGCGAAGTTCTGCGGCCGCGACTGCGCGGGCGCCGAGTGCCCCGCGGGCTACAGCTGCACGGATGAGGGGGAGGGCGTCGAGCAGTGCCGCCCCTCGACCGGCCTCTGCGGCGAGTGCGCCGACGCCGATGGCGACGGGTACGGCGACGGCGTCGGCTGCCTCGGCGCCGACTGCAACGACGGCGAGAACCGCGCCTGGACGGGCGCGACCGACGCCTGCGACGGCGTCGACAACGACTGCGACGGCACCACCGACGAGGACTTCCAGCCCGCCGAGTGCGGCGTCGGCGCCTGCGCGTCGCAGAGCCGCTGCGAGGGTGGCGCCGAGCTGCCCTGCGTGCCGGGCGCCGCGGCGGCCGACGACACCACCTGCGACGGTCGCGACGACGACTGCAACGGCGAGGCCGACGAGGACTACGTCCCGCAGCAGTGCGGGCAGGGCGTCTGCGTCGCGACCAGCGCGTGCGCCGGCGGCAACGAGACGGCCTGCACGCCGGGGCCGGTGCTGTCCGACCGCGACGAGACCTGCGACCTCGTCGACGACGACTGCGACGGCGTCGCCGACGACGACTTCGTCGGCGAGATCTGCGGCGTGGGCGCCTGCGCGGTGCCCGGCGTCTGCGAGGACGGGATGACCTCCTGCGAGCCGCGGGATCCGATCGCCGAGAACGACGCGACCTGCGACGGCGTCGACGACGACTGCGACGGCCGGAGCGACGAGGACTTCGCCACCGAGGAGACGTGCGGCCTCGGCGTCTGCCGCCGCGCGGCGACGTGCGGCGAAGGCAGCGTGTCGTGCACGGCAGGCGAGCCGAACTCCGCGGACGACGCGAGCTGCAACGGCGTCGACGACGACTGCGACGGCCGCGTCGATGACGACTGCGACGAGAACTACCTGGAATTCCGAGAGGTTTCGCGGGACGCCAGCAGCATCGTCGTCGACGTGTTGTACACGCGCAACGCCCCGCCGGACGGCGACGCCGAGCAGAGCGAGCCGCAGATCGTCCGCTTGTGGATCCGGCACCCGGAGGGCCTGCGCGTGCCGTGCGCGGATCCGGAAGGGCAGCCCTCGTGCGACGTCGACCCGGCGCGGGTCGAGCGCGGCGCCTCGCTGATCGAGGCCGAGAAGGACTTCGCCGCCGTACAGGCGCGCAGCCCGACCGAGCTGTACATCCTGGCGCTCGCGATCAACACGAACCGGATCCACGCGGGGCAGATCGCCCGCATCCGCTTCGACCGCGTCCCCGGGGCCCAGGGTCCGTTCCAGCTCGGCTGGGACCGGGCGCGCACGCAGTTCGCGCCCGTGGAGGCCGACGCGGTCCTCCAGGTCCGCGAGGCGGCGCTGCCGGATTGACCCCGCCTTGACGACACGCCCCGCCATCGTCGGCCTGATCCTGCTCCTCCTCGCGGGCACGGCGAGCGCCCGTCCCTCTGTCGAGATCGTGTCGCCCGGCGACGGCGCCTGCGTCGCCTCGGGCCTGCCGCCGCTCCCGGGGATCCCGGGCGGGCAGCCCGTCGTGCCGGCGGTCGACGTCCCGCTGCGCCTGCGGCTCGCCGAGACCGCCGGCGCCGTCATCGACGTCACGGTCACCGTCGACGGGGTGGAGGTCGCCCGCGACACCTACGACCCCGCGGGGGCGGCGGCGGAGGTCACCGACCGCTTCGCCATCCCCGCGGCGTCGGTGTCCGACGGCGTGGATCGCCGCATCGCCGTCACCGTCGAGAGCGGGGGCGAGCGCGCGTCGGCCGCGGTCACGGTGACCGTCGACCGGACGCCGCCGCGGGTGGTCTTCGAGGAGGTGGAGCTCGCCCGCCTCGGCGCGTGCATCGGCCCGGGCGCGCCGCTTGCGCTCCGCTACCGGGTCGAGGACGCCGTCGACCCGCAGCCCGCCGTCACCGAGACCCTCGAGACGGATGGCTGTGCGGTCGACCAGGTCCTGACGGTCCGCGACCACTGCGGCGCAGGGAACGCGCAGCGCGTCCCGTTCCGCTCGCGGCGCGCGCCCGCCGAGCCGCCGCGCATCGTCGCCGAGGGCGTCGAGAACGGCGGCTCCTATCTCGCGCCGGCCATCGGCTTCCGGGTCGAGGCGGCGGCGGCCTGCGTCGGCGGCGTCACGGCCACCCTCGCGCGCGACCAGGAGGTCCCGGCGCCCGTGTTCGCCGGCGCCGTCGTCGAGGCGCCGGGCCAGTACGTGCTCACGGTGACGGCCCTGACCTGCGCCGCCGAGCCCGTCACCTCGCGCACCGCGTTCACCGTCCTGCCCGCACCCGCCGCCGACGCCGGCGGCCCCTACGCCGTGGCGCAGGGCACGCCGCTGACCCTCGACGGGTCGGGCAGCATCATGCCCGCGGCCCTCGGGCGCATCGTCGAGTACGCCTGGGACCTCGACGCCGACGGCTTCTTCGACGCCGAGGAGGGGCGCGGCGCGCGCGTGCCCTTCGACACCCTCGTTTCCGACGGCGAGTACGTCATCGCCCTGCGCATCACCACCGACCAGGGCCTCGTCGAGTACGACTACACCGAGGTCGCCGTCCTCGACGTCACGCCGACCTGCGACGCGGGCGGCCCCTACGCGATCGAGCAGGGCGCGGCGCTCCAGTTCGACGCGACCGGCTCCCGCGCGGGGCACGCCATGGAGCCGATCCTCGCGTTCGGCTGGGACTTCGGCGACGACCGCTTCCCGCAGCGCGGCGCCGGCCTGGCGCGCCCCACGCACCGCTACGACGACGAGGGCGACTTCGTCGTCACCCTCACCGCCGAGGACATCGATTCGTCTTGCACCGCGCGCGCGGACGTGCATGTACGCGACGTGGAGCCGGTCATCCGCAACCTGCGTGCACGCGACGCCGACCGCCTCGTCGAGGGCGTGCCGGTGGTCTTCACCGCCGCCCAGACCTCGGCCGGCGCCGACGCCGAGCCGATCGTGCGCTTCCGCTGGGACTTCGGGGACGGCTCGCCCGCCGTCGAGGGCCCCGACCTGCGCGGCCCGAGCCACGTGTACGCCCGCGGCGGCGCCTATACGGTCTGCCTCGAGGTGGCCGACGTCGACTCGACCGTGCGCGAGTGCTTCGAGATCGTCGTCGCCGACCTGAACCCGCTCGCCCGCCTCGACGGTCCCGACTACGCCATCGAGGGCGAGGAGGTGCTCTTCGACGCCGGCCGCAGCCGTGCCGGCGGCGACGCCGATCCCATCCGCCGCTTCACCTGGGACTTCGGCGACGGCTCGCCGCCGCTCGTGGTCGACGATCCGTCCCAGCGGCAGGTGACGCACGTCTTCCTGCGCGACGGCGCTTTGACCGTGACCCTCACCGTCGCCGACGAGGACTCGCAGGCCTCGGTGACGCACGACATCCTGGTCGACGACGCGACGCCGGTGGCCCGTTTCACGATCGGGGCCGAGGCGGTCTTCGAGGGCGTGCCGGTGCTCTTCGACGCCGGCGCCAGCGCGCCCGGCGGGCCCGGCGACCCGATCGCCGCGTACGAGTGGCAGTTCGGCGATGGCACGCCCGTGGAGCGCGAGCGCGAGGTGCGCCACGCCTTCCCCGACGACGGCGAGTACATCGTGCGCCTCGTCGTGCGCGACCAGGACGGCAGCCGCGCGGCGTCCGAACGGACGGTGCTCGTCCGCAACCGCGCGCCGGCGAACGTGCGGATCGTCGCCGAGACCCCCTACCTCGAGAGCGGGCGCGACGCCACCTTCCGCGTCGACTACGAAGAGGCCGCGGGCGACCTGCCGCGCGTGACCTGGTCGATGGGCGACGGCGCCACGTACGAGGGCCGCGACCGCGTGACGCACCGCTTCGGCGTGCCGGGCGCGTACACGGTCCGCGTCGCGCTCGACGACCGGGAGGGCGGGCTGGCCGAGGCGCGCCTCGAGGTGACCGTCACGGGCGCGGGCCCCGTGCTGAGCGCGCCGGCCGTGGTCGAGGGCATGGAGGGACGGCCGCTCGCGTTCGACGTCGACGTCGAGGCGGCGGCGGACGGGCAGGGGGGCCTCGACGGCCCGGTCGCCCTGACCGTGGCCCTCGCGCCGCCGGGCGCCGAGAGCACGGTGGCCGACGTCGGCGACGGGCGCGCGCGGCGCCGCCTCCACGTGGCCTGGACGCCCGGGCTCATCGACGCCGGCGACCACCGCGTGCGCGTCGCGGCGCGCAGCCCGTCCGGCATCGTGCGCACGGCCGAGGTCGTGCTGCGCGTGGCCGAGAGCGGCACGCCGATGCTCGCCGCGCTCGGGGGCGGCGCCGACGGCCGCCTCACGCTCCACGCGTGGCGGTACGACGCGGTGCGGCGCGTGGATCGCTTCGAGATCATTGCGGATCTGCCGCTCGGTGCCGGCGCGGGCGACCTCGCGGCGTCGCCGGGCGGCGATCGGGTCTTCGTCACGTTGCCGGGCGCCAGCGCGCTCGCGGTCGCCGCGACCGGGCCGTCGCCGCGGGTCCTCCGGCGCATCCCCATCGCCGGCCGGCCGCTGGCGGTCGTCCGCGGTCCGGACCGGATCTGGGTCTTCGACGGCGTCGAGGGTCGCCTGACGGGGGTCGACGCCGACCGCCTCAAGGTGAGCGCGGTGCGGATGCTGCGCGGCGCGCGTGCGCTCGTCGGGGCGGCCGTCCTGCCAGGCGGCGAGCAGGGGGACCGCCTCCTCGCCGTCTCGCAGGCGACGGGCGAGCTGCTGGTCATCGATCCCGAGGCGCAGGGCGAGCCGGTGCTGGCGCGCCTGGCGCTCGGTGGGCAGCTGCAGCGCGTCCTCGTCGATCCCGAGGCTGGCGTGGTGCGCGTGGTCGACGGGAAGGGCCGGCGCCTGCTCGCCCTGTCGGCCGCGGACCTGCTTGCCGGCGCGGTCCCCACCGTCGAGGTCGCCGAGGTGCCGTTCGCGCCACGCGACGTGGCGGTCGGCGGCGGTCTCGTGTGGACGGCGGGCGAGGGCGGCCTGGCCCGGCTCGACGCGGCGGGCGTCTACCGCGAGCTGCGCCGGGAGCCGCTCGAGTCGGTCGCGGTGCTGCCTTCGAGTCTGTATGGCATCCCGGCGCTGGCGCTCGGATCGCGGCGCCACGTCGAGAGCGTGGGCGCCGCGGCCCTCGACACGCTGGCGGGCGTTCGGGGGGCCGGGGCGCGGCGGCTGCTCCAGTTCACCCGATTCGACCCTTGAACGTCGGCCGGACCTCGCCACAGGAGTACCCCCTGTCCACGCTCCGCCCTCGTAGAACGTCCGCGGCGCTGCTCCTCTGGGCGGCGCTCGCCGGTTGCGACGACACCTCGCGGAGCAGCGACGGGCTCACGGCCGACAGCGCGGTCTCCGTCGCGGACGCCGCGGACGGGCGGGACGCCGGCGGGGCGGACGATGGCAGCGCGCCGGCCGACGGTGGCGCGCCGGCCGACGGTGGCATGCCGGCCGACGGGGCGCCCGCCGACGGCGCGAGCCCCGACGCCGGCGAGGCGGTCGACGGCGGCGCGCCCGCCGACGGGGCGGTCGCGGACGGCGCCGTCGGCCCGCCGCCGGACGCCGCCGCGGACGCCGGGCCCGCGCACGACGCGACGCCGGTCGACGCAACGGCCGACGCCGGCGACGCCACGCCCGCCGAATGCACACCCGGCGAGCGCGTCCCGTGCGGCCTCGCCATCGGCCGCTGCGTCCCCGGCGAGCGCGCCTGCGCCGACGACGGGCGCTTCGGGGCCTGCGCGGGCGGCGTCGGCCCGCGCGACGAGCAGTGCGACGGCACCGACGACGACTGCGACGGCGAGACCGACGAGGACGTCGTCGAGGCCTGCGTCCTCGGGCAGTGCGCCGGCGGCCTTCGGCGTTGCGCCGACGGCGTCTTTGGCCCTTGCGAGGCCGCGCCCGTCGAGGCGCCCGAGCTCTGCAACGGGCTGGACGACGACTGCGACGGCCTCACCGACGAAGACATCGCGCCGCTGCCCTGTGGCCCTGACGTCGGCGCGTGCGTGCCCGGCCGCCAGGTCTGCGCCGACGGCGCGTGGAGCGCCTGCGAGGGCGGCGCGGGACCGGCGCCGGAGACCTGCGACGGCACCGACGAGGACTGCAACGGGCGCGTCGACGACCTGCCGCCGCAGGCCGAGCGCTGCGACGGGCAGGACGACGACTGCGACGGCGCCGTCGACGAGGACGTGCCGTCCGCGCCCTGCGGGGAGGACGAGGGTGAGTGCCGCCCCGGCACCACGCGCTGTGTCGATGGCGAGGTCGTCTGCGAGGGCGGCGTCGGGCCCGCGCCGGAGACGTGCGACGGCACCGACGAGGACTGCGACGGCGAGGTCGACGACGGCGTCGCGCCGCGGCCCTGCGCCGGGGAGGGCGCCGCCTGCGCGGCGGGCGTGCAGCGCTGCGTCGGCGGCGGGTGGGGCGCCTGCGAGGGCGCCGGCGAGGTCCGTCCCGAGACGTGCGACGGCGCCGACGAGGACTGCGACGGCGAGATCGACGAGGACTCGCCCGAGATCCCTTGCGGCGCCGACGTGGGCGAGTGCCGCCCCGGCGTGCGTCGCTGCGTGGGCGGCGCGTACCCCGACGCCTGCGAGGGCGCCGTCGATCCGGCGCCGGAGACCTGCGACGACCGCGACGAGGACTGCGACGGGGCGGTCGACGAGGGCTTCGGCGACCTCGACGGCGACGGCCTCGACGACTGCGTCGAGGAACGCGAGGGCCTCGACCCGCGTGACCCCGGCGACGCGCTCGGCGATCCGGACCGCGACGGCGTCCTGACCGGCGACGAGGTGCGCGACGGCACGCAGTGGCGGCCCTACTTCTCCCTCGTGGTCCACAGCGTCGACGCCGAGCACATCGAGCTCGGCGTGATCGTCGACCAGACGTTCCCGTCGCTCCAGCCCGAGATCGCCGAGATCTTCGTCCGCTACACGAGCGAGCGCGTCGTCTTCGAGGAGGTCGTCGCCGGCGAGGCGGCGCTCGCCGCCCGCAAGCGCGTCGCCGCGGCGGAGCGCGTTCCCGGCCTGCTTCGGGTGGTCGCCGTCGGGGCGAACCTCGACCTCATCCCCCCCGGCGAGCTGGCGCGCATCCGCCTGCGCCGCACCTCGCCGGAGCGTGTCTTCCTCCGCTTCGACCGCCGCACGGTCGTCACCCCCGACGCGGCGCAGGCGGCCCTCACCTTCGGCGACGGCCACCCCGACTTCCCGCTCATCGTCCGCTGAGCCCCGCGGGGCCGGCCACTCGACGAGACGCTTCGTCCGAGGTGAGACAGTCGTCGAGCGCCTGTGCTCTCATGGCACGTCGCGAAGGGAACGCATCACATGTCGAATCGATGCGGTCTCGCCGCAGCCGCGCTGATCTGCCTCGCGGCGGGATGCCACGCATACGAGATGTCGCTGCCGCCAGGGGCGCAGTGTGTTCCCGGCGATTGTCCGGTGGGCGTCGGGGGCGCGTCCTTCGGCGGATGGGTGGAGACATCGCCGGCCGACTTCGCCGCGGGTGCACGGCGACGGCACCGACGACCTCCTCACGCTGTCGGGGGAGCGCGTCGACGCGTGGCGCGCCGACGGCACCCGCCTCTGGCGCTCCGGCGGCGGGGCGGGCGACGAGGTCGGCCTGCTCCTCGGCGTGGCCGACGTCGACGCCGACGGGCGCGTCGAGGTGATCGGCGGCAACTCGCCGGCCCCGGGCACCGCCGGCCACTTCCGCATGGGCCGCCTCACCGTGCTCGACGGCCGGACGGGCGCCGTCCGCTTCGCCCACAGCCTCTTCGACGTCTACCAGGGGTTCGGCACGGCCGCCCACATCCGCCCGGATTTCGCGCAGTTGGGCGACTTCGACGGCGATCCGGGGCTCGAGGTCGCGATCTCGGCCGAGTACTCCCACGAGATCCGCCTCGTCGACTTCTCGGACGGCGTCGAGGCCGGCCGGGTGCGCTGGGCCCGCGGCTGGGAGGGCAACGCCAACTCTCGGCGCCTCGCCGTCGGGGACGTGACGGGCGACGGCCTGGCCGACGCGGTCGTGCCCACGTCGGACCGCCTCGCCATCCTCGACGGGCGCGACGGCGAGCCCCGGTACACCGCCGACTTCTTCGACGCCGTGGTCGAGGGCAGCCTGTTCCTTCGCCAGCTCGACGGCGACGCGCCGCTCGAGATCGTGTTCGTCGGGGCGTCGCCACTGCGGCTGCTGGCCTTCGACGTGACGCCCGGCGGCGTCGTGACGCGCTACGACCTGCCGCTGGCCCGCGTGCCGCTCGTCGTCGAGGGCTCGGCGCAGGGCCTCGACGGCGACGGGCGCGTCGAGCTGCTCCTGGGCGGCGCGGACCTCGAGGTGCGCGACGCCGCCACAGGGGCGGTGCGGCTGCGCCTGCCCGGCGCGCGGCCGCGCGGCGTCTCCGACCTCGAAGGCGACGGGCGCCCCGAGATCCTCTCCGAGCCGGCGGCGAAGGACGCGCTCGACGTCCACCGGATCTCGCCCGACGGCGCGTCGCTGGTGCCGGTGGCGCACCTGCCCGGCCTCGGCTTCGCGCCGTCGCGCAACCCGCTGAACGAGCGGTGGAGCCAGGCGCACTGGCATCGCCGCGCGCGGGACCCGGCGACGATGTGCCTCACGGTCCAGTACAGCGAGGCCACCGCGGACGTGGACGGCGACGGGCGCCTCGAGACCGTCACCCGGGACCGCGCCGCGCCGCACCTCGTCGCGGTCGACGTCACCGGGCCGTCGCCGGCGGAGAGGTGGCGCTTCGACGTGGGCCCCGGGCTCATCTTCGGCGTGCCCGCGGACGGCGTGGGCGACGTGGATGGCGACGGCCTGCCCGAGACCGTGGTTGTCCTGGGGGACGGGGCGGTGGCCGTCCTCGACGAGCGCGGACGGCCGCAGGCGCGCTTTCCGGTGGCGACCCGCCTCGCGCACCCGATCGTCGCCGACCTCGACGGCGACGGCGGCAACGAGATCCTGCTCGTCGGCCGCGATCCGGCGGTCCGCGCCTCCGGTATCGGTCCCCTCGAGGTGCTCGACGCGCGCGGTCCCGCGCCGCGGGCGGTGCCGTTCGCCCACGCCGGCAACGTCTTCGCCGGCCACGGGCGCGAGCCGCAGGTGGTCGCGGGCGAGGACGGGCCGTGGATCCTCGTCGCGCCGGCGGCCGACGCCGTGGCCGCGCTGAACGCCGACGACACGACCCGCTGGCGGTCGGCGCCGCTCGGCGCCGGCGTCCTCTCGTTCGGCTGGGCGCGGCTCGGCGAGGCCCCCGCCGACGCCTGGGCGCTGACCGACGCCACCGAGCCTTTGACCGCGCTCACGAGCGCCGTTGCCGCCGACCTCGACCGCGACGGACGCGCGGAGATCGGCGCCGGCGACGGCGCGCTCTACGCCCTCGACGCCGCCGACGGCCGGGTGCGCTGGCGCGTGGACATCGGCGAGCGCATGGCCGATCCGGTGGTCGCCGACGTCGACGGCGACGCCGAGATCCTCGTGGCCGCCGGCGGCCTCCTGCGCTGCCTCGAGACGAATCCCGAGTGATTCAGGGGAGTTGTGCCACCGGCCATCGCACGTGGCCGAAGGCGCCGCCCGACAGCGCGTCGCAGGCGCCGCGCGGGTTGGCGTCGAGGTCGGTCGGGGCCACGTGCAGCGTGTAGTCGACGCGGGCGTCGCCGTCCTGGACCACCGAGTCGGCGGCGACGCCGAGGAAGACGTCCGCCGCCGCGTCGCCACCGCGGATGTTGATGCACTGCACGCTCGTCTGCAGCTCGAAGCTCTCGACGAAGCCGCCCTCGGGATCGGCGGGGTTCACGAGCGCGAGCAGCAGCACGCCGTCCTCGCGGGGCGCGTAGGTGATGAGCGCGGTGCGGTCGGCGCCCGGCGGCACGTGGATGCCGTACCAGTCGCCGGCGGCGCGCTCGTCGTGGCAGATCCACGCGTCGCAGACCGCCGCACGGCCCGCGCCGAGGAACGTCGCGCGCCCGCGGTCGTCGTTGGCGCGCTCACGCTCGCGCCAGTCCCGCTCGCAGGCCCCCGCCTCGGGCACCTGCGTCACCTGGACGTCGTAGAGGTTGTCGTCGCCGCGGCTCGAGAACACGCGCAGGTAGTAGTCACCGGCGGTCACCTGGGCCTTGGCGAGCTCCACGAGCTCGCCGTCGGTGTGGTTCAAGGCGCTGGCGACCGGCGCCTGGCACTGCTGGCCGATGCAGCGCGCGCGCTCCGCCTCGGGATCGGCGCCGCCGCAGTCGGCGTCGCTGCGGCACGGGCGCGCCGCGGGGCCGGCGTCGCGGTACAGCTCGAGGTCGACGTCGCCGTCCGCCTGGCGGAACGTGGCCGCCGCGCACAGCCGCGTGCGGTCGGCCTCGACGCGGAAGCGGTACCAGTCCTCATCGGGGCCGCCGGCGGACCCGCAGAGGCTGCCGTTCTGCACCGCGAGGCGGCGCGGATCGGGGGCGGCGAGCACGGTGGCGAGCGCGGGGCCGTCGTTGATGTTGCCGGGCATCTCGTTGACGTCCTGCACGCACTCGCCCGGCACGCCGGGATCGCGGCGCACGGCGAGCCGGTAGGCGCCTGTGCCCGCGCCGATGCCGCGCACCCGCACGAAGAGGCGCTCCTCGCCGGCGGCGAGCGCCAGGGCCTCGCGGCGGGCCTGGCCCTCGGCGGTCAGGCCGGCGGCGCGGCCCTGCGGCTGGCCCAGCTCGTCGAGGAAGCCCACCTCCAGCGATCCGTCGGCCGCGTCGCCGGCGATCCACGCGCGCAGCGTGTCGCCGGGCTGCGCCTGGAGAGCGTACAGGTCGACGTCGCCCTCGCAGACCCGCACGACGCGCGGCAGCTCGAGGTCCACGCCCGGCGGCAGGCGGCCGTCGGCGCCGGCCAGGGGGCCCTCGCCGTCGAGCGCGAAGGCGCGGTCGAGGCCGTCGTTGGGCTCGGCCTGGTCCGAGCACGGGGCGGCGCCGCGCCGGAAGCCCAGCGTCAGCGCGTAGTCCTCGCAACGGCCGGCGGCGTCGGCGGCGTGCAGGCGCAGGCACCAGGTCGAGGCCGAGAACGCGGCGGCGTCCGGCGTGGCCTCGAAGCGGCGCACCGTCGTGCCGTCGCCGGTGGCCGCGGCCTCGCCGAGCGCGTGCGCGGGCGTCGGATCGCCGGCCTCGAGCAGCGCGCGGTCGAAGAGCTCGCCGCCGAGGTCGTCGCAACCCGGCGGCGCCACGAGCGTGACCTCGAGGCCGTCGTCGCGCCCCATCGGGAAGCAGAACCAGTCGTCGTCGCCGGCGCACAGGCTGCCGTCGAACGTGTCGTCGAAGCTGCGCTGCGGGCGCTCCCCGGCGCTGCGCCCGCTCGCCGCGCGGTCGTCGCCGGGATCGCGGTCGTCGGGGAAGCAGCCGTCCTCGGGCACGGTGCGGACGTCGATCCGGTACGACACGCGGGCCGGGACGTGCACGCCGCGCACCTCGACGACGTGGTCGCCGGCGGTGAGGCCCCCCCGGGCGCCGAGGGCGGGCAGGCGCAGCCGCTTCGGCGCGGCGGCGCCGTCGTCGCCGGCGAGGAACGTGCCGTCCGGCGCGTAGAGGCCGAGGGCGAGCGCGCCCTCGGAGGCGTCGTAACTCAGCGTGATCTCGACTCTTTCGTCCGCAGCGAGCGGCAGCGCGAGGTAGTCGGCGTCGCCGGGGCACACGCCGCGGTCGGCCACGCTCGCGGCGCCGCCCTCGAGCGCCACGCGGACCGCGCGCGCCGGGCTGTCGTCGCCGTCGCCGAGGTCGGCGGCGTCGGACCGGCAGCCGACGACGCAGCGGCTCGCGTCGCAGCGCTCCTCGGCGGCGCACGGCGCGTGCGTCTCGGGGGCGCAGCGCGGGCGGCAGCTCGCGAGGGCCGCGTCGCAGTACGCGTCGTCGCCGCAGTCGCCATCGTCGGCGCACCAGGGCCGGCAGCGGCGGTCGGGCGCGCAGCGGTCCGGGGCGGCGCAAGCGTCCGGCGCGTCGCGGCAGCCGTCGCGGCAGACGCGGCCGTCGCAGGATTGCCAGGCGTCGCAGTCGGCGTCGGCGGCGCAGCCCCGCTCGACGCAGTCGCGGGTGGCCGGATCGCAGGCGAGGTCCGTCGGGCAGGCGGGCGCGCCCAGCCGGCAGCCGCCGAAGCAGCGGCCCCAGGGCGCGCAGTATTCGCCGGTCGCGCAGTCGTCGTCGGCGCGGCAGGTGTCCCGGCAGGGCGAGGCGGCGCAGGTGGCCAGCGGGACCACGTCGCCGTCGCAGGCGGACGGCACCGCCATCGAGCAGGTGTTGCGGGCGCCGCAGCAGGCCTGCCGGTCCGTGCAGGCGCGGGTGGCGGGATCGCACAGCCGATCGCCGCCGCAGTCGTCGGGCGCCAGCCGGCAGCCGGGCCGGCAGACGGCGGCGTCGCACCAGTGCCCGTCGCGGCAGTCGGCGTCGGCGGCGCAGGGCGCCGCGGCGCAGCCGCGGGACGCCGGATCGCAGATCGTGAAGGGATCCGCGGCCTCGCACGTGTCCGGACGCGTGCGGCAGCCGGGGGCGCAGGCGCCCTCCGCCGAGGCGCCGCTCGTCCGGCAGAACTCGCCGTCGGGGCAGTCCTCGTCGGCCAGGCAGCGGGCCTCGGGCGCACCGTCGCGCATGGGCCGCGCGCCGCCGTCCGGCCCGGCGTCGGCCGCCGTCCCCGCGGGGCGGCCGCCGCCCGACTCGCCCCCGCAGGCCGCCAGTCCCATGGCCGCCAGCAGCGCCAGACGGCGCGCACCCCGGTCGCTCGACCTCACCGTTCGGGCCTCGTTTTCGACGTGACCGCAGGATTGTAGAGCAGGTGGACGGATGCCCACCAGCGGGCCGGCGGCGTTCGTCGCGGCCGCGTTTCGGCGCCCGGCGCCATCGTGTTATGCCATCCCGCGAGGCGTGGAGCGGGGGAGGTGGCGATGCGCGTTGTGATCTTCGCGGGCGCTCTGCTGGCGGCGGGCTGCGGGAGCGGCGGCGACGGCGACGACGGGGTGGGGGGCGCCGGCGGGGGCGGCGGCGCCCACGTCGACGGCGGCGGCGGCGCGCCCGACGGTGCGCCTGCGCCCGACGGTGCGCCTGCGCCCGACGGCGGGCCCGCGTCCGACGCGGCGCCCGACGCGGACCCGCCCCCGTGCGCGCCCGGCACGGCCTACGCCGCCGGCACGCGCCTGTTCCGCGAGGCCACCGAGGACTGGGGCCTCGCCGGCGTCCAGGGCACACGCCTCAACGTGGCCGACCTCGACGGCGACGGCTTCGCCGACCTCGTCGTGCGCCGCGGCGGCCGCACCGTCGACGTGCTCGAGCCCGGCAAGGAGGCGCGCCACACCTGGATCCTGCGCAACACGGGCGAGGGCCGCTTCGAGGACGTCACCGTCGCCTCCGGCTGGCTCGCCACCCGCGGCCAGTACCCGATCGCGGTGGGCCGACCCGGCGAGGTCGTCGCCTTCGCGGACGTCGACAACGACGGCGACCTCGACGCCTACACCGGTCTCGACACGCGCGAGGCGCCCACGGTGACCGTCGAGGGGGTCGACCCGTTCCCGGTGCGCGAGACGAGCGAGCTGTTGCGCAACGACGGCAGCGGGCGCTTCCGCCTCGACGCCATCACCGCGCCGCTGCGCCGCGCCCACGCCGCCGACATCCCGGCGGGCGCGTCCTTCACCGACATCGACCGCGACGGCAACGTCGACCTCTGGGTGGCGCAGGGCGGCGTCGGCGCGCCGGCCCAGGACACACTGTGGCGCAACGGCGGCGGCGGCGACTTCACCGACGTGACCGCCCTCGCCGGCCTGACGACGCTCTCGTGGGACGACGTCGCGGTCGCGGACCTGAACGCGGGCCGCGCGCACACGATGGCCTGGTCGTCGGCGGCCTGCGACCTCAACGACGACGGCTGGCCGGACCTGCTGTCGGCCAGCTACGGTCGCGCGCCGAACCACCTCTGGCAGGGCAGCGGCCAGCGCTTCACCGGCCGCGGCGCCGCCTCGGGCTACGCGTACGACGACGACCGCGGCTGGACCGACAACCAGTTCGCCCGCTGCTTCTGCGCGGCCAACCGCGGCGCCGAGGAGTGCGCCGGCGTCCCCGCGCCCGCCGTGCAGTGCGCGGACAACTGGCGGCACGACTACGACCGGCAGCCCTTCCGACTCGGCGGCAACAGCGGCGCCACCGTCTGCGCCGACCTCGACGGCGACGGCCGCCTCGACCTGTACACCACCGAGATCAAGCACTGGTGGGCAGGCAGCGGCGCCGACGCCGCCGAGGTGCTGCTCAACACCGGCGAGGCCGACGTGCGCTTCACGCGCCCCGGTCGCGAGGCCACCGGCCTCGCCCAGACGCACCCGCAGGCCAACTGGGACGAGGGCATCATCACCGCCGGCGTCATCGACGTGGACAACGACGGCCGGCAGGACTTGTACGTCGGCGCGACCGACTACGCCGGCAACCGCGGCCTGCTCTACCGCAACGTCACCGAGGGCGCGCTGCGCTTCGCCGAGGTGCCGACGGCGGACTTCTTCGAGCACAACCGCAGCCACGGCATGGCCGTCGCCGACTTCGACCGGGACGGCGACCTCGACCTCGTCGTCGGGCACTCGCGGGCGCGCTGCGACGCGAACGCCCCGAACGACTGCTATCCGACGATGCAGGTGCGCCTCTTCGAGAACGTGTTCGCCCAGGACGGCCACTGGATCCAGCTGGACCTCGAGGGCGGGCCGGGGAGCAACCGGGCCGCCATCGGCGCGCGCGTGACGGTGCAGGGCGCAGGACGCCGGCAGGTGCAGGAGGTGGACGGCGGCCACGGCCACTACGGCGCGCAGCGCGATCGGGTGCTGCACTTCGGCCTGGGGGACGCGTGCGCGGCCGAGGTCACGGTCCGCTGGCCGGACGCGGATCTGACCACGCAGACGTTCACGCTGCAGGCCGGTGCGCGCTATCGCGTGACCCAGGGCGAGGCGCCCGTCCCCGTCGAGCGTTGAGCGGCGCGCGGAAGGGTCGTCCGACCCACCCGTCCGCGACGGGGGGCGGCTTTACGTTCTCCAATGGTTGATATATCGTGAAACCGTCAACCAGGAGGACGCGATGAGTCTGCCTGCCGAAGTCCACGAGCGCATCGAGGACCTCGCGAGCGGCGAGGACGGTTCCCTGCGCGGGGCCTTCCTGGTGCGCACGCTGCGCGCGGTCGCGACGCTGATGGAGCGCCTCGAGGCGCCGGCCCTGCAAGCGGCGGTGGCCGCGCCGACCGACTACGAGGTGCTGCTCACCGCGCTCGGGACGACGCCGGGCCTCGAGCTCATCGGCCGCGACGATCCGCTCGCGGCGTCGCGCTTGCGCGGCATCCGCGCCCGCAACGACCTGCTCGCCCGCGAGGGCGGGGTGATCGGCGCCGGCGACGCGGCCCGCCTGCTGAACCTCTCGCGCCAGGCCGTCGACAAGCGCCGCAAGGCCGGCCGCCTGCTCGGCATCGCCTGCGGTCGGCACGGCTTCGCCTACCCGGCGTGGCAGTTCGGTCCCGACGGCGTGCTGCCGGGCCTCGAAGCCACGCTCGCCGACCTCGCCCACCACGATCCCTGGATGCAGCTGTCGTTCTTCGTCTCGGCCTCTTCGCTGCTCGACGGCGAGACGCCGGTGTCCGCGCTGCGGCGCGGCGCCGTCGACGCCGTCCGCCGCGCGGCCCGTCTGTACGGCGAGCACGGGGCGACCTGACGCCTTCGCGGACCGTGGGATGAGCACCCTCTACAAGCCGGGTCGGCACCCCGGGCCTCCGGACCTGTCCGGTCGGCGGCTGCCGATGCGCACGCTCCACCAGCCGTGGATGCGCAGCCACCGTGCCGAGCACGAGCCCGTGTACTTCGGGCGGACGGGCGACAACCGCTTCGACGCGCCCGACGGCAGCTTCGGCGTGCTCTACCTGGCCGGTGACGCCCACTGCGCGTTCATCGAGACGTTCGGCCACGGCCACGCCGGCGGCCACCGCTTCGTGACCACCGCCGCGCTGCAGGCCCGCGGCCTCAGCAGCGTCGAGTTTCCGGCGCCGCTGCGCCTCGTCGACCTGACCGACGCCGGCCTCGCCCGCATCGGCGCGGACATGCGCCTGTGCGCCGGCGAGTACGAGGTGAGCCAGGCCTGGGCGGCGGCCCTCTTCGGCCACGACGACCGGCCCGACGGCCTCTACTACCGCGCGCGCCACGACGCTTCGCGCTTCTGCGCCGCCGTCTTCGACCGCTGCGAGCCCGGCGTCACCGCCATCCGCCTCGGCTCCCTCGCCGAGCGCCGCCACCGCGCGCTGCTCGCCGAGCTGCTCGACGCCTACGACTTCGGCCTGTTGGATTAGGTACTAATTCTCGTCGAGGCCGAAGAACTGGCGGATGCGGCTGACGAGGGCGCCCTCGCTCTCGGTGGTGCGGCGCTCGCGGGCGAGGGCGTCGAGGTCCTCGCGCAGGTCGTCGAGCTCGGCGCGGCGGCGGGCGAGGACGGCGGCGACGTCCTCGGCGAGCTGCGGACGGCGCCGCAGCACGGCCTCGAACGCCGCGCGGTCGAGCCGGTAGCAGACGGTGTCGGTCAGGGCGACCACAGTCGCTGCACGCGGCTCCCCGGTCATCATCGCCATCTCGCCGAGGATGCTGCCCGGTCCGAGGCGCGAGACCTCGTGCTCGAGGCCCTCCGCTTCGACGCGCACCGACACCTCGCCGCTCGCCAGCACGAACAGCCACGAGGCCACGTCGCCCTGCCGGGTGATCACCTCACCGGCGCCGTAGGGGGCGAGGCGCAGGCCGTCGGCGAGCTCGCGGCGGTCCTCTTCGGGGAGCCCGAGGAAGAGCTCGGTGCGGCTGATGGCGGCGAAGCGCGCGGCGCGATCGCGCTGCATCTCCTCTTCGCGGCGCTCCTCGTCACGCACCAGGAGGCGCGTCGCCCCCGGCAGCGCGGGCTCGATGCCGGCGCGCTCGAGCGCGTTGTACACGCGCAGGCGCACCTCGCTGTCGGTGCCGTCGTCGACCTCGAGATCCGCCAGCCAGTAGCGCACGGCGTATCGTGCGTAACCGTCGGCGAAGTCCTGGAAGATCGCCTGGGGCGGCGGCGTCGCGGCGACGCGCGCGATGGGGCTCGCCCGCAGCGCCTCCTCGAGCAGGGCGATCACGCGCTGCGGCGTGTGCCGGTAATCGACGTTCAGCGTCACCGTGCGGCGCCACGGCGTGGGCGCGCCGCCGCGCCGGCCCAGCACGAGCAGGTTGTTCTTCACCAGCTGGCCGTTGGGGACGATCAGCGTCTCCCAGTTGCGCGTCTCGAGCGCGGTGTAGCGCCACCGGATGTCGGTCACCTTGCCGACGACCTCGCCGTAGCGCACCCAGTCGCCGACGCTGACCGACTTGTCGAGCTGCAGCGCCAGGCCGCCGACCAGGTTGCCGAGCGTGTCCTGGAGAGCGAGGCCGATGACCGCGGTGAGCACCGCCGAGGTGGCGATCACGCCCGAGAGGTCGAAGCCGGCGGAGGCGGCGAGGCCGAGCAGCACCACGAACAGCGCCGCGCCGCCCACGACGTCGCCGAGGATGCGCGGCGGGCGCAGGCCCAGGCGGGGAAGGAGTCCCCCGAACACGAGGGTGATCGCCATGCCGACGGCGGCCACGGCGGCGAACGCCTGGGCCGTCAGGTGCAGCGTGGGCCAGGCCCGCGCGTCGGTGGCGCGCATGACGCCGGCGATGAGCGCCAGCACCACGTGCAGCCCGGTGAACACGGTGACCGTGCGCAGGCGCCGCCCGTCGCTGCGGGCGCGCTTCACGAGCACGAGGGTGAGGATCAGGCCGGCGACGGCCCACCCGGTGTGGACCTCCCGGAGCTCCGCCAGCAGGGCATGAAAGAATGGCACGGTCGGCCAGTGTACCAGCGGATTCGCGCCGCTCAATCGCGACGCCGCCCTCGCCGCGCGAGGAGGAGCAGGAGCGGCCAGGCCGGGCCCGGCCCTACCGGAGCTTGCGGCGCATCGCGGTGACGGCGGCGAGCAGCACGGTGACGCCCATGCCGGCGAGCGCCACGAGCTGCGGCGCGAGGTCGCGCCAGCCGGCGCCGCGCAGCATCACCGCGCGCAGGATCTCGACGAAGTGCCGCACCGGGTCGAACGCGCTCAGGATCTGCAATGGTTTCGGCATGTTGGCGATCGGTGTCAGGAAACCCGACATGATGATCGCCGGCAGGATGAAGAAGAGCGCCGACATGAACGCCTGTTGCTGGTGGCGCGCCACGGTCGAGGCGAGCAGGCCGAAGCCGAGCGTCGTCAGCAGGTACAGCGAGCCGCCGGCGAACAGGAGCAGCGGCGTGCCGCGCATCGGCACCCCGAAGATCCAGAGGGCGGCGGTGAGCACGAGCAGCAGGTCGAAGAGGCCGATGATCGCGTACGGCAGGATCTTGCCCAGGATGAGCACCGATGGGGCGACGGGCGTCACCAGCACCTGCTCGAGCGTGCCGGTCTCCTGCTCGCGCGCGAGGCCCATGGCGGTGACGATCACGGTGACGATCAAGAGCAGGGTCGCGGCGATGCCCGGCACGAAGTACGTCTGGCTGTCGAGCGTCGGGTTGTAGAAGACGCGCGGCTCGACGCGCAGGCCCCCGGGCGCCGCCCCCCGGCCCGCGAGCGCGGCGCGGGCGAGGCCGAGCGACTCGCGCACCGTGAAGCCGGCGAGCGCGTTGCCGGCGATGATGGCGCGGTTCGAGTCGGTGCCGTCGACGAGCGCCTGGAGCGCGACGGGGCGGCCCGCGCCGCGGTCGCGCGCATAGCCGGCGGGGACGACGAGGACCGCCGCCGCCTCGCCGCGCTCGAGCGCGCCGACGCCCTCCGCCGCCCGATCGGTCGTGAGCGCGCCGTCGAACGTGTCGCCGGCCACGAGGCGCTCCGCCAGCGCGCGGCTCTCGGGCGTGCGGTCGAGGTCCACGACGGCGAGCGGCACGTGGTCGATGTTCAGGTTGACCGAGTAGCCGAGCACGGTGAGCTGGATCAGCGGCGCGATCACGAGGATGCCGAGCACGCGCTTGTCGCGCACGGTCTGGGCCACCTCCTTGCGGAACACGGCCCCGAGCTGCGTCAGGACGAACCGCAGGTTCATGCCAGCCTCCGCTGGAAGCGTCGCGTCGCGATCAGGAGCATCAACAGGAAGAACGCGCCGGTGGCGGCGGCGTCCACCCACACCACGTCCCAGCCGTTGCCGCGCAGGAGCACCGAGCGCAGCGCGTGCACGAGGTACTTGCCCGGCAGGAGGTGCGCGATCGCCTGCAGCGGCGGCGGCATGTTCTGGATGGGGAACACGAAGCCGGAGAGCAGCAGCGCCGGCAGCAGCGTCGACATCGCCGCCACCTGGCTGGCGACCATCTGGCTGCGCGTCACGACGCTGATCACCAGGCCCTGCGCGAGCATCGCCAGCAGGAAGAGCGCCGCGATCACGAACAGGGTGACCAGGCTGCCGGCCACCGGCACATCGAACAGCGTCACGCCCACCGTCAAGATGATCAGGACCTGCAGCATGCCGACCACGAAGTAGGGCCCGAGCTTCCCCAGGATGATCTCGAGGCGGCCCACCGGCGTGGCGAAGAGCTGTTCCATGGAGCCGCGCTCGTACTCGCGGGCGACGGTGAGCGCGGTGAGCATCACCGCGATCATCACGAGGATGACCGCCATGAGGCCCGGCACGAGGACGACCGCGGAGTCGAGGCGCGGGTTGAAGAACGTGCGCGTCCGCGTCTCGAGCGGCGGCCGGAAGTCCGCGATCGCGCTCGACAGTGCGGCCTGGCCGGCCCGCAGGGCGACCGCGTCGGCGTAGCCGAGCGCGATGCTGGCGGTGGTGTTGTCGGCGCCGTCGAGGAGGAACTGCGCCGTCGCGTCGCCGCGGGCGGCGTCGCGCGCGAAGCCCGGCGGGATGACGAGCGCGGCGCGGGCGGCGCCGCGGCGGAAGAACGGCTCGACGTCGGCGGCGTGGTCGCGGCGCGCGACGAGCGTGAACGTCCCGGCGGCGGTGAAGCGCTCCGTCAGCGCGCGGCTCTCGGTGGTGCGGTCCAGGTCGACGACGACGAGCGGCACGTCCTCCACGTCGAACGAGACCGCGTAGCCGAACAGCAGCAGCATCGCGACGGGCATGGCGAGCGCGAAGCCGAGCATCTGCCGGTCGCGCAGGATGTGGCGCACCTCCTTGGCGGCCATGGCGGCGGCGCGGTCGAGGAGGGCCCTCATGACGCGGCCTTCTCGGGGCGGGCGACGACGGCGAGGAAGACGTCCTCGAGCGTCGCCTCCGCCTCGTCGATGGCGCCCGCAGGCAATCCGAGGCGCGCGGCGAGCGCGGCGGGATCGGCGAGCGGTCCCGAGACCCGCACGTGGACGCGGTCCCCGAAGGGCTCCACCTGCAGGACACCGTCGGCGCCCGCGAGCGCGGCGGCGACCTCGCGCGCCGACGGACCGGCGACGGCGTGCACCGTGCCCGGGACCCACGTCCGCTTGAGGCCCACGGGCGTGTCGAGCGCGACGAGGCGGCCGTCGACCATGAGGCCGACGCGGTCGCAGTACTCGGCCTCGTCGAGGTGGTGCGTGGTGACGAAGACCGTCGTCCCGGCGCGGGCCAGGGCGCGGATGACCTGCCAGAATTCGCGGCGCGAGGCGGGGTCGACGCCGGCGGTCGGCTCGTCGAGGAAGACGATGCCCGGCTCGTGCAGCAGCGACGAGGCGAGGGCGAGGCGCTGGCGCGTGCCGCCGGGCAGGTCGCGGGTGAGCGCGCGGCGGCGGTCGCCGAGCCCCGCGAGCGCCAGGGCGGCGGCCACGCGCGTGCGACGGCGCTCGCCGGCGAGGCCGTACGCGCCGGCGAAGAACACGAGGTTCTCCTCGACGGTGAGGTCGAGGTAGAGCGAGAAGCGCTGCGACATGTAGCCGATCGACTGCTTCACCGCCCGCGGCGCGCGCTCGATGTCGTGGCCGGCGACGCGGGCGTGGCCCGACGTCGGCCCCATGAGCCCGCACAGCATGCGGATGGTCGTGCTCTTGCCGGCCCCGTTGGCGCCGAGGTAGCCGAAGATCTCGCCGCGCCCGACGGCGAACGACACGGCGTCGACGGCGGTGAACGCACCGAACTTCTTCGTCAGGTCATGCACCTCGATGACGTTCACGAGTGCCCCTCCGCCTCGGCGAGCAGGCCGAGGTACACGTCCTCGAAGTCGGGGCGGACGGCGTGGGCGGCGACGCCGGCGGCCTGCAGCTCCCGCAGCAGGGCGGGGACGGCGGCGCGGCGGGCGACGACGCGCAGGTGGGCGCCCTGCGGCGAGCACGCGAGCACGTCCGGGCGATCGCGCAGGCGGGCCTCGGCGGCGTCGCGGTCCGGCGTGTCGAGGCGCAGGACGGCGTGGGGCGAGCGGTCGGCGAGATCGCGCGGCGCGCCCTCGGCGACGAGGCGGCCGTGGCTGAGCAGGCCGACGCGATGGCAGCGGGCCGCCTCGTCCATGTAGGGCGTCGCCAGGATCACCGCCATGCCCTCGCCGACGAAGCGGTAGAGCAGCTCCCAGATCTCGCGGCGGCTGACGGGGTCGACGCCGTTGGACGGCTCGTCGAGCACGAGGACGCGCGGCCGGTGCAGGAGCGCGCACGACAGCGCGAGCTTCTTGTACATCCCGCCGGAGAGGTCGTCGGCGCGGCGGTCGCCGAAGCGGTCGAGGCGCGCGATCGCGAGGAGCTCGGCCCGGCGCTCGGCGAGCGCGCGGCGGTCGAGGCCGAAGAGCCGCCCGAAGAACGCCAGGTTCTCGTCGACGCTGAGATCGCCGTAGAGGCTGTACTGCTGCGGCATGTAGCCGATCGACACGCGGGCGCCGCGATCGCCGGCGACGACGGGGCGGCCGAGGACGAACGCCGCGCCGCCCGTGGGCGCGACGAGGCCGGCGAGCATGCGGAGCGTCGTCGTTTTGCCGGCGCCGTCCGGGCCGACGAGGCCGTACAGCTCGCCCGGGGCGACGGCGAGCGAGAGGCCGTCGACGGCGCGCGTCGCGCCGAAGGTGCGGTGGAGCGCCTCGGCCACGATGGCGGGCGCGCCGGTGTGGCCCTGCCCGTCACGGGCGCGGGCCGTGCTGCCGGCAGGTGGGTGGTTCACGGCCGCCCCTCCGCCAGCGTGAGCTCGACGGGCATCCCCGGCCGCAACATCCCGTCCGCGTTGGGAATCCGCACCTCGACCGCGTACACGAGACGGTCGCGATCGGCCCGCGTCTGCACGTTGCGCGGCGTGAACTCCGCCTCCGTCCCGACGCGGCGCACCTCGCCTTCGAACACGCGGTCGGGGAAGGCGTCGGCGACGACCTGGACGGCGCGTCCGGGCCGCGCGGCGCCGAGCTCGGCGTTGGGCAGGTAGAGCGTGGCGCGGACCTCGCGCGCGTCGACGATCGTGAGGAGGCGCGCGCCCGGCAGGACGTTCTCTCCGGGCTCGTGGAAGCGGGTCTCGACGACGCCGTCGATGGGGGCGAGCAGGGTGCACTCGCGGACGGGGACGGCGGCGCGGTCGCGGGCGGCGGCGGCGGCGGCGACCTGCTGCTCGGCGGCGCCGCGGCGGGCCTCGGCGAGGCGGGCCTGCAGATCGGCCTGGTCGAGGCCGCGGGCGACCACGGCGGCCTGGGCGTCGGCGGCGCCGGCCTGGCTCTCGACCGCGCGCACCTGGTCGGCGAGGGCGTCGGTCTCGGTGCGGGCACGGTCGAGGTCCTGCTCGGAGGCGCCGCCGGAGGGGCGGAGCTGGGCGAGGCGCTCGGCGGTCCGCGCGGCGACGTCGCGGCGCGCCGCCTGGGCGTCGCGCTGGGCGCGGGCGGCGCGAGCCTGGGCCTTCGCGGCGCGCGCCTGGTCGCCGGCCACGCGGCGGGCGTGCTCGGCGAGCGCGATCTCGGCCCTCGACGCCTCGACCATGGCCGAAGCCGCCGCGAGGGCCGCCTCGGCCTGCGCGAGCGCCGCCTTCGGCTCGGCGCAGTCCAGCTCGGCGACCACCTGGCCCGCCTCGACCGCGTCGCCCTCGCGCACGGGCAGGGCGACGATGCGCGCGGGCAGGCGCGACGTCACGTCGACCGCCGTGCCCTCGACGGTGCCGCTGCCGCGGGAGGGGCCGCCCGCGGCGAGGTCCTGGGCGCGCAGGCGGAAGTAGAGGGCGGCGGACAGCGTCGCCACCAGCACCAGGAAACCGAAGGTCACGCGCTTCATCGGTCGTTGCTCCGGGGGTCGTCACGGGCGATGCCGAGGGCCTGCAGCTCGGCGGCGCGGGCCAGGCCGGCGTCGAGGCGGGCGCGCAGGAGGGCCAGGCGGGCCTGGTCGAGGGCCTCCTCGGCGCGGCGGGCGTCGAGGGGCGTGCCGGTGCCGGCGCCGGCGGCGGCCCGGGCGGCGGCGAGGTAGGCGTCCGCGGCGGCGGCGCGGCGCTCGGCCGCGGCGATGCTGGCGGCGGCGGCGCGGGCGCGGGCGCGCGCCTCGAGGGCGGCGCGGGTCAGGTCCTCGGCGGCGGCCTCGCGCAAGTGCTCGACCTCGCTGCGCTTCGCGGCGAGCTCGTCCTGGCGGCGCGCGCGCAGGTCGCCGTCGAACAGCGACCACGTGAGCTGCGCGCCGACGGTGTAGGGGTAGCCGACGCCGTCGGTGGCGCCGAAGAACTCGGGGGTCTGCACGCCGGCGGTGCCGAACACGTCGAGCGCCGGCCAGTGGCCGCCGCCGATGGCGTCGCGCTGGCGGTCGAGCGCTGCCGCCGTCGCTTCGAGCTCCCGCAGCCGCGGGTGCGCGGCCGGCGGCGGGGCGAGGTCCGGGCGGGGCGCCGCGCCGTCGGGCGCCCGCGGGGCTGCGGCGTCGGGCGCCGGCGCGACGGCGGCGTCGCGGCCGGGGGACGCACGCGGCGGGGACGTCTCGGCGGCGTCCCGCGCGCCGCGGCCGGGCGCCGAGCCGGCGGCCGGCGCGTCGGGGAGCGCCGCCAGGCGCGACGTCAGGTCGAGCGGCGCGTCCGCGGCGAGCCCGAGCAGCAGGCGCAGCGTGCCCTCCGCCTGCGCCGCGCCCTCGCGGGCGTCGACGAGCCGCGCCTCGAGCTCGGCGGTGCGCGCGTCGGCGGCGGCGACGTCCACGTCGCGGCCCAGGCCCGCGGCGACGGCGGCGCGCGCCTCGTCGAGGAACGATCGCGCCACGTCCAGCGAGCGCGCCGTCGTGGCCTCGAGCTCGCGGAAGAAGAGCGTCGACAGGTACGCCTGACGCACCGCGTGCGCGAGCTCGACCGCCCGGCGGTCGCGGCCCGAGCCGGCCGCGCGCTCGCCGGCGAGGGCGGCGTCGACGAGCGCTGGCCGGCCGAAGTCCCAGGCGCGCCAGCCGAGCTCGAGCGTCGCGCTGGCGAAGTGGGGCGACGTGAGCTCGCGCGTGAACGACACCGGCTCCGTCTGCCCGGGCAGGGTCAGCCCGGTGTCGATCTCGAGCCGCGGGACGGGCCCCGCGTAGCGGTAGAGCGCGCGGGCGTCGGCCCGCGGGTGCCACGCGGAGCGCGCCTGCGCCGTGCGGTCGCGCGCGCCTTCGATCGCCTCCTCGGCGGCGCGGACCGTCGGGTGGCGCGACAGCGCGCGCGAGACGGCCGCCTCGAGGTCGAGCGCCTCGGCGCGGGCGGCGGCCGGCGCCAGCAGCAGCGCGGCGGTGAGCAGGGGAGAGCATCGTCGCATCGGCGTCCTCGGTCCCGGAGACGGCCGGCGTTTTCGCAAGCGGTGTGCCACGCGTCCGGCGGCGTCGGACGGGGCGCGCGACCGGCGCGATCGTCGGTCCGGCTGACAGCGGGTGTCGGAAATCCTTACAGTCTGCCGCGGCGCCGGCGCGGTCCTGCGCGGGCCGGCGCGCTGGCACGCTTCTGGCGAAGACGGGGCCCCATGCCGGACGCCGACTCCACGGCCGAGCGCCTCACCATGACCGAGCTGCGGCGCGTCTTCGCCGGCGCGCTGCGCGTGCGCTGGTTCGTCGTCGTGATGCTCACCGTCTTCGGCGCCCTCTTCGCGTTGGTCGAGCCGTCCGTGGTGCGCGTGGCGGCGCCCTGGACGCTGGCGGCGCTGCTCGCGCTCGTGGGTCGCGTCGACGCGCGGCGGCTGCGCGGCGGCGACTTCGACCGGCGCGCGGTGCTGAAGGTGGCGCTGACGCTGCTCGCGTCCCAGGCGCTCCTGATCGGCCTCACCGGCGGCATCCGCAGCCCGTTCGTGGTGCTGACGCCGCCGGTCCTCGTGCTGACGGCGCTCGGCACGGGCGAGCTGCGCCTGTACGTGCCCGCCGCGCTGGCGTTCGTGGGCTACATCTGGACGCTGGCGGTCGGCGACCTGCTGCACCTCTGGCCGCCCCTGCTCCCGCGCGTGCTCGGCGGCGGCCCCGACGCGTGGGCGCACCCCGTGTACGCGGTGACCCTGGCGCTGCTGCTCACGCTCGTGACGATCATCGGCGGCGGGATGGGCCTCGCCGTCCGCCGTGGCTTCGACCGCGCGACGACGGCGGCGGTGCAAGCCCGCGTCGACGCGGTGGACGCCATGCGCGCCCGCAACCGTGAGCTCGTCGACCTCTCCGGGGCGCTGGCGCACGAGCTGAAGAACCCGCTGGCGGCCATCCGCGGCCTCGCCGGCGTCATCGGCCGGCGCCTTCCGCCCGGCAGCCGGGAGGCGGAGCAGATGGGCGTCCTCATCGGCGAGGTGGGCCGGATGGCGGCCGTGCTCGACGAGTTCCTGAACTTCTCGCGGCCCGCCGCGGGCCTCGCCGCCCGCGAGATCGACCCCGGCGCGCTCGTCGAGGAGGTGGCGCTCGTGCACGAGCCGGTGGCGGACGAGCGCGGCGTCCGGCTCGTCCGCGCCGTGGGCGCGCAGAGCGCCGTGCGCGCGGATCCCCGCAAGATCAAACAGGTCCTCGTAAACCTCGTGCAGAACGCGCTCGACGCGAGCCCCGCCGGCGGCGAGGTGCGCCTGACGACGGCGGACCGCGCCGGCGGCGGCGTCGAGTTCGAGGTGTGCGACGAGGGGCCGGGGCTCGCCGACGAGGTGCGCGGCCGCCTCTTCACCCCCGGCGCCACGACGAAGGCCGCCGGCAGCGGCCTCGGCCTGACCATCGCCCGCGCCATCGCCGAACAGCACGGCGGCGGCCTGGATCTCGAAGCGCGGCCCGAGGGCGGCTGCCGCGCGCGCCTGTGGCTGCCCGCGAGCCCCACCGGAGGTGAGCCGTGAACCCCGTCGCGCTGGTGGTCGACGACGAAGCCCCCATCCGTTACACGCTGCGCGCCATCCTCGAGGACGAGCACCTCGACGTGCTCGAGGCCGCCGACGGCCAGGCCGCGCTCGACCTCTTGAAGCACCGCCGCGTCGACGTCGTGCTGACGGACCTGCGCATGCCGGGTCTCGACGGCATGGCGCTGCTCGACGCGCTCCAGCGGCTGCCGCAGCGCCCGGCGGCGATCATGATCACCGCCCACGGATCGGAGCGCGCCGCGGTCGAAGCGATGACGCGCGGCGCGCTCGACTACTTCGCCAAGCCGTTCGACCCGGACGAGGTGGCGCGCGTCGTGCGCCGCGTCGTCGCCACGCGCCGCCTCGAGGACGAGAACCGGCGGCTGCGCGCGGAGCTGGCGCTCGGCCGCACGATGGTGTTCGCGAGCGACGCGATGCGGCGCGTGGCCGATCTGGTGGAGCGCATCGCCGGGCGCGACGTGACGGTGCTCATCACCGGCGAGAGCGGCACGGGCAAGGAGCTCGTGGCGCGGGCGCTCGTGCGCGGCTCGGAGCGCGCCGCGAAGCCGTACCTGCGCTTCAACTGCGCGGCGCTGCGCCCGGAGCTGGCGGAGGCGGAGCTCTTCGGTCACGCGCGCGGCGCGTTCACGGGCGCGGTGCGGGCGCGGCCGGGCCTGTTCCGCGAGGCGGACGGCGGGACGCTGCTGCTCGACGAGATCGGCGAGCTCGATCCGGCCACCCAGGGGGCGCTGCTGCGCGTGCTGCAGGAGCGCGAGGTGCGCCCTGTCGGCGAAGAGCGCGCCGTGCCGGTGAACGTGCGCATCCTGGCGGCGACTCACCGCGACCTCGCCGCGGAGGTGCGCGAGGGCCGCTTCCGCCACGACCTCTTCTACCGGCTCAACGTGGTCACGCTGCACGTGCCGCCGCTGCGCGACCGCCCGGAGGACATCCCGCTGCTCGCCGAGCACTTCTGTCGGCGGTTCGCGGACCGGTTCGGGCTGGGGGACGCGCGCCTGAGCGACCGCGTCCTGCGCCATCTGCAGGCGCAGCCGTGGCCCGGCAACGTGCGCGAGCTCGAGCACGCCATCGAGCGGCTCGTCGCGCTGTCGTCCGGCGCCGTGATCGACGACCTGCCGCCGTCCGACGCGGCGGACGCGCTCGGCCTCAAGGAGCGCGTGGCGGCGTTCGAGCGCGGCCTCGTGGCCGAGGCGCTGGCGGCGGAGGGCGGCAACCAGAGCGCGGCGGCGCGGCGCCTCGGCGTCAGCCGCGTGACCCTGATCGACAAGATGCAGCGCTACGGCTTGCGATAGCTGCGGAGGATCGGCCCGCGCGCCCGCGCCAGGACGGCGTCGGCGTCGCGCGCCGGCAGGGCCGCCAGCGCGGCGCGGGCGGCCGAGTGCTCCGGCGGCTCGTCGCCCTCGGTGAAGCGCATGCAGTCGCAGCGCGCGTCCGCCTCGTCGATGGTCGCGAGCGCCGTCCCGGGGTCCGTCAGCGACGCGCGGGCCACCGCCGCCGCGCAGATCTGCGCGCAGTGACGTTCGCGCGCCATCCAGAGGAGGCCGCCGGCGACGAGCGCCCCGATCAGAAGTTGGAGACGACCGGCGCGCACGTGGACACGCCGGCGCCGACGATGCGGCGACCGACGTCCTCGATGGCGACGACGGTCTCGCCGCTCTCGGGGTCGAAGCGCAGCACGCGCGAGTCGGCGAGGCCGCGCGCCGTCTGCGTGCTGATGAAGATGAAGTAGCGGCCGCCCCAGTGGGCGAAGGCCCAGCCGGCGGGCTGGGCGGAGAGCGGCGGCAGCGACCAGCGGCGCGCCTCGCGCGCGTCTCGCTTGTCGAGGCGCACCACGCTGCTCTCGCGCCCGGGCACGTAGGCGAAGAGCTCGCCGTTGCCGTTGCCGGTGAGCTCGGCGCCGTACGCCTCCTCGCGCATGGCGCCGATGTCGGTGACCCGCAGCGACGCGGTGTCGACGCGGCCGAGCCGCGCCGCGCCGATGTGCTCCGCCGCGCCGCCGGCGATGTACAGCGTCTCCTCCGGGCGGCCCGGGGCGTCGGCCACGAAGGCCATCCCGAAGAGCTCGAAGCCGTGTTGTCCCGGCGCGAAGTCGGTGGGCGCGCACGACGCGTCGGCCGTGTCGACGCGGTAGATGTGGCCGCTGCTGTACAGCACCCAGGCGCGCCCGCCGCGGTCGACGGCCATCGAGAAGGGCGTCGCGCGCCCCGCCGGGCAGTCGATGCGCCCGATCGGGCGGAGCGCCTCGTCGCGCGGGTCGAAGGCCAGCAGGTTGCGGTCGACGTCGACGGCGTAGATGAGCTCGCTGCCGGGCGCGCAGTCGTCGACGCAGCGTCCGGCGGCGCAGCCGGCGGCGCACGTCTCGAGCACGTCGCCGCGGGCGCCGTCGCCCCCGCAGGCGACCACGTCGGCGCCGTCGCAGAACGTGGGCTGGTCGGGCGGGCACTGCGTGCAGCCGCCCCCGGGCACGCACGCGCCGGCGCACGTCTCGACGTCGACGAAGCGGCCGCCGCGACAGCTCACGTGGACGGCGCCGCGGCACGAGGAGGCGCCCTCGGTGCAGGCAACGCTGGCGTCGAGCAGGGCCGTGGGCCCGTCCGCCGTCTCTTCGCCACAGCCCGCGAGGGTGAGCGCCAGGAGCGCGAGACGTCGCATGTCGCACCTCCGCCGGACAGCTTGCGGCGCGGTCGGGCGGTGCGCAAGGCGGGCGGGCGTCAGTAGCCGCCAATGTCGGTGCCGAGGCCCTCGCCCGAGCCGTTGATGGTTTGCCCGCCGTAATCACTTTCGAACGGCCCCAGGAAGGGTTCGCCGGGCCGACGCGGGCCGAGGAAGAGGGCGACGCGCCCACCCGGAGGATTGTTGCCGCTTCCGGTGGAGAGGCCGACGGCGACGTCCGTCGAACCGTCGCCGTTCACGTCGCCGACGAGCGCCACCTTGTCGCCGAAGTTGTTCGTCTCGAAGCCGAACTCGTTCTCGAGCGAGACCGCGTTGGCGAGATCGAGTGTGATCGGGGAAGTGCCCGGAAACACGAAGGCTTCGCCGTCGCGGGCGTTCTCGGACTCCTTGCGCGCGCCGACGATCAGCTCGTCGCGCCCGTCGCCGTCGAGGTCGCGGCCGGCGCGGATGGCGTAGGCGAAGATGCGGTCGTCCCGGTCGTCGACGAGGCTGGCGGCGGGCGCCGCGCCGTCGGCAAGGCCGCCCGGGCCGCCGCGGTAGACGAGGAGGCGGCCGAGGCCCCAGACCCCGCCACCGGGGAGGTGGACGGCCCCCGCGACCAGGTCGGCGAACCCGTCGCCGTCGACGTCCCCGAAGGCGGTGTTGGTGCGAAAGAGCGCGTCGCCGATGTGCAGCGTCACGAATGCACGGTCGTCGACGCCGTCGCGGCCGGCGAGGCCGCGGTAGAGGCGGAGGTCGGATCCGTGGCCGCCCACGGCGAGGTCGGCCTTGCCGTCGCCGTCGACGTCGCCGCCGTTCGCGCTGCCGTAGGCCTGCTGCGCCGCCACCCAGCCGGCGATCGACGTTCCGGGCTGGATGCCGACGCCGAGCTCGCCGGGGCCGCCGAGGTAGACGAAGACGATGCCGGCGCCGTTCGCGCCGTCCCGTGGCGTCGCGAGGCTGTTCACGTGGAAATCGTCGAAACCGTCGTCGTTCAGATCGCCCGCCGAGCCGACGGAGGAACCGAACTGGCCGCC
This sequence comes from Myxococcota bacterium, assembly GCA_963169045.1. Taxonomy (GTDB): domain Bacteria; phylum Myxococcota_A; class Bradymonadia; order UBA7976; family UBA1532; genus CAUJDF01. Next base: position 136,015 of record CAUJDF010000052.1, read on the forward strand.
GGGGCCGTTCGGTGGATTGAGGATGAGCGGCGGCGTCGGGTTGCCGTGCGTGAAGCGGGCGGCGCCGAAGTAGACGTACGCGCGGCCGTTGCCATCGTCGATGCCCCAGGACCCGGTGAGGAAGTCGCCGAAACCGTCGCCGTTCGCGTCGCCCAGGCACACCAGCTGGCCGCCGAACTGGCCTCGCACCTGGCCGACCGGAGGGCGAAACGTGCCGCCGCTCATAGCGAACGTCGTATTGCGGTCGGTCCGCGCGCCCGGGACGAAGAGGACGTGACCTTCCTCACGCTCGCCGCGCTCGCGCGACCCCGCCACGATGTCGGCCAGGCCGTCCCCGTTGAGGTCGCAGCGCTCGCGCCCGAGGTTCAGGGAGCGCCGGCTCGACCAGGCGGAGCAGACGTCGCCGCGCACGCACGCGCGTACGCGCCAGTACCAGCGGCGCCCCACCGGCGCCTCCTGCGAGACGCCGAGCACCGGCGGTGTGAACGTCGTCGGCTCGCCCGCGTAGGTGAAGTCGATGAAGCCTTCGGGGAAGTCGCGGTCGTCGGTGAGCTGCAGCTCGTACCGCACCGGCCCGGCCTCGGATCCGACCGGCGCCCAGCGGAACGCCGGCGCCAGGCTGGCCTCGACGAAGACGCTGCCCACGTAGGCGTTGTTGGCGGGGAAGAGGGGCTGAGGCACCGGCGGGACGGGGATGACGCCCTCGTCCGTCTCGCCGTCGCAGTCGTCGTCGACGTCGTTGAACACCTCGGCGGCCGGCTCGCCGGGCTCGGCGGCGCAGATCGTCGCGTCCGCGCCGTCGCAGATCATCGCGGCGGGGCGGGCGCAGGCGCCGACGCCCACGACGCAGGCCTCGCCGACGCCGAAGCCCTCGTCGGTCGCGCCGTCGCAGTCGTCGTCGACGTCGTTGCACGTCTAGTCGGGGAGGGGACCGCACGCGCCGCACGCGTTGAGCAGGCCCTCGTCGGTCTGGCCGTCGCAGTCGTCGTCGGCGCCGTTGCAGCGCTCGTCGGGCACGGCGCCGCAGCGGCCGCAGGCGTTGAGCAGGCCCTCGTCGGTCATGCCGTCGCAGTCTTCGTCCACGCCGTCGCAGCTCTCGTCGGACGGGCCGACGCCGTCACAGGCGCCCCAGGCGCGGTCCTCGCCGCACTGCTGGCGGCCGGCGCGGCACGCGCCCTCGTCGGTGCCGCAGGCCATCGTGTCGCCGGGCGTGCAGCAGCCCTGGACGCCGTCGTCGATCGTGCTGTCGCAGTCGTCGTCGACGCCGTTGCAGGTCTCGGCCTCGCCTTCGCCGGCGACCGCGTCGCACAGGACCGCGCCGCCGGGGCCGCACACGATCCGGCCCGGACGCTGGCAGGCGCCGATGCCCGCCATGCACTCGTCGCCGGGCGCCGCGCCCTCTTCGAACGGGCCGTCGCAGCCGCCCGCGCCGCCCTCACCACCGGCGCCGCCGGCACCACCCGCGCCGCCGGCACCGCCCATGCCGCCGGCGCCACCGGCGCCACCCATGCCACCGGCACCCCCCGCGCCGCCCATGCCGCCGGCGCCGCCGGCACCACCCGCGCCACCGGCGCCACCCGCGCCGCCGGCACCGCCAGCGCCACCCACGCCACCGGCACCGCCCGCGCCGCCGGCGCCGCCGGCGCCGCCGGCACCACCCGCGCCACCGGCGCCACCCATGCCACCGGCACCGCCCGCGCCGCCGGCGCCGCCGGCGCCGCCCATGCCACCGGCGCCGCCGGCCCCACCGGCACCACCGGCGCCACCGCCCCCGTCGCTCTCGCCGCCCGTGAAGCAGCCCGTCAGCCACAGGGCCGCGCACACCACGACCGCGCCTCGAAACACGTCCCGTCCCCCTCGTTCGAACAGAAATCCGGCAGAACCGCCGGCAGAGTCACTCCGGCCAGAAGAACCACGCCAGGCCCGCCGCCAGGGCCGCGCCCCCGACGGCGTACCCGGTGATCGACGGCGCGATGTAGGCGTCGGCGGCGGACTGGTCGCCCTGCTCCTGCTTCGCGTTGTGGGCGAGGTTGAGGCCCACGCCGACGCCCAGGCCCGCCACGCCCGCGGCCATCATGATCCACGGCCCGGCGCCGCGGCCGCCCTCGGCCTTCGCGCCGACCGGCTCGAGCCGCGCGTCGAGCTGATGGGTGATGCCCGGCCCCAGATCGACCACCTCGGAGAACGGCACGTATCCGGTGGCGTCGACGCGGACCTTGTACGCCCCCGCGGCCAGCAGGAAGGGATCGGGCCGCAGCTCGACGCGCGGCCCGTCGCCGACCCGCACGTGGGCCTCGGGCACGTTCGCGGACACGCGCAGGCGCGCGGGCGCCTCGACGCGGACGCTCGTGAGGCTCCCCGGCTCGACGACGACGCTGCGCGTCGCGAACGCCTGCTCGCCGGCGAACACCGCGAGCGCGTGCTTGCCCGGCGGCAGCTTCTCGAGCCGCGCAGGGCACGGGCGCGGCGCCCCGTCGTCCAGCCCCACCCGCATGTCCTGGCCGTCGCAGTCGACCTGCAGGACGCCGGGCGCGCGCGCGATGGCGGCCTCGGCCTTGCGCACCTGCTCCGGGGGCTCGTCCTTGAACTGCAGGTAGGCGCGGTACGCGGCGATCGCCTCGTCGGTGCGGCCGAGATTCTCGAGCGATCGCGCGATGTTCTACCACACGACGGACTGATAGGCGTAGCTCGTGCCCAGCAGCTTGCGGAACTCGACGAGCGCCTCTTCGTACCGCTTGTTCTTGAAGAGCTCGGCGGCCTGCCGCGAGACCGACTCGACGTCGACGCCGACGCCGGCGGCGGAAGCGACCTCGACCCGGCAGAGGAGGGTCATCGCGGCCGCGAGCATCGCGGCCCGATGCGAACACTTCCGCATCACTACAGGTACTCCGGTTTCGATGGCTTCGGCGCCGCCGAGGGCGGGGCCGCGGGCGGGATCGGCGCCGCCGGGACGACGGCCGGCTTCGGCGCCGGCGGGACGTACGGGCGCACCGCCGGCCGGGACGCCGTGGAGGCGACGGCGGGCTTCGGCGGCTCCGGCGCGGGGGCGCTCGGCGGCGGCGGCACTTCGATGAAGGGCAGACCGAGGCGCTCGGCCGTCGCCGCGTCCTTCAGCAGCGGCTCGAACGCGGCCTCGCGCGCGACGCGCCCGCGGAGCGCGTCGGGATCGGGCGCCTCGCGCAGCGCCGCGACGAGGCCGTCGACCGCCAGCGTCCGCTCGCCCGCCCCGAGGAGGCGGACCGCCTCGGCGACGGGATCGACGGGCGCGGCGCTCTCCGGCGCCGGCGTCGTCACCGCGACCACCACCGCGGGGCGATCGTCCGGCGCCGGCGGGGCGTCGTCGCGCCCGCCGAGCCACCAGGCGCCGGCGCCGAGCACGACCGCCGCGGCCCCGGCGGCGGCGGCGATCAGGGGCGCGCGGGACGGCCGCGCGAACGACGGCTCCGCGAGCGACTCGCCGCGGGCGAAGGAGGCCGCCTCCGGCGCCGCGGGTGGCGCCAGATCGGCGCTGTCGGCGAGGACCGTCGCCGGCAGGTCGGCCCCATCGCCGACGACCGTCTTCCGCTGCGCGGCGGCCGCGGACGGCGATCCGATCCAGGGGAGCAGCGGCGTCAGCGCCTGCAGGAACGCGCCCGCGTCGCCGTAGCGCTGGTGCGGCTCGAAGTGCAGCGCGCGCCGGAAGAACGCGAGGACGGGCGCCGGGAAGTTCGCCTCCACGAGGATCTGCGTGGGGTCGTGCGAGGCGTCGCCCTTCTTGGCGAGCACCTGCTCGAGCGTCTGGCCGGGGTAGGGGTGCCGGCCGGTGAACATCTGCAGCGCGATCATCGCCAGCGCGTAGAGGTCGGTCCACGGCCCGATGTCGGACTGCCGGAGCTGCTCGGGCGCCATGTAGACCGGCGTGCCGGCGAGCAGCCGCGTGGCGTGCCCCTCGGCCGTGAACTTGGCGAGGCCGAAGTCGACGAGGCGGACGAACCAGGGGTCGCCGGCGACGGCCTGCAGCATGATGTTCTGCGGCTTGATGTCGCGGTGGATGATGCCGCGCTCGTGCGCGGCGGCCAGGGCGTTCGCCGTCTGGGTCAGGACGCGCCGGGCGCCCTCGGGCGCGATTCCCCGCGACATCTCGCTCTCGAGCGTGCGGCCCCCCTCGACGTACTCCATGACGAGGTAGCGGCGGCCGTCGTGCTCGCCGTACCGCATGAGCCGCACGATGTTGGGATGGCGGAGCTGCGCGAGCGCGGCGGCCTCGCCCTGGAAGCGCTCGAGCAGCGCCGCCGACTGGGACTTGCCGAGGACCTTCACCGCCGTCAGGAGCTCGACCGGCCCGCCGGCGTCCTGCATGCCGAGGTACACGCTGCCCATGCCGCCGCTGCCGAGCGTGCCCACGAGCAGGTAGTCGCCGATGCGGTGCCCGATCGCCCGGTCGATCGCGGCGCGGTCGGCGACGGCGTCGAGGAAGCGCTCGGGGATGGGATGGTAGCCGCGGCGCGCGCAGCTCGGGGTCACGCAGGGGAGGCCGACGGGGCCGCGCATCGCACGCCGGGCAGATGCCAGTCGTCGCTTCGGTCGCCGCCAAGGACATCCCTCCGTCGCTCCCCGGGACTCTACGGTGCCGCCGGCCTCGGCGCGAGGTTCAAAATTGCAGGGCGCTACGGGCCGGGGACCCGCGCGACCTCGAGGCCGGCTGGCAGGGGTCCGTGGCGCAGCACGGCGGCGAGGTCGCGGGCCTCCGCCAGGTCGCCGCCGCCGGTGGAGAGGACGAGCGCGCCGCCGGTGATCGGCTCCATCACGACGGGGGCGCTCTCGAGCGCGCCGTCGAGGGCGATGGCGATGCGCCGCTGCACGTTCTCGCGGGTGAGCGTCGCGAAGCGCTTCGCGCCCGCGGGCGTGAGGCGCACCGCGATCTGCGGCCCCCACTCCATCGTCTGCAGCTCGACGCTGCAGCGGTCCACGTCGGCGTCGCTCAGCGCGGCGGGGTTCGCGAGCACCGCCTCGTGCTCGCGGCCGTTGCTGCCGACCAGCCACTGCCCGCGGGGCGTCGCGATGGGCGCCAGCGCGGCCCGCAGCGTCGCGGGGTCGTCGGCGGTCACCACGACGCGATCGCCCAGGTCGGTCAGGCGCACGCCCGCCGGCAGCTGCGCCGCCTTCAGGTCGGCGCGCATCCCGCCTTCGTTCACCGCGTGCAGCGTCAGCCGGCCCGGGCGCAGCAGCGCGTTCAGCCGCTTGCCGCCGCCCTCGAGCCACGCCTGCAGGTGTACGCCGTCCTTCGTCTTCGCCACGCGCGTCACGTGGCCGCCCACGTCGCGGATGCGGCCGACGAGCGGGTCGACGGCGGCGACGTCCTTCGCCGACAGCACGACGTCGAGGTTGGGTGCGCGCAGGCCGGCGCCGACGTCGCCCCAGGTCTGCGGCTTCGCGGGGGGGCAGGCCGCCGACGCGAGGCCCGGCACGAGCAGCGCGAGGACGAGGGCGCGCATCACATGCGCTCGACGGTGCGGATACCGAGCAGACCGAGGATGACCTCGAGCTGGTCGTGCACCATGCGCGACAGGCCGAGGCGCGAGGCCCGGAGCGCCTCGTCGCTCTCCTTGAGGATCGACTCGCCCTGCCAGAACCGGCTGAACTCGCGCGCCAGCGTGAAGGCATGCTCGCACAGGAAGTGCGGCAGGCGTTTGTCGATGGCATCGGCCACCACGTCGCCGAAGCCGGCGAGCTGCAGCAGCAGGGCGCGCTCCACCTCGGTGCGCGGCGGGAGCACGGCGCCGGGCGTCGCGCCGAGCTCGGCGGCCTTGCGCAGGAGCGACTTCACACGCACGGTGGCATACAACAGATAGGGGCCGGTGTTGCCTTCGAAGCGCGTGAACTTCGCGAACTCGAACACATAGTCGCTCGTCCGCTCGTTCATGAGATCGGCGTAGCGCACGGCGGCGACGCCGACGCGGTCGGCGGTCCCCGCCTTCTCGGCGTCGTCCGCGTCCTTCGCCAGGCCGGCCTCGTCGAGGCGCGCGCGCGCCTCGGCCGTCGCCATCTCGATGAGGTCGCCGAGCTTGAGCACGCCGCCCGCCCGCGTCTTGAAGGGCTTGCCGTCGGGGCCGTTGACCGTGCCGAAGCCGACGTGCTGCAGCCGCGCCGCGCCGGCGATGCCCGAGCGCTGCGCCGCGCGGAAGACCTGCTCGAAGTGCAGGTGCTGGCGCTGGTCGACCACGTACAGGATCAGGTCCGGCGCGAAGTCGGCCACGCGCATCTGGATCGTCGCGAGGTCGGTCGCGCCGTAGGTGTAGCCGCCGTCGCCCTTCTCGATGATGAGCGGCGGCACCTCGTGCTTGTCGCCGTCGCGGGCGACGTGGACGACGCGGGCCCCCTCGCTCTCCTCGAGGAAGCCGCCGCGCTCGAGCGTCGCGACGACCTCGGGCAGGCGGTCGTTCACGGTGCTCTCGCCGTACCAGTAGTCGAAGTGCACGTCGAGGCGGTCGAAGTCCACCTCGAGGCTGGCGCGCGTCGCGGCGACGAAGTGCCTCCACAGCGCGACGTAGCCGGCGCGGCCGCCCTGCAGCTCGGCGGTGGCGAGGCGCGCCTCGCGGCGGGCGCCCTCGTCCTCTTTGCAGCGCGCGGCGGCCCGCGGATACATCTCCTGCAGGTCGTCGATCGTCACCGGCGAGACATCGGGGTACGGCCCGTGGAAGTCGGCGTCGAAATAGACCAGATCCGGCCGGGTGCGCTTCATCTCCTCGAGGAGCATGCCCATCTGCAGGCCCCAGTCGCCGAGGTGGATGTCGCTGTGCACGGTGTGTCCCGCGAACCGGAACAGACGCTGCAATGTGTCGCCGATGATCGACGAGCGCAGGTGGCCGACGTGCATCGCCTTGGCGACGTTGGGGCCGCCGAAGTCGAGCACGACCGTCTGCGGCGCCGCCGCCTTCGGGCAGCCGGCGCGCGGGTCGGTGGCGACGGTGGCCGCCCAGGCGGCGAGCGCGTCGTCGGTCAGCGAGAGGTTGAGGAAGCCGGGGCCGGCGATCGAGACGTCGGCGAAGGCGGGATCGGCGCGCAGGTCGGCGGCGACCGCCTCGGCGATGGCGCGCGGCGGCTTGCGCGCCGCCTTGGCCGCCTGCATGGCGCCGCTGTTCTGGAACTGCCCCAGGTCGGGCCGGCGCGAGCGCTCGACCGCCCCGAACGCGCGGTCGAGCCCCAGCCGCTCGAACGCGTCGGCGACCTTGTCCTGCAGTTGTCCCAGCAACGTCTTCATGGGTCTTGCTCCTCGAGAGGGCCGAGAAGGTAACCGAGCCCGGAGGCCCGATCCACCCCGGGGCAGCAGCCCGGCTGCGCGTGTCAGTTGGCCGCGTTCTCGCGGGCGAGGGCGCGGGCGAGGGCGGGGCGGGCGAGCACGCGGTCGGCGTAGGCCTCGACGTGGGCGTCGCCGAGCGGCATGCCGATGGCGCGCGCCCAGGCGAGCGTGTGTCCCACGAGCAGGTCGGCCATCGTGAAGCGATCGGTCGCGACGTGCTCGCGGCCGGCGAGGCCGCGGGCGAGCACCTTCGCGGCGACGCCCCACTCCCACCGCGCCGTCTCGCGCACCGCCTCGACGCGGTGCTTCGGCGGCAGCGCGAAGGTGTGTTTGTTGAACGTCCAGAGCGGCTGCTCGAGCTCGCCGATGACGAAGAAGCACCACTGGTCGTAGCGGGCGCGGTCGCGCGTGCCCGCCGCCGGGACGAGGCCGGCCTCGGGGTGGCGCTCGCCGACGTAGGTGACGATCGCCGCCGACTCGGTCAGGACGAAGTCGCCGTCGACGAGCGTCGGGACCTTGCCGCCCGGGTTGAGCTCGACGTAAGGCGGCTTGCGGCCGGCGCCCTCGAACAGCGCGATCTTCTCGAACGTCCAGTCGGCGCCGGCCTCCTCGAGGGCCCACGTCGCGCGGGTGGAGCGGGTGTGGGGGTGTCCGTAGAGTTTCATTTCGTCTCCGTCGCGGTCGTCGGCACGAGCGGCCCGAGGTGCCAGGTCATCTCGACGGTGCGCGCGCCGTTCTTGTCGACGCCGTCGAGGCGCACGTGCAGGGTGTCGCCGTCGCGCCGGTAGGTGATGCGGCGCGGGAAGTCGTGTTCCGGGTTCTCGAACGCCACCTCGCGCGCGCCGCGCGTGGCGAGGCGGAACGTCGTCGGCGTCCCGCCGTCGGGCATGGCGATGTAGACGACGCCGCCCCGGCCGTCGGTCTGGATGCGCAGGAACTCGAACGACGTGCCGCGCGGGGAGACGGTGCGGCCGAGGCCCACCATCATGCCGCCGGCGGGCGGCAGCCAGATCTCCTCGGTGCCATCGACGCGCCACGCGCCGGCGAGCCAGCCGAGGTCGTCCACGCGCGGCGGGGCCTCCGCGGGCGCGGCCTCGTCCTCCTCGACGGCGCCGGGGAGCACCGGGCCGGCGGCGGGCGGTTTCCAGACGTCCTCGAAGTCGAGGCGGCCGTCGCGGACGACGCAGACGGCGTCGTCGGCGGGGATCGGGAGGCGGCGGCCGAGGCTCGCGCCGTCGCCGTGGCGCAGCGCGCTCGTGGCGATGAGCCGACCCTGGGTGCGGCCGTCGTCGGAGTCGCTGTAGACGACGGTCACGCCCTCCGCGGCGGCGGGCAGGCGGATCTTCAGCCGCACCCGGCCGGGCAGGACGGCGCGCTCGACCGCCGGCAGCGACTTCGGATCGCCGAAGCCCGGGCGCACCCACGGCTCGAACAGGCCGATGCCCCACTGGACGGGCCGCCGCTCGCCGGCCGTGAGACAGTGGTCCATATAGCCCGCGCCCTCGCCGGCCCAGACCTCGACGTGGTCGTCGTGGATCCAGCTGGGCGCGCCCTTCTGCCAGACGTCGTCCTCGACCTCGACGTAGAGCTCGTCCTCGGGGCCGGCGACGACGCGCAGCTTCGGCGCGGGACCCTTCGCCGCGGCGGCGGCGTGCACCTGGTGCTCGGCCTCGGCGGCGCACGTGCCGAGCGCGGCGGCTCGCCAGCCGTCCGTGCGCCAGCCGGGGGGCAGGGCGGGCAGGGGGATACGGCGGTAGGCGTACGCCGGGCCGCCGCCGTCGTCGGCGTTGACGGGGTTGCCCTCGGCGTCGCAGGGCGGCGCCGTCCAGCGGCAGCTGCCCTTCCAGGCGGTGCGGTCCCAGGCGCACGACTCCTCGTTGAGCCCGAGCGTCCACGACCCCTCGGTCGCCTCGGACAGGGGTCGCAGCGGCGCCAGCTGGAGGACCCGGGTCGTCGTCCAGCGCCAGGACGAGCCGCCGTGCTGGGCGTACGTGAACCGGTTCGGCGTCACCTCCACCGCGTCCTCGCCCATGCCGGCAGCCCCGTAGCCGTCGTTGCAGACCCGCAACAACGCTCGGCTCTCGCCACCGCGCCGCAGCCACCACTCGTAGGGCACGCAGCGCTCGAGATCGGCGCCGGGCGGCTCGGCGCCGGTGTCGCGCAGGTCGAGCGCGAGACGCACCACGGTGAGCGGGCGGCCGGCGGCGTCACGGCCGGCGGGCAGCTCCTGGGCCACGCGGCAGCGGGGACGGCCGGCGCAGAGATCGGGGGGCGGCGGAGCCGCAAGGAGCACGAGGAGGGGCAGGGCGGCGTGCATGGCTGTTTCTCGCCGAGGCCCCCCGGTCTGTCAACCGTGAGCCCGTGTCGATATTGACCCGCCGTCTCTGACCCACGGGGTCCAGCCGACGTCGCCCCCCGGCCGTGATTGCGGCGGGTTCTCGCACACGGCGCAGGTGGCGCCGAAAGGCAAGGGGCATCATGAATCAGAGCGTCCGAAGCATCGCCCGCCGGGTCCTCGCGACCCTGCTGGCGCTGACCGGGGTGGCGGCGGCGCAGGAGGCGGATCCGAACGCCTTCCGCGTCGTGACCGTGCCCTGGGTGGGCACGACGCCGCGCGTCCCGCACGACGGGGTCGACGGCCAGTGGCACTACTTCCAGGCCGTCGCCCGGGGCACGTGCGACGAGGCGATCCAGTACCGCTGGGACTTCGACGGCGACGGGACGTGGGACACCGCGTTCGTGAACGCGGCGAACCGGTGGAACCTGGGCGCGAAGCACACGCTGCCCGCGCAGGGCCAGGACCGGCTGTTCGTGGCGCGCGTGCAGGGCAAGTGCGGCGCGGCGCTCGCCGAGGCCGAGTTCCCGCTGCGGATGCGCGCCAACCCGACGCGCGCCCAGAAGGTGAACCGCGCCGTCTCGAACGGCCTCTGGTACGGCCACATCAACCTCATCCGCGATCCGAACCTGCGCCAGGCCCACTGGGGCGACCGTGCGGGGCGCCACTGGATCCCCGACACGGCCATGCTCGCCCAGGCGATGATGAACCGCGGCCACGTCGCGGGCGTCAACGGCGAGATCGACCCGCTGATCGAGGACGGGCAGTGGATGCTGCACGCCGTGCTGTCGGCGTCGACGCAGCAGGCGATCGGCGTCCAGGCCGGCGGCGTGAACCCCGACGTGAACGGCAACGGCTACGCCGTCCGCTTCGAGATCGGCGACGGCCACGACAACTACTCGCAGGGTCCGGCCCTCGAGGCGCTCGCGAGCTGGGGTGACATGGACTACGTCATCCCCGCCGACGTCGGCGCGCCCGCCAACTTCGTGGCCGGCCGGCGCCTCGGCGACGTCGTCAACGACGCCGCCGAGTTCTTCTACTGGTCGATGACCGACATCGCCTTCGACGGCGGCTACGCCGGCGGCTGGGACTACAGCGTCAACAGCAACGCCATCGACACCTCCCAGGTGGGCTGGGTGGTCGTCGGCCTGTACGCCGCCGAGGTCAACGCCGGCGTGCAGGTCCCGCAGTGGGTCAAGAACCGCGTGCTCAAGGGCGCCCAGCTCACCAACATCGGCCGGTTCGACGCGGCGAAGGACGGCTCGTACGTCTATCGCGGCGACCCCGCCGGCGGCGACCGGTCGGGCAACCTCGCCCGCTCCGGCGCCATGCTGACCGCGCTCGGCTTCGCGCTCGGCGGCGAGCGCGGCCACCCGCTCGCCGACAAGACGGCGAAGTTCATCGGCGACAACTTCGACGTCGACCTGCCGATCGGCTGGGGCGCGCGGCCGATCGCCGCCAACAACCTGACGGCGAACTACTACGCGCTCTTCCAGATCGCGAAGGGCTCGCGCTCGTTCACGCCGGCCTACGACCGCCTCGGCGCGGCGAGCCTCGACTGGTACGCGCGCATCGGCGACTTCCTCGTGAACACCGCCGACGCGAACGGCACCTGGACCAACGACAACATGTGGATGGGCGGCCGCAAGGTGCAGCACGCCATCAGCCTGCTCATCCTCATCCCGACCGTCTTCGACATCCCGCCGGTGGCGGTGGCGTCGGCCGAGCCCGCGCTCGCCGGCCCCGGCGACGAGATCACCTTCGCCCACGCCGGCTCGTACGCCGCCGATCCCACGTCGCCCATCGTGCGCTGGCGCTGGAACTTCATCGACCTGCCCGGCGACGACACCGACGGCGACGGCACCGTCGAGGCCGACGAGATCGTGTGGGAGATCGACACCAACGACGCCAACCTGCGTCCGCGCTTCGCCTTCAACCCGGCGATCGCGTTCGGCGAGGAGAAGTCGTACCGCATCCTCCTCGAGGTCGAGGACTCCCAGGGCCGCAAGGCGACGGACGCCGAGTCGGTCGTGGTGAAGATCTCGCTCATCAACCACGCGCCCGTCGTCGTCTCGCACCCGAGCGGCATCTCCGAGACGCCCTACCGCGTGAGCCCCGGCGGCCGCGTGACCCTGAACGCGAGCCAGAGCTTCGACCCCGACAGCGACGACGCCCCGAACGCCGGCTCGCCCGCGGACACGATCACCTCGATCGCGTGGGACCTCGACTTCGACGGCACGTTCGAGACCGTCGGCGCCCAGGTGCAGTTCGACGCGCCCGCGGCGTGGCAGATCGGCCAGTCGCGCGTCATCCGCGTGAAGGCGTGCGACGACGGCCGCTGGGTCGGCCAGACGGACGCCGAGTGCGGCGGCGACTGCTCGCAGTGCAGCGAGGGCGTCGCGCACCTCGAGATCGCCAACGACCCGCCGGTGGCCGCCGTGGCGCTCGGCGCCGCGTTCGTGCTCGAGGGCGGCGAGCTCGTCGCCGACGCGAGCGGCTCCACCGACGACGGCGCGCTGACCTACGCCTGGTCGTGCGACGCGCCCCTCGAGACCGCGACCGAGCAGGGCGGCGCCCTGCTGCGTATCTCGGCGGCGAACGTCGACGCCCCCGGCCTCGGCGTCGCCCTCGGCTGCACGCTCACCGTGACCGACACCGCCGGCCAGACGGACGAGCAGGCCTTCCAGGTGACCGTGCGCAACGCCGCGCCGGTGATCGACGGCGTGGCGCTGGTGGACGCGGCCGTCGAGGGCGGCCTCGCCCTCCTGCGCGTCACCGCCCGCGACCCCGCCGCGGCGGACGAGCTGCTCTACGGCGCCGACTGCGACGACGACGGCCTCTTCGAGGTGGCCGGCCAGGCGGCGTCCGAGCTGGCCTGCGCCTTCGAGCAGGACGGCATCTACCCGGTGGCGGTGATCGTCACCGACGACGACGGCGACAGCGCCACCACCGCGGTGGACGTCCACGTCGAGAACGCCGCGCCCGCCATCGCCGGCCACCTCTGCCCGGCGGTGCGCGAGGGCGAGGCCGGCGTCATCTCCGTGCAGACGAGCGACCCGGCGGATCCGGTGCGCTGCGCCCTCGCGGCGCCGGTGCCCGGCGCGATGATCGACGCCGACAGCTGCCGCATCTTCTGGGTGCCGAGCTACGCGCAGGCCCGCGACGGCGGCGCCGATTTCCACATCGTCGCCACCGACGTCGACGGCGGTCGTAACGAGACCGACTTCCGCTGCGCCGCGGCGCCCGTCGACGACGACGGCGACGGCCTCGCCGACACCTGGGAGCGCGAGCACGGCACCCAGCTCGGCGGCGGGGACTGCGACGCGGACCTCGACGGCGACGGTCTGACCAACTGCGACGAGTTCGCCCGCGGCACCGATCCGCGCCGCTTCGACGGCGCCACGCCGCCGGTGCTCGAGTCGCCCGCCGACGGCGCGGTCGTGCGCGTCGCCGAGCTCGTGGCCTGGGGCGCCACCGACGCGCTCGGCGGCGACATCCGCTACCGCTTCTTCGTCTACGACGGCGCCGACGACATCGTGCCGCGCGTCGCCTCGCCGCTCATCGACGCGCAGCAGAGCGAGGGCCACTTCACGGCGCTCGGCCTCGAAGAGAACGCGACGTACTACTGGACCGCCCGCGGCCACAACGGCCGGAGCGACGGCCCGGCGGCGGCGCGCATCCGCTTCGCCCTGAACGCGGTCGACGAGCGCCCGACGGCGCCCGCCATCACCGAGCCGGTGGACGGCGGCGAGGTCGCCTCGCTCCGCCCGGCGATCACCGTCGAGGGCGCGACCGACGCGGACCCCGGCGACACGCTGCGCCACGAGTGCGAGATCACGTCGCTGTTGCTGCCCGAGGCGCCGGTCTTCGCCCGCGGCCCCGGCCCGGTGTTGACGCCCGCGTCCCCGCTCACCGAGAACGGCGACTACGGCGTGCGCTGCCGCGCCATCGACGCCGCGGGCCTGACGTCGCCGTGGAGCGCGCTCGTGCACTTCCGCGTCGACGCGCTCGAGGAGGCGCCGGGGGCGCCGCAGTTCCTCGACCCCGCCCGCGGCACGACGATCCACCACCCGCAGGTGGCGCTCGTCGCCGGCGACGCGCACGACCCGGACGGCGACGCGCTGACCTACGCCTTCTGGTTCAGCAACGACCCGACCTTCAGCAACGCCACCACGATCGCCTCCGGCGAGTTGCCCGCCGACGAGGCCAACCGGGCCCTGTTCGCCGTCGCCCGCGAGCTGCGGGACGGCGAGACCTGGTACTGGAAGGCCCGCGCCAGCGACGGCCGCCTCACCGGCCCGTCGGTGGTCAACACGCTCGACGTGCGCCTGATCGGCCGCCCGCTCGAGCTGCTCGAGCCCGTCGCCGCCATCGTCGACACCGACACGCCGGACCTCATCGTGCGCAACGGCGCCGACCCCGCCGGCCGCGCCCTGCGCTACGAGTTCGCCATCTTCGCCGACGCCGAGGGCGGCGAGCTCGTCGCCACCTCCGACCTCGTCGACGAGGACGCCGGCACCACGAGCTGGGCGGTGCCGCCGGGCCTGCTGCGCGAGGACGCCACCTACTACTGGACCGCCCGCGCCCACAACGGCCTCGCCGCGTCGCCCTTCGCGCCGCTCGCCGCCTTCACCATCGACGCGGTCGCCGCGGCGCCCGGCGCGCCGACGATCCGCCGCCCCGAGCGGGGCGACGTCGTCGCCGCCGGCCAGCCGGAGATCGAGATCGGCGCCGCCGCCGACTCCGACCCCGCCGAGTTCCTGCGCTACGGCTGCGAGATCGCCACCGACGCGGCGTTCGCCGACGTGGTCTCGGGCGCCGAGGGCGAGCCCGGCCGCGACGGCCGCATCGTCCTGCGCTCGGCGGCCCCGCTCGCCGAGAACGGCCGGTTCTTCGTCCGCTGCCGCGCCGTCGACCGCCTCGGCATGGCCGGCCCGTGGTCGGCGAGCAGCGACTTCATGGTGAACGGCGTCAACGAGGCCCCCTCGGCCCCGCGCGCCCTCGCTCCGGCCCGCGCCGCGATCCTGAACACGCGCCGCATCGTGCTCGAGGCCGGCGAGGCCATCGATCCCGAGGGCGCGCCGCTGACCTACCGGTTCTGGATCAGCACCGAGCCGACCTTCGGCGAGGACACGCTGGACTCCGGCGAGCTCGAGGCGCCCACCAACGGCCGCCTCACCTGGTCGCCGACGCTCACCCCGCGCAACGGCACCACCCTGTACTGGCGCGTGCGGGCCCACGACGGCATGGTGGCCGGCCCGGCGACGACCTCGACGTTCGGCATCGACGTGCGCCGCCGCGCGCCCGTCCTCGCCGAGCCGGTCGGCGGCGCGGTCGTCGACGACGCCTCGCCGCGCCTGAGCGTCCGCGTCGGCGGCCTGAACGACGGCGTCGCGCCGCGCTACGTCATCACCGTGTACGCCGACGAGGCGCTGACGCGCCCCGTCGCCAGCTCCGACCCGCTCCCCGGCGGCGACGAGCTGGTCGGCTGGACGCTGCCCGACGGCGCGCTCGAGGAGAACCACACCTACTGGTGGACGGCCCGCGCCTACGACGGTGTCGACTTCGGCGACGCCGCCGCGCCCGAGTCCTTCACTGTCAACGCCATCGCCGAAGCGCCCGCGATGCCCCGCGTCCTCGCGCCCCAGGCCGGCGACGCGGTCGACAGCGCCCGCCCCGAGATCGTCGCCGGTGGCAGCGATCCGGATCCGGGAGACGCGCTCACCCTGCACTGCGAGGTGCTGCTCGCCGACGACGAGCGGCTCGTGGCGGCCCACGCCGAGGCCTCCGCCGGCCTGGACGGCGTCGCGCGCGTCCCGCTGGCCGACGCCCTCGACGAGAACGGCGACTACCTCGTCCGCTGCCGCGCCACCGACCGGGCGGGCATGTCGAGCCCCTGGTCCGACGCGGTGCCCTTCACGGTGAACGCCGACAACGAGGCCCCGCCGGCGCCGCGCATCCTCGCGCCCGCCCAGGACGCGGTGCTCGCCGACGACAAGCCCGACTTCGTGGTGGCCGGCGTGGCCGACCCCGAGGGCGAGCCGGTCGTGTACCGGTTCCGCCTGAGCCGCGACCCGATGTTCCCGCTCGGCGCCACGTTCGACTCCGAGGACGTGCTCGCCGGCCCCGACGGCACGGTCACCTGGCAGGCCCCCGCCGCCCTCGGCGAGGACACCACCTGGTACTGGGGCGTGCGCGCCCACGACCCGCACACCGCCGGCATGGAGGTCACGGGCCGGTTCCGCATCGACATGGTCAACGAGGCCCCCTCGGCGCCGCGGGCGCTCAACCCCGCCGCCGGCGCGGTCTCGGAGCCGGACCCCCGGTTCATCTGGGGCGCCTCGGTCGATCCCGAGGGCGCGGCGCTGGCCTACCAGGTCGAGCTGTGCGGCACGGCGGACTGCGGCGACCTGCGCTGGACGGTGACGACCAGCGACCAGTACGCGGACTACCCGCAGCGCCTCCCCGAGGGCATCTACTACTGGCGCGTGCGCTCGTTCGACGCCGGCGGCGAGTCCTCGGCCTGGACGATCGCGACGATGTTCCGCGTGGAGCCCGACGTCACGGCGCCGCCGGCCGGGCAGCCGGGTCGCCTCGACCTGCCGGTGCGCGACATCGACCCGGGCACGGACCTCGGCCGCGGCGGCCACGACCTGCCCCGCCTGCCGGACCGCGACGACGAGCGGACGCCCGACGCGGGCGTCGGCGGCGAGTCGCCCGACCCCGGCGAGGAGCCCGGCCACGCCCCGGCGCAGCCCGAGGACGAGGTGCCCGTCGAGCGCATCGAGGAGCCCGCCGAGCGCGGCGGCTGCTCGGCCGTCGGCCCCGAGAGCGCGCCCGCCGCGCCGCTCTTCCTGCTCGCCCTCGCCGCGCTGCGCCGCCGCCGCCGCTGAGCCCCCCTGGGGGGCGCGCCCGCCGCCCGCCCACCCCCCCCCCCCCCCCCCCCCCCCCCCCCGCCCCCGCCGCCCCCCCCCC
>CAUJDF010000053.1 GCA_963169045.1 Myxococcota bacterium
GCCGGCGCCGCCCTGTCCGCCGGCGCCGCCCTGTCCGCCGGCGCCGCCGCCGCCGCCGGCGCCGCCCTGTCCGCCGGCGCCGCCGCCGCCGCCGGCGCCGCCCTGTCCGCCGGCGCCGCCGCCGCCGTCCACCGCCGCGCCGCCGTCCCGTCCACCGCCGGCGCCGCCGTCTCCGCCGTCGGCGTCGCAGCCCATCGCCGCGACCGCCAGCCACCACACCATGCGTCGCATTCCGCACCTCCGCTTCGGACGATCGATGATGCGCCGCCCGGGCGGTCCGTGTCTCGCGGGATGCTGCGCCCCCCTTGCGGCGCGGGGCCCGATCGCGGCATCTGATCCGTCGATTGGAGGAGGACCCGAATGAAGACGATCACGCCCGCGGAGGCGGCGACGCTGCTGAAGAACGACCCCAGTGTCGCCTTCGTCGACGTCCGCAGCCGCGCCGAGTACCGCGCCGGCCACCCGCAGGGCGCGGCGAACATCCCCATCATGGAGCCCGACGCCAGCGGCCGCATGGCGCCGAACCCGCATTTCGTCGAGGTGTTCCGCGCCTTCGCGCCGCAGAAGGAGCAGCCGGTCCTCGTCTCGTGCCAGGTGGGCGGGCGCTCGGCGCGCGCCTGTGAGGTGCTCGAGCGCGAGGGCTACCGCCACGTCTACAACATGGACGGCGGCTTCGGCGGCCGGCGCGACGCGCTCGGCCAGGTCGTGCTGCCCGGCTGGGAGGCCACCGGCCTGCCGGTCGACTACGACGAGGGCGGCGACCTCGGCTACGACCGCCTTCTCGGCCGCAAGTAGGCCCCCCACCACGGGTCGACGCCGCCCCACCTCGCTGCTGTGACCGCCCCCGACGGCCGTTCTCACGGCCCGTCGAGACGGGGAGGTCGTGCATGCGGTTCCGTGCCGTTTCTCTGGTGGCTGCGCTGGCGCTCGGCGGCTGTGTCGCCGAGCCGGCGGACGAATTCGCCGTCGGCGCACCCGAGGCCGTGGCGCCCCACGCTCCGCGCGCCTGGTCGACGGCGCGCCTGCCATCGCGCGCCGCCGAGGGGCGCGCGGCCATGCACTTCACGCGGCCCGGCACGCGACCCGGCGAGGAGCGCGACCCCGAAGCCGACGACGCGGTCGTCGCCGCCCTCGACAGCGCGCGCGAGTCCGTCGACATGGCGCTGTACGGCTTCGACCACCCGGCGATCGTCGACGCGGCGCGGCGGGCCGTCGCGCGCGGCGTGCGCGTCCGCTTCGTGGGCGACGCCGACGAGTCGGACGACGCCGGCTATCGGGCGCTCGCCGGCGCCGGCGCGGCGACGGTCGTCCGGCCCGAGGGCGACGCGATCATGCACCACAAGTTCGTGGTGGTGGACGGCCGCGAGGTCCTCACCGGCTCGCTCAACCTGACGGGCCGCAGCGTCCTGCTCGACAACGACCACCTGCTGCATCTGCGCAGCCCGGGCGTCGCCTCGCTCTATCGCCACGAATTCAATGAGCTTTTCGCCGGCCGCTTCGGCACCGACAAGCGCCGCTCCCCGCGGAACGCGGTGCGCACCGGCGGCCGCGACGTCGAGGTGCACTTCGCGCCGCAGGACGACCCGAAGGGCGCGCTGCGCGGCGTCCTGCGCGGCGCGCGCAAGCAGGCGCTCTTCATGACCTTCTCGTTCACCGACGCCGACCTCGCCTCCGACCTGGCGGACCTGCGCGCGCGGGGCGTCGAGGTGGCGGGCATCTTCGACGAGCAGCAGGCGTCGGGCCTCGCCAGCGTCGACGAGGCGCTCGTCCGCGCCGGCGTGCCGGTCTGGCTCGACGGCAACCGCAACACGCGCGGCTACGCCGGCGGCAAGCTCCACCACAAGGTGCTCGTCGTCGACCCGTTCGGGCCCGACGCGACGGTGGTCACCGGCTCGTTCAACTGGTCGCGCGCCGCCGCCGAGCGCAACGACGAGAACCTCGTCGTGCTGCGCGGCGCGGACTTTGTCGCGCCGTTTCTCGAGGAATTCTGCGGGCTTCTGCGCACGGCTCGCCGGCCCCCCCGCGCGCCGGGCCAGGCCGCCGACGTCGCCGCCTGCCGCCGCGCCGAGGTGCGCATCGCGGCGGTCTTCCCCGGTGAGCGTGCCGTGGAGCTGACCAACGCGGGCCGCGCGACGGCGGACCTGTCGCGCTTCAGCCTCGGCGACGGCCTGCTCGCGCCGGGCGAGACGCGGCGCGTCGAGGACGTCGAGCTCGGCGCCGTCGCCGGCGAGGTGGCGCTGCACGACACCCGCGGCCTGTTGGCCGACGCCGTGCGCTACGAGCACGCGCGCGCCGGGGTCGTCTTCCGGCGGCGCGCCGACGGCACCTTCCGCGCCGAGACGCCCGGCGCCCGCGTCGTGATCAACGAGCTGCTGCCCGACCCCGACGGCACGGATCGCGGCCGGGAGTTCGTCGAGATCCTCAACGCCGGCACCGCGCCGGCCGACCTGGGCAGCTGGGTGCTCGGCGACGCGTTCGACCCCGACCGGATCGTCTTCCCGGCGGGCCTGCAGCTGGCCGCGGGCGCGGCGCTCGTGGTCCGCGACGACGGGCGGGATCCGCTCGGCGTGCTGCCCGGCCAGCTCTCGCTCAACAACGACGGCGACGTCATCACGCTGCGCGACCGCGCCGGCGCGATCGCCGACCAGGTGAGCTACACCTCGGCCCGTCGCGGCGTCAGCCTCGTGCGCCAGCGGGAGGGCGATCCCGACGCCGCTCTCGTCGACCACGTGTCCGCGCCGGACGCGACCGCGCCGCAGTCGCCGGGCCTGCGCTCGAGCGGCCGGCCGTTCTGACCCGCGACCTGCGGCGGGGCCGGCCCCTCCAATCCGGAGGCGGCAGGCTATACTGCGCCCGCCCGGAGGGATCACGCCCGATGTCGCGCCGCGTCCTGTTCGTGACCGAGAAGTTCCCGTGGCCCGTCGACGACGGCGGGCAGATCCGCACGTTCCAGGTGCTCCGGCGCCTCGCCGAGCGGCACCCGGTCACGCTCGTGAGCCTCGATCCGCCGGCGAAGACCGACGTCGATCCCATCCGCGCGCTCGGCGTCGAGGCGCGCACGTTCCCGCGCCGGACCGCGCCCTGGGCGCTCCCCATGGCGGCGGCCACGTCGGTCCTCGACCGTCGGCCGTTCCCGTTCAACAAGAGCTTCTCGCGGCCGGTCTTCGACGAGGTGAAGCGCCAGCTGGCGCGCGGCGACGTGGGCGCGCTGCACTTCAACCACCTCGACGGCGCGCAGTACCTCGACTTCCTCGGCCGGGCCGCGCGCGACGTGCCGGCGGTGGTCGACACGCACAACGTGATGACCACCGTCTACGCGCGCTACGTCGAGACCACCGACAACCCGGCGGTCAAGGCGTTCCTGTGGACGCAGTGGCTCAAGATGCGGCGCTACGAGCCGCGCCTGCTGAAGCGGTCGCGGGCCTGCGTCGTGTGCTCCGACGTGGAGCGCGACCTGCTCGCGAAGTGGGGCGTGGCCGCGCCGGTGGTCGTGCCCAACGGCGTCGACACCACGCGCTTCGGCGAGCGGCGCGGCGAACGGGCGCCGGGGCCGCCGCGCATCGTGTTCACCGGGGCGATGGACTACCGCCCGAACCACGACGGGATCGAGTGGTTCCTGCGCGAGGTCCTGCCGGCGCTCGAGCAACGCCTGCCGGACTTCCGCGTGACCATCGTCGGTCGTAACCCCGCGCCCGCATTGAAGAATCTGGCGGTCGGTGGCCGCGTCGAGCTGACGGGGCGCGTCGAGGACGTGAAGCCGTACGTGACCGGCGCCGACGTGTTCATCGCGCCGCTGCGCGTCGGCGGCGGGACGCGCCTGAAGATCCTCGAGGCGATGGCCGCGGGCGTCCCGGTGGTGTCGACGACGGTGGGGGCCGAGGGCATCGACGCGCGGGACGGCGAGCACCTCGTGCTGGCCGACGCGCCCGCCGCATTCGCCGAAGCCGTGGCCGGGCTGGCGGGCGACGCGGCGCGGGGGGCGGCGCTCGCCGAGAAGGCGCGGGATCTCGTGGTGCGTCGCTACGACTGGTCCGCGGTGACCGAGCCGCTCGTCGAGACGTATGCGCGGATCGTGCGCTGACGCGTCACGCTTCTTCGGTCTGCAGGAAGGCGAGCTGGCGGTAGATGTCCTCGAGCGGGACCTCGATGCCGAGGCTCGCGAGCGGCACGGCGGCGTCGCCCTCGAAGATGGCGCTCTCCCACCAGCCGCTCTTCTCGCCGCGACGGAGCACCTCGACCCTGCGCACGGTCGAAGAGACCAGGACGTACTCCTTCAGCGAGGCGCGGCTCCGGTAGTGGGCGGCCTTGGCGCCGCGGTCGTAGGCCTCGGTCGACTCGGAGAGCACTTCGAAGATGACGGTCGGGTTGAGGAGCGAGGGCGGGTTCTCGCGCCGATCGACCTCGAGCCCACCGCACACGACCGTGAGATCGGGATACGCGTACATCCCCGTCTCGGCGAGCTGAACGCGCGTGTCCGGTGAGAGTGTGACGCAGGGCCTGCCCGCCGCGGCGAGCGCCGCCGTGACGGCGCTCGTGAGCCCCGTCGTCACGACGCTGTGCTCGAGGCTCGACCCCGCCATCGCGATGATCTCGCCGTTGACGAACTCGTGCTTCGTCTCGGCCGTGGCCTCGAAGGCGAGGTACTCCTCGACGGTCATTCGCCGCTTCTCGACTGCGCTCATGGCGACCTCCATTCGCACATCGTAGCGCGGGCGGCGCGGTGCCCGTCAGTCCTCGTCGCGGCCGGCGGCGGGGTTCGGCGGCACGAGGCGCTCGAGCACCACGAGGCGGCGCTCGTGCGTCGTGCCCGGCAGCGTGTACGCCTGGTCGTCGACGAGCCGGTACTGCGCGCCGAAGCGCGCCAGCGCGTCCTTCAGCTCGGCGTCGACGTTCGGGCCCTTCATGAAGATCAGGCGCGAGCCCTCGCCGGTGCACGCCGAGGTGCGCAGCAGCGTCTTGTCGATCGTCTCGACGGCGCGCGTGATCACGCCGGGCACCACGCGCGTGAAGCTGCGGCTGACGACGCGGTGCGGGAAGACCTCGACGCCGCGCAGGCCGAGCGTCTCCACCACCTCGCCGAGGAACGTCACGCGCTCGGGCCGCGGCTCGGCGAGGACCATCTCGATCTCGGGGTAGCGGATCTTCAGCGGCACGCCCGGGAAGCCGGGGCCGGTGCCCACGTCCAGCAGCGGCGACGGCAGTGACACGCGGTCGCCGACGCACAGGCAGTCGACGTAGTGTTTGACGACGATGCTCTCGAAATTGAAGATGCGCGTGAGGTTCAGCTCCGCGTTTCGCTTGCGCAGGAGCTGGTGATAACGCCACAACGACTGCAGCTGCGCTTGATTCAGCTCGATGCCGCATTGCTGCAGCAGCGTTCGCATCGCATCGATGCCGGGCGGCGCCTTGCGCGGCCCGCGCGGCCGCTGTGGGGGGCGGGGTCTGGCCATGGGCGCGCAATCTAGCGGCGGCCCTTCCGCACCGTCAACGGATCCGGTCGTCCTCTACGAGGACAACCACCTCGTCGCCGTCTACAAGCCGGCGGGTCTCCTGGTGCAGGGCGACGCCAGCGGCGCGCCGACGCTCATGGACGCCGTCAAGGCGTGGCTCGCGCGCACCTACGGCAAGCCGGGCAACGTCTTCCTCGGCCTGCTGCACCGCCTCGACAAGCCGGTCGCGGGCGTGATCGTGTTCGCGAAGACGTCGAAGGGCGCGAGCCGCTTGTCGCAGCAGATCCGCGACCGCGCCGTCGAGAAGACGTACGAGGCGCTCGTCGAGGGCCGGCTCGAGGGCGAGGGGACGCTCGTCCACCACCTCGCCGAAGACGACGGCTTCGTCACCGCCCACGACCGCCCCGGTCCCGGCCGCAAGGAGGCGCGCCTCCGCTGGCGCGCGATCGGCCCTCGCGGCGACGCCACGCTCGTCGAAATCGACCTCGAGACGGGCCGCAAGCACCAGATCCGCGCGCAGCTCGCCCGCGTCGGCCACCCGATCCGCGGGGACCGCCGCTACGGCGCGCGCGCCGAATTCCCGAATGGAATCGCGCTGGTGGCGGTGCGGCTGCGCTTCGTCGCCGCGACCGGTGGCGCGCAGGTGACCGTCGCGCTGCCCGACGACCTCAACCCGCTGCGGTCCTGAGCCGCGACTACTCGGCGCGCAGGGCCTCCACCGGGTCGAGGCGGGCGGCGCGCCGCGCCGGCAGCGCCCCGGCGAGCAGGCCGATGGCGGCGGAGAGCGCGAGCGACAGCAGGGCATACGTCCACGGCGTGTGCACCGGCAGCGACGGGACGAAGGCGCGCACCAGCGCGGCGAGGCCGGCGCCGAGCGCGAGGCCCGCGAGGCCACCGAGCGCCGAGAGCACCACCGCCTCGCCGAGGAACAGGCCGAGCACCTGCGCGCCCCGCGCGCCGAGCGCCCGCAAGAGGCCGATCTCGGCCGTCCGCTCGCGCACGGCGATGGTCATGATCGTGAGGATGCCGATGGCGCCCACGAACAACGAGATGCTGCCGAGCGCGCCCACCGCGAACGTCAGCACCGAGAGCACGGAGCCCAGCGTCTCGAGCATCTGCGCCTGCGTCGTGACGGTGAAGTCGAGGCGGCCGTGCCGCGCCGTGAGCGTGCGCTCGACCGACCGCACGAGCGCGCCTGTGTCGGTCTCCGGCGCGTAGAGCACGTCGATCTCCATCACGCCCTCGCGGTCGAACATCGCCAGCGTCCAGGCGGTGGGCACGTAGACGGCGTCGTCGAGGTCGAAGCCGAGGAAGTTGCCCTTGGCCGCCATCACGCCGACGACGCGGAAGCGGCCGTCGGCCACCTGCACGCGCGCGCCGAGCGGGCTGGCGTCGCCGAACAGCTCGCGGGCGGTGCGGGCGCCGAGCACGGCGAGCGCGCGCGGCCGCTCGGGGTCGTCGGGGGGCAGGAAGCGGCCGGACGCCACCGGGAAGCGATAGATCTCGGGCATCCGCGCGCCGACGCCCATCACCGACACGCGGCGCGCGCGGCCGCCGGCCTTCACCTCCACGTTGCCGCTGACCATGCCCATCGCCGCGTCGACGCCGGGCAGCCGCTCGAGCGCGCGCACGTCGCCCAGCGTGAGCGGCCGCGTCGTCCCGAAGATGCCCACGGTGGCGCCGTGCGTCTTGGTGCGGCCGGGGGCGATGCTGACGACCGTCGTCCCGAACTGCGTGAATTCATTGAGGACGTAGCGGTGGATGCCCTCGCCGATCGACGTGAGCAGCACCACGGCGGCGATGCCGACGGCGATGCCGAGGCCGGTCAGCAGGCTGCGGAGGCGGTGCGCGCGCACGGAGCGCACGGTCAGGCGCGCGTAGTCGGCCCACCTCATCGCGGGGCCAGCGCCTCCACCGGGTCGAGGGCGGCCGCCCGCCGCGCCGGCAGGAGCGCGAACAGCGTCCCCGTCGTCAACGCGATGCCGACGGCGGCCGCGACGGCCCAGGCCGGCGGCGTCAGGTCGAGCGCCGGCACCATCGCGCTCACCGCCAGGCCGCCGCCGACGCCGATGGCCACGCCGAGCACCGCCCCGAGCAGCGACAACAGCGCCGCCTCGGTCAGGAAGAGCGCGCGCACCCGCCCCGACGAGGCGCCGAGCGCGCGCAGGAGGCCGATCTCCGCCGTGCGCTGCGACACCGCCACGAGCATCACGTTCATCACGAGGATGCCGGCCACGAACAGGCTGATCGCGGCGATGCCGGCGACCGCGTAGGTGAGCGCGCGCAGGATGCGGTCGAACGCGCCGAGGACCGAGCCCTGCGTGATGACGGTCACGTCCTCCTCGCCCTCGTGGCGCTCGCGCAGGATGCGCAGCAGGTCGCGCTCCGCCGGCGCCACCGCGTCGCGGTCGGCGGCCTGCACCAGGATCCTGAACAAAGACGGGGTGTTGAACAGCGCCTGGGCGCTGGCGACGGGGATGAAGACCGCCTCGTCCATGTTCGTGCCGAGCGACTGGCCCTGGCGCGCGAGCACGCCGACGACGCGGAAGCGGCGGTCGCCGAGCCGCACCTGCGCGCCGAGCGGGTCGCGGGCGCCGAAGAGCTCGTCGGCCAGCGTGGCGCCGAGGACGGCCACCGCGCTCGCCCGCGACGGGTCGCCGGGCGGCAGGAAGCGGCCGCGCTCGACGGTGAGGTGGCGCACGGTCTCCATCTCGTGGGTCGTGCCCATCACGACGGCGTTGCGGCTGCGCGTCCCCGCCGAGAGCGCCGTCTCGCCGACGGTGAGCGGCGCGATGAGCGCCACCTGGGGGCTGCGCCCGAGCGCGACGGCGTCCTCGATCGTGAGGTCGCGGGCGGTGGCGCCGGTCACCGGCGGCGCGCCGCCCGTCGTCTCGCTGCGCCCGGGGATGACGATCAGCAGGTTCGTGCCGAGCGCGGCGAACTCGCCGGTGACGTAGGTCCGCGCCGCCTCGCCGAGCGAGGTCAGCAGCACCACCGCGGCCACGCCGATCGACATCGCAAGCAGCATCAGCGCGGTCCGCACGCGGAACCCGGTCAGCGCGCGGAAGGCGAAGCGCAGCGTGTCGGCGGCGGTCACGCCCGCGCGTCCTCGGCGATGCGGCCGTCCACCATGCGGATGCGGCGCCGCGCCCGGCCGCCCATCTCCGCGTCGTGCGTCACGACGATGAGCGTGATGCCGCGCGCGTTCAGGTCCTCGAGGACGCGGACCACGTCGTGGCCCGAGGCGCGGTCCAGGTTCCCGGTGGGCTCGTCCGCCAGCAGCACCGCCGGCTCCGTCACGGTCGCGCGCGCGATGGCCACGCGCTGCCGCTGCCCGCCGGAGAGCTGCGCCGGCACGTGGTGCGCCCGATCGGTCAGCCCCACCGCCTCGAGGGCGCGGGCGACGCGCCGCCGACGCTCCGCGGGCGCGATGCCCGCCAGCGTCAGCGGCAGCTCCACGTTCTCGGCGGCCGTGAGCCGCGGCACCAGGTGGAACGCCTGGAAGATGAACCCGATGCGCTCGCCGCGCACCCGCGCGCGCTGGTCGTCGTCGAGCGCCGTCACATCCTGCCCGGCGAGCGCGTACAGACCGTCCGTCGGCCGGTCCAGCAGACCGATCAGGTTCAGCATCGTCGACTTGCCGGACCCCGACGGCCCCATGATCGACACGTACTCGCCCGCCTCGATGTCGAGGTCGACGCCGTCGAGCGCGCGCACCGTCTGGTCGCCCACCTGGAACGTCCGGACGACGCCGCGCATCGCGATCACGGCGCGACCGCCTGCGCGCCCGGCGCCACGCCCGGCCGGTTCGTCGAGAGGACGACGCGCTCGCCCGCCGCGAGGCCCGACAGGATCTCCGTCTTTTCCCAGTTCGACAGCCCGGTCTTCACGTCGCGCGCCTCGATGACGCCGTCCGGGCGCAGCACGAGCACGCGCCCGCCCTCGAGCACCGCCTCCGTCGGCACGCGCAGCGTCTCGGGCCGCGCGTCGAGGATGACCTCGGCGTCGGCCGTGTAGCCCGGCAGCAGCAGCGTCCTCGCCTCGGCGTCCTTCAGCGCGACCTCGATCTCGACCGTGCGCGCCTGCTTCTCGACGTCGAGCACGAACGGCGCGATGCGCGTGACCGTGCCGGCGAAGGTGCGGCCGGGGAGGGCGTCGACGGTGACGCGCACCGGCATGCCGAGGCGCACGCGCGGCGCGTCGACCTCGTCGATGGGGGCGGCGACGTGCAGGACCGCGTCGTCGATGAGGTCGATGGCCGGCGGCGTGGGGATGCCCGGCGGGGAGGGGCTCACGATCTCGCCGAGCTCGGCGTTGACCGCGGCCACGACGCCGCCGAAGGGCGCGGTGAGACGGGTGCGGTCGAGCGCGGCGCGGACGACCTGCACCTGGTCGCGCGCCGCCTGGATCTCGACGCGCGCGGCGTCGCAGCCCTTGGTCGAGGCGCGCGCCTCGGCCGTGCTCTGGTCCACCTCGGCCGCCGGGGCCACGCCGCGCGCGCCGAGGCGCTCCGCCCGCTCCGCCTCGCGCCGCGCCGCGCCCGCCTGTGCGCAGGCCTGCTGCGCGCGCGCCTCGGCCGAGCGGACGCGGCTCTCGGCGCCCTTCAGCTCCGCCCGCAGGTCGTCGTTGCGCAGCTCGAGCAGCAGGTCGCCGGGGTTGACACGCGTCCCCACGTCGACCGGGAGCTTCACCACCTGCCCGCTCGTCGTCGGCGCCAGCTTCGCGCGCCGCCTCGCCTCGACGGTGCCGGCGCGCGTGTTGGCGACCGTCGCCTCCACCGGGCCGTTTTCCGCAGTCGCGACGGACACTTCCACCGCGTGCGGCCGCGACCGCCACCACAGCGCCGCGCCCACGCCCGCCGCCAGCACGACGGCGACGACGAGCCCCCGCCGCTTCACAGCGGCCAGAGGGAGCGCCGGTTGCGCAGCCGCTTGTAGACGAAGGCGTCGGGGTCCTCGACGCGGCCGGCGACGAGCGCCCAGCCGAGGATGAAGGTGTAGAAGGTGCCGACCACCGTCAGGATGGCCCAGGGCGGGATGATCCCGAAGCGCAGCGCATGCAGGAAGCCTTCGAACGTCTCGACGTGGCCCTGGAACACGTACTCCTGGCCGCGGGCGCGCGCCACCGACATCACCCGCACCACCCAGCAGAACAGGAGCACCAGGAAGATCCACACGTAGTTGCGGCGCAGGCGCGCACCCGTCGCGCGCCAGATGCTCATCTTGTACGAGGGCAGGATGAGGTCCTCGGCGAGCTGCTCGCGCCAGCGTCCCTGCAGGAGCGCGTGCTCCGGCAGCAGGAACGGCACGATCATGTGCGCTTCGAGCAGGCGCGTGCGGCTGCGCCACACGTCGTAGAACCGGTAGCGCCGCCCTTCGATGCACATGAGCAGGATGATGATCAGCCCGCCGAGCGGGATGATCAGGTGCGGGATCTCCGGGCGGCTGAACGCCACCGAGATCACCGCCGCCGCGGTGCCGATGGCCCAGTTCGTCGTGGCGTCCATCCGCAGGCGCCAGACGTCGCCGCGCGACACCTCGGCGCGGTAGTAGTGGACGAGCGGGGTGACGGACGGGTCGGGGACCGGTTGCCCGCGGACGGTGCGCGGGGCGATCGGCTCGGCGGCGGGCGCGGGCGGCTGCCGGCCCTGTCCCTCGGTGGCGTCGCTCATGGCCGCTTCTCTATCAGTCCCGACCGCCCGGGGCGAGCGTCCCCGACTCGTACTTGAGCAGATGCCGCGCTCGGGGCATTCTTCTCGCCGATGCGCACACTTTTCCTCACGTTGTTGCTCTCCGTCTTCGCCCTCTCGCCGGCCGACGCCGCCGGTCCGCCCACGCCCTCGGCGCGTGGGGCGCTGGCCAAGAAGCCGGCGAAGAAGAAGGCCGCCCAGAAGAAGGTCGCGAAGAAGAAGCCGGCGAAGAAGAAGGGCAAGAAGCGCCGCAAGGCCGTCGCCGCGAAGCCGGTGCCCGACCTCACCGAGGACGGCAAGCCGAACGTGCTGGCGAAAAACGCCGTCGTCGTCGACCTGGCGACGGGCGAGGTGCTCTACGAGAAGGGCGCCGACGTGCCGGTGCCCATCGCGTCCGTCTCGAAGGTCGCCGCGGCGCTGGCGCTGCGTGAAGAGGGCCTCGACCTCGAGGGCAAGCAGACGATCTCGCTCGACGACCACAAAGTGACGGTGCGCGGCGCGACGTCGCGGCTGCGCGTCGGCGCGACGTTCTTCAACGGCGACCTGCTGAAGGCGGCGCTGATCGCCTCCGACAACCGCGCGGTCGTCGCCATGGGCCGCGCCATCGGCCTCGATCCGGCGAAGTTCGCGGCGAAGATGACCGCGCTCGCCGCGAAGCTCGGCCTCGAGCACACGAAGTTCGGCGATCCGACGGGCCTCGACGAGCACAACGTGTCGACGGCGCGCGAGGTCGTGAAGATGCTGAAGGCGGCGCTCGCCGATCCGGTGCTGCAGCCCATCCTCTCGATGCCCGAGGCCAAGGTCGAGCCGGTGGAGGGCGCGAAGGGCAGCATCGAGTACGTGAACACGACGCGGCCCATCCGCGCCGGCAAGTGGAACGTGCTCGGCGCCAAGACCGGCTTCACGAACCCCGCGCGCTATTGCCTGGCCATCGCCGCGAAGCTGTCCGACGGGCGCGAGGTCGGCATGGCCTTCCTCGGCGCCGAGGGCAAGCTGACGCGCTTCGGCGACTTCTCGCGCGTCGTGAAGTGGCTCGAGAAGTCGGTCGCCGAGCAGGGCCCGCCGCTGCCCGAGGCACTGCAGGCGGCCGAGGCCGCGAAGGAGGCCGCGGCGATCGAGGCGGCGGAGGCGCTGCAGGCCGAGGCGCCCGCCGGCGACGAGGACGCGCCCGCCGACGGGGCCGAGGCGCCCGCCGACGGGGCCGAGGCGCCCGCAGACGGGGCCGAGGCGCCGGCGGCGGCGCTCGTCGAGGTGCCCGCCGCGCCCCCGGCGGAGCTCGCCGAGGCGATCGAGCAGGCGACCGCGGCGCCCGCCGAGACGCCCGCCGCCCTCGCCGAGGCCCTGCAGCACGCCGCCGAAGCGCCCGTCGCCGAAGCCGGCGACGGCCAGCCGCAGCACGCCACCAAGGGGCGCTGAAGCGGGCGCCTCGCGGCCGCGCCGAGCCGACCGCATGCGTGCTCCGTTCGCCGCTGACGGTGAGCGCGCACGCATCGGAACGGCCATCTCGCGCAAAGCCGCCAAGGGCTTGATCTTGTTATTCTTTGCGGCTTGGCGCCTCTGCGTGAGGTTCGCCGGAGCGTGTTCACGGCGTCGGCAGGCCGGCTCGACCGGACACGGATGGAGCCGATGGCAGCGCCCGAGGCGGGGTCAGGCGTCGGAGCGGGCCGCCTCGCGCGCCTCGCCCGCGGCGCGCCATGCGAACCGCGGGTGCGGCGCGCCCTCGGCCGCGTCGGCGACGAGCGCGCCGAGCACGGGCGCGAACTTGAACGCGTGCCCGCTCCCGCCCGCCGCGATCATCAGCCCCGGCCGCTCCGGGTCGTGGTCGATCCAGAAGTCGCCGTCCAGCGTGTCGCAGTAGAGGCAGAGGCGGCGCGCGGCGACGGGCGCGTCGGCGAGCACCGGCAGGGCCGCGCGCAGAAACTCGCGGAAGCGCGGCTCGGCGTCGCCCGGCACCTCGCGCGGGCCCGCCGGATCGGTCACGACGCCGCGCCCATGGTGCGCGATCTTCAGCGTGCCATCGTCGAGCGTCGGAAACCCGTACCAGCCGGTGTTCGCGAGGTCCGCGCCCCACACCGGGAAGCGCGGCGGCCGCAGGTCGGCGGTGGAGGGCGCGGCGAACCGCAGCACCGGCTGGCCGACGACGCGCAGCATCGGCGCTACGTGGGGCAGCAAGCGCGGCGTCCAGGCGCCGGCGGCGACGATCGTCAGGTCGCCTTCGACGCGCTCGGCCTCGGCGGTGAGCACGCCTGTCACCCGGCCCCCCTCGAAGAGGACGTCGACCACCGCCTCGTCGAAGCGCAGCCGCACGCCCGCCTCCCAGGCCTCCGCGACGAGCCGCTCGATGGCGCGCCCGCTCGCGACCCAGCCGCCGGCCGGGGTGTAGTAGCCGTCGACGTGGAGGCCCGGCGTCCAGGCGGGGAAGCGCGCCGCGATGGCGTCCGCGTCGAGCCGCTCGACCGCGTGGCCGAGCGACGCGAGCACCCGGACGCTCTCGTACTCGTAGCCGCCGGGCGCGAGCGGCGCGCGGCTCATGAACAGCACGCCGGTCTCGTGGAAGACGGTCTCGCCCCAGGCGGCGTTCCACGCGCGCCAGCCCTCGATCGCCCGCAGGCCGAGCTCGGCGTACAGCGCGTCGGCGCCGTAGTCGGCGCGCACGACCTTCGTCACGTCGGTGGAGGCGGCGAGGGGGTGGGGGACGGGGCCGGGCTCGACGATCGTCACGGCGTGGCCGCGGCGCCGGAGCTCGAGCGCCGCGGTGAGCCCGAAGACGCCGGCGCCCACGATGACGATCGCGGCGCCGCGTGCCGCCGCCGTGGCGCCGGGCGCGCTCACGCCACGCCCTCCGGCGGCGGCGCCTCGCCGGCCTCGACGTGGACCGCCCGCGGCGCGATGGCGTCGGCGGCGAAGGTGGCGCGCGCCCGCGACTGCTCGCTGCCGCCGGCGACGAACGCGCGCAGCCGCGGCGGCACCGTCGTCACGAGCGCGCCGCCGTCGATCGGCTGCACGACGATGCGGTCGTCGCCCATCTCCGCGTCGACCAGCCATCCCGTGAGCGCGCCCACGGCGGCGACCACCGGGTCGTCGGCCGGCGCGTCGAGGACGACGCACGTCCCGTTCGCGAACAGGACCCACGCCGGCGCGCCGCCGACGTGGCGCCGCCAGAAGTCCGCCGCACTCACAGGTGCCGCCCCACGAAGTCGAGCCATGTCCGGTACCAGACCACGATGTTGCGCGGCTTGAGGATCCAGTGGTTCTCGTCGGGGAAGACGAGCAGCTCCGACGGCACGCCGTGGGCCTGCAGCGCCTCGAACAGCGCCAGCGCCTCGGCGATGGGCACGCGGTAGTCGCGCTCGCCGTGGATGACGAGCGTCGGCGATTTCCAGCGCGGCACCGAGAGGTGCGGGGAGTAGCGGTCGAACGCGTGCGGATCGGCGTGCGGCAGGCCGCCCTGCTGGTAGGCGAACCAGGCGGGCGCGTCGGTCACGCCGTAGAACGCGGACATGTCATAGATGCCTGCGTGGCTCACGAGACACCGGAAGCGATCGGTGTTGGCGCCGATCCAGTTCGTCATATAGCCGCCGAACGAGCCGCCCATCGCCACGATGCGTTCGCCGTCGACGTCGGAACGCGCGGCGAGCGCGTCGGTGACCGCCATCAGATCGGCGTAGCAGTCGCCGCCCCAGGCGTTGTTCCAGATGCCTTCGATGAACGCCTGGCCGAAGCCGGTGGAGCCGCGCGGGTTGGGCAGCGCGACGGCGTAGCCCGCGGCCACGGCCACGAGCGCGTTCCACCGCCAGTGCCATCCGTCGACGTGCATGCCGATGGGACCGCCGTGGATCCACAGCAGCGTCGGCAGCGGGCCCGTCGCCCCGGCCGGCTTCACGAAGAACCACTGCACGGGCGTGCCGCCGGCGCCGGGCGTGGTCTGCGACTCCCAGGTGGCGATCGCCGCGCCCTCGCTCTCCTCGAAGCCGGAGAGCCGCGCCACGAGCCGGGGCGCGGCGCCGGGCGTCGCCTCGACGACGAACGGCTCGGGCGGATGCGAGAGGCGGTGGCGCGCGCCGCACACGCGGCCGTCGGGCAGGACCGCGAGGTTCTCGTGGCAGCCGCCCACCGTCGTCACGCGCGCCGCGCCCTGCTCGGTGACGCGGAAGACGGGCACGTCGCCGCCGTCGTCGGCGGTGGCGACGAGCGCGGCGCCGTCGGGTGTCCAGGCGATCTCGCGGGCGCCGCGGTCCCAGTCCTTCGCCCAGACGCTGGACGCGCCGCTCGCGACGTCGAACACGCAGAGCTCGGAGGCGCCGAGCGCGCGGTCCCGGCGCCGATGCCGGTCGCAGGCCACGCGCCGGCCGTCGGGCGAGAAGCGCGGCCGCTCGTGGGCGGTGCGCGGCGCTTCGGCGAGCCGGCGCTGGTCGCCGGTCGCCACGTCGATCAGCAGCAGCGCCGAGTCGTCGATGCGGTCCGTCCCCATCCGGTTGGCGCTCGCGACGACCGCGGACCCGTCGGCGGCGACGTCCCACCCGGCGTTGCGCAGCTCGCGGTCGGCGGCCGGCGTCAGGTCGCGGCGCCCGCCGCCCCGCTCGTCGTAGGCCACGAGGTGCGGCGCGGCCTCGGGCACCCACGCGTCCCAGAACCGCACCGGCATCGCCTTGTACAGGCGCGCCGAGGGCCCCAGCTTCTTGCGCTCCGCTGCCGTCTTGCGCTGCGCGTCGTGAGCCACGCCCGGCAGCACCGGCGCCAGCACCACGAGGCGGTCGGCGCGCGCCGCGAACCGGAACTCCATGACGCCGAGCGGCTCGTCCGTCAGCGGCGCCGCCTCGCCGCCGCCCGCCGGCAGCAGCCACACCTGCGACCGCTCGGCGTCGCCCTCCTCGGGGTCGCCCTCGCGCGGGTTGCGGTTGCTGAGGAAGCCGAGCGCCCCGTCGCGCCGGAACCCCGGCGCCCGGTCGTCGCTCGGGCCGCGCGTCAGCTTCACCGGCTCGCCGCCGTCGAGCGGGACGCGCCACAGGTCGTGCACGTACTTCGCGCCCTCTTTGTCGAGGCGCGCCACCGCGACCGCCAGCCACGTCCCGCACGGCGACGGCGCGACCGCGCCGACGCGGGGGAGCGAGATCATCCGTTCGACGTCGAACGCCGCCATGCCGCCTCCGTACCGGGCGCGGAGCCTAAAGGACGCGCGGCGCCGCGGCAACCCGGGCGCGGCGGATCGCGTGACGCACGCGGCGAGCCGGCCGCGATGCGCCCGTCGTGATGTGGCGATGCTTCCCGGTCATCGTCGCGGCGCAGACCGGCGCGAGACGTGTCCCGGCGCAGCGCTCGAGATCGAGGTGGACGTGCGCGTCCGCACCGGCGGCGGTCGCCTCGACGAGGCGCCGCACCCGGGCACGGTGACCTCCGACGAGTACGGACTGCGCTTCGGCGTGGCGATCCCCGCGGCGCGCGGCGCCCTGCGCGACGTGTTCCCGTCGGTCGGGCTCGACGGCACGCACGGTCGCGATCACCTCTACGGTTTCGTGCGGTCCGGCTGCGCGACGATCGCGAGCTTCCCGCAGTGTGACTACGCAGGCAACACATGCGCGGCGCCCGGGGATCCCAACGTCGGCCGGTGAGTCTACGTGCTCGACACTTCGGCGGCGCCGCCCGTCGAGGGCTCGACGGGCGTCGACGTGTGTAGTGTGTTCGCGGACTGCGGCCGGCCGGCGCTGTGAGGGCGACAGACAGGAAGGTCGAGCCTGCTGCCGTTCCTTCGGCGCGAGTCCTCCGCGCCACGACAGGCGGGCGGTCGGGCCCATGCCCGGCGGCCGGGGCTTGCGGCCGCCCGCGCCCCCGACGCATCCTGCGCCCCATGAGCCGACCGACCCCGATCCGCATCCCGTCCGACGTCTTCGCCGCCGTCGCCCGCGAAGCGCGCCGCGCCTTCCCCGCCGAGTGCTGCGGCTGGCTCACCGGCACCGCCGACGAGGCCACCGCCGCCCGCCCGTGCGCCAACGTGCAGGGCGTCGCCGCGCACCCGACCGCGCCCGAGCGCACGGCAGAGACGGCGTACGTGATCGACGGCGACGACCTGCTCGCGCTGGCCGAGAGCTTCGACGGCCCGGCGCCGGCCCGCGTCATCTACCACTCGCACCCGAACGGCCGCGCGTACTTCTCCGAGACGGACCGCGCGGTCGCGACGAGCCCGTGGGGCGACGGCCCGGCCTACCCGGTGCAGCAGCTCGTGGTCGGCGTGACGGCCGAAGGCGTCACGGAGGCGGCGCTGTTCGCCTGGTCGGACGCGGGCTTCGTCGAGGTGGCGCGCTTCGACGGCGAGGGGAACCCGGCATGAGCGTCGTGTTGCGCGAGCTGCTGGACCTGCTCGACCTCGAGAAGATCGAGGAGGGCATCTTCCGCGGGCAGAGCCAGGATCTCGGCTTCGGCGCGGTCTTCGGCGGGCAGGTGATGGGGCAGGCGCTGTCGGCGGCGCAACAGACGGTGCCGCCGGACCGGCACGCGCACTCGCTGCACTCGTACTTCCTGATGCCGGGCGACGCGAAGCGGCCGATCGTCTACGAGGTCGACGTGATGCGCGACGGGCGCAGCTTCTCGGCGCGCCGCGTCAAGGCGGTCCAGAAGGGGCGGCCCATCTTCTTCATGAGCGCGTCGTTCCAGGTGGAGGACGAGGGCTTCGACCACCAGTCGCCGATGCCGATGGTGCCGCCGCCCGAGGGACTCGCGTCGGAGCTCGAGCTGGCGCAGCGCATCGCCGACAAGATCCCCGAGTCGAAGCGCGCGACCTGGCTCGTCGAGCGGCCGATCGAGGTGCGGCCGGTGCGCCCGCTCGACCCGCTGCACCCGGCGCCGGCCGAGCCCATCCGCTACGTCTGGTTCCGGGCCAACGGCCGCATGCCCGACGACCCCGGCGTCCACAAGTACCTGCTGGCCTACGCCTCCGACTTCAACTTCCTGCCGACCTCGCTGCAGCCGCACGGCCGCTCGCTCTTCGACCCGCGCCTGCACGTCGCCACCATCGACCACTCGATGTGGTTCCACCGCCCGTTCCGCTTCGACGACTGGCTGCTGTACGCCATCGACAGCCCGAGCGCGAGCGGCGCGCGCGGCCTCGTGCGCGGCCAGATCTTCAGCCGCGACGGGCGTCTCGTGGCCTCGGCCGTCCAGGAAGGTCTGTTGCGCGAGCGCGAGTGACGTTCAGCGCCCCTGCAGCCGGCGCTCGACGAACTCGACGATGCGGCCGGCGCGCGCGTCCCACGTGAGGTCGGCGGACAGCGCCTGCGCGCTCGCCGCGAGGCGCTCGCGCAGCGCGGCGTCATGCTGCGCGCGCCGCAGCGCCGCGACGGCCGCCGCCGTGTCGCCGGGCGGCACGAGCAGCGCGTTGTCGTCGTGGCGCAGGAGCTCCATCACATCGGGCGCGGTCGGCCCGAGGATGACGCGCCCCACCGCCAGGTACTGGAAGATCTTGATGGGGACGACGGTGTGCCCGTGCTTCTCGAGCGGCGCGAGGCTCGTCGGCAGCAGCAGCACGTCGCTGGCATACAGATACTTCACGAGCGCGTCGTAGGGCTGCCACGGCACGAAGCGCACGTTGGGCATGCCACGGGCGAGCTTCTCGATGGGACCGTCCGGGTTCTCGGATCCCACGAACTGGAAGGTGATGTCGGGGCAGGCCCGCGCGATCTCGAGCGTGGCGTCGAGGCCCTTCGCCTTCTCGACGCGGCCGGCGTACGTCGCCACCAACCCCGTATCGGACAAGCCCAGCGCGGCGCGGGCCTCGGCGGGCGTGAAGCGCGGCTCGAGGCGCGACGGGTCGTGGCCGTTGTAGAGCGCCACGACGCGCGAGGCCGGCACGCCGAGGTTCACGAAGCTGTCGGCGGCGAGGCGCGAGTGGGTGATCGCCCCCACGAAGCGGCGGTGCGTGAACAGCATGCGCAGCGCGCCGCGCATCGCCGGGTACTGGTCGGGCCACGGCCGGTACGTCTCGTAGAGGACGGGCACGTCGGCCGCCACCGCGGCGAAGGCGACCTGCAGGTGGCGCGTGTAGACGGCGGTCGCCCCCTCGACGCGCCGGTCGCGGACGACGGCCAGCGCGTGCAGGCCCTTGCGCACGAGGGTGCCGAGGCCGTAACCCACGGTGTCGATTCGGAAATCGCCCTGGACCTTGTAGCGGGCCTTCAGCTGGTCGGCGGTGAGCGACGGCCCGCGGGCGGGGCGGGGCACGAGCAGGTCGATCTCCACGCCGCGCCGCGAGAGCGCGGCGACGTTGTTGAAGACCTGCTCGGCGTCGGCGCCCGTGCTCGGGAGCACCTGGTCGTAGCCGTAGACGAAGCGCATCGGGGCGTCCTCGGGTGACGAAGGCGGGGCATCCTACCACGCGGTGGGCCACGCGGTGGGCCACGCCGTGGCGGGACCGTGACGGTGGGGTGCTACCGCCGGGCCACGGCGTGGCGCGCGGCCGGCGTGGCAGGAGGGGACAAGAACGCGCGGCACGTCCGTTGCTGAATTGCGCCCCGCGGACGGCCGCCCCGGACCGCGGTCGCGCAAGGGAGGCATCGATGACTGCACGACGCGCTTTCGCCCTCGCCCTGACGTCCCTGACTCTGGCGTCCCTCGCCCTCGCCGCCTGCGGTGGCGGACAGCGCCAGGAGGAGCCCGCGCCCTCGGCCCCGGAGCCCTCGACGCCCCCGGCCGAGACCATGCCGCCCGAGGCGACGCCGCCCGAAGGCACGACGCCTCCGATGGAGGGCGAGGCGACGCCGCCCGGTGCGCAGAGTGGCATGATGTGTCCCACGAACGTCGCCGGCACCGAGGTGGTCGTGGAAGACACCGTCGACGGCGTGGCGATCCGCTTCACCAACCCCGCGCAGACGGACGAAGTGCGGCGCCTGACGCAGAACATCGCCGAGATTCACGACGTCCGCCGCGTCGGCGGCGGCGCCGGCGCCCACGCCGGCCACGGCGGCATGCACCACGGCGGCATGGCGCACCAGGGCATGGACATGCCCGCGCACACCGCGCGCGTCCAGAACGTCGACGACGGCGCCCTGCTCGTCTTCACGCCCGTCTCCGCAGGCGACCTCGAGAAGGTGCGCGCGCAGACCCGCACGCTCGCGAACCGCATGCAGTCGGGCGACTGCCCGATGATGCCCATGAACGCGCCGATGGACGAGGAGAGCCTGGACACCGGAGACATGCCGGGCGCCGGCGAGTGACCGACGGCCCCGACGCCCCGCTCGAGGCGCGCCGGGCCACGCAGCGCCGCCTCCGCCGGCTGGCCTGGTGGCTCGACGCCGCGTTCCGCGTCCCCGGCACCCGTTTTCGGGTGGGTCTGGACGCCATCGTGGGCCTGATCCCGGTCGCCGGGGACGCCGCGGGGCTCGCCCTCTCCGCCTACATCCTCGCCGAGGCGGCGCGCCTGCGCGTCCCGGCGCCGGTGCTCGCCCGCATGGCGGCCAACGTCGCCGTCGAGACCCTCGTCGGCCTCGTGCCGTTCCTCGGCGACCTCTTCGACGCCGCCTGGAAGGCCAACGAGCGCAACGTCGCGCTCCTCGACGCCTGGATCGACCGCCCCGCCGAGGTGACCCGCGCCAGCGCCTTCCGCCTGGCGCTCGTCGTGGCGGGGCTCGGCCTCATCGGCGTCGGGCTCGTCGCCCTCCTGATCATCGGCGTGAGCTGGCTGGTGCGCGCGATCTAGTGGGGTGCCCCCGAAGTTCGCGCGCCCGAGGGCCGCGACGAAGCGTGCGGAACTTCGGGGGCAGCCCGCTAGCGCGGCCACCGGTGGTGGATCTGCACCTTCGGGCGCCGGGCGGCGAACGCCTCGCGGGCGCCCTTCGACACCTTCGCGTTCATCACCATCACGGTCTCGAGCGCGGGCAGGTCCACGAGGGGCGCCAGCGAGGTCACGCGGGTGCCCATCACGTCGAGGAAGACGAGGCGGCGGCACGCGGCGAGCGGCGTGAGGTTGTCGACCTTCGTGTTCTGGAGCAGCAGCGTCTTCAGCGGCAGGCCGGCGAGCGGCGCGAGGTCCTTCACCGGCGCGCCGGCGAGGTCGAGGTGCTCGAGGTCGAGCAGGCCGGACAGCGGCGCGAGGTCGGTGACGCGGGACTTCACGACTTCGACGCGGCGGAGGGCGTGCAGGCCGGCGAGCGGCGCGAGGTCGTCGACGGCGGGATCGGTGCACCGCACCTTCGTCGCGTCGGGGGTGAGCGTCTGGCCGCAGAACCGCACGTCGCCGCGGGCCGCGGGCGCCCGCCGGCCGCCGCCACGCCCGCCGCTGCCGCGGCCGAACGAGCCGCCCCCGCCGCGGCCGAACGAGCCGGCCCCGCCGCCCACGCCCAGCGTCCCGATGCCGCCACCGCCGCGCCCCGCGCCGCGGGCGCCGATCGCGCCGCCGATGCCCACGCCGGCCGCGCCGGCCCCGGGGCCCGATGCGTTGCCGCCGGGGCCCTCGGCGAGCGGGCCGAACGCGGCGCCCCCGGCCGGACCGAGGGTGCCCACCGCCTCGACGGTGATGGGCCCCTCGCCGGGCCCCCAGACCTCCGCCTTCGTCTCGGACACCCTCTCGCCGTTCGCCCAGCGCTCCGTCCGCTCGAGCACACCGTCCTTCCACCACCGCTGCTCGCCGTCGCGCTCGCCGCCGCGGAACCGGCTCTCGTACCGCTTGCGGCCCTGCGCGTCGTAGCCGACGTCGAGCAGCTTCTCCCCGCGCTCGTACGTGATCTCGCGCTCGAGCCGGCCCTCGCGATCCCAGTGCCGCTCGACGCCGTGCGCCTTGCCGCGCTCGTAGGGCGTGGCGCGCTCGCGCACGCCCGTGCAGCTCCAGTGCTCCGCCAGGCCGTGCCGGTCGCCGTCCTCGTACAGCTCGCGGTCGGTCGGCTGCTCGCCCTCCTCGCAGTGCCAGCGCGTGTCGGCGCCGTGCTTGCGCCCGAACTTCCAGTGTGTCTCCGCGGTCTTGCGGCCTTTGCGCAGGCGTGTCTCGACGCCGTGCTCTTTTCCGTGGGCGTACTCGACGGTGCGCGTGACGTCGCCGTCGGTGAACTGCTTCCAGAGGCCGTGCTTGCGCCCCTGCTCGTGCGCGCCCTCGTAGGTGGCGTCGCCGTCGCTGGCCCACGACCGGTGCGGGCCGTGCTCCTGGCCGTCGGCGAAGGTCGTCTCGGCGCTGCGGTTCCCGTTGGCGTGCCAGGACTTCCAGACGCCCTGCTTGCGCCCGCCGACGGAGCGGCCCTGCTCGCGGACGCGCCCGTTCTCGTGGAACCAGGTCCACTCGCCGTCCTCGCGGCCGGCCTTCCACTGCCCCTCAGCGCGCTTCTCGCCGCCGGGGTGCCACTGGCGCTCGGGCCCCTCCGGGCCGCCCGGCCCGAGGCAGCGCTGGCGCGTGCCGAGGCGCTCTTCGACCACCTCGGCGCTCGTCCCGGGCGGGCATTCGAGCGGCGGCGGCGGCGCCAGGAAGGCGAAGAAGGGCAGTAGAATCGGGATCATGCGCGACCAGCATCGCGCACGGGAGGCGGCCATGTCACGGACGAGCGCGGGCCTGCTGATGTTCCGGCGACCGCTCGAGGTCTTTCTCGTCCACCCCGGCGGTCCGTTCTTCGCGCGCCGCGACGCCGGCGTCTGGACCGTGCCGAAGGGCGAGCCGGCGCCCGACGAGGCGCTGCTCGACGCCGCCCTCCGCGAGTTCGCCGAGGAGACGGGCTGGGCCGTGGACGAGTGCCGCCGCGGCGAGCTGCGGGCGCTCGGGAGCGTGAAGCAGAAGTCGGGCAAGGTGGTCCACGCCTGGGCGTTCGAGGGCGCGCCGCCGGACCGCCCCCTGCGGAGCAACACCTGCCGCGTCGAGTGGCCCCGCGGCACCTGGGGCACGTACCCCGAGGTCGACCGCGGCGCGTTCTTCGACCTCGCGACCGCCCGCGAGAAGATCAACCCCGCCCAGGTCGCCTTCCTCGACCGCCTCGCCGAGAGGGGATGAACCGACGCGACGCCCGCCGTCGTGACCGCGCCCGGCCGCGGACGTCACGGGCAGACCTGGACACGCGGACCGCATCCGGGCTCATGCTCCTCCGGTGGGGACCTGCGCCGAGACGAACGCCGATCGGGGTCCGCGATGAGCGATGAGGGCTTCCCGCGGCTCACGCGCGCGGACCTCCGGCACGCGGTGGCGTGGGCGATGGCGCAGCCGGTGCCGGGGCCGGCGCGGGCGGCGGCGACCGTGGCGCTGGCGGTCGGCGGCTGGCTGGCGAGCCTGGCGCTGGCCGCCGCGGGGCCGTGGTGGCTCTTGCTGGCGGGGCCGCTGCTGGCCGTCTCGCTGACGATGCTCGCGGTGGTCGTCCACGAGTGCGCCCACCGCTCGTTGTTCGGCGCGAAGGTCGACACCGCGCTGGGCCTGTTCGCCGGGCTGCTCGCGTTCCAGCCGTTCCTCAGCTTTCGCCGCGGCCACGGGGCGCACCACACCTGGGTCGGCGGCGCGCCCGGGCGCGATCCCACCCCCTCGCCCCGCGGCCCGGCCGCCCCGAACCGGCTCCTCGACCTGGCCTTGCGCCTGCGCGTCCCGGTCTTCTATTGGGGCGGCGTGTACCTGCCCTATCTGTTCTACGACCTGCGACCCACGGCGGGGCCGCGCCGCGCGTCCCACGTCGCCCGTCACCTGCTGGATCTGGCGCTGATCGCGGCGCTCCACGTCGCGCTCGCGCGCGGGCTCGGGACCCCGACCTGGCTGGTCTGGGCCGGCGTCGGGTTCGTCGGCGCCGGCATCCTCTACGAGGACCTCTTCACGCTCAGCCAGCACGTCGGCCTGGCCCCGGACGCCGCGCGCGACCGGCACTCGACGCTCGCGCAGGTCGGGTTCGCGCGGTCGGCCCGCATCCCGCTGCCGGCGCTCTTCTTCCACTTCAACCTGCACAAGGAGCACCACCTGCTGCCCCGCCTGAACTACCAGCGGCTGCCGCACCTGCACGCCGCGCTGAAGGCCCGGCGGCCGGACCTCTACGCGTTCACCGACGACGCGCCCGGCTGGGTCCGGCGGCGGCGCTACCGGAGCGGGGCGCTGCTCTCGGCGCGGGCCGGAGACGCCGGGCGATGAGCTTCGACCACGTCGTCCACGCCGCGCTGGATCTGCCGCCGCCGCGCTTCCGCAGCCTCGCCGAGCTGCTGTTCGCGGACGGCGATCCCGCGGCGGTCGTCCTCGTCGGCCCGGTCGGCCACCGCGAAGTCCGCGTCACGCTGGGCGACCTGCGGCGGGCGGCGCACCGCGCCGGCGCCTGGGTCCGCGAGGCGGGGCTCGCCGCCGGCGACACGGTGGTGCTGCTGCGCCTGCCGCGGACGCCGGAGATCCCGCTGGCGGTGGCGTTCCTGGCGCTCGCCGTCCAGGGGCTCCGGGTGGTCCTGCCGATGACGTTCGACGCGTCTTCGCTGCCCGCGCTGCTCGACGGGGCGTCGGCGGCGATGTGGTGCGCGGACGACGCGACGGCCCGCGAGGCGTGCGCCGCGCTCGGCGTCCGCGCGTTCAGCGTGATCGACGACCTGCGCTTGGGGGAGGCGGCGCCGGAGGCCCCGCTGCCCGCGCTCGACCCCGAGCGGGAGGCGCTGGTGCTGACCACGAGCGGCTCCCTCGGCGAGCCCAGGCTGCTGGCCTACACCGAGGCCGCCCTCCTGCGCGTGGGCGCGGCCTGGGAGGCGGCCGGCCTGATGGACCCGGCGCGGACCGGCGGCCCGTCGCTGTGCCCGCTCCTCTCGCACTCGATGGGCGTGCGCAACGTCCTGCACGCCGTCTGGAACCGCCGGCCGACCCTGCTGCTCCCGCCGGAGTGGCTCCACGAGCGGCCCGCCGAGGCCGCGCGGTACCTGCTCGCCCACCCGCCGGCGCACCTCACCGGCGGCCCGGCGCTGCTGCGGGCGCTCGCGGAGTACGCGCGCGTCGATCCGGATCTGCGGGCGCACGTCGTGCCCCGGCTCCGGTGCCTCGTCTCGAGCGGGGCGGGCTTCGACCCGGCGCTGGCGGCGCTCTTCCCCGAGGCCGTGGTGGCCAACGCCTTCGGGACGACCGAGACGCAGCAGGTGCTCAGCACGCTCCTCGGCGGCGCGCCGGGCTCGCTCGGCCGGCCGCTCCCGGGTGTGTCGGTGGCGGTGGCGTACGTCGACGAGACCCGCGCGATCGGCCGGCTGTTCGTGCGTTCTCCTTTCGGTGCGCGGCGTTACGTCGGCGGGACCGCGCTGCCGGAGTGGCTCGAGACCGGCGACCTGGCGCGCTGCGAGGGCGACGACCTGTTCCACGTGGGCCGCGCGGACGCGGACTTCCTCAAGAGCGGCCTGGGCCTCAAGGTGCCGCTCGCGGGGCTCGAGGGCGCCGGGCTGCCGGGCCTGGAGGCGCTCGTGTGCTTCGAGGCGCCGGCCCGTGACGGGCTCGTCGCCGTCGCGTTCGTCGGCGAGCGCGACCCGGGCGACGCGGCGCTGCAGGCGGACGTGCGCGAGGCGATCGCCGCGCGCCGCGAGCACGCGCCGCAGGGGCCGCTGTCCGAGCTGCGGGCGGTCGTCCTGGCGGCCGGGCGCCCGCCGCTGCGCGGGCCGGGGAAGCTGGACCGCGAGCGCGTCCGCCGCGAGCACGCCGATCGACTGGCGGCGGTCTCGGAGGCGCGGCCGCGCGTCCCACGCGAGTGCCTCGAGGTGCCGCCGGCCGGCGGAGCGGCGACGCAGCCGCACCTGGCCGAGCTGCGCCGCGCCATCGGGCTCGACCGCGCGTTCGTCCGGGCCGAGGGCGACCATCTGTTCGACGCGGACGGCGCGCGGGTGCTCGACCTGGTCGGCGGCTACGGCGCGAACCTGCTCGGCCACGGTCATCCGGCCATCCGCGACGCGGTGCTGGGCGCGCTGCGGGGCGTGCCGCAGATGGACCAGGGCGCGGCGCGGCCCGAGGCCGAGGCGCTGGCGCGCGCGCTGTCGCTGCGGGTCGGCGCCGAGACGGGGCGCCGCTACGTGACCTGCTTCGCCTCGACCGGCGCGGAGGCGGTGGAGCTGGCGCTGAAGCACGCCCTGCTGGAGCGGCGCGCGCAACTGCCGGCGGACCGCCGCCCCGTGATCCTGGCGCTGCGCGGCGCTTTCCACGGCAAGACGCTGGGCGCGCTCAACGCGCTGTCCTCGGCGGACCAGCGGGCGCCGTTCGCGGCGCTGCTCGGCGCGCGCACGGTCTTCCTGCCGGCCGAGGGCGGCCCGGAGGCCGAGGCGCTGCTGCGCGCGACCGCCGCCTCGGAGCCGCTCCTCGCGGTCCTGGCCGAGCCGGTGCTCGGCGAGGGCGGGGTGGTCGAGGTCCCGCCGGCGTGGCTGGCGCAGCTGCGGCTGCCCGGCGTGCCGTTGATCGTGGACGAGATCCAGTGCGGGCTGGGGCGCACCGGCGCGTGGCTCGCGTCGGCCGGCGTCCGCGCCGACTACTACCTGCTGGGCAAGGCGCTCGGCGGCGGGGTGGCCAAGATCGCGGTCGTCCTCATCGACCGCGCGCGCTACCGGCCCGAGTTCGACGAGCTGCAGGGGTCCACGTTCGCGGGCGACACCTTGTCGTGCGCGGTGGCGCGGGCGGTGCTCGCGGTCATCGAGCGGGACGACGTGCCGCGGCGCGCGCGCGAGGCCGGAGAGCGGCTTCGGGCGCGGCTGCTCGCGGTCGCCGCGCGCCATCCGCTGTCGGTGAAGGCGGTGCGCGGGCGCGGGCTGATGCTGGGCGTGGAGCTCGCGGCGCCGTCGGGGGCGATCCTCGGCGCGCTCGCGCGGCGCGGGCTGGGGTACGTGGCGGCGTCCTTCCTGCTGCACCGCCACCGCGTCCGGGCGCTGCCCACGCTGAGCGCGCCGGCGACGCTGCGGCTGGCGTCCTCGGCGTATGTCGACGACGCCGCCATCGAGCAGGCGGGCGCGGCGTTCGAGGCGCTGGCCGGAGCGCTCGAGGCCGGCGACCTGCGCGCGCTGCTCGGGCACCTCGCGGGCGACGACGGCGAGAGAGCGGACTGGCCCGCAGAACGCACCCCGCGAGTCGGGGAGCGCACCGCGGCCCGCTCGCTCCGGCGTCCTGCTCCCGTCGACCCTGCGACCGACGGCCCGGCGCCCGACTTCCGCCTCGAGCGCGAGCCGCCGGCGCCGGGCGCGCGGCGGGTCGCGTTCCTCCACAACCCGCTGCACCCGGCGGACGAGCTGACGGGCGACGCGCCGTCGCTGGGCGGGCTGCCGGCCGAGCAGCGGCTCGCGCTGGCCGGCCGGCTGGAGGTGCTGCTCGGGCTGCAGCCGCTGCTGATGTTCTCGCGCAACCTCTTCG
Organism: Myxococcota bacterium; assembly: GCA_963169045.1. Classification (GTDB taxonomy): domain Bacteria; phylum Myxococcota_A; class Bradymonadia; order UBA7976; family UBA1532; genus CAUJDF01. The sequence continues at coordinate 27,413 of CAUJDF010000053.1, forward strand.
GCGGGCGCGTCTGGCTCGCCGGGCTCACGCTGCCGGCGTCGCCCCAGGCGCTCGACCACCTGCACCGCACCGGCGAGCACGGCCTCGTGCGCCGCCGCCTGCAGGAGGCGCTGGAGATGGCGGCCGGCCTGGGCTGCGAGACGGTCACCTTCGGCGCGCACACCAGCATCCTCACGGCCGACGCGACCACGGTCGAGGCGCCGCCCGGGGTGCAGGTGTCCTCCGGGAACTCGTTCACGGTGGCGATCGCCCTGGCGCAGCTCGAGCAGGCGTGCGCGCGGGCCGGCGTGGACCTGGGCCCGGGCGGGCGCGTCGCGGTGGTGGGCGCCGGCGGCAACATCGGGTCGGCGCTGACGCGGCTGCTGCTGCAGCGCACCGCGGCGCGCCTGCTGCTCGTCGGGCGGCCCGGGAGCCGGGCGCGTCTCGAGGAGCGGCTGGCGAGCCGGCTGCACGACGCGCGGGTGGCGATCACGGACGACCCGGCGGCGCTGCGCGGGTGCGACGCGATCGTGCTGGCGACGAGCGCGACCGAGCCGGTGGTGCTGCCGGCCCACGTGGCGGCGGATCGGCCGGTCGTGATCCTCGACCTCGCGGTACCGCGCGGCGCCTCGCCGCATCTCCGCGAAGCGCGGCCGCGGGCGCTTCTGATCGACGCGGGCCTGGTGCGGCTGCCGGGCGACGCCGACTTCCGCCTGGCCCCCCACCTGCCGCCGGGGGTGGTGCCGGCGTGCGCCGCCGAGGCGCTGTTGATGGGCCTCGAGCCGCGCCCGCTGAAGCTCGCAGGGAGCATCCGGCCGGAGGACGTCGAGGTGCTCGCGGCGCTCGGCCGGGCCTTCGGGCTCGGCCCCGCGTAGATCGCCGCGGTGGCGCCCTCGTCGTCGTCGAATGACCACTGGAGCACCGAAGATCACAAGCGCCACATGGCCGGCGACGGTCGGTGGCGATGGGGGGAGGCGCCATGTTGGAAGTGGCGCGCGTTCGAGCAGTGCACCGACGCCTGCCATGTGACACACCCCGCCAGCGGGCTCGGCCAGCCGTAGCGGCGGATGGGAACTTCGACGCGTCGCGAGCAGGTACGCGGAAGCGGTGCGTATCGGCGCGGCGACCGGGGCGGGCGTGCGGGGTGGAGCGCCGTGGTCACGGAGGCGATGCGTTGCTCCGCTCCGCCGGCTTCGCGGCCATCCCGCGCGCCGGCGTCTGGCTGTGGGTGCGATTCCCGGCGCCTGAATGACGCGGGACGGTGCCCTGCGCGGTCATTCCGCGAGGACGCAATCGCCGATCGTGCTCGACGGCGCGTGGAGCACGCACAACGGAAGGCAGCCTCGCCCCGCGACAGGACGTTCGTCGGCGCCACATCCGGGCGTGCCGCCTGCGCCGCCGCCCTCGCCGCCGGCGCCGCCGGGCGTGCCACCCTGGCCGCCATCCCCGCCCCGGCCACCGGCATCGCCCTGTCCGCCCGCGCCGCCGGCGGGTCCCGGCTGCGCGTCCGAGCCGCCCGCCGCAGGCGAGTCGTCGTCGCCCCCGCTGAAGCACCCCGTGAGGAGCGCGCAGGCCCGCCGTCGTCTCCGTCACGACGACCGGCACGTCCGCGGGCCAGCCGTACGCGTCGAGCACGGGGGAACATCTCGAAGGCGCTTGACCCTTGCCACCGCGAGCGCGGCGTCTGACGATGCAGGCACGGCCACTGGGAGCGAGACGATGGCGGACACGAACATGCTTTCGCCGCTGGGCGCGGTGGAGCGGGCGAAGATGACCCGGGCGCAGCGGCTGCTGCTGAACATCACGGACCCGGCGTTCGCGCCGAAGGCGGCGAAGGCGGGATACGACGAGGAGGAGCACGCCGAGGGGTGGCGCCTGTTCGACCTGGCGGCGGGGCGGACGCGGCCGTTCCACCACTTCCTGGGCGCCGAGCTGCGGCGGGCGCTCGCGGGCGGCGCGGCGAAGGCGGCGGAGCGGTACCACGAGCTCGATGCGTTCGAGAACGCCTGGTTCCCTCGGGCGCGGAATGCCATCCGGCGGTTCGTCGAGGCCACCCACCGCGTCGCGGTCGAGACGGCGTTCTTCGCCGATCTGCAGCAGCAGCCGGAGGGGCCGGGGGTGGTCGGATCCGTCGACGCGCTGCTGAAGCGGCTGGAGGGCCTGCGCGACAGCGACGCGCCGGGCGCAGCGGCGGCATGGCGGTCGCTCGTGAAGAAGGGGCTCACCGACGAGGCGCGCGCGCGCGCCGCGGCGCTCGTCGCCGAGGCCAAGGCGGCCGCGCGCCCGGCCGACGACGGGTCCGACGAGGCGCAGATCCGGCGTGACGGCGAGGCCCAGGTCGCGGCGTTCGAGGCGCTGTCGTTGTGGTTCAACGACTGGGCCGACACGCTCCGGCCGCACTTCGACTACCACGGGCAGGTCCGGCTGGGCCTCACGCGGCACAAGGGCGGCCGCGCCGCCGGCGGGAACGGCGAGGACGGGGAGGACGACGGCGGCGGCGAGGGTCAGTGATGGTCGAGCCCGGAGGGATCGACGTCGATCGGTCCCGCGCTCGGCCTGCCTGACCCCGCGATTGACGTCGAACGACCCCGCGATCGACGTCGAACGGGCGCGCCAGGCGGGATCCCGTCTCGGGCCCGATTCGGCCCCGCGCTCGAGCGCGATTCGTGGTGGACCCCCGATTGCGGATGTGTTGCGCCTGACACGACTCGACGCGCCGCCCCGTCGCGGAGTCCGCAGCGCGACTCGAAAGTCCGAAGGGTGATTGCCGGGGAGCGACGCCTTCCGTATCTTGCCGCCGCCGATGCGAGTTCCCGACGTTCTCCTCTCCCTCCTCGACTACGGCGTCATCGACGAGGTGGTGCGCCCCCTCATGAGCGGCAAGGAGGCGCAGATCTACCTCGTCGTCTCCGAAGGCGAGTGGCGCGTCGCCAAGGTCTACAAGGAAGCGCGGGACCGCACGTTCCGGCACCGCGCCGCCTACGCCGAGGGCCGCAAGACCCGCAATACGCGCGACCAGCGGGCGATGAACAAGCGCTCGCGGCACGGCAAGGCGCAGGACGAGGCCGCGTGGCGCTCGACCGAGGTCGAGATGATCTACCGGCTGCACGCGGCCGGCGTGCGCGTGCCGACGCCCTACCAGTTCGTCGACGGCGTGCTGATCATGGAGCTGATCACCGACGCCGGAGGCGAGCCGGCGCCCCGCCTCGGCGAGCTCGAGCTCTACCCGGAGGAGGCGGTCGCCATCCACGACTGGATGCTCGGACAGGTCGTGCGCATGCTCTGCGCGGGCGTCGTCCACGGCGACCTGTCCGACTTCAACATCCTGATGGACGCCGACGGCCCGGTGATCATCGACTTCCCGCAGGCGGTCGATCCGGCGAGCAACCAGAACGCGCGCCGACTGCTGCTGCGCGACGTCGACAACCTGCACCGCTTCCTGGCCCACTTCGTGCCCGACGCGCCGCGCCTCCCGTACGGCGAGGAGATGTGGGCGCTCTACGGCCTGAACCAGCTCACGCCCGACACCCCGCTCACCGGCCACTACCAGGAGCGCGGCGGGCGCGCCGACGTGGCGGCCGTGCTCGAGCTGATCGAGGACGACGACGCCGACGAGCGACGTCGGCGCACGTCGCTGGGGCTGCGCGGCGGGACGAGGGAGGCGGAGCGCGCGCGGGCGGAGCGGCCGGCGGAGCGCGGGCGGGCGGAGCGGCCGGCGGAGCGCGCGCGGGCGGAGCGGCCGACGGAGGCGAGCGCGCCCGCCCACGAGGGCGCCGCCCCGCGCGCGACGGCCGCGGCGCGGCGGCGGCGACGACGTCGCAAGGGACCCCCGCCGCCGAAGTGAGCGGCGCCTGAGCCGCCTTCGCGCCGCGGACGCCCGGCGGCGCTCACGCGGCCCGGTTGACCGGCGACCCGGATGTGTTGCATTCGAGGCGTGCGAAGGAGGCGCTCCGGATGGCGCGGACGGCAATCACCCACTTCGAGCCCGATGCGGATCGGCTGGGCGTGCTCCGGGAGTGCATGGAGCACTACGCCATCGGTGACCCCGAGGCCGAGTGGCCGAACAACATCATCTCCCGCCGTGCCGTCGTCTACGGCAGTGGCCGCATCGCCCGCCGGGGCGAACCGGTCCGGCACGCCGTCGATCCGGAGGAGCTTGCGCTGTGTCGCCGGCTCTCGGCGGAGGCCGCGGCGGTGATGGCAGGTGTCCCCGTGGGGATGGGTTCGCAGTCGGGCGACGCGTTCCGCGCGTTCTACGTCACCGCCAACGTGGATGATCCGGCCCCGACCGCCATCACGGAGGCGCTCATCCGTGCCAGGTTCGGCGGCACGCTGTTCCCGCCGGTCACCATCACGGTCGAGCCGTTGGTCGAGTCCGGGGTGTGGTGGTCCGAGGTCGAGTCCGACGGCTCGGCGTCGGGGCCCGAGTACTTCGTCCCGTGGCGGGCGATGATCCGCTGGTTCCGAGGCCGACCGGAGCTCGTGGGGACG
>CAUJDF010000054.1 GCA_963169045.1 Myxococcota bacterium
CCGCGCCGTCGACCTTGACCCACCCGCGCAGCCGGGCGATCCCGATGAACCCCGTGGCGAGGCCCTCGCGCGGCGGGACGTCGTAGCCGTCGTCGCGCAGGTCCATGACGGCCCCGGCGTCGTACTTCTGCGCCGAGTGCATGGCGACCTCGCGGCCGAGCATGTCGGGCCCGAAGCACCAGCTCCTGTTCTCGATGCGCTTCCCGAGGCGCAGGATCGCGTGGCCCCACGGGCGGTGCAGCGAAAAGGCCCACTCGATCGGGCAGTTGGCGTGCTCGCCCTCGAAGCCCCGCAGCAGCGCCGTGAAGTCCTCGACGCGCATCCCGTCGCGCCCCATCGGCACGGGCTCGCGCCGGCCGCAGCGGGCGCAGAAGCGCACGTACACGCCCGGGCGCTGCTCCACGAAAACGTGCGGCGTCCTCATCGGCGGCCCCTCCTGGGCCAGCGGCGCCCGCGCGCGCGGATGGCGTTGAGGTTCTCGCGCTCGATCTCGCGTTGGGCCTTGGGGACCGGGCCCGGCGGCGGTGGCGGGGCCACGACGTCGATCCCGAGCAGGCGCACCTCGTCGACCAGGACGTCGCCGTGGCGGTCGACGCCGCTCGCGTCCGAAGTCCGCAGGATCACGTAGGTCGTGGGCTCCTCGCCGCGGGCGCGCCGCGCCTCGGTCTCGGCGCGCAGCGCGACGGCGCGGTCGTACAGGTCGCCGAAGAGGAGGCGGCCGATCTCCGGGTCGAGGTCGGCGACGCCGGTCTGCTCGTAGACGGAGACGGGCACGCCCTGCACCGGCCCGCCGCCCACGGGCGCCATGCGGTAGCGGCAGGCGCCGTCCTCGAGTCCGGCGGCCCGCCTCGCGGCGGCCACGGCCTCGCGCTGGCGTTCCTCTTCCACGAACGCGGCGAAGCGGCGCAGCGCCGGCCCGGCGTCGCCGCTCATCAACGCCTGCAGCAGCTTCAAGCCGTCGGCCGAGGTCGGCGCGGGCGGGATCTTCCCGTCGGGGCTACTCATCGTCGGGGTCCGTCCGCAGGCTGCGCCGGTCGGTGACGAGCACGATGCGCGCGTCGCCGAGACGGCAGGCCACCACCGGCGGGTCGTAGTTCATGGCCACGTACAGCGCCGCGATGAGGCGCGGGTCGGCCGTGACGATGATCGACGTCGAGCCGGCGGGCTGCCCGGCGGCGACGCGCGCCTCCTGGGCGGCGCGCTGCGCGTCGTGGAAGGCGTCGCAGACGCGCGCCGCTTCGAGCTGGTCGATCAGCGGCACCGCGCGCAGCTCGCGCACGTCCTCGTGGTCGAGGTCGATGTCGCGGCCCATGCGGTAGGCCATCGAGACTGCGACGATGAGGCGCATGATGCGCGCGGCGCGCTCCACGGACATCGGCGCCAGCGGCGGCGTCGTCGCCTTCCACGGGTCCAGCGGCGTCGGGGTCTCCGGCGCGGGCGGCGAGTACAGCACGCGCACGCGCAGCACGCCGTTGTCGACCTCGGTCTCGACGTGCCAGTGCTGGATCGAGTCGACGCCGTGCTCGGCGAGCAGCTCGGCCAGCCGCTCGCGCGCCGTCTGCCGGACGCGGAACATGAAGTCGTCGCTGGCCCACCCGCCCTCGGGGAACTCGGCGCGCAGCGACGCCATGAGTCGGCGGTGGAGCTCGTCCATGTCGATCGGCGTGGCGTTCATCCGACGTGCTCCTCGGCGGTGCGACCGCAGTTGGCGCACGGCCCGGGCCCGCGGCGACCGCTGCGCCGCTCGGCGCGGTAGGTGGTGCAGACGTGCGCCGCGCCGGCCCCGGTGCCCTCCTTCGTCGGGTGCGCGCCGCGGGCCTCGTCCTCGTCGCGCTGGCCCTCGATGGCGAAGATGCGCTCGCGCACCTCGTCCGCGGTCAGCGTCCAGCGGTCGTGCGGCAGGGACGCGACGACCAGGCGCTTGAACGTCTGGTAGACGTCCTGGGCGCGGCGCACCGCGGCGGGGCGCTCGGCGCCAGCGAGCACCAGCGCCTCGATGCACAGCGCCAGCGCCAGCGCCGACGGGCCGCCCCCGGCGTAGCCCCACTCGAAGCCGTCGCCTTTGCGGAACGGCTGCAGATCGCGCACCTCGCCGCTGCCGTGGATGGTGACGGCGCAGCGGCCGTCGGTGCGGGTCCCCTTGAAGGTGATCTCGGGCATCGGTGTCTCCTACTCGGTCAGGCCGAAGTGCCGCGCGAGGTACGCGGCGGTGTTGTCGGGCCAGTAGCGGATGTTCTCGACCACCACCGGCCAGCCGGCGGCGGCGAGCAGCCGCACCATCTCGTCGCGCAGGTCCTCGCGCCACGTCGCGGAGTGCACGACGGCGCGCCGCGCCGGGCACCCGGCGGCGACGATGCGGCGCGCCAGCTCCAACCCGTTCGGGCACCGGCACTCGTGCAGGTTGCCGGTCACGGGGCACGGCTCGCTGTTCTCGTCGTCGCCGGCACAGAGGTCGAAGTCGAAGAAGACGACGTCGGCGCCGGCCACGTCGTCGGGCAGGCGCACGGCCTCGACGTGGCGGCGGTGCGTGACCTCGGCGGCGACGCCCGCGCCGTCGAGCAGCGCGTGCAGCTTCGCCAGCCGCTTCGTGACGTCGTCGATGAACAGGATCCGCAGCGCCATCACTTCACCCCGCGGCGTGCACGGTGCGGCGCCAGCAACGCCAGCAGGTCGGCGCGCGTGACTACCAGGTCGTCGCCGGGCACGCCGACGCCGCCCGCGTCGCCGACGCCGATCCGCAGCTCGGCCGCGAACAGCGGTGTGGACGGCGACGCCGCGAGGAACGCTTCGAGGCGTCGCCACGCGCCGGCATCCTGCGCCAGCTCCGGCCACGCGGCGCGGCGGGCTGTGTCGCTGTCGAGGTAGCGCTCGCGGGCCGGCGGCGGGGCCAGCACGCGGCGCACGGGCTCGAGGTCGCGCGTCAGGAAGTCGGTGACGGGCTTGTCGCCGCAGCAGCCGCACGGGCGGAACGCGACGGCGAGGCGGTCCTGGGCGCGGCCGACGACGACGCCCTCGACGCCCGGGGGCCACCAGCGGCCGTCGCCGAACTGCTCGCCCTTCGTGGTCACGACCAGCCCGACCCACTCCTTGACGGTCGTCGGGGTCTCGTTCATCGGCGACGCTCCCGGCGCGACGGGACGCTCCACGGCGACGAGTCGAAGCCGTTGCAGGCCCACGCGATCGTGATCCACGCCTCGGCGGCGTTGCGCGCGCGGCGGAACGTGTCGCGCACGTCGAACAGGCGCCACTGTGCCGGCCCGCACGGCACGCGGATCTCGTACTTGCCGGACGGGGCGTGCTCGATGATGACCGGGCAGTGGCGGCCCCGGACGGTCCAGAACCGGCGCTTCGGCCCGCCCTCGATGCGGCGCGACCAACCCGAGGACCAGCGCACCGCGCGCGCCCTGGCGAGCACCTCGTGGGTGACGCGGCGCACGTTCTCCTTGCTCGCGCGGCGCAGCTCGCGGAACTGCGCTTCCCGCCGCCGGTTCTCCTCGCGTCCGCGGGCGATCAGGGCGGCGAGCGGCTCGCCGAGCCTGGACTCGACGGTCTCCACCGACACCCGGCGGTCGTCGATGATCGACATCTCCTCGTCGAGCAGGTCGGCCATGATGTAGACCTCGCCGTCGGCCTCCGGCAGAGCCTCGAAGTGCCGCCGCGCCTCCTGTGCGGTGTCCCACCCGGCCCCGCCGAGGTTGACGAACTCGTTGGCGTCCACGTCCGCGTAGACGAACTGGACGTAGCCCCCTGGCCTCTCCTCGTCGCTCATGCTCCCTGTGCCTTTCCGCTCGGTGGTGGTGCGCGGCGGGGCTTCCGCTCGCGCGACGCGCGGACGAGCTCGTGGCGTCGGTAGTCGAGCCGGATCGCGTCGAACGCGACGCCCTCGACCACGGTGGCCTCGATCTCGACCTCGAAGTTGCACATGCCCGTGATGAACTCGTCGCACGTCGGCGGCGTCAGGACCTGGACCACGCGCCCGCGCTGGCCCTTCCGCCATCCCTTCTTCACCCGGACGGGCGTGCCGACGGTGAAGGGGCTGTGCAGGTCCCACGCCTCGGCCATCACGCGAGCCCCAGGGCCAGTTGCCGATCGCCGGCGCCACCGGGGCACTTGCGGATGAGGCCGGCGTCGAGCGCGGCCCGGTCGCGCTCGGGGTGCACGCCCTCGTACTTCCAGCGGTTGTGGCCGCTCGGCTTCCTGCACGGCCCCCCGACGCCAGCTCGGCAGACCGGGCACGGCACTTCGAGTGCGGGGTCACGCGGCCAGGTCTCGCCGCAGCGGTCGCAAGAGACGGTCACGACGCCACGGCTTCGAGGAAGCGGGCCTTGGCCTCGCGGAACGCCTCGGCGCGCTCCTCGGCGCCGCGCTCCTCCATCTCGGTCGCGGTGCCGTCGTGCATCCGCTGCGCGACCTGCACGTCGGCGGCGACGGCGCGTCGGTGCGCTGCGAGCAGCTCGTCGAGCAGCCTCTCAAGATCAAAGCGGTTCATCGTCGGCGCCCTCCTCTTCCTCGTCGTGGCACGCGCACAGGCACGGCTCGGCCTCTTCCTCGTCGTCCAGGCGGCGGCGCTGGTGCTCCGGGTAGCGCAGGTCCGCACAGCGCTGCGCGTCGCGCGCCGGGCAGGCACAGACGGTCACGGCCTCGCCTCGGCACTGCAGTCGTCGGCGCCGTCGATCTCGAGCGGCAGGCCGGCGGAGCGCCACACGGCGCGGTCGCGCCGCAGCGCCTCGCCGACCACGTCCTCGTCGCGGCCGGCGGCGAGCGCGACGGCCACCACCAGCCCGAACACCACGATCAGCATGATCCCCCTCGCCCCCACGGATCCCCCTCGTCAGCGAACGATCGACGCCCACTCCGGCGCCGCGTCGATCAGGTACTGCGCGCAGGCGCTCGCGACCTGCAGCCGGCGCGCGCCGTTGTGCGGGTACGCGCCGCCGTTGCGGCCCTCGACGTGGCTGGCGCGCAGGTGGGGCGGCATCCACTCCAAGGTCACGATGTCGGCGCGGGGGCCCTTCCAGCCGCACGGCTCGCGCGTGGCCTCGCCGCATTCGCACCCGACGACGGCTTCGGCGCGCAGCTCGGCGACGATGCGGTCGATCTCGACGCGGCATCGACCGCACTCGCCACGCTCGCAGCAGGCCGGGATCGTGCCGTAGCGCTCGATCTGGATCTCGCGGGCGCGGCGCTCGAAGTCGCGGCGGAGCCGGAAGCGCTGCGACGCGCCGCCGCCGACGTCGGCCTCGCTGGCGCCGTCGGCCAGCGCCTGCAGCGCCTCGACCTCCTCGACCGCCTCGTCGGCGCCGCCGTTGTCCTCGACGAGCTGCCCGCCCTGGCCCCGCCAGACCTCGTGCTCGTCGTCGCCGTCCAGCTCGAAGAGGACCACGTCCAGGCCGGACCATGCCGGGGTCTCGCCGGTGCCGTCGGTGGTGTTCCGCATCTCCTCGGCCTTCATCGTTCGTCCTCCGTGTCTCGCTGCCCTGTCTACGGCCCACGCTATCGACGGCCTGAGCGCGTGTCAACGAAATCGTTGGCGCGCGCACAAAGTTGTTGACGATGCCAACGGGCACCACTAGCGTCGGTGGTCGGGAGGTAGCCGATGGACTTGAGACAGCGAACGACGACGGCGGCGACGGGCCCTCGGGTCCCGCGCCGGATCTGGATCGACGGCGAGCCCTTCACGGTGGTCGGGGTCGGCCGCGACGGCGTGCACCGCGCCGGCCAGCCCGGGGTGCGCCTCTACCGTCAGGCGGGGAAGCACGGCGAGGGCATCTTCATCACGCGCAAGGACGCCGTCCGCAAGCCGGCGCTCGTCCTGGCCGTGAAGCCGGGCGGGGACCGCTGATGGCGGGGAAGCGCTCGAAGGCCGACGCGCCCGCGCCGCGCGCGCCGGGGTGCCACTCGAGATCGTGCGCCGTGCCGTCGCAGGCGATGCAGTCGCCGCGGACGAGCTCGTCACGCTGGCCTACCCGGAGATCGTCCGGTGGGCGCGCGCGACCGGGCACGGCAACCCCGAGGACGTCGCGCAGGAGGCGGCGCTGGTCGTGCACCGCAAGATCGTCCGTCTCGACGGGCCCGAGAACCTGGGGCGCTTCATCTACGGCGTGGTCAGGATGCAGGCTCGCCAGCGAGACCGGCCGGGCCAGCGCCTCGTGGCGGTCGAGGACGTTGGCGTGCGCGACCGCTGCCCGGCGCCGCTCGCCGACCAGGTGGTCGAGGCCCGCGCCGACCTCGACGTGCTGCGCGCCACGATCGAGGCGTGCGACGACAACACGCGGCGTATCGTCGAGCTGCACTTCGGCGAAGACATGAAGCCGCAGCGCATCGCCTTCAAGCTCCGGCTGCCGCCGGTGGAAGTGGTCGAAACCTTGGCGCAATTCCGCCTCACGCTGGCGGCGCGCCTCGCCGAAGATGAGGAGGGTCCGATGGGAGTGCCGACCGGAAAGAGCTACCCGCAGTTGGGGATCGATTGGGACAACGAGCCGCGCCTCGGGAAGATGCCGGACGCCCGACTGGCCGAGCTGCGCGGCTGCTCCGCGACGGTCGTCGCGTCGGCCCGAAAGCGCCGCAAGATCCCCGCCTACGTGCCGACGGCCGAGGAGAAGCGCCAGATGGCCGAGCAGGCGGCCAAGGCCCGCGCCGAGAAGCGCGGCGGCGGGAAGGTGGTGCCGATCCGCCAGGACGAACCGGCGCCGGCCCGGGCGACGACGCAGCGCGCCGCGCTCCCGCCCGCGCGCCCGGAGCCGGCGAGGGCTTCGAGGTCGGTCGAGGAGGCGTCGGTGACGCCTCCTCCGCCCGCTGCGGGCGGCGTCGCGGCCTCGCCCTGGGACCTCGTCGTCGCCGGACTCGAGCAGGCCGTGGCGGGGCTGCAGGAGGAGCGCGCGCGGATCGACGTCCAGCTCGCCGAGGCGCACGCGATGCTCGACACCGCGCGCGGGAAGGCCGACCGATGGCGGCCCGGGGCGCCGCGATGAGCGACACATGGAAGCCACCGCCGCGGTGGGAGTGGCTCGCCACGGCGACCGAAGATGACCTCGTCCGCTCGCGGATCCTGCGCGACGGCCGCTGCATGGACTGCGGCGCGCCGCCGACCGATGCCGACGCGCGGGGCGAGTGCCCCTTCTGCCGGACGGACGAGGGGATCGCGTTCCATGAGGAGTGCGACCGCCTCGGGCTCAACGAGGCCGAGCGGCGCGCGCGGCGCGCGGCGCAGCTCCGGCCGGCAGGCACACCAGATCCGCGCCAGTTGACCCTGCTGTGATCGTGCTCGGCGCGCTGGCGCTCGTGGGTGTCGTTGCGGTAGCGGTAGCGCTGCGGCGACGCGCCCACCACCGACGCGCGCCCACCACCGGCCAGCGCCTGCTGGTCGAGAACCTTCGAGGAGACGCGCCCGGGCCGCTCGTGCTGCCCCGGCGCCTGCAACGGCGAGGCACGCCACCGCCTCGCCACGGGAGGACCCGATGAACGAGCAGCTCTACGTCAAGCGCGGCGACGACTTCGTCCCCGTCACCCTGGAAGAAGCAGTGCTCGCCGCCGCACCCGGCGACCCGCTGGTCATGTTCGAGGCCGAGGTGATCGAGGTCGGCCGCGGCATCGACGGCACGCGCTTCCGCGTGAAGTTCGAGGGCACGACGGATCGAGACCCCGACGAGATCGAGGATGAGGACGAGGACGGCTACGACGCCTCGTTCACCGTGCCGATGACGATCGACGAGCAGCGCGCGTGCGCGCGCCACCTCTACCAGCGCGTCGTCATGGCGCTCCGCGTCGTGCCCGGGAGCCTGCGGCCGAGCCTGGAACGTCGAGGCGTCCCCACCGAGCGGGCGCCCGCGCCGGAGCCGACGCCCGGCGCGCCCGAGGCGACGTCCGACGACGCCGACGATCTGCGCGTCTTCGCCGCCGACGACGACTCGGTGCACGACCTGCTGTCCCTCGCTGTGAACTTCACGCCTGGGGTCTACGGCGTCGATGCCCTGCACGTCGAGGAGCCGGCGATCGTCCGCGAGAAGATCCGCGGCTGGTCGCAGGAGGAGCGCGAGGCGGCGTGCCGGTGGGCGAGTGCTGTCCACGCGCGCGCCTCGGACAACGACGACGTGCAGATCCCGCCGAAGCCGGCGTGCGTGGTCGACCTCGAAGACGCCCTCGACAACGTCGGGATCGTCCCGTGAGTGCCCGAGGGCCCGCCGGAGGCCCGGTGCGCTTCCACGCGCACGACGTCTTGGTGGCCTTCTTCCGCGACGAATTGTTGGGGCGGTCGCGCGAGGCCGATGTGCCGCTCGTTCGGGCAGATCCCGAGGCGAGCCGCGACGCGCTCGAAGCGGTGGGCTTCGTGTTCCCCGTCGCGGCCGACCGCGGCGGCGTCACGATCGAGGTGCGCCGGCGCCAGCGCCTGCCGCTCGCGGCGTTCGCTCGCGGCGATCTCGAGCTCGAAGTCGTCGCCGCCGTCGAGCGCGCCGGCCTGAGCCCGCCGCCGGCCCCGGCGCCGCCGTCGTGGCTGGCGGCGCCGCCCGCGGCGCAGTGGGGCCGTCCGCTGGCGCTGCAGGCGTTCGAGGCGATGTACCAGAACGAGCCGTACCGGCCGCTGCAGCCGCGCGAGCTGGCCGAGGCGCAGGGCCTCGCGCCGCGCCTGTACGAGCCGCCGGCCAGGCGGGGCGCGCGATGACGACGGCGCCGGAGCGACGCCAGCGCCTGCCGACGTTGAAGCGGCACCGCTGGAAGAAGACGGGCGAGCACCTGACGCGGTGCAAGGACTGCCTGTTGGAGCGGCACAACCGGCCGATCGAGGGCTCGAACCGATGGGCGACGGACTGGACGTGGGTGAAGCCGAACAGCGGCGGCCAGACGTTCCGGCGCACGAACGGCGCGACGCCGACGTGCCCGCCGTCGCCCGAGGACTTCGAGGTCGAGACCTGATGTGGGGCACCTTCGGACGCGCGCACGACGTCGAGGGCGTGCGCGCCTTGCTGGCAGAGGGGAGGCGAGCGATGCAGGGACAGGGACGGAAGCTGTCGCCAGGGACCGCGAAGCGCGCGGCGGCGATCTGGAACGAGGCGTATCCGGTCGGGACGCCGGTGCGGTACTGGCCCGGCGCGAAGGAGGGCCCGGGCGTGCTGTCGAAGACGCGCTCGGAAGCGTGGGCCACCGACTTCTCGGTGCCGGTGGTGCTCGTTGAGGGGCGCACCGACTACGTCGCCCTCACGCACGTCGAGGCGGTCGACGAGGGCGAGGGGCCGACGCCGTGACCGTGCGCGTCGATCCCCGGACGGGGAAGTGCCAGCACACCATGCGCCCGGAGACCTGCGCGGTGTGCGCGCCGGCCTGGGCGCAGATGAAGGCGGCCGGCACCGCGCCTGCGGTCGTGCCGCCGCCGGCCCGCCCGACGCCTGCGGCACCGCCGCCGCGCGCGCCAGCGCCGCCGGC
>CAUJDF010000055.1 GCA_963169045.1 Myxococcota bacterium
AGTTCGCGCGCCTCGGGCGCGCGAACTTCGGGGGCACCCCACTGGGTCAGTTCACGAGCAGGCGCATGAGCTCGATGCGGGAGGCGACGCCGAGCTTGCGGTAGATGGCCTTGAGGTGGTTGCGCACGGTGTTGGCGCTGATCCCGAGCGCGTCGGCGGCCTGCGCGACGCGCGCGCCGAGCAGCAGGAGATCCAGCACCTCGCGCTCGCGGGTGGTCAGCGTCTCGAGGGCCGGCGCCACCGGCGAGGACGCCTCATCCGGTCGCAGCTCCCGGTAGCGCCGCGCCGCCGCGATCTGCGACCGAACGCCCAGCTTGCGATAGACGGACTTCAGGTGGTTGCGCACGGTGTGCCGGCTGATGAACAGCTTCGACGAGATGGCGTCGACGCTGTTCCCGCTCGCGAGCAGCGCGAGCACCTCCTGCTCGCGGCGCGACAGGCCGCTCTCGTCGGACGTGGTCGTATCGGGCGCCTTCAAGGGACTTCTCCGTCGCCGTGATGCCGCCTGCCATCCCGCACCTACGCAGGGCAGACGCATTGCGGCGCGCGATTTTCCTTTGCAGGCGAAAATCGCGCCCGCTCGCCACGGAACGCCCTCCCTCATCCCGCGACCGTCAAATGGGCGAATCGCGCGACAAGATGCAAGGCGAAAAGAGCGGATTGTTGGTTTTGTGAAGGATCGAAACCGGCCGAACGGCGCATTCATCGTGCGAAGGAGATGGCGCCGTTCACCCTCACCACCCAGGAGGCCGCCGAGCTGCTCGGCGTCGCCCCGAGCACGATCAAGCGCTGGGCGGATCAGGGCCTGCTGCGGGTCGCGCGCACCGTCGGGGGTCACCGGCGCTTCCTCCGCGGGGAAGTGGAGCGGCTCGGCGCCGCGGCGGCACCCACTGCGGCCGAGGTCGACCGCTGGACCGAACTCTTCGTCTCCGGGGCCGATCTGCACGTCGTGGTCGGCGCGCTCCTGGTGGAGCGCGGGCGCCTCGGCGCGTGGTGGGCCGTCGGGGAGCTGCTCGGCGACGTGCTGACCGAGGTCGGCGATCGCTGGGCGCGGGGCTGCCTGCGTGTCCTCGACGAGCATCGCATCAGCCACCGCGTCGAGCGCGCGCTCGCGCTGTGCGCCGGCCACGTGGCCGTCCCGGAGGTCGCGCCGGCGGCGCTGCTCGTGACCGCCGAGGGCGAGGAGCACACCCTCGGCCTCTCGCTGGCGGAGCTCTGCGCCCGCGAGGCCGGCTGGCGGTCCTGGTGGGGCGGGCGCCACACGCCCTTCGCCGACGTGGCTGCGCTCGTCGCCTCG
Organism: Myxococcota bacterium; assembly: GCA_963169045.1. Lineage (GTDB taxonomy): Bacteria > Myxococcota_A > Bradymonadia > UBA7976 > UBA1532 > CAUJDF01. The sequence continues at coordinate 1,298 of CAUJDF010000055.1, forward strand.
GGCGAGGTGTCGCTCGTCGGCGAGTCTGCCTCGCTGTGGTCCTCCGACGCGGACCGGCTGCGGGCCGAGGCCGAGGCGCTGGCGGACGTCGCGCGCCGGGCGCGCGTGGCGCTCGTCCTCGGCGGCCGCGGCGCCTGGCCCGAGGCGCCGCCCGACGCCCACCGCCTGCACGGGCTGCGCGCCTTCCACGATCTGCTGGTCGGCCTGCGCGCATCGGGGTGAGGGTCCCGTGGCCGTCGGCGTCGTCGTCGGCGAGTGGACGCAGCGCGTCTTCGAGCGCGTCCGCACGATGCGGAGCGGCGCACCCCATCGCGGACGCTCGCGCGATGGCGACGTGGCGGTCGCGCTGCCCGACATCGACCACGACGACGCCCGCGCACGCGATGCGCCGTGGGCGGGTCAGCGCGCGCGGAGCGCCTCGAGGACGACGGCGAGCTCAGGCGGGAGCGCCTCGCCGCGGTGCAGGAACGGCCGCGCGAGGTGCAGCTTGCGCTCGAAGAAGCGGTCCGTCGGGCCATCGTCGCCCGCGCCCACCACGGGGTGCCGCATGCGGCGCAGGCCCGCGAGCAGGTCCGCGGCGGGCCGCGCCCCCGCCTCCACGCGCAGCAGCGAGTGGCCCCCGGCGACCTCGACGCGCCGGAACCGCGCCCCGCCGCGCGCCACCGGCACCGCGCCGCCCCGGTGCGCGACGCCCTTCACGAGCGCCAGCCACGGGCCGCCCGGCGCCGCCTCGCCCGAGACGCCCGGCGGCAGGTCGGTGGCGGGCCGCGGGCCGAACGCGTACACCACCGCCGCGTCCGGCGCGGGCGCTCCGCCCCACGACAGCAGCGCCAGCGTCTCGACGTGGTCCGTCTGCGGGAGCATGTCGAGCGGCACGACGCGGTCCACGCGCAGGCCCGACCGCACCAGGACGTCGAGGTCGCGCGCCAGCGTGAACGGCGCGCACGACAGGTAGGCGAGGCGCGCCGGCGCCCGCGCGGCGACCGCCTCGAGCGCCTCGGGCCGCACGCCGCGCCGCGACGGGTTCAGCACCACGAACAGCGGCGCCCGTGCCGGCAGCCCCGCCCGAAGCGCGTCCTCGACCGCGGCCTGCACGAAGCGCGCGTGGCCCAGGCCGTGCGCCGCGAACGTCGCCGCCCCGTCGGCCACCGCCCCCGGCACCTCCTCGACGGCGACCACCTCGTCGGCCAGGTCCGCCAGCGCCAGCGCGTGGGCGCCGGCCCCGGCGAAGAGGTCCAGCAGCGTCGCGGCGCGCCCGGCGAAGTGGGCCCGCATGAGCGCGTGCGCCTGCTCGAGGACGGGCGGGTTGGCCTGGAAGAACGTGCCCGGCCGCAGCCGGACCTCGCGCCCGCCGCTCTCGGCCGGCAGCGTGGCGGCGCCCCAGATCACGCGGGTCTCGGGCCCGAGGATCTGCTTGTCGGGGATGGGGTTGTAGTTGACGGCGACGCTGGCGAGGCGCGGGCAGGCGCGGCGCAGCGCCTGCACCGGCCAGCGCGCGTCGGCCTCGACGCGGTGCGTGACGAGCGTCAGGCCCACGGCGCCCGCGGCGTCCTCGCGCAGCTCGACGTGGCGTACCGACGCCCCGGCGCCGAGCGCGGCGCGCAGCGCGGCGGCGGCCTCGAGCAGCGCCGGGGACAGCACGCGGCACGCCGGCGTGTCGACCACGTCGTGCGTGCCCGCCGCGAAGAGCCCGACCGCGCCCGCCCCCACCGCCAGCCGCGCCCGCGTGCGGTAGCCGAGCGGCCGCGGCGCCGGCGGCGCCTCGTCGACGTCGATCGCGCAGACGCTCGGGAACCGGGCGAGCTCGGCGACGACGCGCGCGCGCTTGGCCGCGAGCTGCTCGGCGTACGGGCGGTCGATCAGCGCGCAGCCGGGGCAGGCCGGCGCGTGGGGGCACGGGCGCATCGGTCGCGGATTGTAATCAGGGACGGCCCGCGGCGACGACGGCCTCGATGGCGGCGAGGTCGACCGGCTTGGTGAGGTGGGCGTCGAAGCCGGCGGCGACGGCCTCCTCGCGGTCCTCGGCGGTCCCGTAGCCGGTGAGCGCGACGAGCAGCGCCGCCCGCGTGTCCGGCTCGGACCGCAGCGCCCGCGCCACGTCGTGGCCGGTCATGCCGTCGGGCAGGCCGATGTCGCACAGCACCACGTCCGGCGCCTGCGCGCGCGCCGCGTCGAGCGCCTCGCGGGCGGAGTAGGCGGCTTGCGCCTCCTGGCCGGCGATGCGCAGCAGGCGCACGAGGACGTCGGCCATGTCCTGGTTGTCGTCGACGACGAGGAAGCGCCGCGTGCCGGGCAGCGACCAGCCGCGCCGCCGCTCGTTCGCCGCGCCGGGGGCGCCCTCGGGCAATGTCACCATGAGCTCCGTTCCCTTTCCCGGGCCTTCGCTGTGGACGTCGATCGCGCCGCCGTGCATCGCCACGAGGCCGTGCACGATGGCCAGCCCCAGGCCGAGCCCGCCCCCGCTGCGCTCCGGCAGGCGATCCGGCGAGGGGGCGAGCTGGCGGAACGGCTCGAAGATCTGGCGGCGCACCGCGGGCGCGATGCCGACGCCGGTGTCGCGCACGCGCAGCCGGACCTCGCCTTGCGCCGCGTCGACCGCGACGGTGATGCGGCCTCGGGGGGTGAAGCGCAGGGCGTTGCCGAGCAGGTTGTCGAGGATCTGGACGAGCCGCGCCCGGTCGCCGCGCACCCACGCGACGCCGTCGGGCGGCAGGTCGAGGACGAGCTCCAGCCCGCGCTCGCGGGCCTCGCGCGCGCGATCGCCCGCCGCCGTCCGCGCCAGCGCGCCGAGGTCCACGGGCTCGTGGCGCAGCTCGACCTTGCCGGACCGGATCCGCGACACGTCGAGCAGGTCGTCGACGAGCCGCTCCATCTGCAGCGACTGGCGCTCGAGCACGCTCGTCACGCGCTGGGCGGTGGCCCGGTCGTCCGCGGCGAGCTCGCGCAGCTGCAGCGCGCCGCGGATGGCAGCCAGCGGGTTGCGCAGCTCGTGGCCGAGCACGGCGAGGAACGCGTCCTTCTGCCGGTCGGCCTCGCGCAGCTCGCGCTCCCAGCGGGCGCGGTCGGTCACGTCGATGCCGGTGCCGATGAAGTACTCGACCTCGCCGGCGGCGTTGCGGATCACGCCGTTCGACCACGCGATGCGCCGACGCTCGCCGCTCTTCGTGATCCAGTCGTTCTCGTACTGGCGCGACTCGCCGTCGCGCCCCACCGCGGCGATGAGGGCCGCGACGTCGTCCCGCTCGTCGGCCGGCACGAACAGCTCGATCACGTCGCGGCCGAGCACCTCGCGGCGCGCGTAGCCGGTGAGGCGCTCGGCGGCCGGGTTCCAGCGCACGGCGCGCCCCTCGCGGTCGAGGACGACGACGAGCGCGCCGAGCGTGTCGAGCACCGTCGTCGTGAAGTCGCGCTCCCGCCGCAGCGCCGAATCGGAGGCCTCCCGGGCGAGGGCCGCGCCGAGCACGCCGGCGACGCCGCGCACGAACTGCGCGTCGTCGTCGTTGCGGGCCCGCCTCGTGACGAAGTGGGCGCCGAGGACGCCGAGCGGCCCGTCCGCGCCGGGGATGAGCGTGGCCATGCCGCTGACGGCGCCGCGCTCGAGCAGGACCGGCAGCGGGCGGAATCGCGTCTCGGTGCGGATGTCGTCGGAGAAGGACTGCTCGCCGTTGCGCAGCGCCAGGCTGCCGAGCGACTCGCCGGCGGGGCAGACGAAGCCGGCGCGCGCGGCGCCGAGGCCGCAGCCGGCCCGCAGGCGCAGGGCGTCGGCGCCGGGGACGCGCTCGAACACGCTCACGATGTCGGCGCCGACGTGGTCGGCCATCGCGCGCACGGCCTCCTCGAGCAGGCGCTCCACGTCCCACGAGAGCGCGCCGCGGGCGAGATCGGCGAGGGCGGTCTGCCGGCGGGCGCGCCGGAGGGCGGCTTCGGCGAGGGCCGCCTGCTCGACGCGCGAGGCCTCGGCGGCGGCGCGGGCCTCGCGCTCGGCGGCGAACAGGCGCGCGCGCTCGAGCGCCACCGCCCCGACGCGCGCCAGCGCCTCCAGCGCGCTGCGCTCCCCCACCGGGAAGGCGTGCGCCTCGCCGTAACACAACGCGATCACGCCGAACGCGGGCGGGCAGCTCCCGAACGGCAGCAGCGCGCACGCGTGCAGCGCCTCGGCGGGCACCGCCCGGGCCAGCCCGGGGTGGGCGCGAACGAGGTCCGCCGGCGACTCGAAGAACATGGGCTCGCAGCGCTGGGCGACCGCCGCCGCCGGCCCGGCCAGCTCGAGCGGCAGTCGGCGGGACGGCCCCACTTCCGCGGACGGCAGCCCGATCGCGTGCACGAGCGTCAGGTGCCGCTCGTCGCGCCGCAGGACCGCGCCGCCGGTCGCGCCCGTGACCTCGACCGCCTTCTGGAGGAACTCCGCGGCGGTCAGCGACTCGGAGAGGCCGGCGGCGAGGCGCTGGAGCGGCGAGAGCGGATCACCGTGCGTCGGCACCCCGACGTCGTGGGCCTCCATGCGGGCTCCTGCGTCCAAGTCCTTGGAATAACTACGAGAACCTCCGCAGCCGCCGCTTTTCATTCCCGGCGTCGGCCGGGGATGGCGCGGGGCGGCGGCGGCGGGCACGGGCGGGGCGCCGGGGACGGCGCGGGGCGGCGGCGGCGGGGATGCGCGGGGCGCCGGGGACGGCGCGGGGCGACGGCGGAGGGCGCGCGTGGCGCGCCGGGGACGCGCGGGGTGCTGCGCGCAGGCCTGCAGGACGCACCACGCGCTGCGCGGGGTGGCGGCGCAAGCGTTGCGGCGCCGACCACGGCGTCGCGGGGCGTGGAGCGAAGGCATGCCCGCGCGACCCCGCGCGGCGCGTGGTGCCTCCGGAGACGTTTCGGCGCCGCCCCCGCAGTCGCGGGGCGGCGTCCGCAGGCATGCGCGCGTCACCACGACGGCGCGCGGCGCCTTCCGCGTCGGGGACGCCTCCGCCACGGCGGACGCGCACCCTTCCGCGTTGACGCGCCGCCGGGCGAGAGACATCCTGCCGTCACACCGAGGAGGAACGGGCACATGTCGAAGCTCTTCGAGGGCGACCACGCTCCCACCACGGCCCAGGCGCTGCGCATCGCGCTCCTGCGCCTCGGACCGCACGCGGCGCTCGCTGGCATCCGCGAGCGACTCGCCACCGCGCATGCCACGCTCGACGCGGCGATCAAGGCGGTGGACGACGCCGACGACGCCGTCACCGCGCAGGTGATGCAGATCGCATACGAAGACCGGGCGATCGACCGTCGGATCGCGCTGATCGCGCGGGACAAGCGCGCCACGCTCGCCACGTCGCAGCCGGACCGCCATCCGTCGTTCCGCGAGCTGTTCCCGAGCGCCCCCAGCGCCGCCATGCGCGGCATCGCCGACACGCAGCAGGCGACCTATGTCGTCGCCGTCCTCGAGGGGCTGGCGCGCCCTGAGAACGCCGAGCTCGCCGGGCGCCACGCCGAGCCGCTCCGCGAGCAACAGGCGAAGCTCGCCGCCGCCGTGGCGCGCCGCGCCGAGCTCGAGCAGCAGGCCACCCTGAAGCGCCACGCGCTCGCGCGCGCCGTCGACGCCGCCCGGGACGCCTTCAACGAGGGACAGCTCGACGCGGCCTCCCTCACGCACGACGAATCGCTCGTCGCGAGCCTCTTCGACTTCCGCCCGCGCCGCGCCCGCGACCCCGGCACCAACTGACCGGGTCCCCCACCGGCACGGGCGCCTCCCGTGACGTGCGCCGAGGAGCGCTGGTCAGTTGGCGCGCGCCGCGGCGAAGGCATGGACGAAGTGGGCCTGCCGCGCGCTCTCGACGGCGCGCGGGCCGCGGGCGCGGCGGACCGCGGCGATCGCCGCCTCGGGCGCGAGGCCGTGGGCGACGAGCACGCAGGCGGCGAGGGTGCCGGAGCGGCCGAGGCCGCCCATGCAGTGGACGACGACGTCGTGGCCGGCGCGCAGCGCGGCGTCGATCTCGGCGACGAGCGTCTCGGCGCGGTGCGGCGTGGGGACGCCCTGGTCGAGCACCGGCGCGTGCACGAAGCGCAGGCCGGCGGCCTCGGCGGCGTCCGGCAGGTCCTCGGCGCCGGCCCAGCGCAGCTCGTCGTCGGGGACCATGCAGACGAGCGTCTCGGCGCCGGCGGCCTCGAGCGCGGCGAGGTCGTCGGCGAGGACGCGGCCGCGGTCGCGGCGCCCCGGGCAGATCGTGAGGCCGAGCCGCCCTGGCGTGGCCGCGTCGACCCAGTCCACGCGCAGCTCGAGGCTCTCGCGCGCCGCCCGGGTCACGTCCTCGGCGTGGCCGCACGCCGCCGCCAGGGCCCAGCGCTTCTGCCAGGGGCTCGACTCGTCGAACGACAGCGTGTGCACCGCGTAACGCAAGAGCGCCACCGAGAGCTGCACGGGGTTGCGGTCCGTCCGGCACAGGCGGCCGCCGATGCCGCGCAGCGTCCGCAGTGTGTGCCAGGCGCGCACGAGGGCGGGGCGGGTGATGCCATCGGGCACGTCGGGCAGCGGTTCGCGCAGATCGCGGACGGCGCGCAGCGCGCGCGTGAGGCGGAGCGCCTCTTCGAGCGTCGCCTCGTCGTCGACCGGCGTGAAGATGTAGAGCAGGTCGTTCTCGAGCTTGGCCACGTCCTTGAGCACGTGGCCGCGGTGCGCGTGGAAGAAGTCGATCAGCCAGACGTTGTCGCGCCCGTCGAGCAGGATGTTCGCCCCGTTCAGATCGCCGTGCACGTACGACACGAAGTGGCTCTCGCCCGGGGCGCGCGGCAACGCGTCGAGGTCCTCGTAGAACCGGGCGACGTGCTCGGCCTCGTAGCCGCCGGGGAAGGCGAGCGTCTCTCCGCTCTGACCCGTCAGCTCGAGGGCGCGGGCGCGCACGCCCGGCGCGAAGCGCGCGGCGAAGCCGTAGTAGTCGAGCAGCGCCAGGGGCTCGAACTGCGCCGCCGAGTGGAAGCGGCCGAGCACCTCGTCGAACACACGCTCGAGGACCTCGTCGACGGCGCTCTGTTCGCCGCCCGAGGCATACAGCGACTTGAAGGTGCGCACGCTGCCGGCGCCCATCGCCGCGTAGGCGTACTTGATGCCGGCGCGCTCGCCGAGATCGGCGAAGCCACGCACGCTCGGCGCGTGGTTGCCGAGGATGCCTTCGACGCGCTCGAACGCGACGCGCTCCGCGGCCACCGTCGCGCGCGGCCCCAGCTTCGCGACCGACGGCGCCTGCTCGTGGCCGAGCGCGTCCCATCCACGCACGCGGAGCACCGTGGCGCCGGAGAAGCCGCCGCCGAGCGGCGCCAGCTCGAGCTTCGCGCTGTCGCGGTACAGATGGGCGAGGATGTGTTCGTCCGTCTCGGCGAGCGGGGTCGGGTCGCCCTTCCAGGCGAGCGCGGGGCGCGCGCCGCCGCGCACCGGCGGCAGGCGGATGCCATCGGCCTCGGGGCGCAGCCAGGCGGCGAAGTCGCCCACGCCGTCGAGCACGCGCACGCCGAGGATGCGCCGCAGCTGCTCGAGCGCGTTGAAGTGCTGGGCGCGCGACGCGCTCGCCGTGAGCGCGCTGCACGTCGCGAGCTCCGTGATGCCGCAGCGCGTCGCCAGCTCGTACAGCAGGAACGTGACCTTGGCTTCGGTCCACACGCCGACGACGCCCACCCGCAGCGGCGCGCCGACCCGCGCCCGGATGGCGTCGAGGCGGGCGGCGAGGTCGGTGCCCTCGAAATCGTTCAGGCCGAGGGCGTCGACGTACGCCTCGTTGGGGCGCAGCCCGGCGAGGTCGAGGACGAGCTCGGCGCCGGGCGTGCCGCGCAGGCAGTGCGGGCCGAACTGGGCGAGGTGCGCCTGCTGCGCCGGGTCGGCCGGGTCGTGCCAGTCGCGGACGTGCAGGACGTCGAGCGCGTCTTGCGGCTGCGCGCGCGTCCACGCGGCGAGCTGCGCCACGGGGCCGGTCGCCGGGTCGGCGCCGAGCAGCCGCAGCGCCTCGGCGCGGCCCACGTGGAGCGCGTTCGGCAGCGGCGCGTGGGCCGCGGGCGGTTCGACGAAGTCGCGCTGCAGACACTGCGTGATGAGGACCGGGTACGCCATGGGCGCGAGCGTCGCCGATCCCCCGGCCGGGCGTCCAGCTAACCCAGTGATTGCGCGATGAATTCGAGGGCGTCGTCGAGGCGGCCGCCGGTGGCGAGCGCGGCGGGCGTCGTCGCGACGAGCTCGATGCCTTCGGGGTGGCCGGTGAGCGCGAGGAAGAAGGGCTGGGCGGGGTTGCCGGGCGGGATGAAGAAGGCGCGGCGCGCGCGGAAGCCGCCGCCGTGGCAGCCGCCGAGGTCGAGGCGGCCGAGGTTGGAGACGGCGGCGGAGGCGCCGTAGCGGCCGGTGCGCAGCGCGCGCGCGGCGCCGCGGCGGCCCGCCCAGGCCATGACCGCGAGCGGGACGCCGCGGAGGGGGGCGGCGGCGCGCACGAAGGCGCCCGCCTGCGGGACGAGCGCGGTGAGCGCGCGCGCGACGTCGTCCACGGCGTCTTCGGGCGTCACCGGCACGAACACCATGCCGGTGAGGTTGGCCGTGGAGCGCACGCCATGGGCGCCCCGCAGATCGACGGGCACGCCGATGCGGACGGGCGCGCCGTGCCGCAGCGCGAGCGCCCCGACGGCGTGGACGACGCGCGGCAGCACGCGCGAGGCGCCGGCGGGGACGGTGCGGCGCCGCCACGTGACGCCCTCGCCCGCGGCCGCCGCCCCGGTCGGCGCGGGGCACTCGTCGCGCCGGCGCGCCCCGGGCCCGGGGCGCGCCAGGTCGAGGTCCGTCACGGCGGCGTCGTGCGAAGGCACGGCCTCGCCGCGCAGGGCGCGGAACACATCGTCGACCCAGACGAGCGTGCCGCGGCCGTCCATCACCGCGTGGTGGCTGCGAAAGACGACGCGCCCCGGCGCGAGCAGGATCTCGCGCGTGGGGCCGCCCGGCGGGAGCGGGTCGCGCAGGAACGGCGCGCCCTCCGGCCCGCGGCCGTCCCATGCGCCGGCATCGACGACGCGCACCGGCGTCGCCGGCCCCGGCGCCCAGCGGCAGCCGCCGAGCACCCCGCGCAGCACGAGGCCGCGCCCCGCCGCCGCGCGCCAGGCCGCCTCGTCGGGCATGCCATCACCCTCGAGCACGAGCTGGTTCACGAACGGCGGGCACAGACGGTCCGCCACCAGCCACACCCGCTCGACGGGCGACAGCCGCCTCACGCCTGCCTCGTCTCCGGGTGCGCGTGCTCCGCGGCGGCGCCGCGCGGGAAGAGTAGCGCGATGAGCAGGCCGAGCGCCCCGACGATCGCGAAGCCGACGAACACCGTGTGCAGGCCGGCGCCGAGCGCGTCGGTGAGCGCGCGCAGCGTGTCGGGCGGCAGCGCCGCGCGCCGGTCCGGGTCGAGGACGGCGTCGAGGCTCGCCGCGTCGCCGAGCACCGGCGCGAGGCGCGCGTTCAGGAGCGCGCCGAAGACCGCGACCGCCACCGCGCCGCCGATCGTGCGGAAGAACTGCGACACGCTCGTCGCCATGCCACGCTGCCTCCATGGCACCGCGTTCTGCACGGCGACGAGGTACGGCGTCGACATGAGACCGAGGCCGAGGCCGCACAGCCCCATGCTGGTGAGGACGACGAGGCGTCCGCCGCCGCCCGCGGCGAGGACGAGCGTGCCGAGCAGCGCCGCGGCGCCGCCGGCGACGATCAGCGGCCGGTAGCCCAGGCGCAGGAGGGCGCGCCCCGAGTAGAGCGCGGCGATCGGCCACGTCACGAGCATGGGCGTCAGCGCCGCGCCGGCCTCGGTGGCGCTCCCGCCGAGCACGCCCTGCGCGTACATCGGGACGTAGGCCGTGGCGGCGAGCAGCAGCGTGCCGACCGCGACGCAGCCGGCGTTCGACACCGCGATGAGGCGCTGCCGGAAGAGCGCCGCCGGGAACATCGGCTCCTTCGCCCGGCGCTCCTGCCGTGCGAACAGCGCGAAGCAGACCGCCGATCCCGCGAACGCCGCGAAGGTCCGCGGGTCCCCGAAGCCCCAGTGCTCGCTGCCTTCGAGCAGGCCCGCGAGCAGCAGCGCGATGGCGAGGGTCAGCGCGGTGGTGCCGAGGACGTCGAGCGAATGCTCGCGCCGCGTGCCGCGCTCGTCGAGGAAGCGCCGCAGCAGCGCGACCGATCCCACGCCGAACGGGATGGTCGCGTAGAAGACCCACCGCCACGACAACAGATCGGTGACGAGACCGCCGAGCGCGGGCCCGAGCACGCTCGACAGACCCCAGACGCCCGAGAACAGACCCTGCACGCGGCCGCGCTCCTCGAGGCTGTAGATGTCGCCGAGGATGGTCGCCGTCAGCGGCATCACGCCGCCGGCGCCGAGGCCCTGCAACGCGCGGAAGGCGATCATCTGTTCGAGCGACGCGGACGCGCCGGAGAGCGCCGTGCCGAGGAGGAACAGCGCCATGGCCACGAGGTACACCCGCTGTCGGCCGTACAGATCGGCGAGCTTGCCGAAGAGCGGCACCGTCGTCGTCGAGGTGAGCAGGTAGGCCGAGAATACCCAGCTGTAGCGCGAGACGCCGCCGAGGTCGGCGATGGCGGTGGGCATCGCGGTCGCGACCGCCGTCGCCTCGAGCGCCGCGACGAACGCCCCGAGGACCAGCGCCGCCGTCACCCACCGCCGCTCGCGTCCCGGCCGCACGCGCCCGCCTCCGCACCGCTCGTGAGCCGCGCATGATGCGCGCCCGCGGGGGCCGGATCAAAGTAGAGTGCGCCCCCGGAGGTCACGATGTTCACGCTCTACGGCGACGCGTTCTGGATCAGCCCCTACTTCTTCACCGCCTTCGTCGCGCTGCGCGAGAAGGGCCTCGCGTTCGAGGTCCGCGAGGTGGCGCTGCACGAGAAGGCGCAGCACCGCGCCGAGTTCGCGCCCTCGATCACCGGCCGCGTGCCGGCCCTCGAGCACGACGGCTTCTGGCTCGCCGAGTCCAGCGCCATCGCCGAGTACCTCGAGGACGTGCAGCCGGCGCCGGCGCTGCTGCCCGCCGACGCGCGGCAGCGGGCGCGCGCGCGGCAGGTGATGGCGTGGATCCGCAGCGATCTCATGGCGTTGCGCGAGGAGCGCGCCACGACGAGCATGTTCTACGAGCGCGCGACGAAGCCGCTGTCCGCCGCGGGACGGGCCGCCGCCGACAAGCTCGTGCGCGTCGCCGGCGCCCTGGTGCCGGACGGCGCGACGACGCTGTTCGGCGCGTGGAGCATCGCCGACGCGGACCTCGCGTTCATGCTCCACCGTCTGCTGCTGAACGACGAGCCGGTGCCGGCGAAGGTGCGCGCGTTCGCCGAAGCGCAGTGGCAGCGGCCGAGCGTCCGCGCGTTCGTGGAGCGCGCGCGTCCGCCCTACCGGCCCTACTGACGGTGAGTCAGCCGACGGCCTGGACGTCCGCCACCTTGAGGCGGATCTCCTTGGCCATGCTGTGGTCGGTGGTGATGACGAGCTCGTCGCCGGCGCGGTTCACCGTCTTCACGTTGCCCTTGCCGGTGATGAAGGCGACCTTCTTCTCGCCGTAGATGCCGCTGACGTTCGACAGCGTGCCCGCGCCCAGCTTGCCGCTGATGTTCGAGGTCAGCACGAGGGTGACGTCGCCGATCTTGTGGCGCACGTCGCCCGCGAGCTGCAGCGTGAAGCTGCCGTCGGGCTTCTGCTCGAAGGCCTTCGCGCTCTCGGGGATCATGTGGTCGAGCGGCAGGCCGGCGCCCTTGATGGCGGCGCGGGCGCGCTGCGCCGGCGTGCCGGCGAGGCCGCGGGCGTACTCCGCCTGGGCGTTGCGGGCGCGCGGGTCGGCGTCCTGGCCCTGCTGACGCGCCGGGGTGCGGGACTGATCGGTGGTCTGCGTCTGCTGCTGCTGAAGTTCCGGCATGGGGGCGATTGTCTCCGCGCGCGGGGCCGGCCCGCAAGCGCAACGTGGCGACGGGTCGTGACAGCGCCGCGACATGCGTGTAGAAGCACGCCCCCCAAAGATCGCGCGAGGCCCCCATGCAGCGCTTCGTCGGCATCGACTTCGGGACGACCAACAGCGCCGTGGCCGTGGCGGACGCGGACGGCGCGGTCCGCGTGGCGCGCTACCGCCACGAGGACGTGGTCACCGACGTCTTCCGCAGCGTCCTGTTCTTCGCGCGCGCCCAGGACGGCCGCCCCGCGATCGAGGTCTTCGCCGGGCCCGCGGCCATCGCCGAGTACCTCGGCGGCGACGAGGGCCGACTCATGCAGTCGTTCAAGTCGTTCCTGCCGAGCCGCCTCGTCGACCGCCTCGTCATCTTCGACCGCGCCTACGCGTTCGTGGACGTCCTCGGCAGCTATCTGCAGCGCCTGCGCGCCGCCGCCGAACAGGACCTCGGCCCGCTCGGCGACGCCGTCGTCGTCGGCCGCCCCGTCGAGTTCGTGAAGGAGTCCGACGCGGAGCGCGACGAGCTTGCGCTGCAGCGCCTGCGCGACGCGTTCCGGCGCGCGGGCTTCTCGCAGATCGCCTTTCAGTACGAGCCGGTGGCGGCGGCGCTCGCCTACCAGGCGCGCCTCGAACGGCCCGAGAACGTGCTCGTCGGCGACTTCGGCGGCGGCACCAGCGACTTCTGCGTGATGACGCTGCGGCCGGGGGCCGAGGCGCGCATCCTGTCCACCGCCGGCGTGCCCATCGCCGGCGACTGCTTCGACGGCCAGATCGTGCGGCACGCGGTCGCGCCCTGGTTCGGCCTGGGATCGCGCTACTCGTCGTCGGCGTTCGGTCAGCGACTCGAGGTGCCGAGCTGGATCTTCCGCAACCTCGAGCGATGGCACCATCTGTCGTTCCTGCGGGATCCGGACACGATGCATCTGTTGCGCGAGATCCTGGCGACGAGCGACGCCCCGGTCGCCATCGCGGCGCTGATGTGCCTCGCGCGCGAGAATCTCGGCTTCCAGCTCTACCAGGCGGTCGAGCGCGTGAAGGTGACGCTCTCGTCGCAGCCGTCGGCGCGGCTGCGCTTCGACGACGCGGGCATCGAGATCGACGAGACGATCGACCGCGCGAGCTTCGAGCGCTGGATCGCCTACGACGTCGAGAAGATCCGACGCGGCGTCGACGAGGCGCTGGCGCGCTCCGGCCTCGGCGCCGATGCCATCCAGCGCGTCTTCCTGACCGGCGGGACGTCGTTCGTGCCCGCGGTGCGGCGCATCTTCACCGATGTGTTCGGCGAGGACCGTCTGTCGCGCGGGAGCGAGTTCACGTCGGTGGCATACGGCCTCGCCGCGTGCGCGCGCCTCGCGCCGATGTGACCGTCAGAGGGTCGGCGGCTCATTTCAGCCGACGCTCTCGATGGGAACACGCTCTGAGCACGTGCCGGCGAAGACGAACGCGGCGTCGCCGCCCATCACGGCGCCCGCGGAGGCGTGTCACGGTGGCATCCGCCCGTGACGGGGGGAGGTCACGCGTGGAGCTGGAACGCGAGCTCGAGCGCCTGGCTGGCGTTGAGGCGGGGATCGCAGAGCGTCTCGTACAGGCCCTCGGCCAGGTGCGCTTCGGTGATCTGCTGGTCGCCGCCGAGGCACTCGACGACGTCCTTGCCGGTCAGCTCGAAGTGCACGCCGCCGGGGTACGTGCCTTCGGCGCGGTGCACGTCGATGAAGGCGCGCACCTCGCCGAGCACGTGGCCGAACAGACGGGTCTTGTAGCCGTTGGCGGCCGTCACGGTGTTGCCGTGCATGGGATCGCAGCACCAGAGCACGTGTCGGCCCTCGGCGCGGATGGCGCGCACGAGCGCCGGCAGCCGCTCGGCGACGCGGTCGTGGCCGTGGCGCGTGATCAGCGTCAGGCGGCCCGGCTCGTTGGCCGGGTTCAGCGCGTCGACGAGGCGCAGCAGCTGGTCCGGCGTCATCGACGGCCCGCACTTCAGGCCGACGGGGTTGTGGACGCCGCGCAGGAACTCCACGTGGGCGCCCTCGGGGTCGCGCGTGCGCTCGCCGATCCACAGCATGTGCGCCGAGCAGTCGTACCAGTCGCCGCCGTAGCCGGGCCGCGCCGTCGTGCTGTCGCGCCGCGTCAGCGCCTGCTCGTAGGGCAACAACAGCGCCTCGTGGGACGTGTAGAAGTCGACCTCGCGGATCTGCGGCGACGTCTCGCTCGTCACGCCGCAGGCGGCCATGAACGCCAGCGCCTCGTCGAGCTTGCTGGCGATGGCCTCGTAGCGCTGCGTCTGCGGGCTGTTGCGCACGAACTCGAGGTTCCAGGCGTGCACCTGGTGCAGGTCGGCGTAACCGCCCTGGGCGAACGCGCGGATGAGGTTCAGCGTCGACGCCGCCTGCACGTACGCGCGCAGCATCCGCGCCGGATCGGGCGTGCGCGCCTCGGGCGTGAACTCGGTGCCGTTGATGATGTCGCCGCGGTACGCCGGCAGCCGCGCGCCATCGCGCTCTTCGAAGTCGCTCGAGCGCGGCTTGGCGAACTGGCCGGCGATGCGGCCGACCTTCACCACCGGCAGCTTCTGCTGGAACGTCAGGATGACCGCCATCTGCAGCAGCACGCGGAACGTGTCGCGGATGGTGTCGGCGCGGAACTCCTGGAAGCTCTCGGCGCAGTCGCCGCCCTGGAGCAGGAACGCGCGACCCTCGGCGGCGCGCGCCAGCTTCGCCTTGAGCGCGCGCGCCTCGCCGGCGAAGACCAGCGGCGGGTAACCCGCGAGCGTCGCCTCCACCGCGGCCAGGTGGGCCGCATCAGGGTAGTCGGGCAACTGCTGCGCCTGGCGTTCGCGCCAGCTCGCCGGCGTCCAGTTCATGCTTCCTCCCCCTGGATTCGCTGGGCTTCGCGGTGCAAGAGGGCCAGCAGCGCCTCGCAGAAGCGGGCGTCGACGCCGAGCGCCGCAGCCCACTCCAGACGCTCGCGGACGAGCGCCGCCCACCGCTCCGGCTGCACGACGGGCTCCCCACGCTGCCGCTTGAGCGCGCCGATCTCGGCCACCGCCGCGAAGCGGTCGGCGAGCGCCTCGAGCAGCCGGCGGTCCGCCGCGTCGATGCGCGCCCGCAAGGCTTCGAGATCGTTCATGAAGTCGGTCCCCTCCCGATGCGTTCCAGCACGGGCCGGATGCGGTTCGCCTCGCGCATGAACGACTCGAGGCCCTCGAAGTCGCGGCGCGCGAGGCGGTGCTGGAACTCGCGCAGCTGCGCGATGTAGGCCGCGAGCGCCGCCGACACGTGGTCCGCGTTCTGCTCGAAGATGGGGCCCCACATCGCCGGCGAGCTCTTGGCGAGGCGCACCGTGGACGCGAAGCCGCCGCTCGCGAGGTCGAAGATGGTGCCCGCGTCCTTCTCCATCGCCAGCACGGCGGTGGCGAGCGCGAACGAGGACACGTGCGAGAGGTGGCTGACGTAGGCCACGTGCAGGTCGTGGTCGGCGGCGCCCATCGACGTCAGCCGCATGCCGAGCGCGCGGAACATGGACTCGACGCGGGCGAGGTGCTCCACGCCGCTGCGCTCGCGGTCGCACACGATGGCGACCTTGTCGGCGAAGAGGCCGGGGTGGGCGGCGGCGGGGCCGGAGTGCTCGGTGCCCGCCATCGGGTGCGCGGCCACGTAGCGGTGGCGCTGGGGGTGGGTCTCGACGGCGCGCCCGATGTCGGCCTTCGTCGAGCCCATGTCGGTGACGGTGCCGCCGGCGACGTCGAGCACGCGCGGCAACAGCTCGGCGATGGCGGTCACGGGGACGGCGAGCACCACGAGATCCGCCTCGGCGGCGGCCTGCTCGAGCGGCGCCACCGCATCGACGAGCCCGAGGTCCAGCGCCTGCCGCGCGTGGGCGTCGTTGGCCTCGACGCCGACGAGGCGCGTCGCGAACCCGGCGCGGCGCAGATCGAGCGCCGCGGAGCCGCCGATCAGCCCCAGTCCCACCATCGCGATCTTCATGATGCCTTCACGAACGCTTCGACCCGGCCCGCGGCTTCCCGCAGGCGCTCCACCGGCGCGCACAGCGAGGCGCGGACGTAGCGGCGGCCGTTCTCGCCGAACACCTGGCCGGGCACCAGGAAGACCTCGGCGCGGGCGAGGAGCTCGTCGAGCCAGCCGGTGACGTCGGCGATGCCTTCGGGCGCGCGCGCCCACACGAAGAGGCCGACCTGGGCGCGGTCGTAGTCGCAGCCGAGGGCGTCGAAGAGGCGCCAGACCTCGGCGCGGCGCGCGGCGTACGCGGCGTTCCGCGCGTCGTGCCAGCCCTGCGGCGCGGCGAGCGCGGCGGTGGCGCCGGCCTGCACGGCGAGGAACATCCCCGAGTCGACGTTGCTCTTCACCTGCAGCGCGGCGTCGACGACCTCGCGCGAGGCCACGAGCAGGCCCACGCGCCAGCCGGCGAGGTTGAAGCTCTTGCTCAGCGAGTTGAGCTCGGCGCACGCGGCGAACGCGCCGGGCGCCGCCATCAGGCTGCGCGGCGCGTCGCGGTTCAAAACGAGGCCGTACGGATTGTCGTTGCAGATCAGGATGTTGCGGCGCGTTGCGAAGCCGGCGAGCGCGGCGAACAGGTCGGCGGTGCCGCGCGCGCCCGTCGGCATGTGCGGGTAGTTGACCCACATCAGCTTGCAGCCGGTCAGATCCTGGCGCTCGAGCGCGTCGAGGTCGGGCAGCCAGTCGGGCGCCCGCAGGTCGTAGCGGATCACGCGCGCGCCGAGCAGCTTCGCAACGGCGGCGTACGCCGGGTAGCCGGGGTCGGGCACGAGCACCGCGTCGCCCGGATCGAGCAGCGCCATCGACAGGTAGAGCACGCCCTCCTTCGAGCCGAGCAGCGGCAGCACCTGCGCCTCGGCGTCCGGCGCCACGCCGTAGGTGCGGCGGTACCAGTCGGCCATGGCGCGCCGCAGCTCGGGCGTGCCGCGGTACGACGCGTACCCGTGCACCGCGGGATCGCGCAGCCGCGCCGCCGCGGCCTCCACGGCCTCGGCCGGAGGCGGCAGGTCCGGGCTGCCGATGCCGAGATTGATCACATCGCGGCCCTGCGCGCGCATCTGCCGCACGACGTCGAGCTTGCGCGAGAACCAGTACTCGCCGACGTCGTGGAGCCGCGCGGCGAACTTCAGTCCCATATCCGCTCCGCGCGCGCGTACTCGCCGAAGTGCGTGATGCGCAGGGCCCGCCCCACGAGCCGCGCCATCGCCTCGCGGTAGCGCGCCGGGTCGGACCACTCCACGTCGACGTGGAACGAGTACTGGTATGGCTTGCCGACGATGGGGATCGACTGGATCTTGGTCAGGTTCAGGTCGCAGTCGCGGAACACCTCGAGCACCTCCACGAGGCTGCCGGGGCGGTGCGGCGTCTCGAAGCGCAGCGACGCCTTGTTCGCGCCGGCGGGCACGTCGGCCGAGTCGCGCCGGCCGACGACGAGGAAGCGCGTGTAGTTGAGGCGGTTGGTCTCGATGCCCGCGTGCAGGACCTCGAGGCCGTAGACGTCGGCGGCGAGGCGCGGCGCGACGGCGGCGTGCCCCGAGAGCCGCTCGGCGTGGATGAGCCGCGCGCTGTCGGCGGTGTCGGAGGCCTCGACGAGCCGCGCCCGCGGCAGCTCGCGGTGCAGGAACTCCTCGGACTGGATGAGCGCCATCGGGTGCGAGAGCACCGTGTGGACGTCCGCGGTGGCCTGCCCCGGCAGCGCCATCAGGCAGAGCTCGATGCGCAGGTACGTCTCGCCGAGGATGCGGAAGTCGTGGCGCTCGAGCAGCGAGTAGTTCGGCAGGATGCTGCCGGCGAGCGCGTTCTCGATGGCCATGACCGCCACGTCGGCCTCGCCCGCGGCGAGCGCGCGGCCGAGCAGCGGGAAGGACGCGCACTCGACGAGCTCCAGCGCCCGGCCCGGGAAGAGCGCCCGCGCGGCCTGGTCGTGGAAGGAGGCGCGCACGCCCTGGATGGCCACCCTCACGGCAGCCTCGCCACCCGGTCGCGCAGCCAGTGGTCGGCGAGCACGAGCGCCGCCATCGCCTCGACGATGGGCACGGCGCGCGGGACCACGCACGGGTCGTGGCGGCCGCGCCCGGTGAGCGTCGTCTCGCGGCCCTCGGCGTCGACGGTCGCCTGCGGCTTCATGATCGTCGCCACCGGCTTGAAGGCGACGCGAAAGATAATGTCCATGCCATTGCTGATGCCACCCTGGATGCCGCCCGAGTGGTTGGTGCGCGTGCGTATCCCCTCGTCGGAACTGAAGAATTCGTCGTTGTGTTCCGAGCCGCGCAGGCGGGTGCCCGCGAAGCCCGAGCCATACTCGAATCCCTTCACGGCGTTGATCGAGAGCATCGCACGGCCGAGGTCGGCGTGGAGCTTGTCGAAGACGGGCTCGCCGAGGCCGGCGGGGACGCCGCGCGCCACGCCGGCCACGACGCCGCCGAGCGTGTCGCCGTCCTTCCGCGCGGCGTCGATGGCGGCGATCATGCGCGCGGCGACCGCCGGGTCGGGGCAGCGCACGATGTTCGACTCCGTCGCCGACGGATCGGCGGGCGTCCCGGCGTAGTCGACGTCGCCCACCTGCGCGACCCAGGCGTGCACCGCGATGCCCTGCGTGCGCAGCAGCAGCTTGGCGACGGCGCCGGCAAGCACGCGCGCCGCGGTCTCGCGCGCCGACGAGCGCCCGCCGCCGCGCGGGTCCCGGTGGCCGTACTTGGCCTGGTACGTGTAGTCGGCGTGCGAGGGCCGGAACGCCTGCGCGATCTCGGCGTAGTCGCGCGGGCGCTGGTCCTCGTTGGCGAGGATCGCGGCGATGGGCGTGCCGGTCGTGCGCCCCTCGTGCACCCCCGAGAGGAAACGCGCGCGGTCGCTCTCCCGGCGCTGCGTCGTGATCCTCGACTGCCCGGGGCGGCGCCGGTCGAGCTCCGCCTGCACGAAGTCGAGGTCGAGCGCGAGGCCCGCCGGGCAGCCGTCGATGACGACGCCGAGCGCCTCGCCGTGGGACTCGCCGAAGGTCGTCACGCGGAAGAGCGTCCCGAACGTGTTACCGGCCATCGGCGGCCTCCCGCAGCAGGTCCCAGGCGGCCGCGAGGTCGTCGCGCGTCACCTCGGGGTCGAGCACGACCTCGCCCGGCCGCCGCAGCAGCACGAAGCGCGTGCGGCCGCCCTTCGACTTCTTGTCGCGCGTCGTCTTCTCGAAGAGCGCGTCGCGCGCGTCGAGCAGCGGCGGCACGTCGAGCCGCGCCAGCCGCGCGTCGAGCGGCGGCCGGTCCGCCGCGGCCATGTGCCCGCGCACCACGGAGAGCGCGAGGGCGAAGCGCATGCCCCACACGATGGCCTCGCCGTGCCGGTACCCCGCGTAGCCCGTCGCCGCCTCGAGCGCGTGGCCGAGCGTGTGCCCGAAGTTCAGCGCCTCGCGCACGCCGGTGCGGTCGAGCTCGTCCTGCTCGACGGCGCGGCACTTCCAGCGCAGCGAGGTCTCGATGGCCCCGGCCAGCGTCGGCGGGTCGAGCGCCAGGCAGGCGTCGAGGGCGAGGCGCTCGAAGAAGGGCGGATCGTAGACCAGGCCGTACTTCAGCACCTCGCCGAGGCCGGAGACGAGCTCGCGGCGCGGCAGCGTCGCGAGCAGCGCCGTGTCGCAGACGACGAGCGCCGGCTGGTGGAAGGCGCCGATGAGGTTCTTGCCGGCCTCGTGGTTGATCGCGGTCTTGCCGCCGACGGCGCTGTCGACCTGGGCGAGCAGCGTCGTCGGCACGCCCACCCAGTCGATGCCGCGCAGGTACGTCGCGGCGACGAAGCCCGCCGCGTCGCCGACCGTCCCGCCGCCGACGGCCACGAGCAGGGCGTCGCGGTCGGCCTTGCGCGCGAGCAGCTCGCCGTAGAGCGCGTTCACCGCCGCCGGCGTCTTGAGCCCCTCGCCGGCCTCGACGGGCAGCGCGTCGGCGGCCCAGCCGGCCGCCGCGAGCCCGTCCATCACCGCCGTGCGGGCGTGGGGGCGCGCGACGTCGCAGACGACGAAGGCGCGGCGCGGGCCGTCGAGGAGGCGCGGGATCTCCGCGGCGACGCCGGCCCCGATGTGGATCGGGTGGTCGCGTCCGCGCAGGCAGAGGTGCAGGGCGCGGCTCACGGCGCCACCGCCCGCGCGACGGCCTCGGCCACCTGCTCGGGGGCGAGGTCGTCGGTGTCGATGCGGACGTCGGCCTGCGCGTAGCCGGGGGCGCGCTGCGCCAGAAGGTCGGCGAGCGGCGCCGTGCCGAGCAGCGGGCGGTCCTCTGCGTTGGCGAGGCGGCGCTCGATCGTCTCGGGCCGCGCCGCGAGGTGGACGAGCGTGCCGGCGCGCTTCACCAGCGCGACGTTCTCCGGGTCGAGGAGGGCGCCGCCGCCGAGCGCCACGACCGCGTCCGGCGTCAGCGCCGCCCGCTCGATGACCGTCCGCTCGAGACGGCGGAACTCCGCCTCGCCGGCCCGGGCGAAGAGGTCGCGCACGCTCATGGCCGCCACGTCCCCGACGCGCGCGTCGGTGTCGACGAACGCGCGGCCGAGGCGCGCGGCCAGGGCGAGGCCCGCCGTCGTCTTGCCGGCGCCCATGAAGCCGCAGAGGAAGAGGGGCGCCGACCCCAGCGTGCGGCGGATGGCCATCTCGAGGTCGCGGTGCACGGGCGGGACGTCGCCGAACCACAGCCCCCACGTCGCGAGCGCCTGGTGGACGAGCATGGTCAGCCCGTACACCGGCGAGTAGCCGTGACGGCCGGCCTCCCGCAGGAACGTGGTGCGCTCGGGGGTGTAGACGACGTCGAAGGCGGCGGCCGAGAGCGCCGGATGGGGGAAGGCGAAGAAGCCGCGCGGCGCGTCGGCGCCGCCCATGCCGAGCGACGTGGCGTTGACCAGCAGCGTGGTCTCGGTCCACGGTGGGCCGACGTCGAAGCGCGTCTCCGGGAACAGCGGGGCGAAGTGCGCCACGAGCGCCGCCGCGCGCGCCACGTCGCGGTTCGCGACGTGCACGAAGTCCGCGCCCGTCTCGCCGAGGGCGCACAGGACGGCGCGCGCCGCGCCGCCGGCGCCCCAGACCTGCACCGTCGTCCGGTCGCGCCAGCCCAGCGCCGCCCGCACCGCCGCCACGTCCGTGTTGTGACCGCGCAGGCGGCCGTCGCGCGCGACGACCGCGTTCACGGCGCCCACGGCGCGCGCGGCCGGCGACAGCTCGTCGAGCAGCGGGACGATGGCCTCCTTGTGCGGCAGCGTGACGTTCATCCCGACGAACGCCGGGTTCGCGCGCGCGGCGGCGACGAACGCCGCGAGCTCGCCGGGCGCGACCTCGTGCGCGCGATAGTCGAGGTCCACGCCGAGCCGCTCGCGCAGCCACGCGAAGATGGCCGGCGAGCGCGAGTGCGCGACCGGCTGCCCGATGACGAACGCTTCACGCATGCGCGTCGCCTTCCCGGCGTCGGCCGGGTCGAGGCCGGGGACGCGCGGCGGCGCGGCCCGAGCCGAGGTGGTCACGGTCTGCACCGCGCGAGGGCGTCATCGGCCGCTCACGTCGTGAGGTCGCGCAGGGTGTCGAAGAACGCCGGGTAGGAGATGCCGACGCACTCCGACCCGTGCACGACGGTCTCCCCGTCGGCGACGAGCGCCGCGATGCTGAACGCCATGGCGATGCGGTGGTCGTGGAAGCTGTCGATCGCCGCGCCGCGCAGCGCGCCGCCGCCCTCGACGACGAAGCCGTCGGGGCGCGTCTCGATGCGGCCGCCCATCGCGCGCAGGTTCGTGGCCACGGCCTCGATGCGGTCCGTCTCCTTCACGCGCAGCTCCTCGGCGCCCGACACGCTCGTCTCGCCCTCGGCCTGGCTGGCGAGCACGGCGAGCATCGGCAGCTCGTCGATGAGCGAGGGGACCTCGTCGGGGGCGACGACGACGCCGCGCAGCGCGCCCTGGCGGACCACCATGCGGCCCACGGGCTCGGGATGCGCCTCGGTGACCTCGACGCGGACGTCGGCGCCCATGCGCTCGAGGACGCGCAGGAAGCCGGTGCGCGTCGGGTTGAGCGACACGCGCTCGAGCTCGACATGGCCGCCGGGGACGAGGCACGCGGCGGCCATCCAGAAGGCGGCGGTCGACGGATCGCCGGGCACGTGGACGCGGGCCGCGCGCAGGCGCTGGTCGCCGGGCACCTCGACCCTGCCCGGCGCCACCTCGACGGCGCCGCCGAAGTGCGGCAGCAGGCGCTCGGTGTGGTCGCGCGAGCCGACCTCGCCGGTGACGCGCGTGCGGCCGGACGCGGAGATGCCCGCCAGCAGGATGGCCGTCTTGATCTGGGCGCTGGCGATCTTCAGCGCGTAGTCGATGCCGTGCAGGCGGGTGCCGTGGACCGTCAGGGGGGCGCAGTCGCCGTTCGTCAGGTCGAAACGCGCGCCCATGCGCACGAGCGGCTCGGCGACGCGCCGCATGGGCCGGCGCACGAGCGAGGCGTCGCCGGTGAGCGTGGCCGCGACGCCGCGCCCGGCGAGCACGCCCATGAGCACGCGCATCGTGGTGCCGGAGTTGCCGCAGTCGAGGACGCCCTCGGGCGTCGAGAAGCCGCGGCCGCCGATCCCGTCGACGAACGTGGAGGCGCCCTCGCGCGCGATCGCGACGCCGAGCGCGCGCAGGCAGCGCGCGGTCGACTGCACGTCGCCGCTCTCGAGCAGGTCGACGACCTCGGTGCGTCCTTCGGCGAGCGCGCCGAGGATGAGGCCGCGGTGGGAGATCGACTTGTCGCCGGGCAGGCGCGGGCGGCCGCCGAAGCGGGCCGCGCGGGAGAGGGTGGTGGTGGGCATCACGGTTCCTACGGGCGCTTGAACCCCGCGAGCGAGCGTACCATTTCGCGAATTCGGCCGACCGCGTCGCCGCCCTCCGCGATCGCGCGGACGAAGGCGCTCCCGACGACGACGCCGTCGGCGAAGCGGGCGACCTCGGCCGCCTGCTCGGGGGTGGAGATGCCGAATCCGACGGCGATCGGCTTGTCGGTGACCTCGCGCAGACGCGCCACCTCCGCCGCCAGCGTGGACGACAGCGCGGCGCGCTCGCCCGTCACGCCGGCCCGCGAGACGTAATACACGAAGCCGGTGGAGGCCTCGGCGATGCGCCGCAGACGCGCCGGCGAGGTGGTCGGCGAGGCGAGGAAGACCGTCTTCACCCCCGCCTCGGCCATGGCCTCGCGGTGCTCGTCGGCCTCTTCGGGCGGCAGGTCGACGACGAGGGCGGCGTCGACGCCGTGCGCGCGGGCGGCGGCGGCGAAGCGGCGAAAACCGAGGCGGAACACGGGGTTGAGGTACGTGAAGAGCACGAGGCCGAGCCGCGGGTGGCGCGACTTGATGCGGGCGGCGAGCGCGAGCACGTCGGTCAGCGTGACGTGCGTCGCGGCGCGCTCCGAGGCGGCCTGGATGACGGGGCCGTCGGCGATGGCGTCCGAGAAGGGGACGCCGAGCTCGACGACGTCCGCGTCCTCCTCGGCGAGGGCGTCGACGAAGCGCTCCGTGTCGGCGAGTGAGGGGTCGCCGGCGACGACGAAGGGGATGAAGGCGCCGCGGGTCAACATGCGCGCACCGTGGCGAGGTCCTTGTCCCCGCGGCCGGAGAGGTTGACGAGCAGCACGCGCTCGGGCCCGAGCTCGGGGGCGCGGCGCAGGGCGTAGGCGATCGCGTGCGCGCTCTCGAGCGCCGGGAGGATGCCTTCGAGGCGCGCGAGCGCATGGAAGGCGGCGAGCGCCTCGTCGTCGGTGGCGTGCACGTAGGTCGCGCGGCCCTGGGCGCGCAGCCAGGCGTGCTCCGGGCCGACGGCGGCGTAGTCGAGGCCCGCCGAGACGCTGTGCGTCGCCTGGATCTGCCCGGCGTCGTCCTGCAGCACGTAGGTGTGCGTGCCCTGCAGGACGCCGGGCGAGCCGCCGGCGAAGCGCGCCGCGTGCTCGCCCGGGGCGAGGCCGCGGCCGCCCGCTTCGACGCCCGTGAGCGCCACGTCGTCGTCGAGGAACGCGTGGAACAGGCCGATGGCGTTGCTCCCGCCGCCGACGCAGGCCACGAGCTCGTCGGGCAGGCGCCCCTCCGCCTCGAGGATCTGGGCGCGCGCCTCGCGGCCGATCACGGCCTGGAGATCGCGGACCATCGTCGGATAGGGGTGCGGGCCGAGCGCGGAGCCGAGGACGTAAAACGTGTCGGTGACGTTCGTGACCCAATCGCGCATCGCCTCGCTGACGGCGTCCTTGAGGGTGCGCGTGCCGGCGTCGACGGGCACGACGCGCGCGCCGAGCAGGCCCATGCGGTGCACGTTCGGCGCCTGCCGCTCCATGTCGACGCGGCCCATGTAGACGACGCACTCGAGGCCGAAGAGCGCGGCGACGGTGGCGGTGGCGACGCCGTGCTGCCCGGCGCCGGTCTCGGCGACGACGCGGCGCTTGCCCATGCGGCGCGCGAGCAGGGCCTGGCCGAGCGCGTTGTTGATCTTGTGCGCGCCGGTGTGGGTGAGGTCCTCGCGCTTCAGGTAGATGCGGGCGCCGCCGCAATGCGCGGTCAGGCGGTCGGCGCGCGTGAGCGGGGTCTCGCGGCCGACGTAGGTGCGCAGCAGGTGGTCGAGCTCGCGGGCGAACGCGACGTCGGCACGGGCCTCGGTCCACGCGGCCTCGAGCTCCTCGAGCGGCCCGACGAGGGTCTCGGGCGCGTAGCGCCCGCCGAACGGGCCGAAGCGGCCGGGGATCACGGGGCCTCCTGACGGTGCGGGTCGAAGGAGCGAAACCGCGGCGCGGCGCGATCGATGCCCGGGTCCACGCGGCCGCCCGTCGCCGGGCGTCGGCGAGGGGACCGCTTCGCGTCGCGATGGCTCACGCGGCCTCCCGTCGCAGGGGGCCGAAGAAGCGGGCCAGCCTCGCGGCGCACTTGAGGCCGGGGGCGGTCTCGACGGCGCTCGACAGGTCGAGGGCCCAGGGGCGGACCGCGGTGATCGCGGCGCGCGCGTTGTCGGCGTTCAGGCCGCCGGCCAGGATCACGCGGCCGGGGACGGTGGCGGCGAGCCCCCAGTCCGCGCGGCGGCCGGTGCCGCCGTGATGCGCGGGGTCCCAGGCGTCGACGAGGACGGCGTCGCACTCGTAATCGTCGACGCGCAGGTCGGTGGTGGTCCGTGGGCGAAATGCCTTGAAGATCAGCGTGTTCGGGAGCTGGTCGCGCACGCGGGCGACGTCGGCGGGCGTCTCGTCGCCGTGGAGTTGGACGGCGTCGAGGCCGGCGGCGCGGACCGTGGCGGCCACGGACGCCGGCGGCGCGTCGACGAACACGCCCACCTTGAGCGGGCCGGGGACGGCGTCGGCGATTCGGCGCGCGGCGTCGGCGGCGACGCACCGCCGGCTCGCCGGGTGGAAGACGAAGCCGAGCGCCCAGGCCCCCAGGTCGGCCGCGGCGCGGGCGTCCTCCACCCGCGTCAGCCCGCAGATCTTCACGCGGACCGACGCTGCGCCCGCGGCGCGGGCGTCCTCGACGCGCACGTGGCCCCGGAGCGTCACGCGCGCGCCTCCGCGAGCAGGCGCGCGAGCGCCGCGCCGGGGTCGGGCTGCCGCATGAGCGAGCTGCCGACGAGCATCGCCGCGAAGCCGGCCTGCGCCAGCGCCCGGGCCTCGGCGCCCGTCCGGATGCCGCTCTCGGCGACGAGCGTCGCCCCCGGCGCCCGCGGGGCGAGGCGGTGCGACGTCGCGAGATCCACCTGAAGCGTCTTCAGGTCGCGGTTGTTGATGCCGACGAGCGTGGCGCCGAACGCGCGCGCGTCTTCCAGCTCCGCCTCGTCGTGGACCTCGACGAGGACGCCGAGGCCGAGCGCGCGGGCCTCGGCGTACAGCGCGGCGGCGCGCGCGCGGCCGAGCAGCGCCACGATGAGCAGCACCGCGTCCGCGCCGGCGTCGAGCGCCTCGTGCAGCTGGTACGCGTCGACGACGAAGTCCTTCATGAGGAGCAGCGCCTCGGGGTACGCCGCGCGCACGCGCCGCAGGTCGTCGTGGCTGCCGCCGAAGTGCGCGCGCTCGGTGAGCACCGAGATCGCGGTGGCGCCGGCGCGCAGGTAGCCGGCGGCGATGCCGGCGGGATCCTCGCGCTCGCGCAGCGCGCCCTCCGACGGGCTGCGGAACTTGATCTCGGCGATGGCGCGGAAGGCCCCGCCGAACGCGGCCTCGAACGGCCCCGGCGGGCGTCGGCGCAGCGCGCCGAGCGGGCGGCGCCGGCGCGCGAGGTCCTCGCGGACGGCGGCGGCGATGCGCTCGAGGACGCTCATGCCGCGCGCGCCGTCTCGAAGAGCGCCCAGGCGCGCCCGGTGTCGATGGCGTGGCCCGCGAGGCGCGCGCCGTCGGTCCAGTCCGCCGCCGCGCCGGCGATCACGAGGGCCGCGCCGGCGTTGAGCAAGACGAGGTCGCGCCTCGGGCCGCGCTCCTCTCCGCGCAGGATCGACGTCAGGATGGCCGCGTTCTCGGCGGGGCCGCCGCCGGCCACCGCCAGGCGCGGGGCCGGGCGCAGGCCGAAGTCGGCCGGTTCCAGCGTGATTTCGCGGATCTCCCCGTCCGTCAGGCGGGCGGCCAGCGTCGGCCCGGCGAGGCTCAGCTCGTCGAGGCCGTCGACGCCGCGCACGACGAGCGCCTCGCGCATGCCGCGGCCGCGCAACACCTCGGCGGTGCGGACGACGAGGTCGGCGTCGTACACGCCGACGAGCTGCCGGTCGAGCGCCACCGGGTTCAGCAGCGGGCCCATCGCGTTGAAGACGGTGCGCATGCCGAGGCTGCGGCGGATGGGTCCGAGCGCCGTCAGCGCCGGGTGGAAGGCCGGCGCGAACAGGAACGCGATGCCGTGCGCGCGCAGGCGGGCCGCGGCCTTCGCCGGATCGGCCTCGATGGCGAAGCCGAGCGCCTCGAGCACGTCGAAGCTCCCGGAGCGGCTCGAGACGGAGCGGTTGCCGTGCTTGGCGACGTGGACGCCGCAGCTCGCGAGGATGAACGCGACCGTCGTCGACACGTTGAAGGTGCCGGCGTAGTCGCCGCCGGTGCCGCAGACGTCCATCACGACGGCGTCGTCCGGCCGCTCGACGCGGACGGCGCGCCGCTGCAGGCAGTCGACGAAGCCGAGCAGCTCGTCGAGCGTCTCGGCGCGGAAGCGCAGCGCCATGAGGAGCGCGCCGATCTGCGCCGGCGACGCGTTGTCGATGAGGGTGGACATCGTGCGCTCCGCCTCGTCGCGGGTCAGCGTGCCGCCGGCGAGGCGGATGTCCAAGGCTTCGGCGAGCGTCATGCGGCGGCCTCGAGGAAGCGGCGCACGAGCTGCGGCCCGCGGCGCGTGGCGATCGACTCCGGGTGGAACTGCACGCCTTCGACGGGCAGCGAGCGGTGGCGCAGGCCCATGATCAGGCCGTCCTCGGTCTCGGCGGTGACCTCGAGCGCGGCGGGGAGCGTACGGCGCTCGACGACGAGCGAGTGGTAGCGCGCGGCCTCGAGGGGGCCGTCGAGGCCGGCGAACACGCCGAGGCCGCGGTGCAGGATGCGCGACAGCTTGCCGTGGCGCGGGCGCGGCGCGCGGACGACGCGGCCGCCGAACGCCTGCCCGATCGACTGGTGGCCGAGGCAGACGCCGAGGATGGGCGCGAAGCCGGCGAGGCGGCGCACCACCTCGAGCGTGATGCCCGCCGAGTCGGGGTTGCCGGGGCCCGGCGAGAGGACGATGCCGCGCGGCCGCAGCGCGCGGACCTCGTCGACGGTGATCGCGTCGTTGCGGACCACGCGGCACTCGCGGCCGAGCGCCTCGATGCACTGCTTCAGGTTGAAGGTGAACGAGTCGTAGTTGTCGACGAGCAGGATCATGGCGTCATCTCCCGGGCGACGGCGAGCGCCTTGCGGGTCATGCGGGTCTTGTGGGCCACCTCGGCGTGCTCCATCTCGGGCCGCGAGTCGGCGACGATGCCGGCGCCCGCCTGGATGACGGCCTCGCCGTGGCCGACCTCGATCGAGCGGATGGCGATGCACGAGTCGAGGCCCTCGGGGCCGGCGACGACGACCGCGCCGCCGTAGAAGCCGCGCGGCTCGGGCTCGAGCTGCGAGACGAGCTGCATCGCGCGGATCTTGGGGGCGCCGGAGAGCGTGCCGGCCGGGAAGCACGCCGCGAGCGCGGCGAAGGGGTCGGCGCCGGGGGCGAGGCGGCCGTGGACGCGCGAGACGAGGTGCATCACGCCGCCGAACTTGCGGACCTGCGCGAACTCGCCGACCTCGACCGAGCCGGGCTCGGCGACGCGGCCCACGTCGTTGCGGGCGAGGTCGACGAGCATGAGGTGCTCGGCGCGCTCCTTGACGCTGCGGACGAGCTGCGCGCGCAGGCGGCGCTCGTCGGCGGGCGTGGCGCCGCGCGGGCGGGTGCCGGCGATGGGCTGCGTCTCGACGGCGCCGCCCGCGGTGGCGCGCACGAGCATTTCCGGCGAGGCGCCGAGCCGCGTGCGGCCGCCGGCGCGCAGGCAGAACTGGTACGGCGACGGGCTGAGCCGCGCCAGCACCTCGAAGAGCGTCACCGGGTCGCCGTCGAAGTCCGCGCGGAAGCGCTCGGAGACCACCGCCTGGAAGATCTCGCCCGCGCGGATGGCCTCCTTGAGCGTGGCGACGGCGCGCAGGAAGCCTTCGCGGCCGAGCATCGGGCGCAGCGCGTCGAGCGGCAGCTCGGGCACGTCCGGCAGGTCGGGGAGGGGGTCGCGCGACGCGGCGTCGAGGGCGGCCTCGAGCGCGCGCCGGTCGCCGTCCAGGCGGATCGCGTCGCCGTCGTAGGTCGCGAAGCTCTCGAAGAGCAGGACCTCGGCGTCGAGCTGCTCGCCGTCGAGGCGCGCGAGGTTGCCGCCGGCGCGGCAGACGGCGGGCTCGACGTAGCGGACGCAGTCGTAGCCGAACCAGCCGACGGCGCGGGCCCCCGGGGCGCCGGCGAGGCGGCGGGCGACGAGCGCGAACGGGTCGTCGCAGGGGACGACGGTGGTCTCGCCGCGGCGCTCGATGCGCGCCTGCCCGCCGGCCACGCGGATGCGCTCGCACGGATCGAACGCGACGAGCGTCTCGCCGCCGCGCACGACGAGCGCCGCGTCGCCGGGCAGCGCGCGCAGGAGCGCGGCCGGGCGGGGAGGTGCGGTGGGGGCGGCGGCGTGCATCACGTCCCGAGACTAACGGCACGCGGCTGTGGACAATGAGCGAATTGTTCGGCACGACTGGTGACAAATGGAGACCAATCGCCTCGTCCAGTTCCGCACCGTCGTCGAGACCGGCAACCTGCGCAAGGCCGCGTCGCTGCTCGGCATCTCGCACAGCGGGCTCTCCAAGTCGCTCAAGGTGCTCGAGGACGAGGTGGGCTACGCGCTGTTCGAGCCGCACGGGCGTGGCGTCGTGGTGTCCGACGCCGGCCGCGCGCTGTACCAGCGCTGCGAGGCCGTGCTGCGCGAGGTGGACCGGATGCTCGGGCGCGGCGAGGCCGAGGCCGAGCGACCGCTGCGCCTCGGCTCCTTCGAGGTCTTCACCTCGTACTTCATGGGCGAGCTGCTCGAGCGCTACCTGCCCGGCCGCGGCGTCGAGGTGCACGAGCTGGTGCCCGGCCGGCTCGAGGAGGCGCTCATCCTCGACAAGATCGACGTGGGCATCACCTACGAGCCGATGCCGCGCCCCGGCATCGACTACGTCGAGGTGGCGCGCATCGCGATGAACGCCTATGCCCGCCAGGGCGCGTTCCGCGGCGAGGACGTGCTGCGCGTGCCGTTCGTGGCGCCGGTCAGCCCGCTCGAGGGCGCGCCCTCGGGCGTGAAGGGCCGCGACGGCTGGCCCGACGAGCGCTTCCGCCGCGACGTCCGCTACCGCGTCGACCTGATGACCACCGGCCTCGAGCTCGTGGGTCGCGGCCTGTGCGCGATCTTCATCCCCGAGTTCGTCGCGCGCCTGCACAACGAGCGCGCGCCCGAGGGCCTGCGCGTCGCGCCGCTCCCACTGCCGAAGGGGATGGGCGAGGTGCGGCGCAACGTGTTCCTCGTGCGCCGGCAGTCGACGCCCGAGGGGGCGGCGCTGCGGACGGTGGCGCGCGCGCTCCGCGAGCTCTGCTGACGCCGCCAGATGTGGACAAGCGCCCGTCCGCCGGCGAACCATCGCCGGCGCTTCTCGTTGCGCCCGGAGGACGCAGGTGGCCGAGATCGGAAGAGGGCTCGTCGCGGAGCTGGTGCGGCGAGGCGGCGAGAACGCGCTGACCGAGCTGCTCGCCGAGCTGCTCCGCGCGCCGGCCCTCGCGCGCGCTTTCCTGAGAAGAATCGCCGATCTCGACGTCGATGACGGCGTGCGGATCGCCGTGGAGACGCAGGTCACCGATCGCGAGACGAAGGCGCGGCCGGACCTGGTGCTGACCGCCGGCGACGCCGCCGTCTGGGTCGAAGCCAAGCTCGACGCCGCGCTCACCCCCAACCAGCCGGCCGGCTACCTCGAGGCGCTGTCCGGTCGCCCCCGCGGCCGCCTCGTCTTCCTCATCAAGGCCGCGCGGTGGCGGCCGCTCTCGACCGCCATCCGCAGCCGCCTCGGGCAGGGCGTCGTCGCGGGCCGCACGTTCGTCTCCCGGGGCGTGCCCGTCGTCCTCGCGACGTGGCGCGAGGTGCGCCAGTGCCTCGACGGCGTCGAGCTGTCCGATCCGGTCGCCAGGTTCCTCCGCGCGGAGCTCGCCGCCCACATCGAGGACCACGTGGAGCGCAGCGTCGTCCCCCTCACGCCGGAGCTGCTGCCGATGCTGACCGACATCCAGGCCCTGACCGCCTTCGCCGCCCTCGAAGACCTGCTCGCCGAGTGTGTCGACGAGCTCGAATCACGGCGCCACGTCGTCCGCCACCAGGAGAAGGGCGAGCTGCGCCAGCACGGCTTCTATGTGGCGCCGCGGGGCGATGCCGATCGCGAGCTCTACGTCGGCATCGTCGCGCGGGCGGGCGCCGCGTGGCCCGGCCGCGGGGCGTTGTGGGCCTGGCTCTTCGGCGACGCCTTCGACGACGCCGCGCAGCAACGCATGCGCGAGCGCGGCTTCGAGGTGCTCGACCCCACCGGCAGGCTGCCGGACTGGGAGGCCTGCCCGCTCGTCCCGCTCCGCATCGAAGGCGCGTCGCCGACGGACCAGGTGCAGCGCCTCGCCGACCGGATCGAAGCGCTCTGGAGCTGAACGCCGCACGGACGCCTACTCCGCGCGCTCGACCTCGCGCCGGAGCTCGGCCTGCACGCCGCTCGCCGTCCAGTCCCGCGTGCCCGCGTACCGGACCAGCACCTCGCCCGACGCGGACACGAGCCACGTCTCCGGCAGCATCGAGACGCCGTGCGCGCGCATCGCGTCGGCCGCGCGCGCCCGCAGCGTCGCGGAGGGCACGCGCCCGCCGAAGAACGCCACGATCGTCGGCCAGTCGGCGTCGAGGCTCACCGCGGCGAGCTCGACGCCGTCCGCGCGGGCGAGCTGCTCGCCGAGCGACAGCAGGCCGGGCAGCTCCTGGCGGCAGGGATGGCACCACGTCGCCCAGAAGTGCACGAGGCGCGGCCTGCCGGGCGCGAGCGTCACCGGCGCCCCCGCGGCGTCCTCGAGGTCGAGCGCGGGCAGGCGCGCCGACGGGGGCCGCTCCCCTTGCAGGACGGACGCCGACGCGCGCTCGTCCGCCGTCGACCGGTAGAGCAGGACGGCGCCGGCCTGCAGGAGCCCGATCGCGGCGACCACCCCGGCGGTCCGCCACCTCCGCCGGCTCATCCGGCGCGCTCCAGGCGACCTTCGGCGGCCTCCGGCGCGCGCAGCGCGGTGTAGAGCACGGGGAGCACGACCAGCGTGAGCAGCGTCGAGGAAAGCAGCCCGCCGATGACCACCGTCGCCAGGGGCCGCTGCACCTCGGCGCCGAGGCCGGTGTTGAGCGCCATCGGCACGAACCCGAGCGCAGCGACGAGCGCCGTCATCAGCACCGGACGCAGTCGGCGCTCGGCGGCCCGCTCGACGGCCTCGCGCATCGGCAGCCCCTCGTCCAGGTGCTGCCGGATGGTCGAGACCAGCACCATGTCCCCGAGGACGGACACGCCCGCGAGCGCGACGAAGCCCACGGCGGCGGAGACGCTGAAAGGCAGGTCGCGCGCCCAGAGTGCCACCACGCCGCCGACCGCCGCGAACGGGACGCCGGTGAACACGCGCGCCGCGTCGAGCACCCGCCCGTAGGTGAAGTACAGCAGCGCGAAGATGAGCAGCAGCGCCGCCGGCACCACGACGAGCAGCCGATTGCGCGCCTCGACCAGGTGCTCGAACTGCCCGCCGAACCGGAAGTAGACGCCCTCGGGCCGGTCGATCGTCGCGAGCGCCGCTTCGGCCTCGCGCACGTACGAGCCGACGTCGCGGCCGCGCACGTTCGTCTGCACGACGATGCGGCGCTTGCCCCACTCCCGATGGACCGTCGACGGCCCCTCCTCGGTGCGCAGCGTCGCGAGCCGGGCCAGCGGGACGCGGTCGCCATTGGCGGCCGTGACGAGGATGCGCCCGACCGCCTCGGCGTCGACGCGGTAGCGGTCGTCGATCCGCACGGTGATGGGGAAGCGCCGGTCGCCCTCGCGCAGCTCGCCCGCGCGGATGCCGCCGAGCCCCTCGACGACGGCGAGCACGTCCCGCGCGGCGATGCCGTGCCGCGCGATGGCGTCCCGGTCGACCTCGATCTGCAGCACCGGCTGGCCGGTGACCTGCTCCGTGTAGACGTCCTCGGCGCCGGGGATCCGCTTCAGCGCGTCCTCGACCTCGCGCGCCTTCGCCCGGAGGACCTCGAAGTCGTCGCCGAACACCTTCACGCCGACGTCCGCGCGGATGCCGGCCACCATCTCGTTGACGCGCATCTCGATGGGCTGCGTGTAGATCATCTTCATCCCGGGCAGCCCGGAGAGCTCCGCCTGCATGACCGCCACCAGCTCGTCCTGCGTGGTCGCGCGTGTCCACGCCTCGACCGGCTTCAGCGTGACGAACACGTCGGACAGCTCGAGGCCCATCGGGTCCGTCGCCACCTCGGCCGTCCCGGTGCGCGTCCACACACGCTCGATTTCATTGGGGAACTTCTCGAGCAGCGCCTGCTCGAGCCGCGTGCCGTAGCGCACCGACTCGCCGACCGACACGCCGGCGAGGCGGACCGTGTTGATGACGATGGCGCCCTCGCGCAGGCGCGGCACGAACTCCGAGCCGAGGCGCGTCGCGAGGAAGGCGGCGTTGGCGACGAGCAGGCCGGCGACGGCGAGCACCGCCCACCGCCACCGCAGCGCCCACCGCAGCGCCGGCCGGTACAGGCGCTTCAGACCGCGGACGAGCAGGCCCTCGCGCGCCCGGACGTGGCGCGGCAGCCCGAGGCTCGCGAGCACGGGCATGAGCGTCAGCGAGAGGAGCATGGAGCCGAGCAGGGCGAAGATCAGGGTCGCGGCCATCGGCCGGAACATCTTCCCCTCCATGCCTTCGAGGGCGAGGATCGGCAGGAAGACGATCAGGATGATCAGCTCGCCGAACAGGGTCGGCCGGCGCACTTCGAGCGCCGCGTCGCGCACCACGTCGAGGCGGCTGCGTCCGCTCCGGTCGTGCGCCAGGCGGCTGACCGAGTTCTCGACCATGATGACCGAGCTGTCGACGAGGAGCCCGAAGTCGATGGCGCCGAGGCTCATCAGGCTGCCGGCGATGCCGGCGCGGGCCATGAGGTCGAACGCGAACAGCATCGACAGCGGGATGGCCGACGCGACGATGAGGCCCGCGCGCAGGTTGCCGAGGAACGCGAAGAGCACCGCGACGACGAGGACGGCGCCCTCGACGAGGTTGGTGCGGACGGTCTTCAGGACGCGGTCGACGAGGGTCGTACGCTCGTAGACCGGCGCCACGTCGACGCCGGCGGGCAGGCTCCGACGGACCTCCTGCAGGCGCGCTTCGAGCCGCCGGGTCACCTCGTGGCTGTTCTCGCCCATCAGCATGAAGCCGAGGCCGAGCACCACCTCGCCCTTGCCGTCGGCGGTCACCGCGCCGCGCCGGATCTCGCGCCCCTCGACGACGCGCGCCACGTCGCGCACCCGGATGGGCACGCCCTCGCGCGCCGTGACGACGATGTTCTCCACGTCCGCGGGCCGGGCGACGATGCCGATGCCCTGCACCAGGGTCGATTCGCCGGCCTGGTCGATCGCCCCGCCGCCCACGTTCGCGTTGTTCTCGGCGAGGGCCGTCAGCAGATCGGCGAGGGTCAGATCGCGCCGCTGGAGCTCGACGGGGTCGACGACGACCTGGATCTGTCGCTCGTCGCCCCCCCAGGCGTTCACCTCGGCGACGCCGCGCACCGCGCGCATCTGCGGCTTCACCACCCAGTCGTGGATCGTGCGCAGCTCGGCGAGCGACCTGCCCGGCCCCGTCACCACGTAGTGGAAGACCTCGCCGAGACCGGTGGCGACGGGCCCGAGCTGCGGCCGCGCCACGTCGTCCGGAAGCTCCACGGACTGCAGCCGCTCGCTCACGGTCTGGCGGGCGAGGTAGATGTCCGTGCCGTCCTCGAACGTGACGGTCACCTGCGAGAGGCCGAAGCGCGAGAGCGAGCGCACCTCCTTCAGCCCCGGCAGGCCGGAGATCACCTGCTCGACCGGCGCGGTGATCTGCCGCTCGACCTCGAGCGGCGCGAGCGCCGGCGCGGTCGTGTTCACCTGCACCTGCACCGGCGTCGTGTCCGGGAAGGCGTCGACCGGGAGGCGGTGGAAGGCGTAGGCGCCGAGCCCGGCGATGCCCAGCCAGACGAGCACGACGACGAGGCGGTGGCGCAGCGACCACGAGATGACCGCGTCGAGCATCGGCGTCAGTCCTCGCCGCAGCAGCCGGCGCCGATGCTGCCCTTCAGCGTCTCCGTCTTGAGCAGGAAGCTGCCCTCGGTGACGACCGCCTCGCCGGGCTTCACGCCCTCGACCAACTCGACGGCGTCGGGCTCGGCGAGCCCGAGCTTCACGCGGCGCGCCTCGAACGCGTCGTCCGCGACGCGCACGAACACGAGCGGCACGCCCTTCGCGCGTTGGACCGCCGCGCGGGGCACCATCACCGTCGGGCGGGCCCCGCCGAGCGCGATGCGCGCCCGGGCGAACATGTTGGCCCGCAGCGCGCCGTCCGGGTTGTCGACGGACGCGCGCACGTCGACCGTGCGCGTGTGCGGATCGACCTCCGTCGCGATGGACTCGACGCGCCCCGCGAACTCGCGGCCCTTCAGCGCGTCGGCGAACAGCGTCACGGACTGACCGACCGCGACGAGCCCGATGTCCTGCTCTGGCACTTCGATCTCGGCCCACATCGTCGAGGTGTCGGCGACCTCGAACATCGTGCCGCCCACCTCGACGTGCTGACCGATGGACGCCGCGCGGCGCGTCACCGTCCCCGCAATCGGCGAGGTGAGCGCGTAGCCGCCGCCCTTCGTCGAGCCGACCATCCCCAGCGACGCGCGGAGCGCCGCGAGCTCCGAGCGCGCCGCATCGAGCTCCTGGCGCGCCGCGAGGAGCTCCTTCTTCGAGGAGACGCCGGCTTTCTGCAGGTCCACGGTGCGGTCGTGCTCGGCCTGCGCGACCCGAACGCGCGTCGAGGCGGCGCCCACGCGCGACTGGTCGGCGCCGACCGACGCGCTCTCGAGCACGGCCAGCGTCGCGCCGGCCTCCACCTTCGCGCCGGTCTCGACGCGGACCTCGCGGACGACGCCCGTCGCGCGCGCGTTGACCTCGGCGCGCCGGGTGGCGGCGTAGACGATCGTGGCCATCGCGTCGAGGCGGGCGCCGCCGGGCCGGGACTCGGCCTCGATCGTGCGGAGGCCCGCGAGCCGCGCGATGTCGGCGTGCTTCAGCTTCACCCGGGTGCCGTCGGGCGGCGCCTCCTCGCCGGCGACGTCGGCGACCGGTCTTCCGCCTCGCTCCGGGCGGCAGACCGGGCAGAACGACGCCGGGAAGCCGTGCTCGGCGCACCAGTCGCCCTTGGCCTGGAAGACCGGGGCGAGGCTCGGCTTGCACTTCGTGCAGACCGCCTCGAGCACGCCGTGCGCCGCGCACACGGCGCCCCTGGCCGCTTCTGTTCCCGCCGGCGCGGTCGCCTCGGCCGACTCGGCACAGCCCGCAGCGAGCGCGCCGAGCAGCAGGAACGGCAGGAGGGCGGCGCGGCGAGGCATCAGTGGGCTCCGGGCTTGGGCGGGCGGGTGATCTTCAGCTCGGGATTGCACTTCAGGCACTGCGACTCCGGCAGCCCGTGCTCGGCGCACCAGTCGTTGGTCGCCTTGAAGGCGGCGATCAGGTCGGGGTTGCAGCGCGTGCACTGCGACTCCGGCACCTGGTGCTCGCCGCACCAGTCCTCATAGGAGCCGGGCTTGAACCCGGCGTTGGCGTGGCTGTCCTCGGCCTTGGCGGGTTCCGCCGGCGCGGCGGCCTTCGAGGCGTCCGTCGAACATGCGGCCAGCGAACATGCGGCCAGCGCGAACGCGAGAGCGGCGGAGACGAAGATCGAGCGCTTCATGGTGTTCTCCCCGCGCGGGCGCGCTTCGAGCGCACGTCCGCGCAATGCGGTGATCGCCCCCGCGTCGATGGCGGAGGCAGGGCGACGGGTCCGCGACATGCGGGCCCGCCACTCGACGGCTGACGACGAACGCTGGCGCCCGTCGCCACCGGGGGCGCGGGCGCCGAGGGCGCGTGGACGGGGTCGTTATCTGGGGACGCGGAGGATCTCGCGCGGATCGGGCGGGGGCGGCGCGGACGTCGCGCGGGGCAGCGGACGCTCCGGCTCGGGCAGCACCTCCGGCGGCGGCCACGTCGGGACGAAGCGTCGCATCGGCATCTCGATCGCGAGTTGGATGCCGCAGACGCAGTGCGTGCAGCTGGGCGGGCAGGGCGCCTCGCGCTCTTCATCGGGGCACGACTCGCCGCAGTCCTCGGACGGCGTGAGGGCCGCCATCGCGCCCGTCACCTGGCCGACGAACAGGAAGAAGACGGCGAAGAAGAGCGCTCTGAGCATGGGCCTCGACTCGGGCGAGCCTATGGCGCGTGCGGACGGCGGTCAAGTCGCGGCGCAGGGCGCGTCGGCCGCCGCCGATCTCAGGCGCCGAACGTCCCCGCGACGAAGCCGATCGGGAGCAGCCCCGGCAACGTCTCCTGCCGGTGGACCGAGAGGCCCGCCTCCTCGAGCGCACGCCGCAACGATGCGGTCGAGAACCGGCGCTGCCCGGGAAACCCGGTCATCGCCAGCACGCGCGAGAACACGCGCGAGAGCGCCGTCTCCTCATGACAGTACGTCGGTGCGACGAGCTTGCCCCCGGGCTTCAGGACGGCCCGCATCGCCGCGAGGGCCCCCGGCAGGTCGGGTAGCAGGTGCAGCACGTTGGCGCAGACGACCGCGTCGTAGGCGCCGGGCGCGTCGCCCAGCGCGTAGATGTCGCGCTCGGCGCACTCCACGTTGCCGATGCCTTCGCGCTCGAGACGCTGCCGCAGCATCGAGACCATCGCGGCCGAGTAGTCCGTGGCCACGACCCGCTCGGCGCTTCGCGCGATGGCCTCGGTCACGAGCCCCGTCCCCGCGGCGACCTCGAGCACGGAGCGTGCGCCGCTCGTCTCCTCGGCGACCAGCTCGAGCATCCGGGGCAGGGGCCGCCGCAGGATGGCGACCGAGCGGTCGTACTTGCGGGCGTGCCGCTCCCAATACGCGCGATCGGAGCCCATGTGTTCGCTCCTCCCATCCGCAGCCATCGGTTGAAGTCGCCGCCCGGGTGAACCCGACGTCGTCAGAAGCGGCTACGGAGGGTAGCGACGGTCCAGAAATGCGAAAGCCCCGGGATTACCGGGGCTTTCATCGGAGCGGGACACGGGATTCGAACCCGCGACTTTCAGCTTGGGAACCCCTTTGGCGGCCGTAACCCATTGAAATCACGTGGTGTCGGACTGCGTCCTGGGCGTCCGAAGACGGCTTCGGCGGGCGAAACGTCTTCAGGAACGTCTTCAGGACTTCAACGGCTGCCGACGGCCGAGTTGACGCCGACCAGCTGGGCGGGGGCTCCGCTCCTCTCTCGGTTCTCGGCACCTCAGACTCGGGTTTCGCCATTTTGGCGGTAGACAGGGCCGGACGGTCCCGTGATGTTGGCGTTACCACACGTTCAACAGCCACGGGAGACCGTCCGTGCCCGAGCCGAGTGTAGCCGCCTTTCTCGACGCGTTCGAAGTC
>CAUJDF010000056.1 GCA_963169045.1 Myxococcota bacterium
CCCGCCCGCCTTCGTCGCGGGGCCCCCAACCCCTGGGGCGGTACGCCCGGTACAGCCACCAGGGATTGTGCACCCCCACTCCTTGGCGGGCGGGCGCATCGGGCTGCTCGCGACGGCGACCCATTTCGGCCGACCCTCTGAGAGGGACGAACCGGGCGCCCGACGGGTGCCCCGGGGTCGCGGCGCCGCCCCGTGGCTCAGTAGCAGGCGGCGGGGCCGGCGACGCGGCGTCGGCACGGCACGCCCGGCGGACAATCCGCCGCGTCGGCGCACGCCGGCGCGCAGCGGCGGTCGGCGGCGGCGGGATCGCGGGCCGCGTCGACGCAGAAGGTGCCATCGGCGCAGTCCGCGTCGGCAGCGCACGCGCGGCGACAGTGGCCGTCGCAGCGCCCCGACGCGCACTCGCGCCCGGCGGCGCAGGGCGCGCCGTCCTCGAGCGCGCCGACCGGCAGGCACACGCCGAGCGCCGCGCCCGGCTCGACGGCCACGCAGGCCTCGCCCGGTCCGCACCCGCCCGCCTCGGGCCGGCAAGGCGAAGCGCACCGCCCGCCGGCCAGGGGATCGACCGCCACGCAGGCCGCCGCGCGCGGGCCGCAGTCGGCGACCGTCGCGCATTCCTCCCCGAGCGGCGCCGCCGCGGCGCACGTCCCCGCGCCCGACAGGCCCTCGGGCGCGCAGACCTCGCCGTCTCCGCACCCGTCCGGCACCGCCGGATCGCACGTCGCGACGCAGAAGTCGCCTTCGCCCAGCGCCCGGCACGCCGCGCCGGGCGCACAGGCGCCGTCGGCGCACGGGGTCGCGCAACGCCGCCCCGCGCACACGCCCGACGCGCACTCGCCGCCGCGGTCGCAGCGCTCGCCGGGGAGGCGCTCGCCCACCGGCGCGCACCAGCCGCCGACGCACGCCGCCCCGGGCCCGCAGTCGCCGCAGCGCGACCGGCAGGCCCCCTCCGCGCACCGCCCCGACGCACACTCGCCCGCCCGCGCGCACGCACCGCCGTCCGCCACGGGCCCCGGTGCGTCGCAGTACGGCGCCGGCCCGTCGAAGCGGTTGCAGATCCGGCCCGGCCGGCAGTCGCCGTCGCCGGCGCAAGCGGGGTGGCATCGCTCGCCGGCGCAGACCGACGCCGGCGGACAGCCACCCTCGCACGACGGCAGGCAGCGGCCCGCCACGCACGAGAGGCCCTCGGCGCAGTCCTCGCCGGCGCACTCCGCCCAGCGCGGGCGCGGGGTGGGACTGCACAGCGCCGCGGTGTCGAAGTCGAGGCACAGCTGGTCGCCGGGGCAGACGCCGTCCGGGCAGGCGGCGAGGCAGCGCCCCTCCGCGCACCGCCCCGAGGCACAGTCCCGGTCGGCGCCGCACGCGCCCACGCCGTCGCCCCGCCAGAGGCAGACGCCGCCCGCGTCGGGGCGCCGGTCGCAGAAGGCCTCCGGCGCGCAGTCCCCGTCGCGTTCACACGCCGGGAAGCAGTACCGGCCGTCGACGAAGGCGGCGCAGCGGGTGCCGTCGGGGCACGTCCCGTCCGCGAAGCAGTCCGTCGAGCAGCGCCCTGCCGCGCAGAAGCCGGTCGAGCAGTCGCGCTGCTCGCGGCACGCGCCGCCGACCGGCGCCCCCCCCGCCGGGACGCAGAAGCCGCCGGCGAGGTCCGTGAGGCAGGCCGAACCCGCGGGACAGCGCGTCTCGGCGTCGCAGGGCGCGGCGCAGCCGCCGTTGGCGCAATGGCCGCTCGCGCACTCGGCGTCCGCGGCGCAGGCGGCCCCGGCGGCCGCCTCGCCGCGGGCCACGCACAGCCGGTCCCCGCCGACCACCGCGCAGCCGGCCCCCTCGCCGCAATCCGCCGCCCTGGCGCACCGCCGCTCGCAGAGCGCCAGCGCCTCGTAGACGACGCAGTCGCGGTCGTCGGCGCACGTCCCCTCGGGGCACGCGCTGGCGCACCGCCCGCCCCGGCACACGCCCGACAGGCAGTCGGCCCCGACCCCGCAGGGCGCCTCCGGGTCGCCGCCGCCCGCCGTGACGCACACCGCCTGCGTGTGCAGCGGCAGGCACACCTGGCCGGGCGGGCAGGCGCCCTCGGGCGCGCACGCGTCGAAGCAGCGCCCCTGGCACACCCAGCCCGCGCAGTCGGCGCGCTCCGCGCACGGCGCCCCCGCCCCACCCGGGCCCGGCGCCACGCAGAAGCCCCGTCCCGGCCCGAGGACGGCGCACAGCAGGCCGTCGCCGCAGTCGGCGGCCGCGGCGCACCGTCGCGAGCACCGGCCCTCGCCGCCGCGGACGACGCACATGGGCGCGTCGCCGCCGCAGTCCGCGTCGCCGGCGCAGGGTGGGCTGCACACGCCGTGGACACACGCCGAAGCGGCACACTCCCCGTCGGCCTCGCAGCGGGCCCCCGCCGGCCGCCCCGCGTCGGGCGCGTCGACCTCGGCGGCGTCGCCGGGCGCCGCGTCGGACACGGTGGGCGCGGGCCCGCCGGGGCCGCAGGCCGCCGCCGCGAACACGCCGATCCAGCCTGAGAGGACGCGAAGTCGCCGCACCGCTTCGAGGTTCCCACCTCGAACGCGCCGGGACAACGGACAACGTGCGGCGGACCGCGCGATGACGGCGCGTCGCCTCCGGGACGTCCGCGCGCTTGCCCCCGCGCGGCCGGCCATCCACAATCCCCTGGTGTCCCCCTCCCCCCGCATCGCGGAGCGCTACCGCCTCCTCGAGCGTGTCGGCACCGGCGGCGTCGGCATGCTGTGGGCGGCGCGCGACGAGCGCTCCGGTCTGCCGGTGGCCGTCCGCATCCTGACGCGAGGCCACGACGACCCGGCGCGCGTCGCGCACTTCCGCGCCAGCGCCCGCGCCGCCGCTCGCCTCGAGCACCCGAACATCGCCCGCGTGCTCGACGAGGGCCACGACGACGCCGGCCCCTTCATCGTCACCGAGTGGGTCGACGGCGATCCGCTCTCGGCCTGGCGCGGCGCCGCGCTGCCGTGGGGCTTCGTGCGCGCCGTGGCGCTCCAGCTGGTCGACGCGCTGGCCCACGTCCACGCCCGCGGCCTCGTCCACCTCGACCTGCGCCCGGGCAACGTGCTCGTGGAGCCGGGAGACGAAGGACCGCGCGTCCGCGTCGTCGAGGTCGGCTGCGCGCGCATCGATGACGGCTGGAGCGATCGGCCGAGCGACGCGCGGCAGACGCTCAAGCTGCTCGGATCGCTGCGCTACATGCCGCCCGAGACGATCGACTCGCCGCCCTGGCGCATCGGACCGTGGAGCGATCTTTACGCCGCCGGCCTGCTGATCTACGAGCTGCTCACGGGCGACATTCCACACCCGGCGGAGAGCGCGATCGCGCTGCTCATGCAGCGGGCCACGGCGCCCGCGCCGCCGCTGCCGGCGGGCGTCGGCGAGCCGCACCACGCGGCGCTGCGGCACCTGCTCGAGCGCCTGCTCGAGCGCCGCCCCGGAGACCGCCCCGGCACCGCCGCGCAGGTCCGGCGCACGCTCGAGAGCCTGCCCGGCGCGCCCGTCTGGGTGCCGCCGCGGCCCAAGCCGCGCTTCCGCCAGTCCGGCTTCGAGCTCGCCTGTGCCCGCGCCGCCGGCTTCCCCCTGCTGCCGCTCGCCCCGGGGCCGCTCGTCGGTCGCCGCGAGCCCGTCCACCGACTGCGCGCCGCCCTCCACGACGTCGTCGCCGGCCTGGGCAGCCGCCTGGTGGTGCTCGAGGGCCCGACCGGCGTCGGGAAGAGCCGCCTCGCCGACGAGGTGATGTTCGAGGCCGAGACGCAGGGCCTCGCGCGGGCCATCCGCGTGGTCTACGCCCCCGGTGCGCCGCCGGGCTCCGGCCTCGCCGGCGCCATCGAGGACCTGATGCGCGCCGGCGCCACCGACGTCGAGGGCGTCCGCGCCCGCGCCCGCGCCCTGCCGCTCCTGCTCGGCATCGAGCCCGACGGCCTCGACGTCGTCCTGCCGGCGATCCTGCGCCCGGAGCCCGCCGCCGGCGACGGCGACGACACCGGCGCCCCGCCGTCGCTCGTCGCCAATGCGTTCTTCGAGATGGTCCGACGGGCGGCGCGCAACGACGCCGTCGTGCTGGGCCTCGACGATCTGCACTGGGCGTCCGGCCCCGAAGGCGCGGACCTCGTGCGGCGCCTCCTGGCCGAACCCGGGCTGTCCGTCCTGCTCGTCGCCACCGTGGCCACTGACAGGCCGGGCGCCGCCACGTTGCGCGCCGCGCTCCTCGGCGAGACACGCGCGGAGTGGATCCCGCTCGCGCCGCTCGACGAGGAGGCCCTGCGGACATACGTGCGCCGCCGCCTGGGCCTCGCCCCCGACGACGAGGTGCGCGTCGTGCGGGCCGCCGGGGCCCACCCCATCCTGCTCCGCGGCATCGCCGACCTGCTGCTGGCCGGCGGCCTCGTCGCCACCGAGGCCGGCCTGCGCCTCGCCCCCGGCACGCTTTTGCCCGAGGACCTGCGCGAGCTCTTCGGCCGCGCCGCGGCGCGCCTGCCGTCGCGCGGACCCGACACGCTCGTCCCCGACGTGGTGCACGGCCTCGCCCACGCGCGCCTGCCGCTCGGACCGCGCGTCGTCGCCGCCCTCGCCGCCCTGGAGCCCGGCCCCCCCTGGCTCCGGGCCCTCGCCGCCGCCGAGCGCGAGCGCCTCATGGTGCGCAGCGCGCTCGGCCGCTGGCGCTTCGTCCATCGCACCGTCGCCGACTGGCTGGCGCTGTCCGGGCGTGACGGCGCGCCGCGCTGGCACCGCCGCTGGATCGCCGCGCTCGAGCGCCTCGAGGGCGACGACCGCGGCCGGCTCGGTCTCGAACGCGCGTGGCACCACGAGGCCCTCGAGGAACCCGCGGCCGCGGTGGACGCCCTCCTCGAGGCCGCCGGCCGCGGCGCCCTGCCCGACGACCGCACACGGCAGGCGGCGGAGCGCGCGGTGAAGCTCGCCGAGAACCTGCGGAACCCCGCGCTGCTGGCGCGGGCGCTCCGCGTCCGGGCCACGGTGCTCCGCCGCGTCGGTCGCGGCGACGCCGCGCGCTGCCTGCTCGACGGCGCCGAGGCCTGGCACGCGACCGGCGCCGAGCCCGGCGAGATCGCCCGGTGCCGACTGCTGAGCGCCTGGCTGACGCTCGACGCCGGCGACGTCGAGCTGGCCGTCGAGCGACTCGATCACGCCCGCGTCGCGTTCGAGCGCGCCCGCGACGGGGCCGGGCTGGCCTGGGTGGGGGTCGCCGCCGGCGCCGCCGCCCGCGCCCGCGGCCAGCACCGCGTCGCCCGGACCTACGGACGCCAGGCCGAGGAGGCCTTCGCCGCGCTCGGCGACGCCGCCGGCCTGCTGGCCGCCCGCCGCCTGCGCGCGGCGGCCGCGGACGACGCCGGCGACCTCGGGCCTGCCGAGCGGCGCCACGCCCGCCTCCAGGGCGCCGCCGACGCGGCCGGACGCGTGGTCGAGGCGGTCCGCCTCCGCCTGGTCCGCGCGCGCCTCGCCCTCGCGGGGCACCGGGCCCACGACGCGCTCGCCCTGCTCGACGAGGCGGCCCCCGTGGCCGAGGCCGCCGGGCTCGAAGACGCCCGCTGCTGGATCGAGGCGGTCCGGCCCGGCGTCCTCGCCGCCGCCGGCCGGCACGCCGAGGCGCGCGGCGCGCTCCGGTCGGCGCGCGCCCCCGCCCCTGCGCTCGCCGCGAGCGCCGCCGACACGGTGGCTGCCGCGGCGCGCCATCCGACCGCCGCGCTCGACCCACCGCTGCGTCAGGCCCTCGCGGACTGGGCCGATCGCCTGCGCCGTGACGCGCTTCCGCCCGCGAACTGAGATCGCCGCACGTCGTCGCCGGCCCTAGTGCCATGCGGCCCGGAGCGAATTCGCGCGTCCGCCGATGCACACGATGGTTGACCGCCGACAGAAGTCTCGTCGAATATCGAAGTCGGTCCACTCAGCCCGCCCGTCTGCCCAACGCGGCGGCGGACCACTCGGGGGTGGCGGCGGGTGCCCGACGTCGCCACCCCCACCTTTCTTCCCCTCGACATCGACGATGAAGTCCCGGTGCGGTGGCGCGTCCGCGCGCCGGCGACCGCCGCGCTCAGTTCGCGACGGCCTCGGGGCCGGCATACGCGCGCTCGAGGTGCGGCGCCAGCTGGCCGGTGACGGCCAGCCGGAACATGCGCAGGTCGCCGCGCAGCGACCACAGCGGGTACTGGAAGGTCGCCGGCCGGTTCTTCTCGACCACGAAGTGGCCGACCCACGCCGCGCCGTACCCGGCGACGAGCGCCGCCGGCACCAGCCACGGCTGCATCGTGACCGCGGCCGTCGCCAGCGTCGCCAGCGCGGCGCCCGTGCCGACGAGGTGGAGCGTCCGGTTCAGCGGATCGCGGTGCTCGCGCAGGTAGAAGAGCCAGAAGTCCTCGAAGTTCGTGTATCGCTCGCTCATGGCGCGGGATGTTGCACGAAGCGTCCGCCGTTCGGCAATGGCTTGTCGGCCGAGCGGCGCGGGCTTCCAGCGGCCCCCGGGGGCCAGTCCAGTAGCCACCGCGCCGACGAGGGGGCGGGCTCCGCACGCTGGCATCATTCTTGCCGTGAGCGCGCGCAATTCTCTTCATCAATACCTCGAGGGAGCAGCGATGCGCGGGACGTGGCGACGGGCAGTGGTGGCTTCGGTGTTGCTGGCGACGGGCTGCGGCGAGGGCGCCGGCCCCGACGAGGCGGCGCCCGCCGGCGGCGACGAGGTGCTGCAGGTGGTCGCGCCCGGCAAGGAGGACAACTTCCTCGCCGTCAGCGCCCAGGAGTACGTGCTCACCGGCACCACCCGCCTCGAGATCGAGGCCGAGT
Source organism: Myxococcota bacterium (assembly GCA_963169045.1). Taxonomy (GTDB): domain Bacteria; phylum Myxococcota_A; class Bradymonadia; order UBA7976; family UBA1532; genus CAUJDF01. Next base: position 6,805 of record CAUJDF010000056.1, read on the forward strand.
GGGCCGACCGCAGTCCCGAGGAGCGCCTCGCCCGCGCCCGCGAGCTGGCGCCGTTCCGCCAGACGGTGATCGGCTGGTTCCTCGGCCAGTACATGGTCGAGAAGAGCCACGACGCGTCGAACAAGGACTACGGCGGCTTCAAGGCCCTCACGAAGAACGGCAGCTGGGAGGACCTCGCCCTGCGCGAGGTGGAGCCGCTCGTCTTCGAGCTCGACTTCCGCCAGGAGATCGCCGGCCCGCTCGACCTGCTGCGCATGCTGCCGACGGAGACCGACGCCGAAGGCCGCCGCTCGTTCGAGCTGACCATCGGCCGCATCTCGACCGCCGAGATGCAGCGCCTCGAGCTCAACAGCGAGTGGTACCGCAGCGCGCCGTGGTCCGATTTCGACCCGAGCAAGGTGGACGCCTCGCGCCTCGAGAAGGTGCGGCTGACGATCGAGGCCGAGAAGCGCAGCAACGACGCGTGGTTCGACTACGCGCGCCTCGTCGAGGACGGCGTGCTCGACATCGGCGTCCACTTCGGCTGGGACTACCACGCCGAGTACCACATCGTGCACAGCCGCGCGGTCTACCAGTGGCTCGTCGGCCGCGGCTTCACCTCGCCGGTGGCGAGCTACGACGACCTGAAGCGCGACAGCGGCCCCCTGACCACCACGGTGGCCACCCCCGCCGGGCCGGTCGAGGTGCGCGTGAGCCTCTTCTGGGGCAAGCCGGGCACCGCGGCCGATCCGGACACCGACGCCGGCGGCCGCGTCCTCGAGGACGACATGCGCGCGAGCCTCGCCGAGCGCGACGTGATCGCCTTCTCCGGCCACAGCGGCCCGTTCTACGGCTTCGCGCTCGCCAACTGGCGCAAGACCGCCGAGGGCGACCTCGACGACAGCGAGCTGCCCGAGGTCGAGATGCCCGCCGACCGCTACCAGATCGTCATGGCGGAGGGTTGCGACACCTACGCCATCGGGCAGGGCTTCTTCCTGAACCCGGCGAAGGCGGGCCGCAAGAACCTCGACATCATCACCACGACCAGCTTCAGCAACGCCGGGACGTCGGCCGCGGTGACCGACTTCCTCGAGGCGTTCGTCAAGACGGACGCGAGCGGCACGCCCGTCCCGCCGCGCCTGTCCGAGCTGCTCGACAACCTCGACCGCAACTCCTACTGGTTCACGACGATGTACGGCGTGCACGGCATCGACGACAACCCGCGCGCCCACCCCTGGGCCGTGCGCGAGAACCTGTGCGGCGAGTGCACGAGCGACGCGGACTGCGGCGGGGTCGGCAACAAGTGCGTCGGCCTCGCCGGCGGCGGCCGCGCCTGCACGTTCGAGTGCACCGCCGACGACGCGTGCGGCGACGGCTACGCGTGCCAGCCCGCCCAGACCGGCGGTTACATCCGCACCCACGTCTGCGTGAACCGCGCCGGCACGTGCGAGGCGCCGACGCCCTCCCGCATCGACGTGCGCATCGTGCGCGTCACGCCGCGGCCGGATCGCGACCTCAACGGCGACGGCGTGTTCGACGCGCGCCACGACGAGGCGATCACGCTGGTGAACCTGGGCGACGCGAGCGCGGACCTGAGCGGCTGGACGATCTCCGACGCCACCGGCGTGCGCTACACGTTCAAGAGCGGCGTCGCGCTCGCCGCGGGCGCCGACCTCACCGTCTTCGGCGGCGGCCGCGGCGACTACGTCGCCCCGCGCACGCTGGGCCTCAACGACACCGGCGACGTCGCCCGCCTCGCCGACGCGCGCGGCGGCCTCGTCTCCGAGGTCAGCTGGGGTCGCGTCCGCAAGGGCCAGGTCATCCAGCCTTGACGCCGACCGTGCACGACGCCCTCGCCGCCCTGGGCCTCGAGTCGGAGAACCCCGGAACCTGCTACGGAAACGGCCGCTGGTCCGACACGCGGAAGGCGGGCCGGATCGCGTCGGTCGACCCGGCCACGGGCGACATCCTCGCCGTCGTCCACGGGGCCTCGATCCGCGACTACGAGGCGGTGCTCGTCGAGGCCGCCCGCATCGGGCCGGCGTGGCGCGACACGCCCGCCCCGCGGCGCGGCGAGGCCATCCGCGTCGTCGGTGAGGCGCTGCGCCGCCACAAGGACGCCCTCGGCACGCTCGTCTCGCTCGAGAACGGGAAGATCAAGGCCGAGGGCGACGGCGAGGTGCAGGAGATGATCGACATGGCCGACTTCGCCGTCGGCCAGTCGCGCATGCTGTACGGCCGCGCGATGCACAGCGAGCGCCCGCACCACCGCATGTACGAGCACTGGCACCCGCTCGGCACCGTCGGCGTCGTGACCGCCTTCAACTTCCCCGTCGCCGTCTGGGCCTGGAACGCCTTCCTCGCCGCCATCTGCGGCAACGTCACCGTCTGGCGCCCCTCGCCCAAGACCCCGCTGTGCGCCATCGCGACGCTGAAGATCGTGGACCGCGCGCTGCGGGACCACGGCTTCCCGTCGGTGTTCCTGCTGTTCTGCGAGCCGGAGGTGGCCCTCGCCGAGCGCCTGGTGGACGATCGCCGGGTCGACCTGCTCTCGTTCACCGGCTCGTCGAAGGTCGGGCGCCGCGTGGCGCAGAAGGTCGGCGCGCGCCTGGGCCGCAGCCTGCTCGAGCTGGGCGGCAACAACGCGGTCATCGTCGACGAGACGGCGGACCTGAACCTCGCCGTCCCCGCCGTCGTCTTCGGCGCTGTCGGCACCGCCGGCCAGCGCTGCACGACGACGCGCCGCCTGCTCGTCCAGGAGACGATCGCGGGGGACCTGGTCGACCGCCTGCTGCACGCGTACGCCCAGGTCCGTGTCGGCCACCCGCTGGACCCGCGCACGCTCATGGGGCCGCTCATCGACGCCGAGGCCGTCGCCCGCTTTCGCGCCGCCGCCGAGGCCGTACACCGCCAGGGCGGCGAGGTGCTCCATGGCGGCAGCGCGCTCGACGGGCCGGGCTTCTTCGTCGAGCCAACCCTCGTCGCCATCGAGCCGGACCGCGCCGTCGTCCGCACCGAGACGTTCGCGCCGTTGCTCTACGTGAGCACCTGGCGCGACCTCGACGAGGCGATCCGCGCGCAGAACGACGTGCCGCAGGGGCTCTCGTCGTCGATCTTCACGAACGACCTGCGGAACGCCGAGCGTTTCCTGTCGGCGCGCGGCAGCGACTGCGGCATCGCCAACGTCAACGTCGGCACGAGCGGCGCCGAGATCGGCGGCGCGTTCGGCGGCGAGAAAGACACCGGCGGCGGCCGCGAGGCCGGCTCCGACGCGTGGCAGGCCTACATGCGCCGTCAGACCACGACCATCAACTGGGGCCACGAGATGCCCCTCGCGCAAGGCATCCGGTTCGGCCTGCCCCGGTGACGCGGCCGTAACCTCCCGCGGTTCTGCGGTAGGATGCGCCCATGCGGAACCCGTTCGACGATGGCTGGACGCTCGAGCGCCTCGGCGAGCTGGGGCCGCACGAGTTCGACTTCCAGGAGTTCAAGAGCACGCCCTTCCTGTGGGACGGCAAGGAGATCTGCAGCTCCTTCCACCACGATCTGTCGAAGCAGCTCTCCGCCTTCGCCAACGGCGCTGGCGGCCGCATCTTCCTCGGCGTCGACGACCGCGGGGTGCCCGACGAGGGCGTCCCGACGGAGCTGAAGCCCGGCGGCACCCGCTCGTGGCTCGAGGATGTCATCCCGCGCCTCGTCAGCCCCTCGCTGGCGCGCTTCAACGTGCACGAGGTGATCGGCAGGGACGGCGGTCGTTTCCGCACGCTGCCGGGCCGCGCCGTGTACGTCGTCGAGGTGCCCTCGAGCGAGGAGGCGCCGCACCAGGCCCTCGACAACCGCTACTACCTGCGCATCGCCGGCAAGTCACGGCCGATGGGACACGTGCACGTGCAGGACATCCTGCGCCGCACCCGTCACCCGCACGTCGAGGTCAGCCGCCTCGGGCCGTACGGCGTCGCCGAACGCATCCTCACCGATCCGCGCGGCCCCAAGGTCTACATCGCCTTCCGTCTGTTCGTCGCCAACCGCGGCCGCACGATGGCGCATCACGTCGGCACCGAGATCCTGCTGCCGCGCCCGCTCGTCGGCCGCGAGGTGCGTCAGCGCATGCTCGAGTCGGGTGAGATCCAATACACCCAGACGCCGGGCACCATCGTGATGTTCCGCTACCATCCGACCCCTCTGTTTCCCGGCCAGGAGATCTTCAGCCAGCTCGTGTGGGTCGGCATCCACCGCTCGAACATCGACGTGGTGCGGTCCGGCGAGGCGGCGCTGTCGTGGAAGGTCTTCGCCGACGACGCGGCCGCGCGCATGGGACGCCAGTCGCTGCGCCGCTACCAGGTCGTCGAGCGCGCGCTCAACTGGCTCCAGCGCCAGAAGGAGTGACGATCACTCGTCGTCGGCGAAGGTGAGCTCGCTCGAGTGCGGCACCGGCGCGACGCGCACGCCGCACTCGCGGCGGAGGCGGTCGACGATCGCGCGGCCGATGCGACGCTCGCGCCCGCGGGCCCAGGCCTGCTCGCCCGCGGGCCCGAACACGGCGAGGCCGTCCGGCGAGGCCGCGGGGTCGTGGCGGAGCCGGTAGCGGACGCCGTCGAAGCCGGCGTCGGCGAAGGCGCGCGCCCACCGCTGCGGGAGGGCGTACGGCGTGACGGTGTGCAGCTCGCCCGTCACGCCGAAGGCGACGCTGCCGCGATCGGCGACGTCGGCGAAGGCATGCGCGCGCGGCAGGCGCAGCTCGCGGACGCGGCGCTCCTCGAAGAAGGCCGTCGAAACGAGGCCCGCACAGACGTCGGGCCCGATGACGTCCAGCAGCGCCGAGAACGGGTCGAGCGCCAGGTAGCACGTGCCGAGGGGCGCCGAGAGGTCGAAGCGGCCTTCGCCCGAGGACGAGAACCACCAGGGGCCGCGGCCGCCGCGCACGATGCGGTAGACCGGCTGGGCGGCGTCGACGTGCAGGCGCGGGAAGCCGGCGAGCCCGTCGCCGGGGGGCGCGCCGAGCGTGACCCGCTGTCGCGTCACCGCGCGAACCGGGCCGCCGCGTCGCGCGCCGCGCCGAGCAGCGTCTCGACATCCCTGCCGCCGCGCAGCCACTCGACGGGGCTGTGGCCCTCGAGCCCGTCTCGGCGCGCCACGAGCCAGCCCGCCAGCGTCCAGTCGTCGACGCCGCTCGCGCGCAGGACGCGCAGCACCTCGGCGAGGCCCGCCAGCACGGCGTGACGCTCGTCGAACTGGAAGCGCGGGTAGACGATCACGCCGTCGGCGGTGCGCAGGCCGAGCAGCGTGTGGCGGCGCATGCGGTCCTCGAGGGCCTGGCGCGAGACGCCGCCGAGCAGACTGCGCACTTGGGGCGTGCGGTAGAACGGCCCGAGCGCCTCGCTCCACGGCGACGGATCGGGCACGGCGGCGAGCATCTGCTTCGCCACTTCGGCCGGCGTTCCGAGGTCGGCGATCGACCGGCCGCGATCCCGCAGCGCCTTGGCGCGCTTGCGCAGCTCGGCGGCGACGTGGCGCGACACGCTCTCGGCGAAGGCGTCTTCGGGGGGATTCGAGGCGGCGGTACCCATGACGCCCACGCTAGGGGCGGACGCCGAGAGCGTCAAGTGCGTCAAGGAGAATCGGCACGGCGGCGGCGCCGGCGCAGCGCGAGGAGGAGCAGCAGCGGCGTGGGCAGCGCGGCGCAGCCACCGTCGGCGCTCGAGGACGCCGCGGAAGGCGCCTCGGCAGGGGCGGCGGCGTCGTCCTCGGGCGCCCCGGCGTCCTCGGCGAGCACGGCGGCGCCCTCGACGGGCGCGAGGCGGTCGGGCGCGAAGTCGAAGCCCGAGGCGGGGCACATGACGGGCCCGCCGCGGACGGCGACGCCGAAGTAGGTGTCGACGGGCACCGCCTCGCCGGGCATGCGCACCGGGAAGGACACGGTCACGGCGCCGCCGGGGGGCACCTCCTCGGAGATGCCGGTGGCGACGTCGTAGGCGGACCAGCCGTCGCGCAGCGGGCTCGCCTCGTCGTCGGGGCCGGTGACGCCGATCCAGGTGGCCGACGCCGGCCAGGGCGCCGAGCCGACATTGCGGAACGTGGCCCAGATCGTGGCGCGCTCGCCGGGGTGCAGCGCGCCCGGCGCCGAGAGGTCCTCGAGCTCGGCGGCCAGGGGCGGCGGCGGATCGGCCAGCTCCGTGGCGTCCTCGTCGGTGGTGGCGTCGCAGTCGTTGTCGCGGGCGTCGCACCGCTCCGGTGTCGGGAAGACGGTGTCGACGCACGTCAGGCAGCCCTCGACGCAGCGCGTGGCGCCGATGGCGCAGTCACCCGGTTTGCCCGTCCCGCAGGCGGGCGGGCCCGGCGGGTCGGGACCGCCGCAGGCGCCCCAGTCGCCCCACTGACAGTTGCCGCCGCAAGTGCGCGTCCGCGCGCCACAATCGCAGCACGGCTCCGATTGTTGTTGACCGGGGCCGCAGGGCCCCTGGCCTTCGCACGCGCCGAAGCCGCCCCACTTGCAGTCGCCGCCGCACACCCGCCGGTGCCGGCCGCAGTTGCCGCAGCCCCGCTCGTCGATCTGGCCGGGGTTGCACTCGCAGTGGTTCTCGCAGGCCGGGGACGGGCTGCGGCCGAAGCGACCCTGGTCGACCCAGCCGCCGCCGTGGTTCGAGCACGGCCCGTCGTACGGGTCGCGACCGGCGCCGCCGGGATAGAAGCCAAAGTGCAGATGCGGGCCGGTGGAGCAGCCGGAGCTCGCCGACTGCCCGATCTTCTGGCCGCAGCCGACCTGGGCGCCGACGCCGACGGTCAGCGAGCCGTTCTTCAGGTGGCAGAAGAGCGACTGCGTGCCGTCCGGGTGTCGGATACGGACGTGGTTGCCGCAGTTTCCGCCGCACGGGCTGCAGTAGTAGCCGTAGTCGGGGCAGCCCTGGACGGCGGCGGTGACGGTGCCGGCGGCGCCGGCGAGCACGTCGTTGCCGACGCCGAGGTTGAAGTCGTTGCCGGTGTGCCCGTTGTAGCAGTTGCCGCCGCAGAACGAGTCGGTACAGCCGCCGCCGCCGTTGTTGTCGTAGCCAGCGTTGAGCGCCACGTCCGGGTGGAACGGCCGCCGGTGGCGCGCGGCGTCGGCGGCGGTCGCCACGAGGAGGAGCAGCAGCGGCAACAGCGCCCTCATGGCGCCACCTCGACGGCGACGCGGCGGCCGCCGGCGACGACGCCGATCACGCGGCCGGGCGTGATCCAGTGCGGGGAGGCGGCGCCCGGCAGGACGCGCAACGGCCGCCCCGCGTCCGACAGGACGTGGACCGCGCCCGTGCTCTCGAAGACGAGGAGGCCGCCCGCCAGCAGCGGCGGCCCCATCGAATCGGGGAACGGCTCGAGCGTCGGCGGCGGGCGGCCCGGCGCGAACGTCACGCCGACGTTCGTGAGCTGCCGTGGCGCGCCGGCGCCGTCGACGCGCCACAGTGCGGGCGCGCCGGCGCGGGCGGAGACGAAGACGACGGCGCGGCCGTCGGTGGCTGGCGACCAAGCCGGCGCCATGTCGGTCGTCACCGGCCGCGAGCCCCCGGCGTCGTGGCGCCACACCTCGAGCGCCGGCGCCTCGCCCTTGCAGTAGACGAGGTGGGCACCGTCGGCGGACGCGCCCACGGCGCCGACGACGTCGCGGTCGAGGACCGTGACGGCGCCGTCGCGCACCTCGACGAGCTCGCCGTTCGCGCGGACCGCGACGAAGCGGCCCCCCGGCAGCAGGCGCGCGAAGCTCAGCGTCTCGCTGGCGAGCGGCGACGGGACGGCGGCGCCCCGCTCGAGGTAGCGCGTCTCGACGCGGAGCGGCACGTCGGTGTTCGGCGGCGCCGGGATCGGCCGCGCCAGCAGCACGCGGTCGCCCTCGACGTCGGCGACGAAGAACTCGGCCGGCGCCGCGAAGAGCAGCGAAAGGACGAGGCTTTTCACTCGTCTTCTCCGATCGCCACGCGCACGAGCGGCGCGACGTCGCCGGCGCGGGGCACGCTGACAGCGTCGTCGTCGCCGTCGCCGTCGAGGTCGGCGATCACGACGGCGGCGGTGTCGACCTCATCGAAACCGAAGTCGGGCGTCGCGTCGAGGTAACGACCGTCGCCGCGGGCCAGGTACAGGCGGTCCGTGCGGCCGCGGTTGCCGACGACGAAGTCGGCCCCGCCGTCGAGATCCACGTCGCCGACGGCGATCGAGCGCGCCTCGCTCCAGTCGAGCGGGAGCGCGCCGAGCGTCGCGTCGAGGAGCCGGCCCCAGCCGTCACCGACGAGCAGGCGGTCCTGCGCGCCCGAGGCCAGGAAGGCATCGAGGTCGCCGTCGTCGTCGGCGTCGAGCAGCGCGCCGGCGCTGAACGGCCCGGGGCCGGCCAGGGGCACCCTCGCCGCGAGCCACGCGGGCTGCGGCGCACCCGCCGCCGGTCGGCTCGCGAGCGCCGTCACCCCCTCGCCGTGGAGGACGACCAGGTCTCCGGCGGCGTCGCCGTCGAGATCGCCGGCCAGCAGCCGCGCCACCGACGGCCACGTGAAGCGCGGTGCGCGCCGCTCGAAGTCGTCGACGAGGAGCGGCATGTCGCCGGCGCGCCAGGCGGTCACCGTGTCGACGAGAAGCGCGCCCTCCATCGGGAACGGCCCCTCGCCGCGCACGACCAGCGCCACCTCGGCGATCGGCGCCGCCGGGCCCGGCGCGAACGTGGCCTCGGCCTCGACCCAGCCGGGACCGGGCGTCGTCGGCTCGCTCTCGACGGTCGCGCCGGCACCGTCGGCGATGCGCACGCGCAGCGTCGCCGCGGCGCCCTCACGCCGCACGGAATACCGAATGAAATCAGGAACATCGGGCAGCGAGACCGGCAGGCGCAGCACGACCTCGGGCGCCTCCTCGGTGAGCGTGTAGGCGAGGCGCGCCGCGCCGACACCCTCGCGGACGTCGCTCAGGGACTGCGTGGCCGTGTCGATCGACTGCGGCGTCTCCGGCGGGGGCGCCACCGTCGGCGTGAAGGCGAACTGCGTCTCGCCGGTGTCGGCGAGCACGAACAGGCCAACGCGGCCGGGCGGCTCCTCGATGGCGAACGCCAGCATGCCGCGTTGCACGAAGGCCGCGGCCCGGCAGCCGCCTGCGCGGAACGGCAGCGGCGCCATCTCCTCGAGGCCGGTGATCGCGCCTCGGAAGCGCACGTCGCGACCGGCGCCGGTGCAGGCCAGGAGCTCCGGCGTGCCGTCGCCGTCGAGATCGCCGACCGCGAGCGCGCGCACGTCGCCGCGCCCGCCGGGCCGCGCCGGCGAGGGGCCCGGCGGTGCGCCGGCGTCGCCCGCCGACGGCACGCCAGCGTCGCCCGCCGGCGGCGGACCGGCGTCGCCCGCCGGCGGCGGACCGGCGTCGGCCTCGGCCGGCGGCGCCTCGGCGCTGCGCTGCAGCTGCAGCCGGCCCGCGCCGTCGTTGCGCAGGACGCGCAGGCCGTCCTCCGTCGCCAGCACGAGGTCGGGATCGCCGTCGGCGTCCACGTCGAACGCGGCGGCGTCGCGAACCACGCCCGCCGCCGGCGCCTCGACGTACTCCGCGGGCGCCGGCACGAAGCGCAGCTTCAGCGGCTCGACGACGAGCGCCGCCGGCATCTCCACCGCCTCGCCGTCGACGGTCACCCGCACGTCCGCCGCGCCCGCGGGCAGGCGCGGCGCGCGCAGCCTCACGGCCTCGGGCGTCACCTCGACCACCGTCGCCGCCACCCCGCCGATCTCCACGACGACCGGCTCCACGAAGCCGGCGCCGCGCAGCGTCACCTCGGCGCCGCCTCGCGCCGACACGCGCGCCGGCGACACCTGGCGCACGGCGAACGACTCGTCCGGGGCGACCGTGCCGCCCGCGCCCGCCGCGGGCGACTCGGCGCTCTCGTCCTCGCACCCGCCGAGCGCCAGGAGGCCCACCGCCGCCGCCGCGGCCAGCCGGCGCCAGGCCGGGCGGCCCGCCAGCGGGCGCGGCGTCCCCGGCCCGGCGCCCCTCGCGGTGCCGCGGCCCGCTCGTCGGGACCGCGCGCTCACGGCGCCACCTCCGGACAGCCGTCGGCGCCCGTGCCGGGCATGTCGGCGCAGGCGTCGCAGGCATCGCCCACGCCGTCGGCGTCCGCGTCGGCCTGGGCCGGGTCGTGCACGCCGGGGCACAGATCGCAGGCGTCCGGCGGGTCGGGCGCGGCCTCGGCGGCGTCGTCCTCGCAGACGAAACCCCGCGGCACGTCGCAGGGCAGGTCGTTCCAGGCCGGCGCCGCGGGATCCTCGGCGATGAGCTCGACGCAGTCCTCGACGTCCCCGGCGTTGTCCGGCTGACCCATGCCCCACGCGGCGAACGAGGCCTCGCGGCCCTCGGCCGAGATCCAGCGGCCCTCCTCGGCGGTGTCGGTCAGGTCGAACCAGGCGCGACCGGGCGCGAGCCCGACGACGAAGGCCTGCTCGTCGGCGTCGTCCGGGAAGAACAGCCGCGCGCCGCGGCGCTCGCAGAACGCGCGCGCTTCGGCCTGCGGGACCATCGCCGAGGCGCACGTGAGGTACGCGCGGCCGGCGGGCGAGAGCGCGAGGGCGCAGCCGGTGTCCGCCTGGCAGGCCTCGGCGTCGCTGCACTGGAAGTGCACGGAATCCTTGTTGTTCTGGTCCGGATCGGCGTCGTCGGGGCAGCCGTCGAGCTCCGTCGGGATGCCGTCGAAGTCGGCGTCGGCGAACGGCGCGGGATCCCAGCCGCGGAAGAGGGCGACGCCGTCGCCGCGCAGCGCCACGAGGTCGGGATCGACGTCGGCGTCGACGTCGGCTACGGCCAGCGCGCGCGGCGCCTTCGCCCCGCGGCGCGCGAGCACCGCGTCCGAGTAATCGAAGAGGCGCCCCGTCCCGTCGTTGCGCAGGAAGGCCAGCCCGCCGGGGCCGAGGGCGAGCACGTCGAGCGCGCCGTCGATGTCGACGTCGACGAGGTACGCCGCCGCAGCCTCGAGGCCCGGCACGCCGACCGAGAGGCCGGAGTGGTCGGCGAAGCGGCCCGCGCCGTCGTTGATCCACAGCGCGGCGCCCGAAGCGCCGAGCAGCAGCGCGTCGGCGCGGCCGTCGCCGTCGAGATCGCCGAGCGTGGGGCGCGCGCCGTCGCCGCCGGCCGGCAGGGTGCCCGGCGGCGCGTCGGTGAAGCCGCCGTGGCCGTCGCCCATGAGCAGGCGCGGCGGGGCGTCGGCGCGCCCGACGAGAACGTCCGTGTGGCCGTCGCCGTCGACGTCGCCGGTGGCGAGGCCCAGAAGCGCGCCGCCGAGCGTCACGCCGCCCGCGGCCGCCTGCAGGCCGCCGCGGCCGTCGCCGACGAGCAGGCGCAGCGCCGGCAGGCCCTCGGCCGGAGCGAGCGCCACGAGCACGTCGGCGGCGCCGTCGCCCGTGAAGTCGCCGCAGACCGCGTCGACGGCGGGCGTGGGCTGGGCCGTCGCCGGCGCCGCGAGGCCGGTCGGATCGTGACGGTGGATGCCGGCGCTCCCGGCCTCGTCGGCGATCCAGAGGTCGTCGTCGGCGTCGCCGTCGAAGTCGGCGGCGCAGGCGGCGCGCACGGCCACGCCCTCGCCGCTGGCGACGAGCGCGAGCCGGCCCCCGGTGGCCTCGAGCAGCGCCAGCCCGTCCGCGCCGAGGACCGCCACCCGCGGCGCGCCGGCGCGGCGCATCAGCAGCATGCGCTCGCCCGTGACCGCGTCGGCCGCGCCCGGCACCTCGACGAGGCGCAGCGACGGCGGCGACACCCCCAGGTACCGGAAGTCGTAAGTGCCCGTTCCATCTTCGGTTTCGACGCTGAGCGTCACCCGGCCGCCCACGGGGACGGCGGGCGCGGTGAACACGAGCGCGCCGTCCTCCTCGGTGGCGGTGACCTCGACGTCGCCGAGGCGGACCGCACGGGGCGAGGCCAGGCGCTCGCCCTCGACGCGCACGCGCTCTCCCCCTCGAAACGAGACGGCGGGGGGCGAGACGGCGCGGATCAGCGGCGCGTCGGGATCCGCCGGCGGTGGGCCGGCGTCGCCTGCGATGGCCGGGCCATCGTCGTCGTCGCCGGTGTCGCCGGAACAGGCCGGGAGGGCGCCGACGGCGAGGATCGCCGCGAAGAGACGTGAGACGGACTGACAGCGCATTCCGCGACGATAAACGCGGCGCGCCCCTCAGCGGAAGTAGAGATATGTTCCGTAGGCGCCGACACCGAGGCCGACGACCGCGATGACGGTGCCTTCCTTCTTGCCGATGATCAGGCCGCCGAGGAAGGTGGCGCCGCCGGCGATCATCAGCGCGACCGCCGTCGAGCCGCCGCCGCCGTAGGCGTAAGGCTGGTGGTCGCCAGGCAATCCGCCCGGGAGCGGACGCGCCGGATCCACCGTGGGATCGAAGGCGTAGGGCCGGTCCAGGCGGAACGGATCGGCGGCGAGCGCGGGCGTCGCCGCGCCCAGGACCCACGCGAGCGCGGCCGCCCGCATGGGTCAGGTCCCCCGGACGAGGCGCGAGAAGTCCTTCAGCACGATGACCCCCTCGACCAGCGGCGGCGGGTTCGGCGCGTGCGCCGTCTCGAGCAGGATGCTCTCGGCCTCGGGCCAGCTTCGCTTGAAGAGGTTCGCGTTGCCGGGCTCGTTCTCGAACGCCGCCACGACCTCGCCGAGCTCGCTGACGAACTCCACGACATCGCGCTTGAAGTCGAAGTCGGCCATCTCGAAGGCCGGCTTGAGGATGAGGGCGGTGTGCGCGAGGCCGACCGGGAAGCCGTGCGCCCGCAGGCTCGCCGCGGTGCCGACGAGCATGTTGGGGCTGTCGCGGCCCGACAGGTACGCCAGCGTGCCCCCCGTCTCGTAGAGCTCGAGGCAGAACTCGCGCGCGCCGGTCAGCGGGACGTCGTACTTGCAGTACTCGTCGGTGAAGAAGCGCTCGCGCCAGAACTTCACCGCCTCGCCGATCACCGCCGGATCGCGCTCGCCGACCAGGCCGAGCACCTCCTCGAGCAGGTACGGCAGGCCGGTCTCGCGCATCTCGGCGAGCTTGTCGCGCAGGCCCGGCCGGCCCGCGGACTCGGCGTATTCGATCAGGATCCGCCGTGTGCGCGGCCCGTTGTCGAACAGCGTGTGGTCGAGGTCGAGGACGGCGACGGGGTGCTTGCCCCGGGCATGCAGCGCGCCGACGCGGGCGATGATTCGGTCGAGGACGTGGGTCGTCATGGCGCCGCACCTTGCCACAGCCGGAGGCGCCCCGGAAGGTGCCTCGGGCCATCCCCCTACGTCTGTCGCGCGGGCCGCGCCGGCAGGACGAGGCGGAAGCGGGCGCCCGCCTCGCCCGGGTTCTCGAGCGCGAGCGCGCCGCCGTGGGCCAGGGCGATGCGCCGGCACAGGGCGAGGCCGAGGCCCGTCCCCTTCTCGCGGGTGGTGAAGAAGGCGTCGAAGATGCGATCGGCGGTCTCGGCGGGGATGCCGGGGCCGTCGTCGCGGATCACGACGGCATCGCCCTCGACGCGCACGTCGACGCGCGTCGCGCCCGCCTGCCGGGCGTTGCGCAGCAGGTTCAGCAGCAGGCGCCGCAGCTGGTCGCGGTCGGCGGCGACGACGGCGTCCTGCGGGTCGCACGCGGCGTCGATGCCCGCCAACATCGCGACCTCGAACAGGATTTCGGCGAGCGACACCGCGTCCTTCTCGACGGGCGCGCGGCGGGCGTAGGCGAGGAACTCCTCGACGACCCGCTTCAGGTTGCCGAGCTCGCCCTCGATGCGCGCGAGCAGGGCCAGCTGCTCGGGCTGCTCGGCGAGGTCCTCGCGCAGGAGGCCGGCGAAGAGCTCCATGCCGCCGAGCGGGTTGCGCACCTCGTGGGCGATGCCACCGAGCATCATCTGCAGCTCGCGGTCCCGGCGGAGGAGCGCGTCGCGCATCTCCTCCATCGTGCGGGCGAGCACGGCCACCTCCTCGCCCGCCGCGTCGCTGGTCTCGACCCGCACCGGCTCGTCGAGCGCGCCCGCGCCGATGCGCTGTGCGGCCCCGGCGAGGCTGCGGATGGGCGCCGTGAGCGCCCGGCTGAACGCGAGGATCATCCCCGCGAGCGCGGCGAGCGCCACCGCCCCCAGGCCGAGCATGTAGGTGCGCAGGCGATCGAGGCCGCCGTAGCTGGCGGCGCTGCCCTCGACGCCGAGCACGCCCACCAGCGCGCCCTCGTGGTGGATCGGCGCGAACCCGCGCTTGTAGCGCACACCGTCGCGGCCCTCGTACAGCACCGAGGACACCGTCTCGCCGAGGCCGACCCGCGTGAGCTCGTAGCGGTCCTGGGCGAGGTCGCGGTCGGGCTCGCCGGGCGTCGGCGCGTCGGCGGCGGTGTCGGCCAGCGAGCGGCCGTCGAGCGTGGTGATGAACGCGCGCCGCACGCCGGTCGACTCGACGACCTTCTGCAGGCGGGCCACGAGGTTGGCGTGCGTACGCTCCTGGCCGGGCTGGAAGCGCGCCACGAGGCCCGTGGGCACGAGCGCCGCCGACGCCGCCGCGGTGCCCGCGAGGCGCGCGCCCACCTCGTCCTCGAGCGTCGCGCGGGCGGCGAAGAACGCGAGGCCGATCAGGGCCGCGAGGAAGGCCGCCGCCGGCGTCAGGAACGCCAGCGCCATACGGCCGCGCAGGGACCGGGGGGTGAGGCGCATCGCGCGCATCATAGGGGTCAGATCACGCCCCGTCGCAGCGCCTCGGCGACGGCCTCGGCCTTCGTCGAGGCGTCGAGCTTGCGGTAGACGGTCTTCACGTAGGCCTGGACGGTGCCGAGCGCGATGCCGAGCGCGTCGGCCACGAGCTGGTAGGTGGCGCCGCGGGCCAGGAGCTCGACGACCTCGCGTTCCCGCGCGGTGAGCGCCGGCGCGTCGGGCGCCGCCGGCCGCGGGGCGAGGCGCGCCTCGGGCGGCACGTCGACGCGATCGCCGCGGCTCGTCGCGAGGGCCTGCCACAAAAACGCATCCAGATCGCGCAGTTGCAACGGCAGGGGCCGCGTCAGCAGCGCCTCGACGAGGCCCGCGGTCAGGCGCGGCTCGCCGCCGTCCGCGAAGCGCCCGGCCAGGTCGGCGTCGTCGGCGAGGGCGCGGCGCAGCAGGTCGGCGGCCAGCAGCGGGACGTCCTCGCGGCGCTCCTCGAGGGAGGGCAGCGTCACGACGTGGCGGAAGCGCGCCCGCAAGGCCGGCGCGATCGCGTCGACCTCGCCCGCGGTGCCGGCCACCAGCCGGCGGCCCTCCGGTGGGGCGGCATCGGGCGGCAACCCCGCGATCTCCTTCAGATACACGGTCGCCTCGCCGAGCGCGCCCGTGGCGCCGGAGAGGCGGTGGATGGCGCGCGCGGCGAACTCCTTGCCGACGCCGATGCCGCCGCGGAGCAGCACGTCCCCGCGGCGCGGCCCGACGAACGCGAGGCGGTCGCGCAGCGCCCAGGCCGCCGGGCTCTCGCCCACGAGGCCGTCGGCGTCGGCGCGCCCCCACGGAAAGTCGGCGGGCGCCCGCGCCGCCGGAAGCTCCGCGGGCCGCAGCACGCACACCAGCACGAGCTCGTCTTCGAACCGCAGCACGTCACCCGGAGCGACGACCGCGTCGCCGGCCGGCGCGCCGCGCACCGACAGGCCCAGCCGGCCGACGTTCTCGACGTGCAGGCGGCCGTCGCCGAGCGCGCGGACCTGCAGCTGCCGGCGCGAGACCCGCGGGGACGTCAGCGGGCCGCTCGCGGTGACGACGCCGGGGCGCTGGCGCACGAGCGCGTCCCCCCCGCGGCCCAGGACGGCGGCGCCCTCGGACGGCACCGGCAGAACCTCGCCGACCCGCTCCGGTTCGCCCGCGGCGAGCGCCACGACGAGGACCGGCCGCTCGGCCGCCTCGTTCCGGTCCGTCCGCCGCGGCGCGCCGTCGGCCGTCGTCGCGAGCAACTCGCTCATCTGCCCCGTCCCCGGTCAGGGCCCGAGCCGGCGCACCGCCGCGAGCCACACGTCCGTCGACCAGAGTCGGGGATAGCCGAGATCGCGGATCTCCGTCCAGACCGCGCGGGCGTCGGCGGCCCGCTCCGCGCGATCCAGCGCCTCGGCGTACAGCGCCAGCGACTCCACCCGCAGGCCGAGGTCTCCCTCGCTGCGGACGGCCGACCAGGGCCCAGCCAGGGCCCTCAGCGGCTCGAGATCGCCGGCCTCGAGCTCCGCGAGGCGCGCGCGCAGGGCCGCCGCCGCGTGTTGCCACGGCCGCCGGTCCGCGGGCGCCGTCGTCATCGCCACCGCCGCCTCCCCGGCCGCCGCGGCCCGCGCCCGCAGGACGGCGGGGTCGTCGGCCGCCCGCGCCAGCAGCCGCAACAGCTGCGGCCGCGACGGCGCCGGCAGGGCCGCGTCGTCGAGATCGGCCAGCACCGCCGCCGCCACCTGCGCGCGGGGCTCGCCCTTCGCGAGCGCCACACGGTGCCGCAGCACGCGCGCCTGATCGCGGCCGGAGACCGAATGCGCCGTCCACCGGTCGAGCGCCTGCGCGAGCGGCCCCCACTGCGCGCCGCAGAGCAGCGCCTGCGTCGCGAGGCTGTACGTCCAGTCGAGGTTGGCGTCGTGGCCGAGCGCCTCGATCCGCTGGATGCGGTGGAGCGCGGCCACCGCGGCGTCCTCGCACCGCCCGGAGAGCAGGCGCGCGGCGATGGCCATGTGCTCGGCGTAGAGGTCGTCGGGCGAGCGGGCGAGCGCGAGGCCGAACTGCTCGATGGCCTCCGGGTAGTCGCCGCGGTAGAGCGACAGCTCGCCCCAGACTTCGGCGAACGCCACGTCGCTCCGCGGCACCCCGAGATCGACCATCACGTACAGGGCGTCGTCGGCCCGGCCGCGAAACGCCAGCGACCGCACGAGGCGCGACGCGGCGTCCTCGTGGCGCGGCGCGAGCTGCAGCGTGCGCTTCGCCAGGCGCTCGACCTCGGCGAGGTCGCGGAGCTCCGGGTCGTAGAACCGCAGGATCAAAAGGGTTTCGTAGGCCTCGACGTCGTACGGCCAGCGTTCGATCAGCGCGTGCAGGCCGCGGAGGGCGTCGCCGCCGCGCCCCTCGGCGAGCGCCACCCAGGCCTCGGCGTGGGCGCGCAGCCGTGGGGCGAGCGGCTTCCGGAGCAGGGCGCGGCCGCGCTCGGCCAGCTCCGCGTAGCGGCGCGGCGCGCGCAGCGCCGCCAACTCGTCGAGGCGCGCGAGCGCGAAGTCGGGGTCGAGCTGCAGGGCCCACGACAGCTGGCGCTCGTGACCCTCGGTGTCGCCGGCGGCGAAGGCGCGGCGCGCGCCGAGCAGCGCGCCCCACGCGCCGGGCGCGCGCGTCGGAGGCGACGCCGGAGGCAGGTCGGCGCCCATCACCCGCGCGACGAGCGGCGCGACGGTGAAGGCGAAGGCCACCGGTTCGTCGGCGCCCTCGACGCTGAACGAGCGCAGCACGTCGCCGGAGGTCGTGTCGATGGCGTCGAATGTCGCGTCCAGCGAGTCGCCGCGCGGCTCGAGGGTGCCGCGCAGCACCACGTCGACGTGGCCCGGCGCGCGGTCCGGCCGCACCAGGAAGCGCGGGTCGAGGCCGCCCGCGTTGGCGGCGAGCATCGCCCGCGGCACCGAGACGAGCCGCTCGGGCGCGCCGTCGAGGGCGAAGCGCAGGGCGTCGGCGAAGACGTCGCCGTCGCGGCCCTCGAAGTCGAGGACGGCCACCGCGGGGCGAGGCGGCAGCCGCAGCGGCGTCGTGTCGAACGCGCGCCGCGGCCAGGCCAGCAGCGCCGCCCCCGCGGCGAGCGCGACGCACAACCCCGCGATCCAGGGCCACTTCCTCCGCCTCGGCGCCGCGGCCGGGAGCGGCGCCGAGGCCACCGCCCACGCCGGCAGCGAGAGGTCGTTCGGCGCCGGCGCCAGGACGACGCCGGCCTCGGTGGGCGGCGGCGCGCCGGCCACCAGCGCCGCGAGCGCCGCCGGCCCGACGGCCAGGCCCGTCGCCTCCAGCGCGGCGGCGAGCGCGCGCCCGTCGGGGTAACGCGCGCCGGGGGCGTGCGCAAGACAGCGCTCGACCACCGCCACGAGCGAAGGCGGCAGGTCGGGGCGCACCGCGTCGATCGGCGCGTGGCGCGCGGTGGCCGCCGCCATGGCCGTCGCCGACGGCGTCTCGCGCACGAACGGGTGCACGCCCGTCAGCAGCCGGTACAGCACGACACCGAGCGCGAAGACGTCGGCGGGCGGGCCCACCGCGGCGCCGTCGATCTGCTCGGGCGCCATGTACGCCGGCGTGCCGGGGCGCGCGTCGGTGCGCGTCACGCGGTCGTCGCCGCGGCGCGCGAGGCCGAAGTCGACGACGCGCGGCGTGCCGTCGCGCTCGATCAGCAGGTTGCCGGGCTTCACGTCGCGGTGCGTCAGGCCCTCGGCGTGGGCCGCCCCCAGCGCGTCGGCCGCGGCGCGGGCGAGCGCCACGGCGATCCCCGGCGGCCAGGGCTGCGCGAGCAGGTCGGAGAGCGGCCGCCCCTCGATCAACTCCATGACGAGGTACAGATCGCCGTCGGGCGTCTCGTCGATGCGGTGGATGCGCACGACGCCGGGGTGCCTCAGCGCCGCCAGCGCCCGCGCCTCGCGCCAGAAGCGGGCCCGCGCCACCGGGTCGTCGCGCAGCGCCGCGCTCAGCCGCTTGATCGCCACGGGGCGCCGCAGCGCGTCGTCGTAGGCGCGCAGCACCTCCCCCATGCCGCCGCGTCCCAGCGGCCCCTCGATGCGATACGTCCCGATGCGCCGGGGCGCCGCGGGGCCGTCGAGGGTCGGATCCGTGTCTCCCACGACGGGCAATCTAACGAAACTCCCGGAGCGTTGCGATCTGCGCCGCGGCGGTGTTAATGAGCCGGGCATGAAGAAGGTCGAGGCCATCATCAAGCCCTTCAAGTTCGACGAGGTGAAGGAGCGTCTCGCCGAGATCGGCGTGCACGGCATGACCGTCACCGAGGTGAAGGGCTTCGGGCGCAGCGGTGGCAAGCGCGAGGTGTATCGCGGCAGCGAGTACGTCCTCGACTTCGTCCCCAAGATCAAGCTCGAGATCGTGGTGCCCGCGGCGCGCGTGCCCGAGGTCGTGCAGACGATCGTCGAGGGCGCCGGCACCGGCAACATCGGCGACGGCAAGATCTTCGTCATCCCGGTCGAAGAGGTCATCCGCATCCGCACCGGCGAACGCGGCATCGACGCGCTGTGAGGAGCTCCGCATGTTGAAGACGAAGACCCCCGGCGACGTGCTCGCGTACGCCGAGGAGCACCGCTGCCGCCTGGTCGATCTGAAGTTCATGGACTTCGTCGGCCAATGGCAGCACTTCGCGGTGCCATTGCACGAGCTGACGGCCGACACCTTCGAAGAAGGCTTCGGCTTCGACGGCTCGTCGATCCGCGGATGGCAGCCGATCCATGCCAGCGACATGCTGGTGGTGCCCGATCCGGCGACCGCGGTCATCGATCCCTTCTGCAACACCGTCCCGACGCTGTCGCTCATCTGCAACATCGTCGACCCGGTGACCCACGAGGGCTACAGCCGCGACCCGCGGCACATCGCGAAGAAGGCCGAGGCGTACCTGAAGCGCACCGGCATCGCCGACGTGGCGTACTTCGGGCCCGAGGCCGAGTTCTTCATCTTCGACGACGTGCGCTTCGACCTGACGCCGAACGCGTCGTTCTACGCCGTCGACAGCGACGAAGGCATCTGGAACTCGGGGCGCGGCGACCGACCCAACCTGGGACACCGGCCGCGGCACAAAGAGGGCTACTTCCCGGTGTCTCCCGTCGACCAGCTCGTCGACCTGCGCCACGTGATGGTCCAGACCCTCGAGAGCGTCGGCATCCAGGTGGAGCGCGAGCACCACGAGGTCGCGACCGCCGGCCAGGCCGAGATCGACTTCCGGTACGGGCCGCTCGTCGACATGGGCGACCAGCTCATGTGGTTCAAGTACATCATCAAGAACGTGGCGCGGCTGCACGGCAAGACGGTGACGTTCATGCCGAAGCCGCTCCACGGCGACAACGGCTCGGGCATGCACGTGCACCAGAGCCTCTGGCGCGACGGCAAGCCGCTGTTCGCCGGCGACGGCTATGGCGGTCTGTCGGAGATGGCGCTGCATTACATCGGCGGTCTGTTGAAGCACGCCCCGGCGCTGTGTGCCATCACCAACCCGACGACGAACAGCTACCGACGGCTGGTGCCGGGCTTCGAGGCGCCGGTGAACCTCGCGTACTCCTCGCGCAATCGCTCGGCGGCCATCCGCATCCCGATGTACCAGGCGAGCCCGAAGGCCAAGCGGCTCGAGTACCGCACGCCCGATCCGTCGTGCAACGGCTACCTGGCGTTCGCGGCGATGCTCATGGCCGGCCTCGACGGCATCGAGAACCGCATCGATCCCGGCGAGCCGCTCGACCGAGACATCTACGCGCTGAGCCCCGAGGAGCTGTCCGACGTGCCTTCGGCGCCGGGCAGCCTCGAGGACGCGCTCAGGGCGCTGCGCGCCGACCACGCCTTCCTGCTGCGGGGCGACGTCTTCACCGAGGACGTGATCGACACCTGGATCGAGTACAAGACCGAGAAGGAGCTGAACTTCGTGCGCACGCGCCCCGTGCCCGCCGAGTTCATGCTCTACTACGACGTCTGATCGGGAGGGCCGCGATGCTGCGCCGCCTGTGGAGCCTGTTGCCCGCCGTCGCGCTCGCCGCGTGCGGCGGCGCCCGCGAATCCGAGAAGCCGGCCGCCTCCGCCGCCGACCGGCTGTGCGCCGCCGGCGAGCGCCTCCTCGGCGACCGGCTCGGCCCCGAGCTGTCCGCCGTGGTGAACCGCCAGCCCATCGCCGATCCGGCGCCGGCGCCGCCCGAGGCCGAGGGTGAGGCCGCCGCCCCGCCGCCGCTGGCCTGCGCGCTCGTCTACACCCAGGTCGCCGAGGAGTCGGTCGCCGAGGATCTGCCCCCCGAGGAGGTCGTCGACGCCGGCATGGACCAGCAGCTCGCCGTCGTGGTGCCCGGCGCCGACGGCAAGCCGTCGCTCCACCCGGTGAACCCGTCCGACAAGTCGCCGGGCCCGGTCATGCTCACCCTGTCGGTCCAGGACGTGCTCGCCGACGGGCGCCCGACGCTGGTCGTCCAGGAGGACCGCACGAGCGAGGGTCAGAGCTGGCGCGGCCTGCGTCTGTTCACCTTCCCCGGGCAGGGCAGCGCCCCGCGCGAGATCCTCGACGAGGAGCTGCGGGTGAAGACGCCCGAGGGCCTCGACATGGTGGCGCAGTGGCAGACGGCGTCGATGGGCGACAGGCGGGCCATCGTCGTCGAGGGCGCCGGCACCAAGCGCATCTACACCTGGGATGCCTCGAACAACCGCTTCCAGTTCGACGAGGCGGCGACGGCGCAGGTGAACCCGAAGCCGCCCCCTCCACCCGAGCAGCCGCCGGCCGCGGCCGCCGAGGACGTGCCGGCGCCGGCGCCCGCCGCGCCCGCGAAGAAGGACAAGAAGTCCAAGAAGGGCGGCAAGAAGGCCGACGAGAAGCCCGCCGACGCGCCCATCCAGATCCCTCTGCCCTGATCAGAGATCCTCGAGCTGCGCGAGGCACCACGCCGGCAGCGCCTCGACCCGCCGGTAGGTGACGACGTCACGGACGTCCTTGTCGACGCCGGTGCGCTCGAGGCGCGCGCCGCCGTCGATGGCGCGCAGGGCGTCGCCGCTGCCGAAGCCGTACGATCCCACCACGATGGATCCGTCGGCGGCGACGTCCAGGTCGAAGGTCGCCTGGCTCTTCTCGTCGGAGACGCACTGCGCGCCGCTGTCGGCGTCGTCGAGCACGAGGAACTCTTCGTGCTCGCCGGGGTCCTCCTCCTGCCAGTCGCCGGCGGCGGCGCCGAGCGGCGAGGCGTCGCGACCCGCCGTGAAGATGAACGCGGGACCGCGTCGTTCGTGTCAACGCGCGAGACCGGGCGACACCGACGCGCGCCCGCCGAGCCGGCTCGTCGCGGCGTCAGATTTCGATGACGAGACCGTCGTCGGCGATCGTCGCGCGCAGCGAGGCGGCCTCGGCCGTACACACCGGGCGTGTCTCGTCCGACAGATGCGACAGCACGACCCGGCGCGACGTGAGCGCGTCGCGATGGGCGCGCAGGTCGGCGAGGGAGACGTGGCCGCCGGTCTTCGCCTCGAGCTCGGTGCACTCGAGCACGAACAGATCGGTGCCCGCCGAGAGGTCGACGAGGCCCGGCTGCCACGCGGTGTCGCCGCTGAAGGCGATGCGCCGGCCCGCGGTCTCGACGACGAAGGACGTCGCGCACGCCGACGAGTCATGCACGGCGCGGATGGCTGACACCTGACGGGCACCCACCGCGACGGTGCCGGGGATCTGCCATGTCGCGACGTGAAGGGGAAAACGCAGGCCGCGGTCGAGGAGCGACGGATAGGCGGTCGTGCGCAGCAGGCGCAGGCGGTCGAGCGTGCCGGGCGGTCCGGCGATCACGAGCGGCCGCGTGCGCCGCGCGCGCCACTGCAGATCGGCCAGCAGGATGGCCAGCCCGCCGATGTGGTCCCCGTGCAGGTGCGTGACATAGACGGCGTCGAGCGCGTCCGGGTCGAAGCCGAGCGCTCGCACGCGCATGTGCGTCGTCGGCCCGTAGTCGACGACGAACGTGCCGTGCGGATCCTCGACCCAATAGGCGCTGTGTGCGCGGCCGGCGGCGTTGAACGCGTCGGCCGTCCCCAGGAACGTCACGCGGACCGAATCCATCATCCGGCGAGAGTCTTCAACATTCAGCCGCTGGCGCAAGCCCCCTCGACGATGGGGCATCTTATCTGGCGGCGACTTGCGGCGGGCATCGCGTGCAACCCCGCGGACCGCAATGGAATTGGGGATTACTACCGCTGAACGGCGCATGGCCGTATCGTGTTGCACCATCCGACCGGCGCATACATCGCCGGCAGAGGTGTTCGGGGAGGTGCGATCGTGAGACTGCTCGAGGCGAAGAGGGCGCTTTGCGCGGGTCTCCTGATTGGCGTGTTCGCGGCGACGTCCGCCCACGCCCAGGTGACGCCGTTCCGCATCCGGGTGACGGAGTCGATCGACGACGGCCTCGACTGGCTGCGCGGTCGGTACGACCCGAACTCGGGCAACGTGGCCGACGGCCAGCCGACGGCGCTGGCGGTCCTGGCCTTCCTCGAGAAGCGGGCCGGGGCCGCGCCCGACGCGCCGCCGCTCGGGTACGTGGGCTCGACGCCGGCGGACCAGGCGCTCATCCGCAACGGCCTCGCGTTCGCGCTGCGCACCGAGATCAACGGGCAGCCGGGCTCGATGTTGCTCGGCCCCGCGCAGCCGTCGAACTGTTACACCACCTCGACGACGGTGATGACGCTCAGCGTCTACTTCGCCACCGGCGGCCCCGACCTCCTCGTGAACAACGTCCGCATGTCGACGGCGCTGGCCAACGGCGTCGAGGCGCTCAAGCGGCGACAGAACTCCCAGGGCACGCACACCGGCGGCTGGGGCTACGGCGAGGCGGCGAACAACGACGTGCTCTACGTCGGGCAGCGCGCCGACGGCTCGTGCACACAGATGGTCGCCGCCGCATTGTCGGCGGCGTCGCGTCACATCGCCAACGCCACCCAGAACCTGCCGCGCGTGACCCAGTTCCTCGCCAGCACCCGCAACGGCAACGGCACCCACCAGTACGTCATCGGCGAGAACTGGATCGACATGTCCAGCTCGATCACGGCGGCCTCGGTGTGGACCTACCGCCTCGCCGGCGTGGACCAGGCCGACAACCGGGTGCAGGAGAGCATGCGTTGGCTGCGTGACAACTACGAGTACCGGTTCCACTCGCAGGACGAGGAGCGCCTCGACCCCGAGTTCAACTGGATGCTCAGCTACCACCACCTCTATCTGTGGCTGTCCCAGAAGGCGTTCGACATCACCTTCGCCAACGGGCAGGCCGGTGTGTACGGCGAGAACGTCGGCGGCGTGCGCATCCCGGCCAACGACGGCTTCCCCGAGGAGCAGCGCGAGTTCTACTACGACTACGCCTACTGGCTGACCGACACGCAGCGCGCCGACGGCAGCTGGTACTACGGCGGCCAGCACCCGGTGCAGACGGCGATCGACACCGTCTTCGCCATCCTGGTGCTCGAGCGGTCGCTCGGCGGCGTGTGCATCGACCTCGACGGCGACGGCCGCTGTGTCGACAACTGCCCGGACATCGCGAACCCCGACCAGGCCGACGCCGACGCGGACGGCCGCGGCGACGTCTGCGACAACTGCGAGGACACGCCGGATCCGACCCAGGTCGACAGCGACGGCGACGGCGTCGGCGACGTCTGCGACGTGTGCCCCGCCGAGGCCGATCCGGGCCAGGCCGACGCCGACGGCGACGGCATCGGCGACCTCTGCGATCCCTGCCCCGACGGCGTGGGCGCCGGCATCGACACCGATCGCGACGGCATCTCCGACGCCTGCGACAACTGCCCGAACGCGGCGAACGCCAACCAGGCCAACGCCGACAACGACGCGCGCGGCGACGCCTGCGACTCCTGCCCGGGCCGCGCCGACGACGGCGCCGACGGCGACGGCGATGGCGTCGGCGACGTGTGCGACAACTGCCCCGCGGTGTCGAACCCCGACCGGCGCGACAGCGACGGCGACCGCATCGGCGACGCCTGCGACAACTGCCCGGCCCAGAACAACCCGGCCCAGGCCGACGGCGACGGCGACGGGGCCGGCGACGTCTGCGACATCTGCCCCGAGGCCCCGAACGACGGCCCCGACGCCGACGGCGACGGCGTGCCGGACGCCTGCGACAACTGCGCCGCCGAGGCCAACCGCGACCAGGCCGACGGCGACGGCGACGGCATCGGCGACGTCTGCGACGTGTGCTCGGCGGTGAGCGATCCGCAGCAGGCGGACGCCGACGGCGACGGCGTCGGCGACCTCTGCGACAACTGCACCGCCGTCGACAACGCCAACCAGGCCGACGCGGACGGCGACCGCCTGGGCGACGTCTGCGACAACTGCCCGGCCGACGCCAACGGCGACCAGGCCGACGGCGACGCCGACGGCGTCGGCGACCTCTGCGACAACTGCCTCGAGGAGGCCAACCCCGATCAGCAGGACAGCGACGGCGACGGCGTCGGCGACGCCTGCTGCCCGGGCCGCGGCATGCCCGACGTCTGCGGCGGCGGCGACACCGACTGCGACGGCGAGGTCGACGAGGACGCCGGCCCCGAGGAAGGCCGCGACTGCAACACCGGTCGTCCGGGCGTCTGCGACGCGGGCCGCACGCGCTGCGTCGACGGCGCGCTCGTCTGCCAGCCGGTCATCGGCGATCCGCGCGCCGAGGAGTGCAACGGCGTCGACGACGACTGCGACGGCGAGATCGACGACAACGTGCCCGTCGGCGACGTCTGCCAGACGGGCCTCTTCGGCCGCTGCGCCGCGGGCCGCACGGTCTGCGCCAACGGCGTGCCGGGCTGCAACAGCGAGTTCGATCCCATCGCCGAGGCCTGCAACGGCGTCGACGACGACTGCGACGACCGGACCGACGAGGGCCTCGACTGCGGCTGCCCGCAGGGCGGCCACGACGACGACGGCGACGAGATCGCCGCGGCCTGCGACAACTGCCCGAACGCCGCCAACCCGGGCCAGGCCGACGCCGACAACGACGGCGTGGGCGACGCCTGCGACGTGTGCCCGGCCGTGGCCGATCCCGCGAACGACGAAGGCGAGCAGGCCGACGCCGACAACGACGGCGTGGGCGACGCCTGCGACAACTGCGTGGACCAGCCCAACCCGGAGCAGGGCGACCAGGACCGCGACGGCATCGGCGACCTCTGCGACGGCTGCCCGGGCCTGCCCGGCGGCGACGGCCCCGACGGTGACGGCGACGCCCGCCCCGACGAGTGCGACAACTGCCCGGTGGTGGCCAACGCCGGCCAGGCCGACGGCGACGGCGACAGCCGCGGCGACCGCTGCGACGTGTGCCCGAACGTGTTCGACGACGGCGGCGACGACGACGGCGACGGCGTGGGCGACGCCTGCGACTCCTGCCCGGGCCTCGAGAACCCGATGCAGGCCGACGGCGACGGCGACCGTGTCGGCGACGAGTGCGACAACTGCCCGCAGGTGGCCAACGCCGACCAGGTCGACGCCGACGGCAACGGCATCGGCGACGTCTGCGACCGCGAGTGCGTGCCCGAGATCTGCGACGGGCTCGACAACGACTGCGACGGCGAGACCGACGAGGACATCGAGGAGACGCGCTGCGGCACCGGCAACGTCGGCTTCTGCGCCGGCGGCCTGCGCATCTGCGAGGACGGCGACCTCACCTGCCGTCCCGACGGCGACCCGCGGGCCGAGGTGTGCGACGGCAGCGACGAGGACTGCGACGGCAACATCGACGAGGGCCTGCGCAACGACTGCAACGGCTGCGGCGACGCGCCCGCCGAGTCCTGCGACGGCGAGGACGACGACTGCGACGGTGAGGTCGACGAGGACGCGCCCTGCCCGCCGAGCGAGATCTGCGCGTTCGGCGAGTGCCGCCCGCGCTGCCGCAACGGCGAGTGCAGCGGCGATCTGCGCTGCGAGCAGGGCATCTGCCTCGATCCCTGCGCGCGCATCGAATGCGGCTTCGCCCGGGTGTGCGACCGCAGCAGCGGCGTCTGCAAGGATCCGTGCAACGGCGTGCAGTGCCCGCGGGGCCAGATCTGCCACCTGGGCGAGTGCCTCGAGCCGGACTGCCGCGAGACGGGCTGCCCCGACGGCCAGGTCTGCCGCGGCGAGTCCTGCGAGAACGACCCCTGCGCCGGCGTGCAGTGCGGCGAGGACGCCTTCTGCCGCAACGGCGAGTGCGTCGGCGTCTGCGCGCGCCGCAGCTGCGGCTTCGGCGAGGAGTGCGTCGACGGCGCCTGCCGCCCCGACCAGTGCGCCGCCGTCACCTGCGGCGACGGCCAGGTCTGCGAGGGCGGGTCGTGCGAGCGCGATCCGTGCGACGGCGTCGAGTGCGAGCCGAACTTCACCTGCAACGACGGCCAGTGCGTCACCCACCCGTGCGGCGGCGTCGAGTGCCCGACCGGCCTCGTCTGCGCGCTCGTCCACGGCCAGGCGCAGTGCCTGTTCATCGAGCAGGTCGACGATCCGTACATCCCGCCGACCCCGCGCCCCTACGAGGACCCGGACGGCGGCGTCACCGGCGACATGGGCGTCGGCGACATGGGCGTCGACGGCGGCAACGACGCCGGCGGCGGCGACGGCGGCCCGACCGACGACGGCTGCAACTGCGACGCGGCCGGCGGCGGCAACCCGCTCACCGCGCTCGCGGCCCTGCTGATCCCCGCGCTCGCGCTCACGCGGCGCCGCCGGTCGCGCCCGTAAGGCACCCGCGGCCGGGCCCCCGGCCGCCCCGCCCCGTGCTCGCGCCCGCCCCTACCCCGCCCCCCTGCGCAGCCACTCCGCCAGCCCGGCCTTGTCCAGCCGCCCGTCGGCGACCGCCAGGATCGCGCGGTACAGCTCGACCTCGTCGAACCGCGCCGGCTGCCCGTTCACGGCGAGGAACGTGCCCATCGCGACGGCGGCGATGCGCTTGTTGCCATCGAGGAACGCGCGGTGGCGAGCCCGTATACGTCGCGCGTCCCCTTGAGGATGGCGCCGCCCGCCACGAACCCGATGCCGGTGATGACGCCCTGCAGGATGCGGGCGTTCGCGTCGGCGCCCGCGCCCTCCCCCTGCCGGACGAGCAGGACGTAGGCGCACGCGCCGATGGCCACCAGCGGGATGGTGCGCAGCCCGACGTTGAAGCGCCCCCACCGCTTCCGCTCGAACGCGATGGGCAGCGCCAGCCCGAGGGCGGCGGCGAGCGGCGCCAGGATCCCGGTGACGTCGAAGAGCGGCTGGGCCACGGGCGGCTCCGGGCGCGGTGCTGGAAGTCCGATTCGCGGCGGGCGGGCGCGTCTCCCGACGTCTCGACTCGAGCGGGCCGCGGCGGCTCGGCCGCTTCGAAAGACTGGATTTCAGCTCGCGGAGGTTCGACGGCGACCGCCCGGGACCGGATTTCAGCGTCCGGCGGGTGCCGGCCACCCGCCGCGAGCTGAAATCCGGTCCGCGGCGGCCACCCGGCGGCCTCAGGGCGCTGGAATTCAGTCCGCGGCGAGTGCCCGGCAGCCTCCGGGCGCTGAACTTCGGTCCGCGGCGGTCACCCGGCGGCCTCCCGGGACTGAAGTTCGGTGGCACGAGTCAGGCGGGGACGGGCGCCTCCGGCTCGGCGGCCTTCGTGTCGGTCGGCGGGGCCGCGCGCCGGAACGAGTACAGCGGCGGGAACATCGCCGCGCCGCCCTCGTTGCGGTACAGCCAGCGCCCGGTGCCGGCCACCTCGTCGTACGTCCGGCGCAGCAGCGTCCAGGCGCGCGCCAGCGTGTCGGCGGTGTCGAGGCGCGTCTTCGGGTGGAAGCCGAGCGCGTCGAAGATCCGCTCCGCCAGCGCGTCGGCCCGGGCGGCGTCGTCGTCGCGGTAGTGGGGGTCGCGCCGCACGATGTCGGCGTTGTCGCGATAGATGCGCGCGAGCCGGTTCAGGTCCTGCGCGAGGTCCATATAGCCGGTGCCACGCCGGATGTCGGCGATGTCGGGGCCGAGCGTCGCGTCGTGCTCGAAGTGGTAGGTCGCGAGGCGCAGCATCCGCGCCCGGAGCTCGCCCGCCTCCCCCTGCAGCTCGACGGGCACCCGCACCTCGCCCGGCTTCGACGCCAGCGCGCTCACGTGCAGGTTGCGCGCGTACCGCGCCGCGCGCGCGAGCCCCTCGAGCTCGTCGACGAGCCGCGCATTGAACAGCGCCGCCGGGATCAGCGCGAACCGCGGCCGCACCGCCTCGCTGCAGGCGAGCTGCGCGATGGGCACGACGGCGACCGCCACCGTCGCCACGTCGAGCCGTGGGATGTCGACCTCGATCTCCGGGATGTCTCGCAGCTGCGGCATGATGCGTTGCAGCGCCTCTCGGCCCAGCGCCTCGTCGGACATGGATGCCTCCTTCCAGTCGTCCCGCCGTTCTGCCCGAACGGCGGCGCCCGCACAAGCAGCATCGTCGGCCCCTTCGCGTTTCTCACCAGCCGCCGATGGGGGCGCCGCCGGCGTCGGCGTCGAGCGGCGCGTACGTCCAGCCGCCCGGCACCCCAGCCGTGCCCGAGACACTCCTCGCCGAGAGACCGCCCTGCAATCGCCCCTGCGCGAAGGCTTCGTCGCGCCGCGAAGGCACCGCCTCCCAGACGGCGCCGCGATCGCCGACATAGAGGAGCGAGCCGCTCGGAGTCCCCGACGCCGACGTCCACCCCGAGAAGGCCGGGAAGACGCCGGGGGCGGCCCGTGGTGTGACGCCGTCGTTCCGGATGTGCCTCGCGTCGCGGAGGGACAGGACCTGGTGGTGCCACCCACCGTCCCGGTACCAGACGTGCAGCAGGTCGCCACCGTCGGTCGTGCCGAACAGATGCTGCCTGCCCCGGTTGCCGGCATGGATCCACTGTGGCGCCCGCCAGCCGACGAGTCGGCCGGACCGCACGAACGGGACGCCGGCGAGCTGTTGGAGCGAGGGACCGACCGGATCGCCGCCCCGTGGCTGCATCGAGAAGATGCCGCCCCGCGCCTCGTATGCGCGGATCAGGCCGTCCGCCGTATGCCAGAAGACGTCGCCGCCCTGTCCCGAGTCGAGCGCCACCAGGCCGAGCGTCTCGATTGATCGGCGATAGCCTTCGATGCGCTGGTCCTGCCAGGTGCCGCGCACGCGTGTCGTGACGCGGAGCTCGTCGGCCTGCGTGACGTAGGCGAGGGCATGTCGCTCGTGGGCGTCCGACCACCAGCCGGCCATGGCCTTCATCGGCGCCCGGGGACCGCCGGTCGTCACGACCTCGGCGTTCCACCCATGGTCACGATGGTGCCAGAGGTGGTGGACCATGCCGTCCCGCCCCAAGTAGTACACGTGCAGACCGCTTCGTGCATTCGGCCGAAGGTAGGAGACCATCGCCTTGCCTGTGACGGCGGGCGGTGACGGCACGCGGAGCGTCGCGCGCGACCAGGAACGGCCCTGATCGTCGGACCAGGCATGGACGACGTCGCCGGCGCCCGCGGCGGCGCGGGCGCGGGGCGTACGGACGTACAGCACGTGGAGGCGCGTCGAGCTGGCGGTGGGATTGGTCACCCAGGTGGCCGCCCACTCCGGGATCGCGTGACTCCGTCCCGGAGCGCCGCTCAGCGAGAAGACGTCGCCGTGGCGGAGATCCGAGTACGAGTCGCCCTCGACCAGCGGCGGCACGATGCGCCCGAGGCTCGTGTACTGGCCGGCGTAGCTCGCGTGCGGCTCGTAGCCGCGATAGGGCAGCACGGCGCCGAGATGGAACACGCGGCGATAGGAGTCGCTTCTTCCCTGGGGGAAGCCGAGATAGACGAGCGACCAGCCGGCGTTCGAGACGCGCGGCCGTGCGCCGGCCGGGGCCGTCCAGGGCAGCGCCGCGACCGCGAACACGCGCTCCAGCCTCGCGGCTCGCGGCGCCTGCGACTCCGCCACGCTCTGGAGCGTCGACGAGCGGTCGAGGATCGCGCCCATCGGGACGCCGACCGAACTCTCCGGCCAGATCGTACCGCCGAAGAATCTGATGGGACCGCCGACTCGAGTCTGCGGGATCCCGCCGGCCACGCGCCCGCGGTTCAGGGCATAGACATACCCGCGCGAGTCAAGATATGGCGCGCCGGACGAGCCTCCCCGGCTGACGTTGTCGTGTCCGATGCAAAACGGGCCGCCCTGACCTGCCCTGCTGGAATTGCACGCATAGACCAGGCCCCGGACCTCTCCAAGCGCGATCCGTTTCGGGTCCCTTCGCGGATGCCCAATGAGAAAGAATTCGTCGCCGGGATGTGGCAACCAGCCTCGCAGACGGAGCCATCCGAAGGCGTCGCCCGGTGGGCCTACATCGAACGGCGCCGATCCCGGCGGACGGAACGCTCCGAAGCATCCGACTCGGAAAACTGCGTAGTCGAGCCGGCGTGATAGGCCCGGCCTGCACGTCGTAGCAAAAGTTCGTGGCTGACACCCGATTCCTCCGAGAGGCTCGTATGCAACGAGTTCTTCTCGGAAATTCGGCCTCTCACCGTTCGGAGTGACCAGCGCGCCCACGTGCTCATTGGTCACCAGCAGGTCTCTGCTGACCATGAATCCTGTCCCGCCACCGCCCGGTAGTCGCGCCACGGGGCCACCGAAATTCGCCATGAAAGCGCGAACCGCTGCACTCCCCTCGAACGGAGCGAAGCCGACGCGTGAGGTACCAGCCGGCAGGGGAACGAACGGGAAGCAAGAGCGGAAGATCGCAAGTTGAGGTGGAGTGGGCGGCGCGAGGACCGTGCAGGGAGCGGGCAGTTGCGGTACGGCTGTCTGGTCGTTGCACAGATGCGGCGTGAACTGCGGCGCCTTCATCCTCGGCCCCTTCCGGTCAGGCACCGGTTGAATCGGCTTCATGCCGCCGAACGCCGGCGGGACCCTAACGCGAATTGGCGATCGCGAACGTTGCGGGAGGACCACAACCGCACGTCGCTTCGCGTTGACGGGTGTATTCGTCCAGGCTGACGGCTCGCTCGCCCAGCAGTCGGCCGGCGACGTCGAAAGCGCGTACAGTCACCGGTGGATGAATGCCTTCGATGCCGAGCGTCCCGGGGCGCAGACCCAACCGACACTGCGGCTCCGAGTCGGACTCGTAGTCACATTCATAGGTCGCGGCAAGATTCTCAGCCTCAACGGTCCATCGGATTGGCTCCATTGGAGACGGCTCCAGGGCGAAGCGCATCGCTGGCGAGCAGTCGCTATCGTCGCCCCCGCACTGATCGTCGCATGCCATCACGCAGAAGCCCCCGGCGGAGAGCATCGCGACGCCCCCCCACCTCCACCAGGCGCGCCTCACTGCCACCGAGGCGATCTGCGGCCACCTCCGACTCACACCCCTCACGCCACCCTCCTGATGACGACCTTCGCGACGGGGCCACACTCGCAGCCACGGAGGACCTGACTCGTATCCTCAGCGAGGGTGACCGTCCGCTCTCCGAGCTCGCGTCCATCCAGCGACGTCGCGCGGACGGTCAGTGGAGGCGACTCTCGCTCAAGCTCGAGCGTCCATGGGCCGGATAAGCTCATCGCGCTCAACGCCAGGCCGGCGACCGACGCCACGAACGCACGGCGCTCGGGTCGTCCACGTCGCTCCGGCCTTCCATGTCGTCGGATCGACCCTCGAGCGCGTCCTCGGAGTCCGGAAACGGCTGCGGAACCCGCCCCGGCCGACCCATCGACGAGTCGCCTCGGCATGAGCCGCATCCGGGGTCGAGAAGGGGGCGCGGCCTTCGGGCCGCGGACGCATTCAGATCGCCGTCGAACGGCTCAGGCAGTCTCGCCATGGCAATCGACTCCACTCGTCGTCACCGGCCCCTCAGGGGCTATCCTTGAGCACCAGGACCGCCTTGATGTTCACCCCCTTCACGGTCGAACTGAGGGACACCGCGATCCGCACGCGCAGGAAACGCCCGAACTGCGACTGCAAGGCGATCTGCGTCGGATCCGACGTGGCGAGCAGAGAACTCCCCCCCTTCCTGGCGCAAGCGTTTTCTCGGGGCGGGGGCGAGCTCGCCGGGCCGGCGGGCCGTCAGCGGTCCTGGCACTCGGCGGGCACGGGCGCGCGCGGGTTGTCCTGCGGGAAGGCGGTCGACAGACACTCGTTGTACGCGGTCACCGCGAGGCAGCGCTGCTGCGGGCGCGCGTAGAACTCGAGCGCGGCCTCGAAGCGGCCGGCGTCGGCGTGCTGCATGCCGACGGCCTGCTGGTCGCGGACCATGAGGGAGAGCGGGTGCGTCTCGCCGCACACGTACTCGACGCGCAGCGCCGACAGCTCGATGCGGAATGCGAGGGCGCGCACGAGGCATGCCTGCCAGTTGCGCGACCAGGCGCCGGTCTCGCTGGCGTCGGTCAGGTCGCCGACGAGGTCCATCGCCTGCAACTCCATCTCGAGCGCGTCGCGGTCGGTGATGCAGCTGCCCTGCTGGCACACGATGCCGATGGGCTGCTGCACGTAGCCGAGGATGCGGCGCGACACATGGATGGCATCCTCCACCTGGTCCTTCGCCGGGCCCGGGTCCTCTTCGTTGGCGGCGTCGTCGCGGTATGCGACGAGCGAGCCGATCATGCCCTGGAGGCCCACCGCGAGGCGGCCGTTGACCTCGTTGGCCTGCCGGACGCGCTCCACCGGGTCGGTCCACGAGTCGTCGAGCGCGTAGGCGCCGAACTCGCTGCACGGATCGATGGCATCCGTGAGGTGGAAGTAGGCGGTCTGGGCGTCGGCCAGCATCGGGCGCAGGCGCAGCGGCTGGCGGCCGTTCACGTCGCGCTCGAACTGCGGGTCGTTGAACGTGCGGCGCAGGCTCTGCGCGATCTGGTCCGCGCGCCGGACGGCGGGGTGCTCGGGACCGACCCGCGGGCGCTGGACGTAGTCGAGGCGGAGCGCGGCCTGCTCGCGCACGAGTTGACGGCCGAGCGCCCACGGCAGCACGTCGAAGTCGGCGCCCTCCATCTGCGCGAAGGCCATCGCCAGCGACGCGTGGTCGAGCGCCAGCAGCGTGTTGCCGCGGCGCGCGTGCCGCTCGCCCCACAGCGCCTCCGCCAGCACGTCCTCGATGCGCCGGTCGTCGCCCGGCAGGTCGAGCTCGTCGATGACGAAGGCGTCGCCGGCGCTCGCCGTGCGCACGCGCTCCACCTGCAGGCGCAGCTCCTCGACGAGCTCGCGCAGCGTGATCTCGCGGACGTCCGGCGTGAAGGTGTAGAGCGCCGAGGAGTCGTCGTCCCACACCCGCACGCTCAGGCGGTAGCCGTTCGCGTCGCGGAAGCGGCGCAGCACCTCGCGCACGTCGGCGCCGCGGGCGATCGGGTTCGCCTCGTCGCCGTCGAGGAACCAGCTGTAGCGCACGACGGGATCGGCCGGGGCGCCGGCGCGCGCCTCGACGGCGAAGCGCAACACCGCGATCTCGTAGGGATCTTCGGGCGAGGCGACCGGGGTGATGACCGGGTGGACGTCACTCACCGCGATGCGCGTGATCGCCGTCGCCGATCCGTCCTGGTCGTGCACCGTCAGGCGGACGTCGTAGTTGCCGTCCTCGGCGTAGGTGTGCTCGGGCCGCACGAGGTCGGGGCCGCGCGCGGTGGTGCCGTCGCCGAAGCTCCACTCGTACTCGCGCACCGGGTCGGTCTCGCTGCCGGCGCGGCTGTTGCTGCCGTCGAAGCGCGCCGCGCGGCCCTGGACGCCGGCGTATGGACCGCCGGGATCGGCCACGGGCACCGCGTCGCGCACCTCGATGGTGAAAGGCGCCGCGGCCTGGTCGCCGTGCTCGTCGGTCACGACGAGGCGGCCCTGCAGGCGGCCGTCACGGGTCGTCGGGATCGTCGGCGTCGGGCCCTCGGCGTCGATGTCGCCGTCGCCGTCGATGTCCCACTCGTAGCGGACGATCGAGTCGCCGGACTCGGGGCTGCGCGACAGGCGGCCGTCGAGGCGCACCGGCTGGCCCTCCGTCACGGTGTAGGCGTTGGTGCCGGCGGGCAGCGCGACGGCGACCGGTGGCGCGTTCACCTGGAAGCCGCGGAACACGACCTCGGTCCCCGCGCCGGCGCAGGGCCGCGCCTCGACGCGCAGCGTGTACGCGCCGGGCTCGTCGATGGGCGTGCCGGCGACGTAGAT
The DNA here is from genome assembly GCA_963169045.1 of Myxococcota bacterium. GTDB lineage: Bacteria > Myxococcota_A > Bradymonadia > UBA7976 > UBA1532 > CAUJDF01. The sequence goes on from CAUJDF010000056.1 coordinate 41,494, forward strand.
CACGCGGGCGCCGCCGTCGCGCTGAATCGTGGCGGCGGGGGCGCCGGCGAGGCACTCGTCGGGCACGTCCGCGCGCCACGAGAGGGCCTCGCCGCGCCCGATGAGCTCGGACTGGGCGGCGCCCTCGATCGCGAGGTCGACGGGCTGGGCGACGCGCCAGGACGCCGACGAGGTCGCGGTGTTGCCGCACGCGTCGGTGGCGGTCACCTCGAGCGTGCGGCGGCAGGCGTCGGCCGAGATCGAGCGGCGCACCGCCGGATCGCCGTCGAGCGCGTCGTCGACGGTCACCCGGGCCTGGGGCTCGGCGTTCGCGGCGTAGCAGACGTCCTCGGGGCCGGCGATCGTGATGCGCGGCGCGGTGCGATCGAAGGTGATCGAGCGGCCGGCGTGGATCGTCTGCACGCCGCCGCGGCCGTCGTCGAGGCGGACGCTGATCGTGTGCTCGCCCTCGCCCACCGCGGTGCCGTCGATGCGCAGGCGCGCCTCGACACGGCCGCCGTCGGCGCGCGTCTGCACGAGCGCCTGGCCGGCGGGGCGGCCGTCGATCAGCAGCGTCGCGGTGACGGATTCCCCTTCGGGGTCGGACACCTGCACGATCACGTCCGCGCCGTCGGCGCCGATGCACTCGAGGGCCCCGTCGCGCGGCGAGACGATCTCGCCCGACGGCGGCGCCTCGTCGCGCACGACGACGGTCGTCCGCGAGGCGGCGGAGCACTGGCCGTGCACGTCGCAGACGCGCAGCGCGATGGTCTGGTCGAGGCCGGGCCGCCACGCGGGGTCCCGGTGGGCGACCACGGCGCCCGTCAGGTCGCCGAAGTCGCCGTCACCGTCGACGTCCCACTCGTAGCGGACGATCCGGTCGTAGGGCTCGTCCGGGTCGAAGGAGCCGCGGCCGTCGAGCACGACCTCCACGGGCGCGCCGCCGACGAAGCCGGTCGCGTAGGGGCCGCCGGCGCGGGCCACGGGCGGCGAGTCGTCGAAGACCACATCCAGGGTGATCAGCGCCGTGGACTCCCCGCCGCGGCGATCGATGACGCGGACCGCCGCCGTGTAGCTGTCGGGCGTCGTGACGCGGTGCTCGATCACCGGGCCCTCGGCGTCGTCGTGCTGCCCGTCGCCGTCCGTGTCCCAGACGTAGCGCACGAGGTGGAAGGCGTCGCCGGGGCCGCCGGGCCGGCTGCCGCCGGCGTCGAGCGTGACGACCTGGCCGAGGCGCACGACGTCGGGCCGCGCCTCGATGACCGCCATTGGGTTGGCGCCGATGACGAGCGGCGCCGTGGCGGTCGAGACCTCGCCGGCGCGGTCGGTGACGCGGACGGTGACCAGGTGGCGGCCCGGCTCGGACACGCCGGCGCCGACCAGCGTCTGCCAGGGCACGACGACCGGGCCGGGGCCGTCGCTCGTGACGTCGTCTTCGCCGTCGCCGTCGAGGTCCCAGCCGTAGTGGACGATCGCGTCGCCGTAGGCCGCGTCCGGATCGCTCGAGCCGGAGGCGTCGAGGACGACCGGGCTGCCGACCGCCGTGGCGTAGGGGCCGCCGGCGTCGGCGGCGGGCGGGCGCTGGCCCTCGTTCACCGTCACGTCGAACGTCGTCGTCGCGGTGGCGCCCTCCTCGTCGGTGACCTGCAGGCCGACGTGGAACGGCCCCTCGAAGCTGTACTCGGGGAAGGTGTGCTCGACGACCGCGCCCTCGGCGTCGTCGTACTCGCCGTCGCCGTCGAGGTCCCACGCCCAGCGGACGATCGCCCGGTCGGGGTGCGGGTGGTCGGAGCCCGAGCCGTCGAGGACGACGGGGCGGCCGGGCGCGGCGGTCTCGGGCGCGACGATCTCGGCCACGGGCGCCGCCGGGTGCACGGTCAGCGTGACGGTGTCCTCGGCGGTCAGGCCCATCGAGTCCTGGACCTGGAGCACGAGCGTGTAGGTGCCCGGCTCGGTGATCCCGTGCTCGGCCAGGTCCTCGGCGGTCAGCTCGAGCTGCGCCTCCGCGCCGTCGCCGTCGCCGTCGACGAGCTCGTAGTCCCACGTCGGCGCCGCCGGATCGCCGTTCACGTCCCAGCGGAAGACCTCGAGGAAGTCGCCGTAGATCTCGCTGTCGGGATCGGACGAGGCGCCGGCGTCGAGCGTGACGCCCTCGCCGATGACGAGGTGGTAGCCGCGCTCCGGGGGCTCCGTCGGATCGGCGTCGGCCGTCGGCGGCGTCGGCGGCACGTCGAGCCGGATCTGCAGGCGCTCCTCGCCCACGCGGCCGGCCTCGTCGTAGACGCGCACACGGACGAAGACCTCGGGCAGCGTCTCCGGCGTCGGGATCGGCGAGAAGACCTCGCGGTAGTCGACGACGGGGCGGTCCTGCGCCTCGAAGGTGCCGTCGTCATCGAGGTCCCAGTCGACGCGGACGATGCGCTGGCCGCGGACGGGCGAGTCGCTGCCGCGCGCGTCGAGCGTGGCCACGGTGGAGCCGTCGTCGAGGCGGACCGGCGCCGGATCGGGCGTCTGCGCGACGATCGCGTCGGGCGTGCCGCGGACGACGTGCACGACCACCGTCTCGGTGTCGCTGGCGCCGAGCGTGTCGGTGACGCGCAGCGTGACGGTGAACCGGCCGGGCCACTGCACCTCGTCGCGCAGGTCGACCCAGGGCACGAGCACCTGGGGGCCGGCGGCGTCGATCTGGCCGTCGCCGTCCGTGTCCCAGGCGTGCTCGGCGACGCGGTCTCCGAAGCGGACGTCGGGGTCGCTCGAGAGCGAGCCGTCGAGGCGCAGCGCGTCGCCCTCGACGAGGACGATCTCGCGGACCACGCCTTCGGGGCCGGCGATGCGGGCCGTCGGCGGGTGGTCGCCGCGGTCGACGGCCACGGTCACCGTCTCGTCGTCGGTGCGGCCGCGGTCGTCGGTGACGCGCACCGTCGCCTCGAAGGTGCCGAACCGCTCGTAGGTGTGGCGGAAGGTCGGCTCGGCGCCGCCGCCGTCGAACGCGCCGTCGCCCTCGAAGTCCCAGAGGTACGACACGATGCGGCGGTCGGGGTTCGGGGTGTACGAGGCCCGACCGTCGAAGCGCACCTCCTGACCGGGGGCGGCGTGGCGCGGCGAGGCGTCGACGGCGGCCACCGGCGCCGCCGGGAAGAGGGTCAGCGTCGTCGAGGACTCGTCGACGCGGCCACTCTCGTCGGTGGCGCGCATGGCCAGGGTCACCGGCTGGCCGACGGGCAGGCCGGCGAGGGCCTCCCAGGGCACCGCCGCGGTCGCGCCGGACGCGTCGTCGAAGGCGCCGTCGCCGTCGAGGTCCCAGACGGCGGTGACGCGGTCGCCGCAGCCGGCGTTCGGGTCGTCGACGCTGCCGGCGAGCTGCAGCCCGCCGCCGACCTCCACCGTGTACGGCCCGCCGCACGCCGCCGACGGCGCCTGCGGCGCGGAGGGCTCCACCCGCACCGTCAGGCGCTTGACGTCCGACAGCGGGGGCGTGGCGTCGTCGAGGATGCGCAGGGTCGCCGTGTACGTGCCCTCGCGCATGTATACATGCTCGGCGATGACCGGCTCGCTCGAATCCGCGTCGGGGGCGCGCCCCGTCTCCCACCACAGGCCGTCGCCGTCGTCGAAGTCCCACTGGTAGCGGACGATCTCGGCGCGCGGATCGCGGTGGAACGACGCGGCGACGTCGAACGAGACGCGGCCGCCGCCGGCGCAGCCCTCGACCACGGTGTCCGGACGGACGGTGGCCACCGCCATCGGCGCGCGCTTGAACTTCACGGGGGCGAGGACGAGCCCCGCCATGACCGACGTGAGGCTGCCGGGCTCGACCACGCAGGTGACGGAGTGCGCGTCGCAGAACGAGTCGGCGATGCGACCGAACGTGCTGTAATTGTTGAGGGTTCTTGCCTGGGCGCGCGAGTAGTAGGTGGCGAACTGGCGCATCCAGTCCACGTCGCCGACGCGCTCGAGCACCGGGTTGCCGGTGAAGTAGCCGCGGCGGTGGGAGTAGATGGCGTAGGTGTTGCCGCACGCCGGCGCGCCGTACACGGCGTTGCGGTTGCCGCACAGGTAGCTGCCGCGCTGCCAGAGGCGGTCCTGCCAGCCGACGGAGCCGACGCGCGTCGCGTCGTCCCAGAACGTGCGCGTGAACGACAGGTAGCGGTCGTAGGCGGCGCGCAGGACCGCCGCCGTGCGCGGCGAGTACGGCGAGAACGGCTTGGCCTCCGAGGGCTCCATGAGGTGCAGGCCCAGCCAGCGGGCGCCCATGATCGCGCCGCCGGTGAGCTGGAAGTTGCTCGTCGGGCTGGACGTGCGGTACGCGGCGCCGCCGTCGAGCCGCTGGTTCAGCGCCAGGTTGTCGGCGACGCGGTACTTGTGGCGGTTGTTGACGACCACGCCGCTGCGCTGGCCGACGCTGTCGGCGCCCTCGAGGCCGAAGTAGGCCCACTGGCTCGTCGAGGCGTCCGATTTGTCGCAGGCGCCGGTGGCCCCGCCGGGCGTCGAGTACAGCCAGCCGCCGCTGGCGCAGCCGCCGTCGTACTGCATGGCGCCGAGGTAGTCGACCATCTGCTGGACGACCCACTCGTAGGGCCGGCCGCGGAAGTTGCCCACCTGGACGGGCGTGCCGCCGAGCACCGGAAGCAGCGTGGCCATCGAGCCGAGGTAGAGGCCCTGGCGGTAGACGTCCTCGCCGACGCCGCCGACGTAGGCGCCCTTCCCGTCGACCGTGCCGGGGACCCGCGCGCAGACGCGCTCGACGCCGCCCGGCTCGAAGCCGCAGGTGGCCGCCTCGTCGGCGGCCTGCACCTGGTTCGTCAGCGTGGAGCCGGCGAGCAGCACGCCGTTGAGCAGGCGGGTGACCGTCTCGGCGTACGGGTCGATGGCCCAACGGTGGTCGTTGGCGTCGTTCCAGCCGACGGGCAGCGCCATGCCGCCCGCGTCGATGCTGCCGGGGGCGTAGGCGGCGAGGTGGCCGGCGTCGGCGAAGGCGCGGATGGCGAGGCCGGAGGTGACGACGCGGTGCTGGTCGTTGCTCACGCGCGCCAGCAGGCCGGAGATCGCGGCGCCGCTGCCGGCGCGGCCGTTGACCGAGCGGTGCAGGTACCAGAGCACCTCGTCGAGCGCGATGCTGCCCTGCACGCGCGCCTGCTCGTCCGTCCACTGGACCGGATCGGGCGACGGGCGCCAGTCGAAGACCTCGACGTGGTAGGTGCCGTAGGCCTCCTCGTGCGTGCAGAGGTCGCGCACGCGCACGCCGAAGCCCATCGTCGTGCGCTCGGGCACGTCGGGGATCTCGAACGTCCGCCCGAGGTCGTACACGGTGCGCGTGCCCGCCGTGGCGGTCACGGTGCGCGACGTCTCGTCGTCGAAGTTGCGGTCGAGGTCGGTGTCCCACCAGACGCGATAGCCGGCGGCGCAGTCGGCCTCCCGCAGGACGGCCTTCAACGTGATGCGCGCCCCCTCGTGGCCGGGGTGCGGCAGCGTCTCGTCATACGGCGCGTAGATGACCGGGACGACGACCGGCCGCGCCGAGGCGGCGAGCGGCAGGAGCAGGGCGAGCAGCGCGAGATGTCTCATGAGACGTTCCCCCCAACGGCAGGGTGCCTCGAACGGGAACGGTGTGTGGTTTAGAAACTTTAGAAGGAATGTGCGTTTGACCCGCCGGGGTATCTCGGGACCCCGGCGTCAGACGTGTGAGGAATGCGAGTTGGAACGCGGAGTTGCGGGCGGAGGCGGGCTTTGAAACTTTCGATCGGTTCGTGGCAACGGGGGCCTTCGCGGTGGGTCGCCGCGGACCGGTGGGTCAGTCCTCGAGCTCGGACCGGAGGCGCTCGAGCACGGACTTCGCGGCGCGCACCTTGAGGCGCGTCCCCGCGTCCTCGTGGCGCTCCGAGACCACCTCGCACTGCGCGTGCACCGTGTTCACCAGCGCGTGCCGCGCCCACGGCACGAACAGCTCCGCGTCCTGCACGCTCCCGAGGAAGTGCCCGACGATGCGGTCCCGCAGCGCCGCCACGTGCACCGGATCCTTCGCCGACAGCGCGATCGCGTCGGGGAGCTCGTCGAGCAGCGCCCCGCCCGTCTCGTAGTCCACCCGGTCGATCTTGTTGAGCAGGATCCAGGTCGGCGCGCGGTCGGCGTCGATCTCGCCGAGCACCTGGCGCGTCACCTCGATGTGGTCGCGGAAGGCGGCGTCCGAGGCGTCGACGACGTGCAGCAGCAGGTCGCACTCCCCCGCCTCCTCGAGCGTCGAGCGGAAGGACGCCACGAGGTCGTGCGGCAGCTTCTTGATGAAGCCGACGGTGTCGCTGACGAGGATGGGCGGTTCGGTGCGCGGCATGAGCACGCGCACGGTCGTGTCGAGGGTCGCGAAGAGCTTGTCGGCGACGTAGACCTCGCTGCCCGTGAGCGCGCGCATCAGCGAGGACTTGCCGGCGTTGGTGTAGCCGACGAGCGCCACCGTGGGCAGCTCGTTGCGCCGGCCGCGCCGCGTGCGGGAGCCGCCCTCGATGGCCGCGATCTCTTTGCGCAATTCGGCGATGCGGTCGCGGATGCGCCGCCGGTCGAGCTCGAGCGCGCTCTCGCCGGCGCCGCGGCCGCCGATGCCGCCGCGGACGCGGTCGCCGCCGCCGCCGGCCGCGCGCAGTCGCGGCGCCAGGTAGGCGAGGCGCGCGATCTCGACCTGCATGCGCGCCTCGCGGGTGCGGGCGTGCCGGTGGAAGATGCCGAGGATGACCGAGGTGCGGTCGTGCACCTCCGCGCCCGTGGCCAGCTCGAGGTTGCGCTGCTGCGTCGGGCTGAGGTCGTGGTCGACGAGCACCACCGTCGCGCGCTGCTCCGCCTCGACCTCCTGCGGGACGACGCCCTCCTCTTCGGGCTCGTCGTCGGCCTCGTCCTTCTTCTTCTTGCCGCCGGGCTTCTCGAACTTGGGGACGACGCCGGTGCCGCCCGTCCAGCCCGCCAGCTCCTTGAGCTTGCCGTCGCCGAGCACCTTGCCCGTGGCGAGGCCGGCGCGCCGCTGCGTCACGCGCCCCACGACGTCGAGGCCGAGCGTGCTGGCGAGGCGCCCCAGCTCCGCCAGCGACGAGTCGAGCTCCGCGTCGTCGACGCCGGGGAGCTGCACCGCGACCATCACCGCGCGCGGCCGCGGCCCTTCCATCTCTTGCCGATTGGCATCTTCGAACGACATGGCGGCGGACTGTGCCGCACGGGCCCCGTCGCGGCAAGCGCCGCCCGGTCACTCGCCGGGGCGGAGCAGGGGGACGGCGGCGGGGCGGCGCGCGCGGTCGAGGACGAAGCCGAGCGCGGCGAGGCCGAGCACCACCGCGACGGCGATGCCCGCCCGGGGCAGCGGCTCGAGCGCGGGCGCCGCCCGCAGGAAGTAGAGCGCCAGACCCAGCGTCGGCGCGAAGACGAGCAGCGCCCGGACGACGTCGGCGCGGTCGTAGCGCGGGTCGTGGAGCGCGTAGTCCGCGTCCGTCCGCAGCGGCCCCGGCTCCGGCGGGGCGCCCGGCGGCGACCACTCCGGCGGCGCGAACCACGTCCGGACCTTGTCGCGCAGGCGCGTCGCGGTCTTCGCCTTGCGCCACAAGAGGCGCCACGGCTCCACGTGGGCCGTGACCGCGCTGAAGCCGTGCAGCGGCTTGACGGTGCCGAACCGCGGCCAGCGCACCTCCTCGGCGAACGTGCCGAAGAGCCGGTCCCAGACGATGAGCACCCCGCCGTGGTTCTTGTCGAGGTACTCGTCGTCGGCGCCGTGGTGCACGCGGTGGTGCGACGGCGTGTTGAAGATCCACTCGACCGGACCGAGCTTCTTGATCAGCGGCGTGTGGATCCAGAACTGGTAGATGAGGTTGATCGAGTAGCAAGTCACGAGCATGCCCGTGGGCACGCCCAGCAGGGCCAGCGGCACGTAGAACGGCCACGACAGCGCCTTCTGCATCGCCGACTGCCGCAGCGCCACCGAGAGGTTGAAGTCCTCGCTCTGGTGGTGGACCGAGTGCGCCGCCCACATGAAGTTGATGCGGTGGCAGGCCCGGTGCGACCAGTAGTAGCAGAAGTCGACGCCGAGGAAGACGACCACCCACTGCCAGACCGAGCTTTCGTCCACGCGCAGCGCGCCGTGCCGCTGGATCAGCTCGTAGAGCAGCAGGCCGGCGCTCGTGGTGGCCACGAGCACCTGCTCCCCCACCCCGCACGCCAGGTTCCCCAGCATGTCGCCGAAACGGTAGCCCCGGCGCCGCCGCGTCGCCCAGAGCTCGAGCAGCAGCAGCGCGAAGAAGAACGGGATCGCGGATTCGACGAGGTTCACGTCAGTGCAGCGCCAGCGGCATCGCCAGCGAGAACGGGGCGATGCGGGCGTCGAAGCGCTCGCCGTCGGCGGTCACCATCTGGTAGGTGCCGTGCATCGTGCCCACGGGCGTCGAGAGCGGGCAGGCGCTGGTGTAGCGGAACGACTCGCCCGGCGCGAGCACCGGCTGCTCCCCGACCACGCCGGGGCCGCGCACCTCCTCGGTGCGCCCGGTGCCGTGGGTGATGATCCAGTGCCGCGAGATCAGCTGCACCGTCTGCTCGCCCTCGTTGGCGATGGTCACCTGGTAGGCGAAGAAGTAGTAGCCCTCGTCGGGCGTGGAGCGCTCGGGCACGTACTGACTGAGCACCGAGACGCGCACGCCCCGAGTGGACGCCTGCGACACGACGGCCTCCCGAGAAGTCGCGGGCAGTCTAGCAGACGCGCCGGGGCGAGACTCAGCGCTCGGCGCCCCGCTTCCCCTACACCGAGGCGTGGTGCTCGCCGGCCTCGCGGCCGACGAGCCCGTCGCCGGGCTCAGCAATCGGGATCCGGAGAGGGGCAGGTGGGGTCGCAGATGCCGTCGCCGTAGTAGCCGAAGGCGGCGCAGGCGTCGGTGCAGTCGACGTCGGCGGGCGGGGGCGGCGGCGGGTCCGGGGCCTCGCAGTCCGGGTGGGGCCGGGGGCAGCGCGCGTCGCACGCCCCGTCGCCGGAGTGGCCCGCGTCGGCGCACCAGTCGCCGCAGTCGACGTCCATCCCGTCGCCGACTCCGTTCGCCCGCCGACCCCGCGACCGTCGCGTCCATCCTCGAAAAGTCGCAGTTCTCGCGGTTTACAGCGTCGCGCGACGGCGTCTATCCTCCTGCGCCGTCTGAAGGAGCCCCGCCCGCATGCCGCGCACCGCCCGCCCGACCGCGCTCGCGCTGGTGCTCGCCGCATGCGGCGCGCCGCCGCGACCCGCGCCGGTGCCCGAAGCGCCGGCGGTGGTCGTCGCCCCGCCCGACGGGCACGCGCGCCTCGGCACGGCAGCGATTCCGCGTCGCTATGTGCTCGATTTGACGGTGGATCCGGCGCAGGCGCGCTTCCGGGGGACGGCGGCGATCGACGTGACGCTGGCTGCGCCGTCCGATCGGATCGTCCTGCACGGCGGCGACTTCCGGTTCGAGCGGGCGGTCGCCCGCGCCGGCGGCGAGGAGCACGCCGCCACGCCGGAGCCGGGCCCGAACGGCGGCCTGGCCCTGCGCTTCGCGCGCCCGCTGCCGGCCGGCGAGGCGACGCTGGACTTCGCGTGGACGGCGCCCCTGCCCGAGGTGCCCACCGGCCTGTACCGCGTGGAGGAGGGCGGCCACTGGTACGCCTTCACCCAGTTCGAGCCGCTCGAGGCGCGCGACGTCTTCCCGTGCTTCGACCAGCCCGAGTTCAAGACGCCCTACGCGGTCACGCTGCGCGTGCCCGCCGGCCACCTGGCGCTGGCCAACGCGCCCGAGGCGAGCCGCGCCCGCGAGGCCGGCCTCGAGGTGTTCACGTTCGCCGAGTCGAAGCCGCTCCCCACCTACCTCGTCGCGTTCGCCGTCGGCCCGTTCGACCTCGTCGGCGAGGGCGACCGCCGCATCGTCGCCACGCGCGGCAAGGGCCGCCTCGCGACGTACATGCTCGGACGCACGCCGGTCATCCTCGACGCGCTCACCGCCTGGTTCGGCTCGCCCTACCCCTACGAGAAGCTCGACCAGGTGGCCGTCCCGAACTTCCGCGCCGGCGCGATGGAGAACGTCGGCCTCGTCACCTACCGCGAGACGCTGCTGCTGCTCGACCCGGACGAAGCGACCCCCGCCGACCGCCACGCCGGGCAGTCCGTCATGGCGCACGAGCTGGCGCACCAGTGGTTCGGCAACCTCGTCACGCCCGCCTGGTGGGACGACCTCTGGCTGAACGAGTCGTTCGCCACCTGGATGGCGTCGCGGACGATGCGCGGGATCTGGCCGGAGTACGGCGCCGCGCTCGACGCGGTGTCGAGCAAGGTCGGCGTGATGCACCTCGACGCGCAGAAGGACGCGCGGGCCGTCCGGCAGCCGATCCGCGACGGCGGCGACGTCTACAACGCGTTCGACGGCATCACGTACCGCAAGGGATCGGCCCTGCTCCACATGGTCGAGCATTGGATCGGCCCCGAGGTCTTCCAGCGCGGCGTGCGGCGATACCTGGCCGAACACGCGCACGGCGTGGCGACGACCGACGACCTGCTGGGCGCGCTCGACGCCGCGTCGGGCCGGCCGGTGGGCGCCACCCTCCGGCGCTTTCTCGAGCAGCCGGGCGTGCCGCTCGTGCAGGCGACGGTGGCCTGCGACGGGGCGGCGCGACTGACGCTGCGCCAGTCGCGCTACCGACCCGCCGGCTCCGGCGTCGCCGGCGGCGAGCCCTGGACGATCCCCGTCTGCGTGCGCACCGACGCCGGGCGATCGTGCTTCGTGCTCGACGCGCCCGAGAAGACGTTCCCGCTGGCGAAGTGCCCGCAGTGGCTGCACCCGAACGCCGACGAGGACGGCTACTACCGCTGGATCGTGGCGCCCGCCGCGCTGCGCGACCTGCTGACGACGCGCCGCGCGGCGCTGACGGCCCGCGAGAAGGCGGCGCTGCCCGACCACCTGCGCGCGCTGCTGATCGCCGAGGCCATCGACCTCGACACGTACGTCGACGGCCTCGAGGCGCTCGCCGCGGAGCCCGGGCGCCACGTGCTCGGCGGCGTGATCTCGGGCCTCGGCACGCTGAGCCGCACCGCCGTCGACGACGCGCAGCGGCCCGCGTTCGCGGCGCTCGCGCGGCGGCTGCTCGCGCCGCACCTCGCGCGCATCGGCCTCGAGCCGAAGGACGAAGAGTCGATCGACGACCGGCTCGCGCGGCCGATGCTCGTCGGCGCGCTGGCCGATCTCGGCGACGACGGGTCGCTGCGGGCGCAGGCCCGCGAGATCGCTCGCAGGTTCGCCGACGATCCCGAGGCGGTGCCCTCGCTCGCGCTCGAGACATGGCTCGAGCTCGGCGCCTGGGACGCCGACGCCGCGCTGTGGGCGCGCCTCCGCGCGTCGGTCGGCCGCGCCGCCACGCCCGACAAGCGCGCGGCGGCGATCACGGCGCTCGGCGCGGTCGCCGATCCCGCGCTGCTGCGGCGCGGCCTCGCGCTCGTCCTCGACGGCACGCTGCGCGCGCAGGACTGGCGCACGCTCGTCCGCGGCCTGCGCGACCGGCCCGACACCCGCGAGGCGGTCTGGGCGTGGTTCACCGAGCACTACGACGCGCTCGTCGAGCGGCTCGGCCGGGAGGCCGCGCCGCGCCTGCCGTCGCTGGCCGCCGGCTTCTGCAGCGCCGCCGACCGCGCGAAGGTCGCGGAATTCTTCGCCGATCCGAAGCGCGCGCCCGAGGGCACGGCCCGCAACCTCGGGCTCGCGCTCGAGTCGATCGACCGTTGCATCCGGCTGCGCGAGCGCATCTCGGGGCCGCTGGCAACCCGCCTCGCGCGCCCGCATCACTGATCCGGTCCCGGTTCGTTCGAGGGGAGGTTTCGCATGGGCCAGGGGAATCGCCAGACGTCGGAGGAGCGGGCGGCCCTCGACGGCCACCAGCGGCTCTCGCCCCACGTCGTCCCGCGCCGCTACGCGCTCGACCTGAACATCGACCCGGCGCGCGACCGCTTCGACGGCCGCGTGGCGATCGAGGTCGACGTCGCTCTTGCGACGCGCCTCGTGGCGCTGCACGCGCAGAACCTTGACGTGACCGCCGCGTGGGCCGAGGTCGGCGGCGAGCGCCGGCCGGCGGTCGTCGTCGGCGGCACGCACGGCGCCGCGGGCCTCACCTTCGAGGAGCCGCTGCCGACCGGGCGCGCGAAGCTGCACCTCGAGTGGCGCGGCCGCATGACGCAGGTCCCCGAGGGCCTGTACCGCGTGCGCGCCGGCGACGACTGGTATGCCTACACGCAGTTCGAGCCGTTCGCCGCGCGGCGCGTGTTCCCGTGCTTCGACGAGCCCGGCTACAAGGCGCCGTACGCCGTCACGCTGCGCGTCCCGCGCGGGCTGGTCGCCGTCGCCAACTCGCAGGAGACCGGCGTCCGCACCGAGGGCGACCGCGACGTCCACGTGTTCGCCGAGACAGCGCCGCTGGCCTCGTACCTCGTCGCGTTCGCCGTCGGCCCGTTCGACGTCGTGTCCGCGCCCCCCGGCGCCATCGGCCCGCCGCCGCTCCGCGTGATCACGACGCGCGGCTCCGGCCACCTCGCCGACTACGCGCTGCGCCGCACGCCGGCCATCCTCGAGGCGCTCGAGCGCTGGTTCGGCCGCCCCTACCCCTACGACAAGCTCGACCTCGTCGGCGTGCCCAACTTCGCCGCCGGCGCGATGGAGAACGTCGGGCTCGTGACGTTCCGCGAGAAGCTGGTGCTGCTCGAGGGCGAGCACGCGCCGGCGCCCGACCGCCTCTGGGCCCAGGTCGTGATCGCCCACGAGCTCGCGCACATGTGGTTCGGCAACCTCGTGACGCTGCGCTGGTGGGACGACCTGTGGCTCAACGAGGCCTTCGCCACCTGGATGGAGATGGCCATCGTCCAGGCGGTCGACCCGGCGCTCGAGGCGTCGCTCGAGGCGGTGCGCGAGACGGGCAGCGTCATGGACCACGACGCGCTCGCCGAGGCGCGGGCGGTGCGTCAGCCCATCGAGAGCGGCGGCGACGTGCTGAACGCCTTCGACGGCATCACCTACGGCAAAGGCGCCGCGCTCGTCCGCATGATCCACGACTGGCTCGGACCCGAGAAGTTCCGGCAGGGCGTGCGGGCCTACATCGACGCGCACGCGCACGGGAACGCGGTGACGACCGACCTGCTGACCGCGCTCGAGGCGGCCGGCGGGCGGCCCGTCTCGGAGACGCTGGGCACCTTCCTCGACCAGCCCGGCACGCCGCTCGTCGACGTCGCGATCGACGGGGCCGCGGTGACGCTGCGCCAGGCGCGCTACCGGCCGGCGGGCAGCCGCGCGCCCGAGGGGCAGCCGTGGTCGGTGCCGGTGCGCCTGCGCTACGGGCGGAACGGCGACGTGCACGAGCGCTCGTTCCTGCTGAAGGGGCGCGAGCAGACCGTGCAGCTCGACGCGCCCGCGGACTGGGTGCATCCGAACGCCGACGAGTCCGGCTACTACCGCTGGCGGCTGCCCCCGGACGCGCTGTTCGCGCTCACCGGCGAGTACCGCAATCGCTTGACGCCGGCGGAGCGCGTGTCTCTGCCGGCGCACCTCTGGGCGCTGCTCGAGTCGGGCGACGTCGCCGTCGACACCTACCTGCGCGCGCTCGAGAACCTGGGGCACGACCCGCATCGGCTCGTGGTGGCGGGGCTCGTGACCGACCTGCGGCGGCTGGCGCGCGTGGCGCTCGGCGACGAGGAGCGGGCCGCGTTCGCGCCGTTCGCGCGCGCCCTGTTGCGCCCGCACGCCGACCGCATCGGGATCGCGCCGCGGTCGGAGGAGCCCGAGGCGCACCGTCTGCTGCGCCCCGCGCTGCTGCCCGCGCTGGCCGAGGTGGCGAGCGACGCCGAGGTGCTCGCCGCGCTGCGCGAGGCCGCCGAGGCGTTCCTGCGCGACGTCGCGCGGGGTGACGCGGCGGTGGCGCAGTACGCGCTGCCCGTGGCGGCGGCGGAGGGCGACGCGAAACTGTTCGACCGGCTGCGCGACGCGCTGTCGCGGGCGCCGACGCCGAGCCACCGCTCGCCCATCCTCCAGGCACTCGGCAGCTTCGCCGACGACGCGCTGGCCACGCGCGGCTTCGACACGTTCCTGACCGACGCCGTGCGCGCCCAGGACGTGTTCACGCTGCTGCGCCCCGCGCTGCGCCTCGACCGCACGCAGCTGTTGCTCTGGGGCTGGCTCGACCGGCACTACGACGCGGTCGTCGAGAAGATCGGCGACGAGCTGGCCGCCTCGCTGCCCATGCTCGCCAAGGGCTTCCGCGACGCGGACGGCGGCGCGAAGGCCGAAGGGATGTTCGCCTCGGCGGGGCGCCGCAAGCCGGGCCTCGACCGCAACTTGAGACAGGTCCTCGAAGACATCGACCGCCGTTCGCGGCTCTCCGCCGCGACCGGTGAGCCACTGCGACGCTTCCTCGCGACGTGGCGCGGGCCGCGGCCCGCCTGAGCACGCGCGCGGGGAAAAAATCTGCACTGTTCGTTCGGGGCCCTGCTGACCAAGGTTCACCGTTGGCCCGCGTCCACCTTCGCGAGAAGGGGGGGCCTTTCGGGGGGTTGTGGAGGAGTCGTGATGCACCGGACGTTCGAAGTCCGCCGCCTGTCTCGAACTTTGGCCGTCGCACCCTTGCTCTTCGCGTGCCTCGCCCTGATGGCGGGCTGCGGAGACGACGGCATCAAGTCGGGCGGCACGCCCAAGGCCTCGGTGAACCCGCGGAAGTTCGTCTTCCCGAAGCTCACCATCGGCTCCCGTGACGAGAAGGTCGTCAAGGTCGACAGCCGCGGCGCGGGGCCCTTGATCATCGCCTCGGTCGAGGCCGACTTCGACGCCCAGTTCCAGCTCTACTGGTACGCCAACAACGAGCAGACGCAGCAGCACCCCATCGTCGAGGCCGACGGCGTCAACCGCTTCGACCGCCTCGAGATCGAGTCGGGCGACAGCATGACGCTCGTCCTCGAGTACAAGCCGACGACGAACGAGGCCCCCCAGGGCAACGTGCGACTGGTCACCAACGACGGCGACATCGACCTGCCGATCGAGGTCGAGCAGGGCCGCGCCCAGATCCTCGTCACGCCGACGACGCTCGACTTCGGTCGCGTCGGCGCCGGCCAGGAGGGCATCCAGAAGACGCGCGTCACCAACATCGGCCAGCGCACGCTCGAGCTGTCGCAGCTGCTGATCAACGGCTCCCAGGACTTCCACGTCCGCATCGGCGACACCGACGCCATGCAGTCGCCCGACGTGCTGGCCGACCCCGACGGCGACGGCACCCCCGGCCTCGCGCCCGAGGCGTCGGTCGAGCTCACGGTCGCCTTCACGCCCGACAACGACGGCCCGGCCACCGGCGAGCTCGACATCCGCAGCAACGACGAGGTCACCCCCAGCTTCAAGGTGAACCTCAAGGCGAACGGCGCGTCGCCCTGCATCAAGGTCAGCCCCGAGTCGCGCGAGTTCCCGCCGGCGATCGTGAACCGCACCGACACGCGGCCGGTCACGATCGAGAGCTGCGGCGGCGAGGCCCTCGAGATCCGTCGCATCTACCTGAAGGAAGGCAGCAGCGAGGCGTTCGGCCTCGGCGCGCTGCCGAACCTGCCGGCGGCGCTGCCCGCGGCGGAGGCCGGCCAGCCGAACCCGAGCCGCAACATCGACGTCGCCTTCACGCCGCCCGACCAGGAGGCCTACGGCGGCACGCTCGTCATCGAGAGCAACGACCTCGCCACCTGCGAGGACCCGGAGCGCCCCGAGACGTGCGTCGTCGAGGTCCCGCTGGTGGGCCGGGGCATCCTCAACGAGTGCCCGATCCCGGCCGTCGCCGAGTCCGAGTTCAACGTGCTGCCCCTCGACGTCGTCGACCTCGACGGCAGCCCCTCGACCGACCCCGACGGCACGATCGCGAAGTACCGCTGGGTCGTCGTGTCGCGCCCCGACGGATCGACGCAGGAGCCGGCCGAGGGCTACCAGAACCCGCGCCGCCCGCAGGACGGCCACCGCATCGACGACGAGGCGACCCCGACCGCGAAGCTCTTCATCGACCTCGCCGGCGACTACGTGATCGAGCTGCACGTCATCGACAACCTCGAGACCGAGGCGCCGTCCGACACGTGTCCGGAGCCGGTGGCGCGCGTCTCGATCCACGCGGAGCCCAACGAGGACATCCACGTCCAGCTCGTCTGGAACACGCCGGGCGACCGCGACCAGACCGACAACGAGGGCTCCGATCTCGACCTGCACGTGCTGCACCCGTCGGCGCGCCTCTGGGGCGAGGCGCCGCTCGACTGCTACTTCGCCAACGCGTCGCCCGACTGGGGCCGCCGCGGTGACCCGGCCGACAATCCGTCGCTCGACATCGACGACATCGACGGCGCCGGCCCCGAGAACATGAACCTGGACGACCCCGAGGACACGTCGATGTACCCGAACGGCTACAACGTCGGCGTCCACTACTTCCGGGCCGAGAACTTCATCGGCGGCGGGACGTGGGGTCCGAGCGACGCGACGATGCGCATCTACCTGGGCGGCGTCCTGTCGTACGAGAAGACGCGCAACATGCGCGGCACCGACAACTTCTGGCACGCGGCGCAGATCCGCTGGACGGCGGCGGTGCGCGAGGTGGTCGACGTCGACCGCTTCTACCAGTCGGTGCCCATCGGCCTCTGACGCGCCCGCCCCGGCATCCCCCCCGCCCGCAGCTCATCTCCCCATGCAGGTCGACATCGTCGCCACGACCGCCGGCGGCCAGGGCGTCGCCGTGGTCGACGGCCGGCGCGTCCCCGTGCCGGGCGCCCTCGAGGGCGAGCGCGTCGAGATCGCGCTCGGGACCGACCGCCGCGGCCGCACGAGCGCGCGTGTGACGCGGGTGGTCGCCGCGTCGCCCGGGCGGGCCGATCCCGCTTGCGACCAGGCCGCGCGTTGCCCGGGCTGCCCTCTACGCCACTGCACGCCGGAAGCGGCGCTCGACCTCAAGCGCGCCCGCGTCGAGCGGCGCCTCGCTGGGCCCGTGACCGTGCTGCCGGCCCCGCCGCGCGACGGCTTCCGCGCCCGCGCCGTCGCCCGCGCGCTGCGCGGAACCGACGGCGCGCTCGTCCTCGGCATGGACGCGCCCGAGGCGCCCGTCGACCTGACGCGTTGCCCCGCGCAGGACCCGGCGGTCAACGCGCTGCTCTCGCAGGCGAGGCGCGACCTCGCCGACTGGGCGCCCTTCGATCCGGCCACCGGCGAGGGCCTGCTGCGCCACGTCGTCGTCCAGGTCGGCGACGGCGGCGCGCGTGTCGTCGTCGGCGTCGCGCGCCCCGTCGATCCCGCGTCGCTCGCCGGCGTCGTCCCCGGCGCGACACTGCTCGTCGAGGTCATCCCGCCCGGCCGGTTCGACGTGCTCGCCCGCCCCGAGCTCGTGCGCGGCGAGGCCACGCTCTGGCTCGCGGCAGGCGGCGACCGCTTCCGCGCCACGCTCCCCGCCTGGACGCCGCAGTCGCCCGGCAGCCTCGACGCCCTGCGCGCCGAGGTCACGGGCGCCCTCTCCGGCGCCGCCCACGTCGTCGAGGTCGGCTGCGGCGTCGGCACGCTCAGCCTGCCGCTGGCCCGCGTGTGCGGGGCGCTCACCGGCGTCGACGAGGTCCGCCAGGCCGTCGCCGACGCCGAGGCCAACGCCGCCGCGGCGGGCGTGACGAACGCGACGTTCCGGGTGGGCCGCGCCGACCACGCCCTGCGCCGCCTCGCCCAGCGCGGCCTGCGCCCCGACGCCGCGCTGCTCCACGCGATGCGCCGTCCCTTCGGCGACGCCGCCATGGGCGCGCTCAGCGCGCTCGGACCGTCGCGCGTCGTCTACGTCGCGCCCTCGCCGCGCTCGCTCGCCGACGACCTCGCCGCGCTGTCCCGCTACGTCGTCGACCGCCTCGCGCTGCTCGACCAGATGCCCGGCACGGCCCACGTCACGGTGATCGCGCACCTGCGCCGCCGTTGACGGGGTGGGCGCCGGGCGCGATCCTGCCGCCATGAACCCCACGCACGACCCCGGACGACACGAGCCGACGCGGGCGCCCACGCAGGCGGAGTGGGACGCGCTGTCGCCGGATGCGCGGCGCCGGGTCGTCGACGCGCTCTCGCCGAGCCTCGGCGAGCACGAGGCGGCCCCACCCGAAGGCGATCTGCACTTCGCCGCCAAGGTCGCCGCGCTCGACGCGCTCCGCGGCTTCTTCGGACGCGAGGGTCGCGGCGTCTACATCGCCTCCGAGCTCGCGGTGTACTACCCCGGCGCGCGGCGCTTCGCGCCCGACCTGCTCGTCGTCTTCGACGTCGATCCGCACCCGCGGACGAAGTGGGTCGTCAGCGCCGAGGGCAAGGGCCTCGACTTCGTCCTCGAGGTCCACTTCGGCGGCGACCGGCGCAAAGACGCCGAGGAGAACGTCCGCTTCTACGCGGAGCTCGGCATCCCCGAGTACTTCGTGTTCGACCGCGCCCGCGGCCGGCTGCGCGGCTACGTGTTGCCGGCGGCCGGCGGCGCCTACGTCCCGATCTTGCCCCAGGCGGGACGCTACCCCTCGGCGATCCTCGGCCTCGACCTCGGTCTGGAGGGCGACCGACTGCGCTTCTTCAAGGCGAACGCCCCCATCCTCGAGTCGACGGAGTGGGTCGAGCGCATGGGCGCCATGCTGGAGGCGACGCAGCGCCGCGCCGAGGACGAAGCCCGCCGCGCCGAGGACGAGGCCCGCCGCGTCGCCGAGCTCGAAGCGCGTCTCGCGGAGGCCCTCGCCGAGATCGAGCGCCTCAAGCGTTGAGTCGCCGCGCGCCGTCAGCGCTCGGCGGCCCAGGGCAACATGCGGCGCACGAGGTCGTCGAACGCCGCGACGCCGAGCTCGAGGTCGGCCTCGGCGGTGTCTTCGATGTGCGTGTGCGACAGGCCGCGGATCGACGGCACGAACATCATCACGGTGGGCACGCCAGCGCGCGCCATCTCCGCCGAGTCGTGCATCGGCCCCGAGGGCATGATCTGCCGCACGCCGCTGCGCGCCTCGACGGCGTCGGCGGCGAAGCGCACGAGGTCGGGATCGAACGCGATGGGCGCGATCGACCAGAGCGTCTCGAGCTCGGCCTCGCAGCGCTCCTCGGCGGCGACGCGCGCCACGATTTCGCGCAGGCCGGCCACCATGGACTCGAGGACGCCGCGGTCGAGGTGGCGCATGTCGACGCTGAACTCGGTGCGCCCGTTGACGGCGGTGGGCACGGCGGGGTGGACGCGCCACACGCCGATGGTCGAGAACGCGTCGTGCTTCAGGCCGAGGTCGCGGATCTCGACGGCCATGCGCGCGGCGGCCAGCGTCGTGTCGCGGCGCATCGGGATGGGCGTCGCACCGGCGTGGGCCGCCTGACCGCGCAACTTCACCATGGAGCGCTCGACGCCGAGGATGCCGTGCAGCGCGGCGAGCCGCAGCCCCGCCGCCTCGAGCACCGGCCCCTGCTCGATGTGCAGCTCGGCCGAGGCCTTGATGCTCGGCAGGATGCGGCCGGCCTCGAGGATGGTCTCGAGGTGGACGCCGTGCGCCCGGACCGCCTCCTCGAGCGTCACGCCGTTCCGGTCGCGGAAGCCGCGGATCTGGTCGACCTCGAGCGTGCCGCTCACCGCGCCGCTGCCGAAGAGCGAGCGGCCGAAGCGCGCGCCCTCTTCGTCGGCCCAGTCGACGACGCTGACGCTCACCGGCAGGTCGACGCCGTCGCGGTGCAGCGCGCGCAGCACCTCGGCGCCGGCGATCACGCCGAGCGCGCCGTCGAGCCAGCCGCCGTTCGGCACCGAGTCGAGGTGGCTGCCGAGCACGACGCGGTCCGTCGAGCGGCCGGGCAGCGTCACCCACAGGTTGCCGGCGGGATCGGTCTCGATCTCGACCGGGACCCCCTCGAACGTGGTCTTGAACCACTCGCGGGCCTCGACCCACTTGGGCGTCCAGGCGAGGCGCTGGCTGCCCTCGGCGGTGGCGGTGAGCTCGCGCAGCTTCTTCAGGTCGGCGACGACGCGCTGGGGACTTGCAGGCATTGGGCGAGCCTAACCCGGGCGCGCCGGCGCGACAATCCAGCGCGTCCGGGCTACGCTCGCGCCATGTCCTCGACTCGGCCCGTCACCCTCGTCGCCCCCGTCGACCTCGAGCAGGACGCCTGCGCCCCGCAGGAGCGCTCGACGAAGTGGCGCCCGACGGCGGCGCTCGTCGAGCACTTCCGGCCGGCGCGCGTCGACCTGCTGTATCCGCCCGGGGCGCACGCGCTCGCCGCGCAGGTGGCCGAGGACGTGCGCGCGCTGGTGCCCGCGGCGCTCATCACGCTCGACGCGCTCCCCCCGGAAGAGGCGGACTTCGCGACCACCATCGCGGCCTTCGGCCGGTGGGCGGCCCGGCGCGGGTACGACGCCGAGGCGGAGGACGTCCTCGTCAACGGCGAGCCCCTCTCCGACGCCCAGCGGCTTTGCCTCTTCTTCCTCATCGAGTCGGGGGAGCTGCCGGGCCGGCTCGTCGCCGCGCCGCGGCCGGAGACCGGCGAGCCCGCCCAGATCATCGACCTGCGCGCCCGCCTCCGCGCGCTCGGGGAGACCCACCCGCGCGTCGACACGCCGGCGAGGGAGGACGAGCACGTCGCCCTGGACGAGGCCGCACCCGAGCTCGACATCCCCGTCTACAACGTCGACTTCGCCCTGCTCCTGGACAGGATCGAGAGTGTGGCGACCCGCTGCCGCACGCCGATCCTCCTCGTCGGACCCGACGGTACCGGCAAGGTCGCGCTCGCGCGGCGCGTCTACGCGGCGAAGAAGGCCTGCGGGCTCGTGACCGGCGCGTTCGTGGAGTTCGACTGCTCGACGTGGTTCGACGACGAGGTGATCGGCGAGCTGTTCGGGCAGGTGCCGGGCGATCCCGGGGCCGAAGACCGCTGCGTCCTGCGCCAGGCCGAGGGCGGTGTGCTCTGCCTGCGCGAGGTCGGCGCGCTGCCGCGGGACGCGCAAGCCATCTTGCAGGCCGTGATCGAGCGGGGCGTCGTGCCCCGGCTCTTCGCCGACGGCGGGATGGCGTGCGACGTCCAGCTCGTCTGCTGCAACCGCGAGGACCCGAGGGACGCGGTCGAGGCGGGCACGCTCCGCGAGTCGCTGCTGGCGTGCATCGACCGGTGGTGGTTCCACGTGCCGGCGTTGAAGGACCGGCCCGAGGACATCGCCGCGAACATCGACTACGAGCTCGCGCGAAACGAGCGGGCGCTCGGCGTCCCGCTGACGTTCGTCCCCGCCGCGCGCGCGCGCTACCTCGAGTTCGCCCTCGAGGCGCCCTGGCCGGGCAACTTCTACGAGCTCGAGGGCAGCATCGAGCGCATGGCGGTGCACTCGCGCGACGGCCTCCTCACGGAGCGCGTGGTCGACGAAGAGATCGCGGAGCTCCTGTCGCGATGGGTGGGCCGGGTGCCGGTGAACGCGCCGTGGGGGTAGTCGCCCGGCGGGCGTCCGGGTGGAGCGTTCAGGTGGGCGAGACTGGCGCGGGCGCCGCCGGCGCAGCAGCCGCGGGCGCCGCGGACGCCGTCGCCCCGGCGGCGCGGCGGCGGCGCGACGGGCGGAGCGCGTCGAAGTAGCCGAGCACCTGCGCCTCGAGGTTCGCCGGCACCGTCGGGTCCTCCTTGAGCTCGAGGCGCACGGCGGCGCGGATGCGGGCAACGAGCGCGGTCGCGTCGCGCACGATGGCCGGCAGCGTGCGCCGCTGCGCGTCGGCCGGGGCGCTCCGCGCGCTGCTGAGGCGACCGAGCGCCTCGCCGCGCTCGATCCAGAGATGAACGAGTGCCGCGAGCGAACGCTCGCCGGGCGCCGCGGGGAAGAGCTCGAGCGCCGCCTGCAGGCGCGGGCGCTGGCTGCGCGCGAGAAGCGCGTCGGCGGCGCGCTCGTCCGGCGAACGCCGCGCCGACGTGCGCTCGGCGAGCAGCGTGTCGTGCAGGGCCGTCGCCGCCGCGCGCTTCGCCGCCGGGTACAGCGGGTTGCGCTTCGCGGCGAGCAGCGTGTGGTTCAGCGACGTGGTGACCTCCACGTGCTGCTCGAACGCTTCGCTCAGATCGCCGCCGGTCACCTCCGCCTCGCGGCCGAGCACGGCGTCGATCTCCGCCGAGAGCCGGCGAACCGCGGCCTCGTCGCGCCCCCCGGTGGGCAGCCGGTGCAGATGGAGCAGGCGGTTCTCGATCAGGTCTCCGAACGCGAGACGGTACTGCGGGGCCTTCAACGTGGACATCGGCTCTCTCCTCTCTGGTGTTTCGCCGTCGTCGGCGTGGCGAGGCCCCGGTCCCTAGATCGTGGCGGTTGACAGCAGCGCCCCGTCCGTTCGTGGGTCTCGCAGGGTCCGACCCTCGATCGCCTCCGCCCCGGCCCCCTGGCGCGTCTCGGTGCGACGGAGTATTGGGATGGCCATGCTCAGGATCACGGCGCTCTTGGGGGTCGTCGCGCTCTGCGGGTGCGACGTCGAGGAGGTGGTGATGAAATCGGCGCAGGCGGCCGAGGTGGCCGACGAGGCGGACGCGGGTCGCGGCCTCGTCTTCGACGTGAGCGAGGGGGCGCCCCCCACCGGCGCCGCCGAGCGGACGCCCGCCGTGAAGGGCGAGCCGCTGTCGCCGGAGCGCGTGGCGGCGCTGCTGGCGCGCCTGCCCGCGGGCGCCGGCGAGGGGGCCGCGGTCGAGGCGTTCCGCTTCCCGGCGTCGACGCTGCCCGCGCCGAAGACGGGCGAGACGGTGAAGACGCCGTTCCCGCCGCCGGCCGAGGCGCCGCCGCCGGCCGACGTGAAGGGCGGCCCGCTCGAGGTCGTGCGCCACCAGCCCGAGGGCGACGTCCCGCTCGCCCCGCACCTCAGCCTCACGTTCTCGCAGCCGATGGTCGCCGTGACGGGGCAGAGCGACGCCGCCACCACCGTGCCCGTCACGATCGAGCCGGCCCCGCCCGGCAGGTGGCGCTGGGTCGGCACGCGCACGCTGCTCTTCGAGCCGGACGGCGGCCGCTTCCCGCAGGCGACCGAGTACACCGTCGCGGTGCCCGCCGGCACGAAGTCGGCGAACGGCGGCGCGCTCGCGAAGGCCGCGCGCTGGACGTTCCGCACGCCGCCGCCCTCGCTGACCGCGCACTGGCCGCCGGACGGCCCCCAGCGCCGCGACACGCCGATGTTCGCCGCGTTCGACCAGCGCATCGACCCCGACGCCGTCCTGAAGCGCGTCAAGGTGAGCGCCGGGCTGCTCGGCGGCGCGCCCGCGCTCCGGCGCCTGACCGACGCCGAGGTGGCCGCCCACCCCGAGCTGAAGCGGCTCGCCGACGCCGCCGGACCCGGCCGCTGGCTCGCGTTCCGCGCCGAGAAGGGCCTGCCCGCCGACAAGTCCGTCACGGTGAGCTTCGGCAGCGGCACGCCGTCCGCCGAGGGGCCGCGCACGACCGACAAGGCGCAGAGCTTCGAGCTCCGCACTTACGGCCCCTTCCGGGTGGAGCGCGCCGAGTGCGGCTGGCGCGGGCAGTGCCCGCCGCTCACGCCCTGGCACATCGCGTTCACCAACCCCGTCGACGAGACGTCTTTCGACCCGTCGCTCGTGCGCGTCTCGCCCGAGCTGCCCGGCCTCGAGATCGACGTCGGCGGCACCGGCATGACCCTCCGCGGACCGACCCGCGGGCGCACCCGGTACACCGTCACGCTCGACGAGCGGCTGAAGGACGCCTTCGGGCAGGGCCTCACCGGCGACCGCAGCCACACGTTCGCCGTGGGCGAGGCGGAGCCGCTGCTGACGGCCCAGGGCGAGCCGATGGCGGTGCTCGACCCGGCCGCCGAGGGCCGCTTCCCGGTCTACACCGTCAACCACGACGCGCTGAGGGTGCGGATCTACCAGGTGGAGCCGCAGGACTGGGCCGCCTTCACGGTGTGGGCCCGCGATCGCCACGCCGAGCCGCCGCCGCCCGTGCCGGGCCGGCTGCTGTCCGACGCGGTGGTGAAGGTCGAGGGCGCGCGGGACGCGCTCACCGAGACGCGCATCGACGTCGGCGCCCGGCTCGGCGGGCGCGGGCAGGCGGTCCTCGTGGTGGAGCCCGCCGTCCAGCCGAAGGAGCGCTGGCGGCGGCGCGACGTCCGCGTCTGGGTGCAGGTGACCGACCTCGCGCTCGACGCGTTCGTCGACGGGGAGCGCATGGTCGCCTGGGCGACGAACCTCGCCGACGGCAAGCCGCTCGACGGCGTCGATCTGCGCCTCGAGGGCGAGAGCGCGCGCACCGGCCCGGACGGCCTCGCCACGCTGATGCTGCCGGCGAAGGCGCAGGTGCTCGTCGCCCGGCGCGGCGACGACGTGGCCCTCCTGCCGGAGAGCACCGGCTTCTGGGGGAGCGGCTGGCAGCGCCGGCCACCCCACGACGCGCTGCGCTGGTACGTCTTCGACGACCGCCACCTGTACAAGCCCGGAGAGACGGCGCGCGTGAAGGGCTGGATCCGGCGCGTCGGCGGCGGTCCCGCCGGCGACGTCGGCGCCTTCCAGCACGCGGCGAAGTCGGTGCGCTGGCGCCTGAACGACGCCCGCGGCAACGAGGTGGGCGCCGGCGCGGCGGCCCTCGACGCCTGGGGCGGCTTCGACCTGACGCTGAAGCTCCCCGCCGAGATGAACCTCGGCACGGCGTGGCTGCGCCTCGAGGCGGAGGGCGGCGGCGGCCCGACCGCGGGCCGCGAGGTCGGGCACGCGCTCGAGGTCCAGGAGTTCCGCCGCCCCGAGTTCGAGGTGCAGGCGCGCACCGAGAGCGCGGGGCCGCACCTCGTCGGCGGCGAGGCCGTGGTCGGCGTGGTGGCGAGGTACTATTCCGGCGGCGCCCTGCCCGGCGCGCCCGCCCGCTGGCGCATCACCGCGACCCCCGGCCACTTCGTGCCGCCCGGCCGCGACGACTTCAGCTTCGGCGAATGGGCGCCCTGGTGGATGCCGCACGGCGGCCGCGGCGAGGCGACGACCGAGGCGCTCGAGGGCCGCACCGACGGCGACGGCGTGCACCGCGCGCGCTTGAAGTTCCGGGCCGCCGAGCCGCCGCGCGCCTACGCCGTCGAGGCGGAGGCCACCGTCGAGGACGTCAACCGCCAGGCATGGACGCGCGCCGCCAGCCTGCTCGTCCACCCGTCGTCGGTCTACGTCGGCCTGCGCACGCCGCGCCCGTTCGTCGGCGCCGGCGAGAAGCTGCAGGTCGAGGCCGTCGCCGTCGATCTCGACGGCCAGGCGGTGACCGGGCGCCCCGTCCGGGTGGTCGCCGAGCGCCTGACGTGGCGCCGGCGCGGCCGCGAGTGGACGGAGGTCGCCACCGACCGCGCCGAGTGCAAGCTCTCGTCGGGCAGCGAGCCCGGCGAGTGCACGTTCGAGCCGGGGCGGGGCGGGCAGTGGCGCGTCCGCGCCGAGGTCACCGACGCGCAGGGCCGCCGCAACCGCACCGTGCTCATGATCTGGGTGTCCGGCGGTGAGCGGCCGAGCGCCGAGACGCCGGACGCCGATCGCGTGACCCTCGTGCCGGACCGCCGCGAGTACCAGGGCGGCCAGGTGGCGCAGATTCTGGTCCAGGCGCCGTTCGCGCCCGCCGAGGGCCTTCTGACGCTGCGCCGCTCCGGCCTGCTGAAGACCGAGCGGTTCCGGATCGAGGGCGCCACGCACACGCTGCACATCCCGGTGGACGAGGCGTGGGTGCCCGGGGTCACGGTGCAGGTCGACCTCGTCGGCGCGAAGCCGCGCGACCGCGGGACGCGGCCGGCGTTTGCCAGCGGCTCGATCGGCCTGGCGGTGCCGCCGCTGCGCCGCACGTTGCAGGTGCGGGCGACGCCGGCGGCGGCGGCGCTCGCGCCCGGCGCCGAGACGAAGGTGGCCGTGCAGGTGACCGACGCCGACGGCAAGCCGGCGGCCGACGCGCAGGTGGCCCTGGTCGTCGTCGACGAGGCCGTCCTGGCGCTGACCGGGTACGAGGTGCCGGACCCGCTCGCGACGTTCTACGCGGGGCGCAGCGCCGACGTGTACGACCGACGCTCGCGGGAGCAGCTGCTGGTGCTGGCGCAGGGCCCCGCGCTCGACGAGCTCGAGCGGCAGCAGAACGAGGGCCGCATGGGCGGCGGCATGCCCAAGCGCCGGTCGCTGGCCATGCCGCCCTCCCCCCCCGGCGCGATGATGCGCATGGAGATGGACACCGGCGCCGCGCCGGCGGCCTCAGCGGCGGCCGAGGCGCCCGCCGACAGCACGCCGATCGCCGTCCGCGCCGACTTCTCGGCGCTGGCCGTCTTCGCGCCGGCGGTGAAGACGGGCGCCGACGGCCGCGCCGAGGTGCCGGTGAAGCTGCCCGACAACCTGACGCGCTACCGCGTGACCGCGGTGGCGGTCGCCGGCGGCAGGCACTTCGGGAAGGGCGACGCCGCGATCACCGCGCGCCTGCCGCTCATGGTCCGGCCGTCGGCGCCGCGCTTCCTGAACTTCGGCGACCGGCTGGAGCTGCCGGTGGTGCTCCAGAACCAGACCGAAGCGCCGCTCGACGTCGAGGTGGCCGTGCGCGCGAGCAACCTGACGCTGACGGCGGGCGCGGGGCGCCGGCTGCGGGTGCCGGCCGGCGATCGCGTCGAGGTGCGCTTCCCCGCGGCCGCCGAGTCGGCGGGCACCGCGCGCTTCGCCGTCGCCGCCGCCACGCCCGGCTTCGCCGACGCCGCGAGCGGCGAGCTGCCCGTGTACACGCCGGCGACGACCGAGGCGTTCGCCACCTACGGCGAGATCGATGACGGCGCCATCCGCCAGCCGGTGCAGGCGCCCGCCGACGCGATCCCCGCGTTCGGCCAGCTCGAGGTCACCACCTCGTCGACGGCCCTGCAGGCGCTGACCGACGCGTTCCTGTACCTCGTCCGCTACCCGTACGAGTGCGCGGAGCAGGTCTCGTCGCGCATCCTCGCCATCGCCGCGCTGAAGGACGTGCTCGGCGCGTTCGAGGCCGAGGGGCTGCCGCCGGCGGCGGAGCTCGCGGCCACGATCGAGGCCGATCTGAAGCGCCTGCGCGGCATGCAGAACGACGACGGCGGCTTCGCGTTCTGGCGGCGCGGCGACGAGTCGGTGCCCTACGTGAGCGTGCACGTGGCGCACGCGCTGGCGCGGGCGAAGGCGAAGGGCTTCGCCGTCCCCGGCGACCTCGTGCAGCGATCGCTGCGCTACCTCGCCGACATCGAGCGGCGCTTCCCCGAGTGGTACGGCCCCGAGGCGCGCCGGGCGGTGCTCGCCTACGCCCTGTCCGTGCGCCAGCGCCTCGACGCGGGCGATCCGGCGCGCGCGCGGCGCCTGCTCGAAGAGGCGAAGCCCGACGGCCTCTCGCCGGAGTCGCTCGGCTGGCTGATGTTCGCGCTGCAGGGCGACGCCGCCGCGGTGAAGACCATCCGCCGCCACCTCGAGAACCGCGTGAGCGAGACGGCGGGGACGGCGCAGTTCGCCACCGGCTACGGCGCGGAGGTCGGCAACCACGTGCTGCTCGCGTCGTCGCGCCGGACCGACGGCGTCATCCTCGAGGCGTTCGTCGAGACGGCCGCCGACAGCGACCTCATCCCCAAAGTGGTGCGCGGCCTGCTGGCGCACCGCACGCGCGGCCGCTGGGGCAACACGCAGGAGAACGCCTTCGTCCTGCTGGCGCTCGACCGCTACTTCGCGCGCTTCGAGGGCAAGACGCCCGACTTCGTCGCCAAGGTCTGGCTCGGCGAGCGGTTCGCCGGTCAGCACGCGTTCAAGGGGCGGACGACCGAACAGGCCGAGATCGACATCCCGATGCGGACGCTCGTCGAGGCGGGCCCGACGCCGGTGGTCATCGACAAGCAGGGCGCGGGGCGCCTCTACTACCGCATCGGTCTGCGTTACGCCCCCAAGGACCTGCAGCTGAAGCCGGCGGACCACGGCTTCACGGTCGAGCGCGCGTACGAGGGGGTCGACGATCCGCGCGACGTACGGCGCGACGCCGACGGCACGTGGCGCGTGAAGGCCGGCGCCGCCGTGCGGGTGAAGCTGACGATGGTGGCGCCGGCGCGGCGGTACCACGTGGCGCTGGCGGATCCCCTCCCCGCCGGCTTCGAGCCGCTCAACCCGGCGCTGGCGACGTCGCGGCGGGTCGAGACGCAGGCGCCCGCGAACCGGCGCGGCGGCGGGTGGTGGTGGTGGGGTCCCTGGTACGAGCACCAGAACCTGCGCGACCAGCGCGCCGAGGCGTTCGCGTCGCTGCTGTGGGAGGGCGTCCACGAGTACGCGTACGTCGCGCGCGCCACGACGCCGGGCACGTTCGTGGTGCCGCCGCCGAAGGCCGAGGAGATGTACATGCCCGAGACCTTCGGGCGGGGCGCGACGGACCGCGTGGTGGTGGAGTGATGGCGACGCTGAACGAGCTGCTGGCGCTCGTGGCCGACCACGGCGCCGACTCGTTGCAGCTGCGTGCCGACCAGCCGCCGGTGCTCTTCGTGGGGCGCGAGCCGCGGCCGCTCTCGTCGGAGCCGCCGACGACGGGCGAGACGCTGACGCTCATGACGCAGCAGCTGCTGACGGCGGCCCAGCGCCAGGCGCTGGAGCGCGACGGCAAGGTCGACGCCGAGTACCGGCCGCCGCGGCTCGGCCTGTTCGACCTGCGGGTGCGGCTGCTGCCGACGGGGCTGGCGCTCGGCTTCCGGCCGCGCGGGGACGCGGCGCCGGCGCCCGCCGACGTGGCGCGCACCGAGACGTCGTGGCCGGTACACGGCATCGCGGCGCTGCTCGAGGCCGCCGTCGCGCGCGGCGCGTCCGACGTCGTCGTCTCCGAGGAGACCGAGGTGACCGTGCGCGAAGGCGGCGAGCTGCGCCCCCTGCCGGGCGCGGTGTTCGATCGGAACGACCTGCTCGACGCGCTCGCGCCCGTCCTCACGCAGCGTCGGCGCGACGAGCTCGAGGCGCGCGGCAGCACCGATCTGGCCTTCGAGCTGCCGGCCACCGAGGCGCGCGGCCCCGCGCGCTTCCGCGTGAACCTCTTCCGCCAGCGAGCGGGTCTCGCCGCCGTCTTCCGGCCCATCTGGGAGAAGGTGCCGACGTTCGCCGATCTCCACCTGCCGCCGGAGGTCGCGACGCTCACCGACTATCCCTACGGTCTGGTGCTCGTCACCGGGCCCACGGGCATGGGCAAGTCGACGACGCTCTCGGCGATGCTCGAGCACCTCAACTCGACGCGGTCGCTGCACGTCATCACGCTCGAGGACCCGATCGAGTACCTGTTCCGCCGCAAGAAGTGCCTGATCCACCAGCGCGAGCTCGGCGTGCACGTCGACTCGTTCGCCGGGGGCCTGCGCGCCGCGCTGCGCGAGTCGCCGGACGTGATCTTCGTCGGCGAGATGCGCGACCAGGACACGATCGCCGCCGCGCTCACCGCCGCCGAGACGGGGCACCTCGTGCTCTCGACGCTCCACAGCGGTTCGCCGGCCCAGGCGATCGACCGCATCATCGACATGTTCCCCGAGAACCAGCAGGCGCAGGTGCGGCTGCAGCTGGCCGACGTCACCCGGGCCATCGTCGCGCAGCGGCTGCTGCCGGGCAGCGATGGCCGCTCGCGGGTGCCCGTCCTCGAGCTCGTGCGCGTGAACTACGCGTTCTCGCACCTCATCCGCGATCGCAAGACGCACCTCTTCCCGAGCCAGATCCAGTCGTCGCGGCAGGAGGGCACCATCGCCTTCGACGAGTCGCTGGCGCGCGCCGTCCGCGGCGGGCGCGTCGCCGTCGAGGAGGCGATGCGCGTGTGCCGCGACCCCACGCACTTCAAGCTCCTGCTGAACGCCGAGGGCTGACCCGTCAGGGCGCCGCGGCGAGCGCCGCCTCGGCCTGCTCGAGACGCTTCGCGCTGCGCATCGCCGGCGGCAGACCGCGCTCGTGGTCCACCCAGGCCTGCAGCGCCGCGCGCTGCCCCGCGGCGTCGCCCCGCGCCGCCTGCACGTCGGCCAGGAGCTTCCACGCCCGCCCCTTGCGCGGACCATACGCCCGCTCCACCGCCTGCTGCGCCGCGTCGCGGGCCTCGTCGCGCCGGTCCAGCTTCAGGAGGACCCAGGCGAGGCGGTACGGCGGGTCGTACTGGTCGGGCAGCGCGGCCGCGAGCTGCTGCAGGTCGGGGACGAGCGCCGCGCCCTCGCCCAGGTGGACGTGCACCTCGGCCCGGGGCCACGCGAACGTCATGCGCGCGAACGGCGCCTCGGCCGCCGCCCACGCCGTCGCCAGCAGGTCGCGCTGCGCCACGGCCTTCGCCCGCGCCGCGTCCGCCTCGCCGAGCGCCTCGAGCATGCCGCGCTGGATGCGCAGCGCCTCGGACCGATCGTCCACGGCCAGCGGCGCCGCGGGATCGGCGAGCAGCGCGTCGATCATCGCCACCGCGCGCCGGCGAAAGGCCTGCGCCCGCTCGGCCTCGACGTGCGCGGCGCACTCGCCGACGAACGAGGCGAAGTCGGCGGCGCTGCCGGTGCGCCCCCGGGCCGCCTCGTCGAGGCGGGCCTCGCCGAGCGCGAGGCACCCCGCCCAGTCCTCGCGGTCGTGCTTCACGCCGGCCCACGCGACGAGCACCTCCGGGGCGCGGGCCCAATCGGCCGGCGCCTGCTCGAACGCGCGGGCGTAGGCGGCGTCGGCGGCGGCGAGGTCCTCGGCCTGCACGGCGCGGTCGCCGTCGCGGACGAAGCGGAGCGGGTCGTCGGCCCGCAGCTCGGCCTCCGCGAGCACGCCGGCCTCGCCGCGCTTCAGGAAGGCGCGGAACTGGTCCACCGAGGCCGCGCCCACGTGCCGCGCCTGGACGGTCTCGTCCTTGGGGTCGAGCACGAAGAACGTCGGCCAGAAGTCGATGGGCAGGCGCTCGACGACGGCGGCGTTCGCGGGCCGGTCGGTGTCGACGGCGAGCCACACGAAGCGGTCGCCGAGCGCCGCGATGGCGGGATCGGCGAGCACCGTGTGCTTCATGGACAGGCAGGTGTGGCACCAGGGCGCCCAGAAGTCGATGACGAGCGGCTTGCCCGTGGCCTTCGCCGTCGCCAGCGCGCCGGGATGGTCGTCGTGCACCCAGTCGATCGCCTTCGGCGCCACGGGTGGCGGCGCCGCGCCGCAGCCCCAAACCGCCAACACCACGCACAACAGGCCGGAACGCATCGGCTTCTCCCGCGTCGGACGCTGTTTCGTACCACGGCGCGCGACGGCGTGGCACGCGGGACGCCGCGGGCGATACAGTCCTCCGCATGCGCGTCCCACTCCTGCTCGTCCTCGCGGCGCTGCCCGCCGGCGCCGCCGCCCACGGCATCAACGGCCACGTGCACGTCACCGGATGGGCCATCGAGAACCTGCCGCCGGGCGAGCTGCGCGACTTCTTCGCCGACCCCGAGATCCGTGAGGCGGCCCAGATCGGCGCCTCCTTCCCCGACTCGGGGTACGCCATCGGCGACGGCTACGGCGAGCTGGCCCACTGGGAGCCTTTCGTCGACGGCTACGTGCGCCACCTGCGCGCCCGCGCGCCCTTCGACACGCCCGAGGAGCGCAAGCAGGTCGCGTTCCTCATGGGCCTCGCGGCGCACGGCCTACAGGACGAGCTCTTCGACTCGGTCTTCCTGCACCAGGTCCACGAGCACGACGGCCCCTTCCCGCGCACCGTCAACGGCAAGGAGTACCCGACGGCGCAGGACCCCGCCGATCCCGGGACGGACGCCTTCCTCTTCACCGACGGGTACCTGCGCTTCAAGCCGGCCCTGTTCGTGCCCTTCGACGACGTCATCGCCGTGATGGCCGACGTGCACGGGCACCGCGTCGAGCGCGAGACGATCGACCAGGGCATGCGGCGCGTGAAGACGCTGGTCATCGACCGCTTCCATGCGATCGCGCCGGTGTACGAGCGGGAGATGCGGCCGGTCATCCCGTGGACGGCGGCCAACTACATGGATCCGGGCATCCCCGGGAGCCTTACGAGCGAGATCGCGCCGACGGGCGCGTACCTGCAGGCGCTGTGGGACCGCCTGCACGACCGCTGGCCGGCGCGGGCGGTCGTGACGCACACGTGGCCGGAGGCGCCGCGGCGACTGCGCTCGGGCGACCCCGCCACGGTCGACAGTTGGATCACGCTGGTCTTCGGCGCCGGGACGATCAACGGAAGCGTGAACACGGAGACGGTGCGCCTGCTCGACGCCGGCGGCGCCGAGGTGCCCTTCTCGCTGCACCACACGCGCTGGGGCGGCAGCCCCGACGACAGCTCGCGGCTGGTGCAGCTGCGGCCGACCGCGCCGCTCGCGCCCGACGCGGAGCACACGGTGCGCGTCGAGCCCGGCGTGCGCCTGCAGGACGGCCGCGTGCTCGACGTGCCGTGGACGTACACGTTCCGCACGCCGTGCGCCGACGGACAGGCCTGCGCCGACGCGGACGCCGGCGCGCCCGACCTCTGGCCGCCCGACGCCGCGCCCGACGCGGCGGCGCCCGACGCGGCATCGCCCGACGCCGCGCCCCCGGACGCCGCGGTCCCCGATGCCGCGCCCTCGCCACCGGACGCCGCCGCGCGATGCGGCTCCGGCACGGAACCGCACCCCGACGGTGGCTGCGGAGGGATTCCACGAGGGCCCGACGCCTCCGTCGGCGGCGCCGCGAAGGGTGACGACGGCGGCTGCGCCACCGCGCCCACCTCGGGGGCCGCGCCGCTCGCCCTGCTGGCGGGCCTCGCATGCCTGCGGCGCCGCCGCCGCGCCCCTTAGAAAGAAGCCCCCGGCGGCCACCATGACCACCGGGGGCCGGAGGAGAGGACAGAAGCGTCCACTCCTAGCGACGCTGGGGGTCCGCCCGGGGATTCGACTCGCAGGATCACGCGTCTGGGTGTAGGTTGCCGCACCATGTCCGGAAACGTGACCGTCCTCGAGCGCGGGGACCGCTCCTTCTACATCATCGGCACCGCCCACATCTCCGAGCGCAGCGTCCAGGAAGTGAAGGACGTCATCGAGCGCGTGCGGCCCGACACCGTCTGCGTCGAGCTGTGCAAGACCCGCTTCGACGCGCTCACCGACGAGGACCGCTGGCGCCGCCTCGACATCTTCCAGGTCATCCGCCAGCAGAAGGTGCTCTTCCTGCTGTCGAACCTGGCGCTGTCGGCCTACCAGAAGCGCCTCGGCGACAAGCTGGGCGTGCGGCCCGGCGCCGAGCTGATGGCCGGGGTCGAGAAGGCGCGCGAGGTCGGCGCCGAGCTCGTGCTCGCCGACCGCGACATCCAGGCGACGCTCAAGCGCACCTGGCGCAACCTGCGCTTCATGGACAAGGTCAAGGTGCTCGGCGCGCTGATGGAGGCCTTCCTCTCGCGGGAGGAGATCTCCGAAGAGGCGCTCGAGAAGATGAAGGACCGCGACAACATCAGCGAGAGCATGCGGGACTTCGCGCGGGTCATCCCCACGCTGCAGGTGCCGCTCATCGACGAGCGCGACCGCTTCCTCATGTCGGCCATCGAGGACGCGCCCGGCAAGAAGGTGGTCGCCGTCGTCGGCGCCGCCCACGTCCAGGGCATGATGCGCTACTTCGGCCAGCCGCAGGACCGCCCCGCCCTCGAGGTCATCCCGCCGCCGAGCCCGTGGGTCACCGCGCTGAAGTGGCTCATCCCGGCGCTGCTCGTCGGCATGTTCTTCTGGGGCTTCGCCCACCACGAGGGCGGCCGGCTGCAGGACATGCTCTACGCGTGGATCCTGCCCACCTCGCTGCTCTGCGGCCTCTTTACGCTCCTGTCGGGGGCCAAGCTCCTCTCGGTGGTCACCGGCGTGCTCGGAGCGCCGATCACCACGCTGCACCCGGCCATCGGCGCCGGCATGGTGGTGGGCCTCGTCGAGGCCTGGCTGCGCAAGCCCACCGTCGAGGACTGCGAGCAGGTGCCCGACGCCATGACCAGCCTCAAGGGCGTGTGGCGCAACCGCTTCACGCGCGTGCTCCTGGTGGCGGCGGCCTCCACGGTGGGCGCGGCGATGGGCATGTGGGTCGGCGCCTCGCTCGTCACCAAGATCTTCCTGCAGTCGACGTGACGGGCGAGCCGCGCGTCGTCGGGCCGGGCTTCAACGCCCGGGTGTACGCCGTCGTGCGGCGCGTGCCGGCGGGCTTCGTGACCACCTACGGCGACGTGGGCACGGTGCTCGGCTCGCCGCGCGTCGCCCGCCAGGTGGGCTACGCGCTGGCGGCGCTCGGCGATGACGACGTGCCGTGGCAGCGCGTGATCAACGCCCAGGGGCGCATCAGCTCGAGGGGCGACGTGGTCCGCGCCGAGCTGCAGCGCCACAAGCTCGAGGCCGAGGGCGTGGCCTTCGACAACGCTGGCCGCGTCGCCGACTTCGAAGCGCGGCGCTGGAGGTACCCCGACCTCACGGGCGGCTGAGCCGCCAGGAGACGTGGCGCCAGCCGCGCTCGGTCATCCAGGCGTCGCCGTCGCGGCGGTCCACCTCGACGAAGCCGAGGCCGCGCAGCAGCCGCGCCACCCGCGCATTGCCGCTCACGGTCTCCGCGCGCACCTCGGCGAGGCCGAGCGTCTCGAAGCCGAAGGCGAGCATCGCCCGCGCCGCCTCGGCGGCGTAGCCCCGGCCCCAGACGGCGGGCGCCAGCTCGATGCCGAGCTCGGCCCGCCCCAGGCCCTCGCCGCGCAGCCCGACGCAGCCCACGACCGCCCCCTCGCGCACCACGGCCAGCTGGAAGCGGCGCCGCGGCCGCTCCGCCGCCCAGATCCGGAAGCGCTCCACCAGCGCGCGCGCCTGGGCCGCCGTGACCTCGCCCGGCCCGTAGAACGTGTGGTAGCGGGGATCGGCCTGGTACGCGGCCACCGCCTCCACGTCGGCGTCGACGAAGTCCCGCAGGACGAGCCGCGGCGCGAGGATCTCCATGCGCGCCACTCTATCTGCGCGGACGCGGCGCGTGCGAACATGCCGCCATGCGCGTGGCGCCGACCCTCCTCCTGTTCGTGGTCGCGCTGGGGCTGGCGGCGCCGGCGGTCGCCTCGCCGCGCCGGCTCGCCGTGCTCGAGCTGCGCAACCCGGCCGGGGTCGAGCTTCAGGAGGTCGCCTGGCTGACCGACATCGTGCGCACGGCGGGGCTGCGGCTCGACCGCGGCCGGTGGCTGGTGCTCACGCGCGACAACCTGCTGCAGCTGCTGCCGCCGGGCCGGACGCTCGCCGACTGCGTGGGCGAGTGCGAGATCGAGACGGGGCGCAACGTCGGTGCGGACCGCGTCGTCGCCGGCGAGGTGGTCCGCTTCGACGGCAGCCTGCGGATTTCACTGCGGTTGTACGACACCGCCAGCGGCGCGCTCGTGGCGGCGGAGCGGGCGCAGGCCGACTCGCTCGCGGCGCTCGAGCCGCGCCTCGAGGAGGCCGCCGGCCGCCTGTACGCCCACCTGGCGAGCCCGGCGCCGCCCCCCGCGCAGGATCCGCGGATCGTCGCCGTGTCGTTGTTCGTGCGCACGGGCGCGGCCCAGGGCGCCGGCACCGACGCCAACGTGTGCTTCTGGATCGGCCGTCTGGTCCGCACCTGCCTCGACAAGGCACGGCGCGACGACTTCGAGCCCGGCGACGCGCAGACCTATGGCCCGTTCACCCTGACCGAGCCGGTCACGCCCGAGGCGCTCCGCAAGCTCCGCGTCCACCTCTGGCACGACGGCACCGGTCGCCGCCCCGACTGGCAGGTGGCGGAGGTCGTCCTGCGCGGCCTCGACGCCGCCGGGCGCCCCCTCGTGGAGCGCCGCGCCGCCGGCCTGCCCGCCTGGCTCGGCGTCCGCCCCGAGCTCGACTTCTGACGGCTCGGTCGACGTTCGACCGTCTCCTGTGACCGGCGCCGGAGGATCGGAAGGACGCCGCGGCTCAGCGGCGGAGGGCGTCGGCCACGACGGCGGGCAACCGCTCGATGGCGAGGCCGACGCCGGCTGGCCCCTCGTGGCCGTCGGCGGCGTAGGCGACGCGGGCCTCGACGTAGAACGGGCGGCTGCCCGCGTCGTCGAGCCGCAGCAAGAGGCGCGTATTGACGGGCGGCGGGCGGTCCGTCTCGACGAACAGCGTGCCGGCGATGACCTGCGCGGCGACGGCGCGGCGCTGGTCGGCCGAAGGAAAGCGCAGCACCCAGGCGACCGCATCGCCCTGGGCCGTCGCCCGCATCGGCCCGTTGCCCCGAGACGCCGGCGGCGTGTACCCGGGGACCTCCCCGCGAAAGACGCCGAGCGCGTCGGCGAGCACCGCGATCTCGCGCACCACGGCGGGCTCGGCACGGTCGAAGTCGAGCCGCACGCGCAGCCCGCCCGCGTCGAGGCGGCCCTCGACCCTGGCGACCCGCACCGGCACCTCGAAGTTCGTGGCGCTGCCGCTGCTGAAGCGGACGGCGACGACGAGCTGGAGGCCCTCCTGGACGGCGACGACCGAGCGCGTCTCGATGCCCTGGGGGTCCATGCGCTCGCACGGCTGCACCGATCGGGCCTCGCCCACCTGGATGGCGACCCAGACGCGTCCGGCGCGCGGCGCGTTCACGTCTGCTCCTCGAGCCAGGCCCGCGTCTCGCGGTCGATGGGCCCGAGCCGCACGCGCACGGTGTCGCCGCGGACGGGCAGGCTCGTCGCCTCGAAGAGGACCGGGCCGAAGCGCGTGACGACGCGCAGGACGATCACGTGCGGCGGGCCGGGCACCTGGACGCCGGCGAGCTCGAGGATGGGCACCGCCTCGTCGCGTTGCCGGGACAGCGCGGCGACGAGCGCTGGCAGCGGCACCTGGTAGACCGGCAGGCGCATGCGCTCGGGCGCCACGAGGCCCGCCGGCGGCGCGGCGGCGAGGCGCTCGGCGGTGGCCGGCGGCGGCGGCGCCTCGGCCGTCGGGCGCGGGCTCGGTGCGCCCGGCGCCGCGCCCTGGGCGCGCAGCCCTTCGGCGGGAGGCGTCGCGCGAAGCGCCTCGGGCGCGGGCGTCGTCTCGGCGCGGACGACCG
This sequence comes from Myxococcota bacterium, assembly GCA_963169045.1. Classification (GTDB taxonomy): domain Bacteria; phylum Myxococcota_A; class Bradymonadia; order UBA7976; family UBA1532; genus CAUJDF01. Next base: position 78,399 of record CAUJDF010000056.1, read on the forward strand.
CCGGCGCCTCCGCGGGCGTCGAACGCGCCCCGGGCGCGGGTGTCGTCTCCGCAGGGACGAGCGCCGGCGCCTCCGCGAACGCCGGTTCGGCCGCCGCGAGCTTCGGCGAGCGGCGCCGGGCGGGCACCGTCGGCTCCGACTGGAACGCGGCGCCCTCGAGGCCGGGCCAGGGCACGGTCTCGTCGCCGGGCAGGTCGTAGCCCTCTTCGAACGGCGACACCAGGGGCTCATCGTCCGCGGGCGCCGTAGACGCCGGCATCTCCGCCGCGGGCGCGATGGGCGGCGGCGGCACCACGCGGGGCACTGCGGGCGCGACCGCTGCCGGCGCCGCATCGGCGGCGGGCGCCGCCATCGCCACGATCGGCATCGCTCCCGTGGTCCGGGCCGGGCGAGGCAGCGGCGGCAGCGACCCGGTCGTCCCGCTGCGGCTCGGCAGCGGCGGCAGCGCGCCCGTCATCGGGCGCGGCGGCGGCGCCTCGCGCCCCGGCGGCGGCGCGCTCGTGCGCGGCGACACGTCCGCCGGCGGCGGCGTCGCTGACTTCGGGAGCGGAGGCAACGCACCGGTCGACGCCGGCCGCGGCAGCATGGGCAGCGAGCCCGTCGTCGCGGAGTGCCGGACGATGGCCGCCGTGGCCGCCGCCTCGGCCTCGGCCGCCGCGCGCGCGATCGCCGCCGCGTCGTCGGTGGTGCGCCGCCGGATGGCCGCCGCCGCCGGCACGCCGCCGGACCGCGCCTGCCCTTGGCCCGCGAGCATCGCGACGACCCGCGCCCGCGCCTCGGGCGGCCACGCCTCCACGAGCACGTCGGCGCCCGTCTCCGTCGGCGCGACCAGGACGCGCAGCAGGATGGCGTCCGAGCCGAGGTCTCCGAGCACCTTCAGCTCGCCCGGCCCGCCGTGGGCGACCGCCGCGCAGCGCACCTCGGCACGATCGCCGTCGAGGAGGGCGAGCGTCCCGAAGGCGAGCCGCCTGTTCACGCGCAGGGACACGTGCACCGAGACCCCGTCCGCCGCGCGGACGATGCCATCGATCACCGTCATCGGAGCCGTGCCCACGAGATCTCTGCCTCAGCTTCCAACCAAGCTGGAAAGTAGCACACCTAACGGAAAGATCGCGCACTGTCCGCGCGCCAGGCCACCAGCGCGTCGACGAGACCGGGGATCGTGTACGTCGCGGCGCTGGCCGCGACCGCGAAGCCCGCCGCCCGCGCGGTCGCTTCCGTCACGGGGCCGATGCAGGCCGCGCGCACCCCCTGCCGGATGCGCGCCAGCTCCTCGTCGCCGAACGCGCCGCAGAAGTGCTGGACCGTCGATGACGACGTGAACGTCACGAGATCCACCTCGCCCGCCGCCACGCGCGCCCGCACCGCCGGATCGATCTCGGCGGGCACCGTCCGATAGACCGGCGCCACGTCCACCCGCGCGCCCATCGCCGCCAGCGTGTCGGGCAGCGCCTCGCGGGCCACCTCGGCCCGAGGGATGAGCACGCGCCGGCCGGCCACCCCCTCCGTCCGCAGCGCGTCGAGCAGCCCCTCGGCCACGAACGCCTCGGGGACGACATCGGGACGCAGCCCGCGCTCCTCGAGCCGCCGCGCGGTGGCAGGTCCGATGCAACCCAGGCGCGCGCGGCCGAGCGCGCGGGCGTCCCGGCCCGCCGCCCACAGCGCGTCCACGAAGAAGTCCACCGCGTTGGCCGACGTGATCAGCACCCAGTCGTAGCTGTCCAGGCGCTCGATGGCCGCGCGCAGGGGCGCGCCATCGGCCGGCGGCTCGAAGCGGATGGTCGGCAAGGACAGCACCTCCGCGCCCAGCTCCCGCAGGCGGCCCGCCAGCGGCCCCTGCTGTCCCTGGGAACGCGTCACCACGATGCGCAGTCCGTAGAGCGGCTTGCGCTCATACCAGCCGATGCGGTCGCGGAGACCGACGACCTCGCCCACGATCACGGTGAGCGGCGGCTCGAGCGCCTCGCGCTCCATGACCGCCGCGCAGTCGGCCAGCGTCGCCACCACGGTGCGCTGGTCCGGCCGCGTCGCCCAGCGGACGAGCGCCACCGGCGTCTCCGGCGCGCGGCCCGCCTCGACCAGGCGCCGAGCCAGGCCCTCGAGGTTGCGGGCGCCCATGTAGAAGACGACGGTGCTCATGCGCGCGAGCGCCGACCAGTCGACGTCCTCGGTGGCCGCCTCGCCGTCGGCGCGCTGGTGTCCGGTGACGAAGGCCAGCGTCGAGCCGTAGCCGCGGTGCGTCACCGGGATGCCCGCGTACGCGGCGCAGGCGATGGCGGCGGTGACGCCCGGCACCACCTCGAACGGCACGCCGGCCCCCACGAGCGCCTCGGCCTCCTCGCCGCCGCGGCCGAATACGAAGGGGTCGCCGCCCTTCAGGCGCACCACGACCCTGCCCTCGAGCGCCCGCCGCACGAGCAGCGCGTTGATCTCCGCCTGGGTCAACCGCTCGTCGCGACCCCCCCCCACGGCGACGCGCTCGGCGTCGGGGCGCGCGTGCTCCAGCAGCTCGGGGTTGACGAGGTAGTCGTGGACGACGACGTCCGCTCGCGCGATGAGATCCCGGCCCCGAAGGGTCAGGAGCCCCGCGTCCCACGGCCCGGCACCCACCAGATACACGTGCCCGGGCGCGCTCATCGACCCCGGATCTCGGCCAGGATCTCGCGCCCGCCCTCGGCGAGCAGGCGTTCGGCCACCTCGAGGCCCAGCGCCTCGGGGTCGGTGCCGAAGGCCGTGTGCACCACGGTCCGGCCCGCGTCGGGGTGGCCGATCATGGCCTTGAGGCGCAGGTTCTCGCCGTCGTTGCTCGCCCAGCCGGCCACCGGCACGCGGCAGTCGCCCTCGACGGCGCGCAGGAAGGCCCGCTCCGCGGCCGTGCAGCGCGCCGTGGGCACGTCGTGCAGCGGCTGCAGCAACCCGCGCACCCGCGCGTCGTCGCTGCGGATCTCGAGGGCGAGCGCCCCCTGTCCCACTGCCGGCACCCACCGCTCGGGGTTGAGCGGCAGGAAGTCGAGGTCCTTGCGCTGGGTGATCTTCATGCGCAGCAGGCCGGCCATCGCGAGGACCACCGAGTCGACGCGGCGGGGCGGCTCCTCGAGCAGGCGGCCCACGCGCGTCTGCACGTTGCCGCGGATGGGCACGATCTCGGCGCCGGCCCAACGTCCGCGCACGAGGCACGTGCGGCGCAGGCTGGACGTGCCGATGATGCGCGCGTCGTCCGGGCGCTCGCCGGCGCGGGTGATCACGCAATCGCGCACGTCCGCCCGGGTGGGGACGCAGCCGATGCTCATCCCCTCGGGCAGCGCGCTCGGCACGTCCTTCAAGCTGTGAACGGCGAGGTCGATGCGGTCGTCGGCCAGCGCGACCTCGAGCTCCTTCGTGAAGAGGCCCTTGCCGCCGATCTCCGCCAGCGGACGGTCGAGGAAGCGGTCGCCGCTCGTCGTGAACTCGACCCGCTCGAGCTCGATGCCGGGGTGCGCCTCGCGCAGCAGCTCGGCGACGTGGTCGGCCTGCCACAGCGCCAGCGCGGAGGCCCGGGTGCCGATGCGCAGCTTGGTTGTCACGTGTCTTCCCTTCAGTTGCTCGGGTCGTCGAGGCGGAAGAGCCGGCGCGTCAGCGCGAGCAGGGCGTCGCCGTCCGGCTCGGTCGCGCCGCGCTTCACCTCGGTGAGCACGTCGTGTAGCAGCTTGTTCACGAGGCGCTCGGCGAGGATCTCGACCGTCTTCTGGTGGCGCGCGTCGAGGCCCTCCATGCGCGCCAGCGCTTTCGCCAGCTCCTCCTTCTTCAGCGCCTCGGCCCGCTCGCGCAGCGCCACGATCGTCGGCGTCGCCACCTGCGACGCGATCTCACGGACGAAGCGCGTCGCCTCGCCGTCGACGAGGGCCTCGGCCGCCTCCGCCTCGCGCCGCCGGTCGGCCAGGTTCTCGCCGGCGATGTGCTGCAGGTCGTCGACGTCGTAGATGTAGACGTTGTCGAGTTGGTTGATCGCCGGGTCGACGTTGCGGGGCACGGCGATGTCGATGATGAAGATCGACCGGTACTTGCGCGCCTTCAGCACCGGCTTGAGGCGCTTGCGGTCGATCAGGTAGCCGCGCGCGCCGGTGGAGGTGATCACGATGTCGGCCTGCACGAGCAGATCCGGCAGCTCGTCCAGCGAACGCGGCACGCCGCCGAGGCGCTCCGCCAGCGCGCGCGCCCGCTCAGGGTTGCGGTTGGCGACGAGAAGGCCCTTGACGCCCGCCCCGTTCAGATGCCGGGCCGCGAGCTCGCCCATCTTGCCGGCGCCCACCAGCAGCACGGTCGAGCGGCCCAGATCGCCGAAGATCTGCTTCGCCAGGTCGACGGCCACGCTGCTCACCGACACCGGGCTGCGGCCGATGCCGGTCTCGCTGCGCACGCGCTTGGCCACCGCGAAGGCGCGCATGACCGCGCGCTGCAACGCCGGACCGGTCACGCCGGCCTCGCGGCAGATCTCGAACGACGCCTTGAGCTGCCCCAGGATCTGCGGCTCGCCGATGACCATGCTCTCGAGGCTCGCGGCGACCCGAAAGAGGTGGCGCACGGCGGCGGCGCCGGCGTGCCGGTACAGGTGCGGCGCCAGCGTCGCGGGGGAGGCGCCGCCGAGATCGGCCAGGAGCGCGGCCAGGGGCTCGCCGAGCCCGCGCACGTCGCGGCTGGCGGCGTAGATCTCCACGCGGTTGCAGGTCGAGACGACCAGGGCCTCGCCACACCCGTCGATGCCGCAGACCCGCGCCGCCAGCGGCGCGACGGCGTCGTCGGAGACGGCGAAGCGCTCGCGGATCTCCACCGGCGCCGTCCGGTGGCTGAGGCCCAGCACGAACAGGTCCATCAGACCAGTCCCAGGCTGTACTGAGCGACGACGACCAGGGTGACGAGCATCCCCGCCACGGTCAGCACCGCGGCACGCCGCCCGCGCCAGCCCGCAGTGAGGCGCGCCTGGAGCACGACCCCGTAGATCAGCCAGGAGATCGCGGCGAGGACGTAGGCCGCCTTGAGGCCGTGCCCGCCCTCGAGGCGCACCGCTTCGGCCGTGCCGAGCAACAGCGCCAGCGTGTAGAACGGGAAGCCGATGAGCAGGCCACGGAGCGCCAGCTGGTCCATCACGTCCAGCGGGGGCAGGCGCCGTCGGAGCTTCGCCCCCGTCTTGCGCTTCAGCATGCGCGCCTGCGCCAGGTAGAAGACCGACACCGCCGCGGCGAACGCCAGCGCCACGATGCCGACGAACGCCAGCCCGATATGCGAGCGCAGCAGCCAGTCGTGCCAGGGCCCGCGCAGCGTGGGCGCGCGGTGGGCCACCACGGCGGCGAGGATGGCGAGCACCGTCGCCAGTGCGGCGACGACGCTCCCGAGGCCGTCGATCGGGTAGCGCCGCGAGAGCACGAGATAGACGAGGGAGAGCCCCCACGCCGAGAACCCGAGGTAGAGGTGCGTGCCGAACGCGCGCGACGCGCCCCACGAGCCGATCAGCACCGTCCAGAGGACGACCGTGAGCGCCAGCAGGCCGTGCGCGCCGCGCAGGAGCCCGGGACGCGGCGCCCAGAGCGACGCGAGGTAGAGCGCCGTGCTGGCGCCGAAGGCCGCGATCCCGATGGCGAGCAGTGTGTCCAATGGGTAACTAGTGTCGGTCGCCCGTGATGGTGGACTCGACGACGCGCCGCGCTTCGGCGTCGTCGCCGCGGGCCAGGATAGCAAGCACCGGACCATTCGCCAGCGCCCGCAGCCGCGCAGCCCGCGCGGGGTGCCCGGCCAGCCGGCCCCGCGCCTCGGCCAGGAGCGCGACGAAGCGCGGCCAGTGCGCGGGCAGGTGCGCCGCGAGCGCCGCCGCCGCGCCCGGCGCCCGACCGCCGGTGGCCACCGAGACCACGAGGTCTCCGGCGCGGCCCACGGCCGGGACCACGAAGTCGCCGTCATCGGGCGCGTCGGCGCGACCGACCGGCACGCCGCGGGCCCGGGCCGCCGCCGCCACCTCGGCGTTCACCGCCGCGGGGCCGCAGGCGAACACGAGCCGGGCGTCACCGATTTGGGACGCGTCGAACGCGGCGGTGACGCAGCGCACGCCCTCGGTGACCGGCACGTCCGGCGCGACCCAGGTCACGCGGGCGCCGGCCGCGACGAGCGCCGCCACGCGGCGCTGCCCGACCGGACCGGCGCCCACGACGAGCACCGACCATCCCGACAGCTGAAAGTGCAGTGGAAACGCAGACATGCGGAGGCGCGGCGGCCTCGGTCAGAGGACGCCCTCGACGAGCTCGGTCAGCTTCGCCTTGGCGTTCGGGGGGGCGCCGACGAGCTGGTTGGCGAGCTTGCCGCCCTTGAAGACCAGCACCGTGGGAATGCCGCGAATCCCGAACTGGGTGGCCACCCGGGGGTTGTCGTCGACGTTGAGCTTGGTGACCTTCACCCGGCCCTGGTACGTCTCGGCCAGGCCCTCGACGATCGGCGCGATCGCGCGGCACGGGCCGCACCAGGGCGCCCAGAAGTCCACCAGGACGGGGACGTCGCTGTTGATCACCTCGCTCTCGAAGGTGGCGTCGGTGACGTTGATGTAGGCGCCCATCGTGGGGTTCTCCTTTCCGGATACAGGACGGTGTACCAGTAGATACGCTCAGAAGACCATCCGTCGCATCGAGACATTGAGCACGAGACCCATCCCGAGCATCACGGTCATCACCGAGGTGCCGCCATAGCTCATGAGCGGCAACGTCACGCCGGTGACGGGCAACAGGTGGAGCACCATGCCCACGTTCATCACGACCTGCCAGAAGACGAGCGCGGCGACGCCGATGGCGACGTGCGTCCCGAACTTGTCGCGCGCCGTCGTCGCCACCCGCAGCATGCCGACCACGAGGCCCATGTAGAGCAGCACGACGAGCCCGGCGCCGATGAAGCCGTGCTCTTCGGCGAAGTTCGCGAAGACGAAGTCGGTGTGGTTCTCGGGCAGGAAGCCGCCGGCCACCTGCGTCCCCTGCCCGTGTCCCTTGCCCGTCAGCTCCCCGCTGCCCACCGCCACCAGCGCCTGGTTGGCGTGCCAGCCGGTGCCGAGCGTGTCGGCCTTCTCGTCGAGCAGCGTGAGGATGCGGTCCTTCTGGTAGTCGTGCAGCACGAACGCCCAGGCGACGGGCACCGCCACCAGCGCGCCCACCACGAGCGTCATCAGCGTGCGCTTCTCGAACCGCTCGAACACGAGCATCGAGAACGCGATGAACACCAACATCAGCGTGTGGCCCAGATCGGGCTCCTGCAGGATGAGGAAGCACGGCAGGGCCAGCAGGCCGGCGATCGGCAATAGATCGCGCAGGGTGTAACCGCCGGGCTTCGTCTGGCGGTTGAACATCGACGCCAGCATGAGGATGACGGCGAGCTTCGTGGGCTCCGACGGCTGGAAGCTCAGGCTCCCGAGGTCGAACCAGCGGCGCGAGCCGTTGACCTCCTTGCCGATCACCAGCACGAGCCCCAGCAGGAGCACCATCACGATGTAGAACAGCGGCGCGTGCCGCTCGAGGTGCCGGTAGTCGATGGCGGCGACGACGCCCATCATCGCCGCGCCCGCCAACAGGAACCAGAACTGGCGCAGGTAGATGGCGGTGCCGGCCGCGGTGGACGTCGACTGCAGGTTGTAGATGCCGATGGCGCCCAGGCCGAGCACCATCACCACCAGCGGCCAGCTCGGACGAGCGACCGCCTGCAGCGCGCGGATCATGGGAGGCCCCGGTCCGTCCTTCTGGCGCCGGCGTTCGAGGCCTGCACGCTGAAGATCGGCTCCACGCGCTCGTGGAAGGCCTCGATGATGTGGCGCGCGACCGGCGCGGCATCCTTGCCGCCGCTGCCGCCGTGCTCGAGGAAGACGACCACGACGAGCCGGGGCGACTCGGCGGGCGCATACCCGGCGAACCAGGCGTGGGTGCGCTCGCGGAAGGCGCGGATCTCGGCCGACACCGCCTTGCCGCCGCTGCCGCCCTTCACCTCGGCGGTGCCGGTCTTGCCGGCGATGCGGCCCCACGACAGCGCGGCCTTCGTCCCGGTGCCGATCTTCGGGTCGTTCACGACGCGCTCGAGGCCGCGGCGGATGTCGGCCAGGTGCTGGGCGTCGACCGGCAGCTGTCGCACGACCTGGGGCGCGAACCGGCGCACCACCTCGCCGTCGCCCGTCTGGATGCGCTCGACGACGTGGGGCGCGAACAGCGTGCCGCCGTTGGCGACCGCGGCGTAGGCCATCGCCACCTGGACCGGCGTCGATCGGACGTCGCCCTGGCCGATCGCCGTCGAAAGCGCGAGCCCGAACTGGTAACCGCCAGGCGTCTTCTCGTCGTGCCACGCGCGCGTGGGTACGACGCCGGCCGCCTCGCCGTTGAGGCCGAGGGCCGTGCGCTCGCCGAAGCCGAACAGGCGGCCGTAGGTGGCGAGCGTGTCGATGCCCATCGTCTCGCCGAGCTTATAGAAGTAGACGTCGGCGGAGGCGGCGAGCGCGCCGCTGAGGTCGACCTCGCCGTGCCCCGACAGCTTGTGGCAGTGGAAGGTGCGGTTGCCGAAGACGTACGCGCCGGGGCTCGAGATCTTCGTTTCGGCCTTGATCGTGCCTTCTTCGAGAGCGCCGAGCGCCGTGACGACCTTGTAGACCGAACCCGGGAAGTACGACTGCACGCTCTTGTCGAGCAGCGGGTTGTAGGGGTTCTCGTCGGTCTCGCGCTTGGCCTCGGGCGTGAGCTTGCCCGACCAGAGGTTGGGGTCGTAGCCGGGCTTCGACACCATGCCGAGCACCGCGCCGTCGCGGGGATCGACGACGACCGCCGCGCCCGACTGGTAACCGGCCAGTGCGTTGAGCAGGATGCGCTGGACCTCGGCGTCGACCGTGAGCACGACGTCGTTGCCGCGCCGCGGGTCCTCGCGCGTCTGGCCGGGCAACGTCGCCACGGCGTCGCGGTCGGCCTGGCGGGCGCCGCGGGCGTCGACCTCGACGCGCTCCCAGCCGTCCTCGCCGGCGAGGACGTCGTCGAAGCGGCGCTCGACGCCCGCGCGACCGAGCAGCGAGTCGGCCTGCAGCACGCGCCCCGCCTCGCTGCCCCGGTTCAGCTCCTCGGCCGTCGGCTTGCCGAGGTAACCGAGCAGGTGCGCGCCGACGAGGCCCTCGGGATAGCTGCGGCTGTGCCGCACGCCGATCGAGAGGCCGTCGACCCGCGCCCGCAGAGCCTCGGCGAGCGCCACGCGCTTGCGGTCGATGTCGCCGCGCACGAGCACCGCCTGGTAGCGCCACATCCCCCGCGGTTCTTCGATGCGCTCGCGGAGCCGCTCGCGATCGAGCGTGTCGAGCTCGAGCACCTCGGTGAGCCCGTCGAGGACCGCCCCGACGTTCTTCACGCGCGCCGGCGTGACGTAGAGGTCGAACGAGGGCTCGTTGACGGCGAGCGCGCGGCCGTGACGGTCGAAGACGGCGCCGCGCTCGGCGGGCAGGACGACCTTGCGGGTGAAGTTGCGCTGGGACGCCTCGCGATGGTCCGGCCCTTCGACCAGCTGCAGCTGGGCGAGCCGGCCGATGAACACCGTGAACACCGCGGCGACGACCAGCATCAGGCGGTGCACGCGGCGTCGGTGCCCCGATGAGGGCGTATCGAGGTAGACCGTCGACATCGATACCGGAAAGCGGCCTGCGGGCCACCCGCAAGACGGCGCCCACCCTAGCAGAGGCGCACTGGCGCGCCAACGAAAAGACGGGCCGGCGGGCGTTTCGGCGAAACCCTCGCCGTGACGCGGAAAATCTACAGGAGATCGGTGTCCGGGCGACGCACCAGCAGCGAGTCGACGCGGTCGAGCAGCGGGAAGACGAGCGGCACGGCGACGAGCACGACGAGCAGCCGCGGAAACAGCAGCCCCACCACCCGCTCCGTGAACGTGGTGTCTCCGAGGAACAGCCGGCCGATCAGCGCGAGCAGGAAGAGGCTCGCCAGGGCCCCGGCGATGCCGAGCGGCAGCCGCCCCAGGATGCCCTGGAAGCGCACCCGGCTCGCCAGCGCCCGCGACACGTAGAACAGCAGCACGGCGTGGAGCATGTAGGCCCCGGGCGGGCTCCCGGCGAAGCCGTCGTTCAACAGGCCGAGCACCGCCGCGGCGAGGGCGCCCTCCGTCCAGTCACGGCTCGCGCCGAGCCACAGCAGCAGGACCACCAGCAGGTTCGGCGAGAACGCGTCGAGCGCCGCCGCTTCGCGCACGAACAGGTCGACGCACAGCGCCGACATGCCCAGCAAGAGGAGCGTGAAGAACCTCACTCCTGGGGCTCCGCGATCGCGGCGGGCGCGTCGCGCTGCAGCTGCTTGCCGTCGGCGGTGAGGCCGGTGGGACCGAGGACGACGAAGACCTCCTCGAGGGCGCCGAGATCGGCACCAGGCACGAGCTCCGCCTTGCTGAACGGACCGGTCTCGGGCGTGTCGACCTTCGCGAGCTCGCCGAGGACGAGGCCGCGTGGGTAGCGACCGTCGTCGCCGCTGGTGAGGACGCGGTCGCCGACGACGGCATCCTCGGAGCGCTTGAGGTACTCGATGCGCGCCGCGTACCGATCGGCGTCGCCGGTGCCGACGGCGACGCCCCGGGCGCCGCTGCGCTCGAGCACGACGTCGACGGCGCTGCGCGGATCCGTCACGAGCAGCACTTCGGCGCGGTCGCCCGAGACGGTGCGGATCTGGCCGACGACCCCCCCGGGCGCGATCACCGGCATGCCCTCGTCGACCTCGCCCTCGCCGACCCCGAGCACGACCTTCACCACGCGAAAGTACGGGCTCGTGCTCCGCGCGACCACGCGCGCCGCGCGGAGGCGCAGGTCCTTGCGGCGATCGCCCAGATCGAGGAGCGCCCGCAGCCGTGCGTTCTCCTGCTCGAGGCCCGCGGAGTCGGCGACCTGCTGACGGAGCTGCAGGACCTCCGCGTGCAGCTGCGCGTTCTCCTCGCGCACCCCGGCCAGCGCCAGATAGTCGGACCACAAGTGCCGCACGCCCCGGGCGGCCGCCGTCACACCATCGTGCACCGGCGCCAGGACGCGCATCAGGCCTTCGCGCACGAACGGCGGCAGTCGGCCCCTGCGATCGAGGACGAGCAGACCGACCGCCGTGCCCACGAGGAGCAGGCCGACGAGGATCGCCTGCCGCGGAGAGGACGTGCGGCGCATGGAGGCCGTCGTCAGGCCTCGATCGCCACGCTCTTGAGAAGAGAGATCTCGTCGAGCGCCTTGCCGCAGCCGAGCACGACCGCGGACAAGGGATCGTCGCAGGTCATGACCGGCAGGCCCGTCTCCTCGCGCAGCAGCATGTCGAGCCCCTTGAGGAGCGCGCCGCCGCCGGCGAGCACGATGCCCTTGTCGACGATGTCGGCCGACAGCTCGGGCGGGGTGCGCTCGAGGGCCGTGCGCACCGCCTCGACGATCTGGTTCACCGGCTCCTGGAGCGCCTCGCGGATCTCGTCGGAAGTGATCGTGAGCGTCTTCGGCAGGCCGGCGACGAGGTCGCGACCCTTCACCTCCATCGCGAGCACTTCGCCCGTGTTGTAGGCATTGCCGATGTGACACTTGATCTTCTCGGCCGTCGGCTCGCCAATGAGCAGGTTGTACTTGCGCTTCATGTGCTGGACGATCGCCTCGTCCATCTTGTCGCCGCCCACGCGGACGGAGCGCGAATACACGATGCCCGACAGCGAGATGACCGCCACCTCGGTGGTACCGCCGCCGATGTCGACGATCATGTTGCCCGAGGGCTCGGTGATCGGCAGGCCGGCGCCGATGGCCGCCGCGATCGGCTCTTCGATCAGATAGACCTCACGGGCGCCGGCCAGCAGCGCCGACTCGCGGACCGCACGCTTCTCGACCTCGGTGATGCCGAAGGGAACGCCAATGATCACGCGAGGTTTGACGAGCGTCGTGCGCTGGTGAGCGCGCGAGATGAAGTAGCGGATCATCGCCTCGGTGACGTCGAAGTCGGCAATCACGCCGTCCTTCATGGGTCGGATGGCGACGATGGTGCCCGGCGTGCGGCCGAGCATCTCTTTGGCTTCGCGCCCGACGGCGAGGACGCGGCGGACGCCCCGGGTGTCCTTCTTGACCGCGACGACCGACGGCTCGCAGGAGACGATGCCCTTGCCGCGCGCGTAGATCAGCGTGTTCGCCGTGCCCAGGTCGATGGCCAGGTCGTTGCTGAACATCCCGTAGATGTAATCGAACAACATGCGGCGGGACCTGCGCGGCTTGGGGATTGGTTTACGGGTCGGCGATTCCTAGCACATGGGTGCTATCGGGGCAAACGGAAAGGGTGGCCCCCCGAGTCTTGACCGACGGTCATCGGGTCCATACGATGCCGCGTTTCCATGCCCCAGAACGAGAGGGTCAGACCGACATGGCGATGCTGACCGACCTGCGTCAGAAGTCCCAGAGCTTCATCATCTACATCCTGTTCGGCATCCTCATCGTCGTCTTCGTGTCGTTCGGTCCGGGGACCGAGGGCTGCGGCGGCGGCCGGGTGGCGAGCACCCAGCTCCGCGTCGGCTGGGCCGCCGAGGTGAACGGCGAAGAGATCGACCAGCGCGAGGTCGAGGCGGTCCTGCGGCGGCAGGTGTCCGACATCCGCGACGACGCCGAGGTGGCCACGCTGCGCCGGCAGGTGCTGATGCAGCTGATCGACCTCGCGCAGCTCGAGCAGCGGGCACGGGCGTCGGGCCTCGCCGTCTCCGACGACGAGCTCAACGATTACATCATGGACAAAGAGCGGAACCCCGACTTCCCGTTCTTCGCCGACCGCGACGGCAAGTTCGACTACAAGCAGTACACGGCGCAGGTGCAGCAGAACTTCGGCACCAACATCGCCACCTACCGCAAGCTCAAGGAGCAGGAGCTCGTGGTGCGCAACTACCTGGCGTTCCTCGAGGGCCAGGTGAAGGTCTCCGAGCCCGAGGTGCGCGAGGCCTGGGAGCGCGCCGAGCGCAAGTGGAACCTCGAGTACGTCGCGGTGCCCGCCGAGGCCGCCGCCCAGGTGCCCGAGCCCACCGCCGAAGAGGGCGCGGCCTTCGCCGCGGCCAACGCCGACAAGGTCAAGGCCTACTACGACGAGCACAAGAAGGAGTTCGACCGCGGCAAGGAGGTCCACATCCGGCGCATCCTGGTGAAGGTGCCGGAGGGCGGCGACGCCGCCGCCAAGGACGCCGCGAAGAAGAAGGCCGAGGCGCTGCTCGCCGAGGCGCGCGCGCCCGGGGCCGACTTCGCGAAGCTCGCCCGCGAGAAGTCCGAGGATTACTACAAGGACTACGACGGCGACATGGGCTGGCAAGCGGCCGACAACACCAACGAGCACGACTTCGCCATCTACGACAAGCTGGCGCAGGGTCAGATCTCGGACGTGGTCGACGCGCCGATCGGCTTCTGGTTCGTGAAGGTCGAGGAGATCCGCCCGGCCGTGAAGAAGTCGCTCGACGAGGCGCGGGACGAGATCGGCCGTCTCCTCGCCCGCGAGGAGGCCCGCAAGAAGGTCGCGCGCGGTCGCGCCGAGGCGCTGCTGGCGAAGGCGCAGGAGACCGGCTCGTTGCAGGCCGCCGTCGCCGCGGTCGCCCCCGCGGCGCCGCCCACCGAGGGCGGTGAGGCTGCGCCCGCCGATCCCGCGGCGCCGACCGCGCTCGAGGTCCGCGAGACCGGCCTGTTCAGCGCCGACCGCCCCGCATGGGACCGCATCCCCGGCATCGGCGAGAGCAAGGAGCTGGCGAAGCGCCTGCCCGATCTCACGGCCGAGAAGGCGCTCGTCGACACGGTCGTCGAGGCCGACGACAAGTTCGTCGTCGCGCGGCTGAAGGAGCGCGTCGAGCCCGACGCCAGCCAGTTCGCGGGGCAGAAGACCGAGGTCGAGGACCGCCTGCGCCGCTTCCGTCAGATGCAGCTCTTCGGCAGCTGGGAGATCCTGCTCTTCGGCCCGGCCCAGCAGCGCGATCTCTTCCTGAAGTTCTCGCGCCCGGCGCTGCTGGCGTCGCTGGCCGATCCGACGAAGGACGCGAACATCCGCATCAACGACGAGGCGTTCCCTCCCCCCGCGCCCGCGAAGCCGGCCGATTCCCAGGCCGCGCTGAAGTAACTCCCCGAAATCAGGCGTGATGCACGGGCCGAGCGGCCCGTGCGCTCAGGTGGCCGCGTAGCGGCGCAGCGCGTCGAGCGCGTCGGCGTCGATGCGACCGGAGCGCAGGAACCGCTGGCGGGCCTCGATGACGAGGGCCGTCGCCTCTTCGCGGTGAAGCTCGACGAAGCGGCGCTGGAGGCGCTCGAGCAGGGCGGCGACGCGGCGGTGGTCGCCGTCGGGCAGGGCCTGGACCACGTCCTCGAGCCAGGCGACGGGCTCGACACGATCGCGGGCGGCGACGACGTCGGCGGCGACGCGGCGTCCGGCGCCGGGATCGTCGCCGTGGCGCTGGACGAGCGGCGCCCGCGCGCGAACGCCGTGATCATCGGCCACGGTCACCTGGGCGAGCCGCCAGACCCCCATTCGCCGCGCCGGCACCCCGAGCGTCAGCAGCAGGGCGGTGGGGCGGCCGGGCGCGAGCGGGCCCGGATCGATCGTCAGCGTGCGCTCGCTCGCCGTCAGGCGAAGGCTGCCGAGGAAGGCCGCCGTCGGCGTGACGCGGAACAGCGCCCCGGGCTCGATGCCCGGCGCGAACGTCAGGTCAATCCGCAGACCGGCGGCGCGCTGCCGTCGCAGCACCGCGATCCGCTCCGCCATCGTCGGCCCGGGCGCATCGCCCTCGAAGACGTCACCGCCGGCCACAGCGGCGAGCCGCCCGAGCGCGCCGGGATCGGGACCGTCTCCGTCCACGAACACGTCCAGCCCGACGTGGGACGCGGTCAGCGCGCTCACCGCGTCGTAGAGCCGGTCGGCGTCGTCGTCGAGCGGATCGCCCGCAAGGACGAAAACTCGAGCGATTCTGGGCGTCTCTGCCGCAGGCGTCCCCAACAGCCGCCGTGCCGTCGCGAGGGCCGCCGTCAGCGAGTCGGCGGGCGCATCGGCGAGCAGCAGGCGGTCCTCGGCGCGCAGCGCCCCGCGGACGGCCTCGTCGACCAGCGGTCCGGCGCCGACGCGGACGAGCGCGACGTGCAGCGGCGGCGCCTCGGCCGTCGCTTCGGCCTCCACCGTCAGCAGCGCGGCGACGGCCTCATTGCTCGTCTCTCCCGGCCCGCGCACGGGCGGCTGGACCGCCGTGCGCAGCGTGAGCCCCGACATCACGTCACGCCCCTCCGTCGTCGCCGCTGCCAAGCGGCGGTCCGAAGCGCAGCACCACACAGCCGATGTTGTCGCCGCCGCCGCCGCGGTTGGCGAGCACCATCAGCTCGAACGCCGCCCACGGCGCGCCCGGCGCGGCCTCCACCACCTTGCGCATGCGGTCCTCGGCATCCTCTTCGTCGAGGCCCGCATAGTCCGGCACGCCGTCGGAGGTCATCACGATCGTGTCCCCGGGCAGCACGTGCAGCTCGCGGAACTCGGGCTCGAGCGGCACGGGCACGAGGCGGTCGTCGGCGTCCTTGTCGAACTCGCCGACGCAGCGCACGAGCGCGCCGCCCGAGGGCACCGAGCGCGCCGCCGAGGGGGCGCGGCCCATGCGGAGCAGCTGCGTCTGGAAGTCGTCGTCGACCATGAGCGACGCGATGTGACCGGCCCGCACCAGGTAGATGCGGCTGTCGCCGATGGCGGCGAACGTCACGCGGTCGCCGTCGACGAGCGCCGCCAGCGCCGTCGACGCCATGATGCCCTCGGGCGGGCCCGGAAAGCGGGGCATCGCCTCGTGGACCAGGCCGGCGATGCGCCCGTTCGCATCGTCGAGCATGCGACCGAGGATGGCGCGTCGACCGGCGTCGTCGGCGGGCAGGCGCGGCGACGACGGCACCTCGCCGGTGTCGGCGTCGCCGGAGACGTCGCCGTTGCACAGCTGTCGCCACGTCTGCAACGCGGCCGTGCGGACGCACGAGCTGGCGAGATCGCCCGTTCCGTACTCGGAGATGCTCACGCCGTCGGCGACCACGAACAGGCCGATGCCCGTGCGGCCGTCAAAGGCCAAGAACAGGTCGTCCTGGTTGACCGACGCGAATTGTCCTTTGAGGACGCCGATGTGCAGTTCGTGTCCGATGTCGAGGTGCAGCCGGCGGCGCGGCGCGTCGCGTCGTCGCTCCGTCTCGCGGATCGCCCACTCGAGCGCGCTGAGCAGCTCGCCGGCGTCGGCGTAGCGGCGGCGGGCCAGCGGCGAGATCGCGCGCATCGCCACCGCCGCCAGCTCCGGCGGAACGCGGGCGAAGTACACGCGCGGCGGCGGCAGGCGCTCGTGCGGATCGGCGATGTCGGCGAGGGGCGCGATGCGGGCCAGCGCGTAGTAGAGCACCGCGCCGGCGGTGAAGACATCGGCGGCGGGTCCGACGCGACCCCCGCCCCGCCCGCCGACCTCGGGGGCCGAGTACCCGGGCACCACGAGGCGCTGCCCCGGCGAAAGCGGGCCGCGATCGACCGGATGGATCGGCGGCGGGTCGCGCAGGCTGCAGCGGCCCGCGGCGTCGACGAGCACGTCGGCGGGATCGAGCGCGCCGAAGAAGTAGCCGTCGTCGTGGAGCCCGGCGAGGAACCGCACGAACGGGAGCGCGATGGCGCGGACGGCGTCGAGCGGCTCCGGCCCCATGCGATCGGCGACGAGACTGGCGAGGCGCTCGGCCACGCCGGACGCGTCGGCGGGCAGCCGCGTGACGGTGAACCGCAGGTCGCCGCGATCGAAGGCCCACGTCGGCGACAGCGCCGCCTCGCCGAGCACGGCGCGCGTCTCCGCGCGCTGCGCGTGAACGTCGCTCGCCGAGCGAGGCGCGACGAACACGTCGTGGCGCGCCCCATCGGCGTCGACGGCGACGAAGCGGCGCGCCGCCGGATCGGTCGTGGCGATCGCGAGCGTGAGCTCGAGCGGCCGTTCGCCTTCGTCGAGGCGCTCCCCCACCTTGGGCCAGGTCGGCGTGGCTTCCTCGGGCAGCACCTCGAGCCCGCAGCCGCCACAGAAACGCTCGGTGCCGACGAGCCCGCAGACGGGACAGATCGCGGCACCGGGGAGCGTGTGCTCGCTGCCGATGTCCTCGCCCTCGCCCTCGTCGCGATGCCCGGCGCGATCGCCCTTCTCCGCCACGATGCCTCCTGGATTCGCGCGATGCTAAGCCATGCGCGGACCGCCCGGCAACCTGCCTCGCCGCGGCGCCGCCCCGAGGATTCAGGTGGTCAGCGCGTCGGCGCGCGGCACGGTGAAGCGGAACGTCGCGCCGCGACCCGGCTCGCTCTCCGCCCAGATGCGGCCGCCGTGCAGCGCGACGAGCTCGCGGCTGATCGCGAGCCCGAGGCCCGTGCCGGGCACGCGGCCCGGCACCGTGTCGCCCACCTGACGGAACTTCTCGAAGAGGAACGGGATGTGGTCGGGGGAGATCCCCGGTCCCGAGTCGCGGATCGCGAAGCGGATCTCCCGCGGCGCGGGGCTGACCTGGACGTCGATGTCGCCCTCGTCGGTGAACTTGATCGCGTTGCTCAGCAGGTTGACGAGGACCTGGGCCACGCGGTCGGGATCACCCCACACGGGCGGGCACCCGTCGGGGATCTCGGTGCGCACGCGCAGGCCACGGGCCCGCCAGAGGCCCGCGGTCGAGGCCACCGCGCCTTCGACGAGCGGCGCGACCGGGACGGCGCCGAGACGCAACGTGAGGCGTCCCGCCTCGAGCTTGCTGAGGTCGAGCACGTCGTTCACGAGGCGTCCGAGGCGATCGCCCTCGGACTGCATGACCTCCATGTCGGCGAGCACCGTGTCGAGCGTCTCGCGCGCCTTCTCGGGCGCGCTCGCGAGCGCCGGCTTCACCTGCCGGACGAGGCGGCGCAGGTTGAGCTTGTTGAAGCCGATGATCGAGGTCAGCGGCGTGCGCAGCTCGTGACTCACCAGGGCGATGAAGCCCGCCTTGAGCTCCTCGAGCTGACGCTCCTGGGTGACGTCGCGTTTGTGATTGATGATGCCGCGCACCTCGCCGTCCCGGCCGAGCAGCGGATAGGTGCGGATACGGGTGATCGCGTTGCCGAAGAGCTTGTGCTCGACCGTTTGCGTCTCGCCGCTCCGCCGCGTCGCCTCCGCCGGGCAGCCGGCGCAGGGCGTGTCGCGCATCCGGAAGGCGCGGTAGCACTTCCGGCCGATCAGATCGCGGCCGAACATCGCCCGCGCCGCCCGGTTCGCCTGCAGGATGTCGCCTTCCGGGCTCAGCACGGTGATGGGGTCCTCCATCGCGTCGAAGAGGCTCTGGAAGAAGGTCACCGGGTCCTTGATGTGCTGCGGCGTGAGCGCCAGCTCGCGTTCGAGGTCCACATCGTCGCTGTGTCGCAGGAGCAGCAGCACCCCGTCGAGGCCCACGCGGCTGACGAATGCCTCCAGGGTGACCGGCGCGCCCGTGGGGCCGAGCAGCGTGACGTCCCGCGGGAGGGGCCCCGGGGCGGCGAGCGCCTCGTCGAACCAGGCCGGGCGGGCGAGGCCGGTGAGCTGCTCCAGCCCGCGACCCTCGAGGGCGGCAGCGTCGCCGGCGCCGATGACGCGCGCGAACGCCGGGTTGGCCTCGCGGAGGTGCCCGTCCGGCCCGAACACCGCCACGCCTTTGGGCAGGCACGCGAGCACCGCGCGCGCCGGCGTCTCCACGGCGGGCGCCGGCGCGGGTGGCGGCGTCTGTCGCCACAGCAGTGCGCCGGCCGCGAGCGCGCCGACCCCGGCGATCGCCGCGCCGACCGCCGGACCTGCCAGCGCCGCCGCGACGCCGATGGCGCCGACGCCCGCCGCCGTCCCGATCGCCCGACGCGAGGCGCCCATTCAGGGCGCGACGTCCAGGGGGATCCCGAGCAGCTCCGCCGCCCGCTCCAGCAGCAGGTCAGGGTCGAACGGCTTCGTCAGGAACTCGTGGGGCCCCTCGCCCGGCGGCATGTCGGGGATGTTCCCCTTGGCCGTGAGGATCATCACGTAGGTGCCGGCGAGGTTCGGATCGCGGCGGATGGCCCGGCACACGTCGATCCCGTTCATCACCGGCATCATGACGTCGAGCAGCACCAGGTCCGGTCGGAGCGCCTGCGCCCGCGCGAGCCCCGCGCCGCCGTCCTCGGCGAAGTGGATCTCCACGCCCGACGGCGCGAGCTCCTCGAGGGTGTGCTGTAGAAGCCGACGGACGAAGTTCTCGTCATCGACGATCAGGATCCTGCGGCTCATGACTCGCCTGCCCCTGTTCCCCGAGCGGGAAGCGGACGGTGAAGGTGCTCCCCCGTCCCTCCTCGCTGCTCACGTCGAGGTGCGCCCCGTGCGCCTCGAGGATGCCCCGCACCAGCGCGAGGCCCAGCCCGGTGCCCTCCCGCGCCCGGCTTCCGCCCTCGACCCGGTAGAAGGACTCGAAGATCTGCCCCAGCTCGCCGGCGGGGATGCCGTCGCCGGTGTCGCTCACCTCGACGCGCGCCTCTCCGTCGGCGAGCCATTGTCGCACCCGCACCGTCCCCACGTCCGTAAACTTGATCGCGTTGCCGACCAGGTTCTTGAAGACCTGCGCAATGCGTGCCGGGTCGAGGTTCAGCTCGACGGGATCGCTCACTTCGAGCATGAGCTCGACGCCCTTCTCGGCGGCGAGGACGCGCAGCAGGCGCACCACCTCGCTCAGGAGCGTCTCCAGGCGGGACGGCTGCATCACGTAGCGCATCCTCCCCGCCATGATCTTCGACAGATCGAGGATGTCGTTGACGAGCGCGACCAGCCGATCGGACTCGTCATCGATGATCCCCACGAACTCGCGTAGCGTCTCCGCAGGCATGTCCGCGTCCTGCAGGATCGTCGCCGCGAAGCCCTTGATGCTGGCCAGCGGCGTGCGCAGCTCGTGGCTCACGTTGCGCACGAACTCGTCCTTCATGCGGTCGAGCGTCTGGAGCTCTTCGTTCTTCTGGATCAGCCCCTGCACGAGGCGGTTGTTCTCGATGGCGACGCCCGCGTGGCGGGCCACCGCCCGCACGAGCTTCTCGTCGGCGGCGGTGAAGAAGCGGCCGCGATCGTCGTGGATCGTCAGCGTGCCGAGGAGGCCGTTGCGCGTCTCGATCGGCACGCGCAACGCCTCGCCGGGGGCCAGCGGCGTCGGGCCGAAGGTGCGGCCGTCGGCCATCTCGATGCGGCCGCTCCGCGCCCGCAGGATGCGCACACACTCACGCAGAACGAGGCGGCAAATCTCGTCCGGCTCGGCGGAGTCGGCGATGGCTTCGCCGATGCGATAGAGCAGATTGACATGCCGGTAGAGGTGGAGCGTCTCGTGGGTGAGCTGCTCGATCTCGTGCCGCGCCTGCGCGAACCGTTCGTCGATCTGGTGGGAGGGCATGTCGCCCGGGCCGTTCAGAGGCGGACCGTGACCGGACGCGACGGCTTCGAGCGCACGTCGTCGGCGCTGATGGCGACGACGTAGAACACGTAGATGAAGCCGGGGGCGAGCTCGGCGCGCAGCGAGACACCGCCGGTCGCCCAGCTCATGGACACGGGCTCGCTGCCCGGCCCGTAGGGCCACTGGATGCCGTAGACGACGTAGCGCCGCGCGTGTTCGACGCGCGTCCAGCGGAGCTCGACGGCCTTGCCCGCGAAGACGTTCTCGAGCCACAGCTCGGGCCGCGGCAAGAAGCCCGTCTCGCGGCCGCACTCGAGGCAGTCCTCCTCGGTGGGCAGGCCGTCGAGGCACGTGAGGCGGCACGTGGCGTCGTCGCCGCACCGCCCGAAGCAGTCGTCGTGCTCCTCGAAGCGGCGCTGGCCGGCGCCGTCGGGCACGGGCGAGCGCTCCGCCGGGAGGGCGTCGCGCGGCGTCCCGGGCCGGTCGTCGGGGAGGGCGCCGGGCAGGCTGGCGCGCTTCTCGGCGTCGCGCCTCAGGTCGACCTCGGTGTCGACGCGCGGCGAGCGGAAGCGCCGCAGCGGCGCGTCAGCCGCCGGCGGATCGATGGGCGAAGCCCCCGACGCCACGGAGGCGCCGTCGTAATCGCCCTCGGCGCAGCCCGCCCCGAGCCACAAGGCGAGCGCCGCGAACCAGAACCAGTGTGGGGACCGTGCGTTCCGCATCTTCGCTCTCTGCGAGAGGCTGCTTCAGTCCTCGTCGTCGTGGAGACGGGCGCTGCCGGCGTAGACCGCGAACACCTTGGCCTCGGCGTCGCCGGCGGCCCGGGCCTCGATCTCCCGATAGCGATTACGGATGAACTCGAACAGCTCTTCACGAAAGCGCGCCATCTCCTCGGGGCGCGCCTTGAACGTGAAGGTGCGGGCGGCGGCGTGGTCGGGCGCGTCCCCCAGGAAGCGCTGGAGCACCGTCTCGGTGACCGCTTCGAGGTGCTCGCCGAGCGCGTCGATGCGCGCCTCCCAGTCGCCGTCGCAGTAGAGGTTGTGGTGGTTGGCGACCGCGCGGTACTTCGCGGGGTGGCCTGGCCGCCGGGGCAGCTCCTCGATACGCCCCTCTTCGAGCAGCGCCTTGACCGCGAGGCGGGTGCTGTCGAACTCGTTGCAGTGGGGCAGGCGCTCGGCCAGCTCGTCGAGCGTCAGCGCGCCCTCGAGGAGGACGTCCTCGATGCGGCGCATGAGGTTCGTCTCGGTCGCCTCGAAGAACCCGCCCTTGTTGAAGCGGGCCGACAGCGCCTTCACCGTGCGGGTCGACTTCCCGAAGATCAGCGAGATCAGGTTGATCGTCGCGTGCTTCTCGCGGGCCTGGCGCCAGAGGGCCAGGGTCATCATGTCTTTGACGGTGTCGAGCGGGTAGTGCGAGTCGACCGCGACCTTCACCGCCGGATAGAACAGCGTGAAGAGGATCCGGAGCATGTACTCCGGATAGGGTATCGCCTGCGGGGACGCGTCACGTGCCTTCGCCTGCATGCCGCTTTCGACCTTTGCACCCACGCCGTGAAGTTCGCCGCCAGCCCCCCTGACGCGGTGCCCGTCGACACCGCGCCCCTCGCGTCTAGTCTGTGACGGGAACTCGGGTCCGGCGCAAGGGCATTTTCGCAGCCCCGTCTCACTCGCGACGAATTCGCGTCGACGGCGAGACGGGTCTACTCTCGCCCCACCACACTCCACCAGGACGCTGTCGTCATGCCTCGTCCCGACCCGAGACGTGTGCCCCGCCAGCCACAGGCGCGGGCGGGCCGGCTCGTCGCCGTCATCCGTGGCCGCGGCCAGCCGCCGGCGGAGCGGCGTCTCTTCACCGACGACGACCACCTCGACGTCGACACGCTGCACCTGCTCGTCGAGGACGCGGAGGCCGTGAGCGAGGGACGAATCTACGCGTCCGCGAAGTCGGTGGGATCCGGCAGCGGGGTGGAAGAGCAGAGCGAGGCGGTGTTTCTCGGCACGACGCTGTTGACGATCGACCTCACGATGGCGACCATGCTCACCGACAAGGTCGACCCGAACCTCGCGCGGCGTCTGCGAATCGCGCTGACCGAGGACGTGAGAGCGCAGCGGGTG
Source organism: Myxococcota bacterium (assembly GCA_963169045.1). GTDB lineage: Bacteria > Myxococcota_A > Bradymonadia > UBA7976 > UBA1532 > CAUJDF01. The sequence continues at coordinate 100,920 of CAUJDF010000056.1, forward strand.
GTGGGGGATCGCGTCTACCGCGAAGTGGCGCGGCTGCTCGGTCCATTGACACCGGCGGCGCTCGAGTTGAATCGATTCGTGCGTTGTCAGGGACTCCGCGTGCTCGTCGACGTCGACATCGAGGCACCGGTCACTTCCGTCGCGGCCAGGTAAGTGCACGATCGACCGTCCCGTCGTTCGACCCGAACCGCCACGGTCACCTCGACCGCGGCGCCCGCGGCCGACCGCCTCTTCACCATTCAAGAGGTCGCCCGCATCACGGGCGCGCCCGTGTCGAAGCTCCGGCATTGGGACCGCACCGGCCTGCTGCCGGCCATTCGTCAGGCCGACGGCCGCCTGCGCTACGACTTCCGCGCCCTGATCGCCGCCCGCACGGCTTCGAGCCTGCTCGACGCGGGCGTGCGCCCGTCGCAGGTGTGCGAGGCCATCGAGGCCCTGCGGTCGTGGCGGCCCGACGTCGAGGACCCCCTCGCCTCGCTGCGCGTCTTCTCCGACGGCGGCCGGCTGGTGGTGCGCCTCGACGGCGCGCTGGTCGAGCCCACGTCGGGTCAGCTGCTGCTCGCGCTGCCCGTCGGCGAGATGGCCCAGGCCGCCGCCGAGATCGAGGGCGAGGTGGTGCCCGTCGAGCCGCTGCACGCGCGGGGCAGCCGCGATCCGGTCGATGCGCAGGGCTGGTTCGAGTGGGGGCTGTCGGCGGAGACCGAGGACCGCCCGGGCGCTGAGGCCCGCGCGGAGCACCGCTACCGCCGGTCGCTCGAGCTCGATCCCGAACACCCCGGCGCCCTGCTGAACCTGGGCAACCTGTGCTACCACCGTGGTGACCTCGACGAGGCGCGCGATCTCTACCGGCGCGCGGTGCTGGTCGCGCCCGAATACGCCGAGGCGCACTACAACCTCGCCAACGTGCTCGACGACCTCGGGCACGTCGACGCGGCGGTGTCGACCTACCGCGACGCGCTGGCGCTCGCGCCCGACTTCAAGGCGGCGCATTTCAACCTGGCGCTCGTCCTCGAGAAGACCGGCGACCGCGCGTCGGCCCGCCGTCACTGGCAGGCCTACCTCCGCCTCGACGCCGAAGGCCCGTCCGCCGACATCGCCCGCAGCTTCCTCGACGAAGAATCCTGAGCGAATCCGGTCCTTTGCGGACGCGCCCGCGCCGATGTGGCGCCGTCCTCCGCCATCGGCGCTCGTTGCCAGTTCTCAAATGACCGTGCTAACTTGCTCGCCGCTTCTGACCGGGCAGGGCCGTTCCCCTGCGTGCCGACACGGCGGAGAGGCATGCGGCGCCGGAATCCAGCGATCCCTTCCACCGACTCCCAGCGTAGTCTCGAAGTGGTGAACCCGTGAAGGTCTGCCCAAGCTGCAGCGCCCACCTCGAGGACTCGGCGGAGTTCTGCCCGTTCGACGGCCACCGGCTCGTCGCCGACACCTCGGACGTCAGCTTCATCGGCGCCACGCTCGCGGACCGCTGGCATGTCGAGCGCAAGCTGGGCCAGGGTCCGGTCGGCACCGTCTACCGGGCCGAGGACGCCGGGCGCTCCGCCGCGGTCAAGATCCTCAACCCGGCCTTCGGACCGGGCTCCGACGAGGTCGGGCGCATGCTCGCCGAGGCGCGGCGCGGCACCGCGCTGCGCAACCCGAACCTCGTGCCGGTCCTCGCCGACGGCGTACACGCCGATCGCTTCGTCTTCGTCGTCGAGCCGCTGCTCGCCGGGCAGAGCCTCGAGCACCGACTCGAGCAGCACGGGCCCCTGCGCGCAGCCGACGCGGTGCGCGTGGCGCTCGAGATCCTCGCCGCGCTCGACGCGCTGCATCGGGCCGAGCTGGTCCACCTCGACGTCAAGCCGCAGAACATCTTCCTCGTCCAGGACCCGCTCGGCATGGAGCGCGCGGCCCTCGCCGCCGTCGGCACGCGCCACCTGCTCGGCTTCGAGCATGCCCCGGGGCGCACGCGGGGCACGTGCCTCGCGCGGGCCGAGTACGTCGCGCCCGAGGTCGTCGGCGGCAAGCCGGCCGACGCCCGCGCCGACGTCTACCTGATCGGCGTCGTCCTCTACGAGATGCTGACGGGGCGACCGCCCTTCACCGGCGGCAACTTCACGACGACGACGAAGCGCCACGTCTACGAGAAGCCGCTCAGCTTGAAGCTCGTGCGGCCGCAGGCGCGCATCGCCGACAACCTCGAGGCGCTGGTCCTCCGCTGCCTCAACAAGTCGGCGGCGGCGCGCTACGAGAGCGCCGAGGCGCTGGCGCTGGCGCTCGAGAAGCTCGCGCAGGAGGGCGACGGTCGTACGCGCTCGAGCGCCGCGTTCCGCAGCCTGTCGACGCCTGCGCCGGAGCCGGCGCGCCCGGCGGAGCCCGAGCGGGAGACGCGGGCCACGCTGCCGTTCGTGCCCGCGATCGGGCGCGACGAGGCGCGCGTGCCGGTCGACAACGAGCCACCGGCCGAGTCGGCTGCGACCGACGCGGCTGCGCCGGCCTCGCCGACCGACGGACAGGGCGGCGGGGTGTCGCTGCGAAAGGCGACCGACGACGGGACCGCCGTCGCCGCCGCGACCGCCTCGTTCGCCGCGATCGACGTCCCCGCGCCGGCCAACGCCACGCCCGAGCAGCCTTCGCCGACGTCGACGGTCTCGTTCGAAGCGATCGACGTCCCCGCCTTCGCCGGCGACACGCCCGAGCAGCCCGCGCCAGCGATGACCGCTTCGTTCGAAGCGATCGCCGAGCCCGCGGCGCCCGGGCTGCCCGCGCCGGCTGCCGCCGCGTCCGAGCCCGCCGACGCGGCGCCCGCCCCGGCTGCCGCCGCGTCCGCGCCCGCCGACGCGGCGCCTGCCCCGGCCGCGACGGCGTCCGAGCCGGCCGCGTCCGAGCCCGCTCCGGCCGCGGCGGCGTCCGAGCCAGCCTCTGCCTCCGCGGACGCCGGCAGCACGCGGCCCGAGGTCACGGCGGTCGAGACCGCGAAGGCGTCGTCCGACGACGCGCCGACGATGATGATGCCGGCGCTCGCCACGCCCCGCACGGTCGTGCTGGCGCCACCCGCCGACGAGGCGGCGCCGACCGCCGGCGCGTCCGAGGCGACAGACGCCGAAGACGAAGACGCCCCGGCGGCCAGCCTCCCCGATGGGGCGGAGGGCGACGACGAGGACGACGACGACGCGCCCCCCGCGGGCCGCGACGCGAAGGCCAACAAGAAGAAGAAGGGCAAGAAGTCGCGCAAGGAGCGCCGCGCGGCGCGGGAGGCCCGCAAGGGCCCGGAGCCGTCCGTCCCGCCGAAGCCGGCCGCCGCCGAGGCCGCGTCGAAGCCCGTCGCGTCGCCGCCGCCGGCGGTGACGAGCACGCCCGAAGCGGCCGCGAAGGCGGCGACGCCCGAGGCGAAGACCGCGGCGAAGCCCGCCTCGGCGCCGCCCGCCGACATCGGCCGCCGGTCGGAGCCCAAGCCCGGCAAGGACGCCGGCGGCCGCAAGCAGACGCAGCCGCCGTCGGGTCGTCCCGCCCCCGCCGGCCGCGGGGCCGGCGACGACGACTGGTTCGTCGAGAACACCGAGCAGCTGGAGGCCCGCCAGGACACCCTCGCCGGTTACCTGCCCCCCGAAGAGGCCGAGGATCGCAACCTCTTCCCGTTCATCATCGCCGCCGTCGCCGTCCTCCTCGCGGTCTTCGGCTACGTGTACTGGCCGAAGTCCGAAGAGGCGGTCACCGAGCAGGAGAAGCCGGCCGAGCGTCCCGTGCGCGCCGAGCGGCCCAAGCCGCCCGCCCCCGAGACCGCCGCGCCGAGCCCGCCGGCGAGCGCGCCCGAGCCGGCTGCGCCGGCGAGCGTCGCCGCGCCGTCGGCGCCCGCATCGGACGCGCCGCCCACGGGCGCCGCGATCGAGGCCGCCGCGCGGGAGGCGCTGGCGGCAAGGCGGTGGACGGGCGGCGACGACGCCCTCGCGTCCGCGCTGGCCCGGCTGCGCACGACCGATCCGAAGAGCCCGGCCATCGGCGAGCTGGAGAGCGCGGCGACGAAGGCGCTGCTCGCCGAGGGCGACGCGCGGCAGTCCGGCGGTGACTTCGAGGCGGCGCGGGCCGCCTTCCGCGACGCCCTCGCCGTCGCGCCCGGCCACGCCGCCGCGACCGTCCGCCTGGCCGGCGTCGACGCCGCCGAGAAGGCCGCCGCCGAGAGGGCCGCCCTTACGGCCCGCGCCGAAGCCGAGCAGGCCGCGAAGCACAAGGCCGCCGAAGAGGCCCGCCTCGCCGCCGAGCAGAAGCGGCAGACCGACGAGGCCGCCCGTCAGCGGGCCGCCGAGGACGCGAAGCGCAAGGCCGACGCCGAGGCGAAGCGCAAGGCCGACGAGGCCAGGCAGAAGGCCGACGCCGAGGCGAAGCGCAAGGCCGACGAGGCCAGGCAGAAGGCCGACGCCGAGGCGAAGCGCAAGGCCGACGCCGAGGCGAAGCGCAAGGCCGACGCCGCGAGCGCCGCCGCCGCCCCCAAGGACGACCAGAAGCAGCAGGTGCGCGAGCTGGTCAGCAAGGGTCAGGCGCAGGTGAAGGGCCGCAACTTCGGCGAGGCGCGCAAGGCCTTCCACGAGGCGATCCGGCTCGACGGCAACAGCGCCCCGGCCTACGCCGGCCTCGGCGAGATCGCCTTCCAGGAGCAGAACTTCAGCGACGCCGTGCGCTTCAACGAGCGCAGCGTGCGCCTCGCGCCCCGGAACGCCGACTACCTCGTCAGCCTCGGCATGGCCTACTTCAAGCTCGAGAAGTTCCGCGACGCGAAGGCCCAGTGGGAGAAGGCCAGGTCCATCGCCCCCGGGAACGCCAAGGCCGCAAAGTACCTCGAGCTGGTCGAGAAGAAGCTCGCCAACTGACAGCGGCGGCCATCCAAGTGGACGACGCCTCGCTTGTCCGGCAAGGCGAGCGCTTCGTTCCGGCCCCTCGACAGGACTACGGCCCTGCCTTCGGGGCCGCGCCTCGCTCTCGCCTCGCCGTCCGGCGCGATCCATC
>CAUJDF010000057.1 GCA_963169045.1 Myxococcota bacterium
CGACCGAGACGCGGCAAGGAGCGAGGCGAATTTCGGTCGAAGGCGTGCTTGACGCACGTCGAGACCGAAATTCGCCGAGCGACGCCGCCGCGGCCGGTCGGGGCCGGCCGCAGGCAGCCGAAGATGGCGAAACTCGAGTCAGAGGGTCGACGGAAGGCAGTCAGCGGCGAGCGCAGCAGGCGTCTTCGCGGGAGCACCCTCTCACCGCAGGTACTCGGAGCGCTCGCTCCAGTCGCCATCCGGGTACCAGAACCACAGCAGCGCGCCGCCGGACAGCGCGTCGACGACCTCGGGCGCCACGCGGTCGTCGACGGCGGGGCAACCCCACGTCGGCCCCGTCTCGCCGTGCGCCTGCGCGTATTCCGGGCGGCTGCCCTCCCAGGGGTGCATGACGATGTCGCGGTCGCGCACGCGGTCGTTGTAGCCGGGCTCGAGGCCGTCGAGCCGGAACGAGACGCCGTAGTCGCCGACGTAGGGCTCGGCGCCGCGCATCAGGCCGAGGCTCGACTGGTGGCTCTCGGGGACGTTCGAGAAGGTGCGCGCCCACGCAGTGTCGCCGTCGGGGCTCGAGCCGCGCCCGTGGGCGACGTGCAGGCGCCAGCGCACGTCGCCGCTGGCGAGATCGAGGATCCACTGCCGCGGCAGCGCCGAGTGCAGCGAGAAGTCGGTGATCGCGTACTCGAAGCGCTCGGTGTCGCCGCGCGCCCAGGCCGCGCCGAATGCGCGCAGCCCGCGCTCGGCGACCAGCGGGTCGAGGTCGGCGGCGGCGGCGAGATCGGGCGCGGTGCTCAGCGCGATCGAGAGCGAGAATTCCCCAGCGAGGACGCGGCCTTCCGAGTCGACCCAGCTGTCGGCGACCAGCCAGTAGCGGCCGGGCTCGACCCACGCGCCGGCCCGCCAGTGGCCGCGATCGAGGCACGCCTCGGGATCGGGCGCGTCGAGCAGGTGCAGGTCGACGTCGACGCCCTCGGGCACGTCGACCTCGGCGGCGAGGAAGCCGGCCGCCGGCACGTCGATCCGGTAGACGACCTCGGGCCCCGACTCGTCGGTCTCGGGCGCGCAGGCGTAGGCGTCGAATGCGTCGCGCGCCGCGGCCGCGGTGCTGCCCGTCGCGGAGAACGGCAGCGCCCGCACGCAGACGACGTCGTCCGGGCAGTCGTCCTCGGGCGCCGCCGCGTCGGGCGGGGGAGCCGCCGCGTCGTCCTCGGGCGCCGCGTCGGGCGCGGGAGCCGCCGCGTCGTCCTCGGGCGCCGCGGCGTCGCCGACCGCCGCCGCGTCGGGCGCCGCGTCGTCCTCGGGCGCCGCGGCGTCGCCGACCACCGCCGCGTCGGGCGCCGGCGCCTCGTCCTCCGCCGGCGCGCCGCAGCCCGCCAGCACCACCCACCACCACGCGCCGCGAGCCCCCATCGAGCGCCCTCCCACGCCCGCATCGTGGGCCCGCCGCTCGCCGGCTGTCCAGGCTCACGCAACGCGCAGCTCCGCCCCCCTCGCCATCGGCTCGGCGATGACTGCGGGTTCGCGCCTTGGCCTCGCCTCTCCGGCGCGATCCTTCGTCAACTTGAACGCCCGCCGCCGTCAGTCGTCGCGCCCGTGCACGGCCGCCGGCGGGCTCGTGGCCTCGACGGCGGTGAACGACTCGAGGATGCGGTACGCGTGGCGCGCGCCCCGCGGCACGACCCACGAGTCACCGGACTGGAGCGTCAGCTTCTGCCCTTCGAGCGTGAGCTCGGCGCGGCCGCGGATCACGTACCCCACGGTCTCGTAGTCGCGCGCGTGCAGCGCCTCGCCTTCGTTCGGGGCCTCATTCTCCCAGAGGCGCATGCCCATGCGGACGCCCGTGGCCAGGTACTTCTGGCCGAGCTTGCCGCGCGGCGAGTGCGCCGAGTCGATCTTGTGGACCGAAGTGTCGTGTGAAATGCCCATGTGGCCTCCGTTCACGGCACATCGCTTTCAAACGCCGGGCCGACGGCTGCGGGCGCCGCGGTCCGGTGCCGCGGGGCGCCACGCCCCGAACGCGGCATCCGGCCCCGCGCCGCGCGTTGCGCCCGCGGGCGCTTTTCCCAATGATGCGCGCGATGTGGACTCGCTGGACGCTGGCCGCCGTCGGCTCGCTGCTGCTGCACGCCGCGCTCTATCTGGCGTTGCGGCTGACCGCGATGCCTGCGCTCGAGGTCGATCTGGAGCTCGAGGCGGACCTCGAGTTCGGGGCCAGCGAGGCGATCATCGCGGTGACGCCGCTCGAGACCGGCCCGCGCCTCGCGCCGCCGCCGCCCCCGTCGATGGCGCCGCCGCCGCCGTCGCTGGTCGCGCCGATGCCGACCGCGACGGCGGAGACCGGCTTCGAGCCGCCGGTGCCCGGCGAAGCCGCAGACGCTGCGGCGGCCAGCCTCCCCGACGGGGGGCCGCCCGACGCCGCGCCGCCTCCGTCCGACGCCGCGCCGCCTCCGCCCGACGCCGCGCCGACGGCCGATCGGGAAGACGCGCCCACGTCCGCAGACGCCGCCTCGTCCGACGCCACGCCGGCGCCCGACGCTGCGCCGCCCACGCCCGCAGACGCCGCCCCGCCCGACGCCGCGCCGCCCCCGGCTGACGCCGCGCCCCCCCCGCCCGACGCCGCGCCGCCCCCGCCCGACGCCGCGCCGCCCCCGGCCGACGCCGCGCCCCCCCCGCCCGACGCCGCCGGCCCGGTCGCCGCCGCCACCGACGGCGGCCCGCCCGCCGACGGGGCCCCCGCCCCCGCGGACGCCGGCCCCACCGGCCTCGCCGCCGCGCCCCCGTCCGGGGCCGTCGCCCTGCCCCCCGGCGCGCAGATCGCCCTGCGCCTCGACCTCGCCGCCATCCGCATGTCGCCGCTCGCCGAGGACGTCCGCGCCCTCCTCGCCTCCCTCTGGGACTGGCAGCAGCTCCTCGACGGCTCCGGCGTCGATCCGGTCACCGCCCTCGACCGCGTCCTCATCGCCGCCCCCGGTCTGCGCCGCGACCGCGTCGTGCTCGCCGGCGCCCTGGCCGGCGGCGACCCGCTCGTCGTGCGGCGCGCCGTCCACAACCTGGCGGCCGCCCGCGGCACGACCGCCGAGTGGACGGTCGTCGATGGCCGGCAGGTGGCGCCGTGGGCCAATCCCGACGCCACGAAGCGCCACATCGCCCTGCTCGGTCCGCAGCACTTCGCGATCGCCCGCCTCGAGGACCTGCCGGCCGTGCTCGCCCTCGCCCAGGCCCGCGAGGACGCGCGCCGGCTCGAGCAGGCCGAAGCCGCCGCCGCCCCCGACGCGCGCGGACCCCCCCCGCAGGGCGCGACGGCGGCGAGCCTGCCGGAGGCGCGCGTCACCGGTCCCGAGACGCTCCTCTGGCTGCCGCCGGGGACCGTCGTCTCCGGGGAGGTCGACGGCGCGCGGCGCCTCGTCCGCGGCAGCCCGCCCCTCGCGCCGGAGCGCCTGCGCCTCGCGCTCGTGTCGCACCCCGGCGAGCGGCTGCAGCTCGAGGCCGAGGCCGCCTATACGACCCGCGAGGAGGCCGCCGCGGCCCTCGCCGCCGTCGACGCGCAGCGCCGCCAGCTCGCGAGCGATCCGCTGACGATGATCACCCTGCGCATGCTCGGCCTCGGAGACGCCGTCGCCGGCCTCGTCCTCGAGGTGCGCGAGGAGACGCACCTGTACGCCGCCGTCGAGCTGTCGCACGCCCAGGTGCGCGCCCTGCTCGCCCACGCGCGCACCGCGCTCGCGGATCGCGCCGCCCGCCGCCCGTCCCCGAGGGCCCCCTCCTCCACGCCGGTCGAGCGGCCGTGAGGCGCGGGCAGCTCGACCGCCTCGGGCTCTCGCGCCCCGAGCTCCGCGCCTGGGCCCTCTACGACTGGGCCAACTCCGCCTTCATGACCACCATCGTCGCCGCCGTCTTCCCCATCTATTACGGTGCGGTCGCCGCCCGCGACCTGCCCTCCGCGGAGGCCACGTTCCGCTTCGGCATCGCCACGACGATCGCCCTCGCCGTCGTCGCCGTGCTGTCGCCGGTGCTCGGCGCGCTCGCCGACCACGCCGGCCTCAAGAAGCGCTTCCTGCTGCTCTTCCAGGCCGTCGGCGTGGTCGGCACGGCGCTGCTGTGGTTCGTCGGCCCGGGCGACTGGGCGCTGGCGCTCGGGCTCTTCGTCGTCGCCAACATCGGCATCTCGGCGGCGTTCACGTTCTACGACTCGCTGCTGCCGCACATCGCGACCCCGGACGAGCTCGACCGCGTCTCCACCGCGGGGTACGCGCTCGGATACCTGGGCGGCGGCCTGTTGCTCGTGGTGAACATGCTCTGGATCGCCAGGCCGCACTGGTTCGGGCTGCCCGACGCCGGGGTCGCGTCACGCCTGAGCTTCGTCTCGGTGGCCATCTGGTGGGCGCTGTTCTCGATCCCGCTCTTCCGCCGCGTCCGCGAGCCGCCCGCCGAGGCCGCGACCCGGCCGACGGCGGCGCAGCTCGTCCGCGTGCCGTTCGCGCGCCTCGGGCGCACGCTCCGCGAGCTGGCGCGCTTCCGCCAGGCGCTGCTCATGCTGCTGGCGTTCCTCGTCTACAACGATGGCATCGCCACCATCATCCGCATGGCATCGCTGTATGGCTCCGAGATCGGCATCGCCCGCGAGCACCTCCTCCTGGCGCTCGTGATCGTGCAGTTCGTCGGCGTGCCCTGCGCGTTCCTGTTCGGCCGCGCCGCGTCTCGCATCGGACCGAAGCGCGCGATCTTCGCGGCGCTCGGCGTGTACGTCGTCATCAGCGTGCTGGGTTACTTCATGGAGACGGCGCGCGATTTCTACGTCCTCGCGCTGCTGGTGGGCATGGTGCAGGGCGGCAGCCAGGCGCTCAGCCGCTCGGTCTTCGCTTCGATGGTCCCGCGGGACCGTTCGTCCGAGTTCTTCGCGTTCTTCGGGGTCTTCGAGAAGTTCGCGAGCATCCTCGGACCGCTGCTGTTCGCCGCGGCCATCGGCGCCACGGGCTCGAGCCGCGCCGCCATCCTCTCCATCGTCGCCTTCTTCGTCGTCGGCGCCGTGCTGCTGGCGTTCGTCGACATCGAGGCGGGCCGGCGCGCCGCGCGCGCGGCCGAGGCCGAGGCGCCGCGCACCTGACCCGCGGGGGCGCGCGCCTCGCGGGCGTCCTCGCCGGACGGCCCGCCGACCGCAGGTCGGTCAGGGGACGTCGAACACGATCCGCACGGCGTTGTTGTGGGGCGAGCAGCCGCCCCGCCCCATCACGCCGCTCGTCGGCGGCAGGATGACCGTCCAGGTCCCGTCGTGGCTTTTGTCGCCGTCGCTCGCGTGGGACACGGCCTCCCAGCCGCGGCCGTCCGCCTGGGTCGACGGCGTGCGCGCGCTGCCCTTGCCCTCCGGATCGCGGACGACGATGGCCGCGGGCTTCCCGTTCGGGCCCCTGGCGGTCACGCCGGTGAGCGCGAACTTCTTGCCCTCGGACACGCGGAACGTCGCCTTGCACTGGCGGCCGCGCGAGGCGGTCGAGTCCTCGGCGTAGTTGCCGTAGCCGAGCTCCGAGCCGGTCTCTTCGGCGAACCCGCTGACGATGTAGTTCTTCTTCGGAGCGCTCGCCGCGGCGCTGCCGGCGATGAGACAGGTGGCGAGCACGGCGATGGAACGTCGCATGGGAACCCTCTCGCGGCGTCTGTTGCCGCATGTGTTCCCGAGGTCGGCCCGCCGGGCGCCTCGCTTCAGCGCGGGTGTCTCGCGCTACTCGGGCAGGTCGAGGACGAAGTTGTCGGCGGCGCCGCGGAAGGCGCGCGCGCGCACGATCGGCGGCGGGGTGTGGCCGCGGCGCAGGCGCGCGACGGCCGCGATCTCGTCGAGCTGGTCGGGGTGCACCGACATGACCGCGTGGAAGGCGTTCGGCCGGAGGCAGAGCGTCTCGACGCCGCCCACGGCGACGACGTCGGCGGTTGCGGGCACGCCCTCGACCACCGAGATCTCGCCGAAGAAGGCGCCGGGCACGAGGCGTACGAGCTCGCTGCCGTCGCGCCGCACGCTGGCCTCGCCGCCGATGAGGACGAAGAAGCCCTCGGCGCGCTCGCCGCCCTTCACGATGCGGTCGCCGTCGCGGTAGCGGCGCTCCTCGAAGCGCGCGAGGAGCGAGCGGCGCTGCTCGCCCTGCAGGCCGCCGAGCCAGCCCTCGTTGCAGCCGAGGCCGGCGAGCACGCGCTCGCGGTAGAGCGCGTTGAGGAGCGTGCGCACGCCGCGGTGGTTCTGCTGCACGGCGGTGATGACCGCCGCGTCGAGCCGCAGCACCGAGGCGCCGCCCTCGCCGGCCACCGCCGTGGCCTGGCGCGGCGAGGCGCGCACCAGCTCGGCCTCGCCGAAGCTGTCGCCGGACGCCAGCAGCGACACGCGGCCGGTCGTCACGAAGTCGAGGGCCACCTGCCCGTCGAAGACGACGAAGCAGTTGTCGGCGCGCTCGCCGGCGCGCACGAGGATCTCGCCGGGGGCGAAGTGCAGGTGCTTCGCTTTGCGGGCCAGCGCCACGAGCCCCGTGCCGGCGGTCGCCTCGAGGCCGAAGCCCGCCGCGCACCGCTTCGCCAGCAGCAGCGCTTCGTCTTCGAGGCCGCCGTTGGCGTACAGGCGCAGCGCGACGAGCACCGGACCCAGCGCGTAGTGCCGGGCCCGCGCGTCCTCCGCCGCCTGCTGTGCTCCCCGTCGAACCGCGTCGAGCATGCGCTGCCTCCCTGGCGCCGGGCGCTCAGCCGCCCTTCTTCGCCAGCTCGCGATCGATGATCTCCTTGAACTTCTCGATCGGCTGGGCGCCGCTGATCATCACGCCGTTGATGAAGAACGCCGGCGTGCCGCTGACGCCCACCTTGGAGCCGTCGGCCATGTTCGCCGCGACCTTGGCCGCGTGGCGACCCGAGCTCAGGCACTCGTCGAACTTGCCACGGTCGAGGCCCACGGAGGCGGCGCCGTTGCCGAGCGACGCGGGGTCGAGCGAGCGCTGGTTGGCGAACATCCAGTCGTGCATCTCCCAGAACTTGCCCTGCTCGTCGGCGCAGTGGCCGGCCTCGCCCGCCTTGGCGGCGTGCTGGTGGAACTGCAGCGGGAAGTCGCGGAAGACGAGCCGCACCTTGCCGGGGTAGGCGGCGAGGACCTGGTCGACCGTCTCCTTGCCGCGCGAGCAGAAGGGGCACTCGAAGTCGGAGAACTCGACGATGGTCACCGGGGCGTCGGCGGGGCCCTTCGAGGGGCCGATGGCGGCGACCTCGACGCGCGGCGCCTCGAAGGTGACCTTCACCCCCTCCTGCTTCTTGAGCTCCTCGAGGAAGGCGGCGCCGGCCTCGCGACGCTTCTGCTGCGTGAGGCCCTGGACGAGCTGGTCCTTCACCTCGGCGAAGGACTTCGTCTGGAAGTCGGGGGGCAGCTGCGCCTTGTTCTGGTTGAAGAAGGCCTCGGCCTCGGCGTCGGAGACGTTCGGCACGCGCGCCTCGAGCGACGTCTGGATGAACTCCTCGACGGGCTTGCCGGCCTTCTTGGCCGCGCTCTCGAGGACCTTGCGCGTGACGAGCTCGTCGAGCGCCCGCTGGCGAAGCTCGAAGAGCTCGCGGCCGGCGGCCTGGTCGAGATCGGCCATGGTGATCTTCTCGTCGCCGATCACCGCGACGACCTCGCCTCCGCCCGCGGCGGGCGCGGGCGCCGCCGCCGCGGGCGCGGTGGAGGCGGGCGCCGCCTTCGTGTCGCCTTTGGGGGCCGCATTGGCGGACTCGCCGCCGCCGGAGTTGCACGCGGCCAGCGCGAGCACGAGGGGCAGGAAGAAACGGTTCATTCGGGATTCCTGTGGGGCGTGGGGTTCGAGGGGGGCATCGTAACGTCGCGCCGGGTGCGCCGCCATGGTTTCAACCGTGCAGTGGGACCGGATCAATTCCCGGGATGGACGAGCGCGAGCGATGCGACCGTCGCCACGAGAGCGACGGCATATGCAACGAAATACCTCGGCGCGATCTTCCGCCAGTCGGCGCGGCCGAGCCCCTCGACGAACGCGGCGACCTCGGCGGCGGTCATGGTCTCGGCCCGGCGCGGGTCGACGTGGCGCGGGGCGAGCAGCAGCAGCTTCGGCACGACCTCGGCGCGCAGGACCTCGAGCGCGCGCTCCGCGGCGGCGCGCACGGCGGGGTCCGGGTCGCGCAGGGCCGGCACGAAGCGCGGCACCTCGAACCAGCGGACGCGCACGATCTGCGACAGACCGGTGATCGCCGGAAAGATGTAGAGCGCCGCGTACTCGGGCTCGACGATCTTGCGCACGATCGCCACCCACGCCCAGGCGGCGGCAAACGCGAGCTGGATGAAGCGCAGCGTCCACACGAGGACGCGCTCCCGGCGCCGATCGGCGTGGTAGGCGGCGACGAAGTCCATCGCGGGCGGGCTTGAGGGGCGGGCGTCGCTACTTCGACTGGGAGAGCGCCACCAGCGCCTGCGCGCGCAGGAAGAACTTGTTGCGCGCCATGTCGCCGATCGTCTTGATGCCGAACGCCTTGGCGAGCAGCTCGGCGTCGCCGTCACTGACGCCCTTGAGGGCCGCCGGCGACATCTTGAGGATCTCGTCGAGCGGCTTGTCGGCGTTGGCCTTGTCGAGGATCTGGCTCAGCGTCTCGTTCATCGTGTGTCTCCTTGAGGGTGGCGTCTGATATCGGTCAGCGCCGTCCCGGAAACAAGCGCATTCTGGTCCGGTCCCCCGTCAGCCGCGCGGTCGGGGCGGCGATCAGTCCTCCGATTCTTCCTCGTCTTCGCTCACCGGGCGCAGGCCATAGTCGATGGTCTCGCCGCCGGCCAGCGTCAGGACGCCGCCGGAGAGGTCCAGGTGGTGGCGGGCGGTCCCCCAGAGGTCCGCGCGGCCCTCGTCGCAGTAGAGCGTGGTCGTGTTCTGGCTGCGGGTCGACAAGAAGCCGCGCGTGAACAGACGGCCCGTGCGCTCGACGTCGAAGGCCTCGAACCGGGCGGCGTGCGCGCTGGTGTACTCGCCCTCGAACCAGCCATTGCCCTCTTCGTCCTCGCCGATGGCGAAGTCGCCCGAGGCGAAGGCATCGTCGGTGTGGAAGAAGTCCTGGCCGAGGAAGCGCCAGGTCTGCCGGATGCGCGTGCCGGCCCACGAGAGGACGAAGCGGCCCTCGTGGAGCGCGTCGACCACGTCGGGCACCGCCAGCGGCGACGAAACCTGGCGGATGTCGAGATCGAAGAGGGTGCTCAGGAAGCCGGCGGTCTCCCAGACCGGCACCTCGAAGCGCTTCACGCCGTGGCTGTCGATGGCGATGGCCACTGCGTCGGCGAACAGCTTCACGCGGGCGCTGAGGCTGCGCGGATCGCGGCCGTCGAAGTCGATGTCGCCGTCGACGAGCTCGGCGAGCGGGCCGGGCTCGAAGTCGTACTCGAGGCGCGGATTGGCGATGGAGCCGCCGACGCTGACGGTCACGTCGCTGACGTAGCTGCGCGGGTCGAACACATTGTGCTCGATGGGATCGCCGGCGCGGTGCCCGTTGAAGTCGCGGGCCCAGGTCAAGCGGAACCCGACCGAGGAGCGGCCCGTGTCGAAGCTGTAGCGGCCGTCCTCGAAGTCGATCTCGGGATCGTCGAGCGCGCTGAAGGTGATGCCGCGATAGAGCATCTGCGCGACGACCCGGGCCAGCAGCTCGTAGGCGCTGGTGCCGGCCTCGGCCTGCTCCGCGACGAGCACGACGGTGCCCGAGAAGAGGAGCGCGATCTCGCCGGGGGTGACGTCGGTGCCGCACATGCGGTGCGCGAGCGGCAGCGCGCAGCTCGCGAGGCACGTGCCGGCGGTGACGGTGCAGGTGCCGCCGACCCGGCCATCGGCCCCGCAGGCCGCTTCGGCCTCGCCCTCCCCCTCGAACTCGCCGCCTACCGCGCCGCAGCGGTCCGCCGCCGCCTGCCGCTCCTCGTCGGCGCACGCGGGCTCGCGACCGCCGTCCTCGCCGCACGCCGCCAGCGCCACCGCCATCACCAGCCAGAGCCGCTTCATGCCGTCACCTCCCGGGGCGCGCCCATGGTGCAGCGGCCGTGCCGTGCGGCGCAAAGCCTGTCGGCGCGCGGTTCGAGAACGCCGGTGGGCGGGCGGCGTGAACGCGCGTCCGCGCTGACCCACGGCGACGCCGGCGGGGCGCGCGCGCCGATCCAGGGAGACAGCGCGGCTCGCGGTGGTGGATGGAGCGCTCGTACCTCCTCGTCTTCACGGCCGATTCGGCCCGGCTCGTCCCGCTCCCGGCGGCGGGGGCGGCGCACCTGCGCCGCGCCTCCGGCGGGGGGCTCGAGGTGGGCCCCGATGCCGAAGGGGCGCTCGCGCGGCTGACGTTCGAGGCCGGAGAGCCGGTGCTGTCGCCGATCGGCGCGCCGCTGGCCCTCAACGACGTCCCGCTCGGGGCGCCGACCCACCTGACGTCCGGCGACGTGCTGGCCGTGGACGGCCTGCGCGCCATCTTCCATCGCGATCCGGCGACGCGGCCGCCGCGCCGCGTCCTCGCGGCCGGCGATCTCACGGAGCGGCTGCGGCAGGAGGCGGAGCGCGCGCGCCGCTACCGGCGTCCGCTGGGGCTGCTCGTGGTGGCGCTCGGCGAGCCCGCCGACGGCCGCGCCGTGGCCGCCGCGGCGCTCCAGGCGGTGCGGCTCTCCGACGTCGTGGGGTTCGCGACGCCGGTGGAGCTGGTCGTCGCGCTGCCGGAGTGCGGGGCGTCGGCGCTCGTGCCCGCGCGGCGCGTCCTCGACGCGGTGCGGCCGTTGGCGCCGGCGGCGCGCGGCGGCCTGGCCCTGCTGCCGGGGGACGGCGACGACGCCGACGCGCTCCTCACCGGCGCCCGCCGTGCCGCCGAGGCCGCCGCGGCCGGCGCGGTGGCCCGCCTCCACGCCGACCACCTGCGGCTCGCCGACGACCTCGAGATCGTGGCTGTGGATCCGAAGATGCGCAGCCTCCTCGCGTTCGTGCGGGATCTGGCGCGCAGCGACCTGCCCATCCTCGTCACCGGCGAGACGGGCGTGGGCAAGGACCTCGTCGCGCGCGCGGCCCACGCCTGGTCGCCGCGGGCCGCGCGCCGCTTCGTCTCGTTCAACTGCGCGGCGCTGCCGGACTCGCTGCTCGAGAGCGAGCTGTTCGGGCACCGCCAGGGCGCGTTCTCCGGGGCGACGAGCGACCGCGTCGGCCTGCTCGAGAGCGCCGCCGGCGGCACGGTCTTCCTCGACGAGGTGGGCGAGTGCACGCCGCGCGCGCAGGCGGAGCTGCTGCGCGTGCTGGACGGCGGCGCGGTGCGGCCCGTCGGCGCGACCGCCGAGAAGCGCGTCGACCTGCGCGTCGTCGCGGCGACGAACCGCGATCTCGACGCGGAGTCGCAGGCGGGGCGCTTCCGGCGCGATCTGTACTTCCGGCTCGGCGCGGCGCGGGTGGTCGTGCCGCCGCTGCGCGAGCGGCCGCTCGACGTGGCCGTGCTGGCGCGGCACTTCCTCGACGGGGCCTGCGCCGACCTGGGGCGACCGGCGCCGGCGCTCGCCGACGACGTCATGTTGCGCCTGCAGCGTCACGCGTGGCCGGGGAACGTGCGCGAGCTCCGCAACCTGATGCGCTACCTCGCGGCGGTCGCGGGCGGGCCCGTCGTCGAGGTCGCGCACCTGCCGGAGGGGGTGAGCGAGTCCGCGGCGCCCTGGCGCGACCGGCGCGACGCGGCGCCTGGGGACCGCTTCCGACCGCTCGCCGACGAGATCCGCGACCTCGAGCGCCTGCGGCTCGCCCAGGCGCTCGCCGCCGCCGAGGGCGTTCGCGTGCGCGCCGCGGCGCTCATCGGCATGCCGCTGCGCACTTTCGCCAGCAAGATCAAGGAGTACCGGCTCTCGTGAGGTCGCACGCCACCCCCGCGCCGGCCTTCGACGCCACGCTCGACGGGACGCCCTGCGCCTCTCCGCGCGAGCCGCAGAACGCGCCTCGGGCACTGCGCCTCGTGCCCGAGGCGCCCGCCGCCGCGCCGCCGGCCGCGGAGGCGTTCGACGGCTACCGCCTCATCGAGCTGCTCGGCCGCGGCGGCATGGGCGAGGTCTGGCGGGCCCACGACGGGCTGCTCGACCGGTGGGTGGCGATCAAGTTCCTCACGAACGCCGAGGCCGACGCCGACGCGCGGCGGCGCTTCCTCGTCGAGGGCCGCGCCATCGCGCGCCTGCAGCACCCGAGCGTGGTGCAGGTCTACCGCGTCGGGGAGCGCGCCGGTCGCCCGTACCTCGTGTCGGAGTACGTGCCGGGGCGCGCGCTCGACCAGCTGCCGTTGCCGCTCCCGCCGCACGAGGTCTTCCGCATCGCGCTCGAGGTGGCGCGCGGCCTGTCGGTGGCCCACCACCGGGGTGTGCTGCACCGCGACGTCAAGCCGGCCAACGTCATCCTCGCCGACGACGGCGCGGTGAAGATCCTCGACTTCGGGATCGCCAAGTTCGTGGCCGCCGCCGAGCGCGAGGCGACGCCCGCGCCGGCGCCGATCGCGCACCTGCCCTGCGATCCGAACGGCGCGACGCTGGCCCCGCACGCCATCACGCGCCCCGGCGCGCTGCTCGGCACGCCGGCGTACCTCGCCCCCGAGCTCTGGCGCGGCGCGGCGGCGACCTTCCGGACCGACGTCTACGCCCTCGGCGCGCTGCTCTACACGCTCTGCGCGGGCCGGCCGCCGTATGTCGCCGACACCCTCGGGGCCCTGCGCGACGAGGTCCTCGGCGGCCGCCACGCCCCGCTCCCGGCCGACGTGGGCCCGGCGCTCGCGGCCATCATCGAGCGCTGCCTCGCGTTCGAGCCCGAGGACCGCTTCGCGACCGCCAACGACGTGCGCGCCGCGCTGATGCGCCTCACGCCGCAAGGGCGCGACGAGGGCGGCGCCGCCGGCGGCAACCCGTACCGCGGCCTGCACGCCTTCGACCGCGAGCACCGCGACGTCTTCTTCGGGCGCGACTCCGAGACGCGCATGGTCCTCGACCGGCTGCGCGCCGAGCCGTTCGTGCTCGTCGCCGGCGACTCGGGCACGGGCAAGTCCTCGCTGTGCCGCGCGGGCGTGCTGCCGCGGGCGGACGTGGCGCTCGGCGGCGGCCGGCAGTGGTCCGGCGTGACGCTCGTCCCCGGCCGGCACCCCATCACCGCGCTGAGCGCCGCCCTCGCCCCGCTGATCGGCGGCGACGAGCGCGCGCTCGCCGCGGCGATGGTCGAGGACGCCTGCGACTTCGCCCGCCGCCTGCGCGCCGCGCTCGGCGACGGCCGCGGCCTGATCCTCTTCGTCGACCAGTTCGAGGAGCTCGTGACCCTGGCCGCGCCCGACGAGCGGACGGCCGCCGTCGACGTGCTCGCGTGGCTCGTGTCGCCGTCGCCCTCCGTGCGCGTGCTCGGCTCGGTCCGCGGCGATTTCCTCAGCCGGATCGCGGCCTTGCCGCGCATCGGCGAGCTCGCGTCCCGCGCGTTGTACTTCCTGCGCCCGCTCAACGAGGACCGCGTCGGCGAGGTCATCGTCGGGCCGGCGCAGGCGCGCGGCGTCGCCTACGAGTCGCCCGCGCTCGTGGAGCGCCTCGTGCGCGAGACGATCGGCGGCGGGGGCGGGCTGCCGCTGCTGCAGTTCGCGCTGCACGAGCTCTGGAACGCGCTGCCGCGGGGCACGCGCGTCATCGGCCGCGAGGTGATCGAGGCCGTCGGCGGCGTGACCGGCGCGCTCACGCGGCACGCGGACCGGGTGCTCGCCCAGATGCTGCCCGAGGAGCGTCGGGCCGCCCGCCCGCTGCTGCTGCGGCTCGTCACCGCCGAGGGCGCGCGCGGGGCCCTGGCCCTGGAGGAGCTCGGCGAGACGACGGCGCTCGACGCCTTGGTGCGCGGCCGCCTGGTGGTGGCGCGCGACACGGCCGAGGGCCCGCGTTACGAGATCGCGCACGAGGCGCTCATCCGCGGCTGGGAGACGCTGGCGCGCTGGCTCTCCGAGGACGCCGGGGCGCGCCTGGTGCGCGACCGGCTGCGGCGCGCGGTGGCGGAGTGGGAGCGCCTCGGCCGCGCGCGCGAGGCGCTGTGGAGCCCGCGCCAGCTCCAGGAGGCGCAGGGCATCGAGCCCGCCGACGCGCGGGAGCGCGCCTTCCTCGAGGCCTCGCGGCGGGCGGCGCGGCGCGCGCGGCGGCTGCGGCTCGCGGCGTGGATCCTGCCGCCGCTGATCGTGCTCGCCACGTACGCCGGCACGCGCGTCCGCCAGGGCCTGGAGCTGCGCGCGCGGGTGGACGCCGAGGTGGAGGCGGCGCGTCTCGCGCTGACCGAGGCGCGCGCGCGGCGGGACGCGGCCGACGAGCTGCGGCGCCGGGCGCTGGCGCTGTTCGACGCGCCCGACCTCGAGGCGGCCGAGCCTGCGTGGGCGAAGGCGCGCGCCGCCGCCGACGCGATCGCCCCGGTCTACGCGCTCGGCGGGCGGCACCTCGAGGCCGCGCTCCAGCTCGATCCGCGCCGCACCGACGTGCGCGCGCTCTTCGCCGACGAGATCTACGAGCGGGCGCTGCTCGCCGAGGCCCAGGGCGACCGGCGCACGCTCGCCGAGGCGCTGCCGCGGCTCGACGTCTACGACACGGGCGGCGTGCGACGCGCGCGGTGGGCGGCGCCCGGCCGGCTGACGCTGACGCTGGATCCGCCCGACGCGAAAGCACAGTTGTTCCGCTATGTTGCGAGCGACGACGGCCCACCGGCCGAGGTGCCGGCGGCGCTCTCGGCGACGCTGCCCACGGGCGCGTACCGCGTCGAAGCGTCGGCGCCGGGGCGCGCCACCGTGCGCGAGACGTTCGTGGTGCGGCGCGACGCGGAGGTCCGGCTGACGCTGCGCCTGCCGCCGGCGGAGGCGGTCCCGCCGGGGTACGTCTACGTCCCGCCGGGTCGGTTCGCGTTCGGCAGCGCCGCCGACGACGGCCTGCGCCGCGACTACTTCCACACCGTGCCGCTGCACGAGGTCGAGACCGGCGGCTACCTGATCGCCGACCACGAGACCACGTTCGCGGAGTGGATCGAGTTCCTCGAGGCGCTGCCCGAGGCGGAGCGCGCGGCGCTGACGCCCCGCGTCGGCAAGGGCGGCTTCACCGGCGCGCTCGGCCTCGAGCGGCTGCCGGACGGTCGCTGGCGCCTCACGATCCAGCCCGCGGACACGCCGTACACCGTGGTCGAAGGCGAGCCGCTCGTGTACGCCGGCCGGACGCGCCACGCCGCCCACGACTGGCGCCGGCTGCCGGTGGTCGGCATCGCCGTCGCCGACGCGCAGCGCTTCACGGCGTGGCTGTCGGCGAGCGGCCGCGTCCCCGGCGCCCGCCTGTGCACCGACCACGAGTGGGAGCGCGCCGCGCGGGGCGCCGACGGCCGGGAGTACCCGCACGGCGCGACGCGCCTCGCGCCCGACGACGCCAACGTCGACGCCACCTACGGCAAGTCGCCGGCCACGATGGGACCGGACGCCGTCGGCACCCACCCGGCGTCGCGCAGCCCGTACGGCGTCCACGACCTGAGCGGCAACGTGTGGGAGTGGACGCGCTCCTCGCTGCGGACCGACGAGTTCCCCGCCCGCGGCGGCAGCTACAACTTCGGGCCGAACACCGCGCGCGTCACGGGCCGCGAGATCACCGAGTCCTCGTTCCGCGACGTGAGCGTCGGGATGCGCGTGTGCGCCAGCTTCGATCGTTGAACCGCTCGACATCGCGGCGCCCGCGGCGTACATCGCCACCCCATGAGCAACACCGAACGATGTGCCCTCTGCGGCGGCGACCGCGACCTCTCGGCCTACGCCGTGCCCCCGCGCGGCGACGCCGTGCCCACCTGCGGCGTGTGCCGCCCGCAGATCGAGGGGGCCGCGCCCCTCGACGCGAAGCACTGGCACTGCCTGCGGGACGCCGTCTGGAGCGAGGTCCCCGCCGTCCAGGTCGTCGCGTGGCGGCTGCTGAACCGCCTCGAGGGCGAGGGCTGGGCCCGCGATCTGCTCGACCAGGTCTACCTCGACGAGGCGGTGCTCGAGTGGGCGCGCGCCGAGCCCGACGCCGCCGCCGAAGCGCAGGTCCGCACGCTCGACAGCCACGGCGCCGAGCTCCTCGACGGCGACTCGGTCACGCTGGTCAAGGACCTGGACGTGAAGGGCGCGGGCTTCACCGCCAAGCGCGGCACCGTGGTGAAGAACATCCGCCGCACCGACGACCCCGGCCTCGTCGAGGGCAAGGTCAACGGCGTGGCCATCTACCTGAAGACCGAATTCCTCAAGAAGATCCGGTAGTTCTGGCGGGCTGACACGCCGGGCACCAGTAGGTGACGCGGCCGTCGTCGCGCTTGCGGATGGGGGCGCCGCAGCGTCGGCACGGCAGCCCGGCGCGGCCGTAGACCCAGCGCTGGTGCCCGGGACGGCGATCGCCGGTCGTGATCTGGCAGCCCGTCTCGCGGTTGGCGTTCATCAGCCGGGACGTCAGGTCCACGAGCTTCGGCAGGTCGGGCACCGCGTCGACCGGCGTCCACGGATCGAGGCCGCGCAGGAAGCAGATCTCGCACTTGTAGACGTTGCCCGGCCCGGCGATGAGGGTCTGGTCGAGCAGGGCCTCCGAGATCGGCACGGCGCCGGCCCCTCGCAGACGGCGCAACGCTTCGGCGGCGTCCCAGTCCGCCCGCAGCGGATCGGGCCCGAGATGCCCGACGATCGCGCGCTCCTCGGCGGTCGGCAGCAGCTCGACTTTCGCCAGCCGGAAGCCGACCGCCACCCACGCCGCGTTCTCGAGCACCACCCGCGCCTCGAAGGCCGGTCCGCGCCACCGCTCGCCGTGCCGGTACAGGTGCCACGCGCCCTCCATCTTGAAGTGCGTGTGCAGCGTCACGCCGCCGTCGACGCGGAAGAGCAGGTGCTTGCCGTGCGTGTCGACCTCGCGCAGCGCGCGCCCGCTCAGGTCGACGGTCGCGAGGCGGGGCACCCGGAAGTCGGTGCGCGTGAGCACCCGGCCGGCGAGGGCGGCGCGCAGTCGCGTCGCGGCGAGGAAGACGGTGTCGCCCTCGGGCATCTCAGAGGGTCGGCCGAAATGGGTCGCCGTCGCGAGCAGCCCGATGTGCCCGCGTCGCCTCGGTCGGCCAGTCCTCGACGTGCCTTCGGGCACGCCTGCGGCCGTCCTCGGTCGGCGCCACGGGCTCGCTCGGCCATCCGTCCGCTCGCGGCGACATTTTCATGGGAACACCCTCTTACAACCCGAAGCCGCGGTAGTCGCGGTGGAAGCCGGCCTTGTGCAGCACGTCGGCGCGCGCGGTGGCGCCGACGCGCTCGCCGTCGACCTTCTCGAGCGCGAGGCGTCCGACCAGGCCGCTGCGGGCGGCGCCGGCCAGGGCCTCGGCGGCGGCGGCCAGCGCGGCCGGGTCGTCGCTGAACGACAGCACGGTGCGGCCGCCCTTCTCGAGGTAGAGCACCGGCCGGCCGTCGACGAGGACGACCGCCGCGCCAGCCTTGCGGCCCGGACGGTGGGCCGCGTCGCCGCGCTCCGGCCAGGGCAGCGCCGCGCCATAGAGCTGGGCCGGGTCGGTGGCCGCCAGCACGTCGGCGTGGCGCTCGCGCGGTTCGGCGAGCGCGCGCATGCGGTCGACGGCGCCCGGCAGAGCGAACTGCGCGCCGCCGAGCCCCTCGACGAAGTAGCCGCGGCGGCACCGGCCCGCCTCCTCCATCGCCTTGAGCACCGGGTAGACGCCCGCGAAGCCGCCCTCCACGCGCTCGCCGGCCAGCGCGCCCCGCGTCAGCACACCGTGGCGCACGAGCAGCTGGTCGGCGGTCGCCGCGAGGCGTCGCGTCGGCGCCACCGGCTGCCGCTGCACGAGGCTCCAGCGGCCCGCGCCGCCCGGCGGTCCGAGCACCGTCGGCAGCCGCGGCCTCCGCCTCGACGGCTTGTGGCCGATCGTCGCGCGCAGCGGCGCCAGCGTGTCGTTCGTCACGTGACCGGCCCAGACGAGGTCCCACAGCGAGAGCAGGAGCTGGCGGTCGTTCAGCGAGCCGGTCGCGTCCGCGATCTGCCGGAAGAAGAGCGCGCCGCGCGCCCGCAGGGCGTCGAGGATGGGGTGCTCGGCCTCGGCAGGGGCGGGCAACATCGTCGCCGCGTGGGCCGCGAGGGAGAGCACGATCCAGCCATCGTCGGGGCCGAGCGCGCCCGCGCCCGCCCACACCACCTCGCCGCCGGCGCCGAGCTGGTCGAGCAGCGCCGGCGAGTAGCCGGGCAGGCGCGCGGGCAGGATCTGCGACTCGAGCGCCGACGCCGGGACCGGGACGCCCTGGATCTGCTCGACGACCCGCCACAGCGCGTCGAGCGTGGCGCGCGCCGGGCCGTGCGGTCCGATGCCGTGCCAGGCCAGCGCGAACCGCGACAGCGCCTCGGGCGGCGCGGGCTCGATCTCGCGCCGCAGCGCCGCCAGCGAGCGACGCCGCAGCCGCCGCAGCACCTCGACGTCGATCCACTCGCGGCCGCGCCCGCCGGGCCGGAACTCACCCTGCACAACGCGCCCGGCGGCCTCGAGCGACTGCAGCGCCTGCCGCACCACCGCGATCCCCAAGGAGAATCGCGTCGCCACCTCGCGGGCGTCGAAGGGCCCGTGCGTGCGCGCGTACCGGGCCACCAGCTCGTCGAGCGCGTCGGGGGCGGGCGCGAGGAAGGTCTGCGGCAGGCCGGGCGGGAGCGCCACGCCGAGCGCGTCCCGGAGCCGCGCGGCGTCCTCGATCGCCGCCCAGCGCGCCTCGCCTTGAATGCGCAGCGGCACCGCGCGCCGCGCGCGCTCGAGCTCGGCGAGCCAGACCGCCGCGTCGCCGGTGACGCGCGCGCGCACGTCCTCGAGCGACAGGTCGCCGAGGTCGCGCAGCAGATCGTGCAACCCGTCGGGATCGCGGGCCTTCCGATCGTCGGTCAGCCGCTGCAGCTCGAGCTCGAGCGTCGCGAGCGCCGCCTCGTCGAGGAGCTCGCGCAGCTCGGCCTGGCCCATGATCTCGGCGAGCAGTGAGCGGTCGAGCGACAGCGCCTGCGCCCGGCGCTCCGCCAGCGGCGCGTCGCCCTCGTACATGAACGCGCTCACGTAGCCGAACTGCAGCGACGTCGCGAACGGCGACGGGAACGGCGTCTCCACTTCGACGACGCGCACCTCGCGGCGCCGCACCGCGGCCATCAGATCGGTCAGCGCGGGCAGGTCGAACACGTCCTGCAGGCACTCGCGGTAGGTCTCGAGCACGATGGGAAACGAGGGATGCTTCGTCGCGACCTGCAACAGATGCGCGCTCCGTTGGCGCTGCTGCCACAGCGGCGTGCGACCGCCGGGGCGTCGCCGGGGCAGCAGCAGCGCGCGCGCCGCGCACTCGCGGAAGCGGCTCGCGAAGAGCGCCGACCGCCCGACCTCGGCGACGACCAGGTCCTCGACGGCGTCGGGCTCGAACAGGAGCGCATCGATCGATGGCAGCACGTCGCCGTCGGGGACGCGCAGCACGATGCCATCGTCCGAATACATCGCCTGCACCTCGACCCCGAGCCGCTCGCGCAGGCGCGCCTGGATGGCCTGGGACCAGGGCGCGTGCACGCGCGCGCCGAAGAACGAGTGGACGCAGAGGCGCCAGTCGCCGAGCTCGTCGCGGAAGCGCTCGACGAGCAACGTGCGGTCGTCGGGCAGGACGCCGGTGGCCGCGGTCTGTTCCTCGAGGTAGCGGGCGAGGTTCTCGACGGCGAGCTCGTCGAGGCCGGCCGCCGAGAGGCGCCCGCGCGCCCCGTCGGGATCGCCGCCGACCTCGCGCACGAAGCGCCCGATGGCGCGGCCGAGCTCCACCTCGCGGCCGGGCGCGTCGCCGTGCCAGAAGGGCATCTTTCCCGGCTGCCCGGGGGCCGGCGACACGATGACGCGGTCGTGGGTGATGTCTTCGATGCGCCAGCTCGACGCGCCGAGCAGGAAGACATCGCCGACGCGGCTCTCGTAGACCATCTCCTCGTCGAGCTCGCCGACGTGCGGCGCCTTCTCGCCGGCGAGGAAGACGCCGAACAGACCGCGGTCGGGGATGGTGCCGCCCGAGGTGACGGCGAGGCGCTGCGCCTGACTGCGGCCGCCGAGCATGCCGGTGGCGCGGTCCCAGTTGAGTCGCGGGCGCAGCTCGGCGAAGGCGTCCGACGGGTAGCGCCCGGCGAGCATGTCGAGCACGCCCTCGAGCGCGGCGCGCGGCAGGTCCGCGAAGGAGGCGGCGCGGCGGACGAGCGCGTCCAGGGCATCCACGTGCCAGTCGTCGAGCGCCACCATCGCCACGATGTGCTGCGCGAGCACGTCGAGCGGGTTGCGCGGCGGCCGGATCGCCTCGATGGCGCCCTGCGTCATGCGCTCGACGACGACCGCCGTCTCGAGCAGATCCCCGCGGAACTTCGGGAAGAACACGCCGCGGCTGACGGCGCCGACCTGGTGGCCGGCGCGCCCGACGCGCTGGAGGCCGGCGGCGACGGAGGCGGGCGCCTCCACCTGCACGACGAGATCGACGGCGCCCATGTCGATGCCGAGCTCGAGCGAGCTCGTGGCGACCACGGCGGGCAGCCGCCCCGTCTTGAGGTCGTCTTCGATGACGGCCCGTTGCTCGCGGCTGACGGAGCCGTGGTGCGCGCGCGCGATCTCGGCCCCGGCGAGCTCGTTGAGGCGCGCACAGAGCCGCTCGGCGAGGCGGCGCGAGTTGGCGAAGACGAGCGTGCTGCGGTGGGCGCGGACGAGGGCGAGCAGGCGCTCCTCGACGTGCGGCCAGAGGCTTTGCCGCGCGGGCGCGCCGGCCGCGGAGCCACTGGGAATTTCTTCAGTGATCTTCCCGATCTCCGCCATGTCCGGCACGGGCACCACCACGCGCAGCTCGAAGCGCTTGTCGCTCGGCGCCTCGACCACCTCGACGGGGTGCCCGCCGCCGAGAAAGCGGGCGACGACGTCGGTGGGGCGCACGGTGGCGGAGAGGCCGATGCGCTGCGCGGGGGCAGCCCGCAGCGCGTCGAGCCGCTCGAGCGAGAGCGCGAGGTGCGCGCCGCGCTTGGTGCCGGCGAGGGCGTGCACCTCGTCGACGATCACCGTCTCGACGGTCCGGAGCGTGTCCCGCGCCTTGGACGTGAGCAGCAGGAAGAGCGACTCGGGCGTCGTGATGAGGATGCCCGGCGCGTCCTTGAGCATGCGCCGGCGCTCCTCGGCGGCGGTGTCGCCGGTGCGGACGCCGACCGCCACCTCGCCGACGGCGACGCCGAGGCGCTGCGCGGCGGCGCGGATGCCGGCGAGCGGCGAGCGCAGGTTGCGCTCCACGTCCACCGCGAGCGCCTTGAGCGGCGACACGTAGAGCACGCGCACGCCCCGCTTCTCGGGCGCGGGCGCGAGCAGCCGGTCGATGGCCCAGAGGAAGGCGGCGAGCGTCTTGCCGGAGCCGGTGGGCGCGACGACGAGGGCGTTGCCGCCGGCGGCGATCGTGGCCCAGGCGCCGGCCTGCGCCGGGGTGGGCGCGGCGAAGGCCCCCTCGAACCAGGCGCGGGTGGCGGGGAGGAAGCGCGCGAGCGGCTCCGTCATCGAAAAATCGATGCGGGATCGAGCGCTTGCGGTCGCGTATCCTCCGCCCATGACCACGCCCACGGCCTGGACGTCACGCTTCGAGGAGGCCCTCGTCTTCGCGGCCCGCCTGCACCGCGGGCAGACGCGCAAGGCGACGGACATCCCCTATGTCACGCACCTGCTCGCCGTCGCCGCATTCGTCGGCGAGGCCGGCGGCACCGAGGACGAGGCGATCGCGGCGCTGTTGCACGACGCCGTCGAGGACCAGGGCGGACAATCGACACTCGACGCGATTCGCGCCCGCTTCGGCGACACCGTCGCCGACATCGTGTGGGGCTGCAGCGACACCGACGTCACGCCCAAGCCGCCGTGGCGCGCGCGCAAGGAGGCGTACATCGCCCACCTCGAGCACGCCTCGCCCTCGGTGCTGCTCGTCTCGTGCGCCGACAAGCTGCACAACGCGCGCAGCCTCGTGACCGACGTGCGCGCGCACGGGCCCACGGTGTGGGACCGCTTCACCGGCGGCCGCGACGGCAGCCTCTGGAACCTCGAGGCGCTCGCCGCCGCCTACGACCGCCTCGGCGCGCCGCGCCGGCTCGTCGACGACCTCCACCGCGCCCTCGAAGAGCTGCGCGCCCTCTCCTGAGGGACCGTGAGGCGTTCCGCCTCGAGCCGCCGCGGCGCGCGACGCTCCTCGCACGCCTGACGACTCCGAGTACCGCTCGCGGTCGCCAGCGAAGGCGGCCTCGTCGCGCTGCACTTCGCCGCCGACCTCCTCGTGTTCGGCCAGCTGCGTACGCCGGACGGCGGGGCCCCGAGCCCCCTCGCCCGCGCCGGCTTCTTCCTCGGTCCCTCCCGGTGAATGCCTCCCGGTGTATCCCGAGAGCATACGAATTGCGGCCCTCGGTGCCCGTCGGCAGCGGAGAATCCTTCCCTCCGGGCGGCAATGACGCTTTGATTCGGGAATGCGCAAGACGACGCCCGACGCCCTGCCGGTGCTCCCACCGGCGCTCGATCGCCGAGGTTTCCTGAAGACGCTGGGGTGCGCCGCCGGGTGCGCCGCGCTGTCGACGCTGGCGAAGGGGTGCACCGTCGTCGAGCTCTACGGCGGCGCCGGCGCCGACGTGACGTTCGACCTGGCCGTGGCGCCCTACGACGCGCTGCGGACGGTCGGCGGCGTCGTGCCCGTCGACACCGGCGCGCGCAAGCTCTTGCTCATCCGCCTCACCGAGACGGAGATGGTCGCGCTCGATCGCATCTGCACTCACGTCGGCTGCGACATGACACCCGGCGTGAGCGGCGCCTGGGACGCCCCGTCGAAGCAGCTCATCTGTACCTGTCACGGCTCGGTCTTCGACGAGGGGGGCAAGGTGCTCTCGGGGCCGGCCTCGAGCGACCTCGCCACCTTCCCCGTCGAGTTCGACGCCGCCGCCGGCACGGGCGTGATCCGCGTCGGCGGCGACGAGGCGCAGCCCGGCGATCCCATCGCGCTCGAGGAGGACGACGGCGAGGTGGTCCTGTCGCTCGACACACCCGGCGCCGAGGCGTTGCGGACCGTCGACGGCATGGTCCCCGTCGACGTGGGCGACAAGAAGCTGCTGCTGATCCGCACCGCCGACGACACGGTGGTCACGCTCGACCGCATCTGCACCCACGAGGCGTGCGATCTGGCGCCGAACCGCGCCGGTGTGTTCGCCAACGGCAAGCTCGGCTGCATGTGCCACTTCTCGGAGTTCGCGACCGACGGCGCGGTGCTCACCGGCCCCGCCGAGCGCCCGCTCGCCGCGTACGCGACGACCTTCGACGCCGGCGCCGGCGAAGTCACGGTGCGCCTCCGATGAGGGCGCTCGTCACGCTGGGCGTGTGGCTCGTCGCCGCCACCGCGGGCGCGGTGCCGCGCATGTCGCTGACCGCCGGCTCGCCCTGCGCCACGTGCCATGTCTCGCCGTCGGGCGCGGGCCTGCGCAACGAGATCGGATGGAGCGCGATGAGCCACACCGGCGCGCTCACGTTCGACCAGATCGGGCTCGACTTCCTGCACGATCAGAAGAGCAACGCGCTCTTCGACGGCACGGTGATGCTCGGCTTCGACATGCGCCTGCAGTACGTGCGCTTCGGGCGGCCGACGCTCGACGCCGACGGCGACGTCGTCGCGCCCGAGGCGCGCTTCATCCCCATGCAAGTCCAGCCGTCGATCGCCGTGGTGCCCACCGACGGACTGACGCTGACGGGCACGTGGAGCGCCGGGCCGAACACGCAGGACGGCGAGTGGTGCGACACCATCTACCCGGGCCAGAGCTGCTACGAGGCGCAGGCCATCGTGGAGCCGACGGCGGGCCTCGCCCTCCGCGCGGGGGTCATCCAGCCGAGCATCGGCATCCGGCACGACGACCACACCATGTACGTGCGCAGCGACGCCTACGAGCGCAGCCGGCCGCTGGTGCCGCCGAACTACGCCGAGCCCGGCCTCGAGGTGAACTGGCAGCCGCGCTCGTGGTTCCGGACCGACGCCGGCGGGTTCTACGCCCACAAGCTCGACGAGGTGATGAACGACACGGGCGAGACCGCCGATCTGTGGCCGGTCTCCTACCTGGCGCGCGTCACCTTCCTGCCGCAGATGCAGTTCCGCAGCGCGCCCGAGGCCTCGACCGAGGTCGACGAGTTCGGCGATCCCATCGCCACCTCGGGCGAGGCGCGCACCTGGCTGCAGCTCAACACATGGCTCGGCGCGTCGGTGTACGGCAGCGGCGATTACATGATGCAGAACGTGTTCCTCGGCGTCGGCCGCAGCGGCGGCGGCAGCCTGATGCTCGAGGGATCGCACTCCACGCGCACCGTGGACCACGAGACCTTCGCCGGCATGGTGATGCTCTCGTACGAGCTCTTCGACTGGTTCGTGTTGTCGGCCCGCGCGGAGCGGGCGATCGGCAAGGTGGACGTGGGGGCGGGCCGCGACGAGGCGCGCGTGTCCCAGTATGTGGCGACGCTCGAGCTCTTCCCGATCCCCTACGTCGAGATCCGTCCTGAATATCGCGTGATCAAGACCGACGAATATCTGTTGGGGCAGACGACGGTTCAGCTCCACGTGTTCTACTGAGGGGAGATGTGACGTGAAGGTACGTTCTCTGTTGCTTGTGGCGAGCCTGGGCCTGGGTGGTGTCGCGAACGCGCAGGAGGCGGCGCCGGCGGCGGCGCCGGCGGCGGCGACGAAGGCCGTCGAGTTGGGCGGCCAGATGAAGTTCCTCAGCGACGCGCCGGTGGAGAAGATCTTCGGCACCGTCGACGGCGTCAGCGGCAAGCTGGCCACCGACGCCGCCGATCTCGCGAAGACGACGGGCAAGTTCACGGTGCCCGTCGCCTCGATGAAGACGGGCAACGACAAACGCGACGAGCATCTCCGCAACGACGCGTGGCTCGACGCCGCGAAGTTCCCCGAGATCACCTTCGACGTGAAGTCGGTCAAGGTGCTCGAGGACGACAAGGCGACGCCCGTCCGCACCGCGAAGCTCGAGGCGACCGGCGATCTGACCGTGCACGGCGTGACCGTGCCCCTGACGGCGCCGGTCGAGATCAAGTGGAAGGACGACAAGGTGAAGGCGAGCACGAAGTTCACCGTGAAGCTCGCCGACCACAAGATCACGGGCGCCAACGGCGTCATCGGCAAGAAGGTCGGCGAGACCATCCAGATCGAAGGCACGCTGCAGGGCACGGCCCGCTGAAGCGCCGCCGACACACCGAGCAGGGAGGGCTCGTCATGCGCATCGGAGCGCTGGTCTGTCTGCTGCTGGCGCTCGCCGCCGGCGGCGTCTGGGTCGCGAGCGGCAAGCACCTCGCGACGCTCACCTCGAAGCCGGTCGAGGTCGTGAAGACGGACGACTTCGGCGATGAGGTGAAGGAGATCCAGTGGCAGGAGACCTTCGAACCGGGCCTCGACCTCTGCGGTCCGGCGGGCGGGGGCTTCCTCGGCCTCGGGGCGCTGCTGCTCTTCCTCGACCGCCGCAAGCGCCGCGCCGCCGGGGGCGCGCCTGCCCGCCGCCGCGTCGACGCCGCCTGACGCACTTCGAGCGCAACTCCACTCCCCCGCCGGACATCGATAGCCCGGACCGGCCAGAAGGGGGGACCTCCATGCCGCTCGCTCTCGAACAACTGCTCGCGCCCATCGATGGGCTCACCGACGAGCCCCACTCCGTCGCGCAGCGCCTGCTGCGCAGCGCGCTCGACTTTCCGCCCGACCGCTATCTCGTGATGGCGGTCGGCCGGTACGACGGCGTGACGACGGCCCAGGGGCCGTACATGGGTCGTACGCTCGACGAGGCCTGTCGCGAGGCGCTCGCCGCCACGCAGCGCCTCGCGGACGTGCGCCTCGTCGGCCCGGCGCGCGTCGAGGACCTGCGCCAGCTGCTCTTCGGCGCGCCCGTCGACGAAGACCGCGAATAGGCGGCCTCGTCGCGCCGCCGGTGTGTGCAGGACCGGCGCGGCGTGCAGTTTCTGCATGCCGAAGCTGCACGCCCTCCGCCGAACGCCCAATGCCCGCCGACGCGCCGACGTGGCCCCGTCCTTGCTCTTCGTCGCCCTCCGAAAGGGAGGGAGGGACCACCATGTCGCGCCACGTCCTCGTCATCGCGCTCGTCATCGCCGCCGCCGGCACGGCCCACGCCGACTGGTACACCGGCTCGAACTTCTCCTGGTATGGCCGCATCTTCGGGCCGCGCGTGCCGCTCGCCGGCCGCGACCTCAACGGCATCGCGATGAACGGCCTCGTCCTCGACGGCCGCTCCGTCTCCCACGTCTCGCTCCGCGGGGGCGCCCTGAACGGCGTGGCGCTCACGGAGCTCGAGCTCGAGGCGACGTCGCTCCGCGGGCGCGCCGGCCGCCGCCGCGTCTCCGGCGCCGCGCTCGCCGGCGCCGAGCTGGACGCGCCGCTCGTCGGCGGGGGCGCGGTGCGCCTGCGCATCGACGACATCGCCCGCCGCGGTCGCCAGGACCTGCGCTACCTCGTCTCCTACCGCACGACCGGGGGCTGGGCGCCGCTCTGCGGCACCGACGCATCCGGCGCGCCGGTCGGCGCCCTCCCGCTCGCGGGGCGCTGGGACGAGCGCGGCGCCCACGTCGACGATGCGGACGCGTTCACCTTCGCCTGCTCCGGCTTCGTGCTCGCCCACTGCGTCGACGCCGGCTACGCGCCGTGGCGCGAAGGCATGGTCTGTGCGCGCCGCGGCCGCTGCCAGCGCATCACCCTGGCCGCGCATCACCAGGCCTGCACGCGCATGATGCGCGCCGACTACTGCGGCGATGGCACGAGCCACACGGTCGATCACACCCCGGTCAACGCCTACGACGCGCTCGGCGTGCGCGTCGACAGCGAGGCGTGGGCGTTCGAGGCGGAGTGGGACGAGGATGGCGCGCGCTGCCTCGTGAACGAGCGCCTGGCGGGCGTGGTGCCGGCTTGCGCCGCGGCGCTCGTCGACCCGGACTGCGGCGATCCCGCACGTGCGGCGGACGGGGCGCTGATCTTCTCGGAGGTGGAGCCGTAGCGGTCAGTCCGGGGGCAGCGGCGTCCACCCGCGCGCGGGCAGCTTCGGCAGCTTCGAGAAAGCGCGCGCCGCGGCCTTCAGCTCGGCGCCGGCGCGCGCCACGACGACGAACAGCGCCGCGTCCGGCCGCAGCACCGCGGCGCCCCGGTCGAGCGCCGCGTCGAGCGCGGGCGCGTCCACCCCCAGACGCGCCAGCAGCGCCGGGCGCGCCGCCAGCTCGTCGCGCGTGGCGAGCACCACCCGCGCCGCCCACGGCGGCAGGCCGCGCCCCGCCGGCACGTCGTCGTGCAGCTCGAGGAACTGCGCGGCGTTGCGGTAGCGGACGGCGCGCAGCAGCGCGTCGCGCGCCTTGCCGTACACGGTCGCGTACCAGAGGTGGCGGTCCACCGTGCGCTTCTCGGCGGGCACCGCCGCGCGCGCGAGGCGCACGAGATCCGCGGCCAGCGCCGGCCCGAGCGCCCGCGTCCCCCCCTCGCGCCACGCCCGGTAGAGCGCCCGGCCGAGCGCGTCGACGACCGGGTCGGCGTAGAACTGCGCGTCCTCCCGGAAGCCCGGGTCGAGGCGTGCCGCCGCGAGGCCGTTGCCGAACGCCGTCGCCACCGCCTCGTCCCAGGCGTTCGCCACGAACAGGCCGTCGTCGCCGAGCTCGGCGAACGCCGCCTCCATCGAGGCGCGCCACGGGGAGCGCGCGTGCGCCAGGTGCGCCACCTCGTGCATCGCCGCCGCGAGCAGCGGGCCCGGCGCGTCGCCGCGGCCCACCTCGTGGACCATGTACGGGCCCCACTGGTGTCCGAACCAGTGCCGGGAGTCCGGCTTCGCCACGAGGACCACCCGCACGTCGAGCCGCGCGTCCTCGGCCAGGCCCGTCGACGCGCGCAGCTCCGCGAGCAGCGCGCGCACGCCATCGCCCCGCAGCGCCGCCTCGAGGGGGGGCACCAGCCGGTCGACGCGCCGCCTCAGCGCAGGCCACCGCGGCCCGAGGCGCGCCGCCGCCGCGCGGAGGGCCCGCTCGGCCACCTCGGCGTCGCCCGAGGGCAGCGCCTCGCGGACGCAGGCGACGAAGGGCTCGAGGTCCGCCGACTCCCAGGCGCAGATCTCGTACGAGGGCGCCCCCTCGCGGGCTTGCGGGCCGACGCCGTTCCACAGCCGCCGCCGGGCCGCATAGGCGCGCAACCACTCGGGATTCTCGTCGCCGTCGACGATCCAGGCGCGGTAGCCGGCGTCGCGGTTGCGCTCGCCGGCGGCGGCGTCGAGGGCGTACAGCAGCGTGGCGGGGAAGCCGGCCGACACGCGGATCTCGGGCTCGCCGGCGCGCGCCGGCGCGACGAAGCCGATCAGGAGGAGCAGCATCCAACGCCGGGCGGGCCGATCGCGCAACGTGGTTCCTTCTGCCCCCGCGGTCGACCTTGCCGATCGGCGCCGCGACGCGCAAGTTCGCGCGGGCGCGGCGGCATCGGCGCCGGGCCATCCCGCATCGGTCTTCTGGCGTGGACGTCCCGAGGTGGAGGCGTTCGGTGCGGCCGACGAAGCGCGTGACGGCGGGGCCCGCGGCCGAACGGCTCTCGGCCTGGCGCACGTGGGGGCCGGTGGCGCTGATCCTCGTCTTGGGGGTCGTCCTCTCCGGCCTCGCCTTCTCGATCCTCCGTGCGCTCGAAACCCAGACGGCGCGGACGGAGTTCGAACCGCGGGCCGCCGTCATCGCCGTGAACCTGCAGCAGCACCTCGACCAGCACTTCGAGGTGCTGCGCGCGGTCGACGGTCTCTTCGACGCCTCGGAGCGCGTGGAGCGCGACGAGTTCAAGGTCTTCGCGCAGCAGATGGTCCGCGAGCACCGCTCGAGCATCGCCCTCGGCTGGGCCCCCGCCGTCGAGGCCTCCAACCGGGTCGCGTTCGAAGACGCGATGCGGTCCTCGGGCGCGCCCGGCTTCGTCATCGCCGACCTCGGCCCCGGGGACGAGCTCGTCAGGGCCCCCGACCGCGAGCGCTGGTTCCCCCTCGCCTACGTCGAGGCGCGGGACCGGGCGTCGAACCTCCTCGGGATCGACGTCGGGCCGTTCCTCCCGCAGGGCGCCTGGCCGCCGCGCCGTCCGGCCGAGCGGCGCGCCAGTCGGGTGGGCACGCTGGCGGGCCTGCCCGGCAGTGGACGCTGGGCGCTCCTGACGCTGACACGCTCGCTCGACGACGGCGGGCGCGTCGCCGGGTGGGCCGTGCAACGCTCGCCGGGCTTCGTCGTGTCCGTGGTGGACGCGGTCACCCTGATCGAGTCGGCGCTCGAGCAGACCGACCTCGCCGGCATGCACGTCGAGGTGGCGGAGTTCTTCGGCGAGGACGTGGGGCAGCCGCTCTTCGTCGCCGAGGGGCCGCCCGGCGAGGAGCTGGAGCTCGTCTGGATCGATCGCGTCGAGGCGGGCCTGACGACCTGGCGCGTGCGCGTGTTCGCCGCGCTCGGCGGCGGCGCGATGGGCGCCTCGTGGCACCCGTGGTTCGCCCTCGGCGTCGGCCTGCTGCTGACCGGCGGGCTCGCCGGCTTCCTTGCCAGCTCGCTCGGCCGCACGCGCTGGATCGAGGCGCAGGTCCGGGAGCGCACCGCGGCCCTCGCCGCCGTCAACGCGGCCCTCGCCGAGGACGTCGAGCGGCGGCGCGCGGTCGAGGACGAGCTGCGCCGTTTCTCCGTCGAGCTCGAGCGCCGCGTCGAGGAGCGCACGCGCGAGCTCGTCGCCGCCTACGACGAGCTCGAGACCTTCAGCTACTCGGCGTCCCACGACCTGCGCAGCCCGCTGCGGACGCTGAGCGGCATGAGCGAGCTGCTGCTCGAGGACCACGGCGCGCAGCTCGACGAGGAGGGGCGCGACTACCTGCGGCGCATCCGCGCCTCCGCCGAGCGCCTCGCTGAGGCCATCGAGGCCATGCTCGAGATGTCGCGCACCGTCCGCGGCGGTCTGCATACCGAGGTCGTCGAGCTCGGCCGCCTCGCGCAGGAGGTCGGCGAGGAGGTCCGCCAGCGCCACCCGGACCGCGAGATCGAGCTGTCGATCGCCGAGGGTCTCCGCGTGCGCGGCGATCCGCGCCTGCTGCGCGCCCTCTGCGAGAACCTGATCGAGAACGCGGTGAAGTTCACCGCCGGCCGCCGCCCCGCGCGCATCGAGGTGGGCGGCCACCGCACGAACGGGCAGCTCGAGTGCTTCGTGCGCGACAACGGCGTCGGCTTCGACACCCGTGACGCCACGCGCCTGTTCGAGCCGTTCCAGCGGCTGCACCGCGGCGCGCAGTTCGAGGGCATGGGCATCGGCCTGGCGATCGTGCGGCGCATCGTGCACCGCCACCTCGGCCGCGTCTGGGCCGAGGGCGAGCCCGGCCGGGGCGCGACCTTCCGGTTCACGCTCCCGGCCGCCTGACGCTCATCGCTGGAAGATCTGCGCCGCGGGGACGACGCGCACCTGAGGGGCCTCGACGCCGAACGGGTGCTTCATGATCACCACGTCCTCGTCGAGGATGGCCTGGGGCTTGGGCGACGTGTACTCGATGGGCGTCGCCTCGTTGTTGAGCACCGTCTCCTGGAACTTCGCCGCGTCGGCGGTCACGACCGCCATGCGCAGCGCGGACGCCGGCGGCAGGTGCTGCTTCAGCGCGGCGTTGACCTGCTCGGCGGTGATCGACGGCAGCAGCTCGCGGAAGCGCTGCAGGCGCTCGGGCGTGCCGTAGAAGGCGTCGTCGAGGGCGTAGCCGAGGCGGCGCGAGTCGTTCTTCTCCCAGAGCTGCGTGTAGCCGCCGAGGAAGCTCTTCACCGTCTCGACCTCCTCGGCGGTGAGGCCGTCGCGCAGCAGCTTCTCGTACTCGTAGAGCGCGAGGCGCAGCGCGAAGTGGGCCTGCGCGGGCTGGACCGGGCGCAGCCAGATCGAGAAGTACTGCCGCGAGCGCGGGATGTTCACCCGCGCGAACGTCGACCAGCCCTCCTGCTCGAAGTGCTCCGCGTAGGCGTAGTCGCCGTAGTTGAGGCCGCGCAGCTCGCGCAGGCGCTGCATCAGCCGCCCGTGGAACTGGCGGTGCTCGCCGAACGCCGAGATGCCGACCATCAGCGCCGCGAAGTCCGCGTGCCGGCGATCGATCTCGATCGGGGCGCCCATGGAGACGGCCACCGCCGGCGCGTCCTTCTCGACGAGCAG
The DNA here is from genome assembly GCA_963169045.1 of Myxococcota bacterium. Taxonomy (GTDB): domain Bacteria; phylum Myxococcota_A; class Bradymonadia; order UBA7976; family UBA1532; genus CAUJDF01. Next base: position 31,219 of record CAUJDF010000057.1, read on the forward strand.
CAGGCGCGTGCCCTCGAGCCCCGCCGCCGCGGGGACGCTCGCCGGGGGCGCGCCCGAGGGGAGCGCCTCCAGCACCTGCGAGAGCTTCGCCGGCAGGTCCGCGGGCCAGCCGCCGGCCACCCCGATCGTCAGCCGCTCGCGCGTGAAGACCTTCGCCGCCTGCGCCTTGACCTCGTCGAGCGTGGCCGCGCGCAGGCCCTCGACGGTGCCGACGTCGGGCTGCCCGTAGGGGTGCTCCGCGTAGAGCATCCACTGCAGCGCCTCCTTGCCGAGGCGCTCATCGTCGTTGCCGCGCAGGTTCTTCTCGAGGTCGTCGACGGCGTCGCGGCGCAGGCGCTCGAACTCCTTCGCGTCCCAGCGCGGGCGCAGCAGCACGTCGCCGAGCAGCGGCAGGAACGGGTCGAGGTGGTCGCGGTGGACGCGCGCCACGAAGACGGTCATCTCCTTGTCGCCCTCGACGCCGAGCTCGGCGGCCCACGGGAAGAGCGCCTGCTTGAGCTCGTAGGCGCCGAGCGCCTGCGTGCCGCCCTCGGCCATGAGGCGCGCGGCGAGCGCGGTGAGGCCCTCGCGGCCGGGCGGGTCGTCGGCGGCCCCGGCGCGGAACGCGATGCGCAGCGTGACGGCGGGGGTCTGCGAGGCGGGCAACGTGACGGCGCGCACGGATTCGGTCCCCTGGGTGGCGGTGTCGGTGGACGGGGCGCGCGGCGCGCCGCCGCACGCGGCGACGAGGAGCGCGGCGGGCAGCAGGCGCTTCACGGCGCACCTCCCTTCGCGCCGGTGAGCGTCACGACCGTCCGCTTCTGGGGCACGAGGTGGGCCTTCGTGAAGGCGACGACGTCCTCGGCGGTGAGGGCGTCGAGCGCCGCCATGAACTTGTCGATGGCGCCGAGGTCGCCGGCCGGCGACGTGTACACCGCCAGCGTCGACGCCACCTTCTCGGCGTCGTCGAGGCCGAGGATGAGGCCGTAGCGCCGGTTCGACTTGATCTTCGCGAGGCGGTCCGCGTCGACCTTGCCGGCGGCGATCTCGGCGACGGCCTCGTCGAACGCCTTCTCGATCTTCGGCAGCGCGTCGTCGCTCTTGCCCGTCCCCACGAACGCCCACAGGAACGGATCGCGGCCCGGCCGCGACCACGACTCGAACGGCTCGGCGATCTGTTCGTCGAGCACGAGGCGCTTGTGCAGCGGGCTCGTCTCGCCCATCAGGTAGGCATACAGCACGTCGAGCGTGGCCGATGCCTTGTAGTCGGCCGCGGGCGGCGCCTTGTAGCCGATCAGCAGGCGCGGCAGCGTCTCCTGCGGCCACGACAGGTGTTTGCGGCGCTCCTCCGTCTGTTCGGGCTCGACGGGGGTCTGCGGGATCTCGCCCTTGCCCTGCCATGCGCCGTAGTGCTGCTTCACCGCCGCCAGCGTCTTCTCGCGGTCGAAGTCGCCGACGACGAAGACCACACAGTTGTCGGGCGTGTAGTACCGCTTCAGGAAGCGCACCGAATAGTCGTACTTGTCGGGCATCGCCTTGATGTCGGCGAGGAAGCCCATCGTGGTGTGCTGGTAGGTGTGCTTCGTGAACGCCGTCGCGTGGAGCGTCTCCTCGAGCAACATCCACGGCTGCGACGCGCTCTTGTTGTACTCGCCGAGCACCGCGCCCGTCTCGGTCTGGAAGGCTTCCTTCGTGTACTCGAGGTTCGCGAAGCGGTCGGCCTCGAGCTCGATGACCTGCGGCAGCGTCGCGGTGGGACCGAAGTCGGTGTAGAGCGTCTCGTCGTTCGACGTCCACGCGTTGTTGTGCCAGCCGAGCTTCGCCATCGTGTCGTCGAACTGCGGGTTCTTCTTCGTCCCCCGGAACATCATGTGTTCGAACAGATGGGCGAAGCCGCTGTGTCCCGGCTCGACCTCGTTGCGCGAGCCGACGCGCACCAGCGTGTAGTAGGCCACGAGGCCGGGGGAGTCGAAGGGCACGAAGACGACGCGCAGGCCGTTCGGGAGCGTCTCTTCGTGCACGGGGAACGGGAAGGCGCCGGCGCGTGCCTGGAGCGGCGCGGCGAACAGCATGGCGATCATCAGGAGTGTCCTCGTCATGGGGGCGGACCTTACTCCCGCCGGGGCCTCGAGGCCAGCGGGAGACGCCCCGGCGAGGCGACGTCAGCGTGCGAGGGTGATGGTGTGGAGCGCTTCGGCGGGGCCGGCGAAGCCGAAGGTGACCTCGCCGCAGGTGACGTGCGTGCCGCCGCGCAGCATCTCCGTCTTGCACGTCCGCCCCGCCGTGACGTCGGCGGCGCGCGTGTTCGCGCCGAGCGCCGCCGGCCAGCCGGCCAGGCAGACGCGCCGCGTGCCGACCTCGAGCCGGGCCGGCTTCTCGGTGGCCGGCTTCGCGCCGTCCGCGTCGGTCGTGGCGTCCCCGTCGAAGTAGACGTCGCACGCCACCGCCGGCGCCTTGCTCGGCGCGTCGCTCTGCATGCGCAGGCGGTGCTCGATGCCCTTGGCGCCGAGGGTGGTCACGATCGCCACCCCGCCGCACTCGATCCACGTGCCGCCCTCGAGGACCTTCTCGGGACCGCACGTGCCGAGCGCCGCCGCCAGCTGGCGCGGCGTGGCGTCGCGGAGCGCGCGGGGCGGCGTGCCCGGCACGGTGACGCAGCGCGGCAGCGGCGTGTCGAACGCCACGAGCTTCTTCTGCGCGTCGAAGCGCAGCCGCGTGTCCTGACCCGCCGGATCGGTGGGCTGGAACCAGCCGTCGAGCGGCGCCGGCGCCACCGCCTCGGGGGCCTTCAGGATCGTCCCGAGCGAGTAGCGGCCGATCGCCTTGCCGGGCTCGAGCGCGGGGCAGCTCTCGGCGTCGGGCGGGGCGGCGAGCGCCGCGCCGGCGCCGGCGAGGGTGGACAGCGCGACGGCGGCGGAGCGCAGGGGGCGGGCGAGCGACATCGGATCCTCCGGGGTTGCGGGCGTCGTATGCCCTGTCAACGCGCGGCCCGCAATCGGGATCTGCGCGCCGGTGCCCCGTTCAGCGCGCGTAGCCCCAGACCGCCGGTCCGGTGCGCGAACACTCGCAGGCGACCCGCGTCGCGACACACTCGTAGCCCTCCCCACAGCAGCAACGCATCACCGAGTTGCTGCACTCGTTGACGCAGGCCGCGCCGAGGCCGCCGCCGACGCGCAGCGGCGAGCGCGCCACCCCGGGCTCTCCGTCGTCCGCCAGCAGCTCGAGGAAGTCTTCGCCGAGCAGCACCGGCACCACGGCCGGGAAGAGCGCGGCGACGTCGTCGTCGCGCAGCGGCTCCACGTCCGGCGTGGCGCGTACCATCATCCCCGCGGCGTTCATCAGCGTGGCCGCGCCGTCGGCCGCCGTCTCGGCCAGCGCGATCGTCGCGCCGGCCTCGTCGCGCAGGTCGTGGACCGTCCGGTCCTCGGTCGCCAGCACCTCGAGCTCGTAGCGGGCGCCGCCCGTCTCGAGCGTGTACAGGCCGTCCGCCGCCGCGAGCACCCGCACCGTCTGCTCGCCGCCGTCGCGCAGCGGCACCCGCAGCTCGCGCGGCCCCTCGGCCTCGGCCCCGCACCCCGCCGCGAACACCGCCATCCCCAGGAAGAAGCGCTTCATCACCCGTCCTCCCTCAGTACATCGCCGAGAAGGTGCCGAGGAACGCCGACTCGCTCGGCCGGCACGAGCACTGCGTGGCGGTCACGATGCACTCGTAGCCCTTGCCGCAGCAGCACTTCAGGCTCTCGCGCGCGTTCGAGCACTCGTTGACGCACGTGTTGCCGAGGCCGCCGGCGCCGATGCGCAGCGGACTGCGCGACACACCCCAGGCGCCGTCGAGCGCGTCGAGCTGCTCGAGGAAGTCCCATCCGAGCAGCACCGGGACCGCCTCGGGGAAGAGCGCGGCCACGTCCAAGTCGCGCAGCGGCTCGACGTCCGGCGTGGCGCGCACCTGCATGCCACCGGCGTTCATCAGCGTCGACGAGCCGTCGGCCGCCGTCTCGGCGAGCGCCACCAGCGCCCCGGACGCGTCGCGCAGCTCGTGGATCGTCGCCTCGTCGCCCGCCACGACCTCGAGCTCGAACCGCGCGCCGCGCGTCTCGAGGTCGTAGCGCCCGCCGGCCCCGCCGAGCACGCGCACCGTCCAGACGTCGCCCTCGGTCCGGTGGACGCGCAGCTCCGCCGGCCGCACCGACGCGCCGTCGGTCTCCGCCCCGCACCCCGCCGCGCCCAGCGCGGCCAGCACCAGCCACCGCTTCATGTCCGCCTCCTCGCGTTCGTCGCGTTCGGACGGGGAGTACCGGCGGCGGCCCCGGAACTTTTTCGCGCCTCGCCGCTCGGCCGGATGGCGCTTGCGCCCCGCAGCCGCCGCGCGTTCTCATCGCGGTCATGCAGAACACGAAGTGGGTGCTGGTCTGGGCGGTGCTCGTGGGGTGCGCGACGGGGCCCGACGGGGCCGAGCCGGAGAGCCGCGCGTCCGCGCTCCGGGACGCGGCGCCCTCGCGGCCGCCGCAGGCCGGCGAAGGCGCGGACGCCGCGGCGCCGCCTGCGCCCGACGCCGCCTGCGCCCCCGGCGCCCCGACCGACGAGGCCTACGCGCCCGGCGGCCGCATCGACGACCGCTCGGCGATCCTCCCCGGCGGCCGCCGCGTCACGCCCGCCGGCGCGCTCGTGCCGATCCCCGACGCGGCGATGGGCGTCGCGCTCTCGCCGGACGGCCGCCACGCCTACGTCACGAGCGACGCCACGAACGAGGCGCTGCGCGTCGTCGACCTCGAGACGGCCGAGGTCACGCAGACGCTGACCGGCTTCCGCGCCTTCCGCGGCGTCGCCGTCACGCCCGACGGCGCGCGCGTCCTCGTCGCCGCCGGCCGCGAAGGCGACCTGCGCGTCTTCGACCGGGCCGCCGACGGCCAGCTCACACCGGCCGCGGTCGTCCCGCTCGAGGGCTACCTCGGCGCCGTCGCCGCCGACGACACGACGGCCTACGTCGCCTCGAACACCGCCAGCCTCGTCTTCGCCGTCGACCTCGCCACGTCGACCGTCCGGCAGACGTACGAGACCGGCAACTACCCGTACGACCTCGTGATCTCGGGCGACCGCCTCTTCGTCTCCAACTTCGCCGAGGACACCGTCCAGGTCGTCGCCCTCGCCGACGGCGCCACGCTCGCCACGCTCGAGACCGCCAAGGGCCCGAGCGGCCTCGTCGCCGATCCCGGCGGCGCCCGCCTCTACGTGCCCTGCGTCGACGAGGACGTCGTCGAGGTCGTCGACACCGGCACGCTCGAGGTCGTCGGCAGCTTCGACCTGTCGCACCACCCCGAGGGCCTGCTCGCCGCCTCGCCCAACGACGTCGCCCTCTCGCCCGACGCGCGCACGCTCTACGTGGTGCAGGCCGACCTCAACCAGGTGGACCTCATCGACGCCGACACCGGCGCCGTGCGCGGCAGCCTGCCCACGGCCTGGTACCCGGTGGGCGTCCAGGCGGACGACGACCGCCTCGTCGTCCTGAGCCTGAAGGGCCTCGGCGCCACGCCCGGCCGCCTCGATCCCGACGGGATGTTGCAGGTCGTGCCGCTGCCCGCCGACGTGCCCGCGCTCACCGCGCAGGTCCGCGACAACAACGCCCGGCCCTCGCGCTTCTACGCGCACGGCTGCGCGCGGCTCGGCGCCGCGGGGCCCGAGAAGATCGAGCACGTGGTGCTCATCGTCCGCGAGAACAAGACCTACGACATGGTCCTCGGCGACCTCGAGGGCGCCAACGGCGACCCGGCGCTCACGCTCTTCGGCGAGGACGTCACGCCGAACCTGCACGCGCTCGCCCGCCGCTACGTCAACTTCGACAATTTCTACAGCAATCCGGAGGAGTCCCTTCAGGGACATCTCTGGACGACGCAGGCGGACTGCGGCGACTTCGTGGAGAAGCTCCGCTACTCGCAGCTGCCCCTCGCCGGCTACGAACACGCCTCGCTCGCCGCCTCACCCAACATCTTCCAGCACTGCCTGAACCACGGCGTGTCCTTCCGCAACTACGGGGAGGTCGTGTCGTTCGGCCCCGAGCTGCTGGGGCGCATGCGCGACTTCATCGACCCCAAGTACCCGTTCTTCAACATGGACGTGCGCGACGAGGACAAGGCGCGCGAGGTCATCCGCGAGTGGGGGCGCGGCATCTTCCCGAATTTCATCTACATCTCGCTGCCGAACGACCACACGTACGGCGCGCGACCCGGCAAACCCACGCCCGAGTCGATGGTGGCCGACAACGACCGCGCCACGGGCATGCTCGTCGACTGGATCAGCCGCAGCCCCTACTGGCGCCGTACGATCGTCTTCATCATCGAGGACGACCCCCAGTCCCACGCCGGCGACCATGTGGACGCGCACCGCTCGATCGCGCTGGCGATCAGCCCGTGGGTCAAGCCGGGGTACGTGTCGAGCGTGCACTACGACATCGCCTCGCTGTACCGCACGATCGAGCTGATCCTGGGCCTGCCGCCCATGAACAAGAACGACGCGAACGCCGCGCCGATGTACGACATCTTCCGCGAGGGGCCGCCCGGCCCCGACGTCGCGCAGGACGCGGCGCTGACGCCGTTCGAGGCGCTGCCGCTGGCGGTGCCGCACGCGATCACGCCCGCCGACCACCCGATGGCCGCGGAGAGCGAGGCCCTGCCGTGGCGGGAGGACGTCGACGGCGTGCCGGGGCTCGGCCGCGTCCTGTGGAAGGTGCGCAAGGGCGACGTGGCGCCGCCGCCCTATGCCAAGGGCATCGACGAGTGAGGCGCCTCGCGCTGCTGCTCGCGCTCGCCGGCTGTGCCGACGACGCGGTCACGCGCGGCGCCGACTGGATGCCCGACGGCGGCGCCCCCGACGTCGCCGTCCCCGACGCCGCGCCCGACGCCAGGGCGCCGGACGCCGCGATACCTGACGCCGCCCCCTCCGACGCCGCGCCCCGCGACGCCGCGCCCCCCGACGCCGCGCCCGACGCCGGCCCGCCCGATTGCACCGCGGAGATCGACCGCGGCCGAGAGGAGCTGGCCTACGCCGCGCCCCACGAGGCGCTGAAGGCCTTCGAGGCGGCCCTCGCCCGCTGCCCCGACGACCCCGACGCGCTCTTCGGCGCCGCCCTCGCCGGCGCCCTCGACAACGTCGAGCTGACCTACATGCTGTTCTCGGTGATCGGCGCGGTGGGCAACCTCGCCATCACCCGCGACGAGGCCCTCGCCGAGGACGTCCACGGCGAGCTCATGCGCCTGCGCGCCGAGCTGCAGCGCGCCCTCGACCGCGCCAACGCGCTCGATCCGGACGACGTCGACTTCGAGGTGGACGCCGCCTGGCTCTACCTCGGCGTCGAGCCGCGCGTCGTCTATCGCGGCGTCTTCGACGGCGGCGACCTGCACCTCGTCCGCGCCGGCCTCGGCATGATCCTCGGCCTGCTCGACGTGATGTGCGCCCAGGACCTCGCCGGGCCGCTGCTCGACACGGTCAACGACCTGCGCGACGGCTTCTCGGGCCTCGACTTCGCCGGCATCGGCGGCCTCGTCGCGCGCCTGACCGACGACCGCTTCCTCGGCCTGCACCCGGTCGACGGCGCCCGCGTCTTCGCCGAGTCGCGCGCCCACCTCGGCGCCGTCGGCCGCGAATTCGTGAGCGCGATCGAGTGGATGCGCGCCGAGGACGACCCGCGCCCCCAGGTCAGCCGCGTCCAGGACGCCGGCGCCGGCCGCGTCCGCCTCGTCGTCGCGAGCCTCGCCCACCGCGACCCGGACGCGCCCGACGAGCCGCCCGCCGAGTCGCCGTTCGTCGCCACCTTCGACGGCGCGGCCCTCGCCGCGCTCGCCCACGCCTCGCTCGCGTTCGAGACGCCCGGCGAGCTCGTGCCCTGGCGGACCGAGGCGATCCCCGTCCTGGCGACCGTCCTTCAGGCCGGCGCGAAGTTCGGCGCCCTCGACGCCTTCCTCGGGGACGCGCTGCCCGTCGACCTCGGCGCCCTGGACCGCCCCGCGATCGAGGCGCTCCTCGGCCAGCTGATGCCCCTGCCGATCGCGCTGGACTTCTCGGCCTTCTACGACGACCCGACCGGGCTGCGCTTCGTCCTGCCGCGCACCGCCGGCGGCGCCCTCGTCGCCGAGTGGGAGTGCCCCGCGGACCTCGACGAGCGCGGCCTGCCGTCGGGCACGCGCGGCATCGTCTGCGGCGGCGACGCCGTCCTGACCGACGCCGCGCACTTCGAAGGCGCGCTGCCGCCGGACGGCCTCGCCTCGTCCTTCCCCTACCTCGCCTGGGACGATCCCACCTGGAACGGTCTGTTGTGGGTCGATCTGTCGGGCCTGGGCGTGCCCGGCTGGGACGCGCCCGGCTGGCGGCGCCCCGATCTGTTCGCCCTCGACGCCGCGCTGTCCGTTGGCCTGTCGCCGCTGCTCGGCCTGCTCGACTGACGGCGCTCCGCGTGGGCGACGCCCCGATGTCAGATCGGGGCAGGGTGTGGGCGGTCCTCGGCTCCGCCACAGTCGGGAGCGGGCCGCATGCCTGCGGCCGGCGAGGGAGGATCCCATGAAGACGATCGTGATCGTGTCCGCCGCCCTGATGCTGTCCAACGTCGCGTTCGCCCGGAACACGGTGGTCAAGGACTCGAGCGGCGCCTGGTCGTGTCAGAACGAGGCGGGCGAGGTGATCAGCTACTACCAGCCGTTCGGGCGCGTCCCGTCGTCCGAGGAGCAGCTGCAGTGCCAGCAGTCGGGCGGCCGGGTGGTGCAGCCCGCCGGGCCCACGAAGGCGCCCATCCGCAAGGAGAAGGCGCCGAACTGACGTCCGGCGCCCGGCTCGCGAAGCGCTGACCCGAGGCATCCCGCGGCGACGTGACGCGCGGGTGTCGAGATGGCCGCTCCCCCCGCGAAGGGACGGGAGCGCGGAGGGATTCCGATCATGACTCGCGCCGTGTGGCGACACGCTCTGTTCTGGATGGCGACGGCCGCGCTGGCGGCCTGCGAGGCGGCCGAAGACCCGCCGGGCGATGCCGGCGTCGGTCCGGCCGTCGACGGCGGTGCCGGCGGCGCTGGTGGTGCCGGCGGCGCTGGTGGAGCTGGCGGCGCTGGCGGCGTCGGCGGCGCGGGTGGAGCTGGTGGTGCCGGCGGCGTCGGCGGCGCGGGTGGAGCTGGTGGTGCCGGCGGCGTCGGTGGTGCCGGCGGCGCGGGTGGTGCCGGCGGCGTCGGCGGCGCGGGTGGTGCCGGCGGCGCGGGTGGTGCCGGCGGCGTCGGCGGCGCGGGTGGCGCCGGCGGCGCGGGCGGCGCAGGCGGCTCGGGCGGCGGCGGCGCCGGTGGCGCAGGCGGCTCGGGCGGCGGCGGCGCCGGTGGCGGCGGCGGCGCCGGTGGCGCAGGTGGCGCAGGCGGCGAGGGCGGCGGTGGCGCGGGCGGCGCCGGCGGCGAGGGCGGCGGTGGCGCGGGCGGCGCCGGCGGCGAGGGCGGCATGGTCGTCTGCGTCCCCGACTGCGGCGCGCGCGTCTGCGGCGACGACGGCTGCGACGGCCAGTGCGGCGAGTGCCCGGCGGGCACCCGGTGCACCGACGAGGGCAGCTGCCGGGGACCGGACAACGAGCTGGTCGTCGGCGACGCCCACCGCGTGACCTGGGAGCCCGACGTCGTGACGGTCGAGCGCGCCTACCTCTCGGTGGGACAGGGCTACCTGGCGGTCCACCTCGACGACGGCGGCCGCCCGGGCGCCCTGCTCGGGAGCACGCGCGTCTCCGCCCTGCGCGAGGCTCCGCTGCGGGTCGAGCTCGAGACCCCGCTGCGCGCGCGGCAGACGGTGCGCCTCGTCCTGCACGTCGACGAGCCGCGCAACAACCGCTACGACCCCGAGGATCCCGTCGCGCTGAACGTCGACGGCCAGCCGCTGTCGCTGGCCTACGAGCTCGAGTTCCGCAGCACCACCACCGCGGTCGACTCGCCGTACTACGCCCACTCGTGCGGCCTCGAGCAGTGGCGCGAGGACCGCACCGACCTCGTCGCCGACTGCCGCTGCGGCACCAACGTGGTGGCGCTCGACGTCTGCAAGAGCACGGCGCACCCCGCCCAGCGCTCGCGCTTCGGCGCCGGGCCGCGCATCGACGCCCTGCCGCAGGACCACATCATCCGCGGCGGCTTCGTCGACGCGATGAGCAACACCGTGGTCTTCGGCGTGCGCTGGCAGGACCAGAACCACGTCGATCCCGGGGTGATCATGGCCGTCGACTACGTCTCCGGCGACCGACGCATCCTCAGCGGCCGCTGGGCCGATCCCAACGAGGGCTACGTAGTCTTCGGCGAGGGGCCCGAGCTCCACGAGCCGATGCACACGCGGCGCGGCCCCGACGGCAACATCTACGTCTACGCCTGGCGGGACCGCACCACCGATCCGGACGGCGTGCAGATCGTCCGCGTCGATCCGGAGACGGGCAACCGCACCCTGGTCTGGGGCTCGAGCAACCCGGCCTTCGGCCAGTGCACCAACGGCGGTCAGCCGCCCCAGACCACGGACGTCCAGTTCTGGCGGTACGCCTTCGAGATGGATCCCGACGGCAACTTCTATCTGTCGACGATCGCCAACGGCGCGCCGCGCTCCGGTCGGGGCGTCCTGCGCATCTCGTTCGACGGCCGGGAATGCCGCTGGGTGACCATGTCGGGCGCGCTCGCGGGCAACCTGTACGAGGATGGCATCGGCGAGGGATACCCCGTCGATCAGTTCAACTACGAAGGCTTCGGGTGGCACGACGGCGCGCTGTATGCCACCAACAACGCCGATCTCATCCGCATCGATCCCGCCGACGGGCGGCGCCGCCGGGTGGCCGGCCGGGGCGTCTCGGACAACTCGGGCGCCGTGGTGGCGCGCTTCATCGAGTGGAACCCCCACTGGGAGCTGCTGATGTTCAGCGGCAAGCTGGGACCGCCCGACGTCGTCGGCGGCGTCGACCTGACGGACGGCACCACCTATCAGTTCGCCCAGTGTCTCAACATCGACGAGGCCAACGGGTTCGCCACCGACTGCTTCGAGGGGCCGGCGAGCGCCGCCGGGCTCAGCGAGCGCCCGACCTGGGTGCTGCCCGACGGCAACTTCCTCAGCGCGCACGGCGACGGCTTCGCCCTGGTGGAGTCGCGCACGGGCAACTCCATCCTCCTGAGCTACTGATCGCGCTCAGCCGGTGCGGTCCTCGGCGCGGTCGCCGTCGAGCAGCAGCAGCTCGACGTGCCCCTGACCGTCGCTGTGGATCAGATCGGTGCGGACGCCCGCCGTCCGCAGCTTCGCCCGCAGGCGCGCCAGCGTCGTGTCGAGCCGCCGCCGCAGGTCCATGCGATCGAGCGGCCCCCACACCTCCTCGGCCAGCACCGCCCAGCCGACCGGCCCCCCGAAGACGACGAGCTCGCTGACGAGGCGGGCGGCCACGCCGCTCAACGTCAGGAGCGCCACGCCGCCCTGGCAGATGTGGACGGTGTCGTAGTGGGCGATGACCGTGAGCGGGGCGGCGAGCGCGGCCTCGAGGTCGGTGGGCGCGGTAGAGCGCACCGGGGCGAGCGTCGCCACGAAGGTGTGTCCCCCGAGCGCGAACGGCTCGCCGACCTCGAGCGGTCGCGCCGGGGCCGCCCCCACGCGCAGGCGCCAGCTCTCGCCGGTCGTCCACAGCCAGGCGTCGGCGTCGGCGACGTGGCGCGGGTGCAGGGCGGGGCGCGGGTGCAGCGTCAGCGAGGCGGTCGACGGCAGGATCTGGAGCGGCAGGTGGTCGCCGCGCAGGGCCATGACCTGGGTGGGCAGCACCACCTCCTCGACCCGCAGCTCGAGGCCGCGCGCCAGGCTCACCACCAGCCCCGGCCGCAGCGTGGCGCGGGCGCGCAGCTCGCCGTCGACGGCGAAGCGGCCGCGCAGACCCAGCAGCACGAGCTCGCCGCCGCGCAGGCTGACCATCGCATGGGCCTCGCTGATCCGCTCGTCGTCGAGCGGCAGCGCGGCGCTGGCGAGCCGGCCGACCAGGTCGCCCGGGTGGAGGCTGGCGATCTCGCCGGTCGGCAGGCGGAGTCGGACGAGGGCGGCCATGCGGCGAGTCTCCCACTTCGGCGGCCGCTGTCACAGCGCGACCCCGGACGTGTTGTATCGTGACCCTCCATGGCGAGCGACGACGACGGGGACCGCCTCGACAGCGGCGGCGGCTGGTCCCGCGCCGAGAGCGGCGCGCTCGGGCGCGAGACAGCCGGCGGCGTGCCCCCCGGCACGCACCCGTTCGCGACGGAGCAGGCGGACCGGTACGCCGAGGGCGTCGTCCTCGGCGAGGGCGGCATGGGCCGGGTCAGCGCGGCGCACGACGCCCGGCTCGGCCGGCCGGTGGCCCTCAAGCGGCTGGCCGAGGCCCGTCGCGGCGAGGGCGCCCGGGCGCGGCTGGCGCAGGAGGCCTGGATCACCGGCCACCTCGAGCACCCGGGCATCGTGCCGGTGTACGACGCGGGCATCGACGCGTCGGGCGAGCTCTACTACACGATGCGCCTCATCCGGGGCCGCTCCCTCGCCGCCGACATCGCGGAGCGGCCGGCGCTGGCCGACCGGCTGCCGCTGCTGCGCGCGCTGCGGGACGCCTGCGAGGCGGTGGGCTACGCGCACGCGCAGGGCGTGGTCCACTGCGACCTGAAGCCCGAGAACATCATGCTGGGCAGCTTCGGCGAGACCCAGGTGGTCGACTGGGGCGTGGCCTGCGTGGTGGGGGACGCCGGGCAGCCGGCGGCGGGCATGGTCCCCGACGGACACGGCGTGGAGACGGTCGCCGGCGCCGTGACGGGCACCCCGGCGTACATGGCCCCCGAGCAGGCGCGGGCGGCGCCGCCGACGCCCCGGAGCGACGTCTACGGCCTCGGCGCGACGCTTCTCGAGCTCCTGAGCGGGCGCCGGCCCTTCCATGCCCTCGCCGGGTCCGACGTGCTCGAGCGCCTGCGCGCCGGCGAGTTGCTCGATCCCGACGCGGCGGCCCCCGACGCGCCGCCGGCGCTGCTGGCGGTGGCCCGCCGGGCGCTGCACCCCGCTCCGGCGCAGCGCTATCCCGACGCCAAGGCCATGGCCGACGAGATCACCGCGTGGATGGACGGCCGGCGCGTCGAGGCCCACGTCTACGGCCTGGGCGAGCTCTGGCGGCGCTTCGCCCGGGCGCATCGCGTGCCGCTCGCGGTGGGGGCGGTGGCCCTCGCGCTGCTGCTGGCGGTCGGCGTGGTCGCCCACGTCCGCACGACGGCGGAGCGCGACCGCGCGCGGGCCGCCGAGGCCTCCGCCGTCGACGAGAAGACGCGCGCCGATCGCCACCTCGCCCGCGCGCTGCTCGAGAAGGCCCGGGTGGCCGCGCAGGTCGAGGCCCGCGCCGAGGCCGAGGTGCTCGCGGCCCACGCGCTGCGCCTGCTCGGCGAGTCGGCCGCGGCGCGGGGTCTGCTGGCCCGGTTCGCGGCGTCCCCGCGGCCGCGCCGCCTGCGGAGCGCGCCGCGGCCGCCCTGCCCGGTCGCGGTCCTCGCCCCCGACGGCGCGCGGCTGCTGTGTCTCGGCGACGACGCGGTGGCGCTCTACACCCTGCCGGACGTCGCGCTGCGCTGGCGCATCGAGTCGCCGGCGCGGTTCGGCGCGTTCGTCGGCGACGACGCGATCCTCCTGCGTCACCGCGAGGCGCACACGCTCCACGACGCCGCCACCGGACGGCCGCGCCGCGCGGTCGAAGGGTCGCTCGAGTGGGGCAGCGTGCTGGTCGGCGGCCCCGCCGCGCTCAGCGTGTGGACCGGCGCGATCACGGCGGTGAACGCCGACGGCACGACGTGGCGCACCCCCGCGGACCCGGAGGCGGCGTTCTGCGAGCAGGGCCCCGTCCGGCTGGCCGCGTGGCGTCCGGACGGCTCCTTCGTGGCCAGCTGCGACACCGGCCCGCTGGTGGTCGCCTCCCCGGACGGGCGCCGGCGCACCGTGGCCCGTCTGCCGACGCAGGGCGAGCGCGACTGGGTGCACGCGCCGCGCGCCCTGCCCGAGCGCCCGCCCGAGTGGGCGACCGTCAGCCGGCTCGCGGTGACGCCCGACGGCCGCGTCGCCGTGCTCGGGACGTGGAAGGGCGAGGTCCTCACGGTCGATCTCGAGACCGGCGCCGTCGGCCACGCGGCGATCGCCGCGGGCGGCCCCGTGCGGGACCTGGACGTCTCACCGGACGGGCGCTGGGCGGTGGTCTCCACCGAGCGGGGCGGGCCCGGGATCTGGGACCTGCGCGCCGGCGTATGGGCGGGCCGGCTGCCGGCCGACGCCGGCGGCGCCGCGCGTTTCACCGGCACGGACGCGCTGGTCACGGTCGGCCCGGAGCGCATCTCCGTCTGGCGACTGCCCGAGGCGCCCGCGCCGGCCGTGCTGCACACGCGGACCGGGCTGGCGAGCCTCGCGTGGTCCGCCGACGGCGAGCACCTGGCCGCGGGGCAGGCCGCGGGCTGGGTCGACGTGTGGCGCGCGCGCGACGGCGCCCGGCTCGCGAGGCACCGACTCGGCGACCTGGTCATCAAGGCCGTGGCCTTCTCCGCGGAGCGCACGACCCTCGTCACGTATGGCGGCGGCGAGGCGGACTTCGCCCGGCTCGAGGCCCCCGACTGGACGCCCGTCCTCGCCGACCGCCCGCTCGTCTACGGCCGCCATCTGGGCCTGCTGCGCGGGGACTGGCTGCTGCGGGCCGACCTGCGCCACGCCACCTGGGCGCGCCTCGACGACGCCTTCGGCCTGCGCGGCACGCACCGCTGGGGACGGGACCCGCCGACCGAGGTGATGGGCCTCGGCGTCTCGCCGGACCGCAGGCTGGGCGTCTTCGCCTTCCAGGACGGCCTCCTGGCGCGGGTCTCGACCGACTCGCTGCCGGGCGATCCCGCGGCGCTCGGGACGCTGCCGGGCGTGACGGACGTCGAGATCGGTGACGACGGCGCCCTGCTGGTCCAGCGCGGGGGGCACCTGTCGATCTACGGCCCGACGCCGGACGCGCCGCGCGCGAGCTTCCCGGTGGATCCGCGGCCGGTCGACGTCGCGTGGTCCCCCGAGCAGCGCTGGATCGCGGCGGGGCTGCTCGACGGCGCCGTGCGCCTCTACGACGCGCGCGACGGACGCCTCGTGGCCGAGGCCCAGGGCCACCGCGAGCGCGCGGCGGTGGTGGCGTTCGCGCCCGACGGCCGCTCGCTGGCCTCGGGCGGCTGGGACAAGGCGCTGCGCCGCTGGGGCCTCGACGCGCTCGAGCGCGCGCCGGAGGCGCTGCTGGCCGAGGTCGGCGACGCGTGGGGGCTGACGCTCGAGGACGCGCTCGCCGCCCGCGTCGACTGATCCGCGGGCGCTTCGGACGCGGCGACGCCGACACACCCGAGGCGCGCGACACCGCGGGTGACGAGGCTGCGGGTGGCAGATCAAGATGCCGCCGAGAGCCGGACGGAGCCCTGCCTGGCGATGGTTGGTCGTCCGCATGGCGCCGATCCATTTCCCCTGATACACATCGACAGAGACACTCCGCTCGAGGCTCCCATGTCCGATCCGACGCGGCCCGCCGCGTCGCGCGCCTCCGGGCGCCGGCGCTACCCTTCCCGGTCGACGGCGCCGTGCGTGATCGCCACCCTCGCGGTCTGGGTCTGCGCCGGCAGCGGATGCTCGTCCGAAAGGGCGCCGCCGGCCGCCCCGCCGGCGCCGACAGCCGAGGCGCCGCCGCCGCCATCCGCGGACGAGGTCGTCGTCGCGGTCGTCGACACCGGCGTGCAGCGCCGGCCCGCGGATCTGGTGCCGCTCCTCGCCGACGCGATCGACCTCGTGGGCCCCGGCGGCCCCGCGCCGGACGCGGAGCACGGCACCGTCCTCGCGCGCGTCGTCGCGGCGACGGTCGCCGAAGACGACGCCGCGCGAGGGCGCGCGACGCGGCTTCGCATCCTCCCGGTCCGCGTCGCCGCGGGCGACGAGGGCGCCCCCGCGGAGCGCGTCGCGCGGGGCGTGCGCGCGGCCTGCGACCGCGGCGCGCGCGTCGTCCTCGTCGGCCTCTCGGGCCTGCGACCGGACGCGCGCATCGACGCGGCGGTCGCCGCGGCCACCGGCGGCGGATGTCTCGTGGTCGCGCCCGTCGGCAACGAAGGCGCCGACCAGCTCGGCGGCGCGGCGGCGTCGCCCGGCGCCGTCGTCGTCGCGCCGCTCGACTCGCAGGGGCTGGTCTCGGCGCGGTCCAATCTGGCGCACGGCCGCGTCACCCTCGGCGCCCCCGGCGAGCACCGCTTCGAAGACGGCGCCGCACGGCAGGGCGCCTCGGTCGCGGCGGCGGTCGCGGCGGGGATCGCCGCCGTCCTGAAGGCGCGCCACCCGGCGGCGTCGCCCGAGACGATCCGAGCGGCGCTGGTCGCCACCGCCCGCCCGATCCCGGGGGTCACCGACCGGCTGGACTTCGGCCGCCTCGATGCGGACGCGGCGCTGGCGGCGCTCGAGGCCTCCACGGCGGCGCCTCGCCTGGAGCGTGTGGCCTGCCTCCCCCTGCGGCCACGGCCGGGCGGAGAGGTCTTCTGTCGTGCCCGCGCCCGCAATGCCTCGGCGAGCGCCGGTGGCGGCGGCGCGTTCGCGCTGTTCGCCGACGGCCGCGAGCTCGGTCGCGTGGACGTGGCCCCGCTCGGCCCCTGGGAGGCGCGCGACGTCGAGCTCCGGCTGGCCGCCGCCGCCCTGCCGGCGACGCCGACCGCGCTCGATGCGCGTCTCGGGTCCGCGCGCGCGCCCGTCCGGCCGTCGCCGGTGCCCTCGGCCGCCGACGACCCCGACCTCGTCCTCGCGCGCCTCGACGTGGACGCGGTGCCCGTCCCCGGCGGCGAGGAGGTGCGGGTCCGGGCGACGGTGCAGAACCGGGGCAACGTCGAGGCGCGCGGGGCGGAGGTGGCGTTCGCGTTCGGCGACGCCGCCCTGCCGGCGCCGGCGCGCATCGCGTCGCTGCCGCCGGGCGGGAGCGCCGAGGTCGAGACCCGGTGGCGCGCGCCGGCCAGCGCGCAGGGCGCACGCGGGCTCCTCGTGGCCGGCGTCGCGCCCCTGCGCGGCGAGGCCGACCTCGAGAACAACCTCGGCCTCCGCCGCCTGCGCCTCGACGGCCCGGACGACCCGCAGCGGCTGCAGTACGCCGACACGCAGGAGGAGCTCGAGATCGTCGTCGACGCGCCGCACTCCGTGCGGCGTGGCGGCTACATCCCCGTCCTGTTCTATCTGCCCGAGGCTTCCCAGGAGTGGACGCTCGCCGCCGGCATGAACACGAAGCTCGTCTTCGGCAGCGGCTTCAGTTTCGACCTGGCCGTCGCCATGCCGACGCTCTACCGGCTGCGCGTCTGGGACCTGCACGCCCTCGCCCGGGACTTCGCCCACGAGCGCGCCCAGGCGCGCGACGCCGGCATGAACACGGGCGACCTGTACGACGGCGCCTGCCGCACGAACGGGCCGACCCGCCAATCGCTGTCCCGCGCGCGCGATCGCACCCTGCTCGACATCTTCAACCGGTCGGGGCCGGCGGCGGTGGTCGACGACACCCGGCCGGACAAGTTCGAGCGGTGGGCGCAGCGCCGGTTCACCGTCGAAGGGCTCCGGCCCGCCGACATCGTCGACGCCCGCGGGCGCTCTTTCGACGGGCGCCTCTTCGATCTGTACCGCACGCTCGTGCGGCCGCGGGAGGGCGACCACGTGGTGGCGAGGTTGCCGGTCGCCGGCCTCGCGACGGAGGCGCAGGGCGCACGGCGCTTCGCCCACCTCCTCGTCGAGGCCGAGTACTTCGCCCGCCCGTACCTGGCGAGCCTGGCCCTGCCGACGAACGCCGGCGATCGGGCGGGCCTGGCCGGCCTCCCGCAGGTGATCGCCGACGGCGACACCCACACGCTCGGCCACCGCAGGAACCTGCGCATCCTGCGGGTCCAGCTGGGCGGCGACCTCCCGCGCCTGCACCGCGACGACCGGTACTTCGACGTGCACTTCCACTCGATCGCCGAGACGCCGGGGAGCCGCTACTCGAGCCTCGTCCTGGCGCCGGAGAAGGCGTTCGGCGGCCCGCTGCAGATGCTCGCCGAGTCGGCGGTCGCCGTCGGCCTCGTCGACGACCCCGCGACCTCGTGGGGCGTGGCGGCGGGGACGACGCCCCCGCCGGTGCGCCCCGGGACGATCTCGCCCGAGCTCCTGACCGACCGCGTCATCGCCACCGATCACAACGTCTTCTTCTCGCCCGAACGGTGCGCGCCCGGCGACGGCGCGTGCCTCGCGAACCAGCCCCTGTACATGGGCGACGCCGTCCCCGCGCCGTCCGCCGACATGATGCGGCCCGGTGAGAGCGAGCGCGGATTCATGGAGCGCCTGCTCGGCCTCACGTGGGCCGAGGAGGTGTCGCTGGCGTCGCGCAACATCGGCGCCCACGCGCTGTCGTACTGGAACGACCACGTCGAGGGCCCCTGGTACGGGCGCGGCCTGCTCCTGACCACCGCGAGCGACGTCGCCCTCACGTTGGGCCACGCCGCCTTCCCGCCCAACCCCAACGGCATCGAGACCTTCCTCGAGGCGTCCCGCGAGGGCGCGTTCGTCTATGCGGCCCATCCCTACCAGGAGGACGCCGAGTGGCAGAGCCGCGACAGCAACGGGCGACCCACCGACGACCGCTTCCTCGATCTGTCGACCGGGACGTGGGTCGACGTCGGGGGCAAGTCGAGGGTCGATCAGCGGGGGCGCCGTCGCGACCTCGTCGCGTGGCAGCAGGGGGAGTTCGCCGACTTCCACGTCAAGGGACTGCAGTTCTGGAACGGCAAGCCGGACGAGGCGGTCACGGCGGCCCACATGCCCTTCCGCGAGTTCATGGTGGCCTTCGCGCCGCCGCGCGCGAACGACCTGCTGACTTGCCTGTGGGACCAGGTCTTCGACGGCCGGGGCCCTCCCGACGACTGGAAGCAGTTCCTCGCGCGAAAGGCCGACGACTGGATCGACCCGCTCGTGCGCGACCGCGAGGACTGGATGGAGCGCGCGCGCACCGGGCTCGCGTTCCACTTCGACGACGCGCCCGACGTACGCCTCTACCGGAAGCTGTTCGTCGCCGCGGGGACGGACGCCCACGGCGACTTCAACTTCGAAGAAGGAATGATGGTGAAGGATTTGGATCGCCTGCCGGCGCTGAACCCCGGCCAGGCGTTCCACCAGTCGGCGACGAGCCGGGCGTTCGGCCGCTCCCGCACCTACGTCCTGTCCTCGGGGCGCGGCGTCTCCGGGTGGTTCTCCGCCCACGGTCCGCGCGGCCGCGCCGCCGAAGACGTGCGCGCCATGGAGGCGCTCGCCGAGGGCAACGCCATCCTCACCGACGGCCCCGTGTTCTCCTTCGCGATCGACTCCGACGCCCACTTCGACTCCGAGGCCCTGCACTGGCACTCGAGCAGGCAGGTGTTCGAGAACGACGACGGGCGCATCGGCGGCACCGGCAACTTCGACGGCGGGCGCACGATGCTCGTCGTGCGCACCTATGACGTGGCGCGCGCGCCGCACGAGGGCCTCGTGCCGCTCCGCATGACACGCGGCGGCGCCACCTGCGAGTCGCGGACCGGGCCGTCGGACACGGCGATGTACCGCGTCAAGGCCGAGGACACCGCGGATCTGGGCGGCGCCGGGCTCCACCAGTTCGACGTCTACCGCGTCGGGACGACCACGCGGCGACCCGCCGGTTTCGGCCGGCTCCGCAGGTTCGAGCGCGGCGGCCTCCGGCACCGCTTCGAGGAGTTCCTCGACCCGGCCGCGGGCGACGCGATCTCCGAGCCCTCGTTCACCTTCATGGAGCTGGGCGTTCCCGACCAGGGCGCGCCGGCCGGCCTGCGGGCGGTGGCGATGTCGAACCCCGTCTGGTCGGCGCCGGTCGACGTGTCGATCACGCTCGAGGCGCCGATCGCCCGTGGCATCGTCCCGAGGTGCGGCATGGCGGTCACATACACGTTCCCCATCTCCATGAAGCCCGACGCGTACGACGTCTTCCTGAACCAGCTCGACGCCACGGGCGACGGCGATCCCGGCCTGCAGTCCGTCCGGTTCCGTCCGCTGCTGCCGGGGTGCGTCGACGCCGGTGGCCCCCCCTGGACATGGACGGCGCACGGCGGCGTCCGGTACGCGCGCTACGTCGTCCGCAACGAGGTCCCGGTCGACCTGCGGAGCGGTCCCCTCTTCCCGAGCGACGGCGACTGCCGCGCGAAGCACGGGGACCTGCGCAGCTTCGCCCTCTTCTTCGGCGTCGCGGCCGCCTCCGCCGATCCCGCGGACGACCATCTGCGCGGACCGCTCGACTTCCACGGCAACCAGCTCAACAGCGTCGCCGTCCTCGTGGGCACGACGCTCTCGCGCCGGCCCGGAACGCCGCCGCCGCCCAGGGACGCCGGCGTGCCGCCGCCCGAAGAGACCCCCCCCGGTCGCCCGTGCGCGCGCGACGCCGACTGTCCGCCCGGCCAGACCTGTCTCGAGGGCCGCTGCTTCCGCCGGACGCCCTGAGGCGCGGGGCGACGAGCGTCCTCGCGAGCCGCGACGCGTCCGGACATCCCGCCGGTGTTCCCGGTCCGGGCGTGGGCGCGCGCCGAGGAGGCCGCGTGACGGATTGGTCCGCGGCGCCGGACCGTCGTACCTTCGCCGGCACGCGTGGAGGAGGGCGGGACCGCATGCGCCGATGGACGTTCCTCGCCGGGCTGCTGGCGCTCGGCTGCGCGCGCGTCGAGACCCCGGACGGCGCCGGCGGCGCGCCCGACGCGGCGACCGCGGACGCCGAGCCCGGCGACGACGTCGACGCGGCACCCGGCGTCGACGCCGCTGCGCCCGGCGGCGTCGACGCCGCTGCGCCCGGGTGTCCCGCGGCGGCCGCCTGCGGGGCGCGCGAGTGCGGCGCCGATCCCGTCTGCGGGGTGTCCTGCGGGCGCTGCCCCGAGCAACACCGCTGCGACGACGGCGCCTGCGCCTGCGCCCCCGCGTGCGACGGGCGCGCCTGCGGCGACGACGCCTGCGGCGGCCGCTGCGGCGAGTGCCTGCCCGGGACGTTCTGCGACGGCGTCCGCTGCCGGGAGGTCCCGTCCCAGTGCCCCGGCGCCGCCGACTGCGGCGGGCGCGCCTGCGGGCCCGACCCCATCTGCGGCACCGAGTGCGGCGCCTGCCCCGCGGGACACCGCTGCGAGGACGGCCAGTGCCGCTGCGTCGCCGACTGCCGCGGCCTCGCCTGCGGGTCCGACCCGGTCTGCGGCACCGACTGCGGGGGCTGCCCCGACGGCCAGCGCTGCGACGGCGGGCGCTGCCGCTGCGTGCCGGCGTGCGACGGCCGCGCGTGCGGCGACGACGGCTGCGGCGGGTCCTGCGGGGCGTGCGCCCCCGGCTTCGCCTGCGGCGCCGACGGCCGGTGCGCCTGCGCCGGAACGGCGTGCGGCGCGCAGGCCTGCTGCGGCGCCGGCGACCAGTGCGTCGACGGACGCTGCTGCCCGCAGCACTGGCGCCGCGAGGTGGCCGGCGCCGGGCTGGCGACCCTCCTCGCCGCCCCGGACGGGCGCGTCTACGCCGCCGGCGCGAGCGGGGGCCGCATCCGCGTCACGGCGATCGACGCCTGCGGCGACCCCGTCGCCGAGACGCCCGTCGTCGTGCACCAGGAGGCCGCCTCCTCGGCGACCTCCCTCGCCTGGGCCGACGGCGACCTGCTCGTCGCCGGCACGCTCGAGGGCTTCCCCGACGACCCGGCCCAGGGTTTCTTCGCGCGCCTCGGCACGCCGGGCCTGCAGGTCCGTTGGGCGCAGCCGCTCGTGGGCAGCCTGGCCTACGACGAGATCTTCGGCATCGCGGCCGTGCCCGGCGGCCCGATCTTCATGAGCGGCGCCGCCGACGCCCGCCAGCCGTCGCGCGGGTTCTGGGTCGTCACCGGCGACCTGACAGGCGCGGCGTGCGGCTGGAACGGCGCCCCGGGCCACGCGGGCGCCGGCCGCGGGCTGACGTACGACGCGGCGACGGGGCGCGTCTGGGTGGCGGGCATGGTCGACGACCGCCTGGCCCTGCGCGGCTTCGACGCCGGCTGCGCGCCCGCGCGGGAGCCGTGCGCCTGTGAGGCGGTGTTCGAGGCGACGGCGCCGCCGGCGGCGGGCGACGTCTCGGCGGAGGGGCGGCGCGTCGTCCTGCGCGGGGGCGACGCCTACGTCGTCGGCTTCGGTGTGCCGGCGGACGCCGCCAACGTCTTCGGCCTGGCCGTGCGCTTCGACCTGCGGACCGGCGAGGCCCGCGAGCGGCTCCGCTGGGACCCCACCGGGCGCACGGACGTCCTCCTGGCGGCGCTGCCGACCGACGAGGGCCTGCTCCTGGCCGGCGCCCGGGACTGGCCGCAGGGCGAGTCGTTCGAGCGGGCGACGGCGGTCGTCCTGCGCGTCTCGCCGGACCTGCGCCTGCTCGGCGAGCACGTCGTCGGGCCCGGTACCGTGGCCGACCTCGCCGCGGTGCCCGGCGCCGTGTACGTGGGCTGGACGGGCGACGGCCGCGCGGGCGTCGCCCGGTGTCGCCCCACCGGCGAGTGCCCCTGAGAGCCCGCCTGCTGCGCGTGCCGCCCGACACGCCGGCGTCCCGCGCCGGGGGGACGCCCGGCGTGCCCGGCGGCGTTGCAGGACCGCCCGCTCGAAGTCGCCGTGCCCCCGCGCGCCCGCTTCTTCGATGTCGCCCCGTGGCTCGACTCGCCGGCGCCTCCACCGTTTCGTAGCCGCCCCCGCCTCGACTCGCCGGCGCCTCCACCGTTTCGTAGCCGCCCCCGCCTCGACTCGCTGGCGCCTCCACCGTTTCGTAGCCGCCCCCGCCTCGACTCGCCGGCGCCTCTACCGTTTCGTAGCCGCCCCCGGCTCGACTCGCCGGCGCCTCCACTCTTCCGGAAGCGCCCCCGGCTCGACTCGCCGGCGCGCCCACTCTTCCGGAAGCGCCCCCGGCTCGACTCGCCGGGCGCCCACTCTTCCGGAGGCGCCCCCGGCTCGACTCGCCGGGCGCGCACTCTTCCGGAAGCGCCCCCGGCTCGACTCGCCGGGCGCCGCGAGCGCCGCCGCGCGCGCTCCCCGCCGCCTGCGGCGCCGCGCGCGCGCCGCCGCCCGCGTCGCCGCGTCGCCTGCGTCCTCGCGCGACGGCGCCGCGCGCTCGCCGCCGCCCGCGTCGCCCGCGCCCTCGCGGGACGGCGGTGTCCGCCGGGCGAGCGCCTCGGCACGCGACGCGTCGGGCGCGTCCGTCGTGCCGCGTCGCCTACGTGGCCGCGCGCCGCGCGCTCGCCGTCGTGCCGCGTCGCCTACGTGGCCGCGCGCCGCGCGCTCGCCGCCGCCCGCGTCGCCGCGTCGCCCGCTTCCCCCGCGGCCTCGCGCAGCGCCGCCTCGGCCCGTTGCATGGCGACCGGCGGCGCCGTCCGCTGCGCGCCGCGCGCCGCCTCCGCCGCCGCCTGCGCGCTCGCCGCCGCCTCCGTCGCCGCCGTCGCGTGTCCCTGCACCCGCGCGGTCACGTCGCGGATCGACCGGAAGCGGTCCTCGGACGCCGCCAGCGTCGACTCGCCGGTGAGCGCGATGCGCTCGGCCTGCTCCGCCCGATCGAGCGCCGCCGCCGCGCGCTGCGCCATCGCCGCCAGCGCGGCGGCGACCGACGCGTCGGCCGCGTCGCGCTCCACCCGCGACAGCCCGGCCGCCACCGCGGCGGCCACGAGCGCCGCCTCCGCCGCCGGCGTCGCGTCGGCCACCGCCGCCTGCAGGCGCGTGCGCGCCGAGCGCGCGTTCTCCACGGCGCTCTTCGCCCGCTGCGCCGCGTTGCCCGCCTCCATCGACCGCTGCGCCGCGCGCCGCGCCGCGGCCTCGGCCTCCGCCACGCGCGACTGTGCCGCGTCCCACGCTGCCTTCGCCGCGCCGGCGACCCGCGTCGGTGCCGTCTGCAGCGCTACCTTCGCCACGCGCGCGTGCCGCTCCGCCTCGGAGGCCGCCCGCCGCGCGTCCGCGCCCGGCCGCGCCGCCCGCTGCGCCGCCTCGCGCGCGTCGGCCGCCGCCAGGCGCGCGTCCCCCGCCAGGCCGTCGACCATCGCGCGCTCCGCGTCGGCCAGCACCGCGTCGCGCGCCCGCGCCGCGGCCCCCGCCTCGCGCCCGGCCTCCGTCGCGGCCGCCTCCGCCGCCCGCAGCGCCGACGCCGCCGCCCAGAGCGCCGCGCGCACGTTCGTCGCGAACTGCGCCACGCGCCGCGCCACCTCTTCGGCGTGGCCCACGGCCACCTCGGCGCGCCGCAGCGCGTCCGCCGCCGTCGGTGGCGCCACCGGCTGCCGCGCCCGCTGCCGCGCCGCCTCCCGGGAGGCGTCCCACGACGGACCCGACGGCCGCGCCTCCCGCGGCGGGCTCGACGGCCGGCGCGGCGCCGTCGCCTCCACCGCCCGGCGCCGCCGGACCTCGGCGTACGCGGCGTTGAGCGCCTTCGTCTTCTCCTCGGCCGCGGCCACCGCCGACTCGCCCTCGGTGAAGACCCGATCCGGGTGGGCCTCGCGCACCCGCGCCAGCCAGGCGGCGCGCACCTCGGCGTCGTCGGCGTCCGGCGCGACGCCAAGCAGCGCGAAGGGATCCTTGCCGCTCATCCCCCTGACGGTAGCACGCGCCTTTGACAGGGCGCCCGGCGCGGCCACACCATCGACGCCGGCCCATGCGCACGATCACGGCGATCCTCCTGCTCCTGGCGGCGGGCTGCACCTCCGACCGCGAGGAGCGCGAGTGGGGCGAGCGCCTCGCCGCCGAGATCCGCCAGCAGGTGACGCTGCTGCCCGAGGACGACCCGTCGACCCTCTGGGCGCGCGCGGTGCTCGACTCGCTGCTGGTCGCGTCGGCGACCTTCCGCGCGCCTACCGCCGTCGGGGGCTACCGCCTCGACATCATCGACGAGCCCGGCGTGGCCAACGCCTTCGCGCTGCCCGGCGGCCAGCTCTACCTGACCACGGGCATGCTGCTCGTCTCGAAGGACTGCGCCGAGGTGGCCGGCGTGCTCGCCCACGAGATCGGCCACGTCGTCGAGCGCCACGCGGTCGAGCAGGCGGAGGCGCAGCGCGCGGGGAACTGGCTCTCGCGCTTGTTTTTCGGCGGCGGCGACGAGGGCGGCGCCGCGAGCGCGGTGTTCCAGGTGATGCAGGGCACCGCGTTCAACCGACGCGACGAGTCGGAGGCCGACGCGGTCGCGGTGCGCATCGCCGGCGACTCCGGCTACGACCCCGAGGGCGTCGTGCGCTTCCTCGAGCGCGCGGCGGGCGGCGGCCAGACCGGCTTCTTCGACAGCCACCCCGCCACCCCCGAGCGGCGCGCCCACGTGGCCGAGGTGATCGGCGATCTGTACCCCGGCGGCCCCCCGGCGGGCCGCGACTGCCCGACGCTCGCCGGCCCGCTCGAGCCCGTGCAGGCGCGCCTCGCGGGCAGAAGGCGCCGATGACCCGCCATCCGCCGCCCCGCATCCGCTGCGCCCGGCATCCCGAGGTGTTCGCGGAGATGCGCTGCGAGACCTGTACGCGGCCCTGGTGCGATCCGTGCGTCGCGCGCCCGCCCCAGCGCGGCGTCGTCCTGCGCATCTGCCCGGTCTGCGACGGCCGCGGCCGCCTGCGCGCGTTCGAGAAGCCGGAGCGCGTCGGCGACTTCGCCCGCCTGCTGCCCGGCGTCTGGAAGTACCCGGTGCGCGGCCACGGCTGGCTGGCGCTGCTCGCCGGCGCGATCGTCTTCGGTCTGCTCGCCCTGGCGCTGAAGTGGGGCGGCCGCATGGTGCCGGGCGCGGCGCTCATCGTCGGCGCCTCGTTCGGCTCGTATCTGTGGATGTTCTACCTGTCGATCGTCTCGAGCACGGCCGACGGCGCCGACGAGCTGCCCGACTGGCCGGACCTCGGCACCGCCCACGAGCGCGTCCTGCCCCTGCTGCGGCTCGCCGCCGCCCTCGCGCTGTGCCTGACGCCGGCGGCGGTCGGCTGGTTCGCGTTCCACGTGCCGGCCATGGGTTTCCTCGCCCTGCTGGTCGCCGGCCTCACCTACCTGCCGATCTGCATCCTGGCGCTGGCGCTCGGCGGCCGCATGGTCGACCTCAGCCCGCACAAGCTCTTGCCGGCGGTCGCGCGCGCCGGGCCGGCCTACCTCGTGGCCTGCGGGGCCCTCCTGCTGGTCTTCGGCGTCCGCTGGGTCGTGCAGGCGGTGCTCGGCGGCTTCCCGCTGCTCGAGGCGCTCGCCGGGGGTCTGCTCGGCAGCTACTTCCTGACCGTGCAGATGCGGATCATCGGCCTGCTCTACCGCACGCACGAGAAGCGCATGCGCCTGCTCTGATCTGATCAGACGGCCAGGACGAGCTCGCCGCGCCCGACGATCACCGCCGCGCCGCCGACCTCGACGCCGGTGACGCGGTCGCCCTCGCCCGCGACGCGGGCGTAGAGCACCGACGGGCGCCCGATCGACTCCCCCTGCTCGATGCGCAGCTCGTCGCCGAAGTCGGCGCGACCGTGGCGGACCAGGTGGAGCGCGAGCGGCCCCGCGGCCGAGCCCGTGGCCGGGTCCTCGACCACGTCGAGCCCAGGGCAGAACACGCGCGTGCGGTACTCCCCCTCGCGGCCGCCGAAGACGCTGAAGGCGAGCGGCCACTCGGCGAGGCGGCGGATGTCCGGCTTCAGGCGGCTCACCGCGGCGGGCGAGGACACACAGACCATCACGTGCCGCGGGCCGTTGTCGTAGAGCTCGACCGGCAGCGCCGCCTCGGCGACGCCGAGCGCCTCGAGGAGCGGCGCGACATCGGGGAAGACCGCCACGCCCGGCATGGGCTGCGTCATCCAGCCGAAGGTCGGCCGCGGGCCCTCTCGCGTGAGGTTCACCGGGACGACGCCGCGCCCCGTCTCGATGCGCACCTGGTCGAGCTGGACCGTCTCGCCGATCACGAAGGCGGCGCCGAGCACCGGGTGCCCGGCGAACGGCAGCTCGGCGTTCGGCGTGAAGATGCGTGCGACCATGTGGGCCGCCCGCGTCGAGGGCCCCTTCATGAGGAAGATGGACTCGGAGAGGTTCATCTCCCGGGCGATGGCCTGCATCGTCGCCGGCGCGAGGCCGTCGGCGCCGGTGAAGACGGCCAGGGCATTGCCGGTGAGGGGGCGGTCGGTGAAGACGTCGCAGAGCACGTAGCGTAGGCGTCGCATCGCGCTTCTATAGCGGAACGCCCGATGTCCTGGAACGGCGCTTGCGTCCGCAGTCCACGAACGATCGCGAGGAGTGGACGCGATGATCACGTTCCATCGATGCCTGCTGGCCGTCGCGACCGCGGCGCTGGCGGCCTGCGGCGCGGATCGGCCCGAGCTGGCGCCCGCGCCCGGCGCCGAGACGCCGGCGACGCCGTCGACGGCGGCGAGCGAGGTCCAGGGCCTCACCGTGGCGGTGAGCGCCGAGGAGTGGCCGGGCGAGGCGCCCATCCGCGACGAGGTGACGCCGCTGAAGGTCACGTTCCGCAACGAGGGCGACCGGCCGGTGCGGGTGCGCTACCGCGAGCTCTCGCTCGTCGGCCCCGAGAACCAGCGTTTCGCGGCGCTCCCGGTGGTGCGCGTCGAGCAGGAGGTCGAGGTGCCGCGGCTCGCCGAGGGCCACCCGGTGGTCCAGCAGCCGCTCTTCCAGGCGAGCCGGTTCGAGGCCGCCCCCTACTACCGGCCGATGTACCCGGGCCTGACCATCTACAACCAGCCGTTCGCCTTCGACGCCGAGTACAACGACACCTGGTGGGAGTACTGGGCCGACGTCGACGCGCCCTCGCCGGAGATGGTGGCGCGCGCGCTGCCCGAGGGCGTGATCATGCCCGGCGGCCGCGCCGCGGGCTTCCTGTACTTCGAGCACATCGACCCGGACGACGTGCGCGACGTGACGTTCCGCGCCGAGGTGGTCGACGCGCGCACGGGCGAGATCCTGGGCGTGGCGACCCTCCCGCTGCAGGTGCGCGAGGCCGAGCCGGCCACCGACTACTGAAGCGCGGCTTCAACGCGAGCAGAAGCTCAGCTGGCCGCCGGCGCGGCAGTGCATGCCGTCGGGGCAGTCGGTCGAGCCGGCGGTGTCGTCGCAGACGAGGGCGCAGTGGGTGGCCTCCATGCCGTCGCCCACCCGCAGGACGCAGTCGGCCGTGAAGCCGTCGGGCGCCGGGCAGACATCGCCGGCGCAGGGCGGCGCGCACGTCGACGTCGGGTCGCCGCTGAAGGTGAGGCAGAAGAGGCCGTCGCGGCACCGGACGTTCTCGCCGCACGCGTCGTAGGGGCCGGCGGTGCCTTCGAGCGGCGGCAGGCACGCGCCGAGGACGCGGCCGTCGGGGAGGGCGCGCGGCATGCCGGTGTCGCGGTCGTTGATGCGGACGCAGTCGTCGGCCCCCGCGCAGCTCTCGACGCAGGCCCCGGGAAGGCAGACGCGGTAGCAGCGCGCGCCCTCCTCGCCCTCGACGCGCAGGCAGCGCCCGCCGGGGCCGCAGTCGCCGTCGGCGCTGCACGGCTCGCCGACCTGCCGCGCCTCGCCGAGCCCGCAGCCGCCCGGGTCGCCGCCGCCCGCGCCGCCCGCGCCGCCCGCGCCGCCCGCGCCGCCCGCGCCGCCACCGGCGCCGCCGCCGCCCGGGGCTCCGTTCTCGCCGCCGTCGTCGTCACAGCCCGCGACACACAGGAGCGCCGCGACCACCAGCCACTTCATGCCGTTCCTCCGCGATGGGCCCATCGTGCGGGACGCCGGCGCGGCGGCGCAATGTCGGCGACGTCAGGGGGCGGCTTGGATGACGCCGCACCCCACGCGGCCACCGGCGTTCCCGGTGGGCTGCGTCGCGAGGTCGTCGGGGTCGGCGTGGATGATGATCGCCTTGCCGATCACGGAGTGGGCGCCCTGGCCCAGCGAGAGCCGGTCGGTGGTCAGCGTCAGCGTGCCGGTGCCGTCGGCGCCGACCTCCATGTTGCCGAAGTCGCCGGGGTGGCGGTGCTCGGCGTCGGGGCCGCCGTGCGGCGCGCCGGCCGGGTTGAAGTGCCCGCCGGCGCTCGTCGCGTCGGGCGCGCTGCAGTCGCCCTTCTCGTGGACGTGCACGCCGTGCTTGCCCGGCGTCAGGTTGCGCGCCTCGATGCGCACCGCCACCTTGTCGCCCTCCTGCGTGAAGGTCGCGGTGCCCGCCACCGTGCTGCCGCTCGCCGCCGCGATGTCGGCGCGCGCGCTGCCGCCGGCCGCCGCCGGCGCTTCGGTCGCCGGCGCCGTGGTCGGCTGTGTCGTCGCGCCGCCGCCGTCCGTCTCCTGCCGTGCACCGCCGCACGCGGCCAGCGCCGCCGCCAATCCCGCCACGAGAGTCGCTCGCATCATGTCGCCGCACTCCTCTCCGAGCCTCCGCGGCTCCGAGACACATCGGGGCGCCGGTGAGACGCCCACCCTGAGATGCCCCGGAATGCCACATGGCGTCGCCGAATGCGACCCCGCCACAGCGGCAGCCGTCCGGAGGACCCCGCGGAACGGCGGGTCAGGGCGCTGTCAGGCGGACGCGCGGCCGCCGGACCAGCCGGTGACCAGGTGCAGGACGGCGGCCCGCGCGACCGCGGCGTCGAGCGCCTCGGTGTCGTCGGCGGCCGCCGAGACACCGCGCAGGTGCGGCACGTGGACGAAGCCCACGGGCCGGCCGCCGGCCGCGCACAGCAGGTGGAAGAACAGCGCGTTGCACAGGTAGCGCCCGGCGTCGTCGCTCTCGCCCACCGGGAGGCCGCCCGCGCGGGCCGACGCGACCACCGCGCCGAACGGAGGCCGGTGCAGCACGCCCTCGAGGACGTCGGGCGCCCCCTCGACGAGCCGACCGCCGCTCCCCGCCACGCCGGCGGCGTCCGCGTTCGCCGCGCCGGCGAGGTTGTGGGCGAACCGCTCGACCTCGATCGCGCGCCGCCCGCGCGCCACGCCGAGCGCGACCACGCCGTCGTACTCCGCGGCCTCCGCCGCGAGCCGCGCCGGCACGTCCCAGGTCACCGGCAGCACGCGCCATGGCAGGCCGAGCGCGCGACCCGCCTCCTCGGCGAGCCAGGCCGTCGGGTTGACCGGGCACCCGGGGAAGGGTCCGAAGCCGGTGACGAGGAGCCTGCGCACGCCGCGATCCTACTCCGATTTTCGACACTCGCCGCCGTCAGGGCCGTTCCCGGAGACACGGCGACCGCCCGGAGTATCGTCAGGGTAGGGCGGGTCGACGGTGGCGAGGTGCCATGCGCGCGCGCGCTCTCCTGTTCCTTGCGCTGGCGCTCGCCGCCTGTGTGGACGACGCGCCCGACCCGGCGCTCGAGCACCCGCCGACCGACGCCTGCGGTCCCGGCGGGCCGTCCGACGGCGGCTGCGGCCCGCCCCCGGACGCGCGGCCGTCCGACGCGGCGCCGCCCGACGGGGAGCGGCCCGACACGGGGCTCGTGTGGGCGCCGTGTACCGACGGCGACCGCGGCGACTGCGCCCGCGTCGAGGTGCCGCTCTTCTGGGACCACCCCGACGACGACCGCCGCATCCGCCTCCGCCTGCGCCGCGTCCGCGCCGCGGCGTCGGCCCGCGGACAGCTCTGGCTGCTCGCCGGCGGACCGGGCGGCACCTCGCGCAGCTTCGAGCCGGTCGACACGTTCCGCGCGCTGGCCCCGGACCTCGACGTGTACCTCCTCGACCACCGCGGCGCGGGGCGCTCCACCCGCCTCGGCTGCTCCGAGGGCGAGGACGCGTTCGGCCCCGGCGGCGCCGCCATCCTCGAGCAGGAGTGGCCCCGCTGCCTCGAGCAGCTCCGCGAG
This sequence comes from Myxococcota bacterium, assembly GCA_963169045.1. Lineage (GTDB taxonomy): Bacteria > Myxococcota_A > Bradymonadia > UBA7976 > UBA1532 > CAUJDF01. Next base: position 61,967 of record CAUJDF010000057.1, read on the forward strand.
CGCTGGGGCGACGCGCTCGCCGGCTTCTCGACCACCCAGGCCGCCTGGGACCTCAGCCGGCTCATCGACGGCGCCGCCGTCCCCGGCCAGCCCGTCTTCATCTACGGCGTCTCCTATGGCACGTGGTGGGCCCACCGCTACCTGCAGCTCTTCCCCGCCCAGGCCAGCGGGGTCGTCCTCGACTCGATCTGCCCGCCCGGCGGCTGCGCCGTCTCGCTCTACGACGCCGGCTTCGACGAGGTGGCGCGCATGCTGCTCGAGGCGTGCTCGCGCGACGCGGACTGCGCGGCCCGCCTCGGCGCGGACGCCGTGGGCCGCGCCGAGCGCCTGTACCGCCGCCTCGGCGAGGGGCACTGCCCCGCGGTCGCCGCCGACGGCCTCGACCCGGCGACCCTGCGGCGCGCGCTCGCGGCGCTGCTCACCGACTGGTCGTTGCGCGCCGCCATCCCCGCCGTCGTGTACCGGTTCGACCGCTGCGCCGCCGGCGACGTCGCCGCGCTGCGCGTGTTTCTCGGCCGGCTGCGCGGCGGCGGCCCGCCCGGCACCGCCATGGCGGAGCCGCTCTTCTCGCTCGTCCTCAACCGGCACATCGGCCTGTCGGAGATGTGGGGCGATCCCGCGCTCGACGCCGCCGAGCTCGCGCGCTGGGAGGCGCGCCTGCTGGTCTCCACGGGGAGCTCGGTCACGTCCGCCCGCGCCCGCCCGTCCTGGCCGACGTACCCGCCGGACCGCTACGCCGGCGCCTGGGCCCACACCGACGTGCCGATGCTGATGATGAACGGCTCGCTCGACCCGCAGACGCCGCTCTCGATCGCGCGCCTCGCCGCGGACCACTTCGACGGACCGCGGCAGCGCTTCGTGCGGGTGCCCGGCGCCGCCCACGGCGTCATCCAGCAGGCGCCCACGCGCTCCGGCACGCCGTGCGGCATGTCGTTGCTCGGCGCCTTCCTGCGCGACCCGGACGCCCCGCCCGACGAGGCCTGCCTCGCCGACCTGCTCCCCGTCGCCTTCACCGCCGAGCCCGCCACCGCCGAGTTCCTCTTCGGCGTGCCCGACCTCTGGGACACGCCGCGCGAGCGCGCCGGCCGCGACGCCGCCCCCGCGCCGCCCCCGGGCTGGGACGACGTGCGGCGCGCCTTCTGGGAATCCACGCCGTAGCCGCGGACGGATGGCGCCGACGTGGACAGCGTGCCGCGTCTGGCTCACGATGGCCGGCGCGATGTCCCCCGAACCCTCGCCCGAGCGACGCTGGTGGGTCGCCGCCGCCGTCGTCGGCCTGCTCGCGGCGCTGCCCTACGCCGTGCTGCGCCACCTGCCGCTCGTCGACCTCCCGCTGCACCAGCTCGCGGTGGCGATCCGCGCTGATTCCGCAGCATTCTCGCAGTATTACGAGAACGCGCCGGCGACGCTCCCCTACTGGCTGCCGACGTGGCTCGGCGCGCTGGCGGCGCCGGCGATCGGGGCGGAGGCGGGCGCGCGCCTCGTCGTCGCGCTGTACGCGCTGGCGCTGCCGCTCGCCGGCGGCCTCGTGGCGCGCGCGTCGGGCCGCAGCGGGTGGTGGGGGCTGCTGCTCGCGCCCTTCGTCCTCGAGTTCAACCTCGCGTACGGCTTCGTCGCCTACTGCGTCGGGGGCCTGCTCGTCCTGCTGGTCGTCGCCGCGGCGCTCCGGGCCGAGCAGGGCAGCGCGGCGGCGCCCGTCGCGCTGGCGTCGCTCGCCGTCGGCTGGACGCACCCGCAGATGGCCGTCGTGGCCGTGGGCTTCTGCGCCGGCCTGCAGCTGCTGAACCGCGGCGCGCCCGCGAGGCGCCGGCTCGCCATCGTCGCCGCGTCGCTGCCCGCGCTCTTGCCGTCGGCGCTCTGGTTCGCCGACCCGGAGCGCGCCACCGAGGCGTTCGCCGCGAACGCGCCGGTGTTCGCCGGCTTCGGGGAGCTCCTGGCCGGCCTCGGCGGCTTCACCGTGGACGTCTTCCCCGGCCCGCTCGAGGAGGCGCTCCTCGGCCTGGCCGTCGTCCTCGTCGCCGCGAGCTGGTGGCGCCGCCGCCCGACGCTTCGCGACCTGCGCTTCGCGATCGCCGCGCTCGGCTTCCTCGCGCTGTACTTCGTCACGCCCTGGGACTGGAACGGCCAGGCCGTCTGCCAGCGGCTCCCCTTCCTGGCGCTGCTCTGCCTGCCGCTGCTCCCCTCGCCCGCCGCCCCGCCCGGCGCGGTGCGGCTGGCGCTGGCGGCGCTCGCCGTGGTGGGCGTCGTCAACACCGGCCTCGTCCTGTGCGGCTTCGACCGCGACACCGCGCCCCCGATCGACGCGCTCGCCGCCGGCACGCCCGAGGGCGCCCGCCTCGCCTATGTCGCCTACGACGTGCGCTCGCCGTGGGTGCATGCACCCGCCTGCATGCACGCCGGCGCCTGGATCACGCTGCGCCGCGGCGGCGTCTACGCATTCCACTTCAACCGCCTCACGAGCCGCTACTCCGCCGCCGTCCCCGCCGAGCAGACGCTCGTCGGCCGCGAGCTCGCCTTCTCGCGACGCCTGCGCGACACCGGCCGGCCGCTCGTCGTCCCGCGGGCGCGCCTCGCCTTCTGGGACACGATCCTCGTGCGCTGGCCCGAGGGCATGCCGCCGGTCCTGCCGGTCGACGTCCCGCGCGAGGCCGTCTTGTCGCTCGAGCAGGTGGGGCAATGGGGTCTGTTGCGTCTGCGACCGGAGCTTGCGACGGGCATCTAAAGCCGATAGGAATTACCGGAAATCAGCGTGGTTTGGGGGAGCGTCCGACGCCATGAGCAAGGCGAAGATCCGAATTCCGACGCCGCTGCGTTCGTTCACCGGCGGCTCCGACGAGGTGGAGATCGATGGCGCGGACGTGCGCGCCGCGCTGCGCCACCTCGGCGAGAAGCACGGCGGCCTCCTGCCGCGCATCCTCGACGCCGAGGGCGGCCTGCGCCCGTTCGTGAACCTGTACGTGAGCGGCAAGAACATCCGCGCGTTGAACGGCCTCGACACCGAGGTGAAGGACGGCGACGTGCTGTCCATCGTCCCGGCGGTGGCCGGAGGTGTTTTCTGATGAAGGCCAAGGACCTGCGGCTGGCCGAGCTCCGCTCGTCCATCCCCGAGCTCGATCCGCGCGAGGCGCTGGCGCTGCAGGCCCGCGGCGCGGTGCTCGTCGACGTGCGCGAGGCCGACGAGATCGCGCAGGGCAGCGCCCCGGGCGCGCTCCGCCTCGGCCGCGGCTTCCTCGAGCTGCGCATCGAGGACGCCGTGCCCGACGCCGGCACGACCCTCGTGACCATGTGCGCCGGCGGCGTGCGCTCGCTGCTCGCCGCCGACGACCTGCGCCGCCTCGGCTACACCGACGTGCGCTCCGTCCGCGGCGGCTTCAACCGCTGGAAGAACGACGGCCTGCCCATCGAGGTGCCGCGCACGCTCGACGCCGGGCAGCGCGAGCGCTACGGCCGTCACCTGCTCATGCCCGAGGTCGGCGAGAAGGGGCAGTTCAAGCTGCTCGACGCGCGCGTCCTCTGCATCGGCGCCGGCGGCCTCGGCTCGCCCGTCGCGCTCTACCTGGCGGCGGCCGGCGTCGGCACGATCGGCATCATCGACGACGACGTCGTCGACCGCTCCAACCTGCAGCGCCAGATCCTGCACACCGACGACCGCGTGGGCACGCCCAAGGTCGAGTCGGCGAAGACCGCCCTGCTCGCGCTCAACCCGTCGCTGAAGGTGCGCACGCACCAGACGCGTCTGAGCAGCGAGAACGTCGACGAGATCTTCCGCGACTACGATGTGATCGTCGACGGGTCCGACAACTTCCCCACGCGCTACCTCGTGAACGACGCGTGCGTGAAGTTCCGGATCCCGAACGTGCACGGCTCGATCTTCCGCTTCGAGGGGCAGGTCACCGTCTTCGACCCGTTCAACGCGAAGCGGAAGGGGCCCTGCTACCGCTGCCTGTACCCCGAGCCGCCCCCGCCCGAGCTGGCGCCGTCATGCGCCGAGGCCGGCGTGCTCGGGGTGCTGCCGGGCATCATCGGCGTGCTCGAGGCCATCGAGACGGTGAAGCTCATCCTCGGCCTCGGCGACCCGCTCGTCGGGCGCCTCCTGCAGTACGACGCGCTGCGCCAGGAGTTCATGGAGCTCCAGATCGACCACGATCCGCACTGCCGCTACTGCGCCGAGGGCGCGGCGTTCCCGGGCTATGTCGACTACGCGCAGGTCTGCGCGGCGCCATCCAACTGATGCGCCACGCCATCCTCGACGGCGTCGGCGGCACGCCCCTGATCGAGCTCACCGACGACACGCTCCCCCGGGGCGTGCGCCTGTTCGCGAAGCTCGAGTCGGTCAACCCCGGCGGCTCCATCAAGGACCGCCCCGTGTCGCGCATGATCACCCAGGCCCTCGAGGCCGGGAAGTTCGAGGGCGGCCGTCGCCTGCTCGACTCCTCCTCGGGGAACGCCGGCATCGCCTACGCCATGCTCGGCGCGGCGCTCGGCGTACCGGTGACGATCGTGGTGCCCGGCAATGCGTCGAGAGAGCGGCAGGAGCGCATCCGCGCCCACGGCGCCGAGCTGATCCTGACCGACCCCATCGAGGGCTACGACTTCGCGCTCCGCGAGGCGCGCCGTCTGGGCATCGAGCGCGCCGACCGCTACTGGCACTGCGACCAGTACGGCAACGAGAACAACTGGCGGGCGCACTACGAAGGCACCGGCGTCGAGATCCTCGAGCAGGTGCGCGCGCGCACGGGCGGCGCCCCCGACTGCTTCGTCGGCGGCGTCGGCACCGGCGGCACGATCACCGGGACCGGCCGGCGCCTGCGCGAAGAGAACCCCGGCGTCCGCATCGTGTCGGTCATCCCCGATGTGTTCCCCGGCATCGAAGGGCTCAAGCCCCTGGGCGATCCGCACGATATCGTCCCTGCGATCCTCGACGAGTCGCTCATCGACGACCGTGTGGACGTGACGATGGAGGACGCCATCCGCATCTGTCATCGCCTGGCGCGCCGCGGTCTGTTCGTGGGCCCCTCTTCGGGTGCCTACGTGCACGTGGCGCTGCAGCAGGCGATGAGCGGGCGGTACCCCGTCGTCGTGACCCTCCTGAACGACACCGGGGAGCGCTACGTCTCGACCGAGATGTGGCGCTGACCCTGCCGCCGCGACGCACGCCGGGGATGCTTGACGCGCGAGGGCGTCGGCAGCCTAATGGGCCCAAATGAGCGAGCCCCTCATCTGTCCTCGTTGCCGCTACGAGCCCTTCCGGGGCGAGGCCGGCGACCGCTGCCCGAACGAAGGCAGCGTCCTCGTGCTCAAGCGGCACTGGGAGGCGCGCCCGAACGACCCCATGTTCGGGCGGATGCTCGGCGGCAAGTACGCCGTCGTCGGGCTCGTCGGCGAGGGCGGCTTCGGCTCGGTCTACCGCGCGATCCAGGAGCCGGTCGGGCGGCCGGTGGCCGTCAAGTGCCTGGCCGAGAACCAGCAGCGCAACGAAGACCTGCGACAGCGCTTCTTCCGCGAGGCGCGCGTCGTCGCCCGCCTCAACCACCCGTCGACGGTGGTGTTGCACGACTACGGCGAAGAGGCCGACGGCCGCCTCTTCATGGTGTTCGAGCTCGTCGAGGGCCTCTCGCTCGTCGAGGTGCTGCGCCGCGACGCCCCGCTGACGCCGCGGCGCGCCATCCTGCTGATGCGCGGCGTGCTCGGCGCGCTGTCCGAGGCGCACTCCCTCGGCCTCGTCCATCGCGACCTGAAGCCCTCGAACATCATGATCGTGCGCGGCTCCTTCGGTGAAGAGGACGTGAAGGTCCTCGACTTCGGCATCGCCAAGGTCATCAGCGGCGAGGCCCACAAGGACCGCCTGCGCACGCGTCAGGGCCTCGTGCTCGGCACGCCCCACTACATGGCGCCGGAGCAGGCGCGCGGTGACGACGTCGACGTGCGCAGCGACCTGTACTCGGTGGGCGTGCTGCTCTTCGAGGCGCTGACGGGCAAGCCGCCGTTCGACGCGCAGTCCGACATCGCCGTGCTGATGGCGCAGATCCAGCAGCCGATCCCCAAGCTGCCGCCCGATCTCGACGTCCCCGGACCGCTGGCGGAGGTGGTCGAGCGGGCCCTGCAGAAGAAGCCCGCCGAGCGCTTCCAGACCGCCGAGGAGATGGCGACGGCGCTGCTGCGCTCCGTCGACGGCCTGTTCGGCACCATCCACCCGCCGGCGGCGAGCACCGAGCCCTCGCCGACGACGGTCATGGCGACGACGCGCAAGTCCGCCGAGGCGCCCGCGCCGGACCAGACGTCGACCGAGATGCCGGCGCTGCGGCCCGAGCCGACGAACGACGAGGAGCCCGCGCTGGCGATGGCGCTCGAGGAGACGCCCGCCGTCGACCTCGAGGCCGAGCCGCCGCCGCAGGCGCGGGTGGTCCCGCCCGCCGAGGCCGCCGAGTTCGGCAACGACTTCACCGAGCAGGTCGACCTCCCCGCCGAGCGGACGGAGCCCGCCGATCCGCGCCGCGCCGAGCGCGACAGCGGGCAACTGCAGGGCGAGCGGATCTCGGTCGCGGTGCCCGCCCCGAAGAAGCGCAACGGCACCATCGCCGCCGCGGTCGCCATGGTCGTCGCCGGCGGCGCGGCGAGCGCGTGGTGGCTGACGCAGCGCGAGGCGCAGGACGAGCAGGACCAGACGCCGGTGGTGGTGGGCGTGACGATCGCGCCGCCCGACGCCGCGCCGCCGCCCGAGAACACGCCCGACGCGCCGCCGCTCCCGAAGGAACCCTACGCGCGCGCCGTCGAGCTCGCCCGCCGCCAGGAGCTCGAGGCCGCCGAGTTCGCCCTGCTCGACGCCTTCGCCGCCGCCGACGGCGCCGCCCGGGCCGAGCTCGCGAAGCGCGTCCGCGGCGACAGCTCGCTGCGCGACGTGGCCGCCCGCCCCGCCGTGCAGGCCGCGCTGAGCTCCGCCGAGGGCGCCACGCCCTGAATCCCGTTCAGTTGACCGGCTCGGGCGCGGCCGGGACCGTCGGCGTCTTCGCAGCGGCGCGCCGCGCCTGCCACGCGAACAGCCACGCCTGCTCGAGCCACGCGAACCGCTGTTGCGGCGTGGCCGCGCCAAAGCGCCGCTCCTGATCCGCGCGGTGCACCCGCCACGGATCGTCACCCCCCGGGTCGGCCATCCTCGCCCTCCTCGAGCGCCCGCACGTCCTCGAGGTCGCGCGGGCGGCCCGCCAGCCGCTTGAGGCGGATGAGGTCCGTCCGCCCGAGCGTCGGGACCGGCAACCCGTCGATCTCGAAGGTGTGGATGCCCGGCGCCGCCTCGTCGTAACGCAGCGGCACGCCGAGCAGGATGTCGACCGCCACGAGCGGGTCGGAGGGGTGCGCGAAGGTGAACGCCACCAGCCCCTTCTCCCGCACCCAGCCCTCGCGCGTCTCGGGGACGGCCAGGCCCTCGGGATCGACCGGCGGCCGCGCCACCATGCCGAGCGACCGCATCGCCGCCAGCACGTTGCGCACGTTGCCCGGCTCGAGGTCGAGGATGACGTCGAGATCGGCCGTGAAGCGCGCCACGCCGTGCAGCACCGCGGCGACGCCGCCCGCCACCGCGTAGCGCACGCCGTGGGCGTGCAGCGCCCGCAGCACCCGCTGGAAGGGTCCCTCGCTCACGGGGCGCCAGTCTGCTGGACGCGCCCCGGCATGGCAAATGGGCGGGTCAGTGCCAGCTGTGCCGGACGGTGAGCGCGAGCGAGGGCCCGGCGAGCGGCACGTTGGCGCCGCCGTCGCGCCACCACGGATCGAGCCCCAGGTTGAGGGTGGCATCCCAGTGCGGCGCGGCGAGGACGCGGCTCACGTGGACGCCGAGGCGCAAGCGGTGGCCGTCGCTGTCGGGCACGTCGCGGCCGTCCTCGCGCGCCGCGCCGCGCCAGAGCGCGCCGGCGGTCACGCCGCCGGACCACACGAGGTCGCGCGCGAACAGCCAGCCGGCGGTGAGGCCGAGCGCGTCGCCCGGGGCATAGCGGACGGGGCCCACGTCCCGCTCGAAGGCGCGCTCGAAGCGGGCGTCGACGAACGCGCCGTGGGCGGGCACGAACCAGCGCGTCAGTCGGATCGCGGACGTCCAGGCGAAGGCCCCCGCGCCGGTCGCGTCCGCCGCCAGCGGCGAGGTCGCGTCCTCGGGGGCGCGGCCCGTCGGCAGGCGCAGGCCCGCCTCGACATCGAGCGGGGCCAGCGCCTTCCAGCGCAGCGCCAGCGACGCGTCGCCCACGCCCGCCGCCATGTCGCGGGTGTCGCCCGCGCGCCGGTGCTGCATCCGCACCGGCAGCGACCCGTGGACCTGCAGCGACGGCACCCACGGCAGGCGCGCGCCGGCCCCGAGCGTCCACACCACGTCGTGGGCCGCGTAGTCGTCGTAGCGCGCGTATCGCCCCTGCGCGTCGAAGCGGCCGAGGCCGCCCTCCCAGCCGACGCGGGCGGCCATCACCGCCGAGGCGCAGCCGGTGACGATCGCCAGGTCGTCGGCCCCGGTCGTCCCGCAGCAGGCCTGGGCGAACGCCGCCCCGGGGGCCGCCGCGAGCGCCGCGGCGACGAGCGCGGCGCGCATCACTCCACGACCAGCGGGAACGTGAACGCGTCGACCGCGTCGCCGACCCGGGCCTCCACCCGGATCTCCCAGTGCCCGGGCATCGGCAGCACCGCGTCCACCTGGTACTCGCCGCCGCCGATCTCGGTCACGGTCGTGGGCTCGGGCGAGCCGTGCCCGTGGGCCGGCATCCACGGCTCGGCGGTGACCGCCGCGTCCTCGACGGGCTGCTCCTCGGCGTCCGTCAACCGTAACGTCAGCGTGACCGCCCCCGGCCGGGGCGCCGTCGCCGACAGCGCACCCCAGAACCGGCCCTCGCGACCCTCGCGCAGCCCTTCATCCGCCGCCTCGCCCGCCGCCCCGCACGCACAGAGCAGCAGCGCCGCAATCCACCGCCTCATGGGCACCTCCGATCCGTCGACACAGGAAGAAGCGTGCCACGCGCGAAAGAACAGAGGCGCAGGGCCGCCGACCCGTGACCGACGTCACCGTTTCGCCCCCTGCCACGCCCGTCGCGATACACTCCGCTGCATGCAAAGCGCCGAGATCGCCCGCCGCATGGCCGGCCTGCCCGTCTTTCGGCCGCTCACCGACGAAGAGCGCGAGCGCCTCGCCCAGGTCGCGTCGGTGCGGCGGCTGCGCGCCGACGAGCACCTGTGGCGCGCCGGCGACGAGGCGAGCGCGATGACGGTGGTGCTGCGCGGCCTCCTCGAGATCCGGCGGCCGGCGCCCGGCGGAGAGGAGGCGCTGCTCGCCCTCTTCGGGCCGCGCGAGCCGGTGGGCCTCACCGCCGTCCTCGAGCGGGGCGCGTACCCCGCCGACGCCATCGCGCTCTCCGACGAGGTCGAGGTGCTGCGTGTGCCCGCGGCGGCCTTCCACGACGCGATGGACCGCTCCCCGACGCTGGCGCGGGCCGTCCAGGGCGCGCTCATCGAGCACTCGCACGCCCTGCGCGCGAAGATCGACGTGCTGAGCGCGGGGCCGGTGCCGCGCCGCCTGGCCGCGCTGCTCCTGCACCTCGCCGAGCGCTTCGGCGACGAGGACGAGCAGGGCGCGGTGCGCATCCCCGTCGCCCTGTCGCGCACCCGCCTCGCCCACCTCGTCGCCGCGCGGGTCGAGACGATCATCCGCACGGCGAGCCGCTGGCAGAAGGCCGGCTGGCTCGAGACCGGCCCCGACGGGTTCGTCGTGCGCGACCCCGCCGAGCTGCGGCGTCAGCTCGACGCCTGAGCGGCTTCGCGCTCGGCCGCGAGCTTCAGCGCCTTGGGGAAGAGCACGTTGTTCTCGAGGTGGACGTGCTGGTGCACGTCGCTCTCGAGCGCCGCGAGGCCCGCGTAGAGCGCCTGGTAGCTGCGGCACGCGCCCTCCGGCGGCGTGTAGTCGTTCGTGAGGGCGCGCACCTCGCGCAGGAGCTCGCCGACGGTCTCGTGGTCGTTCTCCATGACCGTGATCGGCCGCGCCACGTGGCCGCCGGGCGCCGCCGGCGCGGGCACGCCACGGCTCACCGCCTCCTCGAGCGCCTGCACGTAGGGGAAGAGCACGCGCTCCTCGCGGAGCATGTGCGGCAACAGCTCCCGCGTCAGGGCGTCGACGAGCTCGTGCAGCGTCGAGAGGTGCGCGTGCGACTCGCCGTGGCGCCGCTCCACCTTGTCCGCGAGTGCGCCGAGGCGCTCGAGCTCCTCGTAGGTGAAGCGGTGGTGGGTCTCGAGGATGTGCTCGATCAGCGCCGCGCACGAGGTCTGCCCCCAGTCGCGCTCCGCCGTCCGCGCCTCGCTCGCGGAGGTCTCCGCCTCGAGCGCCTCGGCGAAGGCCGCGAACGTCTGGCCGGCGCGCGCGCAGGCCTCGGCGAGCGGGCGTCCGCCGCCGCAGCAGAAGTCGATGCCGAAGGCGGCGAGCACCCGGATGGCCTCGGGACGGGCCGCGAGCAGGTCGCGCACGGTGGTCTCGGCGGTGGGTCGGAACATGGTCGCTTTCTCCTTGCTTCCTGGATGCACCCTCTCACCGACGCCCCGCCCCCGCCATGACGGATGTCATGGTGGCCGCGGCCGCCCGATGGTCCCGTGGGAGCGCAGCGCGAGGAGGCAGACGTGCACGCGACCACATCCCCGACCCCGGCCCTCTCCGGGCGGCGCGCCCTTCTGCTGGTCCCCGCCGTCCTCGCCGCGGCGACGCTCCTCCTGGGCCTGTGGAGCGGCCTCGTCCGGCTCGGCGTGCCGCTGCCGGTGCCCGGCGCCACCGCCACCGCCGCCCACGGCCCGCTCATGGTCGCCGGCTTCTTCGGCACGCTGATCGGCCTCGAGCGCGCCGTGGCGCTGGGCCGCTGGTGGGGCTTCGGGGCGCCGGTGCTCAGCGCCGCGGCGACCCTCCTGCTCCTCGCCGGTGCGCCCGGCGTCCCGCTCGGCTACGCCCTGGCGGCGCTCGTGCTGCTCGTGGCCTCGGCGACGCTCGCGCGCCGCCGCGTCTCCGCCGCCTCGGTGACGGTGACCGCGGGCGCCGCCGCGCTGCTCGCCGGCGACCTGCTGTGGGCCGCCGGCTGGCCGGTCATGCGGCTCGTCCCCTGGTGGATGGCCTTCCTGCTGCTCACCGTCGCCGGCGAGCGCCTCGAGCTGAGTCGGCTGCTCCGCCGCAGTTCCTTCGCGGAGCGCGCATATACCGGCGCCCTGGCGCTCTACCTCGCGGGCGTCGTCGGCGCGGGCTGGCTCGGCGACGCCGGCACGCGGGTCATGGGCCTCGGCATGGTCGCCCTCGCGGCGTGGCTCACCCAGTACGACCTCGCGCGCCGCACCCTGCGCGTGAAGGGACAACCGCGCTTCGTCGCCGCCTCGTTGCTGTCCGGTTACGTCTGGCTCGCCATCGCCGGCGCGACGGCGCTCGCCCGCGGCGCCCACGCCGATCCCTTCACCTACGACGCGCTGCTGCACGCCTTCTTCCTGGGCTTCACCTTCTCGATGGTCTTCGGGCACGCGCCGATCATCCTGCCGGCGGTGCTGCGCGTGCGCGTGACCTTCGGGCGCGCGTTCTACGTCCCGCTCGTCCTGCTGCACGCCTCGCTCGCGCTGCGCGTCGGCAGCGATCTGACCTGGTGGTTCGCCGGCCGCCGGGCGGGCGGTCTGCTCGGCGCGCTGGCGATCCTGACCTTCGCCGCGGTGATGGTGCGGGCCGCGAGAACGAGTCGGCACGCATCTTGACAGGGAGCCCGCGCATGCACCGCATGAGTCGCCGGACATTCCTCGCCCGCTCGGCCGCGGCGGCCGCCGCCCTCGGGCTCGCCGCCTGCGCCCGCGACCACCGGCCCGACGACCGCCAGCGCCTCGACGAGGCCCGGTGGCGCGCGCTCGAGGCCGCGCAGGACCGCCTCCTGCCCTCGTCCCCCGGTGCGCCCGGCGCCCGCGACGTGCGCGCCACCGCCTACCTCGACGCCGCCCTCGCCGAGGCCGACACGCCCGCCGCCGTGCGCGCGCGCATCCGCGACGGCGCCGACCGCCTCGACGCGCTCGCCCGCGAGCACGGCGCCCCCGACTTCGCCGCGCTGCAGCCCGAGGCGCGCGACGCCGTGCTCGCCGAGTTCTTCGACACCCCTGAGGGCGATCGTTGGTTCGACGCGGTCATGCCCTTCACGCTCGAGGCGCTCCTCGGGGACCCCGTCCACGGCGGCAACCCCGACGGCATCGCCTGGGATTGGCTCGGCCATCGCCCCGGCTGGCCGCGCCCCGCCGAGACGCGCGCGTGACCGACGCCGACGTCTGCGTCGTCGGCAGCGGCGCCGGCGGCGGCCCCGTCGCCTTCACGCTCGCTCGCGCCGGCCGCTCGGTGGTCGTGCTCGAGAAGGGCCCGTGGCTGCGCGAGGCCGACTTCACCAAGGACGAGATCGACGTCTGCCGCCGTCGCACGCTCGTCCCGCGCCTCACAGACGAGCCGCACGTCGTCGAGCGCCCCACCGACGACGGCGGCTGGGAGTGGTTCAGCACCGCCGACGCCGCCGGCTGGGACCTCTGGAACGCCTGCATGGTCGGCGGCGCCACCAACCGCATGAGCGGCTTCTTCCACCGCCTGAAGCCGACGGACCTCCGATTGCGCGATGAATACGGGCCCATCGCGGGCGCCGACGTCGTCGACTGGCCGATCGGCTACGACGACCTCGAGCCGTACTACGACCTCGTGGAGCGCGAGGTCGGGGTCTCGGGCCGCGTCGTCGCCCACCCCTGGGCCGACCGCCGCTCGCGCCCCGACTTCCCCTACGCGCCGCTCGCCGAGCACCCGCTCGCCGCCGCCATCGACGCCGTCGGCCCGCGCGTCGGGCTGCACCCCTTCCCGATCCCGCGCGCGATCCTGCCGTTCCCCGTCGGCGAACGCCGCGGCTGCGAGTACTCCGGCTTCTGCGGCAACTACCCGTGCTCGTCCGGCGCGAAGGGCTCGTCGAGGGCGGCGCTGCTCGACCGGGCGATCGCCACCGGCCGCTGCGAGGTCCGGCCGCACGCGATGGCGCGGCGCATCGAGAGCGACGCCCGCGGCCGCGCCACCGCCGTCGAGTATGTCGACACGCGCGACGGCGCCGTCCGGCGAGTCTCGGCGAAGGTGTTCGTGGTCGCCTGCCAGCCCATCCAGAGCGCGCGCCTGCTGCTGCTCTCCACCGGCCCGCGGCACCCGCGGGGCCTCGGCAATGCCCGGGGCCTCGTGGGCCGCCACCTGCTCTTCAGCACGGGCGGCTGGGGCCTCGGCCGCCTGCCGCGCGACCCGTCGCCGCTCCCGTTCGTGAACCGCGCCGTCCAGGACCTCTACGAGCTCGACGATCCCGCCCTCGGGGGGCGCGCCAAGGGCGGCACCATCGACCTCCTGCTCGCGCACCCCAACCCGATCGCCGGCGCCCTCTCGCGCGTGCGCCGTGCGGGCCGGCCGCTGTGGGGCGACGCGCTCAAGGCGCGCCTGCTCGCGGAGATGCGCGACTCGACCTGGCTCGAGTTCGAGAACTTCGTCGACTGGCTGCCCCTGCCGGACACGCACGTCACGCTCTCGCCCCACGTGCGCGACCGCTTCGGCCTGCCCGTGGCCCGCGTGCGCATCGGGCGGCATCCCCGCCACGTCGAGACCGGCGAGCGCCTCGCCGCCGCCGGCCGCCGCCTGCTCGAGGCGCTCGGCGCGGTCGACGTCGTGACCCGCGTCCGCGGCCTGCCCGCCACCAACCTCGTCGCCGGCGGCTGCCGCTTCGGGCGCGACCCGGCCACGTCCGTCCTCGACCCCGACTGCCGCGCCCACGACTGCGAGAACCTGTACGTCACCGACGGCGGATGCATGCCCACCGGCGGCTCCGTGCCCTACACCTGGACGATCTACGCCAACGCCTTCCGCGTCGCCGACCGCCTCCTCGCCGCCCTCTGAGACGCCGTTACGACCACGTGACCCCGCGACCGGCTGCCGTCACGGAGCGGCCCCGCCCCCATCCGCCGATTGACGGAGGGAAACAAGTCGGCGATACCCTCCCGAGCCCCGGGGGATGCGGCGATTCAGAAGACCGCCGAGTCCACTGAACGCGCACGGCGAGGGGCATCCGAGGAGTGGGCACGGTTGTTGCCCTTGGGCCCGGACGGACACCCGACGAAGACCCCCCGACGCGGGGAGGAGACACAGACGATGCGATCCCTTCGCAGCACGGAGCTCGCGCTCGGCCTCGCCCTGTTGGCGACGGCCTGCAATCAGGGCGGCACCGACGACGCCGCCCGGAAGACGCCCGCCGCCGCGCCCGCGAGCGCCGCGGCCGCCCCCGCCCCCGCCGCCCCCGCCGACACCGGCGGCTCGGCCAAGGGTGACTTCGGACCGCCGCAGGGCGAGCCCATCCACGCCGTGCTGACCGACCCGCCGTTCGTCCCGCCCCCGACGAACCGCAAGCACCCGGCGAAGGTCATCGTCGACCTCGAGGTGCAGGAGGTCACGAAGACCATCTCTCCCGGCGTCGACTACACCTTCTGGACCTTCGGCGGCGTCGTCCCCGGCAAGTTCATCCGCGTCCGCCAGGGCGACACGGTCGAGTTCCACCTGAAGAACCACCCCAGCAGCAAGATGCCGCACAACATCGACCTGCACGCGGTCACCGGACCCGGCGGCGGCGCGGCGTCGAGCTTCACAGCGCCCGGCCACGAGTCGCAGTTCACCTTCAAGGCGCTCAACCAGGGCCTCTACATCTATCACTGCGCCACGGCGCCCGTCGGCATGCACGTCGCCAACGGCATGTACGGCCTCATCCTCATCGAGCCGCCCGAGGGCCTGCCCCCGGTCGACAAAGAGTTCTACGTGGTGCAGGGCGACTTCTACACGGTCGGCAAGTACCGCGAGAAGGGCGAGCAGCCCTTCGACATGCAGAAGGCCATCGAAGAGAACGCCACCTACGTGCTGTTCAACGGGAGCGAGGGCGCGCTCGTCGGCGAGAACGCCCTGAAGGCCAAGGTCGGCGAGACCGTGCGCATGTACCTCGGCAACGGTGGTCCGAACCTCGTCAGCAGCTTCCACGTCATCGGTGAGATCTTCGACAAGGTCTATTACGAGGGTGGCACGCGATACCAGGAGAACGTCCAGACGACGCTCATCCCCGCCGGCGGCTCGGCCATCGTCGACTTCAAGCTCGAGGTGCCCGGCACCTACGTCCTCGTCGACCACTCGCTCTTCCGCGCCTTCAACAAGGGCGCGCTCGGCATGCTCAAGGTCGACGGCGAGGAGAACAAGCCGGTCTACTCCGGCAAGGAGGTCGACTCGGTCTACATCTCCGACAAGGTCGTCAACGGCAAGGCCATCGAGCAGGCCACCGCGGCCATGGCGAAGGGCACGCTGACGAAGGAGCAGCAGATCGAGGCCGGCAAGAAGCTGTACCTCGGCACCTGCTCCGTCTGCCACCAGCAGGCCGGTGAAGGCATCCCGAGTGTCTTCCCGCCGCTCGCGAAGTCCGACTACCTGGTGGCCGACAAGAAGCGCGCCGTCGAGATCGTGCTGAACGGCCTGACCGGGCCGATCAAGGTCAACGGCGCCGACTTCAACTCGACCATGCCGCCGATGAGCCAGCTCAACGACGACGAGGTCGCCAACATCCTGACCTTCGTCCTCAACTCCTGGGGCAACAGCGGCGGCATCGTATCTCCGAAGGAGGTCGAGGAGATCCGCGCCACCACCAAGCGTCCTCCGGGCGCCGCGCACTGAGGCAACCGTCATGTGGATCCTGGCCCTGGCATTCGTGGCTGCGTTGACCGCCACCTCCACCGCCGCCGCCACCACCGGCGACATGGCGGTGGTCGGGCCCGGCACGCACCGCCCGCTCTACCCGGCGTCCCCCGAGGCCGCCGAGAAGGGCGTGCCGGTGGCCGCCTTCCGGCTCGACCGCACGCCGGTCAGCGAAGGGGACTTCCTCGCGTTCGTGAAGAAGAACCCGCAGTGGCGGCGCGACCGCGTGGCGCGTCTGTTCGCCGACCAGAACTACCTGGCCCACTGGGCGGGCCCGGAGGCGCCCGGCGGCGACCTTCGGGCACCGGTCACGCGGGTGAGCTGGTTCGCCGCCAAGGCCTACTGCGCCGCGCAGGGCAAGCGCCTGCCCACCGAGGACGAGTGGGAGCTCGCCGCCGCCGCCAGCGAGGCGGCGGCGGACGGGCGCGCCGACCCGGCGTGGACGCAGCGGATCCTCGACTGGTACGCGCGCCCCAACGAGGCGCGCCCGGTGGGCCAGGGTCCCGCCAACTTCTGGGGCGTGCGCGACCTGCACGGCCTCGTCTGGGAGTGGGTCTACGACTTCAACGCGTCGATGGTCGCCAACGACCGCGACGCCGCTGCGCGGTTCTGCGGCGCCGCCGCCGTGTCCGCGCAAGACAAGAATGACTACGCGAGCTTCATGCGCCTGGCATTCCGCAGTTCCCTGCGCGCCGACTACACCACGGCGAACCTGGGATTCCGCTGCGCCGCCGACGCGAAGGGATCCGTACGATGAATACTCTCCATCGATGGCTGACCGCGCTGGCCGTCGCCGCCGCCCCCGTCACCGCGGGCGCGGCCGACCCGCACGCCCACCACCACCATGGCCACCACGAGCTGCCCAAGGCGGCCGAGCCGGTGAAGGGCGAGTCGCTCTACCAGCTGCAGGCGAAGCTGACGGACCAGGACGGCAAGACGCTCAAGCTGGCCGACTTCCGCGGAAAGCCGACGGTGATCGCGATGTTCTACGCGTCGTGCACCAGCGTCTGCCCGCTGATCGTCAGCGACATCCAGCGCCTCGAGAAGGCCGCGGCGCGCGACGATCTCCGGATTGTGCTCGTCAGCTTGGACGGGACCCGGGACACGCCGAAGGCGCTCAAGGAGCTGGCGGCGCGTCACCGGCTCGACGAGTCGAAGTGGCGACTGACGTCGACCACCGACGAGAGCGCTCAGGAGATCGCTGCGGTGCTCGGCGTTCGCTACAAGCGCATGCCCGACGGCAACATCAGCCACTCCGCGCTCATCACGCTCCTCGACCGCGAGGGCGTCATCGCCGGCCGGGTCGAGGGTGTCATGCAACCCATGGAGGACCTCGCGGCGCGCGCGAAGGCGCTCGCGGCGAAGGAGTAGATGCCATGTTCGGCGCTCTGGTGAGCGTCCTGCTTGCGGCCCCGCCGGCGCCGGCCCACCCCGAGGCCGCCCTCGGAGACGGGTGGAAGCTGGTGCTCGAGGGTCAGGTGCGCCCGCGCCTGAACTTCGACACCGGCCGCGACTTCGTCGACGGCGACAAGCACGAGTACGTGACGCAGCGCTCGCGCCTCGGCGTGACGCTGTCCGACGACCGGGACCTGGCGCTGGTCCTCCGTCTGCAGGACGTCCGCGCCTGGGGCGAGGAGGACAACACCACCGACTACGACGCGGCGGGCATCGACCTGCACGAGGCATACGGCCGCCTGAAGGTCGGCGACCTCACCCTGCGCGCCGGCCGGCAGGAGATCGTGCTCGACAACGAGCGGCTCGTCGGCAACCTCAACTGGCGTCAGAGCGCCCGCTCGTTCGACGGCGTGCGGGCAGGCTTCGCCGGCGAGGGCTGGGACGCCGATGTCTTCGGGACCGTGATCGCCGAGTCCGACGCCGACGATCCCGACGCGCACGTCCCGCCCAACCGGAGCGGCAACGTCCTGTTCGGCGGTGCCCACGGCCACACGAAGCTCGGCGAGGGGCTCGACGCCAGCGTCGCCTACTACATCCGGCACGGCAAGCCCACGGACGAGACCCGCCACACCGCCGGCGGCTACCTCAACGGCGCCGCGGGCGGCCTGAAGTACACCGTCGACGGCTACTATCAGTTCGGCTCCCTCGGCGACGAGAGCATCGGCGCCTACATGGCCGGGCTGCGCGCGGGTTACGACTTCGGCGTGGTGGGCTTCACCGCCATCGCCGACTATCTGTCGGGCGACGGCACGCCCGAAGGTGTGTTCGACACGCTCTTCGCGACGAACCACATGTACTACGGGGAGATGGACTTCTTCCTCGACATCCCGCGGAACACCGGCGCCCTCGGCCTCGTCGATCTCGGCGGGCGCCTGAGCGCGAAGCCGTCGGACACGGTCACCGCCAGCGTCACGTATCACTCCCTCCGCGCCGCCGAGGACTCGGCGGCGGGCAACGCCGACTTCGGCAGTGAGATCGACACCCGCCTCGACTGGAAGGCGACCCCCCACCTCGGCATCTATCTGCTCTATGGCATCTTCCTCCCGGGCGATGCGCTCGCGGATGTCCGTGGCATCCCCGGCGATCCCGAGACCGAGCACCAGCTCTACGTCACCACCGACCTGACCTTCTGACGAGAGGCGCCGCGGCGGCGCGGACCGCCGCGGCGCCGCCGTGTCAGTCGTCCCGATCCGGGCCGTCGTCGTCGTCGTTGTCCACCGCGTCTTCGATGTCGTCGCCGACCTCCTCGGCAGCCTCCTTCGTGTCGCGCCCCGCCTCGTCGACGGCCTCGCCGGCGTTCTCCATCGGGCCCTCATCGTCGCGGCGGTCCCCGTGGCAACCCGCCGCGAACGCGAGCGCGCCGAGGGTCAACAACGTCAGAAAAGCCTTCACTTTCACCTCCTTGTCGTCCTCCGGAGGGGGCAGTGCAATCCCCGATCCGAGAGAATCGGCGCGGCGCGAAAAAGGGCCCGCGGAGCGCTTGCGTAGAGCGTGTCGTGACCTCGACCCAAGGGAGCACGACATGCGAAGCCGACCCGTCATTTCTCTCCTCGTCGCCGCCCTGGGCGTGGCGCTCTGCGCCACCGCCGCCCACGCCGGCCAGGCCCGGTTCGTCCACCGCGCGAGCGCGCCGCAAGGCAACCTGACGATCATCGACCACAGCACGACGAACGACGACTGGAACGCCCTCGTCTTCGCCACGCCCAACTGGAACCCGGGCGGCGCCGACGCCGGCGTCTACGTCACGAGCCCCATCGGCGTGTACGTCGCCGACCAGCGCTGGCGCGTCTTCAACCAGAACATGGCAGCCATGCCCCTCAACGCGGCCTTCAACCTCGAGGTGCGCAACCCCGACGCGCAGACGTTCGTGCACACGGCCACCGCGGCGAACATCGCGTCGAACGTCACCTTCGTCGACCACCCGCTCGCCAATGGCCGCCCGGGCGCGCTGCTCGTCGTGACGCCCAACTGGAACCCGTATGGCCGTGCCGGCGTGTACGAGAACCATCACATCGGCGTGTTCTACGACGCGTTCCGCGGTCGCTGGGGCATCTTCAACCAGGACCGCGTCGCGATGCCGGTGAACGCCGCCTTCAACGTGTACGTCGTGCCCGCCGCATCGGGCTTCGCGCACACCGCCACCGCCGCCACCGTGACCAACAACTGGACGGTCCTGGACGACCCGCGCATCAACAACCGACCGGATGCCATTTTGCAGGTCACCCAGCTCTACGACACGGCCACCGCCGTCTACAACAACCACGGCATCGGCGTTTACTACACCCGCGCCACCGGCCGGTGGGCCATCTTCAACCAGGACCGGGCCGCGATGCCCCTCAACGCGAAGTTCGTGGTGCGGCCGCTCTCTCCGGTCGTCTACGGCGACGTCGTCGCCACCGGCATGGAGGTCACGCAGTCGGTGCAGGTGTATCCCGCCGCCGACGCAAACCTCATCCCGCTCGTGGGCAGCAAGAAGACGGTCGTGCGCGTCTACCTGCGCTCCCTCGATGACGCCGTGGGCGCGTTCACCGACGTCACCGCGCGCCTCACCGTGCGCGGCACCGACGGCCGCCTCATCGGCCGCGTGCTCTCGCCGACGACCGCCGACGGGCGGGGCGCCGTCCGCGTCAGCCCCGGCGGCAGCAACCGCGACGCGCTCGGCGACTCGCTGAACTTCGTGCTCGAGCTCGCCCAGACCGCGGCCGGCGATCGCGACTTCTCCGTCGACGTCTTCACCGTGTCGCGCCGCGCCGAGTCCACCACGGCCAACAACCGCCTGACGGTGCGCCGCCGCTTCGGCGAGGCCATCCATCGCAGCCTGTATGGCATCGCCTATGGCTACTCGCGCAACCCCGACGGCACGAGCACGCCCGCGGCGCCCTTCTCGGACTTCACCGCCCACCGCACCTACGTCGAGAACGTCCTGCCGCTCTCGTCGCTCAGCATCGTCCCGCTGCCCGGCAACCCCACGTTCACCGTCGACAACAGCGACGGCGGCGGTTACATCCGCGGCCACAACGAGGCCCACGCGCTCATGGACGCGGCGTTCCCCGGCGGCGGGCAGCTGCTGGCCATCCTGCAGCCGGACCAGGCCGGCTACAACGGCTGGTGCTGCTCGGGCAACCGCACGGGCAACGCCGCGCTCCGCCTGCAGAACTACCGCCGCGACCCCGGCCCGACGCTCGCGCACGAGCTCGGTCACAACTGGGGTCGCGCCCACACCTTCGAGGACGCCGCCTACCCCCGCGACGACGAGTCGATGGGACGCCAGACCAACGTCCGCACCAACCTGGGCGCCGCCGGCGTCGGCCTCGGCGTGGTCGCCGGCAGCTCCGCCGCCGCCTTTCGCGGCGACATCATGTCCTACTCGGATCCCTTCGGCATCTCGCCGTACACCTACTGCGGCATCCTCTCGGCGCTCACCGCCGGCCGGCTGACCTGCAGCAACGCGGCGCGCATCGCACAGACCGACGCGCCGCGCCCCGCCCATGCCTTCCCGGGCCGTGGCCGCACCGCGCCCTGCGGCGCGCGCCGCGCGCTCCCCGGCGGGCGCCGCTACGTGTACGTGTCGGGTTTCCTCGACGGGCAGGGCAAAGCCGAGCTCGCGCCCTTCGAGCAGATCGACAGCCTCGACGATCTCGCGCAGGTGACGCGCACCGACGGCGACTACGAGATCACCTTCACGGACGCCGGCGGCGACGTGCTCGCCACCGAGTTCTTCGCGCCCGCCGGCGCGGACGCCGACGAGGACGACCGCCGTCCCTTCGGTCTGTACCTGCCCTGGCCCGATGGCACGCGTCGCATCGTCCTTTCGCGGCACGGCAAGGTGCTCGCGAAGCGCGTCGTCAGCGCCCACGTCCCCCGCGTCGCGCTGCGCACGACCTTCCGCGACGGCGAGACCCTGGCCGGCCGCCGCCTCCTCCAGTGGGCGGCGACCGACGCCGACGGCGACGCGCTCCACTACTCGGTCGACTTCAGCGCCGACGGCGGCGCCACCTGGATGCCCGTCGGCATGCGCCTCTCGAAGAACGCGCTGCTCGTCGACTTCGACAGCCTTCCCGGCACGAGCGACGGCCGTCTGCGCGTGCTCGCCAGCGACGGCGTGAACACCGCCGAGGCCATCTCCGAGGCCACCGTCCGGCTCGCCGACAAGGCGCCCCGCGTGCAGATCGCGGCCCCCACCGACGGGGCGCGCCTCGTCGCGGGTCAGACGATCATCGCCGACGCCGCCGCCTTCGACTGGGAGGAGGGCGCCGTCGAGGACGTCGACGCCTACGTCTGGCGCTCCGACCGCGACGGCGAGCTGGGCACGGGCCGCTGGATCGCGCTCTCCGATCTCAGCCCCGGGCGCCACACCCTCACGGTCGCGGTCACCGACGACGAAGGCCTGACGGGCCATGCGTCGACGACCATCGAGGTCGCCCCGCGCTGAGCCGCCGCGCTGCCCACTCAATGGACTTGACCATCCGCTGACGTTCATAGATTATGAACCTCAGTGGACCGGCCGGTCCATTGAACGGGAGCCCCCCCCATGTCCCCATCCCCGGTGCTCGACTTCCCCGCGCAGCGCGAGCTGGCTCGGCGCTGGCTGGGCCTCGCCGTCGGCAGCCTCGTCCTCGCCGGCCTCTTCGCCCTGATCCTGGTCGTGGGGCGAATGCCGCCCTTCAGCGACTGGATCACCGACCCGCTCTTCTTCCGCCGTTGTCTGGTCGTGCATGTCACCCTGGCCCTCGGCGTCTGGTTCTACGCGTACCTGGCGGCGCTCTTCGCGCTGCTCCCCGCCGAGGGCGGCCCGGGACGCATGGCGCGCCTGTCGCCGTTCGTGGCGCTCACGGGCCTCGCCCTGCTGATGGCCGCCGCCGGCCTGCCGGGCACCGAGCCCGTCCTCGCCAACTACGTCCCCATGATCGACCACCCGCTCTTCGTCGCGGGGCTCGTCACGTTCGCCGCGGGCGTCCTGTCGTCGCTGCTCGACCGACGTCTCATGCCGGCGCGCGAGGTCGCCGCCGGTCTGTTCGCCGTACCGGCCGAGGCGAGACCCGCCTTCCGCGCGGCCGCGCTCGCGTTCGTGCTCGCGATGCTGACATTCCTCGCGTCGGCGTTGACGACGCCGCGCTGGCTGCCTGTCTCGACCTACTACGAGACGGTCGCGTGGGGCGGCGGACACGTCCTGCAGTTCGCGAGCGTCGCCGCGATGATGGGCGTCTGGCTGACGTTGCTCGGCAACGCGCTCGGCCGCCCGATCATGTCACGGCGTGTGTCGGCCATTCTGTTCGCCGCGCTCGTGCTGCCGCTGTTCTTCGCGCCCGTGTTCGCGGTGCGCGGCGACCGCGTCATCTTCACCCGTCTGATGGAGCTCGCGATCTTCCCGGTCACGCTGATCGTGCTCGGGTTCTGCCTGCGCGCCCTGCGCCAGGCACGGCCGAGCTGGCGCACGCCCGGCGTCGCCGGCTTCGCCGTGAGCGCGCTGCTCACGGTGCTCGGCTTCGTCCTCGGCGCGCTCATCCACGGCTCGAACACGCTCGTGCCTGCGCACTACCACGCCGCCATCGGCGCGGTGACGGCCTCGTTCATGGCCTTCACCTGGCCGCTGCTCGAGCGGCTGGGCGTGCCGGTGGGCGCCGGCCGGCTCGGCCGCGCGAGTACCTGGCAGCCGGTCGTGTTCGGTCTCGGACAGACCGTGTTCGCCTTCGGGTTCGCGTTTGCCGGCGCGCACGGCATGGGTCGGAAACTTTACGGCCAGGAGCAGAACGTCCGCTCCCTGGCCGAGACGGCGGGACTCGCGGTCATGGGTCTCGGCGGGCTCGTCGCGGTCGCGGCGGGCCTGCTCTTTCTGGCGATCGTCACGAGCGCGTGGCTGCGCGCCAACGGGAGGAACGAAACGTGGCAGAGAAGCGGCAACACCCCCTCCAGAGGTTGATGGACAACCCCTGGTTGCTCCTGGTGCTTGGCATCGTAATCCCCTGGCTCTCCTATACGGCCTGGGGCTGGATCGAGCTGCTGGCCGTCAAGCCGGCGACGCTGCCGTGAAAGGGAGTGAGGCATGAGCATCCAAGCCCCCGAGGCGGGCTGGTTCAGACCCCCCAGCGGCGGTGAACGCACCTGGATGGGCCTGGCGCTGGTCTGGTGCCTGGTGATGTCGGCGATGATGCCTTTCTGGCACTTCAAGGGACAACAGAACAGCACCGGCGAGTCGTACACCGTCGAGCCGGTGAAGTTCATCGAGCGCGTCGAGCGCTTCGTGGCGAGCAACAAGGTCGGCGAGGACAAGGGCATCCCCATCGTCGAGCCGGCGCCGGGCGGCGACGCCTACCTGCTCGGCCGCATGTGGTCCTGGTATCCCATCTTGAAGCTGAAGCAGGGCCAGACCTACCGGCTGCACATCTCGTCGAGCGACCTGCAGCACGGCTTCTCGCTGCAGCCCGTGAACATGAACTTCCAGGTGCTGCCCGGATACGATCACGTCCTGACCCTGACGCCCACGATGAAGGGCGACTACCAGGTCATCTGCAACGAGTTCTGCGGCATCGGTCATCATCTCATGACCGGCCGGATCATCGTGGAGTAGCGCGATGTCGACGGTCATCACGTCGCCTGATGTCATTCCCGAGGCGCCACCGCGCGGCAACCACACGTCCGGCAAGGTCCGCACCTGCGCGACCACCGGCCTGTCGGTGTGCCTCGACGCGCAGCGTTTCATCAAGCTCAACGCGGTCTTCGCGGTCGTCTTCCTGGCGCTCGGCGGCATCGCCGCCCTGATGCTGGGCCTCACGCGCTGGCCCGCCGTCCATCTGTTGCCCGCGGACTGGTACTACCGTCTGCTGACCTTCCACGGGCTCAACATGCTCATCTTCTGGATCCTCTTCATGGAGGTGGCGATCCTGTATTTCGCCGCCACCTCCCTGCTGAACAGTCGCCTGGCTTCGGCGAAGGTCGCCTGGGTGTCTTTTGGCATGATGGCCGTGGGCGCCGTCATGGTCGACGCGGTCGTGCTCATGGGTCTCGGCGACGTGATGATGACGTCGTACGTGCCGCTCATGGCCCACCCGCTCTTCTATCTCGGCATCATCCTCGTCGCCGTCGGCACCCTGATCGCGGTCGGCAACTTCTTCGCGACGATCTACATCGCGAAGCGCGACCGCACCTACGTCGGCTCGGTGCCGCTGGTCGTGTTCGGCGCGACGGCGGCGGCGATCATCGCCGTCGTCACGTTGCTGCACGGCGCCGTCGTCATGATCCCGACCTTCACCTGGTCGCTGGGATGGACGGGCCCGCCCGACCCCGCCTGGTATCGGATCGTGTGGTGGGGCCTCGGCCACCAGTCGCAGCAGGTCAACGTCTGCGCGATGGTCTCGGTGTGGTACCTGCTCGGCCACGTGACCACCGGCGCGAAGCCGCTCAACGAGGCGGTCTGCCGCAGCGCGTTCGTGCTCTACATCCTGTTCATCAACCTGGCGTCGGCGCACCACCTGCTCGTCGACCCCGGCGTGAGCGCGGGCTGGAAGATCTGGAACACCTCGTACGCCATGTACCTCGCGGTGCTGGCCTCGATGATCCACGGCTTCACCGTGCCGGCCTCGATCGAGGTCGCGATGCGCGGCAAGGGTCACATCCGCGGTCTGTTCGGCTGGCTGGCGAAGGCGCCCTGGAAGAACCCGGGCTTCTCGGCGATGTTCCTGTCGCTCGTGATCTTCGGCTTCCTCGGCGGCATCACCGGCGTCACGCTGGGCACGCAGCAGATCAACATCCTCGCGCACAACACGCTGCGCATCCCCGGCCACTTCCACACCACCGTGGTCGGTGGCACGTCGCTGGCCTTCATGGGCCTCGCCTACTACGTGATCCCGCTGATCTTCCGGAAGGACTTCTACTGGAAGGGCATGGCGCGCTGGCAGCCGTATCTGTTCGCCATCGGCATCACGGTGATGGCGCTCGGCATGTCCTTCGCCGGCTCGTACGGCGTGCCCCGTCGTCACTGGGACGTGGAGTTCAGCGGCGCGGCGCAGGCCGCGGGCTTCGGCTCCGGCGCGCACCTGATGCTCGGCATCATGGGCGTCGGCTCGGTGCTGGCGTTCGTCGGTCTCATCAGCTTCGTGCTGCTGGCCGTGGCCGCGGTGTTCTTCGGCAAGCCGATCGAAGGCAAGATGCCTTCCTGGGGCGAGGCGCCCGTGGTCGCCGCGGCGAAGCCCGCGGTGCCGGCGGGGGCCCACGACGACCACAAGGCCCCGGGCACGATGGCGCTGGTCATCATCCTGCTCGTGTCCTTCGTCGTCTATTACTTCGCCAACTGGAAGGCCCTCTCCGACGTCTGGCACGTGAGGTGATGTGATGAACCGCCTGGAACGACTGTTCGGTGGCTGGCGTTTTCCGGTCGTGGCCCTGTCGCTGCTGGGCTTCGCGACCCTGCTCTCGGGCGCGATGTTGGTGGTGCCGCCGGGTGACACGTCCTTTCATGCCTTCGCGCAGGAGTTCCGGGCGTGGTGCTTCGGCTACGACCCCTCGACGGGGAAGGCCGAGACCGCGTACGTGCTGATGATCCTCTCGGATCCCCTGCTGCTCGGCGTCGTCGTCGTCGGCGTGTGGTGGCGACCGCTGAAGGCCGTCACCCTGCGGCTCGCGATGCCGCTGGTGGCGACCACCGGCCTCGTGGTCGTCGGCGGCGCGGTCGCGTTCGCCGCCACGTGGACGCCGCCGCAGCAGGGCGACGCGCTCCCCTTCCCCGCCGAGCGCCTGCGCACGGCCATCGAGCCGCCGCAGTTCACGCTGACCGACCAGGACGGCCGGCGCGTGTCGCTCGCCGACTTCTCCGGCGAGGTCGTGATGCTCACCGGCGTCTACTCCACCTGCGGGCATGCCTGCCCGCTCATTCTGCAGCAGGCCAAGCGCGCGGTGGATGCGCTGCCGCCCGTCGCGCGCAGCCGCGTCACCGTGCTCGCGCTCACGCTCGACCCCGCCAACGACACGCCGCAGCGCATGAAGGTCATGGCCGAGAACTACGGCATGACCCCGCCGCAGTGGCGCATGCTCACCGGCACGCCCGCCGACGTCGAGCCGGTGCTCGACCGCCTCGGCCTCGAGCGCCGGCGCAACGACGAGACCGGCGTCATCGACCACGCCAACCTGTTCCTGCTCGTCGATCCCGCGGGCAAGATCGCCTACCGGCTCACGCTCGGCGACCGGCAGGAGCACTGGCTGACCACGGCGCTCGAGCACCTCGCGCGCGAATCGGCGGGGCCCCGGGGATGAACGCCCGCAGCGCCAGCGCCGGCCCGGGCGTTCGTGGCGAGGCCCCCCTCGCCGCGCTCGAGCGCCCGCTGCTCGGCCTCGATCGCCTCGCCCGACGCCTGGTGCCCGACGCGCGCAATCCGTTCGCGCAGACCGGCGCCATCGCCACGACGACGTTCCTCATCGCGGCGATCAGCGGCGGTCTCACCCTCTTCTGGTACAGCGCGAGCCTCCACCAGGCCCACGCCTCGGTGGAGGCGATGAGCGCCTCGCTGCTCGGCGGCCTCGTGCGCTCGCTGCACCGCTACTCGTCCGACGCCTGCATGCTCTTCACCGTCCTGCACGGCCTGAAGCTGCTGCTCGCCCGCCGCCTCACCGGCCCACGATGGCTGTCCTGGGTGACCGGCATCGCGCTGGTCGGTGTGTTGTGGGGCGTGGGATGGCTCGGCTACTGGCTCGTCTGGGACGAGCGGGCGCGCCAGGTGGCGCTCGGCACCGCGCAGGTCCTCGACGTGCTGCCCATCTTCGCCGAGCCGCTGTCGCGGACGTTCCTCACCGATGGGAGCATCAACTCGCTCCTGTTCTTCATGGTCTTCTTCCTGCACATGCTCGTGCCGCTCGCGGCAGGCATCCTGCTGTGGCTCCACATCGTGCGCGTGGCGCGGCCGCGCTTCCTGACGGACCGCGCGATGACGCTGTGGATCGTGGGCAGCCTGGTCGCCGTCTCGCTGATCTATCCGGCGACGAGCGCGGCGCCCGCGCACATGGGCACCGCGCCCGAACGTTTCACGATGGACTGGTGGTACCTGCTGCCGCTCGTCTTCACCGAGCGGCTCGGCGGCGGGGCGCTGTGGGCGCTGACGCTCGTCGGCGGGGTCGTGGCAGCGGGGCTGCCCTGGCTCCTGCGCCGCGATCGGGTGCGCCCGGCCGCGGTCGAGGTCGACAAGTGCAACGCGTGCCAGCGCTGCGTCACCGACTGCCCCTACAACGCCATCGAGATGGTGGCGCGGCCCGAGGGCGGGCGCCGCGACGAGCCGCTCGTGGCGAAGGTCGACCCGGACCGCTGCGTCGGCTGCGGCATCTGCGCCGGCGCCTGCAACTCGGCGGGCATCGGCCTGCCCTGGATCCCGGTGGCCGAGCACCGCCGCCTGCTCGACGTGGCGCTGGCGCAGAACAAGGCGCGGCCGATCGCGTTCGTCTGCGCCGAGTCCGCGGGCGCCGACCTGACGCTCGAGGGCGACGGCAGCCCCGACCTGCCGGGCTACCGCGTCGAGATGGTGCCCTGCGCGGGCTGGCTGCACGCGCTCACCGTCGAGCGCGCGCTGCGCCACGGCGCGCCCAAGGTGCTCGTCGTCGCCTGCAGCGAGGGCGGGTGCCGCCACCGCGAGGGCGACAGCCACACCGCGGCGCGCCTCGCCGGCCAGCGCGAGCCGTTCCTGCGCCTCGAGAAGATCGACCCGGCCAAGGTGGCGCTGCTCCGCCTCGACCGCGGCCAGATCCGCAAGCTGCGCAGGGGGGCCAACCCCTCGAATACAAACAGGAATTCGGTGACGGCGCTGCTCGGCGGCTTCGTGCTGGCGGCTGGCACGTCGGCGCTGATGACCGCGGCGAGCGACGCGCCGTTCGCGATGCCCGATCGCGAGCCGACGCTGGTCGTCTCGTTCAACCACCCCGGGGAGCGCGGCGAGCACTGCCGCGACGCCACGCCCGAAGAGCTCGCGAAGCTGCCGCCGCACATGCGTCAGCCGCGCATCTGCGAGCGCGGCCGGGCGCCAGTGCGCCTGCGCCTGACGATCGACGGCGCGCCCGCGGTGGACAAGAGCTACGCGCCGGGCGGACTTTCGGGCGACGGCACCAGCGTCGCCATCGAGTCGCTGACGCTGCCGCCGGGGACCCACCGCGTGAAGGTCGAGATCGGCGACACGCTCGACGCCACGGTGTGGAGCCACGCCGACGAGCGCACGGTGGAGCTGACCCCCCGGGCGCGTCGCGTCGTGCTGTTCGACAAGCGGACCGGTTTCACTTGGGAGTAGCCGCCATGCTGCGCGATCTCCTGTCCCTGACCAAGCCCGGCGTCACGCTGCAGTGCGCCGTGACGACGGCGGGCGCGATGGCGCTCGCGGGCTGGCCGGGGCCCCTCGCGGCGACCGCCGGCCTGCTCGGCGCCACGCTCGTCGTCGGCTCGGCCAACGCGCTGAACTGCTTCCTGGAGCGCGACTCGGACGCCCTGATGCGGCGCACGCGGGACCGGCCGCTGGCGGCGCGGCGCCTGTCGCCGGGCGCGGGCCTCGCGTTCGGCCTCGGCCTCGGGGCGCTGGCGATCCCGCTTCTGGCCTACGGCGGCGGGATGCTCTGCGCGCTGCTCGGCGCGCTCGCCCTCGTGACCTACGTCGGCGTGTACACGCCCCTGAAGCGCAAGAGCGCCCTGGCGCTGCCGATCGGGGCGATCCCGGGCGCGGTGCCGCCGCTGCTGGGCTGGACGGCGGCCACGGGCCGGCTCGACGCCGGCGGGCTGGCGTTGTTCGCGGTGCTCTTCCTCTGGCAGCACCCGCACTTCGTCGCCATCGCGCTGCGCCGGCACGCGGAGTACGCGAACGCCGGGCTGCACACGGTCGTCGGCGCGCTCGGACCGCAGCGCGCCGCGCGCCTCGGCATCGCCTCGGTGTGGCTGCTCGTGCCGGTGAGCCTCGCGCCGGTGCCGCTCGAGGTGGCGGGCAGCGTCTACCTCGCCGGCGCCTCCCTGCTCGGCGCCGCCTGGATCGTCCGGGCGACGGCGGGCTGGCGGTCCCCCGAGGACCCCGTCTTCACGCGGCGCTTCTTCGGCGACTCCCTGCTCTGGCTCACCGCGCTCGTCGGGGTTCTCGTCGCAGATGTCGCCCTGGCATGATGGGCGGGCAATGCACCTGACACAGACCGCCGAGTACGCGCTCCGGGCGATGGCCCACCTCTCCATGCTGCCGGGCGGCCAGGGCGCGCGCGCCAAGGACCTGGCCGAGGCCAGCGGCATCCCCATGGCCTATGTCTCGAAGCTGCTGCGCAAGCTGGTCGTGGCGGGTCTGCTCGAGTCGCAGAAGGGCCACGGCGGCGGGTTCGTGCTCGCCCGCCCGCCGGCGGAGATCCGGTTCGTCGACGTGCTGCGCGCCGTCGACTATCCCATCGAGCCGAACCACTGCGCGTTCGGCTGGGGCGAGTGCAACGTGCGCCACCCCTGCCCGCTCCACGGCACGTGGTCGCAGCTGAAGGAGGCGTTCACGCGCTGGGCGGAGCGCACGACGCTCGCCGACATCCAGCGCGGCGTGCCCCCGCGCGGGCCGCTCCTGCCCACGCGCTGACGCCCGGGTTGCCGCTGCGCGGCGCCGCGTGCTAAACGCCCGTTTTCTCTCGCGGAGGTGGCAATGTCGACCCAGCCCGTGGACCCGGCGCGCAGCGACGAGGGACCGACCGATCCGCTGCTCGAGCGCGGCGCCTCCTTCGAGGCGCTCGCGGCGCTCCTCGACAGCGTCCCGAACAAGCCCGGCGCGGTCGTGAAGGGGCGCGTCACGGCGGTCGACGGCGACGCGGTCGCGGTGCGCGTCGAGGGGGGCGAGAGCCGCATTCCGATTGCGGAATTCGGCGGCGACGTGCCGGCGGCGGGCGACGAGATCGAGGTCTACGTCGTGGGCCTGACGGCCGAGGGACCGGCGCTGTCCCGCGAGCGCGCGGTGCGCCTGGCGCTCTTCGACCGGCTGCAGGCGGCCGCCGCGGGCGACGAGCCCGTCGAGGGGCGCGTCCTCGCGCGCGTCAACGGCGGCATCGCGGTCGACATCGGCATGAAGGCCCTGCTGCCCGACCGCCGCGGCCGCGCCCACGTCGGCGAGCAGGGCCGCTTCTGGATCCGCGGCTGGGACGACCGCAAGGAGCTGTTCATCGTGGCGCGCGAGGCGAAGTCCGCCCGCGACGCGCGCAAGGCCAGCAAGGAGGCCGCCGCCGCCGAAGGCCCGGTCGTCCCGCCGGCCGTCGGCGACGTCGTCACGGGCACTGTCGCCCGCCTCGCCGAGTTCGGCGCGTTCGTCGACCTGCCCGGCGGCACCACCGGCCTGCTGCACGTCAAAGAGATGGGCTGGGGCCGCCAGACGGACCCGGCGCAGCTCGTGTCGCCCGGCGACCAGGTCACGGTGAAGGTGACCAAGGTGCAGACCGACGGTCCCAAGGGCCCGAAGATCTCGCTGTCGAAGCGCGCGCTCGAGGCCGACCCCTGGTCGACGGTCGACGGACGGCTGCAGGCCGGCCAGCGGGTGACGGCCAACGTCGTCGGCTTCGCCGATTACGGCGCGTTCGTCGAGGTCGAGCCCGGCGTCGAGGGGCTGATCCACGTGTCCGAGATGAGCTGGGCGCCCGCGCCGGCGAACGCCCGCGAGCTCGTGAAGCAGGGCCAGCAGGTCGAGGCCGAGATCCTCGCGATCGACGCCGCGAAGAAGCACCTCAAGCTCAGCATGAAGCGCCTGCAGCCGAGCCCGTGGGCCCTCTTGCGCGAGAAGTTCCCCGTCGGCACGCAGACGCGCGGAAAGGTCAAGAGCATCACGACCTTCGGGCTCTTCGTCACCCTCGACGAGGAGCACCGGCTCGACGGCCTGGTGCACGTGTCCGACGTGAGCTGGGAGCCCATCCCGCGCCTGACCGACGCCTTCTCGCCGGGCCAGGAGGTCGAGGTGCTGGTGCTCGGCCTCGACGAGGAGCGTGGCCGCTGCAGCCTCGGCATGCGCCAGCTACAGCCGGAGCCGGACCGCCCCTCCTTCGACGCCTACGCGCCCGGCCAGACGTTCGACGGCAAGATCGCTCGCGTGAAGGACTTCGGCGCCTTCGTCGAGATCGCGCCGGGCGTCGAGGGCCTGCTGCACGTCAGCGAGATGCGGCTGCCCGACGGCGCGCGTCCGAAGAGCAAGTTCCGGCCGGGCCACGCGGTGAAGGTGCGGGTGCTCAACGTCGACGCGGAAGCGCGCCGCATCGGCCTGGGCCTCGCCGAGCCCGAGCCGCCGCCCGCTGCCGACGAGCCCCCGCCCGCTGCCGACGAGCCCCCGCCGTCGCCCGAGGGCTGACCCGCCTCACGCGCGGCGCGTCGCCAGCCACGCCGCCACCTCGGCGGGGTGGGTCGCGAGGTAGTCGGGGTCGGCCTCGCGCAGCCGCGCCTCGTCGTCGAAGCCCCAGCGCACCGCGATCGTCCGCGCGCCGACCTCGCGGCCGGCCTCGATGTCGCGGTGCTCATCGCCGACGTACACCAGGCGGTCGGGGGTGAGGCCGGCGCGCTTCATCAGGCCGCGCAGCAGGCGCGCCTTGCCGAACATCGCGCGACTGCAATGGATCTCGTCGATCCACGCCTCGGCGTCGTGCCGCCGCAGGAAGGCACGGATGTTCTCCGCCTCGTTCGTCGAGACGATCGAGAGGCGCACGCCGCGTGCACGCAGCGTCGTCAACAGATCGGCGACGCCCGGCTGGAACTCGATGGCGTCGATGGCTTCCCGGTAACGGCGGCCCACCTGCAGCACGATCCAGGGCAGGCGGTGCGGCGGCACGTTCAGACGGCGGCAGCGCTCGAGCGCCGGCAGGCGGCGCAGCTCGGCCAGGTTCGCGGCGGTCATGCGCCCGTATCCCTGGCGATCGGCGACCTCGTTGTAGAGGCGGACGATGGCCGCACCGGAGTCGACGAGCGTGCCGTCGAAGTCGAAGGCGACGTGGGTGTTCATGGCTTCAGCGCAGATTGTCCCAGCCACGCTGCCAATTGGCCCGGAAGGCATCGAAGATGGCGCGGTCGTCGATCTTCAGCAGCGTCTCGTCGTTCTCGCGCAGCGCCGGGCCGGTGTAGTTGTGGGAGCCCGTCCAGACGAGGTGCTTGCGCTCGCCGAGGTAGTCGGCCTTCACGAGCAGGTACTTGCTGTGGACGCCGTCGACGAGATGGATCTTGTTGTCGGGCAGCGCGTCGCGCAGGTGGCGCTGCAGGGCGTCGGTCGAGGCGTCGCGCGACACGATGACGCGCACGTCGCAGCCGCGCCCGCGCAGCCGCGCCAGGTCCTCGACGAGGTAGCCGCGCGCCTGGGACCAGAACGCCATCATCACCAGGACTTCGCTGTTGTTCCCGCACTCGACGTTGTCGGCCAGGATGTTGTGGATCGTGTCCCGGTCGGGATCGGGATCGCCGCCCTGGCTCGCGCGCGGGAAGAAGTAGGCCTTGGTGCCCGTGTCGCCGTTCTCGCTGTGATAGTAGGAGAGGTCGCGCCGCTCCGCGTCGAGGTCGCGCCAGTACCCGAGGTAGGCCGCGTGCAACGCCGCGTCGTTTCTGATGACGACCGCGTTGTTGTACTGGGTGATCTGCGGGTTCGTCAGGTTGGCCGACGACTGGACGACCACGTTGCGCGACCCGTCGCAGAGCTCCGAGAACAGGAAGAACTTGTTGTGGTTGATGCCCGTGCCGTGGCATCCGCCGCCGTCGGGCGGCGTGCGCGCGTTGCACAGCGTCACGCGGTCGCGGCCGAGCTCCGTCAGCAGGCGCTGGACGGCGGCGGTGTAGCGCCAGTTGCCGGAGCCCTCCGGCTCCTCGATCTGGTTGCTCTCGTCGAGCA
Source organism: Myxococcota bacterium (assembly GCA_963169045.1). Lineage (GTDB taxonomy): Bacteria > Myxococcota_A > Bradymonadia > UBA7976 > UBA1532 > CAUJDF01. The sequence goes on from CAUJDF010000057.1 coordinate 94,994, forward strand.
CGACCCGCACGTCGACGCCGCGCTGCGCGGCCGACATGAGCGCGTCGACCATGCGCCCGCGCGTCCACGTGAAGAGCGCGATGCGGATCTGCGAGCCGGGCGTCGCCGCGCGGAAGAGGCGGATGAGCTCGTCCTCGATGTCGAGGTCCTCCGCCGGGTACTGGTCGGTGAAGATGGCCTTCTTCTGGGGCTCGGCGCCCGGCGCGAACGGACACTCGGGCGGCGGGGGCGGGGGCGGCGGACCGACGGCGGCGTCCTCGTCGACCAGCGGCGGATCGACCGGCTCGGCGGCGTCCGGGTCGACCGGCGGCGCCGCGTCGGGCGCGACCACCGGCGGCGCCGCGTCGAGCTCGAAGCCGAAGGCGGCGTCGAAGGCCGACCGGGCGGCGTCCGTGTCGGTGCCGTCGAGCGCGGGCGCCGGGCCGTCCGTCGCGGGGGCCGCGCCATCGGCCACGGGAGCGGCCCCATCGCCGGCCGCGGCGTCGCCGGAGGTGGACGACAGCTCGCCGGCAGAGCAGCCGGCGGCGAGGAGGAGCGTCGACAACAGGGCGCGCATCGCCCCCGAATGTAACTCCTTTTCCCTCGCCCCGTCGCGATGTGCTTTCTCGCGTGTTCACTCGCCTCGTGGCGTTCTCGGCGTCGGCGGTCATCGCGGTCGCGCTCTTCAGACACGGGGCGTGGCGGGCGGTGCATGTTTGATGGCCCGGGGCATGCACTGCATGGCGGCATGCGACGTGATCCACGCCTCCGCGAGCTGTCCTCCGAGCACCACCAGGCCCTCGTCCTCGCGCGCCGCGCGCTGACGGCGACACCGCCGCAAGCGCCCGAGATCTGGGCGGAAGTGCGGCGCCGCTTCTACGCGGAGCTCGAGCCGCACTTCGAGATCGAGGAGCGCCTGCTCCTGCCGGCGCTCGAGGCGGCGGGGTACGTGGCGCTGGCGGCGCGCACGCGTGCGGACCACGCGCACCTCCGCCGGTTACGGGCGGGTGACGACGACGACCACGGCCGCCTGCAGACGTTCGGCGACCTGCTCGCGGCGCACGTGCGCTTCGAGGAGCGCGAGCTCTTCCCGGCGGCCGAGGCGTGCCTGCCGCCGGAGGTGCTCGAGGCGGTCGCCGCCGCGCACGGGTAGGCTCGGCGTCAGCCGGAGAAGCCGGGCGGGAGGAGCTCGCACGGGAGCTGGCCCGTGGGCGGGCGCGGCAGGTCTGTCGGGCGGTCCACGCAGGCGGCCAGGCCGCCGTCGGGCCGCGGCCCGGCGTCGCCCGCGCCGGTCGAGGGCGCGTCGTCGCCGCAGCCCGCCGTCAGCCCCGCCGCGAGGCACACGCGAAGCAAGTGTCGGCGGCGCATCAGTACCTCACCCAGATCTCGTCGTTCGCCGCGAGCGAGGCCAGCGCGGTCACCCCGGGCGTGCCCGCGATCTGCTCCGCGGTGAGCGGGTTCGCGCTGAACGCGGCGTTCCCGCGCCACACGATCTGCGCGTCGCCGAACCAGGCGCCGAGGTCGTCGATCGCCACCGGCACCGTGTACTTGTTCCAGCCGGGCTGCCGGACGGGCAGGATCTTGAGCGCCGGGGCGGGCTCCGGCCCCTCCTCGCCCTCGGAGGGCAACGTCGAGACCCAGTCGACGACGATCGGCGTGCCGTCGTCCGCCTTGCAGGTCTGCCGCGTCGGGAAGAACAGCGTCGTGAAGGGTCGGTCGGGCACCCGGATGCGGAGCGCGACCTTGTAGTAGTGCAGGTCGGCGGGGGCGAGGTCGGCGTCGTCCTTCTGCCACGTCACGGCGGTGACGAGCCCCGTCGCGTCCGTCTCGACCGTCGCCTTGCCGAGCCCGCCGGGCACCGCGCGCACCGACGCGACGCCCTCGGGGATCTGGACGCGGACGCTCGCCGTGTCCTTGCCCTCGCAGCCGTGTCCGACGGCCAACGTGATCTCCTGCGACTTGCCGGCGAAGCCGGGCCCCGACGCGACGTCGACGTGGGCGACCGCGCCCGCGCCCGCGAGCGCCACCGCCGTGCCACCGAGCGCCGCCACCAACTTCCGACCCATGAACGTCACCTCCGGGTGGCGCGAAACGTAGGGATTTCGGCGGAGGCGTTCAATGCGAAAGCGGACGGGCGCTCGCGCCGTCGCCCCCGCGCGCGCTAGCCTGCGCGCCATGGGCATCCACCGCTCCCTGCTGCTGTGCGCCGGCCTCCTCGCGGCCTGCGACGACGCCACCGGATCCACGGCCGACGGCGCGCCCGCCGACGCCGCGCCCGCCGACGCGGCGCCCCCCGCCGACGCGTGCGTCCCCGTCGCGGCGCCGACCGCGTGTCCCGATCCGCCGGTGACCTACGCCGACGTCCAGCCCATCGTCGAGGCGCGCTGCCTCGGCTGCCACTGGGGCCAGGAAGGCGGGCCCTGGCCGTTGACGTCCTACACCCACGTGGCCGACTGGCAGGACTTCATCCGCGCGAGCCTGCTCGATTGCACGATGCCGCCGCGGGACTCGGGGGTCGGCATGACCGCCACAGAAAAGACCACGATGCTCGAGTGGGTGCGGTGCGGCGCGCCGGAGTGATTCAACGTTGACGCTGCCGCCGGCGCCCACGTATCAAGGCGGCGGGAGCGCCCATTGACCTGGCGGAGCCACGAGACCCTGGGGACCGGCGAGCGGCGCCATCGCGCCCGCGTCTGTCTCGTCGTGTGGGTCTTCGCCTGTCTCGTCGCCCCCGCCCTGCACCTGGCACGGCACGGCGACGACCACACGCACCTGCCCGGCGGCGGGGTCGTCCACCAAGGCGAGCGCGCCGATCCGTGGCACCTCCGCGCCCTCGTGACCCACGGGCCACAGGCGCACACGCACGCCGACGCCGAGGGGCACGGCGACGGCGACCTCGCGCACCTCGCCGCGGCCCTGCTGGCGCCGCCGCCCGCCCTCCTCCCGCTCTTCGCCCCACCCGCGCGCGAGGGCGCGCGGCCCCCGCCGCCCGCCGACGCGCCGTCCCCCCCCCGGCGCGAGGGCTGGTCCGCCCGCGGCCCGCCCGCCTGACTCCCCTCGAAGCCGGATCGGACGCGAACGGCCGCCGTGGAGGTGGAGTGTGTCGCCAGGGGTGTGCGCGCTCGCCGCGATGTTCGCGACGGGCGCGGAGACGTCGCCCGCCGTGCCCGCGGCGGACGAGATCGTCGTCGTGTCTCGCAAGCCGGCGTCGGCCGCTTCGGAGCACGACATCGACGGGATGCGCCTGCGCCAGTCGCCGGCCCGCACCGCCGAGGACATGCTCGAGCTCGTGCCCGGGCTCCACGTGGTGCAGCACGGCGCCGAGGGCAAGGGCCACCAGTTCTTCCTGCGCGGCTTCGACGCGGTGCACGGGTCCGACGTCGAGGTGCGCGTCGAGGGCGTGCCGATCAACGAGCCCTCGAACGTGCACGGCCACGGCTACGTCGACCTCGGCTTCGTCGTCCCGGAGCTCGTCGAGCGCGTGCACGCGCGCAAGGGCGCCTACGCGCTCGACCAGGGCGACTTCGCGACGGCGGGCTCGGCGGAGCTGCGCCTCGGCGTGGCGCCCGAGGACCGCGGCCTGCGGCTCGGGCACCAGGTCGGCACGACGGGCCGGCACCGGGCGCTCGCCGTGTGGGCGCCGGGCGAGCGCGACTTCGTCGCCGCCGAAGGGCTGATCGACGACGGCTACGGGGAGCAGCGCGCGGCGAAGCGCGCCACCTTCCTCGGGCGCCTCGCGCTCCTGAACGACGAGGCGCACCGGCTCGAGGTGCTCGGCGCCGGGTACGCGGCGCGCTTCGAACTGCCGGGGGCGGTCCGCCTCGAGGACGTGCGCGCGGGGCGGATCGGCTTCTACGACGCCTACACCGACGGGACCGGTGGCGCCTCCGACCGGGCGCTGCTCACGGTGATCGACGAGCGGCGCGACGGCCCCTGGCGGCTTCGCCTGCAGGCCTTCGGCGGGTGGCGCAGGCTCGCGCTCGACGAGAACTACACGGGCTTCCTCGGCGATCCGGCGCACGGCGATCGGCACGAGCAGACACAGGACGGCATCGACGGCGGCCTCGAGGCGCGCTCGACCTGGCGCGTCTTCGGACCGCTGCAGCTGCGCGCGCTCCTCAGCACCCGGCTCGGCCGCGCCGAGCAGCGTGACGTGCGCGCGACGGGGGACGCGCTGCGCGACCTCGCCTTCACGCAAGCGGCCGTCGCCGCCGGCGCGGGGGCGGGCTGGCGCGTCGCCGGCTGGCTGCGGCTCGAGGGCGCGCTGCGGTTCGACGCCTTCCGCTTCGACGTCGACGACCGTCTCGCGGACCGGCGCGCCGACGGCTCGGCGACCGCGCTCTCCCCGCGCCTGGCGGCGGTGATGCGGCCGCACGCGGACTGGCGGGTGTTCGCGGCGTATGGCCGCGGGCTGCGCTCGCCCGAGGCGCGCGCCTTCGCTGCCGCCGGCGACCACGAGAACGAGCCGGCGGCGCAGTACGAGGGCGGCGAGCCGGAGGTCACCGTCGCCGACGACGCCGAGGTGGGCGTGCGGTTCGAGCCCGGCGCGGACCTCAGCGTCGGAGCGGCGCTCTTCGGCGTGCACATCGCGCGCGAGTCGCTCTTCGACCACGCCTCGGGCGTCGTGGTGGAGCGCGGGGGCACGCGGCGCTACGGCGTCGAGGCCGACGTTCGCGTCCGCCCCGCCTCCTGGCTCGAGCTCGACGCCGACGTCACCGCCGCCGACGCTCGCTTCACGAGCGACGGCGCCGCGGTGCCCGGGGCGCCCCGGCTGCTCGCCACCACCGGCGCCAGCCTGGTCCACCCGGACGGTTGGCGCGCGTCCACCCACGCGCTGTTCATCGGACGGCGACCGCTCGCGCAAGGCGCGCAGGCCGGCTCGGCGGTCTTCTGGGACGCTTCGGCCGGCTACCGCTGGTCGTGGCTGGAGCTGCGGCTCGACGTGGAGAACCTGCTCGCCCTCGAGCACGCCGAGAGTGAGGCCCAGTACGCCTCGCACTGGGATCCGGGTTCGACGCCGAGCCGCATCCCCGTGGTGCATCGGTTCGCGGCGCCGCCCCGCAACGCGCGGCTCACCGCGACCGCGTTCTTCTGAAGGAAACACAGGCGATGAATAGACTTCCGTGCCTGGTCCTGTTGCTCGCCGCCTGCGGCGAGACGCAGGAAGCGAAGACGGTGAACCATCCCATCCGGTCCGACGGCGCAGGCGTCGAGACGGTGTCGACGGACCTGGGATACACGGTGACGACGACGCGCCTGCGCACGGTCGTCCGCGACCTGCGATTCACGCGCGGCGGCGAGACGCACGCCGGCCTCTGGCCGCTCGGGTGGCTCGTCGGCACCGCCCACGCGCACCCGGGCCACAGCGCCGGCGGCGAGACCGTGGGCGAGCTGCCGGGGCGCTTCGTCGTCGACTGGCTCGCCCCCGGCGGCACGTCGCTCGGCGCGGCGACGATGCTCGAAGGCGGCTACGACGGCGCCGACTTCACGTTCGCGCTCGGCGCCGCCGCCGACGGCCTCGCGACCGACGATCCGCTCCTCGGGGCGACGTTCGACGTAGCGGGACGCGCCGAGAAGGCGGGCCGCGCCGTCGAGTTCACCGCCCGCCTCGCCATCGAGGAAGGCACCGACCTCGTGGGCGCCCCCTTCGACGCGGACGTAGGCGACGACGGCGTCCCGTTCGTGCTGCGGCTCGTCACGCGGGATCCCGGCGAGCAGGGCACCGTCTACGACGGCGTCGACTTCTTCGCGCTCGGCGAAGGCGGGGCCGTCGCGCTCCCGTCCGACTCGGCGCAGGTCAACCGCCTCCGACGCAATCTTCGCGTCCATGACCACTATCTCGTGACGGAGGAATGAGGATGTCCCGACAGACGACCCTCGCGACCGCCGTGCTGCTCGCTGCATGCAGCGCCGAGACCGACGACCGCGATCCGCAGACCCACCGCGTCACCATCTACGGCGAGGCGTTCATCGAGGAAGGCATCCCCGCCGGCGAGACGGACGGCTGGGCCATCGCGTTCGACCAGTTCCTCGTCGCCGTCGACGGCGTGAAGGCCGGCGACGCCGTCGTCTCCGGCCAGCGTGTCTTCGACCTGACCGCCGCCTCGAGCGGCGTCGGCCAGCCCGTCGGCGACCTGGCGGACGGCCCGCACGACGAGCTCGCGTACCGCATCGGACCGGCGTCCGGCGCCGTCGCCGGCAACGCGACGGCCGAGCAGGTGAGGCGCATGAACGACGGCGGTTGGTCGATGTGGGTGTCGGGCACGGCCACCCGCGAGGGCGTCACGAAGACGTTCGCGTGGGGCTTCGCGACCGACACGCGCTACGCCCCCTGCCACACCGCCCCCGCGGAGGACGGGGACGCCGTCCGCTCCATGCTCACCATCCACGCCGACCATCTGTTCTACGACGACCTGGTCAGCGAGACGCCGAACGTCGCGTTCCAGCTCGTGGCCGACGCCGACACCGACGGCGACGGCACCGTGACGTCCGAGGAGCTGCGGGCCGTCGACATCACCTCCCTCGACCGCTACCAGGTGGGCAACGCCGACGACATCACCAACCTGTGGCAGTTCATCGAGGCCCAGAGCCGCACCGTCGGTCACATCGACGGCGAGGGCCACTGCGAGAGCGATGCCGGCTGACCACGGCGGCGCCGGCGTCGTCAGTTGACGACGGGGTCGCCTCGTCGGAGGCTCCGGGCGCGCTCGCGGCCCCTCGAGGCCTCGCGCCTACCGCCCGCGGCGCGCGGCCATCTCGCGGCCGACGGCGGCCAGCTCGTCGGGCGCGAGCAGCGCTTCGGCGAGGGGGAAGATCTCGGCGTCCTCTTCGGCGATGTGGCGGGCGTAGACGGCGCGCAGCTCGCTGACGGCCATCGCGAGGCGGCTCGCGTCCTCGGGGGCCAGCGCGCCCTCGGCGAGCCAGCGGCGACCGAGCGCCTCGACGAGGTCGTGCCCCGGCGCCACCTCGGCGTGGTCGGCCTCGAGCGCGTCGAGGCGGGCGCGCACCCCGTCGTCGGAGCGCGCGCGCAGGCGGGGGAAGAGCGACTGCTCCTCGTCGGCGGTGTGGCGCGCGGCGGCGTGCGCGAAGTAGTCGAGCGCCGCCTCGAGGCCATCGCGGTAGTCGGCGTCGAGCGCGCCGCCGCGCCGGTCCTCGGCCACGCGGCGCAGGACGTCGAGGAAGCGTTCGATGCGGCGATGGCAGTCCTGCAGCATCTGGAGGGGGCGGTCGTGGCCGCCGCGCGGCGGCTCACCGATGGTGACGGGCATGACTCTCCTCGGGCTCGCGGTCAGACGGGCTCTTCCTCCCGGCTGCCGTAGGGTCGCATGACGCGCACGTCGCGCGTGTCGGTCTCGGCGCTGACCGACCAGCCGGTCTTCAGGCCGAGAACGAACCACGCGAGGAGCAGCGCGCCGACGGCGAAGATCGTGTCGCCGATGACGCGCAGCCAGCGCAGGGTATCCATGAGCGGCGTCTGCAGGAACTCCGCCGAGCGCGCGTACCACAAGCCGTGCTCGACGCTGGCCCACGTCTGCAACAGACCGACCGGCAGCACGCTCAGGAGGACCATCAGCGAGAGGCCGCCGTTGATCGACCAGAAGGCCCACTTCAGCGGGCCCGTGCGCCAGACCTTGCGCGCGGAGGTGGCCCGCAGGCAGAAGAGCATCAGGCCGATGGCCAGCATGCCATACACGCCGAACAGCGCCGTGTGTCCGTGGACGGGCGTCGTGTTGAGGCCCTGCATGTAGTAGAGCGCGATGGGCGGGTTGATGAGGAATCCGAACAGACCGGCCCCGACCAGGTTCCAGAAGGCCACCGCCACGAGGAAGTAGATGGGCCAGCGGTAGGCGCTCACCCAGGGGCGGGCCCGCGTCAGCCGGTAGTTGTGGTACGCCTCGAACCCGATCAACACGAGCGGCACGACCTCGAGCGCGCTGAACGTGGCGCCGACGGCGAGGACGGACGTCGGCGTGCCGGTGAAGTACAGGTGGTGGAAGGTGCCGAGGATGCCACCGGCGAGGAAGATGACCGTCGAGAAGAGCACGGCGCCCGCGGCGTGCGCGGGCCGCAGCAGGCCGAGGCGCGTGAAGAGGAAGGCGATGGCCGCCGCGGCGAACACCTCGAAGAAGCCTTCGACCCACAGGTGCACCACCCACCAGCGCCAGTACTCGGCGATGGCGAGGTTGCTGCGCGAGTCGTACATCAGGCCCGCCGCGTAGAAGAGCGCGATGGCGACCATCGCCAGGAAGAGCAGGCCGAGGATGGCGCGCTCCGCGCCCGGCCGGCGCAGCGCGGGGTAGATGGCGCGTCCCATCAGGCCCGCCCACAGGACGAGACCCACGAGCAGGAAGATCTGCCAGAAGCGGCCGAGCTCAACGTACTCGTAGCCCTGGTGGCCGAACCAGAAGTTGGTGTCGTCGTCGAGGTGCTGCTGGACGCCGAGCCACTCGCCGAAGAGCGATCCCACGACGATGACGAGCAGACAGACGAAGAGGAAGTTGGTGCCGGCGCGCTGCCAGCGCAGCTCCTGGCCGGCGACCGCGCCGCTCAGGAACAGACCGGTGGCCAGCCATGCGGTCGCGATCCAGAAGATGCCGAGCTGGATGTGCCATGTGCGCGTCACCGCGTAGGGCAGGTACGCGGCGAGGTCGAAGCCGTAGAAGCCGGAGCCCTCGACGCCGTAGTGGGCGGTGACCGCGCCGCAGAGAATCTGGACGATCCAGACCGCCTGGGCCGCCCAGAAGAACTTGATCGTGGCGCGCATGGACGGCGACGGCTGTAGATGCAGCAGCGGGTCGGCCTCGGGCGTCTGGCGGGGGCCCGCGGACTCGCCGCGGGTCGCCTCGAGATACCACACGAGCGCGCCGATGCCGGCGAGCAGGAGGACGAAGCTCACCACCGACCAGACCACGTTCTCGCCGGTCGGCTCGTTGCCGATGAGCGGCTCCGGCGGCCAGTTGTTGCTGTAGGTCAGGTTCTCTTCGCCGGGCCGGTTCGTGGCGCACGCCCACGACGTCCAGAAGAAGAAGGCGGTCAGCAGCTCGGCGCGCCGGGGGTCCTTCAGCGCGTCGGCGGGGATGGCATAGGCGTCGCGGAGGTGGTCGAGGGACGAGTCGTTGCCGAAGAGGCGGCGGTAGTGGTCGGCGACGGCGGCGATGGCCGCGGCCCGCTCCGGCGTGACGGTGAGGGTGCCGGTGGCGGGGTCGTACGTGTTCTCGCGGACCTCGCGGCGCAGCGACTCGCGCGCGGCGGCCTGCTGCTCCGGCGTGAGCGCGTCGTACTTCTTGCCATGCTCGCGCTGGGCGCGTTCGTCGAGCATCACGACGAGCTCGCGATGCAGCCAGTCGGCGCTCCAGTCCGGCGCCACATAGCCGCCGTGCCCCCAGATCGACCCGAGGTTCTGGCCGCCCATCGACTGCCAGACGTTCTGCCCGTCCAGGATCTGGTCGCGCGTGAAGAGCGTGCGTCCGTCGGAGGTGACGACGCGGTCCGGGATGGGCGGCGCCTCGCGGTAGATCTCGGCGCCGAACAGGCCGAGCGCCGTGAACGACGCCGCGATGACGAAGAACGCGGCGATCCAGAGGCGCTTCAGACTCGACATGTCCGCCTCCCGGGCTGTGGGGCCTCAAAGTGGGAGACGTCGGGGAATCCCCTGCGGTCGCGGGGACTTACACGAGGTAGCCGAGGCGGAAGCCGCGGGAGACGAGGGCGGCGCGGGTGCCGACGCCGAGGCGCAGGCGCATGTGCTCGACGTGGGCGCGCACGGTGGCCTCGCTGATGCCGAGCGCGGTGGCGATCTCGCCGGTGGTCTCGCCCTCGGCCAGATGTTTCAGAACGTCCACCTCGCGGGGGGTCAGACGTTCCCAATCGGTGCCCTCGGCGAGGGGGGTGAGCGTCGAGACGATGCGGTCCTCGACATGGGTGCAGCGCAGCTCGTAGGGCTTCCGGCGGAAGGTCACGCGGCGCGGCTCAGCCGACTGGCACTCGGGGCTGCCGGGGCGCGCCGAGCAGCCCATGACCTGGCCGCACGTGCGGTGGCTGCACTCGCCGAGCACCTGCCGGGATTCGGGCGTCTGCCCCACGACCCGGCCGTCAGACTGGCGGGCCAGAAGCACCACGGGCTTCCTCTCTTCCATCGTCGCGTCCTCCTGAGTGGGCGTGCTGACGCGACGCTTTTCAAGGCGTGTGCCGAACGGCGGACGGCCGTTCGGCCGAGTCGCGGCGGGGGCCGCTCGACGGCGGATGCGCGGGCGGCTCACGGCGCCACCCCCACCCGGGCGAGGCCGCGGCGGCCGCGCTCGCTGTCGGGCTCCCGGGCGAGGCCCTCGAGCCAGGCGCGGCGGGCGTCGTCGGTCCGGCCGAGCTGCTCGTAGAGCTCGGCGAGCTGGAAGTGCCGCGCCGGCCCCGACGTGACGGCGTTGGCGATCTCGTAGTGCGCCACGGCGCCGTGCAGGTCGCCGCGCCGCGAGAGGTCGCCGCCCCAGAACCGGTGGTAGTCGAAGAGGGCGTCGCTGCCCCGCAGCGAGACCACCATCGCCGCCACGCCCGCCACCTGCAGGCCGGCGCGCAGGAGCGGGCGCGGCACGGGCTTGTCGGCGCGCGGCCAGGCCGCGAAGGCGACGAGCGCGCCGAGCACGCCCGCCGTCACGCTCGCCCCGGCCACCGGCACGAAGGCCTCGACGAGCGCGGCCGAGACGAGCCCCGCCGCGACCGCTGCCATGATCGCCGCCCCGCCCTCGATGGGTCGCGCTCGCACCAGCCACTCGAACAGACGCGCGAAGGGGGCCAGCAGGCGTCCGATGGGACGGCCGATGGCGAGGAACCAGCGATCGGGGAACAGCAGGATGTAATACAGACCGATCATGTACCAGCTGAACCAGCCGATCTTCAGGTCGATGACCTCCACCAGGCCGTGGAAGATGGGTCCGCTGAGGCACGCGAGCGGGCGCAGGCGCGGCACCAGGAAGGCGAAGGCCACGAAGTACTGCCAGAGCATGATGGTGTGCGCGGTGAAGGCATAGGCGACCGACTCCTCGAGGCCGAGCGAGCCGGTGCAGAAGGACAGAAAGCCGCGCATGGAGTCGGTCTGGATGATCTTGTCCACCGCCCAGCCGTTCATCCAGAACTTCGTGGTCTTGGTGAGCGCCGTGTAGAAGTAGACGACCGAGATCTCGACGTAGATGAGGCGGGCGGCCCAGGAGCGCACGTGGGTGAGCGTGGGCATGGCATGCCCCTCGTCGACCCCGTGCAGGAACTCGTGGGGCAGGAACCAGCAGATGAGCAGGACGAGGCTGATCAGATAGTGGTGCTGATAGCTGTCGGCCTGGCTCCAGAAGTAGACGCCGCCGTAGATGAACGTCAGCGCCTGCAGCGAACGGCGCGTGGCGATGCCGAGGGCGACGCGCAGGGCGAGGAAGCCGCCGACGAGGTAGAGCAGCGTGACCAGCGCCTGCGTGGGCACCGGCAACAGCCCGTCGAGGAACGGCAGGTGCGAGACGTTGAAGCCGTTCACGCCGTAGCGCGGCGCGCGCGGCACCATCAACATCCACATGTCGAAGGCCAGCAGGCCGAAGAAGACGACGCGGAACGTGGTCAGGCGCACGCGCAGCACGTCGTTCTGGTGCCAGAAGCGGTCCCAGCGTTCGGCAAGCATGTTCACGGGCGCACCTCACAGAGGTTCAGATCGGCGGGGATGGGACGGCGCGCCTGGCCGTCCGGGTGCGGACACGTCAGGTCGACGTAGACCTGGGCGTTGCCGCCCTGGCGCTGGCAGAGGAAGCGGGCGAAGCCTTCGACCACGTCGACGCGGGCGCGCTTCATCAGGCTGATCCACACGTCGTGGACGTGGTCCCGCGCGTCGACGGGGGTGCGCTCGGGGCCGGTGGCCCAGGAGACGCTGCAGTCGATCATCCGGATGGGCGAGAACATGCGCCACGAGAAGCGCTCGTCGAACTCGTCGTCGGAGACGTAGTAGCGGAGCGGCAGCAGGACCTGCATGGCGACGACCGCGGCGATGAAGACGTTGGCGAACCGCTTGCGGCCTGAACCGGCGTCGCCGGCGCCCGCGGGGGCCGCCGGTGCCCCGGGGCCTTCGTCGTCGTCGGCGGCGACCGGCAGCGGCGGAGCGGCGGCGCTCGAGGCCGACAGGGCGGGCGCCGGGGCGGCAACGGACGCGGCGGCGAGCCGGCGCTCGTCGCGCACGACGTCGGACAGCGACCGCAGCACGCCCGCCGGACAGACGGCGACGCAGTCCCCGCAGCCGGTGCAGCCGGCGTCGTCGAGCGCCCCCTCGCCGCGGAAGCCCATCGACACGCCGGTGCCCCAGCCGGTGCGGCGGATGACGTCGCGGTCCCCGCACGCGCGGATGCAGCGGTCGCAATGCACGCACGGCGCCGGCAGCACGGCGATGTAGTCGGACGAGCGGTCGAAGCCGGGACGCGCCGGCGGCGGCGTCCACGGCGCGTCCATGACCCCGTAGTCCCGGGCCAGCGCGTCGACCTCGCAGCCGTCGCGACCGCACGGGCCGCCGTGCTCGGCGAGCGCCATCTCGACGACGGCGCGCCGGATCGCTGCGAGCCCGTCGCCGTCCGTCCGCACCGCCATGCCCCCCTGGGCGGCGACGTGGCAGGCGGCGACGGGGCGCGCGCTGCCCTCCACCTCGACCAGGCACATGCGGCATACGGCGCGCGAGGGCAGGCCCGGCACGTGGCAGAGGTGGGGGACGTCCGCGCCCGCCGCGCGCGCCGCGTCGAGGAGCGTCGCCCCCCGGCGCACGCGGACGGACCGCCCGTCCACGTTCAGCTCGATGGATTGCATGCGTCACACCTCCCCTTCTCGGCGTGGGCGGCCACGGCCTGCGGCCAGTGGCGGATCACGGAAACGACGCGGCCGGGGGCGGCGATCCCCAGGCCGCAGGTCGAAGCGCGGGCGAGCACCGCCGACAGGGTGGCGATGCGCGCGCGTCCGACGTCGTCGAGCGCGCCGTCGGCGAGGGCGCCCCACAGGCGCGCGAGGTCGCCGGTGCCCACGCGGCACGGCGTGCAGCGGCCGCAGGACTCGTCCCGGAAGAAGCGGGCCGCGGTGAGCGCCTCGCGGACGACGCACTCGCCGGCGTCGAGCACGCGCACGGCGCCCGTGCCGATCGACGCGCCGGCCTCGGCGAGCGCGCGGGCCTCGAACGGTGTGTCGATGGCGTCGGGCGGCAACAGACCGCCGGACCAACCGCCGACCGCGAAGCCACCGAGGCGCGCGTCGTCGCACAAGCCCCCGCCGCGGCTCAGGATGTCGCGCAGCGGCGTCCCCGGCTCGACCTCGTACACGCCCGGGTGCCGCACGGCGCCCGAGAGCGAGACGAGGCGCGGGGGCGCGCGATCCGAGCCGAGCACCGCGGGCAGCCAGGCGAGCGTCTCCACGTTCTGGACGACGGTGGGGCGGCCGTCGAGGCCCCGCTCGGACGGATACGGCGGCCGCGGGTGCGCCTCGACGCGGCCGCCGGCCAGGAAGTCGAGCAGCGCGGTCTCCTCGCCGGCCACGTAGCGGCCGGGGCCGCGCCGGATCTCGCACGCGGGGAGCGGGCCGGCCTCGTGCCGCAGGTCGACGAGCGCGTGCTCGAGGGCGCGCGCGCCGGCGTGGAAGGCCGGATCGAGGACGAAGACCACGCGGTCCGCGCCGAGCACCGTGGCGGCGATCATCGCGCCCTCGGCGACCGAGGCGGCGTGGTGTTGCAGCAGGTAGCGGTCCTTGAAGGTCTCCGGCTCGCCCTCCTGGCCGTTGACGACGAGGACGCGCGGCCCCGGATGGCGCAGGGCGGCGGCCCACTTGTCGGCAACGGGGAAGCCGGCGCCGCCGCAGCCGCGCAGGCCGGAGGCGCGCACCTTCGCGAGGGCCGCGGCGGGATCGAGGCGGACCCCGTCGAGGACGCGCGGCGCCGGCAGCACGGTCAGGCCCGGGCCGGCGGGCAGCGACTCGGTCCGACCGTGCTCGTCGGGGAGCGAGGCGGCGAGGGGCGTCATCGTGACGGGGCGGGCGCGGCGCGGCCGGGCGAAACGGTCGAGCGCGGGCGTGGCGGCGTTCATGATCAGGACGCCCCACATCTCCGCGCCGGGGATCGACGTGTAGAGGCGGCCGAAGACGCCGATCGCGGCGGCGCCGAAGCCGAACGCGAGGCCGCCGATGCGGGTCTGGGGCGCGGTCACCGGGTCGGTGGCGAAGAACGCGGCGTTCAGGAGGGTGGCACTGCCAAGCAGGTAGATGGCGGGGTCGAGCAGCCAGGGCGCGTGCCCCGCGACCTGCGTCGTCGCCGGCAGGAACGCGACGAGCACCGGCGCGGTGACGAGCAGGGCCAGCGGCGCCTCGCGCTTGAGCGCCACCACGCCGATCATCAGCGCCGCGACGAGGCCGAGCAGCAGCGCGCTCGTCTCGCCGATGGCGCCGCCGCGCGCGCCGGCGAGCAGGTCCCAGACGGCGGGGCTGACGAAGCCGCCGGCCTCCTTGGCGAGCGGGCTCGCGGCGCTGACCGCGTCGGGCGCCGCCTTCACCACCGGCTCGAAGACCTCGAGGACCGCGACGGCCGCGCGCCCGAAGGCCGCGGGGTTGAAGAGGTTGCGGCCGAGGCGCGGCAGGCGCCACTTGCCGGGCAGCTCGGCGACGAGGGCGCCGACGACGATGAAGGGCAGCGGTGTGTCGGCCTTGAGCGTGAGGCCGAGCAGCAGGCCGGTGATGACGCTCCCCGGGTTGAACCAGCGGAAGGGCGCGCCGGCCAGCGCGCGCGGGACGATGCCCGCCGCCATCGTGAGCGCGATGGAGAACGCGAGCACGAGGGCGGCGCGCGGTCCGCCGCCGAGGACGCCGAGCAGCGCCACCGGCGCGAGCAGGGCGATCGCCGCGCCCCGTGCGCCGAGGCGGGCGCGCCACTTCGCCCCCGGGATCATGGCAGCACCTCCTGCCACGGCGTGTCCTGCGTCCAGGCGGCGCTCTGGCGCGGGGCATGGCATCCGGCGCACTCGGTGACGACGTCGGTATGGCACGTGGCGCAGGCCGAAGGGCGCAGGCGGCCGAGGAGCGCGTGTCGGCGAGCGTCGTCGTCGCCGCCGATCGGGCGCCGGAAGCCTTCGGTGTGCGTGTCCGGCGGCAGCGCATGGCAGTCACGACACTCGTCGACCGTGTGGCACGACAGACAGCGCTCGGGGCGGGCCTGCGGCGCGCGCCCGTGGGTCGTCGCCCAGGCGGGATCGGCGTGGTACTGCGGATGCGCGCCGGCGATGGCGTCGTCCTGGTGGCACTGGGCGCAGTCGCCGCGGGCCCAGCGCTCGGCGGGCAGCGGCGGGTGGT
Source organism: Myxococcota bacterium (assembly GCA_963169045.1). Lineage (GTDB taxonomy): Bacteria > Myxococcota_A > Bradymonadia > UBA7976 > UBA1532 > CAUJDF01. Next base: position 110,303 of record CAUJDF010000057.1, read on the forward strand.
CGCCGCCGGCGCGCAGGGCGCGGGCGCCCATGACGACGAGCAGCACGGCGGCGAGGATGAGCGCGAGCCCCTTCACGTGCCCTCCGCGTCGGTGGCGCAACGAAAGCCGAGGTCGAAGGCGCGAAAGTCGGGCGCCCGGTACTGTCCGGCACCGCCGCGCACGCCGCTCGGCGGGCTGACGGCGCTGCCGCCGGCGACGAAGCCCTCCTCCGTCCACTCGGCGACGTTGCCGGCGAGGTGGAGGGCGCCGGACGGCGCGGCGCCCCCGGCGAAGGAGTCGGCCGGGGCCGCGTAGGTGTATCCGTCGCGCTCGCCCCACTTCTCGCCCCCGGTGTTGGCGCGGCGCCAGTCCCAGGCGTCGCCCCAGGGCCAGCGGCGGCCATCGGCGCCCCGCGCCGCCTTCTCGTGCTCGCGGCGCGTGGGCAGGCGCTTGCCGGCCCAGCGGGCGAACGCGTAGGCGTCCCACCAGTCCACGCCGACGACCGGGTCGCCCGGGCGGCGGAAGGTGCCCGCGTCGAAGGGCGCGACGCGCGCCGCGGGCGAGTCGCGGAAGAGCGCGGCGCGGTACTCGCGCCAGTAGCGGGGCGTGTGGTCCTTGTCGGCGGGCTCGGCGGGGTGGCAGTGCGCGTGCGGGTCGTCGCGCGTGCTCTCGAGGAAGCGGCCGTAGGCGGCGTTCGTGACCTCGGTGCGGTCGATGCGGAAGGCGGCGAGCGTGTCGGCGGCGCGGTCGTCGCCCGTCCGGAACGGGCCCGCCTCGACGCGGACGAGCGCGCCGGCCTCGGGGCGCTGGGCGCCCACGGCGGGTGTCGTCGGCGGCGTGGTGCGGTCCGGCGGCGGGGGCGCGTCGCCGGCGACGGGGACGCCGCTCGGCAGCAGGCACGGCGGCGCGCCGCAAGGGGGCGAGACGGCTGGGGTTTCCGCGACGGCCGGCGCGGCGGGACACAGTCGGCCGGGCCAGCCGGGGGTGCGGTGCTCGCCGCCGTCGCGGTCGACCACGAGCGCCTCGACGCCGGCAGGGAGCCGGGCGAGGCCGGCGCGCACCGGGCCGTCGCAGAGGTCGTGCGCGACGAGCGCGACGTCGGGCTCGGGGGCGCCGACGACGAAGGCGCGGCGACACTCGCCGGCGCCGTCGGCCTGGGCGAGGGCGCCGTCGGTGAGCGCGCCGGCGGCGAGGGCGCGGTCGGGCCACTGCGGGTGGAAGAGCGTCACCGCCGAAGCGCCCCGGACGTACACCAGCGCCAGGACGTCCGTGCTCGTGCTCGCGCTCGTCCCGGTGACGGCGACGCGGATGTCGCCGCCGCCCTCGGCGAGGGCGTCGAACGCCGTCCGCGCGGCGCCGCCCAGCAGCCGCGCCCGGTCCGGCCCGCGGGCCGGGCTCTCGACCGCGGGGCCGCGGGCCGTCGTCGGGCGCTGCGGCGCCTCCGCGAACCCGCGCAGCCGCCGCGCCGCGACCGCCGTCGCGAGGGCCGCGCGATCCGCCTCTCCGGCGACCTCGAGCGTGAACGCCGCCCCCAGAACCACGAGCTCGCGCCGCGTCCGCTCCCCCTCGCGTCTCGCGGGCGGCAGCGCCGGCGCCGTCGCCCGGACGACCACCGCGGGCGCGGGCGCGGGCGCGGGCCGGAGCGCGTTCCACGTCAGCGCGAGGCCCACCCCGACGACGAACACCAGCAGCGCCGCGCGGCGCTGCGCGCTCACGGCGTCCCTCCCGAGAGCGACAGCGCGCAGCGGAAGCCGACGTCGTCGTAGAAGTGCCGCGGGTTCTCGGCGCCGCGCCGCGCCCGGCGCGCGTGCTCCGCGCCCGCCGACGCCCAGCCGCCGCCGCGGACCACCCGCCGCGTCGAACGCTCGTTGCCGGGCACCGCGCCCGCCGCCACGAAGCGCGCCTCGGGCGCCGCGCCGGCGTCCGGACCGCGCGGATCGGCCGCGCCGTCCAGCGTCGCGTACGCGTACCGGTCGTAGTGATCGGCCACCCATTCGCGGACGTTGCCGCCGAGGTTGAGCACGCCGAGCGCCGTGCGGTCGAAGCTCGACGAGGCCGCCGCGGGCCCCGCCGACGGGGCGCGGTCCGCGATCGCGCGGCCCGGCTCGAACACCGGGCCCCAGGGATAGCGGTGCGGCCCGGCGGCCACCTCCCACTCGGCCTCGGTCGGCAGTCGGCGGCCCGCCCAGCGCGCGTAGGCGTCGGCGTCCTCCCACGTGACGAAGCGGACGGGCAGGTCCTCGCCCCCGGGCGGGAAGCCGCGCATCCACGGCCCGCGCGGGCGGTAACCGCTGGTCCGCACGAAGGCGGCGAAGCGCGCGTTCGTCACCTCGGTGCGGTCGATCAGGAAGGCCGACAGGCGCACGCGCACGGCGGGGCGCTCGTCGTAGCGTCCCGCCGCGTCGCCGATCGTGTATTCGCCCGCGTCGATCCGCACCATCTCGGCGCCGTCGACCGGCGACACGACGCGGCCGTCCCCCGTCGGGGTCAACAGGAGCGCGACGAGCAGCCACATCACTCGATGCTCAACAGGAACGACGACAGATCCTCGATCTGTCGCGGGGTGAGATGGGAGGTGCCGCCGTGGCTGTCGACGACCTGGTCCTCGAGGTCGAGCGGCCCGTCGGGCGTGCGCGTCGTCAGCTCGTTGAAGCCGCTCTCGCGGCCGCCGGGGCGCGCGTCCTCGGGGCCGAGGCGCACCGGCAGGCGGAAGCGCCGCAGCGAGGGGTGGCCCGGCGTCGCCAGCACCTCGCGGATCGACCGCGCCCGCCCGTGGTGCAGGAAGACCGGCGGCCGATCCCACAGCCCGCGCAGCTGCATCGTCGTGAAGGAGCCCTCGCGGTCCTCGACGCGCCCGCCATCGGTGGGATCCAGATCGAGGTCGTCACGCTCGTTGGCGCGCTCCACGGCGCGCACGCCGGCGAGCGTGTAGGACGCGTCGCGTCGCGTGATGGTGGTCAGCGGCGGCAGCGCGCGGCGGTCGTTCGGCGCCAGCAGCTCGGATTTGTTCGTGAATTCGGGCGCGGTGTGGCAGACGCCGCACGCGACGCGCGCGTCGTCGAACAGATGGCGCCCGCGGACGACGGCCGGGTGCTCCTGGTCGTACGGGTTGGGCGGCAGGCGCGTCGAGTTGCCCATGAAAGCGCCGACGAAGCGGTACAGGTCGGTCAGGTCGTGGGCGGCGCCGAACCAGCGCAGCGACTGCTGCCGGATGAACGCGTCGCGGCGCGCGTCGAGGTCGTGGCCGACGGCGCCGAGCTTCGTCACGAGCACGCGCTCTTTGAGCTCCTCGTGCTGCGGCGGGCGGACCTCGGTGGCCTTCCAGTCGGTGAAGTCGCCGGCCCACACCGGGCGGTCGAAGTCGACGGAGCTCGCCGGCTCGTTGATGTCGGCCCCCTGCCCCTCCGACAGGCGGTGCGTGCCTTCGAAGTAGAACGGCTGGATGGCGAACAGATTGCGGACCGAAGGGATGCCGAGCGTGCCGCCGGGGGTCTGATGGCCGTCGCGGTCCTGCCCGATCGACTCGCCGGCGCCCCAGCCGCGGCCGTCGCCGGTGTCGCGCACGTGGCAATGACTGCACGAGGTGTCGCCGTCGGAGCTGAACACCGCCGTCCGCACCACGAAGGCGCCCTTCTCCGCGTCGGTGTCGAGCGCCGGACGCGCGAGATCGCCGACGACGACGTCGCGGCGCGCGCCGCTCGCCGCGTCGATGAGGCTCACCGTCTCCGCCATCTGGTTGGCGACGAAGAGCATGCCTTCCGACGGCGTGCCGGGCGTCCCCGCGACCACGCCGACCGGCCGCAGGCCCGTGTCGATCGCGCGGACCGGCTCCATGCGGTCGGCCGGATCCCGCGCGTCGGGCCGCAGGACCCACTCGACGACCTCGAACGTGCCGGCCATGGTCACGAACAGACGGTCGCCGACGACCGCCGCCCACTCGGGGAAGGCACCGTGGACGCGCTGCAGCTCCGGCGGCAGGTCGCCCTTCACGTCGCCCGTCGTCGCCTCGGCCGTGTCCGACGTGTAGCGCACCCACTCCGGGTGGGATTCGTAGCGGCTGGCGTCGAGCAGGTACGCGGGCTCGCGGCCGGGCGTCGCCGCCGGGATGCGCAGCCGCCGCAGGTCGATCGCCACGACGTCGTTCTGGATGTCGCGCATCTTGAAGTTCCAGGTGCCGTCGACGGCGTCGAAGGGTCCCATCGTCGCCTGCTCGTCCCAGGGGAACGGGTCGGTCGTGACGGGGTCGCGCAGCACCGTGCGCTGCGCCGCGGGATGGCTCGGATCCCACGTCTCCGCACCGAAGGGATCGCGCGCCTTCGTGGCGCCGAAGCCGGCGCCGAGCGTGAGCACGACGAGGTGGTCGCCGACGACGGCGAGGTGGTTGGCGAGGCTCTGCAGGTAGAGCGCGCCCACCTCGCGGTTGGCTTCGGTGTCGACGATCGACACGTCCATCGTGCCGGTGTTGCCGACGAACAAATGACGGCCGTCGGGCGACAGGGCCAGGTCCTTGGGATGGCTGCCGGCGTTGCCGACGGGGATGCCGGGCCCGCCCTCGCCGGCGCGGACCCACTCGACGATGCGCGCGAGGTCCGGGTCGTCGGGCGCGAACAGGGCGCCGCCGGGGTGGAACTCGGTGGTGGTGCGCTCGTCGCCGAAGCCGCCGAGGCTCTTCGGCACGACGGCGCGCACGAGCGGGCTCTCGAACGGGCGCCCGCCCACGGCGTTCTCCACCGCCGACAGGAAGTTCTCGACCGGGTCGGGCCCGGCGACGAAGCCGCCCGCCGACTCGGCGTGGCAGCGGCCGCAGCGGGCGCGCAGCAGACCGTCGATGCCGCCGCTGCCGGCGGCCGCCTTCGCGATCTCCGCCGCCGAGTAGCCGCGCGCAGCGAGGTCCGCGGCGAGCTGCGGCGAGGGCGCGTCGTCGCCGTAGAACGCCGCGTCGTCGAAGCCGCCCACCTCGCGCACGCGGGCCGAGAAGTGCGACGTGCCGGCGTGCACGTCGAGCACGAGCACCTGGTCGAGGTAGCGGTTGGCGACCCAGGCGCGGCGGCCGTCCGCGGAGAAGACGAGGCCCTGGCAGTAGAAGTCGAGCGGGATCTCGCCGGCGACGGTGTCGGTGTAGGTGTCGACAACGGTGGCGTAGTTGGCCAGCTCGTTGGTGACGACGAGGTAGCGGCCGCCGGGGTGCGGGACGAGCGCGTACGGCTTCGGACCGACGGGGATGCGGCCGCGCACGGCGCCGGTGACGACGTCGACGACGGCCAGCGCGCGTCCGGGGCGCTCGTGGTCGCCGGGCAGCGTGACGTAGAGCTTCCGGCCCGTGGCGTCGAGAGCGACGCGCTCCGGCAGCTCGCGGCGCGGCTGCGGCTCGGGCAGCGGGTTGTTGTTGGGGACGGGCGAGAGCTCGCGGCGCACGAAGGGCTGCCGGTAGCGCCACACGTCGCTCGTGAGCTGCGAGAAGCGCGTGCGCGTGTGGACGGGCGCTCGATCGCCGGACACGAGCGAGGAGCGTGGCGCGGACGCGGCGCCGACGACGAGGGCGACGACCAGCAGCCGCTTCATGGCGACACCGGGGGGCGCGCTCCGTGGAACGGCGCGCCGAGGTCGATCCAGCGCGCGAGCGTGCGCAGGTCCTCGGCGGCGGGCGCGGCGTGGCCGCGCAGCTTCTCGAAGAGGGCGCTCTCGCTCGACAGCGCCTCGCGCTCGTTCACGAGCGGCAGCAGGCGCTCGTACGGGGCCGAGAAGCGCGCGCCCGGCGCGTCGCGCAGGTCCTCGTGGCAGGCCACGCAGGCGCGATCGAGCACGGGCTGCACGTCGCGCCGGAAGTCGACCGCCACCGGCGCCTGCCGTGCGGGCGGCAGACGGCGCGCCGCGGTCGCGTCCCAGTTCGCCATCACCTGCGAGGCCGAGGTCACGACGTCAGGCGGCCCGATGGCCTGCGTCCGCTCGCCGGTGAGGGCGCCATGGCAGCCGCCGCACCGCAGCGGGAAGACGGACCGCGGGATGGAGAACGTCAGTTTTTCGCCGGGTTGCACGTAGAACCAGCGGTTGGTGCGGTGCAGCGCGCGGCCGTCCGCGTCGAGCGCCTGCAGGTCGAGCGGCGTCTCGGGCGGGACCTGCACCTGGAACGACCCGTCCGGCTCGAGCGGCACCTCGGCGACGATCCACTCGCGGCCGTGCAGCCCGGCGCCGGCGGCGTCGTCGGGGCCGCGCGGCGGGTCGTGGGCGATGACGCGCACCGCGTGCAGCCGCGACTCGGCGAAGTCCCGGGGTCCCACCGGCGCGAAGTGCGTCAGGAACGATTGCAGCAGCGGGTAGTCGTAACACTCGACCACCGCCGGCGCGTCCGGCGCCGCCCGCAGCACGCCGTCCTCGCGGCGCGTCTTCGTCCCGGCGACGAACTTCTGCTCGGTGTGCGCCCGCTCCTTGAGCCGCACCACGATGGGGCGCGGCGTGTGCTCGGCGAAGGCCGCCGAGCCGGCGAGGCGCTCCCGCGTGAATGGGCCGGTGCGGCGCCCCGCCTCGACGGCGCCCTCGAACCGCAGGCGGTACACGTCCCAGTCGGGATCGGCGTCCGGGTCGAGGTGGTCGATCGGGCCGGCGGCGTGGGCGGCGAGGACCGTCCCGTCGGGCAGCGGGTACGGATCGCGCCACGCGCCGCCGGGCGAGCGGCCCGTCACCGTGACGGCGTCCGGGCCCGTCTCGGCGAAGAACGTGAACTGCGCCGGCAGGAAGCGCGGCGACGACGAGGCCGGCTTGTCGTCGGGCCCGAGCGGCAGGTCGTCCACCGGGTTGTCGGGCTCGACGTCCGGGCCGAAGCCGTGGTCGGCGAGCAGCAGCAGGCCGCCGCCCCACAGGTTGCGCGGGTCGAGCGCCATCCGCACCTCGAGCCCCTGGGGCGTCTCGCGCGAGTCGGCGACCACCGGGTAGCGCGAGCGGTTGTTGCCGTGGATGTGGTAGTCGAAGCCGCCCGACATGACGCGGTAGATGGCGCCGGCGAACACCGGGCGGTCGGCCTGGTCGCCGCTGTCGCGGACGCTCGTGAACATCACCTCGCCGCTGGTGCGCATCGTCGGGCGGCGGTCCTGCGCGCTGCCGAAGGTCATGCGGCGGGCGGGGCGGCCGGGCACGAGGCGCCACACGTCGTAGGCCGGGGCGAGGCGGTTCGAGGCGTCCTCGACGACGTAGACCGTCCGGCGGTCGGGGGCATCCGGGAGCGGCGCGTCGAGCTCGAGGCGGGCGCCGACGACGCTGTCCGGGTCGGCGAGGTGGGCCACGATCGTGCGCTCCTCGCCGGCGAACGGCCCGGCGACGATCGCGAGGCGGCGGCCGGCGAGCGTGCCCGGCGCCTCGGTGCGCTGCGCGTCGACGATCGTGCGGGCCGTGCCGCCGTCGGCCTCGCCGATCAGCGCCCGCGCCGCGGTGGAGGCCCAGACGCCGGCCGCGTTCGAGGCGTACACGATCGCGACGTCGTCGAGGGCGGACTCGGCGCCCGGTCCCGGCGCGTAGAGCGGGTCGACGTGGTGGATCAGCGTGCCGTCGGCGAGGCGTTCGGGGCCGTCGCTGACCTGGCGCGGCGGTCCGGGGACGAGGTCGTCGTCGAGCGCCACCTCGTACAGACGGAAGGGCGCGTCGGCGCTTGAGCGCGCCGCGAAGACGAGGGCGCGCGCGTCGTAGCGCACGTCGAGGCCGAGCACCTCCACCGGACCGAGCGCTGCGGTCACGCTGACCGGATTGCCATCGAGCGGCTGCACGACGACCTCGCCGCCGCCGTGGAACGGCTCGACGTCGAAGAAGCGGCGCGGCGCGTGGCGCGGACCACGGACGTACGCGATCCCCCGCAAGCGGCCGAGGGCGTCGGCGGCGATGGACCCGCCGCCGCTCGTGAGGCGCAGCGCCGCCCGCTCGGCCCCGAGCCAGCGCACGAGCCGCCGGGCGTCCGGGTCGTCGAGCGACTCGAGGAACTGCCCGTTGCCGCCGCGGTGCAGGACGCCGCCCTCCGAAATCGGGAGCGTTTTCGCGACGATGCGGCTCAGCCCGAGGTCGCCGCCCAGGTTCGCGAAGCGGGTCACGGCGCCGAGCGCCTGCGCCCGGTCGTGGGCGAGCAGGCGCGGCGAGAAGCCGGCGCCGGGCCGCATCGGGGCGTCGGCGCGCGGCAGCGGCGGCGTCAGCTTCAGGTCGTTGAACGCGTCCGGGCCGTGGCACGCCTGCATGAAGCAGCCGTTGCGCACGAGCACGCCGAGCGCCTCCTCCCGGAACGCGGCGACGTCGCCGGCCTCGGGCGCGGCCCCCTGCGTCTCGAGCGCCACCCAGGCGGTCAGCGTGCGCAGGTCCCGGTCGTCGGGCGTCGCGAAGACGTCGATGCCGCGGTGCGGCAGGCCGCCGAGCGACTCGGAGAGCGGCTTGCGGACGATCGGGCTGAACGCGGGGTCGGCGCCGGGCTCGAGGCGGTGGTGCGGATCGCGGGCCGAGTCGAACGCCGCGCGCAGGCCGTCCGGCGGGATGCGGCCCGTGCGCGGGTCGATCGGGAAGAGGAAGGCGCCCTCGGGCTCGGTGGCGCGGCGCGCGTCGAGGTCGGGCGTGCCGTGGCAGCCGGCGCCGCAGCGCTGCTCGAGCACCGGCGCGACGCGCGTGCGGAACATCGCGAACGACGGGTCCTCGGCGTCGCGCTCGGCGCATCCGAGCAACACCGCGACGCACAGCAGCGCCCTCTCCCGCACCACCACCCCTGCTCTTCCGGAGGTTCTCGAGCGACGCTAACGGCGCGTGCGGGGAGGCCGAATCGGCCGGACGGCCGACGGAATGCCGCCGAACGGCCGATGCGCGGTCGGTCGGGCGGCGGACGCCGGCGGCGAGGAGCGCGCGACCCTCCGAGGGGGCGGCAAGGCTCGTGGTGCAACCGCCGAACACGACCCTCGGCGCTCACGGCACGCCGCGACCAAATCCCTGGCCGCCGCGGCGACCCGCGCGCGCGCAGCGACCGGATCGCGGCCCGCAGCGACCAGATCGCGGCCCGCAGCGACCAGATGCTCGGGCATCTCCCCAGCAGCCCTGTGCCGGTGCGGCCAAATCCCTGGAGTGCGTGGGCATATCGCGACGCGCTTTCGACCGAATGCGATCGAGCGTGCGACCAAATCGAAGCGCGCCCGCGACCAAATCGCCGTCGCAGCCGAGCATCTCCCGGCGCGCTCCCGACCCTCGAGACGCCCGCGCGACCAAATCCGAGACGCGTCGCGACCCCAGATTCGCGCGCGCAGGCAAATTGGCGCGCTCCCACCGTCCGAGAAACGAGCGCGCGCACGAATCCGCCGCGCTCGTGGCGGGTGACGGCCCTGCCGCGTCGGCAGCAGAAACACGGTTGAGGCAAGAGAGGCGGGAGAAAGCCGGACGACGACGGCGGCCCGGCCAGGGAAGGGGGGGAACCGCTGGCCTCTCCGGGCGCGTGGGCGGCGGTGGGTGGGCCCTCTCAGGGCCCGGTGCCGCCCGGCGCGGGGGGATCATCCCGGAGTGGCGCTGGGTGCCGAGCGCCGTCGTCGTCTGCTTCCACCTGTATCGCGGCACGCGTGCCGCGCACATCGGCCGGACGGCGGAGCCGGCGCGCGATCGCGAGCAGCGCATGCGCGCCGAGCGCGGGCAGCAGCACGTCGGTGAGCGCGCGGTGCGCGAGGCGGGCGCCGCCGCGGTGCTCCGAGGGCAGCAGCGCCAGCGCGACGCCGGTGAGCGACAGCAGCGCGAGCGTGACGATCGCGACGCGCGCGAACGCGCCGGCGAGGCGCACGTCGCGCCAGCGCGCGCCCGCGGCCATGGCGACGACGAGCGGGACGAGCGGCGTCGCCAGCCAGGCGTGCTCCGGGCGGCGCCCCGGGCCGGTCGCGAGCGCGACGAGGGCGAGCGCGGCCACGGTGCCGTGCAGCAGGCGCCACATCACGGCCCCCCGAGCATACGGCGGGACTGCGCGAGCGCGGCCACGGTGCCGTGCAGCAGGCGCCACATCACGGCCCCCCGAGCATGCGGCGGAACTGCTCGACCGCCGGACCGCCGCGGCCCTCGGCGGCGAGCGCGTCGAGCATCGCGCGGGCCTCGACGGGGCGACCGCGCGCGAGCAACAGCAGCGCGCGCGACAGCCGCGCCCCGTCGCCCGCGGGATCGAGCTGCGCCACCTCGCGCTCCGCTTCGTCCGGGCGGTTCTGCCCGATGAGGAACTGCACGAGCTCGACGCGCGGCGCCTCCACCGGACCGCCGATGGCGGCGCCGCGCCGCAGCAGCCGCTCCGCCGCGGCGGGCTCGTCGCGCAAGAAGAGCGCCGCCGCCTCCTGCGCCAGCGCCCGCGGGTCGTCGGCGCGCACCACGTCCATGCGATGCGCCACCTCGGCGCGGACCTTCGCCAGCGCCGGATCGCGGCTCACCTCGGGCCGCCGCAGGACGAGCGTCTCGTAGGCCCGGACGCGGACGACGCGCGCCGGGTCCGCCGTGGCCTCCCGCAGCGCCTCCACCGCCGCGGGCGCGTCGAACGATCCCAGGCCGCCGACGACGTAGTAGCGCACGAGCGGGTGCGGGTCGTGGCGGTGTTTCAACAGCGCGGCCATGGCATCCGGACCGTTCTCGGCGTCGCCGAGGAAGAACGCCGCGCTCGCTCGCTGCACGACCGAGCCGGCGCCGTCGTCGAGCCATCGCGCCAGCGTCGCGGTCGGTGCGGGCTCCCCGGCGAAGATCGCCGCCAGGGCCGAGGCGCGCTCCACCATGCGCGCGCGGTACGCCTCGAAGTGGGGGCGACCGCCGAACCAGCGCTGCACCGCCTCCTCGGCCCACTCGACGGGCTGGTCCGCGTGGCAGTTGCCGCAGGCGTTGGGCGCGCCGAAGCGTCGCGTCAGCTCCGGCAGCGGGCTGCCGATGGCATGGTCGCGGGCAGTCATGCGCAGGTTCAGGTCCTGCTTCGGCATGTGGCACTCGATGCAGCGGCTACCATCGGACTCGGCGCCGTGGCGGGTGTGCTCCGTCAGCTGGGTCTTGTGGCCGAGATGGCAGGTCGTACAGAGCGCGTTGGCTTCCGTGACGGTGCGCCCGGCGGTGCTCTCGAGGCCGTGCGGCGGATGGCAGAAGCCGCAGTCCATCTGTCGCGTGGCCCGGCGGAAGCAGCCGTTCTGCATGTAATCGACGTAGCGATAGTTGAGGTTCGACGAGCGCCCGTCGGCGTGGAACGCCCCGACCTCCCACACATCGGGCGCGAAGTGGTCGTAGAAATCGGTGCGCCCGGAGACGTAGCCCTCGGCGTAGACGCGCTTGCGCGCGTGGCACGTGGCGCAGGCCTCGATGGCGGCGTCGAGCCCGTAGCGGTCCACGGGCGCCAGCGTGCCTTCGGCCGCGGCGCGGTCCGGGCGCTCCCAGGCGCGCACGTGGGCGGCGCCGGGGCCGTGGCATGCCTCGCAGTCGATCGTGTTCTCGAACGTGCTGGCATAGGTGTTCGTCGCCGCGTCGTAGCGCTTCTCGCCGCGACTCGAGTGACACTCGAGGCACTGCCGGTTGAAGGTGCGGCCGAAGTTGCGCCAGTGCTCCGGGTGGTTGCGCGCGAGCGGCCCCTCCCCGCTCACCGGCCCCTCGGTGGCGTCGCGCCAGGACTGCTCCTCGACGTTCCAGTAGGTGGGCAGCACCTGCAGGCGCCCGTCGGGCTCGCGGTGCAGGTAGGCCTGATGGCGGATGGCGCCGAGCACGAGGTCGATCGACCACGTCTCCTCGCGGCCGTCGGCGTCGCGGTAGGTCATGAAGTAGCGCCCGTCGCGCAGGAAGACGCGCGTGCGCGTGCCGCCGAAGGTGTAGTCGACGTCGAGCTTGCCGAGGACGGACTCGGGCGTGGGCTCGGCGAGGTTGCGGAAGTGGGCGGAGCGGCGCCACGACGCGTAGGCCTCGGGGTGGCACGAGGCGCAGCGCTCGGCGCCGACGACGCCGCCCGGCGGCTCCGGCGGTGGCGCGCTGGAGCAGCCGAGCGCGAGGAGGAAGAGCAGGCGCCTCATCGCGCCGCCCGCAGGCGACGGGCCTCGTCGCGGATGAAGGTCAGATCGGCCTGCAGCGCCGCGTAGCCGAGCCAGTGCGCGTGGTCCGGCGAGAAGTGGTAGGCCCCCTTGAACGCGATGGCGTGGCGGAAGTGCGACATCTCGAAGAAGCGCTGCTCGATGGCGGAGGTGTCCGAGTAGAGCTGGTGGCCGCCGAGCACGAGCGCGTGCCCCGCCGCCGGGTTCGGCGGGCGGTCGGCGGGCATCGGCGCCAGGAGGCCCTCGGCGTGCAGCTCGCGCAGGATCTGCGCCGCCTCGGCGACGAGGCCGTCGGCGATGCGTTTCACCTCGTCGGCATCGGCGAGCTGGCGGCGGGCGAAGCCGGCGGAGTGGCACTCGCCGCAGACGGCGAGCATGCGCGCGCGGCCGGCGTCGAGCGTGTCGCGGTCCGCCGCCTCCATCGGGATGCCCGCGGGCGTGCCGGCGAGGACGCGGCCGTTGCCGGTGGTGCCGAGCGTGAGGCCGCCGCTGGTGTCGTGGTCGCCGGCGAGGTGGCAGGTGACGCAGGTGGGCGCGACGCCGGGGTCCTGCGCCTGCGCGAAGACGACGCCGTGCTTGGACGCGCGCCAGGCCTCGGCCTGCGGGTGGTCGGGGCCCATGTGGCAGCCCTCGCAGGCCTCGGGGCGGCGGGCCTCCTCGACCGAGAAGCGGTGGGCGGAGTGGCAGTCGGCGCAGCGGCCGCGCCCGCCGTCGGGATCGAGACGGCCGATGGCGTGGCACGAGAGGCAGCCGACGCGCTGGATCGCCGCGGGGGCCGCCTGGAAGCGGCCGTTCTGCCGGGCGGCCTCCTCGGCGCGCGCGTGGCCGCTGCGGGCGAAGCTCTCGGTCGCCGCCGCGTGGCAGTCGCCGCAGACCTTCGCCGACACCCTGCCGCCGCGGGCGAAGATGGCCTCGTGGTCGTCGCCGTGGCAGTCGGCGCAGCCTACGCCGGCGGGCATGTGCGGGCTCTGCAGCCACTGGTCGACGAGCCGCGCGTCGCGCTGCCGGTGACAGCCGACGCACTGGTCCTCGTCGACCCAGTCGCGCGCGAGCGGGGCCCAGCGCCACGCGGCCGCGGCGGTCGAGACGACGACCGCGGCCAGCAGCGGCAGGAGTCTACGCACCCATCGCCTCGGCGGCGGTGAGCACCGGGACGACCTGCACGTCCACGAGTCCGTCGAACGGCGCGAGGATGCGGTCGAGCGTCGCCCGGTCGGGCACGTCGAGCACCGAGTACGAGCCGCGCCGGTCGCCGCGGATGTAGTCGCACTCGAGCGTCACGCCGCTCGGGATGGCGCCGTAGAACTCGCCCATCGCCGCGTAGAGGCGCGCGGTGTCGGCGGGCGTGAGGTTCGGCCGCTGCATGGCCTGGACGAGGAAGCGCATCGCAACCCTCCCATCCGCCACGGTAGGGAGCGCACCGGACGTTTCGCGTCGGCCGGACGGCGGAGGCGGGCGCGCGGACGTCGGCGGCGCGAAAAAGAACCGGCGGCGGCGCCGGTACCTCCCGGGCACGAACGACACGGAACCCGGGAGGAACCCCATGCGCCGCCTATTCGCCGCCCTGATCGCCCTGACCTTCGCCGCCTGCGCCGAGTCCGGATCCGAGCCCCTCGCCCGCTACGACATCGAGGGCACCGACGGCCAGCGCTGGTCGGTGGCGCTGCTCTCGGCGGACGGCGACGCCGCCGCGCGCCGCTACACGCTCGAGGTCGACGACCGCGTGCTCGAGCTGGCGATGGACGTCACCCGCGACACGACGCTGTACACGGTCGAGGAGGCGGGGCGGACGCTGGTGACGGTCGAGACCTACGACGGCCGCGAGTCGACGACCATGGCGCCGGACGGCCGCCTCTTCCTCACGTTCGGCGTGGACCGCGCCCTGATGTACGGCCAGATCCGCGAGGCGGTCGACGAGACGGCGCTGATGGCGACGAGCGAGGCGCTGGTGGCGCGCCTGCCCGCGCCGGGCGCCGATCCCGCGCTCGGGAAGCTGCGGCAGGGCCTCGCCATCCGCATGAACAACAGCGGCTGCTGCCCGGTCTCGTGCAAGGCGACGAACCCCGAGGACCCGAACAAGCCCGCCTGCTGCTGCAACGTCGGCGAGCGCTGCGTGCCCACGAACGACACGTGCTGGTGCGAGTCGGCGAAGAAGCCCGGGGCGAGCGTCTACATGTACTGACGCGGCCGGCTACTCGCGCGGCCGCTCCCGCAACAACCGCTCGAGCTCGGCGATGCGCGCCCGCGCCTCGGCGAGCGCGCGCTCGGCGGCTTCGCGCTGCCGCTCGGCCTCCTCGCGCTGCCGCTCGGCCTCCTCGTGCCGACGCGTGGCGTTGTCGGCGACGTCCTGCACGCGCGCGAGCAGGGCCGCGGTCCCGAGCAGCTCCGTCGTCCCCGAGAAGAAGGTCAGGCGCGCCCCCACGATCGCAAGGTCGAGCCCGAGCACCTCGGACGCGTACCGGCCGTGCTGCGGCACGATCGGCTGGTAGCGCCCGCCGCCGGGGGGCAGTCGGTGCCCCCGCAGCACCTGCCCGCGGCGGTCGTAGATGAAGTACTCCGGGATGCCCACCCGGGCGTACAGCGCCACGTTGCGCTCGGCGTCCTTCTTGCGGTCGCCGCCGTAGTGGACCTCGAGCACGAAGTCGAGACCCTTGCCCTCCGCGCTGACCATCCACTTGTCGCGCTCGTGGGGATCGACGTCGAACACGACCATGAGGTCGGGGGCGAACCGTCGCTCGCCGGGGTAGTAGACGACGAGCTCCGTGCCCACGTAGACGCCGCCGCGCCGCGAACGGAAGTAGCCGGTCAGCTCGTCGACGGCCCCCTCGCGCGCCAGGCGGTGCGCGTCCCCCTCGGGCGGCGAGAGCTCGGCCTCGGTGAGGCTCGGCGGGAGCGCCTCGACGACGCGGCGGCGCTCGTCGGGGGTGAGCGCGTCCCACTCCGCCTGGGTCGGCGCGCGCGGCGGAACGAAGGGCGAATCGGGATGGGAGGCCATGCCGCGAGGATGGCGGAGCGCCGCCGCGCGCGTCAACGCGGGGCGCTCGGGGACGATTGTGCGGCGACGGGCGTCCGTGAGATGACCGAGGCGTGGACATCGCGCAGTTCCTCCGCAACGTTCCGCCGTTCCAGTCGCTCTCCGACGAGACGCTCGCCGTGCTCGCCCGCAAGACACGCGAGGTGCGCTTCGCCGAGAGCGAGACGATCGTGCGCGCCGGCGAGCCCGGCGACGCGATGTACGTGGTGACCGAGGGCCTCGTGCTGGTGCGCGTCCGCGAGGACGAGCGCCTGCGACAGCTCGGCTGGCTCGGCGCGGGCGACGTCTTCGGCGAGATGGCGCTCCTCACCGGCGAGCCCCGCGTGGCCGACGTCGTCGCGCACGAGCCCACCACCTGCATCGCCATCGACCGCCGGCCGTTCCACGCGCTCGTGCGGCACAGCCGCGAGGTGGCGCGCTTCCTCACGGAGCTCGCCGGGCGGCGGCTGCTCGACGGCGGACAGATCGCGCGCGTGGGCAAGTACCGGGTGCTGCACGAGATCGGCCGCGGCGGCATGGGCACCGTCTTCGCCGGCTGGCACGAGCAGCTCCGCCGGCCCGTCGCGCTGAAGATGCTGAACCACGAGCTGGTCTTCGACGAGACCTACGGCCCGCGGTTCACCGCCGAGGCGACGATCGTCGCGGGGCTGCGGCACCCGAACATCGTGCAGGTCTTCGACCACGAGACGGCGTATGCCACGCAGTTCATCGTGATGGAGCTGCTCACCGGCGAGACGCTCGGTGAGCGCATGGTGCGCGAGCGGCAGCTCGGCGAGGCGATGGTGCGGCGGGTGGTCGTCCAGCTCGCCGAGGCGCTGGGACACGCCCACGCGCGGGGCATCACCCATCGCGACGTCAAGCCCGACAATGTGATGCTCTGCGACGATGGCTCGCTCAAGCTGATGGACTTCGGCATCGCGGGCGATCTGTCGGGCGACGAGGCCGCGGGGCCCGTCGGCACGCCGATCTACATGTCGCCCGAACAGATGCGCGGCCAGGACATCGACCACCGCAGCGACATCTACGCCCTCGGTGTGATGGCCTTCGCGCTGCTCACGGGCGAGGCGCCCTTCTCCGACGAGGACGTCGACGTCCTCGCCGAGCAGAAGGAGAGCGCGCCCCTGCCCCTCGTGACCGACTGGCGGCCCGAGGTCAGCCATGCCATGGCCACCTTCATCGAGCGGGCCTGCGCCGCCGATCCCGCGGACCGCTTCGCCAGCTGCGCCGAGGTGGTCGAGCACTTCGGCGGCGCGAGCCGCGCGCCGGCGCTCGGCGGCGGGCTGCGCGGGCGGCACGTGACCATCCTCTACGACGCCGCCGCCGAGAGCGCCGTGCGCGATGCCATCGACCGCCTCACCGCGTACCTCGGCGGCGAGGCGGCGGTGGTGAGCGTCGCGCGGCACGACGACCTGAAACACCTCGGGTGAGGACGCTCCGTCCCATGCGCACCTCCGTGTTCGTCCTCGCCGCGCTCCTCGGCGCCTGTGCCGATGCCACGTCGGTGGGCGGCGCCGACGCGGGGCCGCCCGCCGACGCCGCGCCGGACGCGTGGCGGCCGCCGCCCGATGCCATGACTCCGGATGGCGCGCCGCCCGATGCAGCGCCGCCCGATGCCATGACTCCGGATGGCGCGCCGCCCGACGCCGCGGCGCCCGACGCCGCAGCGACCGACCCCGATGCCGCGCCGCCCGAGCCGGACGCCGCGCCGTGCGTCCCCACGCCGGAGACGTGCGACGGCGCCGACGAGGACTGCGACGGGCTCGTCGACGAGGGCGTGCCGCTCCAGTGGCCGGACGACGACGGCGACGGCTTCGGCGGGCCGGCCGGCGCCGCGACCTGCGTGCCGGGGCCGGGGCGCGTCGCCGACGACCGCGACTGCGACGACGGCGATCCCGACGTGCACCCCGACGCCGAGGACCGCCCCGATCCGGCGTTCGCCGACACCAACTGCGACGACCTCGACGGCGATCGCCGACGCCTGCTCTTCGTGCGCGCCGACGCCGCCCCGGAGGGCCGCCTCGGCACGGTCGAGCGCCCGTTCGGCACGATCGCCGAGGCCCTCGAGGCCGCCGCCGGGCGCGCCGACGTGGACGGCGTCGCGATCGGCGTCGGCCGCTACGAGGAGCGCGTGACGCTCGTCGACGGCGTCTCGCTCTACGGCGGCTACGACCCGGCGCGCAGCTGGGCCCGCGGCGCGCGCCCCGAGACGGTGATCGCCGGCACGCGCGCCGATCGCGGCCGCGTCGTCGCCGTCGTCGCCGAGGGCCTGCGCGCGCCGACGGTCCTCGACCTGGTCACGGTCGAGGCGAGCGGCGATCCGGGGCCGGGCGGCTCGATCTACGGCATCTACGCGCGTCAGGCGCCGGGTCTCGTGTTGCGGGCGGTGACGGCGCGCGCCGGCGACGCCCCCGGCGGCGGCGACGGCGCCGACGGCGCGCGCGGCGACGACGGCGCCCCCGGCCGGAACGGCGGCGACTGCGGCCAGCCGCCGGGTGCCGGCGGCGCCAGCGCGTGCGGCGCGGGCGGCGGCGCCGGCGGCGCGGGCAGCCCGCGCGGCGTCGACGGGCAGCCCGGGCAGTTCCCCGGCTGCGGCGGGGCCGGCGGTCCGCGCGGCGGCGGCGGCGCCGGCGGCGACGGCGCCCACGGCTGTCACCCCGCGGCGCCGGGCGCCGGGGCCGAGGGTCCGGGCGGGCTCGACGGCGCCCTCGACGCGACCGGCTTCTGGATCACCGCGCGCGGCGCCGACGGCGCCCCGGGACCCGCCGGCCCCCCCGGCGGCGGCGGCGGCGGAGGCGGCGGCGCCGCGGTCATCGACGGCACCGGCGGTGGCGGCGCGGGCGGTGGCGCCGGCGGCTGCGGCGGCGGCGCCGGCACCGGCGGCGCGGGCGGTGGCGGCTCGTTCGCGCTGTTCGTCGTCGACTCGCCGGGCCTGACGATCGAGGGCGGCGACTACCAGTCCGGCGGCGGCGGCGCCGGCGGCCGCGGCGGTCGCGGCGGCGAGCCCGGCGTCGGGGCCGAGGGCGGCACCGGCGGCCGCGGCCGCGAGGCGTTCGCGTGCGGCGGCCTCGCCGGACCCGGCTGGGGCGGCAACGGCGGCCACGGCGCCGACGGCGGCCGCGGCGGGCACGGCGGCGGCGGCGCCGGCGGTCCCTCGGTGGCGGTCTTCTGTGTGAACACGCCGGTCGCGATCGGCGCCGACACCTTCCTGCGCCCCGGCGTCGGCGGCGTCGGCGGCGCCTCGCCGGCCCTCCGCGGCCAGGACGGCCTCGCCGCGCCGAGCAGCGGCTGCGAGTGAGCCCCATCCTCACCGTCGCGCAGCTGACGAAGACCTACGCCTCGGGCCTGAAGGCGCTGAGGCCGATCGATCTCGCCATCCGCAAGGGCGAGATCTTCGCGCTGCTCGGCCCGAACGGCGCCGGCAAGACGACGCTCATCAGCGTCATCTGCGGCATCGTCACGCCGACGAGCGGCACCGTGACCGTCGCCGGCCACGACATCGTGCGCGACTACCGCGCCGCCCGCTCGCGGATCGGCCTCGTGCCGCAGGAGCTCACCACGGACGCGTTCGAGACGCCCTGGGCCACGGTGAACTTCAGCCGCGGCCTGTTCGGGCGACCCAAAGACCCCGCGCTCGTCGAGCGCGTGCTGCGCGACCTGTCGCTCTGGGAGAAGCGCCGGGACCGCATCATGACCCTCTCCGGCGGCATGAAGCGGCGCGTGATGATCGCCAAGGCGCTGGCGCACGAGCCGGAGATCCTCTTCCTCGACGAGCCCACGGCGGGCGTCGACGTCGAGCTGCGACGCGAGATGTGGGCGCTCGTCCGCCGCCTGCGCGACCGCGGCGTGACCATCATCCTCACGACGCACTACATCGACGAGGCCGAGGAGATGGCCGACCGCGTGGGCGTCATCCACAAGGGCGAGCTCATCGTGGTCGAGGAGAAGGCGGCCCTGATGAAGAAGCTCGGCAAGAAGCAGCTGACGCTGACCCTCGCGGCGCCGCTCGCGGCCATCCCGCCGGCGCTCGGCGACTGGTCGCTCGCGCTGAAGAACGGCGGCACCGAGCTCGAGTGCGCCTTCGACGCCCGCGAGGAGGGCACCGCCATCCCGGCGCTCCTCGAACGCATCATCCGCCTCGGCATCGCTTTCAAGGACCTCAACACCCGCCAGAGCTCGCTCGAGGACATCTTCGTCGGCCTCGTGAGCGAGCGCCGCGAGGAGCGGCCGTGACCTTCAACCGCCACGCGGTCGCGGCGATCTACCGCTTCGAGATGGCCCGCTTCGGCCGCACGCTGCTGCAGAGCCTCGTCACGCCCGTCATCACCACGTCGCTCTACTTCGTGGTGTTCGGCGCGGCGATCGGCGCGCGCATGAACCAGGTCGAGGGCGTGCCCTACGGCGCCTTCATCGTGCCCGGCCTGATCATGCTGTCGGTGCTCACCGAGAGCATTTCGAACGCCTCGTTCGGCATCTACATGCCGAAGTGGACGGGCACCATCTACGAGCTCTTGTCGGCGCCGGTCTCGCCGCCCGAGATCCTGCTCGGCTACGTCGGCGCGGCGGCGACGAAGTCCATCCTGCTCGGGCTGATCATCCTCGCGACGGCGAGTCTCTTCGTCCCGCTCGAGATCCAGCACCCGCTCTGGATGGTCGCCTTCCTCGTGCTCACGGCGGCGACCTTCTGTCTCTTCGGCTTCATCATCGGCATCTGGTCGAACGGCTTCGAACAGCTGCAGTTCATCCCGATGCTCGTCGTCACGCCGCTCACCTTCCTCGGCGGCGCCTTCTACTCCATCGACATGCTGCCGCCGGTCTGGCGCACGGTCAGCCTCTTCAACCCCGTCGTCTACCTCGTCAGCGGCTTCCGCTGGACGTTCTTCGGCGCTGCCGACGTCGACGTCGTCGCGAGCCTCGCCGCCACGCTCGGCTTCTGCGCGGTGTGTCTCGTGGTGGTCGCGTGGGTGTTCCGCACCGGCTACCGGCTCAAGCAGTAGCTCAGCGCCCCGCGCGCGGCACGCGCAGCACGTCGGGCGGGTCGTCGGTGAGGCTCTCCGCCTCGAGCGGCGGCCGGTGGTTCAGCGACACCAACAGGAAGAGCGCCTCGTCGACGACGACGTCGACGTCGACCGAGCCGCGCATCAGCGCGAGCTCCGGCACGTCGATGGGCGCCGGGCCGCCGTCCTCGAGCCGGAACAACGCGTGCGTGCCGCCCTCGGACGTGAACAGGAAGTACGGCGTGCCGCGCGCGTCGTGGCGCACCCTGGCCTTCGACCCGGCCGGGACGCCGGGCAGGGCGACGTCCGTGCGCTCGAGCGTGGCGAGGTCGACGCGCATCACCCGGAGCGCGCCGTGCTCGTCGGCGATCGCCGTCCACGCGGCACTCGCGGTCGCCGCCCAGGGGCCCGGCTCGACCGGGTGGTAGGCGAGGTCGTGTGGCGTCGACCGCGCCGTCCCGTCGGGCGCCACGCAGGTGAACATCGTCTCCGTGTGGCCGCTGTCGCCGGCGTCCTGCACCGACGCGCAGACGGTGCCGTCGGCGAGGGCGACGCGCGGCACGAACTGCGCGTTGCCCGGATCGCGGAACGCGGGGACCGGCAGATCCGTGACGCCGCCGTCGGGCCGCACGAGCAGGTCGCCGACGAGCACGCCGCCGCCGACCACCGGGATGGGCCACACATCGTACACGCGGGTGCCGCCCAGCTGCTTGGCGGCCACGTAGGGCTCGAGGTCGACCACCGTCTCGCCGTCGCGGTGCAGAAGCGACACGCCGTGCAGGCTCCACTGCGGCCGGTAGGTCCACAGGCCGTGGCCGGCGGCGTCGCGCGCGGCCCGGCCGCCGCCGCGCGTCGCGTTCTCGTCGGTCCCCGAGATCAGGCCCGGACCGAAGACGCCCAGCGTCGAGACCATGCCGCCGCCCGCGAGCGGCGCGCCCACCAGGGCCGGCTCCCCGCCGGCGTGGTCGAAGCCGCGCGGGTGCTCCCACCCCTTGCCGAAGTGCTTCGAGCGCCACACGTCGGGCGAGAGCGCGATCGCCACCCGGCCGGCGCCGGGCACCTCGCCCTCGATCGCCCACGCGCCCGGCCGCAGCGGCGCCTCGTGCGATTCGGGCGCCGCGCGGACGAGCAGCACGCACGGCCCGTGCTCGATCACCGCCGCGGGCGCCGCCCCGCCGAGCGTGAAGCTGTCCTCGTCGGCGGGACCGCCGCCCGGCGCCCAGCAGACGCGCACGTCCTTGTCGAAGACCTGCGCCTCGACGCCGAAGATCGGCGACGGGCGCGCCCTCGCGCCGGCCGCGGGCAGCGGCGCGCGCCAGGCGTACACGTCGCCGGACGACGTGAAATGCGTGCGGTCGATGCCGCCCTCGGTGAACCAGGGGTCCGCGCCCTTCATGTCGCGCTGCGACAGGGCGATCACCTCGTCGCCGACCACGAACGCCGCCGACAGGAAGTCGCCCTCGGGCGGCGCGAGCTGCGCCACCGCCTCGAGCTCGATCCCGTCGCGAGCGAGGTGCACGCGGCGCAACAACCCCTCGTATCCGAACAGGAAGTACTCGTGC
This sequence comes from Myxococcota bacterium, assembly GCA_963169045.1. GTDB lineage: Bacteria > Myxococcota_A > Bradymonadia > UBA7976 > UBA1532 > CAUJDF01. Next base: position 131,899 of record CAUJDF010000057.1, read on the forward strand.
CCGCCCGGCGTCGCGACCGCGGACTGCACCTCCATCGCCGGGAACGCGTAGTGCTCGCCGGCGGCCCGCGGGATCGCCTCGAGCCGCGAGAACGCGATGCGCCCGGTGTCGCCGCCGGACAGGCCGCCGACGTCCGCCAGCGCGATGTGTCCGTCGTCGAGGCGCCTCAGCCACCAGAACGTCTTGTTGAACGACGCGGGGCCCGCGCCGAAGTGCGGCCGGATGCCCAGGAACGGCAGGACCGTCGGCCAGGTCTCGAAGCCGTCGGGGTACGAGAGCGTGTTCTCGACGTAGAAGTCGGGCTCGTAGCGGCCGATCGAGACCGACCCGGGCGGCGCCGCGCGCCCCTCGACGCTCCACGAGAGCGCGAGGGGGCGGCCGTCGTCGCCTTCGAGCAGCCCGCGGAAGAAGTGCACGCGCGGGATGCAGCTGCCGGAACCGACGGGGCAGTGCTGCTCGAAGAGCGGAATGCCGTGGCTGAACGACGGCAGCACGTGCGTCTCGCCGGCGCGCGTGACCAGCAGGCCGTCGGCCGCCGCGCACCGCTCGTCGGTGGCCGCGAGCGCCTCGATCGTGTCGCCGCGCAGCCGCGCGCAGCGGAGCGCGTGGTCCTCGGTCGACGTCGCGCCGCCGCCGGCGCCGTTGTCCATGTCGCCGGCGAAGGCCTGACCGAAGAACATCCCGAAGCCGCGCACCGCGAGGATGGTCGAGCCGTCGCCGGACGGATCGGGGTACGCGCCGGCGGCGATCGGCAGGAAGTTCTCGAACACGCGCGCGCCGCCGCCGATCGGCCTCAGCCCGGCCGCCGGCGCGGTCACCGGCGCGGCGGCGTCGCCGAGCGGCACGACGAGGTGGTCGGCGAGCCCGCCGTCCGTCGTCATCCCCGTCCCGAACAGCGGGTTGTCGGAGATGGGGCCGCGTCCCTCGGCGAAGCGCATGACGGTCGTCGCGCCGGTGCGCCGCGGCGAGTCGGCCAGGTCGGGGCCCTCGTACCAGAAGCGCCGCTCGTCGGCGATGGCCAGCGTCCAGACGGTCCGCGGCCCGAAGTTCGTCTCCTGGGTCTCGCGCCCCGTCACCTCGACGGTGAACCGCGCGTCGCCGTCGACCCGCGACGTCCACTTCATGCCGACCTTCACCTCGCGCGGGACGAGCAGCGCCCCGGCGTCGAGCAGGCCCTCCTTCGGCTGCCCGAAGAACCAGAGCCCTTCGGCGTCCTCGGCGAGGTACCGGTAGAAGGCGGGCTCCGACGGCACGCCGAGGAACTCGAAGTTGCCGCGCACCGCCGCCGCGAGCGGCGTCACCGTGCGCCCGCCGACCGTGCGCGCGTCGAGCACCGTGTACGTGTGCGCGTACCGCCCGGCGAGGTGGCCCTGCATCGTCCAGCCCGGCCGGACCGGCCAGAGCGGCTCGGCGTTGGACGGGCCGCTGCCCTCGGCGAGCCAGGTGACGCCGGACCCGCCGCCGCCTTCCGTCGATTCGCCGCCGCCGCAAGCGGCCAGCGGGAGGAGGGCGAGGCAGGCGGCGAGGCGCGGGTGCATGGGACCTCCGGCGTGGGGCGCGCTCCTGCTCTACCACGTCGGGCCGCGGCGGGACGAACTGCATGGGCCGGCGAGATCCCTCGTTGACCCCGGAGCCGCGCTTGCGCCAACCTCGCGCTGTCTCGCGGTGTTTCAGCGTCATCTCGGGATCATGGCCGGCCCGGAGCGATGAACCGCCGCCAGGGCCGGGATCGGCGGCGCCGCGGCGCGATGAATCCGCGACGAAGCGCGAGGAGGAGGTCGCGCGGACGACATCCCGCCGGGCACGGCGCGATGAGGCCGCCCGACGGCGCGATGGGGCGCCGCCGCAGGGCGCTGAACGGCCCCTGGGGCGCGATGCAACGTGCCCGGGGGGCGGGTGGCGGCCCGGCGCAGGGCTTTGAAGGGCCGCCGCAGGGTTCTGAAGGGCCGCCGCAGGGTTTTGAAAGGCCGCCGCAGAAGGGCGACGGCCCCGTCGGGGCGCGAGAACGGGCCGGCCGAGGGCGCCGGCGAAGGGAGGGGCGATGTCATCGATGACAGGAGCGAAGGCGCGTCGCATCGGGGCGCGCGTCGAAGGGGTGGCGAACCGGCACGCGGACAAGCCGGCCATCCGCGCCTACCAGGGCACGATCGTGCCCAAGGCGAAGGCGTTCATCGTCGCGTACGACGCCGCGGCGAAGTTCTCGCCGATGCGCCTGCGCGAGTTCGAGGAGGGGCGCACCGCCGTGGCGCAGCTCCTCGCGAAGGTGCGCGGCTGGGCCCCCGTGGTCGCCGGCGCCCAGCCCGGCCTCCGCGAGGCCGAGTTCGGCCACAACCCCCACATCCCGGACGACGTCATCGCCGATGCCTCCCGCCTGCTCGACCTCGTCGAGGACGCCGGCGACACGATGCCCTTCGCGGCCGACATGACCGCCGACCTCGAGCCGGCGCTCGCCGCCGCCGAGAAGGAGTGGGGCGAAGCCGTCGCCGCCGACGTCACCTTCCAGACCCTGCTGAAGGCGCAGCGCGACGCGCTCGCCACCTTCGACGCCGAGCTGCAGCGCTACCGCCGCACGCTCGCCGGCGTCCTCGGCCGCAGCCACAAGGACTACCAGAAGCTCCGCGCCGAGCGGGCCCACCTCCCCGACGAGGAGGAAGGCCCGACGGAGCCGGTGCCGACGCCCTGAAAGCGGGCGCACCGGCTGCCGCGTCCTTGCCCCTGCCCGTGCCCGTCCCCCTGTCCCGTGTCCCGTCCGCGGTTCACGCCGTTCGCCAGGCTCGAGGCGAGCTACACGACCGTGCGGGGCAGCACTTCGGTCCGCACCAGGCCGAGCAGCGCGCCGATCTCGTCCAGGGCGGGCGGCTCGCCCTCGCGCGTGGTGACGGCCGCGATGCAGCCGCGCTGCACGATGCAGAGCACCTCGCGGCGCCCGTCCGCCCAGCGCACGGTGAGCTCGCCGGCGACGAAGGTCCGGGTGAGGTCCACGCGCCCGCACGCCACCCCGCCGCGGCTCACGTCGAACCTGCGCGTCGGGCGCCCGAACCGCCGGCGCGGCACCAGCCGCAGCGCCGGCGCGTCCGGGATCGTGACGACGAGCTCGCGCACGGGCGCGAGCCGGTAGAGGCCCCACACGGCGAGACACACCGCCGCCAGCAGCGCCGGGAGACCCCACGGTGCGCCGGCGTCCGCGTTCCAGGCGATGCCCGCGATCACCCCGATGACCAGCCCGAAGGCGCCGAGGACGGTCGCCAGCTGGCGCAGGAAGTGACCGCGACGGACGACGCGCCCCACGACGGCGCCCTCGGGCCCGACCAGATCGAAGGCGTGGTCGCCGAACGAGGCCCGCTCGCGCAGCGAGTACGCCATCGCGTTCATCGGATCAGTCTTCGGGGTAGAGCGGCAGGAACGAGCACGACCGCGGGTCGTCGCCGCGGTACTGCAGGCAGCGCTGGTCGAGCTGGCTGCGGCTGATGCCGACGCCGCGGCGCGCGAAGAAGTAGCTGATCTGGTTGGCCATGAACGTGCCGAGGTCGAAGGCGCGCGACGGCTGCGAGATGTCGAAGCCGTGCGTGTCGCCCTCGCCGTCGCTGCGCGCGTTGTAGGGCATGCGCAGCGCGGCGATGCCGCCGCCCGGCGTCTTCTTCGTCAGGCGCAGGCGCCCGTTGCCGCGCGCGTCGGTGGCGAAGCCGTCGGTCATCTCGTCGAGGTCGTCGACGTCGAAGTTGTACGGGCCGCGGCCGTCGACCCAGCGCGGGTAGCGCTCGGTGCCCTCGTAGGCGCCGACGGCGAGCAGGTAGTCGTCCTCGGTCAGCCCGTACAGGTCCGCCCGCGGCTTCGAGAAGTCGATGATGCCCATGGCGCGCGCCATGGAAATGCCCGTGTTCACGGGCACTTCCTGATCGCCGATCGTCGGGATGACGATGGCGCGCGTCTCCTGCGGGTGGTCCGGCTCGATGTCGGTCTGGTCGTAGGGCCGCAAGAAGTAGAGCGGCGCGTAGGCGACGGGATCGCCGCCGTCGAGGATGGCCTGCGCGATGTTGAAGAAGCGGCGCAGGTCCGGCGAGCCGCGGCGGTGGCCCATGCCCTCGGCCGGCGCCACGAGCGGCGCCCCCGCGGGATACACCGTCCCCTGCCACGGCGTGTCGGCGGCCCAGGTGTCGACGACCTCCCGCGGCTTCGACGTCTCGCCGGCCGAGAACACCTCGATCACGAAGCGGTCGCCGGACGCGAGCACCTGCTCCGAGGTCATGCGCACCGGCTGGAAGCCCTCGGCGCGCGGGTCGAAGCCCATGTAGGCGCGCTTCTCGGTGGCGGACCAGGCGTCGGCGGCGAAGTGCACGCGGAAACCCTGGCCCTCGCGCACGACGGCGAAGCGGCGGTCCGGCATCTCGAGCAGCGTGTTGGCCTCGCGCGTCAGGTTGCGCACGGTCACGACGTCGCCGTCGCGCAGCGCCACCTCGGCGATGGGGATGCGCGCCTCGTCGGGGTTGCGCGCCGGCGGCGAGGTGTTCGGCACCATCCACTCGAGCCGCCAGCGGCCGGTGAACGTCTCGCCGTCGTACACCGGCTCGCCGAGGACGAGCGGGCCCATCATGCGCAGCGCCACGACGCGCACCGCGGCGCTCTGGACCGAGCGCGTGGCGACGTCGACGAGGCCCGCCGCGCCCGAGGTCGGCGCCGCGGCCACCATCGACGGCTCGATCGGCGGCACGAGCACGCTGAGGATGCCGCCGAGCGAGATGCCCCAGCCGAAGTAGTCGTTCTTCGGCCCGCCGATGTCGACCACGCCGTCGCCGTTGAAGTCGCCGGCGAGCTCGCCGCCCCGCCCGTCGCCGTCGAGATCGATCGCCGAGGTGCGCGTGCCGTCGAACGAGCGCAGCACGCGGACGAACTGCAGCCAGTCCACCGCCGATTGCCGAAGGATGTCGCGGGTGTGGAACGTGTCTGCCGTCCAGAAATCGCCGCCGCTGTCGGGGAAGCCGTCGTTGTTCAGGTCGCGGGCGCGGCCGGCGCTGATGTTGCCGAGCGCGAGCTCGCCGTCGATGCCGACGCGCGTGAACAGCGTGCCGAGCAGCGGCTTCACCGTCGCGAGCTGGTCCGGCGGCAGCATCACGCCGTGCCCGTACGCGTCGAGCGCGCACGTCGCCAGGCCGGCGCGCGCGTGGTGCCCCGCGAAGCCGAGCATCTCGAGGCGATTGCTGCCGTAACCGTGCCCGTACAGCACCACCGGGAACGGCGGCTCGTGCACCTTCGTCTCGCCGTCCTCGACGTAGGTCAGCTTCTTCGGGATGGCGCACCAGTACGTGACCGTCGTGGTGCCCACCTCGGCCGTCCCCGCGCGCGCGTCGAGCTCGAAGCTCTCGTCGTCGTCCTGCGGGTAGCCGTCGGCGGCGAGGCCGTCTCGGTCGGCGAGGAAGTTCGGGGCCTCGAACGATCCGGCGACGAAGTAGTCGACGAAGCGGTAGCTGTCGACGACGGCGTTGGCGTCCCGCGCCTCCACGCCGAGCAGCTCGCCGATGAACGGGCGCAGCGGGCTCAGCAGCGTCATGGCCTCGACGAGCAGCCCGGGCTGCTGCGGCGCGCAGGTGCGACTGCCGGTGCGCTCGCAGGCGGTCGTCGACGCCTCCGACCGCCACGGCCACATCTCGCCGAGCTCCGCCGGATACTCCGACGCCAGCCAGCCGAGCGGTCCGTGGCCATAGAGGCCGCGGCGGATGTCGAGCAGGTCGCGCGTGGCCGTCTGCGTGGTGAACGACCACGTGAAGGCCACGTCCTCGACGTTGAGGCCGTGCTGCGGCAGCGCGTCGACCAGCGGCTTCAGGTCCTGCGTCTGCCGCGCGTGGTTCACGAACACGAACGGCGACTGGATGGGCCGCCCCTCCATGTCGGTCACGAAGCGGCTGAGCACGACGGCGTAGCGCGTCGCCTCCCGCATCGGCATGACCGGCCGGAGGATCAGCGTGTTCGTCTCGGTCTCGTAGAACGGCAGGATGGCGTCGGCCTGCTCGGTCGAGCCCGCCGCCGGCGTCCCGCGCGCGACGTTCTGGCGGTCGAGCACGCCGTCGCCGTCGGTGTCCTCGGCGTCGTCGAGCACGCCGTCGCCGTCGGCGTCGTGCTCGTCCACCGTCTCGTAGGCCAGCGACGCGGTGCCCGCGCGCGGGTCGTGCGGGAAGTACTGGTCCGGCCGCGACAGCGCCACCGGGAAGCGCCCCGTCCGCGGCGCGCGCTGCTCGGGCGTGGCGCGCAGCGCGGGCGGCAGCTCCGCCCAGTAGCCGAGGTCAAGGGGGACGCGCTCGCCGAAGCCGGGGCTCTTCGGGTCGATGTTCAGCAGGTAGACCGCGTCGTCGCTCACGATGCGGTTGCGGTGCCGCTCGCGCAGCGCCTCGGCGTCGATCGGCGCGTCGAACCGCACCCAGATCGGCGCGAACACCCCGAAGCCGTCGAGTCGGTCCGCCTTCTCGCGCACGCGCCCCTCGAACAGCGTCGGGCCGATCAGCGACAGGTTGAGCCGCCGCCCCGTCGGGCTCGTCGGATCCGCCTTCGTCGCGAGATCATTGGGAAACGGGATCTCGGGCAGCGGGCGCGCGTCCAGGTCGAACATCACCTTCGGGCCCGCCGTCGGCTCGGTGAGCGCGAGGCCCGTCGCCTTCTCGTCGAACGCCGGATCGCAGCCGCCGATCAGCGCCGCGCACAGGAGAACGCGCCGCATTTCAGGTCCCTCCGTTGAGGTCGTAGTCGATGGAGAGGCGCGCCTGGATCATGTGCACGGTGCCGAGGTCGCCGTCGGGGCCCCGCAGGACCTCGCCGGGGAAGAACACGCCGTAGGTCAGGCGGAAGGACGGCGACAGGCCGCGGAAGCCCGCGTCGGCGAGCGTGTAGCGCGCGACGAAGTCGAGCTCGGTGCCGAGGTTGCCCTCGCCGGGGCCGCCGAAGGGGTTGGTCGGGTCGCCGCCCGCCGCGAAGGTGCGATACGGGTCGAGGAAGGGCGCGCTGGTGCTCGCCGAGAGCACCTGCACGCCGCCGTCGAAGCCGCGCCACGGCCCCGCGGCGAGGCGCAGGCCGCCGTAGGTGGCGCCGCTGACGCCGCCCCGCTGCGCGAGCGCCTCGTGGCCGTCGGGGGCGTCCTTGGCGCGCCGCGGGTCGTCGAGGCGCTCGACCGCGCGCCGCTGCAGCGGCGGGACGATGTGGTCGAACAGCACGAGGCCCACGTCGTAGGAGTCGTGGAACGTGAAGCGCTGCTGCTTGCCGTCGTCGGGATCGGCGTCGCCGCTGGCGGTGCCCGCGAGGCCGGTCACGCCCATCGGCAGGCCGAACAGCTGCCACGACCAGCCCATCTCGAACGCGACGCCCATGGACTGCACGTCCACGCCCGTGGGCGCGCGGTCGGTGGTCACGCGGTCCGTCGTGCCGTCGATCCACGCCGCCTCGAGCTCGTAGCGCATCGAGTTCGTGCGGTTCCACGTCTGCACGTACCGCAGATGGCCGTCGAAGACCCACACGTCGAGCGCGTCGCCGTCGGCGTACTCCTGGTGACGCCGCACGACGTACAGGCCGCCGCTGAGGTCGTGGCGGGCGCCGTCGCCGGGCTCGGTCCACTCGCGCGGCCGCACGAACGCGCTGAGCACGAGCTGGGTGGCGACGTCGTCGTCGAGCAGCCGCGCCGTCTCGTCGGCGTAGACCAGGTCGCCGGCGACCGCGAGCGTCGCGCGGCCGAGCCACGACTCGGGCGCGGCGCCGAACGCCTGGGCCGGCGACGTCGCGAACAGCGCGCGCTCGACGATGGAGCCGCGCCACGCGTCGCCGAACAGGCGCCGGTCGCGCGTGCCCGCGTTCGCCACGATGCCGAGGCCCCAGTGGCTCGCCTGGTGCCCGACGCGCAGCAGCCCGATCGGCGTCCGCCAATCGAGGACGAGCGCGCGCGGCACCACCGGCCCCTCCTCGAAGCGCTCGCCCTCCCGAACGGCCCGATCCACACGGTCCGTGCCCACGTCGGAGACGTCGCCGTACACGCGGTCGGCGAACAGGTCGGCCTCGGCGCGCAGGGTCAGGCGCGCGTGCAGCGGCCACGTCGCCCCGGCCCGCAGGCGCGTCATGCCGACGCCGGCGCCGTACTCGCGGCCGTCCTCGTCGATCGGGAAGTCGGACACCGCCTCGTGCCACTGGTCCACGCCGATCGAGAGCCGCACCGCCTCGCTGGCGGGCGCCGTCGCCGCCGTGGCGTCGACCGTCTGCGCCGCCGCGGGCGCTCCGCACAGCAGCGCGGCGCCGATCCACCGTCTCATGCTTCCTCCCCGACGGAACGGCCCCAACTTTGGTCCGTCGGGCGCGGAGACTCAAGAAATCGAAGGGATCAGCGCACGCGGTTCTTGTCGAGGATGGCGAAGACGATCAGCAGGTAGGCGACCAGGCGCGCCGTGTAGACCATCGGCTGGTGCTCGCTCGTGCTGTCGATGACGAGCAGGGCGACGCGGTGCAGCGCGAGGATGCCGAACGACGCGGCGAAGAGGCCGAACAGACGGTCGTGCGTGCTCCGCCAGAAGCGCAGGAAGAAGAGGGCGGCCACGGCGTAGCCCATCGCGACGACGCCGGAGAGGAAGTCGATCATCGCGCGTCCCAGATGAGGCCGAACACGAGCAGCCCGATGCCGATCAGGGTCGGGACCATCCGCACGATCGACAGGTCCATCTCGGTCGCGAGCCGCAGGTCGATGAACAGAAGCACGTTGTTCGCGAACAGGAAGCCGAAGCAGAGCCCGCTCCACAACAGCAGGCGGGCGCGGCCGCGCGAATAGCCGCGCAGCAGCAGCACGGCGCTCACGAGGCTCGTCAGGGCGCACAGGAGGAAGACCACGTCGGCCATCACTCGCCCCCCTTCTTGAGCCGGAAGGCCTCGGCGAACTGTCGGAGCGGCTCCGGGGGCTTGGCGAAGATGAGCGTGATCACCGCGACGCGCCGCTCGCGGTAGCACGTCTCGAGCGCGGGGACCGCGGCGGCGAGGGTGGCCGCGGACGGCGCGTAGCGCGGCCGTCCGGCGGCGTCGAGCGCGAGGAAGCCGCGCGCCGACAGGTCCGAGACCAGGCCGGCCGCCGAGCCCGCGTCGATGCGCAGCTCGCGCGCGACCTCGGCGGCGTCCCAGCCGCGCGGCACCGTGCGGAAGAACAGCAGGAGCACCTCGAGCTGGGCGACCGACGAGATGTGCTGCTCGATGAGCGCGCGCACGTCGTCGGGGATGGCCTGCGTCGACATCGAAGACGGCTACTTCCAGATCCATGCCGGCGGCGGCTTTGGGGGAATGCCCCCTGGACGCCGTCGGGCGTGTCGGAAAATGCGACGTGTCGCGATTCGCGACACGCTCACTCGCCGCTGCCGCCGCCGAAACGATCGAGCTTGCGGTAGAGCGTGCTGCGGTCGACGCCGAGCGCCTGCGCCGCCAGCTTCTTGTTGCCGCCCACGGCCTCGAGGACGCGCAGAATGTAGCGTCGCTCCATCTCCTCGAGCGGCACGATGTCGCTCGGCTCGTCGACGCTGACGATCACGTGGCGCGCGCCGCGCTCGCGCACGCGCTCCGGCAGGTCCTGCAGCGCCACCTGCTCGCCGCGCGCCATCGCCACCGACCGCTCCATCGCGTTCTCGAGCTCGCGCACGTTGCCCGGCCAGTCGTGGGCGAGCAGCGCCTGCGCGGCCTCGGGCGTCACGCCCTTCACCGGCCGCCCGCCGCGCGCCGCGAACTTCTCGACGAAGCGCTGCGCCAGCAGCAGCACGTCGCCGCCGCGGGCGCGCAGCGGCGGCACCGCCACCGGGATCACGTTGATCCGATAGAACAAATCGCTGCGGAAGCGGCCCGCCGACACCTCGGCCTCGAGGTCGCGGTTGGTGGCGGCGATGAGGCGCACGTCGAAGGGCACGTCGTGGTCGCCGCCGACCGGGCGCACCACGCGCTCCTGCAGCGCGCGCAGCAGCTTGGGCTGCATCGTGACCGGCAGCTCGCCGATCTCGTCGAGGAAGAGCGTGCCGCCGTGCGCCTGCTGGAAGAGGCCCTTGCGCGCGCTGCGCGCGTCGGTGAAGGCGCCCTTCACGTGGCCGAACAGCTCGCTCTCGAGCAGGCTCTCGGGCACCGCCGCGCAGTTCACCGCCACGAAGGGCGCGGCGTGGCGGCGGCTGCGGCGGTGCAGGGCGCGCGCGACGAGCTCCTTGCCGGTGCCGCTCTCGCCGGTGACGAGCACCGTCGAATCGGTGTCGGCGACGCGATCGAGCAGCGCGAAGACCTGCCGCATGGCCGCGCTCGAGCCGAGCATCTCCTCGAAGCGCTCCGTCTCCGCCGCCGCCGAGCGCAGCCGCCGGACCTCGTCGCGCAACCGTCCGTGCCGCGCGGCGCGCTCGAGCGCCAGCGCCAGCACCTCCATGTCGAACGGCTTGGTGATGAAGTCCCAGGCGCCCGCGCGGATGGCGCCGATCGCCGTCTGCAGGCTGCCGAACGCGGTGATCAGGATGACCGGCACGTCGGGCCGGGCGCCGACCACCTGCTCGCAGAGCCACAGGCCGCTCTGCCCGCGCAGGTTCAGGTCGGTGAGGACGACGTCGAAGGCCTCCGCCTCCATCGCCAGCAACGCCTCGCGCGCGTCGGTGCGCGTGACGACCGCGAAACCGCGGCGCGTCAGCCTCTCCTCGAGCGCCTCGCACGTGCCGACGTCGTCGTCGACCACCAGCACGCGCCCCCGCATCGCGTTCATCGCCGGGCCTCCCTCGGCAGGTGGATGGTGAAGCGGCTGCCGGCGTCGGGCTCGCTCGCCACTTCGATGCTGCCGCCGTGCTCCCGCACGATGCCGTCGGCCACCGACAGGCCGAGGCCCGTGCCCTCGCCCGGGCGCTTGGTGGTGAAGAACGGCTCGAAGATGCGCGACAGGTGCTCCGGGGCGATGCCGGCGCCGGAGTCGCGGACGACGACGCGGGCGCCCTCTCCGTTCGCCGTCACCTCCACGGCGACGCGGCCGCCCGCCGGCGTGGCCTGGATGGCGTTGTGCACGAGGTTCGTGAGCGCCTGCCGGATCTGGTTGCCGTCGATCTCGAGGTGCACCGGCCCGTCCCCCTTCAGCTCGAGCGCCACGGCGTTGCGCTCGGCGAGCGGAGCCAGCATGCGCACGGTCTCATGGGCGACCCGGCGCAGGTCGTCGCGGGCGATGCGCGGCGCCTCCCGGCGAGAGAAGTCAAGCAATTGCCGAATGATGGACGACATCCGGTCCGACTCGCGCACGATGATCTCTCCGGCGCGGCGGCAGCCTTCCCCCTCGACCTCGCCCGTGGCCACCATCTCGCCGCGCATGCGCACGAGGTTGAGCGGGGTGCCGAGCTCGTGGGCCATCGCCGAAGCGACCTCGCCCACGGTGCGCAGGCGGTCGGCGTGCCGGAGCTCCTGCAGCGCGCGGATGCGGGCCTCGGACTCCGCGCCGACGCGGGCGTTGGCCTCGGCGAGGCGCACGCACATGGCGTTCATCTCGTCGGCGAGCTCGCGCACCTCGTCGTGCTGGCGCACCTCGAGCGGTCCCGAGAGGTCGCCGGCGCCGATGCGCCGCGCCTTCTCGGTCAGGCGCCGCAGCGGGCGCCCCACGAACACGAAGCCGAAGAACAGCGCGATGGCCGTGCAGAGCAGCAGCAGCAGCGCCGTGGCGGCGAGCGCCTGCGCCAGCACCTGGCGGGCGTGGGCCTGCTCCTGCGCCAGCGGCTCGACGAACTCGATGGCGCCGTCGCGGCGGTCGGCGACGGGCGCGGCCACGTAGGACACGATGGACGGCGGCTCGCCCGGCAGCTCGCGGACGGTGCTGAAGTAGGGCCGCTCCGGGTCGAGCTTCACCCCGGACAGCAGCGGCCGGCGCGCGTCGCCGGCGGGGGCCTCGAGGCGCACGAAGCGCACGCTCATGCGCTCCTCGCGCCGGTTGATCTGCTCGACGAGCTCGAGCGCGCGCTCCCGGCCCTGCGTCCGCCAGACGAGCTCGGCGCTGCCGGCGAGGGCGCGACCGAGCACGTAGTGGTCGCGCACGACGTCGTCCCGATACTCGGCGCGCTGCCAACCCACCCAGAGCCAGGCGCCGACGCCGAGCACCCCGAGGATGCCGACGCTGATCGAGAGTCCGAGCCTCGTCGCGAGCTTCATGGATCCACCACCGGGCGCCCGCTCCTTTCCACAATCGTGCCGGACGCCTCCGACCGGACGCCTCCGAGAGGACGCGCCGGCGCCCCGCCGCGCGACGCGTCGCAGTTCGCGACACGACCGCCCGCCCACGGCCCGGCGGCGCGCGCGGCACGCCGTCTGCACTCTGCCCCGCCCCATGCTTCTCATGCTCGCACTCGCGGCGGGCGCCGGCGTGATGCTGATCATCCTCGGCGATCGCCTGCGCATCCCCGCCATCGCGCTCCTCCTGCCCGCCGGCATCCTGCTCGGACCGCAAGGTCTCGGGCTCGTGCAGCCGGGCATCCTCGGACACGGCCTCGAGACCGTGGTGAAGGCCGCCGTGGCCGTCATCCTCTTCGAGGGTGGCCTGACGCTCGACGTGTCAGGGTTCCGGCGCGCGCCGGTGGTCATCGCGCGCATGCTCACGATCGGCGTGCTCGTGACCTGGCTCGGCACGGCGCTGGCGCTCTACGCGTTCACCGAGCTCTCCGTCGAGCTCGCCATCCTCGGCGGCACGCTCGTCTCGGTGACCGGGCCCACCGTCGTCTCGCCGCTCCTGCGCCGCGTGCGCGTGCGGCAGCGCCTGCACCACGTGCTGTACTGGGAGGGCGTGCTCGTCGACTTCGTCGGCGTCTTCCTGGCGGTGCTGGTCTTCGAGTGGGTGGCGCCCGACGTCCGCCAGTCGGCGACGGGTCCGCTCGGCGGCTTCGCGCTGCGCCTGCTCCTCGGCGCCGGCGCGGGCTACGTCATCGGGCGCCTGCTGGCGCTGACGCTCGAGCGCCACCTCGTGCCCGCCGAGCACGCGAGCATCTTCACGCTCGCCATGGCCCTGCTCGTGTTCGGCGCCTGCGACGCGATCCTGGCGGAGTCGGGCATCCTGGCGGTCATCGTCGCCGGCCTCGTGGTGGCGGTGCGGCGCCCGCCGGGGCTCATCCACGTCCGCCGCTTCAAGCACGAGCTCACCGAGCTGGCGATCGGCGTCCTGTTCATGCTCCTCGCCGCCAACCTCGACCTGCGCCGACTGCCGAGCCTGGGCTGGCCGCTCGTGGCGCTGCTCGCGGTCGTGCTGCTCGTCGTCCGCCCCGCCAACGTCTGGGTCTCGACGTGGGGCCGGGACTTCACGCTGCGCGAGAAGCTCTTCCTGTCGTGGGTGGCGCCGCGCGGCATCGTCGCCGCTTCGATGGCGTCGCTCGTCACGCTCCAGCTCACCGCCGCCGGGCACGAGAACGCGTGGATCCTGCAGACGTTCACCTTCGCGATCATCGGGACCACCGTGCTGCTGCAAGGGCTCACCGCCGGGCCGGTGGCGCGGCTGCTCCGCGTCGAGCGCGCCGCCCCGCGGACGTGGCTGCTGGCCGGCGAGCCCGACGTCGCGCTGCCGCTCGGGCGGGCGCTCCGGCGGGCCGGGGTCGGCGCGGTCGCGCTCATCGGCGAGGAGGCGGCCGCGCCCGCCGACGAGGAGGACGGCCCCGTGGTCGTCGCCGGTGATCCGCTCGATCCCGAGCTGCCCAACGACCCGCGCTTCGGCGACGTCGGCGCCTTCCTCGCGCTCTTCCCCAACCCGCACCTCGACGAGCTGCTGTGCGCCCGCTGGCGCGAGGCGCTGGGCATCCCCACGTTCCGCTGGGGGGCGGCAGGCGAGCGCTCGCGGCACGTCGTCTGGGCGGACCTGCCGTCGCCCACCGAGGTGGCGCGCGCCCTCGGCGCCGGCGACCTGCGCATCGAGGCGTTCTCCGGCGAGGGCGCCCGCCCGCTCTTCCGCATCGAGGAGGCGCGGGCCGCGCTGCTCCCCGCCCCCGAGCCCGCGGCGGATGCCCACACCATCGCGCTGCGCCGCGTCATCCCGGGCATCGCCGACATCCGGTGGGAGGCGGTCGTCCTCGACGGCGAGCCGGCGCCGTTCCGCGAGACGATCGACCGGCTCGCCCGACACGCCGCCGATGCCTGGCCCGGCCTGCGCGGGGACGCGCTGCGCGACGGCGTCCTCGCCCGCGAGCAGACCATGACCACCGCCATCGGCCACGGCGTCCTCCTGCCGCACGCCTATGTCAGCGGCATCGACGGTACCCGCTGCCTCGTGGCCGTGGCGCCGCGCGGCCTCGACCTGCCCACGCCCGACGACCGCCCCGCGCGCCTCGTCTTCCTGCTGCTCTCGCCGGCCGGCCAGGCCGAGGAGCACCTGCGCAGCCTCGCCGCCCTCGCGCGCCTCGTCGGCGACGAGGCATTCGTCGAGAAGCTCGTGGCGCAGCGTGCACCCGCCGACGTGCTGCGGCTCGTGCGCAGCCGCGGCTGATTCTCAAGGGGATTCGAGCACTTCCGTGAGCGCGCGGCCCTCGGCGTGCGCCGGCGGCGCGATGCCGAGCAGCCGACACACCGTGGGCACGACGTCGACGGCGCTCGCCTCGGGCACCATCGCCCCGGGCCGGACGCCGGCGCCCCAGGCGTAGAAGATGGCCCCCATGTCGGGATCGTCGGGCGCGTGGCCGTGGTGGCCGGGCACCACCGGTGGGCCCTCGTGGCCGTTCAGCTTCGGCAGGTAGTGCCAGCCGCGGTCCGCCACCAGGACGAGGTCGCCCGTGCGCTCGGGGTGGTGGTAGCGCCACCCGGCGGGGAGCGTGTCGCGCTCGTACACGGTGGTGTGCGGCAGCGCGCGCGCGATCGCGAGCGCCTCGGCCTTCTTCTCGGGGCCGCGCAGGTACACGTTCGCCACCGGCCCGGTCGCCGCCACGTCGGCGACACCCGCGGCGACGAACGGATCGTCGGGATCGATCTCCCCTTCGGTGCGCCGCATCCCGTGGTCGGAGACGACGACGACCGCCACCCGCGACCGGTCGACGCCGGCCAGCAGCCGCCCGAGGCGCGCGTCGCTCTCCGCGATGCAGGTCTTCACCTCGGGCGTGTCGGGGCCGCGCTCGTGGCCGGCGTCGTCGCAGCCGTGCAGGTAGCTCATCACGAGGCGCGGCGGCCGCGGCGCGCGCAGCCACTCGAGGATGCGGTCCACCTTCTGGTCGTCGGTGGTGCGCTTGTCGAACGGGATGCCCACCGACGCGGCGACGCCCTCCCACGCGCCCTCGATGCCGATCCAGTGGTAGACGTGCGTGCGAATTCCGTTGCGTTCCGCGTGGATCCACAGCGGCGGCACGTCGTACCAGGCGACCTGGCCCGAGTACTTGAAGACGCCGCGCCCGCGGTCCACGAACTCGTTGTTCACGATGCCGTGGCGCTCCGCCGACGCGCCGGTGGCGAGCGTCGCGTGGTTGGGGAACGTCGTGCTCGGGAAGATGGGTCGCAGCCGCGCCGCGTGCGCGCCCTCGGCGGCCAGGCGCGCGAACGTCGGCGCCCCCTCCCGCGCGGGGTAGTCCCAGCGGAAGCCGTCGAGCGACAACAGCACCACCGTCTCGGGGGCCGCGGGCGTCGTCTCCACCGGCGCGCCGCCACACCCCCAGAGCACCGCGACCCACACGATCCGCCGCACCGGGCCCCTCCATCGAAACGCCGTGAACACGGGTTGCAGTACCCCGGGGCCGGCGGCTTTGTCGAGACGGCGACCGCGATAGGCGTCGCGGTGCTGGCGTCCGCGCGCCATTCGTGGCAGAGGATGCCCGAACGCACCGGAGGCTGGGTGATGGGCGCTTGGGGCTGGGGACCATTCGAGAACGACGACGCGTCCGATTGGGTGTACGAGCTCGAGGAGGCCGAGGGCCCCGCGGTGCTCCTCGACGCCTTCGAGGCGGTGGCCGACGACAAGGACGACTACGTCGACGCCGACGTGGCGGCGCGGGCCATCGCCGCGGCCGAGGTGGTGGCCGCGCTGCTCGGGCGCCCCGGCGACGACCTCCCCGAGGAGGCCGAGGCCTGGGTCGACGACCACCTCGACGACGACGTCGAGCCCGAGCTCGTCTCCGAGGCCGTCCGCGCCGTGCGCCGCGTCAAGTCCAACTCGGAGCTGCAGGAGCTCTGGGAGGACAGCGACGACGCCGACGACTGGAAGAAGAGCCTCGACGACCTCGTCAAGCGCCTGACGAAGCGCTGACGTCGCGCGTCTCGAGCACCGTCACCGGGTCGCCGACGCGCACGGTGCCGGTGCCGAGCGGCACGACGTTCTGCCCGAAGATCGCCTCTCGCTTCCCGTCGGGGCGGCGCCACGGCCGCGTGCGCGCCAGCGTCGCCAGCGGCTCGCCTCCGGGGTGCGCCGCCCCTGTCGCCGGATCGACGGTCACCATCACGCAGCGCCCGCAGGGCCAGCCCACCTCCAGCTCCACCTCGCCCACGCGGATGCGCCGCCAGGCTTCTTCCTGCCAGGGCGCGCCGCCGTCGAGGACGAGGTTCGCCCGGAACCGCGCCATCTCCACCGGCGCGCCGACGTCGCGCTCCAGCGCGCCCAGCGACGCCGAGGTGGTCAGCAACAGCGGAGCGGCGTCGGCGAACGACACCGTGCCCGGGTACCCGCGGCCCATCGGCCGGTGCGTGCGCGGCCCCATGAACAGCAGGCGGCAGTCGCGTCCGGTCGCCTCGGAGATCCAGGCGTCCGCCGCCGGCCCGCACCGCTGGCCGAGCATCGTGTCGCGCCAGACGCGCGCCTCGGCCCACGCGTCGGGCAGCGCGCGCGGGTCGACGCGCAGGTCGGGGCGGCCGGGAGACGCGAGCCGCAGCGCCCCGTCCGCCGCGATCGCGCACCGCACGCGCAGCATGGCGTGCACCTCGCGGGCGGTGACCGCCACCCCCTGCGCGTCGACGACGACGTAGCGCCGGTCGTGCTCGAGGCCGCTCGTCTCGACGCGAGCCGCCGGCACCGACACGCCGCCCAGCGACTTCACCGGATAGACGTGGATCGACGCGACGTTGGGCACCCGCTACTCCACCGCGCCCTTCGACCGCAGCAAACTCTCGATCTCACTCGCCTTTTTCGCGATGGCCTTCGCGAGTGGCGTCTGCCCGGCGTGGTTCCTGGCGGTGAGGGACGCGCCGCGCGCGATCAGCAGCTCGGCGACGGCGGTCGACTTGCCGAGCTCCACCGTCGCGTGGAGCGGCGTGTCGCCCTGCCGGTCGGTGGCGTCGACGGGCGCGCCGGCATCGAGCAGGCGCTTCGCGCTGTCGGGGGCGTTCCAGGTGGCGGCGGCGTGCAGCGGCGTCGCCCCCCGGCCGTCGGGCAGCTTCGGGTCCGCACCGCTCGCGAGCAGGAGCTCCACGAGCCCCGCACCGCCCCGATAGGCGGCTTGCGCCAACGGCGTGCCGCCGTCGGCCACCGCGTTCACGTCGGCGCCCCCGGCGACGAGGAGCTTCGCGATCTCGACCTGGCCGAAGCGCGCGGCGACGTAGAGCGGCGTCGTCCCGTTCGCGCTCCGCGCGTTCACTTCGGCGCCCCGGGCGAGGAGCAGCCGCACCGCATCGATCTTGCCGGCGCACGCGTGGTGCAACGGCGTCAGGCCGCGCGCGTCGACCGCCGACGCGACCTTGGGATCGGACTTCATCAGCGCCTCGAGGCGCGCGACGTCGCCGGTCTTCGCGGCGTCGTGGACCTCGGCGGCTTCGGCGGAGACCGTCGCGAGCAGGCACGCGAATAGGATGCGGATGGACATGCGAGCAGGATGCCCATGAGCGAGGACCTCGTCCAACTGTCGGCCACGGCGCTCGTCGCAGCGCTGCGACGCCGCGAGCTGCGCGCCACCGACCTGCTCGAGGCCTACCTCGAGCGGCAGGCGCGCCTGCACCCGCGGCTGAACGCGGTGGTCTCGAGCGATCCCGAGGCGGCGAGGGCCGCCGCGCGCGGCGCCGACGCCGCCCTCGACCGCGGCGAGCCGGGGGCGCTCCTCGGCCTGCCCATGACCGTCAAGGACACCTTCGCCACGGCGGGCCTGCGCACCACCTTCGGCCTGCCGCACACGCAGCGTCACGTGCCCGCGCGGGACGCCGCCGTCGTGGCCCGCCTGCGCGCTGCGGGGGCGGTGATTTGGGGCAAGACCAACCTGCCGCTGGCCAGCTTCGACTGGCAGACGCGCAACCCGTGGTTCGGCGTCGCCAACAACCCGTGGGACGTCGGCCGGACGCCGGGCGGCAGCTCGGGCGGATCCGCCGCCGCGGTGGCGGCGCGGCTCTCTCCGCTCGAGATCGGGAGCGACGTCGCCGGATCGATCCGCGTGCCATGCCACTTCTGCGGCGTCGCCGGCCTGCGCCCCACCGAGGGCGGCAGCTCCTCGTTCGGGCACTCGGAGCCGCCGGGCTGGCCGCGCGCCCTGCGCAGCCTGCTCGCGTGCGGGCCCATCGCGCGCGACGTCGGCGACCTGCGCCTGCTCTGGTCCGTCGTCGGCGGGGCGTGCGACGAGGACTGGAGCGTGGCGCCCGTCGTCGCCGCGCCGGGCGCGGTGGCGCTGCGAGGCCTGCGCGTCGCCGTCTCGCCGACGCTGGGCGGCGTCCCCGTCGCCGCCGAGGTCGCGGCGGCCTTCGACGCGCTGGTGGGGAAGCTGCGCGGCGCGGGTTGCGTCGTCTCGCCGCTCGACCCCGCCGATCACGGCCTCGACTTCGCCTGGGCGCTCGAGGTGTGGGGCGCCGTGCTCGGCCCGGAGATGCGCGCCATGGGCCCGTGGGGGCTGCGCCTGCCGGTGTGGGACCCCGCGCTGCGACTGGGGGCCGTACAGGCGATGTTCGGCCGGGGGCGCTTCGCGCGCGCGCTCGGCCGCGGCCTGGCGACCGGCCTGCGCGGCTACTTCGAGGCGCGCACGCGGCGCGACGCCTACGTCGCCGCCGCCGAGGCCATGCTCCGCCCCTACGACGCGTGGCTGGCGCCGGCGGCGCCCATCCCGGCGTTCACCCACCGGCGCACCGGCGCCCCGCTCGACATCGACGGCGAGCGCCACGGATACGGCGACGCCCTGGCCGCATACACCTGCCCTATCGCGCTGATGGGTTGCCCCGCCGTCGCCCTGCCGATCGGGTGCGGCGCGCGCTCGGGCCTGCCGATCGGCGTGCAGATCGCCGGACCGCGCTTCAGCGACGCGCGCCTGCTCGCCATCGCCGAGCAGATCGAAGCCCTCGCCGGCAAGCGGACGACACCAGACGCCGCGCTCGCATAAACATCGGAAACAACAAAGGAAATGCCCGCCTCCGGCCAGGCGGTTCCAAGCGATTGATCCCTTGCCGCGAGGAACACACGCCATGGGCCAGGCAACGCCTTCCTCCACGTCCGAACCGCGCCGCAACAGGTCCCGCCGCGGCGGCACCTTCGACCTGGCGCTCCTGCTGCAGGCGCTCGTCGAGCTGAAGGAGGGCAACTTCTCCGTTCGGCTGCCGCGCGACCTCACCGGCCTCGAGGGCAAGGTCGCCGACACCTTCAACGAGGTCGTCACGCTGAACGAGCGGATGGCCGGCGAGATCGAGCGCATCAGCGTCGCGGTGGGCAAGCAGGGCAAGATCCGGCAGCGCGCCTCGCTCGGCGATGTCACCGGCGCCTGGCAGCGCACCACCCGCCAGCTCAACACGCTCATCGGCGACCTCGTCTACCCCACGAGCGAGATGGCGCGCGTGATCGGCGCGGTCGCGAAGGGCGATCTGGGCCAGTCGATGGCACAACAGAGCGACGGCCGGCCCCTCGAAGGCGAGTTCCTGCGCACCGCGAACACCGTCAACACCATGGTCGATCAGCTTCGCTCGTTCGCCAGCGAGGTGACCCGCGTCGCCCGCGAGGTCGGCACCGAGGGCAAGCTCGGCGGCCAGGCCGACGTGAAGGGCGTGTCCGGCACCTGGAAGGACCTCACCGAGAGCGTGAACCTGATGGCCGGCAACCTGACGGCCCAGGTCCGCAACATCGCCGAGGTGACCACCGCCGTCGCCAACGGCGACCTCGCCAAGAAGATCACCGTCGACGTCCGCGGCGAGTTCCTGTCGCTGAAGGACACGGTCAACACCATGGTCGACCAGCTCCGCTCGTTCGCCAGCGAGGTCACCCGCGTCGCGCGCGAGGTCGGCACCGAAGGCATCCTCGGTGGTCAGGCGCGCGTCGAGGGCGTCGCCGGCACGTGGAAGGACCTCACCGACTCCGTCAACTCGATGGCCCGCAACCTGACGGCCCAGGTGCGCAACATCGCCGAGGTGACCAAGGCGGTGGCGATGGGTGATCTGTCGCGACAGATCACCGTCGACGTGAAGGGCGAGATCCTCGAGCTCAAGAACACCATCAACACCATGGTCGACCAGCTCAACAGCTTCGCCGGCGAGGTGACGCGCGTCGCCCGCGAGGTCGGCACCGAAGGCATCCTCGGCGGCCAGGCGAAGGTGCGCGGCGTGGCCGGCACGTGGAAGGACCTCACCGACTCGGTGAACTCCATGGCCGGCAACCTGACGGCCCAGGTGCGCAACATCGCCGACGTGACCAAGGCCGTGCAGGCCGGCGATCTGTCGCGCAAGATCACCGTGGACGTGAAGGGCGAGATCCTCGAGCTCAAGAACACCATCAACACCATGGTCGACCAGCTCAACTCGTTCGCCAGCGAGGTGAGCCGTGTCGCCCGCGAGGTCGGCACCGAAGGCAAGCTCGGCGGCCAGGCCGACGTGAAGGGTGTGTCGGGCACGTGGCGCGATCTCACCGAGAACGTCAATGCGATGGCATCGAACCTGACGGTGCAGCTGCGCGACGTCGCCCGTGTGTCGACCGCCATCGCCGCCGGCGATCTGTCGCAGAAGATCACCGCCGACGTGCGCGGCGAGATCCTGCAGATCAAGGAGACCATCAACCGGATGGTCGACCAGCTCAACTCGTTCGCCGGCGAGGTGACGCGCGTCGCCCGCGAGGTCGGCACCGAGGGCAAGCTCGGCGGTCAGGCGGACGTCAAGGGCGTCGCCGGCACGTGGAAGGACCTCACCGACTCGGTGAACTCCATGGCCGGCAACCTCACCGACCAGGTGCGCAACATCGCCGACGTGACCAAGGCGGTCGCCGCCGGCGATCTGTCGCGCAAGATCACGGTGCCGGTGAAGGGTGAGATCCTCGAGCTCAAGAACACCATCAACACCATGGTCGACCAGCTCGGGTCGTTCGCCAGCGAGGTGACCCGCGTCGCCCGCGAGGTGGGCGACGAAGGCAAGCTCGGTGGTCAGGCGCGGGTGGAGGGTGTGTCGGGCACCTGGAAGGATCTGACCGAATCCGTGAACTTCATGGCCGGCAACCTCACGGCCCAGGTGCGCAACATCGCCGACGTGACGACCGCCGTCGCCAAGGGCGATCTGTCGCGCAAGATCACGGTCGACGTGCGCGGCGAGATCCTCGAGCTCAAGAACACCATCAACACCATGGTCGACCAGCTCAACAGCTTCGCCAGCGAGGTGACGCGCGTCGCCCGCGAGGTCGGCAGCGAGGGCAAGCTGGGCGGGCAGGCCGACGTGCGGGGCGTTTCGGGCACCTGGAAGGACCTGACCGACTCCGTGAACTTCATGGCCGGCAACCTGACCAAGCAGGTCCGCAACATCGCCGAGGTCACGACGGCGGTCGCCAACGGCGATCTGTCGAAGAAGATCACGGTCGAAGTCAAAGGCGAGGTCCTCGATCTGAAGAACACCATCAACACCATGGTCGACCAGCTCAACAGCTTCGCCAGCGAGGTGACGCGCGTCGCCCGCGAGGCCGGCGGCGAAGGCAAGCTCGGCGGGCAGGCGCAGGTGGAGGGTGTGTCGGGCACGTGGAAGGATCTCACCGACTCGGTGAACTTCATGGCCGGCAACCTCACCGCCCAGGTGCGCGACATCGCGGCGGTGACGACGGCGGTCGCCAACGGCGATCTGTCGCGCAAGATCACGGTCGATGTGCGCGGTGAGATCCTCGAGCTCAAGAACACCATCAACACCATGGTCGACCAGCTCAACTCGTTCGCGAGCGAAGTCACCCGCGTCGCGCGCGAGGTCGGCAGCGAAGGCAAGCTCGGCGGGCAGGCCCGCGTCGAGGGGGTGTCGGGCACGTGGAAGGATCTCACCGACTCGGTGAACTTCATGGCCGGCAACCTGACGGCCCAGGTGCGAAACATCGCGCAGGTCACCACCGCGGTCGCCAACGGGGACCTGTCTCGCAAGATCACCGTCGACGTGCGCGGCGAGGTGCTCGATCTGAAGAACACCATCAACACCATGGTCGACCAGCTCAACAGCTTCGCCGGCGAGGTGACGCGCGTCGCCCGCGAGGTCGGCACGGAAGGCATCCTCGGCGGCCAGGCGGTCGTACCCGGCGTGGACGGCATCTGGAAGGACCTCACCGACAACGTGAACTTCATGGCCCGCAACCTGACGAACCAGGTGCGTGGCATCGCCCGCGTCGTGACCGCGGTCGCCAACGGCGATCTGAAGCAGAAGCTGCTGGTCGAAGCCCGCGGCGAGGTGGCGGAGCTCGCCGGCACCATCAACTCGATGACCGACACGCTCGCCACGTTCGCCGAGCAGGTCACGAGCGTGGCCCGCGAGGTGGGCACCGACGGGCAGCTCGGCGGCCAGGCGGAGGTGCCCGGCGCCGCCGGCACCTGGCGCGACCTGACCGACAACGTGAACCGGCTCGCCGCGAACCTGACGGGCCAGGTCCGCGCCATCGCCGAGGTCGCCACCGCGGTGACCAAGGGCGATCTGACGCGGTCGATCCAGATCGAAGCCGCCGGCGAGGTGGGTGCCCTGAAGGACACGATCAACGAGATGATCCGCAACCTGAAGGACACCACGCTCAAGAACGCCGAGCAGGACTGGCTCAAGACGAACCTGGCCAAGTTCACCCGGATGCTGCAGGGCCAGAAGGACCTGCTCACCGTCGGGCGCATGATCCTGTCGGAGCTCGCGCCCACCGTCGCCGCCCACCAGGGGGTGTTCTACGTCGTCGACGCGGCGGACCGGGAGCCGGTGCTGAAGCTCCTCGCGAGCTACGCCTACACCGAGCGCAAGTCGGTGGCCAACCGCTTCCGCTTCGGCGAGGGGCTCGTCGGCCAGGCCGCGCTCGAACGGCAGCGCATCCTGCTGACGCGGGTACCGGCGGACTACATCGAGATCAGCTCCGGCCTCGGCGAGGCGCCGCCACAGAGCATCGTCGTGCTGCCCGTCGTCTTCGAGGGCGCCGTCAAGGCGGTCATCGAGCTGGCGAGCTTCGAGCGCTTCAGCCCGACGCACATCGCCTTCCTCGACCAGCTCGTCGAGAGCGTCGGCATCGTCCTCAACACCATCGAGGCCAACAGCCTCACCGAGGACCTGCTCAAGCAGTCCCAGAACCTCGCCGCCGAGCTGCAGAGCCGGCAGCAGGAGCTCCAGAAGACGAACACCGAGCTGGAAGAGAAGGCACGGCAGCTCGCCGAGCAGAACATGGAGGTCGAACACAAGAATCGGGAGGTGGAGCAGGCGCGCCTCGCGCTCGAAGAGAAGGCCGACCAGCTCGCGCTCACGTCCAAGTACAAGAGCGAGTTCCTCGCCAACATGAGCCACGAGCTGCGCACGCCGCTCAACAGCCTCCTCATCCTCGCCGACCAGCTCTCTCGCAACCAGGACGGCAACCTGTCGACGCGACAGATCGAGTTCGCCCAGACGATCAAGGGATCGGGCGAGGATCTGTTGCGTCTCATCAATGACATCCTCGATCTGTCGAAGATCGAGTCGGGCACCGTCTCGCTCGACCTCGGTCCCATGGGCTTCGACGAGCTGACCGAGGCCATGGAGCGGACGTTCCGCCACGTTGCCGACGAGAAGGGGCTCTCGTTCGATGTGCGGCTCGCGCCCGATCTGCCGCCATCGATCCACACCGACGCGCTGCGGCTCGAGCAGCTGCTCAAGAACCTGCTGTCCAATGCGCTGAAGTTCACCGAGCACGGCGGCGTGGTGCTCGACATCCGGCCGGCGACCGAAGGATGGAGCGACGGCCATCCGCACCTCGGCCGCGCCCACGCGGTGATCGCCTTCTCGGTGACCGACACCGGCATCGGCATCCCCCCCGACAAGCAGCAGCTCATCTTCGAGGCGTTCCACCAGGCGGAGGGCGGCACGAGCCGCAAGTACGGCGGCACGGGCCTCGGTCTTGCGATCTCGCGGGAGATCGCGCGGCTGCTCCGCGGCGAGATCCGGCTCGTGAGCGCGCCCGGCGAGGGCAGCACGTTCACCTTCTTCCTGCCGCAACAGCAGGCGGCGAACCGTGGCGGCCCCCCCACGCCGTGGACGCGCGGTCGGCGGTGGGCGCGCGCGCCGGCGCCGCCCCCGCGGCTCGGCCGGCAGCGGCCGTCGCCGCCGGACGCGACGCCCGAGGGCGGGTCCGTGCCCGACGACGCCGAGGACATCCGGCCCGGCGACACCGTGGTGCTCATCGTCGAGGACGATCCGACGTTCGCGCGCACCGAGGCGGCCCTGGCCCGCGACGCGGGCCTGAGAGCGATCGTCGCCACGCGCGGCTCGAGCGCGCTCGAGATGGCGCACCACTTCCAGCCGGCGGGCATCCTGCTCGACCGCAAGCTGCCCGACATGGACGGCTGGGAAGTGCTGAAGGCGCTCAAGGAGGACCTCGTGACGCGGCACATCCCCGTCCATGTGATCACGGTCCGCGACGAGCCGCAGAACGCGCTGCGCAGCGGCGCGCTCAGCTACCTGCGCAAGCCCGTGACGAGCGAACAGATCGCCGAGTTGCTCGCGCGGGTGAAGGCATTTCCCACGCGGTCGCGCCCCTGGCTGCTGATCGTCGAGGAGGACGAGGTCGAGCGGCGGCGGATGTGCGATGCCATCGGCCTCGAGGCGGCGCGGGTCACCGCGGTCGGCGACCTCGACGCCGCGCGCGAGGCGCTCTCGAGCCACGCCTACCAGGCGATGGTGCTCGGCCTGGCGGCGTCCGGGGAGTCGAACCTCCACTTCCTCAATGAGATCAGGGCTGAATCCCCTTCGCTGCCGATCATCGTCTACTCGGCGCGCGCGCTGACATCCGACGAGGAGTCCCTCATCGCGCGCAAGGCGCAGGACGTCATCCTCAAGGACGTGCGCTCGCCCGAGCGCCTGCTCGACGAGGTGATGCTGCGCCTGCACTGCGACGTGCGCACGCTGCCGCCGGAGCAGCAGGCGATCATCCGGCGGCTGCACGGGGCCGAGGAGCGACTGGACGGGCGCAAGGTGCTGCTCGTCGACGACGACATCCGCAACATCTTCGCCCTCACCAGCGTCCTCGAAGGACACGGGATGGTGGTGATCCCGGCGGAGACGGGGCCCGAGGCCCTCGCCTCCCTCGAGGCGCACCCCGATGTCGACGTCGTGCTGATGGATATCATGCTGCCCGAGATGGACGGCTACGAGACGACGCGTCGCATCCGCGCCGTGCCCCGATTCGTCGGGCTGCCGATCATCGCCGTCACCGCGAAGGCCATGGCCGGCGATCACGAGAAGTGCCTGCTGGCCGGCGCCAACGACTACCTCTCGAAGCCCGTCGACCCCGAGAAGCTGCTGGCGATGTTGCGGGCCTGGGTGTTGCGATGAAGGAGCGGGTCGACATCCTGCTCGTCGACGATCGACCCGACAAGCTGTTGGCCCTGCAGGCGGCGCTGTCGAGCCTGGACGAGCACCTCGTCCTCGCCCGCTCGGGCCGCGAGGCGCTCCAGAAGGTGCTCCGGCAGGACTTCGCCGTCATCCTGATGGACGTGGGCATGCCGGAGATGGACGGCTTCGAGACCGCCGCCCTCATCCGGCAGCGCCCGCGCTGCGCCACGACGCCGATCATCTTCGTGAGCGCCCAGGACCGCGCCGAGACCATCTCGCGGGGCTACTCGCTCGGCGCGGTCGACTTCGTCACGGCGCCGTTCGAGGCCGAGATCCTGCTCGCCAAGGTCTCGGTCTTCGTCGAGCTGCACCGCAAGACCGCGCAGGTCCGGCGACAGGCGGACGAGCGGGCGGCGCGCATCCGCGCCGAGGCCGCGCAGCAGGAGGCCGAGGCCGCGCGCGAGCGGTCCGCGCTGCTGGCGGACGCCGGCGCCCTGCTGGCCGGCTCCCTCGACACGTCCGAGACCCTGCCGGCGCTCGCGCGGGTGCTCGCCACCCGCCTCGCCGACTACTGCGCGATCGGGCTGCGCGACGCCGACGGCGCGCTGCGGAGCGTCGGCGTCGCCCACCGCGATCCGGCGCGCGGGCGGCTGGCCGCCGCCCGGGCGGACCGCTTCCCGTTCGCGTGCCTGCGCGCGCCCGACGACACGGAGGCGGCGGTCGGCGGCAGCGCCGAGGCGCTGTTCTCCGACGCCGCGCAGGGCACGGCCGAGGAGCTCGCGATCGACGCCTGCCTGATCGCGCCCATCCGCACTCGGGCGGGCACGCAGGGCCTCTTGCACCTCGCGCGTCCGCTCGGGCGCGACTTCACGCCGGCGGAGGCGGACCTCGCCGCCGAGCTGGCCCTGCGCGTCGGCCTCTCGCTCGACAACGCCGCGCTCTACCGCGCCGCCGAGGAGGCGCGACGCCGCGCCGAGGAGGCCGACCGCGCCAAGGACCGTTTCCTCGCGATGCTGTCCCACGAGCTGCGCACGCCGCTGACCCCGGTGCTCCACGCGGTCGACCTGCTCGAGGGCGAGGCGCCGCTCTCCGGCGAGATGCGTGAAGCGCTGGCGTCCATCCGCCGCTCGGTGCAGCTCGAGGCGCGCCTCATCGACGACCTGCTCGACCTGACGCGGATCGCCCGCGGCAAGCTGCTGCTCGAGTTCGGCGCCACCGAGGCCCACCGCCTGCTCGACCAGGTGCTGGCGCTGCTCGAGCACGACTTCGCGGAGAAGCGGCTCGTGGTGGAGCGCCGGTTCGAGGCGACGCGGACGCGCCTGTGGGCCGACACGGCGCGCGTGCACCAGATCTTCTGGAACCTGCTGCGCAACGCGGTGAAGTTCACGCCGCCCGGTGGCCGCGTCACGGTATGCACCGCCGACGACGAGCACGGCCGGCTGCGGATGGAGGTGCACGACAGCGGCGTGGGCATCGAGCCCGAGGCGCTCGACCGCATCTTCGACGCGTTCACGCAGACCGACGCCGGCCGGCAGGTGGGCGGCCTCGGCCTCGGCCTCACCATCACGCGCTCGCTCGTCGAGCTGCACGGCGGCCACATCGTCGCGGTCAGCGCGGGTCGGGACCACGGCGCGACGTTCCGCGTCGTGCTGCCCACCGCCGACGTCGCGCGCGTCGAGCCGTCGGCGGTCGCCGGCCCGGCCGCGCCGACCGCCGCGCCGCGGCGCCGCCGGCTGCGCCTGCTCGTGGTCGACGACCACCCCGAGACGCTCCTCTTCTTCGGCAAGATGCTGAGCCGGCACGGGTACGAGGTGCGCACGGCGGAGACCGTCGCCGGCGCGCTGCGGGCGGCCGAGGAGGCGCCGTTCGACCTGCTCATCAGCGACGTGGGCCTGCCCGACGGCACCGGCATGGACCTCATCCGGCGCCTGGCGGCGGACGGCCCGGTGCTCGGCATCGCCATCAGCGGCTACGGCAGCGAAGAGGACGTCGCGCGCAGCAAGGCCGCCGGCTTCGCCGAGCACGTGACAAAACCATTCGATTTCAAGCAGTTGGACGAGTTGATCCAGCGGATTGCGCCCCCGGAGCGCGACGCGGCCGATCGCCGGGATCGGCGCGGGAGGCGGTGACCGAAGACATGACCAGAGACACCCCCAAGATCGTCGTCGTCGGGGCCGACGCCGCGTCGTGTGCGCCCGTGCAACGGGCGCTGGACGGCCTCGAGCCCGTGAGCGCGGTCGCCCTCGCCGCGGCAGCGCCCGACGCGGCGATCGTCGTCCACGATCCGCCCGGCGCCGACGCGTTCGACGTGCTGCGGCGCGCTCCGGCGTGCGCCGTCCTCGTCCTCGCGCGCGAGCCAGCGCCGGCGCTCCGCCGGGCGCTGCTGCGGGCCGGCGCCGCCGACTGCCTCCCGTGGCCGTCGCCGCCCGAGGCGCTGCGCCGCGCGCTCGACGACGCCCTCGACCGCTCGATCGCCGATCGCGAACGCGTCGAGCGCCGGCTGCGCGACAGCGAGGCGCGCTTCAGCGCTCTGGCCGACGACATCCCGCAGCTCGTCTGGATCACCGACGAGGCGGGGCGCATCACCTGGTGCAACCGGCGCTGGTTCGAGTACACCGGCGGCCGCGTGGAAGACACCCTCGTGCGCGACTGGTGGGCGTTCCACCACCCCGACCACGTCGACACGGTGCGGCACAAGCTCGAGCGGCACCTCGAGAGCGGCGAGGCGTGGGAGGACACCTTCCCGCTGCGCGGGCGCGACGGCCGCTACCGCTGGTTCCTGTCGCGGGCGATGCCCATCCGCGACGAGACCGGCCGCGTCGTGCGCTGGTTCGGCACCAACACCGACGTGACGGCGCAGCGCGAGGCCGAGCAGGCGCTGCGCGACGCGGACCGCCGCAAGGACGAGTTCCTCGCGATGCTCGCGCACGAGCTGCGCAACCCGCTCGCGCCGATCCGCCACGCCGTCGAGGTCCTGCGCCTGGTCGGACCCGACGAGCCCGCGCTGCGCCAGGCCGCCGACGTCGTCGACCGCCAGGCGGCGCACATGGCCCGCCTCGTCGACGATCTGCTCGATGTGTCGCGCATCGCCCGCGGCCGGGTCACCCTGCGGTCCGAGCGGTGCGACCTCGCCGACATCGTCCGGCAGAGCGCCGAGGACTACCGCGCCAACCTCGAGGCCGCGGGCCTCGCCCTCGTGGTCGACGTGCCCGCCGGACCCGTGTGGATGCAGGGCGATCCCACCCGCCTCGCGCAGATGGTCGGCAACCTGTTGCACAACGCGAGCAAGTTCACGCCCGCGGGCGGCCGGGTGACCGTCCGGCTCGCCGTCGACGCGCCCAATGTCATGCTCGCCGTCGAGGACACCGGCGTCGGCATCGCGACGGATCTGTTGCCGCGGCTGTTCGATCCCTTCAGCCAGGCGGCGCAGGGCCTCGACCGCGGCCGCGGCGGCCTGGGGCTCGGGCTGGCGCTCGTGAAGGGCATCGCGCTGCTGCACGGCGGGTCGGTCACCGCCCACAGCGACGGGCCGGGGCGCGGCGCCACGTTCCGCCTGCGCCTGCCGCTGGCCGAGCCGGGGCGGACGGCGGCCGCGCCCGAGTCGGCCCCCGCCCCCGCGGGCGGGGCGCGCGTGCTGCTGATCGAAGACAACGTCGACGCAGCGGAGGCCCTGCGCATGCTGCTCGCGCTCCACGGGCACGAGGTGACGGTGGCCGCCGACGGCGTCGCGGGCCTCGAGGCCGCGCGGTCGCTCCGTCCCGACGCCGTCCTCTGCGACATCGGCCTGCCCGGCGCCATGGACGGGTACGCCGTGGCCCGCACACTGCGCGCCGAGTCGATGACGGCGCTCCTCGTGGCGCTCTCCGGCTACGGTCAGGAGGAGGACCGGCGCCGCTCCCGCGAGGCCGGCTTCGATCTGCACCTCGTGAAGCCCGTCCCGTGGTCCGAGCTCGCCAAGGTGCTCGCCGGCCTGCCGCACCGGGCCCACTGAACGACCATTCAGAGGGTGTGCCCCCGAGGAGGTCAGGGCTCGCCCAACTGCTCCGGGTTCAGCAGCAACGCCTTCAGGCTGCGGGCGAGGACGCCGGCATGGAAGCCGTCGATGACGCGGTGGTCGAGCGTGGCCTGGATGTTCACGACGCGGCCCGGCACGACGCGTCCGTCCTCGACGACCGGCTCGTCGAGCACCGAGCCGATGCACACGACGAGCGGGCAGCGCGCGAGCGGGAAGAACGGCGCCCAGCCGACCGGGGCGTCGAACATGCCCACCGACGTGATCATGCAGCTGCCGAACGGATCGCGGGGCGCGCCGAGGAACGTGGTGTCGACGTTGAGCGTGAACTGCAGGAAGTCGAGCAGCTTGAGCAGGTAGCCGAGAAGCCAGCCGGGCGTGCCGTGCGCGCGCCGTTTCGTGAGCTCGAACGCCTTGTCGTCGGCGGCGCGGATCCGCTTCGCCTGCTCGGCGATGTGATCGTGGAGCTGGGAGACGCTGAAGCGGTCCGCCTGCCGCACGGTGACGCCTGAGAGGTCGGTCTTTCCCTGCCGGGCGGGATCCTCGGACGGGATGGCCACCTGGAGAAACAGATCCACGTCCTCGCGCAGGTAGATCTTCCGCCGCATGACGAGCGCGTTCATGTCGGGGTGCCGGGCGAGGACGATCGCCACCGCGCGGGCGATGCAATGGGTGAGCGTGATCTTGCGGCCGGTCTTCGCGCGGGCATCCTCGATCCACCGCTCGAGCGGCTCCACGCGCACCGTGAACTGCCCGTGGATCGCGGCCTTGTACATGTCGTCCCAGGCCGCGGCCGCGATCCGGCGGAAGGAGCTCGCGTGCGCGTAGGGGCGGAGCTTGACGTTGGGCATGGCTTCTCCGTGAGCCCCGATTCTAGGACGGGGGAACCCGCCGTCCCAGACCGACATCTGAATTGCTGAGATGAACTCTTCGGCAGGAGCCTCCCATGAGGACCCGCACCAAGCTGGGGCTCGCGATTCTTCTGTCCGGCGCGGCGCTGACCGGCACGGGCTGCGGCCTGTTCGCCGCCGGGGCGGCGGGCGCCGGCACCGGCATCTACCTGACCAGCCAGGGCGTCGAGTCGACGCTGCCCACGTCGATGGACCGGGCGCTCGCCTCCACGCGACAGACCTTCCAGTCGCTGGGCATCGAGCAGACCGAGTTCGAGTCGGAGGACTCGGGCAACAAGGCCACGATCAAGGGCAAGCCCGCCAACCGCGACCTCGAGGTCAGCGTCGACCTCGAGCGGCGCGGCGACAACGTGCACGCCGAGGTGACGGCGAAGGACAACATGGTCCAGTACGACAAAGACTACGCGCGCCAGGTCCTGCAGCAGATCGTCGACCGCGCCGCCGGCAAGTCCCCGTCCGAGCCGCAGGCGATGAACGACTGACGCGCAGGCGGGGCTTTACCCGGCGGGCGCGTCGTGGGATCAAACGGACCCATGACGCTGCGCGACACCGCCCGCTCCGCCCTCGGCCTCACCCGCCTCGCCCCCTGGCTCCCGGCGGGGCTCGCCGCGGGTGTCCCCGGCCTGCTGCGCGCCCGCGCGCTCACCCACGGCGACCGGCCGTTCCTCCGCACGCCATCGGCGACGTGGACCTACCGCGAGGCCGACCGCTTCGTGGACCGCGCGGCGCGCTTCTGGCGCACGCACGGCACCGGACCCGGCGACGTGGTGGCGCTCTTGCTCGGCAATCGGCCCGAGGTGGTGCTGCACCAGATGGCGCTGTCGCGGCTCGGCGCGGCGGCGGCGCTCGTCAACCCGGACCTGCGGGGGCGCGCGCTCGAGCACGTGCTGCGCGCGAGCCGGGCGCGGGCGGTGGTCACCGACACGGCGCACGCCGCCGCGCTCGACACGGTCGACGGGCGCGCGCTGCGCCTGTGGGACGCCGACGCCGAGCTCGCGCCGGCGGTGGCGGCGCAGTCCGCGCGGCCGCTGGTCGACCGGCCGGCGGGCCCCGACCGCGTCCACGCCTACCTGTTCACGAGCGGCACGACCGGCCTGCCGAAGGCGGCGCCGATCCGCGACTGGCGCTTCCTGGCCGCCGGCGGCGCGTTCCAGGCTTTCGCGCTGCACCTCGGCGAAGGCGACGTCGTGTACACGCCCCTTCCGCTGTACCACGCCTCCGCCCAGCTCGTGGCGCTCGGCGCGGTGCTCTCGGCCGGCGCGTGCCTCGGCCTCGGCGCGCACTTCAGCGCCCGCCGCTACTGGGAGGAGGCGAACGCGCTCGACGCGACGGTGGGCGTCTACGTCGGCGAGCTGTGCCGCTACCTGCTGGCGGCGCCGGCGTCCGAGTCGGAGCGGCGCCACGGCATCCGCACGTTCGTCGGCAACGGCCTGCGCGGCGACGTCTGGACGGCGTTCCAGGCCCGCTTCGGCGTGACCCGCGTCGTCGAGTTCTACGGCTCGACCGAGGGCAACGTCATCCTGTTGAATCGCAACGGGAAAGTGGGCAGCTGCGGGCGCCCGCTGTTCGTCGGACCGTTCGACAACCTCGAGCTCGTGCGCTTCGACGTCGAGAGCGAGACGCACGCGCGCGACGCCCGCGGCCACCTCGTGCGCTGCCGGCCCGGCGAGGTCGGCGAGCTGATCGGGCGCATCGGCGTGCTGCCGACGGAGCGCTTCGACGGTTACCTCGACGCGCAGGCGACCGACGCGAAGGTGTTGCGCGACGTCTTCCGCCGCGGCGATCGATGGTTCCGCACCGGCGACCTGCTGCGCCGCGACGAGGAGGGCGACTTCGCGTTCGTCGACCGCATCGGCGACACCTTCCGCTGGAAGGGCGAGAACGTCAGCACCCAGGAGGTGGCCGAGCTGTTGGCGGGCGCGGGCAACGTCGACGCGCTGGCGGTGTACGGCGTCACGGTGCCCGGCGCCGAGGGCCGCGCCGGCATGGCCGCGGTGGTCTGCGGGCCCGGCGGGTTCGAGCCGCTCGGCTTCTTCGCGCGGGCGGAGGCGGCGCTCCCGGCGAGCGCGCGCCCGGCGTTCGTGCGCGTCGTCGGCGATCTCGAGAAGACGTCCACCCA
Source organism: Myxococcota bacterium (assembly GCA_963169045.1). Taxonomy (GTDB): domain Bacteria; phylum Myxococcota_A; class Bradymonadia; order UBA7976; family UBA1532; genus CAUJDF01. The sequence goes on from CAUJDF010000057.1 coordinate 164,558, forward strand.
GAAGTTCAAGAAGGCGACGCTGCAGCGCGAAGGGGCCGATCCCGCGGTGGTGCGGGACCCGGTCTACGTGCGCGTCGACGCCGAGCGCACCTACCAGCTGCTGACACCGGAGCGATGGGCAGCCATCCGCGGTGGGACGCTGCGGGTCTGAGTCGAGTCTCAGCCGGCGAAGGTCGCCGCCAGCAGCCAGCACAGGACGCCCGCGGTCGAGAGCAGGCCGCCGACGTAGGCCACCGTGGCCGAGAGGGTGAGCGCGCCGGGCTCGGCCGGCGGCGGGAGCGTCGGACTGCGCCGCACCAGCTCGTCGGCGAGCGCGGCGTTCCAGACGTCCTGCTTGATGGCTTCGGCTCGCATTCCTTCCTCCTCGCACCTCGCACCAGGAGACGAAGTCCCCCTCGCGTTTTTTCGTCCGAGTGGTACCGAGCGGCGACGTTCCCCTTTTTCGTTCGTCCGAGAAGTCTGGGAGTATCGGCAGTCATGGAAGACCTCTGCTCCGCCCTGAGTGAAACGGTGCCTCTCTTCGCGACGGCGCCGGACGACACCGACGCCTGGCTGCTGCTCGAGTTCGCGCTGCACTGGCCGGCGAAGATCCTCGACGGCCCGCCGCTGCCCGCCGCCGTCGTCGAGCGGCTGCGCGCGTTCGAGGCGCGCCTGCCCAACGGGCGCGTGCAGTTCGTGCGGCGCCCCCGGCGCCCCGTCGACACGCCCATCCTCTTCTTCGGCCGGTCGGGGGAGGCGGGCTGGCTGCGGTGGATGGAGCTGCCGGCCTACGAGGCGCTGATCGACCTCGACCTCGAAGGCATCCTCCGAGGCGACGTCGAGGCGCCGGGCACGCCTTGGACGGGCCCGCTGGTGCTCGTCTGTACGCACGGCCGGCGCGATCGCTGCTGCGCGCTCAAGGGCGCCGCGCTGTACCGCGCGCTCGAGGACCGGGCGCCCGGCGCCGTCTGGCAGAGCTCGCACCTCGGCGGCCACCGCTTCGCGCCGACGGTCGCCGTGCTGCCCGATGGCCACTACTACGGGCGCCTCGGCGTCGACGAGGCCGAGGCGTTCATGACCGCCGTGCGCGAGCGCCGGCTGGCCCGCCTCGACCGGCTGCGGGGTCGCGCGGGCCGCGCGCTCGAGGTCCAGGCGGCCGAGCACTTCCTGCGCGAGGCGACCGGCGAGACAGGCCAGGGCGCGGTGTCGGTGGTGGGCGTCGAGCCGCTCGCCGAGGACGCGTGGCGCGTGACGCTGGCGCGCGCCGGCGCCGAGCACCGCCTCACCGTGCGCCTCGAGACCGGCGAGCCGATCGTGCCGGCCAGCTGCGGCAAGGACGCGGCGCCGACGACACGCTTCGTGCTGGTGGAGCACCGCTCCCCATGAGCCGATGACGCCTGCGCCTGCTCGCCCCGGCGACGCCTTCCGGTGCGTCGAGACGGCGACCGGCCTCGGCGGGCGCGCCGACGTCGATGGGGCCGTCCCGCCCGTCACATGGCTTGACTGAACCGCGACCGGTGGCGTCCTATCGCGCCCATGCGAAGAATTCTGCCGTGGATGTTCAGCGCGGCCGCCGTGGCCGGCTGCGCGCAGGAGGCCGCCGACGACGCCGACGCGGGTCAGCCCGCCGGTCGCGCCCGCGACATGGATCCGAGCCACCCGACACCGCGCGACGCGGGCACACGCGACGCCGCGCCCGTCGAGGAAGATACCGCCCCCGTCGACCCCGACGCCGACGCCGCGGTCGAGCGGCTCGTCGCCGACGCCGCGGACCTGCCCGACGCCGCGCCGGATCCCGACGCGGCGCCGCCGGATCCTGGCCCGTGCGGCGACGGGCGCCCGGTCGTCGACCTGAACGCGGCGCTCGCCGCCGACGGCCACTACGACGGCGACACGTCCGGCGCGACGGCGGGGCTCGTGGGCCTGTGCGGCGGCGCCGCCGGCGGCGAGGTGGTGCTGAAGTACACCGTCGACGCCATCCAGGCGCTCACCTTCGCCACCGACTTCCCCGAGACGACGGCGCCGACGGTGATCTACGTGCGCGAGGACTGCGCCGCGCCCGCCGATCTCGCCTGCAATCGCGGCAACGACGAGGCGCCCGGCACGCGCATCGCGTTCGAGCCGCCGCGCCCCGGCACGTACTACGTGGTCGTCGACACGGGCAGCCGCGCCGGCGGCGGCCCGTTCCGGCTGGGCGTCGAGACCGAGGCGGTGCCCGTCTGCCGCGACCAGCGCGACAACGACGCCGACGGCGTCATCGACCTCGCCGATCCCGGCTGCACGGGCGCCGACGACGACGACGAGGCCGACCCCGCCGTGCCGCCGCTCTGCGCCAACGGCATCGACGACGACGAGGACGGCCGCACCGACCACCCCGCCGATCCCGACTGCGAGGCCGCCGGCAGCGACGCCGAGGTGGGCCTCGCCTGCGCGCTCGATCCGCAGCTGCTCGTCGTGCCGCCGATGGGCGGCCAGGTGCCGATCGACACCAACGGCCGCGCGAACAACTACCAGGGCTCCTGCGGCGGCACCGGCCCCGAACAGGTCGTCGCCATCCGCACGAACGTGCGCGCGACGCTCACCTTCGCGACCGTGCAGCCGGGCTCCGACACCCTGATCTGGGTCCGGCGCGCCTGCGACGACGGGGGTACCGAGCTCGGCTGCAACGACGACGCGAACGGCGTGCTGTCCGAGGTCGTCGTCCCCAACGCCGAGCCCGGCACCTATTACATGTTCGTGGATGGCTTCGGCGGCCGGCCCGTCCTGACGACCGCGCAGATCACGGTCGCGCCGCTCTGATCAGCGCGGCGGACGCCCCGCCGCCGCGCGCCGCTGCCGCGCGTCCTGCTTGTCGGCGATGCGACGCCCGAAGAGCAGGTCGTGCTCGAGCCGCGCGCGCTGCGCCTTGTAGAAGTCGTGCAGGAACACGCGCGGCTCGGTCCTCCAGCGCTCCTTCGGCCAACCGATGCGCGTCTTGATCTTGTCGCACACCGTCTCGAAGGCGTCGTCGTCGAGCTCGTGCTCGCGCCGCAGCAAGTCCTCGAGCACCTGCAGCTCGAAGCTGCCGTAGTGCTGCAGCTGCTCCATCGTGAACTCGTAGCGGGCGCCGCCGCGCCGGAGCTGCCCGAGATCCTCGAGCAGCACGGCCTTCGGCGCCACGACCACCCGGGTGCCGCCCACGAGATCGCCCGCGCGCAGCCGCTCCCGGTTGAACAGCGGCAGGCACAGCAGCACGAACAGCCACACGCCCGCGAGCAGCCCCGCCCACTTCGGCGACTCCGGAAACATCGTCTCCGGCGACAGCAGCACCTGCATCGGCAGCTGGATCTCCGCGATGCGCGTCAGGTTCCGGGCGAAGATGGCCTGCGCGGTGAGCGGACCGCCCTGGGCGTCGACCACGCGGAGGCCGATCGCGCGCTTGCCGGGCGTCTGTCCGCGCCACCGCAGCTCGAAGATCGGGAAGTAGAAGACCTGCAGCAGGAACGACACGAGCAGGAAGAACGCCAGGAAGAACCCGTCGGCGGGGTTCCCGATGGCCCAGATCGTCAGCAGGCCGAGGACGATCGTCGACCCGATGATGGCGAGCATGTCGATGAGGAAGGCCGCCGCCCGGTCGGCGCCGCGCGCCAGCGTGAAGCGCAGCGGCACGCCCTCGGGCGTCTCGACCACCCGCAGCCGCTTCTCCTCGCTCACCGCCTCGCCCTCCCCACGCGGCCGAAGTACGCCGCCCACAGCAGCGCCGTCGCGAGCGCCATCAGATAGCGCGCGCCGTCGTGCTGGACGGTCTGGCGGAAGACGCCTTCGATGAGGCCGGCGAAGAACAGCATCACGACGGCGCCCATCACGATGACCGCCGCCTCGCGCCCGCGCCGCGCCAGGTTCCCGAGGCGCGTGTGCCGGCCGGGGAACAGCAACGCCTGCCCGAGCGCCAGCCCGCCGGCGCCGCACAGCACCACCGCGAGCAGCTCGGTCACCCCGTGCGGCAGCACCCAGCCCCAGAACTCGAACGACAGACCGCGCTGGTGGTACAGCGCCGCGAAGGCGCCGAGCAGCAGCCCGTTCATCAGCAGCAGGAAAAAGACGGGGATGCCCGCGAGAAAACCCAATCCGAACGCGAGGATGCCGATGCGGGCGTTGTGCGTGAACAGGAAGCTGGCGAACGCGCCGAGCCGATCGGCCGCCGACTCGCCGTCGTCGTACAGCACGCCGCGCAGCGACTCGGTCGAGGCCGACGGACCGCGCCCCCCGGCGTACGCCGCGTCGACGAAGCTGTAGAAGCGGTCCGAGTCGCCGAGCACGATGAGCAGCCCCGCCACCGTGCCCACGGCGAGGAAGAGCGCCGACAGCAGCACGTGCCAGCGGTGCGCGCGGACCGTCTGCGGCAGGACGTGGGTGAAGAACGCGGACAGCGCGTCGCGCAGGCGCGTCTTGCCGCCGTAGACCGCCGACCAGGCACGCGCGCACAGCGACTCGAGGTACTCGACGACGTTGCGATCGAGCGAGATGGCACGCGCCACCGACAGCGACGACAGCGCCGTGCGATAGAGCATCGGCAGGCTCGTCATCTGTTCGGCGCTCAGCGTGCGCAGGCCCTGCTTCTCGACCTGGTCGACGATTGTCTCGAGCGCCCGCCACGCCGCCTCGCGCTCGCGGCGGAACTCCACGCTCCGCAGTCGGATCGGTTCGTTCACAGCAGCTCCCGCCGCTGAATGTCGAGGTAACGGTTCAGCAGCGACGTCGACAGACGGTCCGGCTGGACGTCGACGCAGTGCACGCCCATGCGCCGCAGCCGGCCGACCACGCGCTCCCGTTCGCGCAGCAGCTCCGCGGCCACCACCGCCCGCTGGAGGGCCACGCTCGACCGCGGCTCGGCGTCGGCGAGCGCCGCCAGCCACGGATCCCGCAGCGACACGAACATCACGAGGTGCTTGCGCGCCAGCCGCTCGATGTTCTCGACCATCAGGCCGGCCGTGACCGTGTCGACGAAGTCGGTCAGCACGACGACGAGCGAGCGCCGCTCGAGCCGCGCCGAGAGCTGCGCGAGCCCCAGCGTGTAGTTCGTCTCGCCCGAGTGGTACTCGAGCTCCGCCGAGCGCTGCTGCAGCGTGTGGATCCAGTGCACGCCGCCCTGCGGCTGCACCAGCAGGCGCACCGCCTCGTCGAACGCGAACAGCCCCACCCGGTCGCCGGCGCGCAGCCCATAGTAGGCCAGCAGCAGCCCGGCGTTGATGGCATGGTCGAGCTTCGGCACGCCGCCCATCGGCTCGCCCATCAGGTGCCCGGTGTCGAACGCCAGCACGATCTGATGGTTGCGCTCGGCGCGGTACTCGCGGACGAGCAACTTGCGGTGGCGCGCCGACGCCTTCCAGTCGATGGCGCGGTGGTCGAGGCCCGGTCGGTACTCGAGCAGCGACTCGAACTCGCTGCCGTCGCCGACGTAGTGCTCCTGCTTGAGGCCGACGAGGTACTCCTTGCTGCCGAACATGCGCAGCGCCGCCGCGCGCACGGCACGCACGTCGGGCGTGACGGCGATCGCCGCGTCGACCGGCGTGCGCACCGTGCGCCGGACGAGCCCGAGCGGGCCGGACCACCGCGCCCAGACCGCGTGCACGTGCGCCGTCCCGCGCCGCAACGGCCGCAGCGGCAGCTCGACGGTCACCGTGCTCGCGACCGTCGCCGCCGTCGCCGGGACCGGCGTGATCTTCTCGTCGACGTCACACAGCAGCTCGAGCTCCACCGGCCGCGACCAGCCTTCGGCCGACAGCTCGACTTTCAGCGGGTCCACGTCGCCGATGTACAGCGTGCCGGGCGCCTTCGGTCGCACGCGCAGCCGCCGCCGCGGCAGACCCAGCATCGCGTCGGCCGCCACCGCGCCGCCCGCCACCGCCACGAACGCGAGCCACACCGTCCACAGCCGCGCTTCCACGAGGGCGGGCAGCAGCGACAGCGGCAGCCCGAGCGCGAACAGCAGGACGGCGCGGAGGGTCGGCTGCATCAGCGGGGCGCCGGCGTCCGCTCGACGACGCTCTGCACCACCGAGCGCGCCGTCAGCCCCTCGATCTCGGCGCCCGGCGCCAGCACGACGCGGTGGGCCAGCACCGGGATCGCCAGCGCCTTCACGTCGTCGGGGATGACGAACTCGCGCCCGCGCAGCGCCGCGTATGCGCGCGCCGCGGTCGCCAGCATGTTGCACGCGCGCGGAGACGCCCCGTTCAGCAACGCCGGGTGCTCGCGCGTCGCCCGGATCAGATCGACGATGTAGTCGACCATCTCATCGGCCAGGCGAAGGCCCGCCACCGCCACGCGCGCGTCCTCGAGGAACGAGAGGTCCGCCACCCGCTCGAGCCCGAACTGCTCCGGCCGCGGCATCGCCGTGCGGTGGCCGTGCAGCCGCACCATCTCGCGCTCCTGGTCGCGCGTGGGGTACTCGATGCGGATCTTGAAGAGGAACCGGTCGAGCTGGGCCTCGGGCAACGGGTAGGTGCCCTCCTGCTCGATGGGGTTCTGCGTCGCCACCACCATGAAGCCGTTGCCGAGCGCGTGGGGCGTGCCGTCGACCGTGACCACGCGCTCCTGCATCGCTTGCAGCAGTGCCGCCTGCGTCTTGGGTGGCGTGCGGTTGATCTCGTCCGCCAGCAGGAACTGGGTGAAGATCGCGCCCTTCGTCAACACGAATCGGTTGTGCGTGAAGTCGAAGAGGTTCGTACCGATGATGTCGCCCGGCATCAGGTCCGGCGTGAACTGAATTCGCTTGAATTCCAGGCTCAGGCTGGACGCGAAGCACTGTGCCAGCAGCGTCTTCGCCGTGCCCGGCACGCCCTCGAGCAGCACGTGGCCCTCGGCCAGCAGCGCCACCAGCAACAGGTCGACCGCCGACTGCTGTCCCACCACGACCCGGTGGATCTGCGCCCGCAGCCCCTCGCTCACTTCCCGAATCCGCGAAACGTCCATCGCTACCGCCCCGCCCCCAACATCCGCGTCCGCCACCGGTGAATCCGCCGCGCCACGGCCAGGCTGCGCCGTCCGTCCGCCCGCCGCACCATCTCGTCGATCTCCGTGGCGCTCTCTTCGACGCCGCGGACGCGGCCCGCCCTCTCGAGCCACCGCACGCGCGCGGCCTCGTCGAGGTCGTCGGGGGCGTGCAGCCCGGCCGCCACCTCGCGCGCCATCGAGCGCCAGTAGCGCTCGAGCGCGTGCGCCGCGTGGCCGCCGAACGCCAGCAGCGCCGCCGTGTTCTCGACGAGCACCGCCCGCCCGCGCCCGAGCGCCGGCCGCAGCGGCTCCGGGGCCCCGAACCGCCGCGCCGCGGCCCAGAGCAGGAGCCCGAGCACGAGCGCCGCCTGCAGCGTCGCCAGCAGCAGCGGCATCTCGAACAGCGCTCGCCAGATGCTCGGCGTCGCCTCGTAGCCGTGCAACGTCTCGTCGATCACCACGCCGCCGTGCTCGCGCAGCGCGAACAGGATCCGCAGTGCCAGCAGCGCGTTGTCTCCGCGCCCGATCCCGTGGTTGGCGATCAGGTCGGGATCGGCGAGCACCCACACCGGCGGCTCGCTGCCGGGCACGAGGCCGAGCAGCACGCCGCCGCGGCCGTCGTCGATGACCGGCTCGAGGTCGCTGCCGACGGCCACCTGCGGCGCGCGCAGGTCCGGCGCCGGCAGGTCGCCCGCGTCCCACGCCGCCGGCGGCGCGCGTCGCTGCACGCCGCCCCCCGCGCCCACCGCCTGCAGCACCGCGTCGATCTCGTCGTCGGCCACCGGCGAGACCCGCGCGATCCAGCCCGGCTTCTCCGGGTGCGGATCGCCGTCCCAGCGCGGCAGCACGACGAGCACACCGGCGGCGCTCGTCTCCTGGATCATTTCGCGCAGATCGCCGCTCTCGACCGCACCGCCGCCCGGCTCGGCCACCACGAGCACCGCGTCGGCGCCGGCCTTCGTCGCCGAACCGTGGCGGCTCACCACCACCGGCACGTGCAGGCGGCGCAGCGTCTCGACCAACGCGCGGTGCCCGATGGCCGAGCGGCTGTAGGTGTCGGCGCGGTCCGAGTCGATGTCCGTCCAGTCGGGACCCATCACCGCGATGGCGAGCGCGAGCGCGAACGAGATCGCCCCGGCGATCGCGAGGTTGCGGACGACCGCCCCCCGGAACGGCGACTCGCTCACGCGCGCCTGCCTTCGAGGATGCCGACGAACGCGCGATACGCGGCGATGCACCGTTCGTAGTCGGCGAGCGCCGCCGGCGCCCCGCCGAACCGCGTGATCTCGACGGCGTCGACGAGCTGGCCGAGCGCCGCGCGCGCCGGCGGCGCGAGCGAGACCGTCCCGAGCACCTCCCGGCTGGTGAGCGCCTCGGGCAGGTCCGTGCGCTTCGACAGCGCCTGCAGCGTGCGCAACAGCAGGACGTGCACCGCCTCGGCGAACTGGCCCGTGCGGGCGAGCGCCTCGGCGTCGATGAGGGGCGCCGGCCCGATGACCGGCGCGGGCGCGTCGCCGTCGCCGCCGGGCGTCGCCGGCTCGGCGGCGCGCCCCGCCTTCAGCTCCCGCCAGGCCACCGCGCCGGCGAGCACGACGAAGATGCCGATCAGCGACCACATGAGGACGCCGGCGATCGGCGAGCCCTCGCCGAGGCGTGATCGGTCGAGGCGGCGTGTGCGGGGGCGCTCGAGCGGCAGCGGCGCGCTCCCGGACGCCGGCGCGCCGGGCAGGTCGTCCTGGTAGCCCTGCTGGGAGAGCACGGCGCGCGCGGCTTCGCGCACCTCGGCCGGTTCGGGGGAGGCGAGTCCGACGAAGAGGAAGAGGCAGAGCGCGGCAGGCACGGAGGCAAATTGCCCCCTTCGCGCGCCGCGCGTCAATCAGCGAAGGTGCTCGGTCGCCTTGATGCGCTCGATCACCTTCGTGTAGCTCGTCGTGTTCACGAGCTCGGCGAGCTGGTTCGTGTACGTGGCGAGCAGGTCCGCGCGGCCGCGCTCGCGGGCGTCGACCAGCGCGCGATACACGGTGATGAACGCGCGCTCCGAGTTCACGAAGTACTCGACCGCCTGCACGACCACACACAGGCCGGCCGACACGAGCGAGCGGCCCGACTCCTCGAACTCGAACGTACGCCCATCGCTGTTCTGCACGGTCATCGCGACGGCGGCCACCGCGTCGAGACCCTTGCGGTCCCGGCTGGTGTCCATCTTGCCCTTCACGCTGAAGCCGGTGAACTGGATGGTCTGTAGCGACTCGAACTCGCGGGCGTAGTGATCCATCAGGCCGTGGTAGAGGGCGTCGATCGAGCCCACCCCCTCGCCCTGGATGGTCTCCACCGTGCCGTCGCGGCCGGTCTTCAGGCGGACCGTCACCTGACTCGGCCCGCCCTCGACCACGTTCTCGCGTAGCTCGTAGTCCTGCACTGCGAGGTGCAGGTAATCGTCCTTGAGCACCTTCCGGATGAGCTCGACCGTCGCCTCGCGCCGCATGACCTTCCTTCCGTCGCCCCGTCGTCCACCAACATATCGGAGCCGCCCCCCTCAAGATCAACGACGAGCCGGGGGCGATCAACGCCGCGCACGATCGGGCCCGTGTGCACGGGGACCCGCCGGTGGGTCACGACCGACACGGAAATCCGCGCATCAGGGAATACCTCACACCCCATCGGGGCGATTCACGCGCGAAATCCGAGGCGCGGCCCGATTGGCGCCCCGCTTCCGCAGGGGTATCAACGCCGGGAAGGGATCGGCCGCCGGGGACGTGATGGCACCGGTCGGGCATGCGTCGATCCCTCGCGGGTGAAGCGGAGCGCGAGATGTGGAGGGGCCCTCGACGGGTGTTGCTGGTGTGCGACGACACCGTGCGACGACGCGCGCTGGCCGACGCCCTCGCCGGGTTCGACGTGGTCGAAGCCGACGACGCGGGGGACGCCGCCGACGCAGTCGACGATGCCATCGCCGTCGTCCTCGCCGGTCCGGACGTCGCCCCCGGCCTGCGCGACGTCGTCCGCGAGCGCACGCCCGCCGCGCGCCTCGTCATCCTCGGCGCGGACGGCGCCGGCGAGGACGCCGTGCCACCGGACGCGGGCCCCGCCCTGCTGCGCCTCGTCGTCCGGCTCGCCGTCGAGCGCGCCGCCGCCGAGAACCGCCGCCGCATCGCCGAGGACGACCGCTGGTCGCTGGCCATCGAGAACGGCGCGCTGCGCAGCTTCAGCTACGCGGCGGCCCACGACCTCCGCACGCCGCTGCGCCACGTCGCGGGCTTCGCCGACGAGCTGCTCGAGGATCACGCCGGCGCGCTCGGCGGCGAAGGCCGCGCGCTCGCCCGGCACATCGTCGACGGCTGCGTCCGCCTCGACCGCACGCTCGAGCAGCTGCTGCGCCTGGCGCGCGCCGACCGCGCCGAGGTGGAGCGCCAGCGCATCGATCTGAGCGCGCTCGTGCGGTCCGTCGTGGACGAGACCCAGCGCGAAGGCGCTCCGCCGATCGAGCTCGAGTGCCAGGAGCGCGTCGAGGCCGTCGCCGATCCGCACCTCCTGCGGCTGGCGCTGCTCAACCGTAAGTGCTCGCCCCGCCCCGTCTGGGCGGGCGCGGGTCGGACGTAGTACGGGTGGGCGGTGGCGGGCGTGCGTCAGGTGACGGTGCTGCGCTCGCGAGCGAAGTCGGCGGGGAGCAGGACGGCGCCGGGCGTGGCAA
>CAUJDF010000058.1 GCA_963169045.1 Myxococcota bacterium
CGCCGCCGCCGAACGCGCTGCTGCCGAGTCCGCCGCCGCCGAACGCGCTGCTGCCGAGGCCGCCGCTGCCGAGGCCGCCGCCGCCGAGGCCGCCGCCGCCGAGGCCGCCGCCGCCGAACGCGCTGCTGCCGAGTCCGCCGCTGCCGCCGAGTCCGCTGCTGCCGAGCAGGCCGCCGCTGCCGAGCAGGCCGCCGCTGCCGAGCGCGCTGCTGCCGAGCAGGCCGCTGCTGCCGAGCAGGCCGCCGCCGAGCAGGCTGCTGCCGAGCGCGCCGCTGCCGAGGCCGCGCCGATCACGACGCCGGCTGCGGCCGCTCCGCTCGCGCCCGAGGCGCCCCTGCGGAGCACGACCTCGCTCGCCGGCACGGGCACCGAGCGCGACGGCGGCGAGACGCTGCCTCCGCCGCCCGCCGCCGACCAGCGCCCCGCTCCGGGCCGCGCGCTCGGCGCATCGGCCGCGAAGCCGAGCGGCGACGCCGCCGCTCCGCCTCGTCCGGCCGGTGGCGTGGGTGGCCCCTCGCGCACGCCGCTCGTGCGTCCGGCCGGCGGCATCCTCGGAGGCGCCAAGCCGACCGGCACCACCAAGGGGGGCCTCCTCGGCAGCGTCGACGACGGCTGGGCCAAGCTCGGGACCGGCACCGCGGCGGCGCCTGCGACCGGCAAGCCGGCGCTCGGCGCCGGTCTCGGCCTGGGCTCCCTCGGCACCGGCCGCGGGACGGGCGGCAAGAGCCCGCTCGCGGGCCTCGCCACCCTCGGCAAGAAGCCGTCCGAGCAGCCCTCCACGAAGCCGGCCGAAGGCGAGGCGCCGGCGGCGGACGACACCCAGAAGAAGTGACCTCCCCGCCCGACCTCGAGCTGCCGCCGCTCTCGAGGCGCATCGCGCGCCTCCTCTTCCGCCTCGACGCTCGTCTCCCCGACGCCTTCGTGCCCCCGTCCTCCCGAGGTCCGGTCGACACCGTGCTCCGCGACATCACCCGCGAGCCGAAGCCACTCGAACACTTCATCGAGCCCCGCCGGATGCTTCGCCTGAAGGTGACCGAAGAGCCGCGCGCCGTGGAGCGTCCCGCCGAGACGGACGACCAACTGTCCGAAGCCACGCCACAATTCATCCTGCGCAACACGGACCGCCTCGAGCTCGACGCCTACCCCGACGAGCTCATCCACACGGAATACAAGGCGTTTCGGGATGCGCTGCCCTGGGACGAGGTGTCCGCCGCCCATCGCTGCGAGCGGCCGCCGTTCCATCCGTCCGCCGAGCTGAGCAGCCACAAAATCACCCTGCTGCTGGCGGAGCGCCGAGTCGTCATGCTAGAGACCGCGTGGCACGAGCTCTACGGGCGTCCCGACGAGCTCGAGCCAACCGAGGGTTGAAGTCAGAAAGTTGTCTCGCCCCCCGGTGTCCAGATTCCACCAGAGCGACCGCCCAGGTCCCGTCCGGCGTCGGTGCCCCCGAGCCGAGGCCCCCGGACGCGCGGGCCTCACGGCCGCTCCCCCAGGAGATTCCCAATGAGCAAGCGAATGCTCGTCAATGCGGCGCAGTCCGGACAGGTGCGCGTCGCGATCGTCGAGGACGGCGTCCTCGAAGACCTCAACATCGCCACCGACGACAACGCGCAAATCAAGGGCAACATCTACAAGGCCCGGGTCGTCAGCGTCGAGCCGGGGTTGCAGGCCGCCTTCGTCGACTACGGCGCCGAACGCAACGGCTTCATCACCTTCAGCGACATCCACCCGCGCTTCTGGACGCGCAAGCCCCCCGAGGGCAACGGCAAGCCCGGCATCCAGCAGGTCCTCTCCCGCGGCCAGGAGATGATGGTCCAGGCCTACAAGGAGGAGCTCGGCAACAAGGGCGCTGCCCTCACCACCGAGATCACCCTGCCCGGCCGGTACCTCGTCGTGATGCCGTGGTCCGAGAGCGGTGGCATCAGCCGCAAGATCCAGGACGAGTCGGCCCGCAAGAAGCTCCGCGAGATCATCAAGAAGCTGGAGCTGCCCGAGGACATGGGCGTCATCGTACGGACCGCCGGCGTGGGGCGTACGAAGGTCGAGCTCCAGAAGGACTACAGCAACCTTCTCCGCGTCTGGGCCCACATCCAGCACAAGTACGAGTCGATGGGCGGGCCCGGCCGGGTCTACCAGGAGCACGACGTCGTCATCCGTTCGGTGCGCGACTACTTCACCGACGACATCGAGGAAGTGGTCATCGACAACGACGAAGTGCACCGCCGCGTGCTCGACTTCTTCCAGCGCAACATGCCCGACGACGCCGGCAAGGTGAAGCTGTACACGGGCAAGATGCCGCTGTTCAGCAACTACGGCCTCGAGCGGCAGCTGGAGAACATCAACAGCCACCGCGTGCCGCTCAAGAGCGGCGGCAGCATCGTCATCAGCCCCACCGAGGCGCTGATCGCGATCGACGTGAACTCCGGGCGCTCCAAGGGACAGAAGACCCAGGAGGACATGGCCCGGCAGACGAACCTCGAAGCCGCCGACGAGGTGGCGCGCCAGGTGCGCCTGCGCGACCTGGGCGGTCTCATCGTCTGTGACTTCATCGACATGTTCGAGTCGAAGCACCGCCGCGAGGTCGAGAAGCGCCTGAAGAAGGCGATGAAGCTCGACAAAGCGCGGGTGGAGATCGGCGCGATCTCGCGCTTCGGTCTCCTCGAGATGTCTCGCCAGCGCGTCAAGCAGCGCCTCCTCGAGACGACGCACAACGTCTGCGAGCTGTGCGGCGGCAGCGGCTTTGTCCTCACGACCGATACCGCCGGCCTGTCGATGCTCCGCAGGCTGCAGGAGCTCTCGGTCAGCGCGCCGCGCGGCGCGCGCATCCGCGGCCGGTTGCCCGTCGAGATCGCGCTGTTCCTCCTCAACGAGAAGCGCCAGGAGGTGAGCGCGCTCGAAGAGCAGTTCGGCGTGAGCATCGAGGTCATCCCCGAGCGGGGCGCGCCGATGAATCGCGACAGCTTCGAGGTCGTCACGGCCGACGAGGAGCGCGAGGAGGAGAAGCGCGAGCGCGGCGAGCGCCGCGACCAGCGGGGCCGCGGAGAGCGCGACCGCAAGGACCGCGACCGGCGGGGCGGCAAGGGCCGACCGGCTGAGCAGCGGCCGACGACCGTCAGCGCCCCGGTCGAAGAGGAGGAGGAGTTCGAGCCGCCGCGCATCGTCGGCTACATCCCCCCCGAGAAGCTGGTCGAGATCGTCGCCGAGGACGAGGACGAAGAGATCCTCGAAGCCACCGAGGAGATCGGCGGCGAGGAGGAGGGCGAAGAGGCGCCGCGCGCCGCCCGCTCGGCCGAGGCCGACGCGGAGGAGGGGCGCGGCAAGCGCCGCCGCCGCCGTCGTCGCCGCCGCGGCGCTGGCGCTGAGGGCCTCGCCGGCGGACCGCTGTCCGCGGGTGAAGAGGGCGAGGAGGCCGACGAGCTCGTCGCAGAGGCCGCCGAGATTCCCGAGGCGCTCGCCGCCGACGAGGCGGACGAAGACGCCGAGGAAGCCTTCGACGAGGACGAGGCAGCGGCGGGCGCCGCTGAGGCGGGCGAGGGCGAGGCCACCCGCCGTCGGCGTCGGCGCCGACGCCGTCGCCGTACGGAGGGGGCCGCGCCGAGTCCTGCCGAGGCCGTCGGCGAGGGCAGCACTGCCGAACGCCGGCCCGAGGAGCTGCGCCGCGAGGCCGCCGAGCGCCGTCCCGAGGAGCCGCGCCGCGAGGCCGCCGAGCGCCGTCCCGAAGCGCCGCGCCGCGAGCCCGCCGAGCGCCGTCCCGAAGCGCCGCGCCGCGAGCCCGCCGAGCGCCGTCCCGAAGCGCCGCGCCGCGAGCCCGCCGAGCGCCGCCCCGAGGAGCCGCGCCGCGAGGCCGCCGAGCGCCGCCCCGAGGAGCCGCGCCGCGAGGCCGCCGAGCGCCGCCCCGAGGAGCCGCGCCGCGAGGCCGCCGAGCGCCGTCCCGAAGAGCCGCGCCGCGAGGCCCCCGAGCGCCGTCCCGAGGGCGCACGCCTGGCGCAGGACGAAGAGACGCGGCGCCGCGAAGAAGCGCGCGAGCGGAATCGGCGGCGCCGTCATGAGCGCGAGCCGGCGGAGCTCGAAGCGACGGTCGCCCCGCCCGAGGTCGAGGCGACTGTCGAAGAAGCGACGCCCGAAGCGCCGCGTCCGCCCCGCGACACCGCGGGCGCCGCGCGTCGCGCCGCCGAGCGCCTGCGGGCGCGTGTCAGCGGTCGGCCGGCAGTCGAGGTCGTCGAGCAGGTCGAAGAGCTCGTCGCCCCGTCGGCGCCGGCCCCGTCGCCGGCACCGGCGACGAGCGCGGCGGCGCATCGTGCCGCCGACAAGCTGCGTGCCCGCATGCAGCAGTCCGCGACGACCCCCGAGGCGGCTGCCGCGGCCGAACCCGCGCCCAGCGCGCCCCGTGGCGCGGCGGCGCGTCGCGCCGCCGAGAAGCTTCGGGCGCGCCTGGCCGCCGGCGCCAAGGAGACGGCGACGAGTGAGGTTGCGACGGCCGAGAGCGCGGCGGTGCAGCCGGCGGCGTCGGCCGAGCCTTCCGGACGGGAACGGGGCCGCCAGGCGGCGTCCGCCACGCCCCCGCGGCCGAGCGAGGACGGCTCGACGGCGCGAGGACCGGCAAAGGCCGACCGTCCTGAGGGCGGAGGCACCGAAGCTGCCGCGAAGCCCACGTTCGACCGCACTGACAAGGCGGGCGGTGCCGGGCGCGAGCCCCGTCGCGGCCGCGGTTCGTCGACCACCGAGGCCGCGGGCGACGGCACTCCGGAGACGGCGGCGATGCCTGCTGCCGGCGAAGAGCTGCGGTCGGCGCCCGCCCGCGGACCGTCCGCGACGCGCGAACAGCCAGCGGCCCCTGCGCGAGAGGTGGGCGGTCGTGGTCGCCGCGCCGGCGGCCCTTCGGTCGTGTCATCCGCGGCTCCGGCGACGGACGAGCGCGGCCGCGAGCCGAAGACCGCAGCCGCGCAAGGGAAGAGCGACGCCGCCGCGAAGGGCCGCAGCGTCCCGGCTGCCGCGGAGCCGGCCGCCAAGGCCGAGGCCCCCGCCAAGGGTCGCGGCACCCCGGAGCCCACGAAGACCGAGGCCCCCGCCAAGGGTCGCGGCGCCCCGGAGCCCACGAAGGCCGAGGCCCCCGCCAAGGGCCGCGGCGCCCCGGAGCCCGCGAAGGCCGAGGCCCCCACCAGGGGCCGCGGCGCCCCGGAGCCCGCGAAGGCCGAGGCCCCCGCCAAGGGTCGCGGCGCCCCGGAGTCCGCGAAGGCCGAAGCCCCCGCCAAGGGCCGCGGCGCCCCGGAGCCCGCGAAGGCCGAAGCCCCCGCCAAGGGCCGCGGCGCCCCGGAGCCCGCGAAGGCCGAGGCCCCCGCCAAGGGCCGCGGCGCCCCGGAGCCCGCGAAGGCCGAAGCCCCCGCCAAGGGCCGCGGCGCCCCGGAGCCCGCGAAGGCCGAAGCCCCCGCCAAGGGCCGCGGCGCCCAGGAACCCGCGAAGGGCCGCGGCGCCCAGGAACCCGCGGATGGCCGCGGCGCCCAGGAACCCGCGAAGGCCGAAGCCCCCGGGAGAGGCCGCAGCGCCCCGGCGGCCTCCGAGGCCGCCCCGCCAGCGGGCCGGGACGGAGCCCGGACGGCCCCGGCCGCCACACAGCCCGCGGCCCCCGCGACAGGCGGTCGCGGCGCGCGGCCGGTGCCGGAGTCCACCAAACCAGAGGCGCCCTCCAAAGGCGGTCGCGGCTCGGAGCCCCAACCGGAGACCGCGCCCGAGACGGCAGCCCGGCGCGGTCGCACCGCAGCGGCCCCCACCGAGCGCCGCGAGCGCGACGCGAATCGGCCGGCGACCGCTGCGCCTTCCGAGAGCGCCAAGGCGGAGTCCACGGCGACAGAGCCAGTGGGCGGACGTGAGCGGCGCGGCCCGGAGGGCCCCGCGGCCGCGACCGACGCCGGTCGTCCGGCGCGGACGCCCGAGGCTGGCGCAGGCCGGCCGCAGGCCGCTCGTGGCCGTGAGGCGGCACGCTCGACCGACACGCCCGCCGAGGGCACCCGTCCTGCACGGGGGGCCGTCGCGGAGCAGCCCGCAAAGGCAGCCCAGATGGCGCCGCGCGGCGGTGAAGCGCAGCGGGCCGAGGGGACGACCGCCGCTCGGACGACGAAGCCGGGCCGCGCCACGGAGGGGAAGGCATCCCCGCCCGAACGCACCTCCGGGAAGTCGGCGCGTGGCCCGGCCCCGTCCGAACCGGAGGACGAGGGCGAAGCGCCTTCGTCCCCGGCGCCCGCGGCCCCTGCCGGCGCCTCACGCCGGGCGGCCAGCCGGCTGCGGGAGCGCCTGGCCGGCAGCACCGCCAAGGCCGAGAAGCCTGCCGACGAGGCGTCGAACAAGGGCGACAAGGCCGACCCGTCCGCCTCGAAGGAGATTGAGGCCGCGGCCTCGATCTTCGCGACGCTGCGCGACTCCTGAGAGCAGACCGCGGGCCCGCGCCCTTCCCACCTCGGCCCCGCTGCCCCAACGCCAGCGCCGCCGGCCTCGACCGGTCCGGCTGCGCAGCGACCCCACCACGACGCCCCGGTTCACGCACGCCAGCGCCGCCGGCCTCGACCGGTCCGGCCGCGCAGCGACCCCATGACGACGCGACGAGCGCCAAGACTGGGAGCACTCTCCGGGTGGCGGTGTGGCGCTCTACCCTTCGACGAGGAGCGGGTACTCGGGCGTAGGGCTCAGCGGACAGCGATAGAGGTAGCGCCCCGGCTTAAGGTCGATCAGGAAGTCTTTGCCGGTCCCCGGCGCGATGCCCTGCCCCGTCGCTTTCGGAAGGGAGGCGTCCGTGGCCCCGCGCATCTCGAAGCCCGCGGCCCATGCCACGTCGGCGTTGAAGACGCGAAAGACATAGCGGCCGGCGGGGAGGCGCAGGCGGCGGAACGCGCGCTCGCGCACCGGAAGGGAAGCGCGATTCAACGCCTCGCAGCCGCCCGGCGCCGAAGCGGTGAGCGGCACCGCCCGCGGCTCCGCTTCGCGGACACGGCAGCCGGTGAGGTTCAACACGACGACCGGCGTTCCGTCGGACGTCTTCTCGAGCGCCGGCCGCCAATCCTCGAGATCGGCGGCGCCGGCCGCGCCGGACCACAGCGCCGCGATCGCGAGCAGCCGCTTCACTCGGGCCGCCCCGGCTGAACGTTCTTGTCGCCGCGCAGCAGCGCCAGGACGGTCGGCGCCCGCTCGCCGGCCACGAGCGTCGCGCGCGCCGCCAGGGCCTCATCGCCCATCGCCCGGAGCGCCCGTGCGCAGGCCTCCCGAAGCGCGAGGTCGTCGCGCGCCGCCTCGAAGACGACGACGACGCGGTCGAGGCCGGCGATGCCACCCTCGGCGAGCACCAGCACCGCCTTGCGTTTCAGAAGCGAAGGCGCGGCCGCATCGTCGAGCAGCGCGGTGATCACCGCGGAGGTCTCCGTCGACGGCGCGTACACGAGCGCCGATACGGCGCGCGCGCGGACCAACAGATCCTCGCCGGCATCGGTGGCGATCGACCGCAGCGCCGGACCGAGCGCCTCCCCGAGGCGGCGGAACCGCGCTTCGTCGGGGACGAGCTCGTACCCGGCGAACCACGCCTTGAGCGACTGGCGCGCCGCCGCGACCGTCGGCGTCGGCAGCGCCGGCGCCGTGGGCCCGGGGATTTGCGCACCACCCGGCGCCGTCGTCTGCGCGACGGCCGGGCTCGCGGCGAGCAGGGCCAGCAGAACGGAGGTGCGGAGCATGGAAATCCTCACTGCAGTGCCGGGTTGCGCACGACGACGAAGCCCTGGTCGCCGGTGACCTGTTCGGCGTCGTCGCCCGCCGCCCAGAACATCAGGTTCTCGGCCCCCCGGCCGCCGCACTCCTGATAGGACACGACGCCGTCGCCGTCGCGATCCGAGCTGTTGCTGCACTCGGCTGTGTCCTCGAGCGGGTCGAACGCGGTGCCCTCGGCCTCGGTGGTGTGGAACAGGCCGAGGAAGTGACCCCCTTCGTGGGCCATGGTCAGCGCCAGCTGCTTGGGATCACGCTCGAAGTTGACCATCGTCACCGCGACGCCCGAGTGGGTCGTCCCGTGCAGGCCCGGCGGTCCGGGGATACCGCCGGCGATGCCGAGGATGATGTAGCCGGCGCGCCCGCCGACGATCTCCTGGACCATGAAGAAGTTCAGCGCCCGGCCCTCGCTGCAACCGAAGGTCGCGGCATTGCCCGAGAGCTTGAACATGCGGCTCAGCTCGCTGCCCGGACCGTCGACGTCGTCGATGACGGCGTAGCGGTCGGCGTCGGCGCCGGGAATGTCGCAGTAGTGCACCTCGCCGAGCGTGATGCCCTGCTGCGCGTAGACATCGCGCATCGTCTCGACGGCGCTCTGGAACTTCGCGTTCGTCTGCGCGCTCGCCGCATCGAGGCCGCCGAGGTTGGCGAAGAAGAAGTTCACGTCGAGCGTGCCCGTCGAGGTCTCGCCCTGGGACGTCTTGATCAGGGCGGTCACATCCACGTTCGTCGCGGGGCCCTCTTTGATGAGCCGGAACTTGTAGGTGCCAGGCACCGGCGCAGTGCGCGGGCTCGACGGCACGTACTGGGTGATCACGTCTTCGCTCGGGAAGAACCGCACGGAGCTCCCGAAGGGGTCCTGGAAGTCATAGAGCTTGCGGCCGCTCGGGTCCCGCATCTCGCCGATGATCATCAGGTTGTTGCCGGCGCCCGAGGCGAGGATGGCGAAGCTCTGCGCCCCCTCCGGCACCTGGAGGCTCAGCTCGCGGCTCAGCTGACCGGCCACCGACACGCCGTCGGCGACCTGCACCTCTTCGACCGAGGCCGCGCCGGCGCCGCCCGCCCCGCACCGGCCCGTGCGGGTGTTGCAGGTCAGCTCGCCGCCGCAGTCGGCGTCGTCCGCGCACCTGCCGACGCAGCCGCCGTTGAGACAGAAGTAACCGCCGCGGCAGTCCAGGTCCGCCTGGCATGCCGCGAGGCATTTGCCCCCGCCGCAGACGCCGTCGCCGCACTCGGTGTCGTCGCCGCAATCGCTCGTGCAGTAGCCATTGGGCCAGCCCGCGTCGGCGAAGCACGTCCCGCTCGCGCAGTCGCCGTCCCCCGAGCAGAAGGCGCCGACCGGGTTCGGCTCGCCGACCCCCTCGACGCAGTCGCCGCTCGCCACGTCGCAGTGCGTGCCGTCGCCGCACTCGTCGTTGCTCTGGCACTTCGGCACGCACACGCGCACCGCGACGTCGTCGCCGTCTCGGTTCTTGCGCGACGCGATCTGCCGGCACTTGTACCCTTCGTTCGCGCGGCAGTCGCCGTCGCCGCCGCACTCGGCGAGGCAGACCGGGCTGCCATCGAGCGTGTGGCAGAAGCTGCCGGGCTCACACTGCGAGAACTGGTCGCCGCACCGCGCCGAGCAGTAGCCGCCGCGGAACGTGTCGTTCTTCAGGCACAGGCCGCCGTTGCACGGGCCGTTGCTCGAGCACGCTTCGCCGGTCGCCTTCTGGCCGCGCGCGACGCAGGTGCCCTCGCTGCAGCGGCGCCCGGTGGGGCACTCGTTGTCGGCCTGGCACTTCGGCAGGCACACGCCGACCTCGCGGCCGTCGGCGTTCGACACGTCGGGCCGCGCCTCGCAGCGGTACTCGCCGCGGCAGTCGCCGTTGCCGTTCTCGGTGAGGCAGCCGTCCATGCAGAACGAGGCGCGGTCGCCGAGCTGATGGCAGATGGACTGGTCGTCACACGCGAAGAGGCTGCTGCCGGCGCACTCGACCGAGCAGTAACCGCCGGGCTGCTTGAGGCAGACCGGCTGGTTGCCGTCCTCGGGCTGCACCGACGTGCAGTCGCCCTCGCTCGCACAGCTGGCGCCGACGGTGCCTGGCGCCGCCTGCCCCTCTTCGATGTTCTTGCAGCCGAAGAGCTGGGCCGCGCCGAGCAGCGGCAACAGCCACCGGATTTTCCGGTTCATGGGCCCCCCGTCGATGGACGCCGCGAATCTACCCGCAGGCGACCGACGTGGGCAACAGCCGAAGATTCAACGGGAGGGGGCGGCTACTCTTCCTGGACGATGGCGACGAGGTCGGAGTCCTCGTCGAGGGCCGCCTTGAGGTTGTCGATCAGCTCGTTGATGGCGTCGGCGAAGTCGTCGTCGATCGAGAGGCCGAGCTCCTCGGCGATCTCCTCGGCGCGGTTGCGCAGGCCGAGCAGATCGCTCGTCTCGTACTCCTCTTCGTCGTCGGGATCGAGCTCGAGGGCCTCGGCGAGCTGCTCGAGCGCCTCGATGGCGTCGGTGATGTCGTCGCCGCTGAGATGGCCGATCTTGGGCTTGGTCACCGCGCCGTCGAGATCACCGAGCTCGGACCCGAGGAGATCGGCGAGACGCGTCGTCAGCAGGACATCGAGCGCGTCGAACAGCTCGTGCACGCCGTCGCCGAAGTCCATGGTGCCGAGGTGCTCGCCGGCGTCCTTCACGCGCCGGCGGACGCCCTCGACGCCCTCCTTGCCGCGCACCTTCGCCACCTGAGCGGGCGGCAGGCTGTAGAGGTCGATCGTGTGGGCCATTTCCCGTCTCGCCTGTTCCTTGAGCGCCGCCGACCATAATCATGGTTTTCGGAAGCGTCAAATCCCCTCTTGACCAGAATCTGCGACGGTCCGTCAAGCGATCTGGAGGGGTGCGCCGATCGTGGCGAAGTCGAGCCGCTCCATGAGGAAGAGCACCTGGTAGACGTCGGCCTCGTCGACGCCGGGGATCGACAGCAGACGCCCGAGCTGCTCGACGATCGGGCGGCCGTGGCTGACCGCGTTCCAGATGCGCAGCTGCTTCGTCGAGAGCTGTAGATCCTCGGGCGTGATGTACTTGTGGTCGCAGCGGTAGAAGGGCACCGCATCGCGCCGGTCGAAGTGCGTCTTGATCTCGTCGAGCGCGAGGCGCCGGCACACGCCCTCGTTGATGAGCGCGTAGGCGCCGAGCTCGAGCGGCACGATCTGCGCCTGCGTGTGCTCGCCCCGGTAGAACGCGTAGCGTCCGCCCGTCCAGCCGAACACCTCGAGCAGCTTTGCCTTCACCTGCGAGCTCAGCGCGTTGAAGAGGTCGTGCGGCGTCAGCAGCTTCATGTGCACGAGCGCGTCGCCGAGCCGCCCGCCGAAGTCGCTCAGCGCCGACAGCGCCTCGTTGAGTCGCGCGCGCGAGATCAGCCGGCGGTCGACGAGGTACTCGCCGAGCAGCTCGGAGCGCAGGTTGCTCGTGACGTACTCCGGCCGGCCCTTGCGCCAGAAGATCTCCTTGCGCTTGGTGCCGGTCTCGAGGTGCATGCGCCCCGTGGCGCGCGTCACGGCATAGCGGTACAGAAGTCGAGGAAAATCGCGGCGATCGAACTCACCGCTGAAGTCGGGCGGGCGGGTGCTCTCGCCGCCGACCCCGGCCACGCCCTCGAGCAGGCCGGGCACCTCGCCCGCCGCGAGCCACTCCGACTCGTCGACCGAGACCTCCTCGGCCACGCCGAGCCCGTCGCGGTTGATGATCTCGACGAGCGTGTTGTAGCCCATCGGGCCGTAAATGATGCCCTCGCGATCGCGGATGCGGAACCGGCTCGACTTCGTCCAGTGCACCTGCGCCGCGGACGGCAGCGGCGGCGGCGTCGGTGTCTGGGCGCTCGGCAGGTTCACCTGGGGCATGCTGCCAGTGCGCCGCGGCGGCGAGGGCCGCGAGGCCGGCGTCGCGTCGTAGCCGAGCGACGGCAGCATCTCGTTGACGACCTCGTCGAGCTTCTTGAGGCTGCCGAGCTCCTCTTCGATCTCCTTGGAGAAGACCGACTTCATGAAGCGGCCCATGTCCTGGCCGCCGACGCGCATCTTCTCGTTGAAGAGGTGGTCGAGCAGGGTGTCGAGGAACTCGGTCGCGGTCTGGTAGCGAGCGTCGCGCTCGCGCGAGAGCGCCTTGCGCAGGATCGTGCGGAGCGACGCGGGCACGTCCTCGGGGAGCCGGTCGATGGCCTCGTCGACCTTGCAGTCGCGGACCATCATCAACGTCTCGAGCTCGGTCTTCCCGTGGAAGAGCCGGTTCATCGCCAGCATCTCGTAGAGCATGATGCCGACGCTGAAGAGGTCGGCCCGGGCGTCGATCTCCTGCCCGGTGACCTGCTCGGGGCTCATGTACCCGAGCTTGCCCTTCATCGTGCCCGTGCGGGTGTTGGCCTCGCGCCGGGCGGCCTTGGCGACGCCGAAGTCGCCGATCTTCACCTCGCCGTCGTAGCCGATCAACACGTTCGAGGGGCTGACGTCGCGGTGGATGATGTGCAGCGGGTTGCCCCGGCTGTCGACCGCGGTGTGGGCGCTCTCGAGGCCCTTGAGCGTCTCGGTGATGATGAAGATCGCGAGCTTGTGCGGGATGCGGATGCGCAGGTGCGTGCAGCGGATGAGCAGGTTCAGCAGGTCCTTGCCGAACACGTACTCCATCGCGATGAAGTACTCGTTCTGCACGGCGCCGAGGTCGAAGATCTGCACGACGTTGGCGTGCTGCAGCGAGACCGCGATCTTCGCCTCGTCGATGAACATGCGCACGAACTCGTCGTTGTCGGCGAGGTGCTGCAGGATCTTCTTGATGACGAGCTGCTTCTGGAAGCCGGCCGCCCCGAACTGGCGCGCGCGCCAGATCTCGGCCATGCCGCCGAGACCGATGCGGTCGAGCAGCAGGTACTTGCCGAAAGATCGGGGCTTGATGCTCAACGGGCGTGCGGCTCCATCCCCGTAAATCTCACAAACGGGGGGTGGCGGCAAATTGCCCGGGGCCCCCCCCGGTTTGAAATCCCGGCGGGGTTGCCCCTAGACTCGGGGCCCTTGCACGGTGCGAACGGGCCCCGCAGATGCTCCCCGCCTCCATCGACACGCTGATCGTCGGCGCCGGCCTCGCCGGCCTCTCGACGGCGCTCCATCTCGACGGCCCGGCCGTCATCGTCGAGGCGGCCGACAAGGTCGGCGGCAAGGCGCACTCCGAGGTCATCGACGGTTTCACCTTCGACGTCACCGGCCACTGGCTGCATCTGCGGGACGAGGGCATCCGCAAGCAGGTCTTCGCGCTGCTCGGCGACGACGCCTTCCATCGCATCGAGCGCATCAGCCGCATCTGGTCGAACGGCGTCTACACGGAGTACCCGTTCCAGGCCAACACCTACGGCCTGCCGCCCGAGGTGGTGAAGGCCTGTGTCATGGGCGCCATCGAGGCCGACCGGCGCCGGCCCGCCGAGGTCCGCCCCGAGGACGAGCCGGTCAACTTCGCCGACTGGATCCGCTTCTACTTCGGCGAGGGCATCGCCCAGGCCTTCATGATCCCCTACAACGCCAAGCTGTGGGGGGTGCCGGCCACCGAGATCACGAGCCGCTGGTGCCAGCGCTTCGTGCCCAAGCCCAGGCTCGAGGACATCGTCGCCGGCGCCGTGGGCTGCAACGCGCGCGGCATGGGCTACAACGCCTCGTTTCTGTACCCGAAGCAGGGCGGCATCCAGGTCCTCGCCGACGCGCTGGCGCGGGCCGTCGGCCACGACCGCATCTTCCTCGGCCGACGCCTCGTCGGCGTCGACCTCGCGGGCCGCGTGGCGCGCTTCGCCGACGGCGCGCAGATCCGCTTCCGCCGCCTCGTCAACACCATGCCGCTGCCCGACTTCGTCCGGCTGTGCGCGGACGCACCCGCGGACGTGCGCGAGGCCGCCGGCCGGCTGCGGGCGACGCAGGTCACCTATTACAACATGGGCATCCGCGGGCCGCTCGGGGTCCCCGACCACTGGATCTACGTGCCCGAGGCGGAGTGGCCGATGTACCGCGTCGGCTCCTTCAGCAACGCCGTCCCCGAGATGGCGCCGCCGGGCTGCTCGTCGCTGTACGTCGAGCTCTCCGACCGCGACACGCCGCCCGAGGCGCTGATCCCGAAGGTGACCGAGGGCCTCGTCGCGATGGGCCTCATCGACGACCCGGCGCGGGTGCTCTTCACCGAGATCCGGCGCATCCCGTGCGCCTATGTGATTTACGACTTCGCCTATCACGGCAGCCGCGGCGCGGTGCACACGTGGCTCGAGGGCCGCGACGCGCTGAGCATCGGCCGGTACGGCGACTGGAACTACTCCTCGATGGAGGACGCGCTCATCGACGGCCGCCGCGCCGCCGAACGCCTCGCGCAGGCCGGGCGCGTCCTGCCGGTGTCCGCTCTGGAGGTCGCGCGGTGAGCAAGGTCGTGTCCGACAACGTCATCGAGCTCGAGAACCACCGCGGCGCCGACACCCGGCGGCCCGACGTCTCGATCGTAATCCCGGTCTACAACGAGCAGGCCATCCTCTCGGCCTCGCTCTCCGACCTGCGCGAGAAGCTCCAGGACGCCGACTTCACCTACGAGATCATCGTCGCCGAGAACGGCTCCACCGACGAGACGGTGCGCATCGCGCGCGAGTTCGCCGCCAGGCACCCGGAGATCAAGGTCTTTTCGGTCGGCGAGCCCAACTACGGGCGGGCGCTCAAGCAGGGCATCCTGCAGGCGCGGGGCGACTTCGTCATCTGCGACGAGATCGACCTGTGCGACACCGATTTCTATCGCGCGGCGATGCAGAAGATGCGCGACGACGGCTACGAGCTCGTCGTCGGCAGCAAGCGCCTCAGCGGGTCCCACGACCGGCGGCCGCTGTACCGGCGCGCCGCGACGCAGGTGCTCAACGGCATGCTGCGCGTCGCCGTCGGCTTCCGCGGAACGGACACGCACGGCCTCAAGGCCTTCCGCCGCGACGCGCTGCTCGACGTCGTCGAGTCGTGCGTCGTCGACAAGGACATGTTCGCCAGCGAGTTCGTCGTGCGCACGCACCGCGCCGACCGTCGCTGGATCGAGATCCCCATCGACCTCGTCGAGAAGCGGCCGCCCTCGGTGCACCTGTTCCGGCGCGTGCCGAACGTGCTGAAGAACATGGTGCGGCTGACCGGCATCATCCGCTTCGGCCGCGACCCCCTGCCCCGCAAGTGAACCGCACCGCGAGCGTGGGTGTCGACGTCGACAGCCTGCGCCTCTACTACCGCATCCACGGCCTCGACGACCGCTCGGCCTCCAACGCCGCCTGGCGCGTGGGGGTCGCGCGCTTCGAGGAGCTCTTCGCCGAGCTCGGCATCAAGGCCACGTTTTTCTGCGTCGCCGAGGACCTCGACCTGCCCGGCAACACCGACCGCCTGCGGCGCCTCGTGGCGGCGGGGCACGAGATCGGCAACCACACCTGGCGACACCCGTACGAGCTGACGCGGCAGTCGCCCGAGATCCGGCGCATGGAGGTCGGGCAGGGGCGCTTCCGCCTCGAGGCCGCCGCCGAGGCGCCGGTCGTCGGCTTCCGCTCGCCGGGTTACAACACGGACGCCGCGCTGCAGAAGGACGTGCTCGAGACCGGGCACCGTTACGACAGCAGCGTCTTCCCGTGCCTGCCCTACTACGCGGCGAAGGCGGCCATCCTCGGCCTGATGCGCCTGCGGGGCCGCGAGAGCCGCAGCATGCTCGGCACGCCGAAGGTGCTCATGGCGCCGCGCGCGCCCTACGTCTGCGACCGCGCCGATCCCCACGTCCGCGGCAAGGATGGCCTGGTGCAGTTCCCGATCGCCGTGTTCGCCGGCGTGCCGCTCATCGGCACGGCGTTCACTGCGCTCGGCGAGCGCGCCTCGGCGTTCGTCTGCGACCTCGCCGCGCGCGCGTCGAACCACCTGACGATCGAGTTCCACGCCGCCGACCTGCTGTCGTTGCGCGACGACGGCCTCGACCCGGCGCTCGCCGTCCAGCCCGACCTGCGCGCGCCCCTCGACCGCAAGCGGCGTACCTTCCGCGCGGCGCTGAAGGCCGTTCAGCGGCACGCGCAGATCGTGCGCCTCGCCGACCTGCACGTGGTGCCCGCCGCTCAGTAGATCAGGCCGGCGCCGCCGAAGGGTCCGTGCAGGATCTGGTGGTGGACGGCGTCGACGCTGAGGTTCGACTCGCTCGCGTCCTTTTCTTCGCGCTCGGCGGGGCGCCCCGGCACGATGCCGTTGCTCAGCGCCGTCGCCTCGTAGCCGGCGCGCAGGTAGAAGCCGGCGCCGCGCAGGCCGTGAAAGCGGCGATAGAGCAGGTAGGAGAGGCGCAGCGACGCGCCGAGGGCCAGCTCGCCGGTGGCGCTCGATCCGTGGCCGTCGAACTCGACCTCGTCCCAGCGCAGGATGCCGGCCCCCACGCTCGCCTTCGCGTCGATGCCGAGGCCGCTGTAGCGCGTCTCGTACTTGGCCAGGTAGTCGAGGTTCGAGTAGCCGATGAACGCCTCGACGCGGTGGACCTCGGCGTCGACGACGGCGGTGCCCGCGTAGACGTATTCGGTGGCATCGCGGGCCGCGTAGTACGCGTAGAGGGGCTGTAGCAGGTCGTAGCGGCGGTACTGCAGGCCGTACTGGATGCGCCACTGGTTGAGCAGCGCCAGCTCCACGGTGCGCAGGCCGGTGTCGGCGACGCGCGGGCCGTCGTCGTCGCGGTAGGCGCCGCGGAACCGCCCCTCGCCGACGGTGAGGCGCACGTCGTGGCCGAGGAAGAGCCGGTCGAAGCCGAGGTAGCCCGCGAAGAACTGGAAGCTGCGCCCCGCCGCCTCGCCGGCGCCGGCGGCGATCTGTTCGCCGACCACGTTGCGCGCGTAGCTGACGCCGAGGCTGAGGCTGCCGTAGCGCAGCTCGAGCGGGAAGGTCATCACCAGCGCCGGGTCGTAGTCGTACTCGGCGTCGATGCGCAAAGTCGCCTCGTCGTGGGGTGGGCGCGGCGCGAACACCCGCCAGGCGCTGTAGCCGGCGTCGGCGCCACCGAAGAGGAACAGGTCGCGGTGCTCGTCCTCCCAGCCGCCCGTGTAGTCGCCGACCCGTCGCGCGAGCAGCGCGTCGACGGTGGGGAAGCGATCGGCGCGGCGCGCCTCTTCGTCGACGTTCTCGAGGTAGCGCACCTCGACGCTGCCGTCGGGCGCGATGCCGAGCAATGGCTCCCAGCCGAGGTTGTGTTCGAGCGCGCGGGCATAGGTGTGATTGGCTTCCAGCTCGCCGTTGCGCAGGACGGCGAGGCGCAGCCCTCGATTGAAGGCATTGCGGAAGTAGTAATAGAGCACGAAGAAGCGCTCGCCACGGGCCGCGACGCTGTGCTGCCAGCCCGACTCGGGGCCGTCGAGGTCGATGGCATGCCAGTCCCAGAGGCCCTCGCGGGCGACGGCGAGGCGCAGCGAGCGTGTGTCGTAGTCGTAGGCGGTCAGGTGGAAGTGCCCGCCGTCGCTGCGGCCCGCGCCCCAGTCGTACATGGTGCCGCCGAGCACCTCGCGCACGCGGCCGTCGGGCGCGACCATCTCGAGGCCGAGCAGGTGCCGGCCGAACGCGACGGGGCGGCCGGCGCCGTCGAGGAGCAGGGCGCCGCTGCTCCAGTCGTGGTTCGGGACGAGCACCCGCACCACCCGCGTGCCCTCGAGCAGCACCACCTCGTCGTGGCGCGCGCCGCCGCGTCCGATCGTGCGGGCGGCGAGCCCCAGGCAGCGCCCGTCGGCGGTCGGCCGCGCGGCGAGCGGCTCGTAGCGCGTGGCGCCGTCGTCGCCGATCGCCCAGCCGGCGACGAGGCGCGCCTCGCCGTCGACGACGTACTCGAAGTAGGCGCGCGAGCCCTTCTCGAAGTGCTCCGTCCGCACGCGGTACTCGTGGCGGACGCCCTCGGGCGTGACCGCGGCGGCGGGCCCGTCGCCGACGAAGAGCTCGCCGCGCCGGTCGCCGGACGTGACGCGGCTGCCGCCGGCCTGATTCGCCGCCGCCGCGCCCGCGAACAACACCATGCCCGTGAGGACCACCGATCGCACGGCAGACACCTCAACCCATCCCAGGTGCCGATGGCAAGAGGCATCGGCGCCGCGATCACAGCCTGCGGATCGCGAGCGCGGCGACGCAGGCCCCGGCGACCGCCGCCACCACGATGAGCGCGGTCACGCGCGCCACGGCGCCACGCAGCATGCCTTCGAGGCGTTCGTCGGCGCTCGTGCCCACCTCGGCGCGCACGCGCTGCAGGTCCACGCCCCCGGGTTCGGCGCGCAGCCGCGCGAGGGTGATCGCCTCGACCTTCTCGAGGAGCGAGCGGCGCAAGCGGCGCTGCAGCCAGCCGCCCCCCTCGGTGGCCAGCAGCCCGGCGACGGCGCGCCGCAGCGCCGCCTCGGCGTCGGCGAGCGGCAGGCGCTCGACGAAGCCGACGTGCTCGGCGACGCGGTCGAACAGCAGCCCGACGGCGCGCTCGCCGAGGCGCGAACGCCGCGCCCCTTCGGCCAGCGCGCCGAGCACCGCGCGCTTCGCCGCGAGCAGGCCCCCGAGCACCGCGCACAGCACGAGCGCCAGCGCCGCCGCGAGCAGGCCGCGCCACCACTCCCCCTGCGCCGCGATCCAGAAGCACCCGCCGGCGAGCGCGACACCGAGCGCCGCCATGCCGAGCGTCGTGCGCAGCACGATGCGGAGCCCCGTCCCGACGAGCGGAGACAACGCCTCGAAGAGCGGTCCGAGATCGGCCATGGCGCCAGTCTATCGAATGCGTCTCGCTGGACCACCCGGCGAGACGTCGACTATGCTCGCCCGCCGCGGAGGACTTCGCATGATGCGTATCGCATCCCTGCTGCTCGCGCTCTCGCTCGTCGCCTGCCGTGCGCCCGAGACGCTGAAGTACCCGCACACCTCGCCCGAGGACACGGCCCAGGCCTGGGCGAACGCCTTCAACCACAATGAGATCGGCCAGATGCGCCTGCTGATCCACCCGGATCGGCGCGACCTCTTCGAGGGGCACGAGATCGACGTCAAGAAACAGCTCGCCGCCTTCGACATCCAGCAGTGGGCGGTGGGCGAGGAGGTGGTGGTGAACGACTCGCTCAATGGCCGCGCGGTGACCTTCTGGTTCCACGACGGCGCCAAGGTGGTGAAGAACCCCGGGGTGCTGGTCTTCGCGGAGGGGCACTGGTGGGTCTGGCGTTACTGAGCCTCGTCGGGCTCTTCGCCAGCCAGCCGGCCGTGCCCGAGACCGATCTCGACGCGCTGCGGCGCATCGAGACCGAGTTCTTCGCCGCCCGACCCGCCTGTCCCGACACCGACCCTTCGTGCGAGGCGCCGGAGCCGCAAAGACCGCCGCTGGGCTTACGGGCGCCGGCGGCGCTCTCGACGCAGGGGCTCTCGGGGCCCCCGCCGACCGCCGCCCCGCCCGCCGAGCCCATCGCCGGCTTCGCGGTGCCGGTGGTGCTCAACGGCCCGGTGCGCGCCCACCTCGACCTCTTCCGCACCCGCGGCAAGTTCCTCTACGCGAAATGGCTGGCCCGGCTCGGACGCTACCGCGACACCATGGCGCCGGTGCTGCGGGCCGAGGGTGTTCCCGAAGAGCTGATGTACGTCGCGCTCGTCGAGAGCGGGCTCGAGCTCGAGATCGCCTCCCACGCCGGCGCGGTCGGGCCGTGGCAGATGATCGCCGCGACCGCGAAGTCGATGGGCCTGCGCGTCGACGAGTGGGTGGACGAGCGGCGCGACCCGGTGAAGGCGACGCGGGCGGCGGCGCGCTACCTCTCGACGCTGTACGCGCAGTTCGGCTCGTGGCCGCTGGCGCTCGCGGGCTACAACGCGGGGCCGGCGACGGTGCTCGAAGCCATCCGGCGCCTCAACACCAACGACTACTGGACGCTCGCCGCCGCCGGCGCCCTGCCCACCGAGACCATCCGTTACGTCCCGCGGGTGTACTCGGCGATGATCGCCGGGGAGGCGCCGGAACCCAACGGCTTTGGCGACGTGATGTTCGAGCCGCCGGTGAGCTGGCGCGAGGTGCTCGTGCCCGCCGGCGTCGACCTGCGCGACCTGGCGAAGCGGACGGGCGTGCCGCTCGCCACGCTGCGCGCGCTCAACCCCGAGCTCAAGCGCGGCTTCACGCCCCCCGACGGCGTCGAGTACCCGTTGCGCGTCCCGCCCGAGCGCGTCGCGCGCGTCGCGGCGGTGGTCGACTCGCGGGTGTCGCGTCTGCCGCAGCGCTTCCTCGCGCATCGCGTCCGGTTCGGTGAACGGCTGCGCGACGTCGCCGCCGACTACGGCGCGAGCCGCGCCGAGCTGCGCCGCCTCAACGAGCTGCCCGAGGGCGAGCCGGCGCCCGGCACCCCTCTGCTGGTGCCCGACCGCGGCTATCGCCCCGCCCACGCCACCAACCAGCTGCTCGTCTCCGTCGAGAGCGGGGTGCGCTTCGATCCCGCCGACCGCGACGAGGTCTACTTCGCCGTCCGCTACCGCATGCCGCTCGCCGACGTGGCCCGGTTCTTCGGTGTCACGCCCGCCGACGTCGGCATGTGGAACGGCCTCGATCCCGAGGCCGACCTGCAGCGCGGCATGGCGGTCCGCCTCTTCGTGCCGCGGTCGTTCGACACGAGCACCGCGCTCATCGTGCGGCGCGAGGCGGTGAAGGTGCTCCGGCCCGACACCGAGGGGACGGAGCGCGCGCTCAGCGAGGCCGCCGGGGAGCGCGCGCCGACCGTGACGCGGGTCGTCTACCGCGTACGCCGGGGTGACACGCTGTCGCGCATCGCGAAGCGCTACAACGTCACCGTGGCCCAGCTGCGCGCCGAGAACGGCCTGAGCGACGGCGACGCGCTGTCCCCCGGTGACGAGCTGCACGTGCCCGTCCGGCAGAAGGTGCGGGGGCGCGGCGGCAAGACCACCTCCGGCGGGCGCGGGCCGCGGGCGTCGCTCGTGGTCGCGGGGGCACGCGCCGCGTGAGCGCGCTCCTGCCCGTCGGTGAGGCGCTCGACCAGATCCTGAGTCGTATCGAGCCTTTGGCGTCCGAGCGGGTCTCGCTGCTCGACGCGGTCGACCGCGTGCTCGCCGAGCCGGTGGTCGCCGACCGGGCGCTGCCGGCCCACGACGACTCGGCGATGGACGGCTACGCCGTCCGTTCTTCCGACGTGCCGGCGCCGGGCCTGACGCTGCCGGTGGTGGGCGAGGTGCGCGCCGGGGAAGGCGGCGAGGCGGCGCTCGCGCCGGGCACCGCATGGCGCATCTTCACCGGCGCGCCGCTGCCGCCCGGCGCCGACGCGGTCATCATTCAAGAGAACGCCCGACGCGACGGCGACCACGTGACGTTCACCGAGGCCGCAACGCCGGGACGCAACGTGCGGCCGCGCGGCAGCGACCTGCTGCCGGGCCGGGTCCTCCTCGAGGCCGGCCGTCCGCTGCGCCCCGGCGACGTCGCGCTGCTGGCGACGCTCGGACGCGGCTGGGTCCCGGTGGTGCGCCGCCCGGTGGTGGCGCTCGCGGCGAGCGGCGACGAGCTCGTCGAGCCCGACGGGGGTCCGCCGCGCCGCGGGCAGGTGGTCAACGGCAACCTCTACGGGCTCGCCGCCGCCGTGCGCGCGCTCGGCGCGGTGCCGCGCCTGCTGCCGATCATCCCCGACACCGCCGAGGCGACGCGGGCGGCGCTGGCGCAGGCCGCCGAGGCCGACGCCCTGCTGACGACCGGCGGGATGAGCGTCGGCGAGTACGACTTCATCCGCGACGCGCTGCGGACGCTCTCCGGCGACCGCTTCGGCTTCTGGAAGGTCGCCATCCGGCCCGGCAAGCCGATCGGCTTCGGCCACATCGGCCGCTGCGCCGTGTTCGGTCTGCCGGGCAACCCGGTGAGCGCGCTCGTGACGTTCGAGGTGTTCGTGCGCCCCGCGCTGCTGCGCCTCATGGGCCACGCGCGCGTGCGCCGCGTGCCGGTCGGCGTCGTCCTCGAGCGGCCGCTGCGTGCCGGCGGCGATCGCGAGGAGTACGTGCGCGCCACGGTGCGCGCCGACGCGCACGGCGCGCTCCACGTCGACACCGCGCGCCCCCAGGGCAGCGGCGCGCTGTCGAGCGTCGCCGGCGCCGACGCCCTCGTCATCGTGCCGCCGGGCTGCCCCGCGCGCGACGCCGGCGAGCTCGCCTTCGCCCTGATGCTCGGTCCCGACGATCCCGCGGCGCGCCTGCCCTGACGGCGACGCCGACCCCGGGCCCGGTGCCCGGCCGGGGCCACGTCGCCCGTGGGCCGGCGTCTCGCGGTGGCCCGCCCGTACAGGGGCGAGCGTCGGAAAGGAGCCCCTGGGTGCGCGCCGATTACGGCGTCCAGCGCAGGCCGGCGGCGAACGTCGTGGACGCGTCCTCCTCGCGGGCGCGCGTGTACGTCTTCGGCGCGTCCGCGGTCGCGGTGTCGGCGTGGCCCGACTCGCCGGCGAAGTCGAGCGTCCACTGCGCGTGATGCAGCGCGGCGAAGACGGCGAACGCGGGCGAGAGCGTCCAGGCGGCGCCGGCGCCGGCCTCCCAGCCGGCGCCGCCGTCGAACCCGCCGCTGTCGGTGGGCGATTGCGCGACGGAAAGCGGCAAGAGCACGCCGGCGCGCACGTCCACGGCGAGCTCGCCGAACGTCCAGGCCCCCGCCGCGCCGCCGCCCAGCCCCGCCACCGACGTCGTCAGCAAGAGCGGGAATGGCTTCGTCTCCTGGTACGCCTGCCGCGCGTAGCGGCCGCCCGCGTACAGGCCGGCCCAACCGTCGCCGAGCGGGTAGCGGCCGACGGCGTCGAGCTCGGCGGCGAGCGCGTCGGCGGCCACCGTGACGCCGCCCGGCAGGCCGAGCTCCCCGTTGGCCGGGATCGTCGTGTCGCCGAACGTCGTCGCGCGCAGCGCCGCGCGCATGGCGAAATGGGCCTGCGCGTCCCAGTCGGCGCCGAGCTCGGCGCCGAAGGTCACCGGCGCTGCCTCGAGCGTCCGCAGCGCCGACGGCCGCTCGACGTTGGAGACGAACGAGCGCGAGAGCCGCGTCGCGGCGAGGCCGGCCCGCAGCGAAAAAGCGCTACGTTCCGCGGACTTCGGTGCCTCGACCTCGGTGTTCGCCGCGCCCGCCGTCCCCTCGCCGCTCCCCATCGGCCCGCCGTCCGGCCAGCGCCGCCGACCCTGCTCGTCGTACGCGTAGTTGGTCTCGCGGCGGTCGCGTCCGGCGTCCCCCGCCTCGATCGGCGCGTCGGGCCGCGACAGCGCGAGCTCGCCCACGCGGACCCAGCCGCGCACGCCGCCGCCGACCACCTCGACCCACGTGCCCGCCTCGTTGCGCCGCCGCACGTCGACGAGATCGCCCTGGTACACGCGCCCGCGGCTCACGTAGGCCGCGCCCGGACCGGCGCGCGCCTCGGCGTACTCGGCGACCACGCGACCCTTCACCGAGCCCGGCGGCAGCTCCTGCACCGCGATCGACTCGACGGGGAAGGTTGGCGCCTCGTCGACGGGCGCCGCGGACTCCTGCGCCGCCGCCGGCGTGGCCGCGAGCGTCAGCGCGAGGGCGAGGCGCTTCATCGCTGGAAACGCGACGGGCCCGCGAGCGCCGCGAGCAGGGCCGCCGCCTCGTCGCGCCGCACGCCCTCGAGCCGGATACGCGCGCCGTCGCCGCCGTCGAGCGTCAGGTGCGCCCGCCCGCGCAGGCGTCCGCTCACGCGGTACAAGAGCAGGTCCACGGCGACACCGAACGCCAGCACCCCGCCGGCCAGCAGGAACAGCGGCGCGTAGCCCGTCCGCAGGCCGTCGAGCGCCCACAGCACGGCCACGAACGTCGCCGCCGCCGCCGCCACGAGCCCCACGATCAGCGCCGCCACCCCCTGGCGCCGATCGAGCCGCGCCGCCACCGCCTCGAACGGGATGCCGATCGTGCGCTGCATGACCGCGCGCCCCAGCATCCACAGCGCCTCGTCGTAGACCAGGCCCTGCTGCGTCAGGCGCAGCGACGCCTCGCGCCGCAGCCCGAGGAAGACGGAGCCGAACGCCTGCGCGATCTTCTCGGCGAGCGCCCAACCGGTCAGACCGCGCAGCAGGCGTCGCCCGAGGCTGCGCACCTTCACCGCCCGGCCCTTGATCATGAGATCGACCGCCGGCGGCGCCACCGGGACCGGCGTCTCGACGGTCTCGTCGGGCTCCGCCTCGGGCACCGGCCAGTCGAGCGGCGGCTCGAGCGCGTCGGCGAGCGCGTCGCTGACGGGCGCGCCCGCCGGCGCGGCGTGGGCGAGCAGATCGGCGTCGGCGGACGGATCGAGGATGCCCACCACCGCCAGCCGCGCCGCGGGCGTCGCGCCGTGCGCCAGGAGCGCCTGCGCGAGCACGCGCCGCTGTGGCCGCGGCGCCGACGCGAACAGCGCGCACCACCGGCCGAGGCCGCCCACCGCCTCGACGCCGGGCACGGCCACCTCGCGCCCGAGCGCGAGCACCGTCCCGCCCACGAGATCCCACACGATCTGCCGCTCGTCGTCATCGAGCAGGGTCAAGTGCTGCAGGCAGCGCGGCCCGAACACGACCGCGAGGAAGTCCAGCGTCTCGCGCAGCAGGATCGACACCCGGTCGCGCCGCGCGCCCGCCGCCTCGCGCAGCTTCCCGCGCATGCCGAGCGCGAAGTAGAAGGCGAGGATCTCGCGCTCCTCGGGCGTTCGCGGCCCGAGGCTCGCGATGGCGGCGAGGTTGCCGCAGAGCGTCTCGCAGTCCTCTTCGCGGAGGCCGAGCTCCCGCATGCGCTGCCGCACGCGCAGCTCCCCGAGCGCCAGCGACCGTGTCGTGGCCATGTCGTGCAACAGGACGAGCACGAGATCGCCGGGCGTGCGCGGCGCCCGCCCGGGCTCGGCGGGTCGCTCCGGCGCGTCGCTCCCGGCCGGCGGGGCCTTCGCCTGGCGGACGTAGAGGTACTGCATCGGCTCGGCGGGGATCCTACGGAGTCGGCGGGCGCACGTCCAAGTTCCCCCGGAAGCGGCCGAGCGCGGCGCGCAGCTCTCCCGCCTCGCGCGGCTGGCGGTGGAGCACGTCCCGCTCCGCGGCGGGATCGCTCTCGAGGTGGAAAAGCTGCGCCTCGTCGCCGTCGGGGCGCAGGCGCAGGAACCAGTCCCCGACGACGAGCGCTGCCGTCGGCGAGGCACCCGGGCCCGGCGGGATCTCGGCGTACACGACCCGGTCGGGCCGCGCCTCGCCGCGCGCGAGCGGCAGCAGCGAGGCGCCCCGCAGCTCGAGGGCCACCCGCTGCGTGGCCTCCTCCGGCATCTCCGCCAGGTCCAGCACCGTGGGCATCAGATCGACGAGCCCGACGCGCTGCATCACCTGCCGCCGCGCCACGCCCGGCACGCGGACGATCAGCGGCACCTCGATCAGCGACGGGTCGAGCCCTCGCTCGCCCTCGCCGCGGGCGGCGGTGACGATGACCGCGGTGCGCTCCCAGTCGGGGCGGGCGCGCAGGCGGTCGAGCAGCGCGCCGAGGCGCGCGTCGGCGCCCTTCGCCTCGAGGTGCGCCCACAGGAACCAGGGCCGGTCGTCGCCCGTCCCGTCGAGCCACGCGAGCGGGTCGCCGCCCCACGTGTCGAAGCCCTGGGCGAGGCCGGAGGTCTCCGCCACCCAGCCCGCGAGCGGGAAGCCCGCGGTGCGATAGCCGCGGTCGCGGAGCACCTCGGCGAGGAACGTGTTGCCCGCCGAGTAGCGGGGCGTGCCGTCGCGGTACAGCTCGGACGGGTAGCGGCCGGCGAGGATGGCCGGGAGCGCCGCCGCCGTGGTCGTCGAGGGGCTGCAGGCGTCGAGGAAGGTCACCCCCTCCCGCGCCAGGGCGTCGAAGGCGGGCGTCGCGGCGCGGCCGCCGTAGACACCGATGCGGTCCGCCCGGAGGCCGTCGACGACGACGAGCGCGACGTGGTGCGGACGCGGCACGCGCGCCACGGGCGGGGCAGGCGGGGGCGCGTCGTCCTCGGCCTCCGCGAGCGGGGTGTCGCGGCCGTCGCAGTCCTCGTCGATGCCGTTGCCGGCGAGCTCGGCGGCGCCCGGGAACGTCTCCGGCGCCGTGTCGTCGCAGTCGCCGCCGCCGAAGCGCGAGGCGTAGCCGTCCTGGTCCTGGTCGAAGGGCGCGCGCAACGTGCGCAGGAGCCAGCGACCGAGGCCCGTTCGTTCGCCGAGCGCGTCGCGCGAGCCCGGCGTCGCGAAGCCGGCCGCGAGCGCCGCCGCCGCCGCGACCGACAGCGTCACGGCCACCGGCAGCGCGACGATGGCGTGGCCCAGGCGGCGCCGCAGGACCGCCGCCGCGCCGGCCAGCGCCAGCGCCAGCAGCACGCCGGTCACGAGCGGCCGAAGGTCGAGCGCCGCCCAGAGGCCCGCGTGACGAGCCGAGGCGACGAGCGCGCCCGCCAGCAGCGCCACCACGGCGGCGAAGAGCGCCACGACCGGGTGCGCGAGCGGCGTCAGCCGCGGCCACCGGCGCACCGCCACCTCGAGGAGGCGCGCGAGGCCCGCCCGCAGCGCCACCGCCAGGCCCAGCGCCAGCGTCGTCCCCACCACCGCCGCCAGCGTCACCGCTGCGGCGCCGAAGAACGCGCTGTGGATGCGCGAGAGCAGCACGCCGTACAGCGCCACGAGGCCGCGGAAGAGCGCGACGCCGAGGCCGGTGGCCACGACGACCGTCGCCGTCGTGCGGCAGCGCTCGTAGAGCCCCGCGCCGTCCCGCGGCCAGAGCCGCCGCTTCGCCGTCCGCACCAGCGGCGCCACCCCCGGTCCCCAGGCCGCGACCGCGAGCGCCAGCGGCGCCAGCAGCCCGCCGAGGAGCGCCAGCAGCCCCACGTTGCCGAGGAGGACGAGCGCGGCCTCGCGCGACGGCAGCCCCCCGATCGCGCCGAGCGCGTCGTACAGCCCCGCCACCGCCCCACCGGCGACTCCCGCCGGCAGGTATGCCCACCCGTCCCTCGCCATGCGAGACGCATGTTCGGCGCCTCGCGCGCCCGGCGTCAAAGACGTTGAACAAGGCGACGTCGCGATGCGTCCTCGTCGCGCGACGTCGGAGTCTGCTAACGTCGCGCCGTCAACGTTCGGAGGTCTCGATGCGCGTCCCGTTCGTCGTCCTCGCCGCGCTGCTGTGCGCGCTCCCCCTCGCCGCGCAGGCGAAGGATCCCGCCGACGTCTTCAAGGGCCGCATCGTCCTGTCGACGAAGCCCTTCCCGGTGCGTTTCTCGAGCGACGCCGCCTTCATCGCCCACATGAAGAAGGTCGACACCAAAGCCTTCAAGTACGAGGGCGCCGAGGCGCTGAACGTCGAGTTCATGGCGTTCTTCGCCGAGCCGGTGCAGACCACCCAGCTCGAGGCGAAGATCTACGACGTGACCGAGCGGCGGGAGCTGAAGGACACCTTCCCCGTCTACCCCGGCGGGCGCGGGCAGCGCACGCTGGCGAGCAACTTCGAGCTGCGGGCGGACACGCTCGACACCGAGCGCCGCTACCACATCGTGCTGACCGAGGGCTTCCGCGGGCGCGTGCTCGCCGAGACCGAGTTCGTCGTGAAGCGGAGCGCCGCCGACAAGGACAAGAAGGCGGCTACTCCAGCAGGATCGCCTTGATCTTGTCGAACTTCTCACCGGCGTCCTGCTTCACCTTCTCGCCGTAGATCTTCAAGAATTCCTCGGGCTTCTCCTTGATCTGCTCGTCGCGGTACCACAGCCCCGAGTAGAAGCCGCCCGCGAAGGCGCCCCCGAGGAAGACCAACATCAAGAACACGCGGATGAGCGTCATGGGGCGACCCTAGCGAGGGTCGGGGTCCCCCTGCAATGGGGCCGCGACGTCCGGTGGCGGTTGACCGCGGGCGCTCGGCTCCCAACAATGGGCGCCGCATGTGGGCCCCCCGTCCGATCGCCGTCGCCCTCCTCCTCGCCGCGACGATCCTCGCGCCCGACGCGGCCCGCGCCGTGGGCTACGGCCGCTTTCGTTGGGGCGAGACGTCCGCGGAGTGCCTGAAGAAGGAGGCGAAGCTCCGGCCGCGCCTCGACGTCGAGGCCGTCGCGCTCGAGCGCCGCACCCTGAAGGCGGCCCGCGACGAGGACGAGGCGCGCGCCCGCGCCGCCGGCCCCAAGGCGCTCGCCCGCTGGCGCGAGTCGATGCGCGGCGCCGACAAGAAGAAGCCCCCCCGATTGTCGGCCCGGGAGTATTGGGTGGAGGTCGGCGGGTTGCCTGCGAGGGTGACGCTGCTCTTCCTCGACGACAAGCTCTACGGGGCCGAGGTCGGGGTCCTCGAGCGGCGCGGCGCCCGGGAGCGCGGGGAGCAGTTGGAGGCGTTGTTGCGCGAGAAATACGGCCCGCCGACCAGGGCCCGCGGTGCAGAGACGCCGGCGGCGGCCCGCGCCGGCGAGTTCGATACGGGCGACGGCACCTTGCAGTTCTTCCGGCAGCCCGCCGGCAACGACGAGGGCGGCATCCTCCAGCTCACGTACCGCTCGGCGGCCTTCGGGCCCATCGCCGACGGCTACGTCGAGGCCCTGCAGGGGCAGCTGATGCGCATCGAAGGGGCTCGCGAAGAAGCGCGCCGGGCGAAGGCGGCGGCGAAAGACGGCGAGCGCGAAGCCGCCATCCTGCAGCACTTGTGAGGACGCCTTGGACTGGCTGATCACCTACCTCGACCAATTCACCTACTTCGGCATCGCCCTCACGCTGTTCGTCGCCGGGCTGGGCGTGCCGATCCCCGAGGACATCCCCCTGATCTTCGGCGGCGCGATGGCCGGCGCCGGCAAGATCAACGTCTGGATCCACTTCGCGATCAGCATGGCGTTCATCCTCATCGGCGACGCCTGCCTCTTCTTCATCGGCCGCCGCATCGGCGCCGCCACGAGCGGCGGCAACGGCCGCCTCGCCCGCATGGTCACCCCCGAGCGCCGCGAGAAGGTCTTCGCGTACTTCGAAAAGTACGGCTCGTGGACGGTCTTCTTCGGCCGCTTCGTCGCCGGCATCCGTGGCGCGGTCTTCCTCACCGCCGGCGCGGTCCGCTTCCCGTTCTGGCGTTTCGTCCTGCTGGACGCCCTGGCGGCGCTGATCTCGGTGCCGGTCTGGATCTATCTCGGCTTCTACTTCGGCAAGAACTGGGAGCAGATCCTCGAGAAGGCCAAGGGCGTCCAGACCGGCGTCTTCATCGTGCTGGGCGTGCTCGCCGTCGGGGGGTGGCTCTGGTTCAAGCTCGCCAAGCGGCGGCGCGCGGCGGCCGCGGCCTCAGCGCGCACCGAGGCGGATGGCGGTGAAGAGCAGGAACAGCAGCGCCTGCGGGACGAAACCGACGAGGGCCTGGCGCGTCGTCAGGCCCAGGCCGAGGCGGAACCCACCTACGACCATCACCAGCTCAACGACGGGGACCAGGAGCTGCCCCCCGGGCAGCCCTAGCAGCAGCCGCGGGACCTGCGCGTAGGCGTAGGCGCGGAAGGTCGCCTCGTACGAGGCCGACGGCACGTTCGCCAGGCGGAAGGCGATGTGCGACAGCGCCGCCATCAGCAGCACCTCGAGCGCGATCTGGAGCGGCGCGGTGGTCAGCGCCAGCAGCGCCTGGCCGGCGGTCTCCGGCGTGCGGACGAGCGTGAACGGCGGCAGCGCCGCGCCGGGCCCGAAGACGGCGAGCAGCGTCGCGGCGACGTAACCGAGCGTGCCGCAGAGCAGCGCGAACACGAGCGGGGTGCGCAGATCGCCGCGCCGCCACGGAACTCGCGCCATGAAGCGCAACGGTCCGCGCGCGGCGAGCGCCGCCGAGGCCCACAGGGCGCCGACCGCCGTGCCGTGCGGCTGCTCCCACGGGATCCACGGCGACGCGGCGGGCGGCGCCGGCGCGGCGGGCGGCGCGGCCACCTGCGCCGTGGCCACGTGGTCGGCGGACGGCGCGCCGGCCTGGGGCGCGGCGGCCTCGCGGTCGGCGGACGGCGCGCCGGCCTGGGGCGCGGCGGCCTCGCGGTCGGCGGGCGGCGCGCCGGCCTGGGGCGCGGCGGCCTCGCGGTCGGCGGACGGCGCGCCGGCCTGGGGCGCGGCGGCCTCGCGATCGGGCGCCTCGCTCGCGCGCAGACACGCTTCACAGCGCGACAGGCCGTCGGGCGGGACGCGCCGGCACTCGGCGCACAGCAGCGCGCCGCACTCGGCGCAGCCGGCGATCGCGCTCCGCTCGGGGTGCGCGGCGCAGCGCGGCGCGGACACGGCTACTTCTTGCGCTGCTTGCGCCGCGCCGCCTTCGCCTGCTTGTTCTTCTTGCGCTGCTGTTCTTTGGACTGCGCCTGGCCCGGGCCGGCCTTGCGCGCCGCGCCGGGCGTGCCGGGCGGCAGGTAGCCGCGCGGCAGGCCCGGCAGCATCTCGTGGATCATCTCCGGCGAGGGCAGGCCGCCCATGCCGCCCATGCCGCCCATGCCGCCGAGCCCGGGCAGGCCGCCGCGCGCGCCGAGCGCCTGCGACGCCGCGTTGCCGTCGAGCCCGAACTGTCCGATCACGTCACCGAGGTTGAGGCCCTTGAGCTGCTGCAGCTGCGCGAACTGCTTGAAGCCCGGCAGCTTCCAGAGCAATGAGCCGCCGCCCGGCGAGCCGAGCGCGCCCATGATCTTGCGCATCGCGCGGAAGCGGCCGACGAGCTCGACGACCTGCTTGGCGTCCTGGCCGCAGCCCTTGCCGATGCGCTTGGCGCGGCCCGGCTCCTTCTCGATGACCTCGGGGTTGGCGCGCTCCTCGGCGGTCATCGACTGGATCATGGCCTCGATCTTCACGAGCGCCTTGTCGTCGATGTCGACGCCCTCGGGCAGGCCGTCGCCGAAGAAGGGCATCTTCTCGAAGATGTCCTTCAGCGGCCCCATCTTCTTGATGGTGCGGATCTGCTCGAGGAAGTCCCACATGTCGAACTTGCCCGACAGGAGCTTCCGCGCGTCCGCTTCGGCCTGGTCCTCGTCGACGACCTTCTCGAAGTCGGTCATCAGGCCGACGATGTCGCCGAAGCCCATGATCCGGCTGGCGAGACCCTCGGGCCGGAACTCTTCGAGGGCGTCGAGGCCTTCGCCCATGCCGAGGAACTTGATCGGCTTGCCGGTGACCGCCTTGATCGACAGCGCCGCGCCACCGCGGGCGTCGCCGTCGAGCTTGGTCATGATGAAGCCGTTGATGCCGATGCGCTCGTCGAACGTCTGCGCGGTGCGCACGGCGTCCTGGCCGATCATGGCGTCGACGACGAGCAGCACGTTCTCGGGCTTCGTGCGCTTCTTGATGTCGTCGAGCTCGCCCATGAGCTGGTCGTCGATGGCGAGGCGGCCGGCGGTGTCGAAGATGACGACGTCGCGGCCCCGCTGGCGGGCGTACTCGAGCGCGTTCTGACAGATCTGCGGGGGCTTCTGCCCGTCCTCGCTGTAGACGGGCACGTCGAGCTTCTGCCCGAGCACCTTCAGCTGGTCGATGGCGGCCGGACGGTAGATGTCGGCGGCGACGAGCAGCGGCCGGCGGCCCTTCTCGAGCAGGTAGCGGGCGAGCTTGCCGGTGGTGGTCGTCTTACCGGAGCCCTGCAGACCGATCATCATGATGCGGGTGATGCCGGCGCCGAACTCGAGCGACACGTCGACGGGCCCCATGAGGCCCTCGAGCTCGTCCTGGCAGATCTTGATGAAGTGGTCGCCGGGGGTGACGCGCAGCGTGCGGTCGGCCTTCTTCGCGACGACCTGCACCACCTCGCCGAGCGCCTTCTCCTTGACGGCGGCGATGAAGCTGCGCACGACCTTGAAGTCGACGTCGGCCTCGAGCAACGAGACGCGGATCTCGCGGAGCGCCTCCTCGATGTTCTCCTCGGTCAGCTCGCGCTTCCCCTGGAAGCGGTGCTTGACCGTGCGAAATCCCTTGCTGATCGTCTCGAGCATGGAAACCTCGGGCGCGCGCGTGGCCGCCGGAGCGGACCGGACGGCCCGCTGGAAAGTCGCGAGAGTCTAGGCACCGGGCCCCGGCGGGTCAAGCGCGGGGCGGCGCGCCGGGGCGAGGGCGGCCGGACGCCCACGCGCGCCGAGCTGCTCGAAGCGACGCGCGGGCTGCTCGCGCCGAAGAGGGGCAGCGATGGCGCGCCGGCGCTCGTTGACGTGGCGGCGCTCCTCGACGACTTCTCCCAGGTCGCCATCGAGCCGGCGCACGCCGACCTCGCCGCGGGTTGGCGATGGCCCCGACCGCGCCGCCTACGGCAGGGACACCGACAAGTTCGTCTGGGTGCCGTACGAAAGGCTCAGGGCCCCGGCCACACGTAGCCGGCCACGCCCTCGTCGCGGTAGCCGTACTGCGCGATGGCGTTGTCCCGCTCGGCGGCGCTCGTCGTATAGAAGTGGTCGCTCGCCGTCTCGCTGTAGAGGCGGTAGAGGGGGATGGCGCCGCACAGCGGCTCGGGCGCCCAGAAGCCGAGCGTGCGCTCGGGCGCGCGGCCGATCTCGCACGCGTTCTCGCTCGTGAGGAAGCGCTTGCCGTTGCCCTTGTCGCAGAGGAACACGGGGCGCATCCCGAGCACGGACTGCGCGTACAGGTGGAAGTAGTTGGCGGCCTCCACGTGGAACGGCGGTGTCTGCAGCACGCCGAGATCGGTGGTGTACAGATGGCCGTTGCCGAGGCCGCGGTGCACGGGGACGCGGCATCCGGCCCCCTCGTCGCACGCGCCGTCGCAGTTGTCGTCGACGAGGTTGCAGGCCTCGGCGGGTGGCTGGCAGACGGGGGCGTCGCCGGCGCAGCTCACGGCGCCCTCGGTGCCGCAGGCCGTGGCGCAAGCGGCGCCGGCCTCGCAGAGGACCTCGACCTCGCAGCCGTTCTCCGGATCGCCGTCGCGGTCGTAAAAGCCGACGTCGCAGCGGCCGACGGTGCACGCGCCGGCCGCGCAGGCGGCCTCCGCGCCGGGCACGACGCACGTCCGGCCGCAGGCGCCGCAGTTGAGCGGGTCCGAGGTCGTGTCGACGCAGTCCACGCCGCAGGCGGCGAGCGCGCCGCACTCGAGGGCCGGCGCCGCGTCTGCGGCCGCGCCGCCGTCTGGCGACGGGACGGGCGCGGCGCCGTCGGTGGCGCCCGCGTCCCGCACGAAGGCGGCGTCGGCCACGACGCCCCGGGGCGGCGGCGCGCCGTCGGCCTCCGCCTCGTCGCCGCCCAGCGGATCGGCGCACCCGAAGAGCGTCGCCACGAGCGCGACCGCCACGAAGCGCGACGTGCGCGGCGCCCCGCCCCCGCGGGCCGCCGCCGAGTCTCCAGGCCGCAGGAAGCGTCCGGTCGACCGCGCGTCACCGTGCGGCGCCCTCGACCGGCGGTGCTTCACGCGAGCAGCCCGGGCAGCACGTCCGCCGTCTCGGCGCCGCTCTTGCCGAACGACGGCAGGTCGAGGCCGATCGCCCGCAGCGCCGTGAGCTGCGCGCGGCACAGGTTGCCGTCGGGCTCGCGCACGTGCACCCCGCGCGCGAACCGACCGCCGGCGCCGCCCGCGATCAGCACCGGCAGCTCCTTCACGCTGTGCTGCCAGCCTTCGCCGTACTCCGACGTGCCGTAGACCAGGCCGTGGTCGAG
Source organism: Myxococcota bacterium (assembly GCA_963169045.1). Classification (GTDB taxonomy): domain Bacteria; phylum Myxococcota_A; class Bradymonadia; order UBA7976; family UBA1532; genus CAUJDF01. The sequence continues at coordinate 33,298 of CAUJDF010000058.1, forward strand.
CAGGGTCGTGCCATCGGGCTCGGGCCGCGCGAACGCGTCGAGGAAGGCCGCGAACGCCTGCATGTGATAGTGCGTGATGGCACGGACGCGCTCCCAGTGGCCGTCGTGACACGTCTTGTGCATCTCTTCGGGCACGCCGACGTTCGAGAACACATGGGTGCTCGCCGGCGAGGTGAGCATCAGCGAGAACACGCGCGTGAGGCCGCAGCCCACGGCGACGCCGAGCAGCTCGCCCATGAGGCGCGCCTTGTCGACGAGGTCCTCGGGATCGCCGGGGCGGCCGGGCGCGTCGCAGCGCGGCGCGACGCTCTCCACACGCTGCTGCAGCGACCGCACGTGGGTCAGGTGGGCGTCGAGGCGGCCGCGGTCCCGCGCACCGAGACGCTGACGCAGGCGGCCGGCGTCGGCGAGCACCGCGTCGAGCACCCGCGCCCGCCGCTGCACCACGTCGGCCCCGGGCGGCACCGAGAACACGCGGTCGAACAGGGCCGACGGCGACATCACCGGCAGGTTGGTCGAGTCCGGGCCGTTGTAGGAGATGGCGTTCCAGTGGCCGTACTCGTGGAAGCGCGCGCGGCTCACGCCGACCTCGAGCGACCGGAAGCGCACCGGACCGCGATAGAAGTCCGGATGCTTCGCCACGAGCTGGTCGAGGCTGGGATCGAGCGCCGTGAGCGTGTGCGAGGGATGGTCGAAGCCGTCCGGGCGGATGCGGTTGCCCGTGAGCGCCACCATGAAGCCGCGCATGTGCCCGTCCTCCTGGCCCGGCGGGCTCGGAGGGACCTCGGTGTGCGGCTCGAGGCCGGTGATCACCGTGGGGCGGTGGCGCGCCATCGGCTCGAGCAGCGGCGAGGGCGCGTAGCCGGCGCCCACGGCCGCGGGCGTCCACAGGTCCGGGTAGCCGCCCTGCGCCTGCGCCGCGCCGTGGCGGGCATGCCAGGGCGTGCCGTTGGCCCAGTAGAACACACCGAAGAAGGGATCGCGGCGCTCCTGGGCGTGGGCGCGGCCCTCGCCGAACATGGCTTCGAGCGCGGGCAGCGCCAGCGACACGCCGACACCGCCGAGGGTGCCGCGCAGGAAAGCGCGCCGCGACAGCGGCTTGCTGCGGATGATCATTGCGGGGCCTCCCCCGAGACGGGCGCCACGAGGCGGAACGCATCGCTGAGCACGAGCGCGACGAGGAGCGCCCGGAAGTCGTAGCCGGACTCGGCGAACGCCCGCTCGAGCGCCTTGAGCGCCGGCCGCTCGGCACGCGCCTCGAGGCGGCCGCTGGCATACCGGAAGAGCTGCCGGGCGATGCACTTGCCCACGCGGTCGTCGTCGGCGATCACGTCGGCGAGATCGAGGGCGTCGGTCAGCGGCAGGCCGTCGAGATCGCCGCTGCTGTCGATGGGGTGGCCCTCGGCGGTCTCGCGGTAGCGTCCCATCGAGTCGTAGTGCTCGAAGAGGAAGCCCGGCGGATCGATGAAGGCATGGCATCCGGCGCAGGTCGGGTTGCTGCGGTGCTCCTCGAGCCGCTCGCGCAACGTGGGTGGCGAGTCCGCGCGGCGTTCGAGGTTGAGGTCGACGTCGGGCGGCGGCGGAGGCACCTCCTGGCAGAGCACGCGCTCGCGCACGAACTTGCCGCGCAGCGTCGGCGAGGTCTCGGTGCGGTGCGCGTTCATCGTCAGGAAGGCGCCGAGGGTCAGCAGGCCGGCGCGCGGCGTCTCGGGCCCGAACTCGACGGGCACGAACGCCGTCGCCGTCGCCCCCGGCGCGTCGACGCCGTAGAGCGCCGCCAGGTCGCGGTTGACGTAGGCGCGCGGCGCCGAGAAGAGCGTGCGGACGTCGCCGCCGCGGCGAAAGACCACGTCGTCGACGAGCAGGCGCACCTCGGTCTCCATCGCGCGCAGCAGGCCGGGCGAGAAGCCGGGGTACTGGGCGGGGTCGAGGTCGACGTCGCGCAGGCCGCCGAGGTCGAAGTACTGGGCGAAGAACGCCTGCACGGCCTCGCGGGCACGCGGCGTCTCGAGCAGGCGCCGGGCGTGGGCCTCGAGCGACGCGTCGTCGAGCAGCTCGCCGCGGGCGGCGGCGTCGAGCAGCGCGTCGTCGGGGGCAGCGTCGGTCAGCAGGAACGCGAGCCGCGCCGCCATCTCCCACGACGTGTAGCGGTTCGTCGCGCCGGCCGGCTCGCCCACCTCGGCGCGATACAGGAACGCCGGCGACTGCAGCATGCCCGCGAGCACGGACTCCGCGCCGACGAGCGGATCGTCGCCCGCCGTGTCGCGCGCCACGGCCAGCCACTGCGCCACCTCGTCCTCGCCGAGCGGCCGCCGGAAGAGGCGCCGCCCGAGACCGCGGACGTAGGCGTCGAGGCAGGCCTCGTCGGCCGGCTCGCAGGTGAGGACGCGGGCGCGCCGCGCGGGATCGGCGAACACCGCCTCGGCCACGAGGAACGCGGCCTCGGCATACTGCTCGACGCCGGTCTCGGACACCTCGGTCGTCGCGGCCCCGATCGAATAGAAGAGGTACGGGTTCGTGTCCGGCTCGACCGGCGTCCGCGGCAGGTCCTCGCCGAACACATCGGTGAGCGTGTTGCGGTACTGCGTCGCGGTGAGCCGCGGCATCACCGGCTCGCCCGGCACGAACGGCGCCTCGGGGCGCGGCGGCGCGGCGTCGCCCGCCGCCTCACCGCCGTCCGGCGCGGGCGCGGGCGCCGGTGCGAACGCGCCGTCCGCGTCCGCCTCCACCTCCCGCGCCGGCGCCGTCGCGCCGACCTCGAGCCGGGCCTCGCCGCAGCCGAGCACCGCGATCGCGATCACGACCGCCCCGCCTCGTCGTCTCAAGTCGCGCATCGCGCTCCTCCGCCGAACGGCCCATGACGATACACGATGTCGACCCGGCCGCCGAACGTCGCGCGCCCGGGCGTCTGGATTTCCCTTCCTCGCGCGTGTGAGAGACGAACCGCGCGCATACCATCCGCCCGCATCGCATCGGGCGCAGAGGCAGTGATGAGGCGGTGGTGGCCGGTTCTGATGGTCGTGCCCGTCGGCTGCTTCGAGTCGGGCGGTGACGACGACGACGCGCCGCGCCCGGGCGCGGGCGCGACCGACGCGGCGGTCCGCGTCGATGGCGGCGCGGGCGGTGCAGGCGGCAGCGGCGCGGGTGGCGCCGGCGGGTCCGGCGGCAGCGGCGGCGAGGAGTGCCCCGTCGGCGTCTGGGACGAGAGCAACTGGGACGAAGTCTGCTGGGGAGAGTGACGGATGCCAACGTCGCGGAAAATCATGCTGGCGTGCGTCTCGGCCTCGACGGTCGTGGCGGCGCTCTCGCTCGCGCAGGAGAACGGCGACGCGCCGCTGACGGAGTTCTCGCCGCAGCGCCGCATCAGCGCCGCCGAGGTGAACGGCAACTTCGCCGAGCTCGAGCGCCGCATCGCGGCGCTGCGCGAGACCGCGGCGACGCCGTTCGAGCCGCGCGTGTGCGGCGTCACGCAGCGCTCCTTCGACGGACGCGTCGAGAACGACGCCGGTCAGGTGGGCGACCCGGCCGCCGGCATGCTGTGTCAGCAGGCGTGCGACTCCCGGACGGCACATATGTGCACGACCCACGAGGTCGCCATCTCGCGCCAGCGCGGCGTCGGCTTGCCGGAAGGCGTCGGCGCCGCACGGGTGAGCAGCGGCGCCGATGCGCACGATTGCTTCGGGTGGATCAACAACGAGCCGGCACGCACGACGGGTCACCTGCTCGACAACGTGCTCGGCGTCGTCGAGCAGCAGAATTGCTCGGAACGCCGCCCGCTCCTCTGCTGCGACCTCGTCCCCGCCCGCTGACGCGACGCGCGACGCCCCACGCGCCGCCGTTCGAGGCCCGCCGTTGCGCCGGTGCCCGACGGGCCGTACGATGGCGCGGTTCTCGTCCGTTCCCCGAGGGACCCCCACTTGACCGCGCGCGAGTACGTCATCGGCATCGATCTCGGGACGACCAACTCCTGCGCGGCGGTCGTCATCGACGGGGAGGTGCACGTCATCCCCGACGAGCGCGGGCTGCGCACGCAGGCGTCGATGGTCGCCTTCCTCGAGGACGGGTCGGTGGTGGTGGGCAACGAGGCGCGCCGCGAGGCGGTGCTCGACCCGCCCAACGTCGTCTATTCGGCGAAGCGCCTCATCGGGCGGCACTTCCACTCGAAAGAGGTGAAGACCGCGCTGCAGCACTTCCCGTTCAAGGTGGTGCGCGGCAAGAACAACGTGCCCCTGCTCGAGGTGCGCGGCGAGCGCTACGGCCTGCCCGAGATCTCGGGCATGGTGCTGCGGCGCATGAAGGACATCGCCGAGCGCTACCTCGGCGCGCCGGTGACGAAGGCCGTCGTCACCGTCCCGGCGAACTTCAACGACACGCAGCGGCAGATGACGAAGCTCGCGGGCACGCTCGCCGGCCTCGAGGTGCTGCGCATCGTCAACGAGCCGACGGCGGCGGCGCTCGCCTACGGTTACGGGCGCGGCATGAACGCGCGCCTCGCGGTCTACGACTTCGGCGGCGGTACGTTCGACATCACGCTGCTCGACCTGCGCGACCACGTGTTCGAGGTGCTCTCGACCGCCGGAGACACCTACCTCGGCGGCGACGACTTCGACAACCGGCTCGCCCGCTTCATGACCGTCGCCTTCCGGCAGATGCACGGCTTCTCGATCGAGAACGATCCGGTGGCGCAGGCGCGCCTGAAGCACGTCGCCGAGAAGCTCAAGATGGAGCTCTCCGAGAAGGAGCGCGCCATCGTCAACGTGCACGAGCTGGCGCTCGACCCCGAGGGCAAGCCGCTCGACCTGCGCTTCCAGACGGACCGCGCCGGCTTCAACGAGCGCTGCCAGGACATCATCCAGCGCACGTTCCTCGTGTGCGACGAGGCGCTGTCCGTCGCCGACATCAAGGCCGCCGAGGTGGACGGCGTGGTGCTCGTCGGCGGCACGACGCGCATCCCGCTCGTGCGGCAGATGGTCGGCGAGTACTTCCAGCAGCAGCCGCTCACCGACATCAATCCCGAAGAGGTCGTCGCCGTCGGCGCCGCCATCCAGGGGGCGGCCCTCGAGAGCGAGCATTTCGGCGTCAATGGCGGCCAGACGGCGCGCACGCCGCTGCTCCTCGACGTGACGCCCATGTCGCTCGGCGTGCAGACCGTCAGCGGCTACTTCGACGTGGTGATCGCGCGCAACGCCTCGATCCCCTGCGAGCAGTCGCGCACGTTCACCACGACCGTCGACGGGCAGACCTCGGTGCGGCTGCAGATCTTCCAGGGCGAGAGCCGCATCGCCGCCGAGAACATCAAGCTCGGCGAGGTCGAGCTCTACGGCCTGCGGCCTTCGCCGCGCGGGCAGGTCGAGATCGACGTCACGTTCGAGATCGACACCGACGGCATGGTGATCGTGCGCGCGCGCGACCGCGACACCGGCATCGAGCAGGCGACGCGCGTCGAGGTCTCGGCGGGCTATACCCACGAAGAGATTCAGGAAATGCTGGATCGGGGGCTCTAGCCGATGGAGCCGAAGCAGCCGACGCGTCCCGTCCCGGCCCTCGGCAGGCTCGCGCTCAAGCGCGTGGCCGTCGCGGCGCCCCAGGCGGCGCAGCCGGCGGTCGTCGTGCGCCGGGCGCTCGTCGGCGAGGGCGACGAGGGGGTGCGCAACGCGGTGATCGCGCACCTGCCGCGCGAGCGGTTCCAGGTGTGGGCCTACCCCGACGGCGACTCGGCGTACGACCACGTGCAGGCCCACGGCGCCGACGTCGTGATCCTCGGCCGCGAGATGCCGGGCCTCGCCGGGAGCGTGCTCTGCGAGCTCATCCGCAAGGGCAAGTTCGGCGGCACGGTGGCCATCCTGCTGATGAGCCCGCGTTACCGTGACCACCACCTCGGCGCCCGCGACTGCAGCGCGTTCGGCGCCGACGAGTTCATCCCGCTGCCGACGTCGCCGAACGACTTCCTCGACCGCGTCGATGCCGCCATCTCGCGACGCGAGCCGATCGCCCGGCTCGAGGTGCTGCCGGCGCCGCTCGCCAGGCAGATCGACGACCTGTGGGACGCGCTCGACCGCCTCAGCTACTACGAGCTGCTCGGCGTGGCGCCCGACGCGGACCGCAACGCCCTGCAGGCGGCCTTCCACGAGAAGTCGCTGCGGCTGCACCCCGACCGCCACGCGAAGCTGCGCGGCGCGCACCCGCACGCGTGGGAGAAGATCAACACCATCTTCAAGCGCGTCACCGAGGCCTACAAGGCGCTGGCCCATCCGGCGAACCGGCGCAGCTACAACGTCGGCCTGCGCAAGCGCGGCGCGCTGCGGCTCGAGCCCGACGAGGTGCGGCGCCGCGAGATGCGCGAGCTCGAGCTCGCCACGACGAACGAGGGCCGACAGTTCGTGCTGCAGATGATGGAGTGCCGCAGCATCGGCGACCTCGAGGGCGCCGGCGAGGCGCTCGGGCAGGCGCTCCGCTTCGAGCCCGAGAACCAGCCGCTGCGCGACATGCGCGACGCCATCGAGAAGCTGCTGCACATCGTCCGCACCCAGTCGGTTCCCTGAGAGATGAACCTGCCGAGACACATCGCGATCATCATGGACGGCAACGGCCGCTGGGCCTGCAACCAGGGCCTGCCGCGCGTCGAGGGCCACCGCGCCGGCGCCAAGGCGGTGCATCGCACGGTGCGCGCCTGCCGCGAGATCGGCATCGAGGCGCTCACCCTCTATGCCTTCAGCGAGCAGAACTGGGCGCGCCCCGAGCCCGAGGTGGAGGCGCTCATGCACCTGCTCCTCGAGTACGTGCGCACCGAGCGCCAGGAGATCCTCGGCAACGACATCCGCCTGACGGCCATCGGCGACCTCGAGCGGCTGCCGCCGTTCGTGCGCGAGCCGCTGTTCGCGCTGATGGAGGAGAGCGCCAGCAACCAGGGCATGGTGCTGACGCTGGCGCTGAGCTACGGCGGGCGCGAGGAGATCCTGCGCGCCGCCAGAGCGCTCGCGCGGGAGGCCGCCGCCGGCCGCCTCGACCCCGCCGACATCGACGAGGCGGCGTTCGCCGCCGGGCTCGACACCGCGGGGCTGCCCGATCCGGACCTGCTCATCCGCACGAGCGGCGAGCTGCGCGTGAGCAACTTCCTGCTCTGGCAGATCGCCTACGCCGAGCTCTGGTTCACCGAGGACACCTGGCCCGAATTCGACCGCGCCCACCTCGACCTCGCGATCGAGTGCTATCGGCAGCGGCAGCGGCGGTTCGGGCGCACCGGCGAGCAGGTGCTCGCCGCCGTGGGGGCGACGGGGTGCTGACGCGCATCATCTCCGGCATCGTGATGGCCGCGGCCATCATCGCCGTGCTCATCTACACGCCGTGGTGGACGCTGGGCCTCGTGGTCCTCGTCTTCGCCTTCCTGTCGGCCCACGAGTTCCAGCGCATCACGCGCCCCGACGCCGGCGGCGTCGACCGCGGCGTGTTCATGCTCGCCGTGCTCGTCGCCATCGTCTGGCCGGTCCTGCGCAAGGTGCTGCCGTTCTGGGGACCCGAGGTCGGCCTGATGGTCGGCTTCTTCATCCTGGCGCTGGCGCGACTGTTCCGCCCCGACCCCATCGAGACCAGCATCGCCCGCCTGGGGACCGACGCGCTCGGCCTGATGTACATCGGCGTGACCTTCCCGCTGATCTTTCTTCTGCGCGACCGGGAGCACGGCGGCTGGGTCGTCTTGTTGGTGATGGCGATCACCTTCGGGGCCGATACCGGGGCGTACTTCGCCGGGCGGTTCCTGGGGCGGCACAAGATGTACGAGAAGATCAGCCCCAAGAAGACGTGGGAGGGCCTCGTCGGCGGCCTCCTCGTCGGCGTGGGCGCGGTCTTCATCGCACGTCAGTGGTTCCCCGGGCTCGGCTGGCTCACCCCGGCGCACTGCGTGGCGCTCGGCCTCCTCGCCGCCTCGTTCGGGGCGATGGGCGACCTCGTGGAGTCGATGCTGAAGCGCGCATACGGCGTGAAGGACTCCGGTACGCTCATCCCCGGCCACGGCGGCGCCCTCGACCGCATCGACGCGCTGCTCTTCGCAGGGCCCGTCGCCTGGCTGTACCTGGAGTGGGCCACCCGATGAACGCCCTTCTCAACATCGCCGCCTTCGTCGTGCTCCTCGGCGTGCTCGTCACGGTGCACGAGCTCGGCCACTTCGTCGTGGCCAAGCTGAGCAAGGTGAAGGTGCACGTGTTCTCGATCGGCTTCGGCAAGCCGCTCCTGAAGACGCGCATCGGCGAGACCGAGTACCGCATCGCGATGCTGCCGCTCGGCGGTTACGTGCGCATGGCCGGCGCCGATCCGACCGAATCGGCGGACCCCGCCGAGATGCGCGGCAGCTTCCTGCAGAAGCCGCCGTGGGTCCGCATCCTCATCGCGATGGCGGGCCCGGCGATGAACCTGCTGCTGCCGTTCGCGATCCTGGTGCCGTACTTCGTGATGGCCGGCAGCCACGACGAGGTGACCGGCAACTCGATCGGCGCCGTCGACAGCGGCCTGCCCGCCTACAAAGCCGGCCTGCGCCCCGGCGACCGCATCGTCGCCGTCGACGGCGCGCCGGTCTCGACGTTCTGGGAGATCAGCGAGCGCATCGAGTCGTACCGCCAGAGCCAGGGGCCGCTGAAGCTCACCGTCGAGCGGCCGGGCGAGGCGGCGCCCCTGACGATCGAGGTCCAGCCGGAGGGCGTCGAGCAGACGCACCCCATCCTCGGCTACAAGTCGACGGACTACCGTGTCGGGTACATGCCCGACGCGCGCGCCGCCGACGTGGCGCTGGTCGCGCCCGACGCGCCGCTCGGCGCCGCCGGCGTGAAGACCTTCGACCGCGTGCTGGCGATCGACGGCGAGGCGGTGGCGGGCTACGACGCGCTCGAGCGCGCGCTCGCCGCGCTGCCCGCCGGCAAGACGGTCACGCTGAAGGTGGAGCGGGACACGCCCATCCCCGACACGTACACCTTCCTGCAGAAGCGCGAGACGCTCGAGCTGCCGTTCACCGCGCCCGCCACTGGCGCGGCCGCGGGCCTGACGCACGCCGGTCCCTGCATCGCCTCGCTGGCGGCCGACGGGCCGGCGGCGAAGGCCGGCCTGCAGCTCGGCGACTGCATCCTCGCCGTCGACGGCGAGCCGCACTCGCTCGCCGCGTTCGTGGCCCAGCGGATCGCCAACGCCCCGGAGGTGCCCAAGTCCCTCGAGGTGCTGCGGGACGGGCAAAAGCTCACCGTCTCGCTGCAGCTCGAGCGCATCGTGTTCGACGACGCGCTCGCCGGCGAGATCCAGCAGTGGCGCACCGGCCTGAAGCTGCTCAACCGCCCGGATCCGTTCGTGCCGCAGCCGCTCGTGGCCAACGACAACCGCATGGCCTACGCCTGGACGCGCACCGTCGACCACGTCGGCGACAAGCTGCAGGAGCTCGTCTACATGGTCGGCGGCCTGTTCACCGGCCGCGTCAGCCCGACGCAGCTCGGCGGTCCGCTCACCATCTACACGCTCGCCGGCATGCAGGTGCAGCAGGGCGCCGACAGCTTCATCGCGCTGATGGTGATGCTGTCGCTGTCGCTCGCCATCCTGAACCTGCTGCCCGTGCCCGGCCTCGACGGCGGCCAGGTGCTCGTCGCCGCCATCGAGATGGTCATCCGCCGGCCGCTGCCCGAGAAGGTGCAGGCGGGCCTCTTCCGCATCGGCGCGGTCATGATCCTCGCCCTCATCCTGTTCGCCCTCGGCAACGACCTCGTGCGCCAGTGGCGGCTCCACTACGGCTGAACCTCCGTGCTCCCGGCGCCCCTGCTCCTCGCGATCGATTGCGCCACCCCCTACGAGTCGGTGGCGCTGGTGCGCGACGGCGACGTCGTGGCCGAGCATGGCGCGGTGCGGCGCCACGGCGCCGGGCCGACGCTGCTCGACGTGGTGCAGGCGCTGCTCGAGGACGCCGGCGTCGGGCTGTCCGACGTGCGCGGGCTGGTGTGCGGGCTCGGGCCGGGCAGCTTCACCGGGCTGCGCGTGGCGCTCGCGACGCTCAAGGGGCTGGCGCTCGCGCGCGACCTGCCGCTGTGGGGCGTGCCCACCGCGGTGGCGCTCCAGGCGGCGCTGCCGCACGAGCGGGTGGTGGCCGTGATCGACGCGAAGCGCGGCGAGGTGTTCGTCGAGGGCCGGTGCGTGCCGCCCTCGGCGGTCGGTGACCTCGGCGAGGCGACGCTGCTCGGGAGCGGGGCGCTGCTGTACCGCGCGACGCTGCTCGCCGGATCGCCGCGGGCGCGTGTCCCCGAGGCGCCGGCCCTGCACCACCCGCGGGCAGCGCTGTTGACGACCCGCCTGGGCGACCCCCCGCCACTGGCGACCCTCGAGCCGATCTACGTCCGCAAGTCCGACGCCGAGATCAACTACCCCGACGGCTTCCCGGACGCGACCGCCGTGCCCGCCCAGAAGCTTCCGCCGAAACACCGACGCTGACCGGCGCAGGCAGATCCGCCGCCCCCCCTTCGCATCACAGGTCAGCCTACCCGACATCCGGCGCAGGCAACCGTCTCACGGGGCGCACACCGGGCGCGCCATGACTGAAACGGGGGAGACACATGAAGGCGAAGGCCCTGGCGACCGGCGCGCTGGGGGCGGCGGGGGGATCCTTGCCGTGTCGGCGGCGACGCGGTCGCCCACAAAGACCCCATCTCCGGGACGCCGCTCGAAAAGCTCGCCGTCGACATCGCGATCGAGAACGGCGGCGCGGGCGGCGCGCCCGTCCGGGCCGCCCCTCCCCCGCCGGCGCCAGCCTGCGGAAATTCCGTCGTCCATTCGCGGGGTTGTGGCGGCCATGCCGAAGCCGCTCCTCCCTCTCCTTCTCACGCTGCTGCTCCCGGGCGCCGCGCACGCCGACATCCGCCTCGACGGCACCGGCGGCGACAGCTGGGCGTTCCGCCGCGAGGTGAGTGGCACCGCCGACGTGGACTGCCAGCAGGTCGAGGTCCACGCGGGCGGGCGCCGCGTCCCCGCGCGCCGCGAGGGGGACCGCTTCGTGGCGGTCGTGCCGCTGGCGGCGGGGGACAATGCGGTCGTCGCCGTCTGCCGGACCACCGGGGGCGAAGAGCGCTCGGCGCCGCAATCGTGGAAGGTGCGCCTGCGGGAGGCGCCGACCGCGCGCATCGAGCTCGCCGTCGAAGGCGGCGTGGTGCGCCTCGACGGCGCGTCGTCGACCCGCAGCGAAGGCGACGACGCCGCGATCGTCGCCTGGCGTTGGTCGGCGCGGCCAGCCAACCCGGCGCCGCTCGCCCTCCTCGGGCACGGGCCGCGCATGGAGGCCGCCGCCCCCACCATCGACGGCGAGTACCTCGTGGCGCTCGAGGTGACCGACGCCAGCGGCCGACAGGACCGCGCCGAGGCCGCGTTCGTCGTTCGCGACGGGCGCGCCGCCGCCGCGCCGGACACGCCGCCCTGGCTCGAGCGCGCGGTCGTTTATGGCGTGGTGCCGTCTCTCTTCGGCCCGCGCGGCCTCGAGGACGTCCGCCCGCGTCTGGACGCGCTGCGCGCGCTCGGCGTCGACACCCTCCGGATCTCGCCCGTGGCCGACGCGCCCGCCAACGACGCGGTGACCGACCCCTTCGCCGTGGGGCCCGTCTACGGCCGCCGCGAGGCCCTGCGCGGCCTCGTCGACGACGCCCACGCCCGCGGGCTGCGGGTCATCCTCGACTTCGTGCCCGACCGCACCGCGGACCGGCATCCCTACTTCCAGCACGCCGACGAGCACGGCGCCGCCTCGCCCTACTTCTCGTGGTACGAGCGTGCGCCCGACGGCGGGCGCGCCTTCTCCGTCGACCGGGAGCACCGGCCCCACCTCGACTACGACCATCCCGAGGTGCGTCGATTCCTGCGCGGGGCCCTCGCCGACTGGGTGCGGACGCTCGACGTCGACGGCTTCCGGGTCGACGTCGGCTGGGGCGCACAGCGGCGCGCGTCCGACTTCTGGACGTCGGTGCGGCGCGATCTGAAGCGCATCAAGCCGGACGTGGCGCTCGTCGCCGAGGCCTCCGCGCGCGACCGCGAGCTGCTGCGCGCTGGCTTCGACGCCGCCTACGACTGGACCGACGAGCCCGGCCGCTGGGCCTGGGCCGAGGCCTTCTCAGGTCCGCGGCCGGACCTGACGAAGCTGCGCGAGGCGTTGCAGGCCAGCGCCGGCCGGACCTTGCGCTTCTTCGACAACGACGACACCGGCGCGCGCTTCATGACCCGCCATGGGCGCGGGTTGCAGGCGGTCGCCGCGGCGCTCGTCTTCACGCTGCCCGGGATCCCCAGCCTGTCCACCGGCGTCGAGGCCGACGCGGAGTACGAGCCGGACCGGCGCGAGGCGCCCCTGGACCTGTCGCGCCGCGCCCCCATCGCCGACACGCTCGCCGATCTCGCCGCCCTGCGCCGTCGCGAGCCGGCCCTCCTGCGCGGCGGCCTGCGCCTGCTGGGCACGTCGTCGAGCGACACCGTGCTCGCTTTCTTGCGCGGCGACGCCGGTCGCCCGGTCGTCGTGGCGTCGAACTTCGGCCCGGAGCAGGTCCGCGCCGAGGTGGCGGTGCCCTTCGACGGCCCGCTGCAGGATCTCATCGGCCGCGGCGTCACGCGCGCCCGGAACGGCATGCTCGTCGTGGATCTGCCCGGTTACGGCACGCGGGTGCTGGCGCCGCCGCGGTGACCATCAGCGCGGCTCGCCGTCGTCGTCCTTCGGGGTGTCGCGGCGCACCACCTCGACGTCGATGACGTCGCCGTCGGTGCGCGGACGCGGGGTGGCGCCGCCGCGGCGCATGACCACCACTCGCCCCCCGCGCGCCAGCGCCCGCCGCGCCATGCGCCGCGCGACGAGGCGCCGCACCGGCGGCACGAGCAGCACGAACCCGAAGGCGTCGGTGACGAAGCCGGGGATGACGAGCAGCGCCGCCGCCAGGAGCAGCAGCGGTCCGGCGAGCACCTCGGCCGACGGCGGGGCGCCCTCGTTCAGCCGTCGCACCGCGGCGAGGCCCTGGTTCTTGGCGATCGACAGCCCGACGAACGCGCTGAGCATCAGCAGCGCGATCGTCTCGAGCGCGCCGATCTGCCGGCCGACCTGGACGAGGGTGTAGATCTCGACGGTGGGGACGATGACCAGCAGGGCCAGGATGGGCCCGCACATGTCAGGGAAACAGCGCGGTGTGGTCGAGCCCGGCCGTCTCCGGCAGGCCGGCCATCAGGTTCACGCACTGCACCGCCTGACCCGCCGCCCCCTTGACCAGGTTGTCGATGACCGACTGCACGCACAGCAGGTCGTCGCTCACGAACAGCCCGATGTGGCACCGGTTCGTGCCGCGGACGTTGCGCGTGTCGGGGTGCAGGCCCGCCGGCAGCACGCTGACGAACGGCTCCGGGGCGTACGCCTCTTCGTACACGCGCCGCGCCTCGGCCGCCGTGACGCCCGCGCGCAGGCGCAGGTAGACGGTCGAGAGGATGCCGCGGTTCATCGGCACGAGGTGCGGCACGAAGCGCACCGCCATGCCACCGAGCGCCATGCTCATCTCGGGCGCGTGTCGGTGATCGAGCGTCTTGTAGGCGTGCAGGCCCTCGCTCGTCTCCGTGAAGTGCGTGCCCGCCGTCGGCGTGCGCCCCGCCCCGCTCACGCCGCTCTTGCAGTCGGCGATGACCTCGGCGCCGGCGAGCAGCCCCGCTCGGAGCGCGGGGTTCACCGCGAGCACGACCGACGTCGGGTAGCAGCCGGGGCAGCCGACGAGGCGCGCCTCGCGGATCTGCGCCCGGTTCAGCTCCGGAAGGCCGTACACCGTCTCCCGCAGGACCTCCGGGTACTTGTGAGGCCCGTAGACGCGCGCGAAGGCGTCGGGATCGGCGAACCGGTGGTCGGCGCTCAGGTCGAGGACGCGCACCCCCGCGGCGAGCAGGCTCGCCGCTGCGTCCTGGGCGGTGCCGTGGGGCAGCGCCAGGACGGCGAAGTCGGCCTTCGCGGCCACCTCGGCCGGATCGAAGCGCACGGGCATCGGGAGGTCGACGCCCCAGAACGGGGCGAGCGAGTCGGCGAGCGGGACACCCGCCTTCGAGTCGGCGCACAGGTGCGTGAGCTCGAAGGCCGGATGTCCGTGCAGGAGGCGGAGGGACTCGGCGCCGGTGTAGCCGGTCGCCCCGACGAGAGCGACGCGGCGCATCGATCAGCGCTTGCTGAACTGGAAGCGCTTGCGGGCGCCGGCGCGGCCGTACTTCTTGCGCTCGACGACGCGGGCATCGCGGGTCACGAAGCCGGCCTTCTTCAGGGACGAGCGGAAGTCCTCGTTCGACTTGATCAGCGCGCGGGCGATGCCGTGGCGCACCGCGCCGGCCTGCCCGGTCTGGCCGCCGCCCGCGCAGGTGGCGACGACGTCGAACTGGTTGAGGGTCTCGGTCAGCTCGAAGGGCTGCAGGATCATCATGCGCCCCGTCGCACGGGGGAAGAAGTCCTCGAAGGCCCGGTTGTTGACGGTGATCTTGCCCGTCCCCGGGCGAAGATAGACACGGGCCACCGCCGTCTTGCGGCGACCGACCGCCTGCCACTGCGTGGGCTGCTGAATCATGGGAATCAACTCCTGTTGGCGTCGCGCCCGGCGATCATCGCCGCCGTTTTGACCTCGCCCTTCGCGAGGGGTTGTCTATTGGGCGCGAACACAAAGTCGCGAAAAAAGAACCGGAAACGGGCTTCGGGACGCGCTCAGGCCTGCGAGCGCGCCAGGACGGTCGAGAGATCGAGCTTCTCGGGCTGCTGCGCCTGCTGCTCGTGCTCGGGACCGGCGTAGATCTTGAGCTTCTTGAGCTGGGCGCGGCCGAGCGGGCCGTGGCCGAGCATGCCCTTGACCGCCTTGCGGACGACGTCCTCGGGCTTCTTGGCCATGAGGGTGCCGGCGGTGGTCTCCTTGAGGCCGCCGACGTAGGTCGAGTGGCGGTAGTACATCTTGTCGGCCAGCTTGTTGCCGGTGAACCGGACCTTGCTGGCGTTGACGACCACGACGTAGTCGCCGTCGTCGATGTGCGGGGTGAACGTGGGCTTGTGCTTGCCGAGCAGGATGTGCGCGATGCGCGCGGCGGCACGGCCCAGCGTCTCCCCTTCGAGGTCGACGACGAACCACTTGCGGTTCGCGATCGCCTCGGCCTTGGGAGTGGAGCGGGTATACATGGACTTCCTCGACACGAAATAGGTGCGACAGGCGCAAAGAAGCGCGGTTTTGTAACCGACGCGTGCGCCCACCGTCAAGTCGGGCGGCCGATTGTCACCCGCGACCCCGCTCGCTACGATGCCTCGATGCTCCGCCGACCCCGACGACGCAAGCCGTTCGAGCTGAAGAAGGTGATGTTCGTCCTGCCGAACCTCTTCACCGTCAGCTCCATCTTCTGCGGTTTCTACGGCGCCGTGACCGCCGCCGGCGCCAACGGCGACCGCAACGAGCTCTACCGCGCCTGCATCGCCGTGCTCTTCGCGATGCTCTTCGACTCCGTCGACGGCCGGGTGGCGCGGCTGACGCGCACCCAGTCGGCCTTCGGCGTCCAGATGGACTCCCTGGCCGACGTCATCTCGTTCGGCGCCGTGCCGGGCCTCATCGCCTGGCACTGGGGCCTGTCGTCCTTCGGGACGGTCGGCCTGCTCGCCTGCTTCTTCTTCTGCGCGTGCGGCGCCATCCGCCTCGCCCGCTTCAACGTGATGGCCGCCCAGGAGAGCGGGCCCAGCCATTACTTCGTCGGCCTGCCGATCCCGGCGGCCGCGGGCCTGCTCGTGGCCGTGATCATGGCGTATCTCGGCAGCGGGCGCGTGCTCGTGGGCGATGGCGAGGTGTGGGCGCCCGTGATGCTCGTCTTCCTGGGCCTGCTGATGATCTCCACGATCAAGTTCCGAACGTTCAAGGCGGGTCGCCTCTCGTGGAAGGCGGCGCTGGCGCTCCTCGCGGTGGTCGGCAGCACGGTGGCGGTCGGTGTCCACGTGCGCCCGTCGTTCGCGGTCGTGACGCTGATGTCGAGCTATCTCGCGTTCGGCCTCGCCGAGAACGGCGTCCGAATGGTGCGCGGTCTGTTCGGCCCCGCGCCCGCCGACGACGAGGACGAGGACGACGTGCTCTCGGAGCCCGCGCTGTTCGAGGACGCGCTCGCCGAGGGACTGCCGCTCGCCGACGAAGAAGAAGAGGACCTCGTTGACTGACCGCGCCGTCGCGCTCGTCGCGCGCGCGCTGGCGGTCATGACCGACCTCTTCGAGCGCCCCGAGGCGCCCGGCGGTCCGGCGCGCGCGCGGGCGCTCGCCGCGGAGCTCGCGACGTTCCTCGACGAGGGCCGGCATGCCTTCCGGGCGCTCGCGGCGAAGCTGCCGCGCGGGCGCGCCCCGGCGGCCCACGCGCTCGGGACGGCGGTCGTCGCGACCGCGCTCGCGCGCCAGCTCGACCTCGCGCCCGCGTTCCAGGCGGCGCTCGCGGAGGGCGCCCTCGTGCACGACCTCGGCCGGACGCTCCTGCCGCCGGAGCTGATCGACGCCTCGCCGGCCCGCGGCACCGAAGCCTTCCACGTGGTCGCCGGACACCCGCGCCTCGGCCTCGATCTCGTCGCCGCGCGCGGGCCCGTCCCCGAAGCGACCCGCGTCGCGATCCTCAGTCACCACGAGCGGCTCGACGGCGGCGGCTACCCGTTCGGGCTCGCCGGCGACGAGGTCCCGCTCGCCGCCCGGCTCGTCGCCCTCGCCGACGAATACGACCACCGCGCCCGCGGCGGCACGCTCGACGAGGCGGCCGCCCTCGACGCCATGCGCGAGCAGTGCCTGCCCGGCCTCGACCGCGCGCTCCTCGGCGAGCTCGTCTCTCTGCTCGCGCGATCCGACGACGCCTGGTGACCGTCCAGCTTAATTGACCGAGGCCCGGGCGGATCGTATGACACGGGGACCCACACCCCGCGGGAGGCGGCCATGCGCGCGGATCTCCGTCGAATCACCCTCGGCATCGCCCTCGCGGCGGGCCTCGCCGGCTGCGAGCCGTCTTCCGAGGACCTCGTCAACCAGGGCCGCTCGGCGATGGGGCAGCGCCGCTTCGACGTGGCGCTGGAGAAGTTCGAGGCCGCCCTCCAGGCGAACCCCAAGGATTACGAGGCGTTGTGGGGCAAGGCCTCGGTGCTCGAGCAGCAGGGCAAGTTCGGGCAGCAGACGGAGATCCTCGTCGGCATCCTCGCCGACAAGGCGCTCGCCGAGAAGTACGGGGACGTCGTCAAGCCGGCCCTCGAGTCGAGCTACTGGCGGCAGGCCGAGATGGCGCCCTCCGACGAGAAGAAGGAGGAGCTGCTCCGCAAGGCGATCGAGCTCAACGAACGCAGCGGCGCCAACGTCACGCTCGCCAAGCACTTCATGGCCCGCGGCGACCTCGCGACCAAGCGCGACGATCCGGCGACGGCCGAGACGGCCTACAAGCTCGTCGAGACGCTGCGCGTCAGCAAGAAGGTGAAGCGCGAGGCCCGGACGAAGGCCGAGCTCGCCGGCTTCCTCGCGTTCAAGCGCAGCGGGGCGGCGAAGTTCGAGCCGTTGCAGAACGAGCTGGCGCAGGCCGGCCAATACGACGCCGCCGGCGAGAAGTTCGTGGTCGAGGGCATCGCCGACGCGGCCGGCGATCCGAAGGACGCCGACTTCGAGGCGAAGGCCGAGGCCGCCGCCCGCGCCGCGGCGCGCACCGCCCTCGAGGACCTCACGTTCAAGGTGTCCGGCAAGCCGCGCCCCGAGGGCGGCGCGCTCCAGTTCGACGAGGCGATGCTGACCGTCGAGGAGAAGGGCTGGACGAAGAAGAACAAGACCTACCGGGTCAAGATGTCGCTGCCGCGCGACGCCGTGATCTTCAAGGTGTACGAGCTCGAGCACGGCATCGCGGCGAAGCCGGCCGACGAGGGCGGGGACGACGGCCCCGACGACGACAAGGCCGCCGCCGCCGCGCCCGCGAGCGCCCCCGAGGGGGCCGCCCCCGTCTCCGCTCCCGCGCCCGCGAGCCACTGACCCCCGGACGTTGGTCGGCCTCCGCGGTCACCTCCTCGCCCTGTTGGCCACCGTCGCCCTCGCCGGCGCGACGGCGGGCGTCGTGCATCCGTACCTGCGCGGACGCGCGCTGCCGCCCGGCGACGGCGCGGACGCCCTCGAGCGGGCGCGCTCGTCGCTGCTGGCCTACGCGCGCGAAACGGGGCTGCAACCCGACGTCGCCGAGGTCGCCGCGTTCGTCGACGCCGCCGAGCCCGGGCTCGGCTCGGTGTTCGCCGAGCGGCGCTTCGTCTTCGGCGCGCTCCCCTCGGGCGAGTCCCCGCACCGCGACGTGTTCCTGATGCGCGCGCGCGTGGCGCCGAACGGCGCGATCGCGGCGGCGCCGATCCTCTACGACCTCACCGGCAGCGAGGACGCCGACGAGCGCGCGCTCGCCCTCGACGGGACGCGCATCGCGTTCGGCACGCGGGTGCAGGGCGCCTTCACCGGCGTGACGCTGCTCGACCTCGCCGGCGAGCGGCCCGATCCGGCGGCTCCCCTCCAGGCCCGCCTGACGCGCGCCCTCACCAACGCATTGAAAACAGGGGACTTTCGCGGCATCGACGTCGCGCGCTTCGACCTCGACACGCCCACCGTCGACCTGCGGGTGGCCTTCGAGGGGGGCACGCTCGTCGTGTCGCGGCTCCTCAACGAGGGCTGGCAGCGGGCGCACATCGATCCCGAGCGGCCGGCGGTGCTCGACGCGCCCTGGCTGCGGACGGTGGAGATCACGCGGGCCCACCAGTCGCTGCTCTCGTGGGGGGTCGACACCGCGCGCTCCATCCCCTGGATCGGCCCCGAGGGCATCTACGCGCTCGAACAGATGTGGTTCCGTCTGGCGGACTTCGGCCAGACCGTCGCCAACCGCCTCTGGCGCGACATGGAGGACGAGGACCAGCTCCGCGCGCTGCAGGCGTCGGTGGTCGTCGAGACGGCGGCGTTCGAAGAGCCGCCGCCCCCGGTGCCGGTCGCCGCCGAAGGGCCGGCGCACCCGCTCGACCGGACGCCGCCGGACATCGCGCCGCGCGTCCAGCCGTCGCTCGCCCACGAAGGCCACTGGCGCCCGTACCACTTCCAGCCTCGGCCGGCCCAGGCGCCGCCGACGTTCTGGCGCACGACGCTGCGCGTCGACGCCGCCCGGCCGGACGCGCTGACCGAGCTTGTGGCCATGGATCCGCGCCAGGTCGAGATCCGCATGGTCGCCGGGACCGAGCATCCGCGCAGCTCGACCGGCGCCGTCGGCAACGGCCTCGTCCCGGCGGCGGAGCGGCCGCGCACGCTCGCCGCCTTCAACGGCGGCTTCCAGTCGATCCACGGCGGTTACGGCATGGCGGTGGAGCGGCGCGTGTACCTGCCGCCCAAGCCGCAGGTGGCCACGTACGCGCTGTACGAGGGCGGAAAGCCGGCGTTCGGTACCTGGCCCGAGCAGAAGGTGCTGCCGGCGGGGATGCGCGCGATGCGGCAGAACCTGCCGCCGCTCGTGCAGGACGGCAAGTTCAACCCGCTCGGCATGCGGACCTGGGGCTTCACGGTACGCGGCACGGACCCGGTCTTCACGTGGCGCAGCGGCCTCGGCGTGACGCAGGCCGGCTGGCTCGTGTACGCCGCCTGCGACCGCTGCTCGGCCGAGTCGCTGGCGGACGCGCTGATCGCCGCCGACGTCGTCTACGCGGTGCACCTCGACATGAACGTGTCGAACATCGGCTTCGAGTGGTGGCGGCCCGGCGTGGGCGGCGGCATCGAGACCGAGCACCTGATGCGCAACATGTGGAAGGCCGGCGAGCCCCGCTACGTCGACGCCCACAACCGCGACTTCTTCTACGTGGTGCGGCGGCCGGCCTCGAACGAGCGGTTCGAGGCGGCGGCGGCGCTGTTCCGGACGCCGCCCGAGGCGGTGACGATGGCGGGCGCCGCCGATCGCTGGCCGCCACGGCTGATGCGCGGCACGCTGGCGCTCGAGGGCCGCGACGTCACCGTCGTCTGGATGGCCGCACCAAGGCTCGCGGCCGCCGTCGAGGGCGAGGGGGCGCCCGGCGGCGGCTGCGTCCTCGACGTGCACCAGGCGGTCCTCGGGGAACGGCTGCCGGCAAGCGGCCTCGGCGATCGGCCCGATCCGGCTCTGCCGACCTTGTCGGTCTCGGCGGAGGGCGCGATCCGGCTCCATCCGCCCGGCGCCGTCGAGAACCCCGCGTTCTTTCAGCAGTTTCCGTTGCTCGTCCGCGACAGCCGGCCGCTCGAGGGCCTCGCCGAGGCGGCGCGCACGGAGCGATGGCTGCTCGGCACCGATGCAGGAGGCGCGCTGGTGCTGCTCGGCGGCCCGATCGCGCCCGCGGCGCTCGGCCGCGCGGCGGTGGCGCTCGGTGTCGTCACCGGCGTCGACCCCGCGCCCGCCGGTGGCGCGCCGGCCCTCACGTGCGACGGCGCGCGGCTCGCCGGGACCGAGCCGGCGGTCTCGCGCGCGCACCGGCTGCGTCTCACGCCGGCCGCCGTGCCTCCGCCCGGCCTGGCCCACGTCTGGGGCGCGGCGCCGCCCGACCACCTGTGATCGGGGTCCTGCTCGCCGCCGCCTACGGCCTTGCGCCGGGCGGCGAGGTGACGACCTGGCTCGCCACCGCGCCGCAGCCGGCGCCGGCCGCCGACGAGGCGCGGCTCGGCCCCGAGGTGGAGGGCACACGGTGGACGCCCCTGCTCGCGGCCGGACCGGTGACCGACCTCGGCCCGGGCAAGGACGTCGTCCGCTACCTCTACGCGGAGGTGGCGCTCGCCGGCCCCCTCCGCGGCTGGCTCAAGACGGGGAGCGATGACGGCCTGGCGGTCTGGATCGACGGCCGCGCCGTGCTCCGCGTCGACCGGCGGCGCGCGCTCCTCGTCGACGAAGACTGGACGCCGCTCGACCTGCCCGCCGGACGCCACCGCCTCCTGCTGAGGGTCGCGCAGGCCGACGGCGCGTGGAGCGCACAGGTGCGGCTCCACGACACACGGCACCGCCCGCCCGCCGGCGCGCGCGTCGAGCTGCCGGGCGTGGCGGCGGTTCGGCCACCCGCCCGCGCGGTCTGGACGGTCACGCCAGCGGACGGCGCCCTCGCGGTCGCCGTCCGCCTCTCGCGCGACGGCGGCGCGCCGGCCGAGGGCAACCCTGCGCAACCATTCACCATTTCGGTCGGCGACCGCGTGCTCGCCGCCGGCGCCGGGGCGAACGCCGTCGAGGGGACGGTCACCGTCGCCGGGCCGGGTCCAGCGACCGTCGTGGCGCGCTGGGGCGACGAGACGTTCTCGCGAACGGTCGAGGTCGATCCCGCCGCGCTCCACCGGCTCGCGGCGCTGTCGCGCGGCGGGGCGCCCGACGTCACGACCGAGTGGCTGCGCGAGCGCGCGGGTCGCGCCGTCGTCGAGCTCGCCACCGATCGCGGAGAGTGGCTCGACCGCCTCGAGGCGGGGGAGCGGCCCGCCGGGACGCTGCACTACCGGGCGTACCGCAGCCCCTACGACGGCCGTCCGCAGCCGGTCGCGATCTACGTCCCGCCGGGCGCACCGCCGCCGAACGGATGGCCGGTCATCGTCGCCCTGCACGGCCACGGTCAGGAGCCCTGGCAGATCGCGGCGCCGCTGCGCGCCCACGCCTCGACCGACGCCGTCGCCATCGTCGCGCCCTACGGATACGGCGACATCGTCTTCCGCGGTCCCGGAGAGCACGACGTGTTCGCCGCGCTCGATCTGCTCGCCCGCCTCGCGCCCCTCGACCCGGACCGCACCTGGCTCACCGGCCTCTCGATGGGCGGCATGGCGACGTTCGAGCTCGGCGTGCGGCACCCGGACCGCTTCGCCGCGCTCGGCGCCCTCTGCGGGGCCGGGGACTGGAGGGCCATGCGCTCGTTCCGCGGTCGGCGTCTGCGCCCGTGGGAGGCGGCGCTCGTCGACGCGCGCTCGCCCGCCTCGCTGGCCGCGCACGCACCGCCGCTCTTCTGTGTCCACGGCACGCGCGACACGGTGAACCCGGTGGCCAGCTCGGTCGCCGCGGTGGCCGCCTTCGAGAAGGCCGGGGTGCCCGTCCGCTTCGAGCGGCCGTCGCTCGGCCACGACGTGTGGACGTCGACCTACGGCGAGGGCCGCCTGATGCCTGCGCTCGTCCCCCACGTGCGCGACCCTCGCGCCACGCGCGTGGAGCTGCTCGTGCCCACCACGACGCTCGTGCCGAGCCGACGCGCCTGGCTCGAGGTGCGTGGCGTCGCCGCCGTGGGGCCGGTGGCGCGGCTGCACGCCGAGGCGTCGCCGGGCCGCGTGCGGGTCGCCGCCGGACCGCACGTGGCCGCGCTCCGGCTCTTCCTGGACGAAGCGCCCACGGGCGCAGGTCCGGTGGCCATCGAAGTGGATGGCCAGACCATCGGTGAGCATCGCGGGATAGTGGATCTGGTCCGAGACGGCACGTGGCGGCTCGGGGAAGCACCCGAGGGCGTGCGCCGGCCGGGCCTCTCGGGGCCGGCGGACGCGGTCCTGCGCGCGCCGGCGCGGGTGGTCTACGGCACCGCCGATCCGGACACGGCCGAGGGCCTGCGGATGCTGGCGGAGCACCTCGCCGCCATCCGGCCCGGCGCGCGCCTCGCGCTGCCCGTGGTCGCCGACACCGCGCTCACCGCGCGCGACGCGACCCACCTCATCCTCGTCGGCAGTCCGCGCGAGAACCGCGCGCTCGCCGCCATCGCCGATCGGCTGCCGCTGCGCGTCGAACGCGACGCCATCCACGTCGGCGCCCGCGCCTTCCGGGGCCACGGCCTCGGCGTCCAGCTCGTGTTCCCCGATCCGGCGGCGCCCGGCCGCCTCGTGCTCGTGGTGGCCGGCACCGATCTGCGCGGCGCCCTGCTCGCCCGCCACCTGCCCGATCTCACGCCGGACTGGCTCGTCTACGACCGCCGCGTCGCCGAGCAGCGCCAGGGCCCCATCCTCGACCGGCGGCGCGTGTTGGGGGGTGGCTTCTTCGGGCCGGACTGGGCGCCCTGACCTCGCCGGGTCAGAGCGTCCCCTGGAAGATCAAGGGAAACTCGACGGCGACGGGCTCGCCGCGGAACCGCGGGAACGTCCAGCGCTGCACGACG
The DNA here is from genome assembly GCA_963169045.1 of Myxococcota bacterium. Lineage (GTDB taxonomy): Bacteria > Myxococcota_A > Bradymonadia > UBA7976 > UBA1532 > CAUJDF01. The sequence goes on from CAUJDF010000058.1 coordinate 56,402, forward strand.
CCCTCGAGGCACGACTGCAGCACGGTGCCGTCGAAGCGCTTGTCGATGCGCACGCCGCTGGCCTTGCCCGTGCGCTCGATCTGGAACTTCAGCGTGGCCTTGGCGGAGCGCATGCTGGCGTCCTTCTTGAGCTGGCGCTGATAGCACCCCTCGAGGCTGCGCCGATTGCGGTTGATCACCGCGGAGATCTCGCCCTGGGAGAGCGTGTCGGGCAGATCCGCCGTCGATCCGCCGGCGGGCTCGAGCGCGACCTGCGTGTGGCCCTGCTCGAGGCCGGCGAAGGCGCTGGCGACCGGCTTCTCGTGCGCCGTCGCCGCTTCGCGCGCGGTGGAAGCAGGCGGCGGCGCGGGCTTCTCGGGCTCGCCGGCCTTGGCCACCTCGGGCGCGGGCCGCTGGGGCTTCGTGCCGGTGGCGATCTTCGTCGGCGCCGCGACGGCGGCGTCGGCGATCTTCGGCGCCGCGACGGCGGCGTCGGCGACGGAGGGCGGCGCCACCGCGATCGCGGCGTCGGGGACCGACGGGGCGGCGGCGGCGTCGGGTGCGGCGGCCTTCGCCACCGCCGCGTCGGGCACGGTCGGGCGCTCGTTGTCCGCCGGCACCAGGGCCACGCCCAGGCCGACCGCACCGCCGACGAGGAGCGCCGCCGCGATCGCCATCACGCCGCCGCGGCGCCCGCCCCGGGACTCGCCGCTCGCGGGCGGCGGGACGCGCAGCGGGGCGGGCTCGGGCACGACGGGAGCGGCGCCGAGGCCGGGCATCGCCGCGGTGGCGCCGTCGTCGACCGGAGGCGGCGGCGCCGAAAACGCGTCGTCGTCGACGCGCAGATCGAACGACTCCTCGGCCTCGATGGCGGCGGGCGCCTCGACGCCCTTCGCCGGCTCGATCGCCGGCGGAGGCGCAGGCAGCTCGACGCCCTTCGACGGTTCCAGGGTCGGGCGCGACGTCGCCGACGGCTCGATGCTCGCCGCGGCCTTCGGCGCCACCGGCTCCCGGAAGGTGTCGTCGGCGAACGACAGCGGCGGCCGCTTCGCCGGCTTCTCGGCGGGCGGGGGGCTCGGCTTGTCGAACGCGGGGAGCTTCGGCAGCGGCGCGAGCCGGGGTTTTTCGTCCACCGGCGCTTCGATCGGAGGCTGCGGGCGGGGCTTCGCGGCGACCGGCGCCGCAGCGGGCTTTTGCCCCTCGGCCCCGGCGGGCGGCGTCGGCGCCCAGGCCGTGGTGTCGACCTCGTCATCGACCGGCGGCGCCGGCCGTGCCGGGGGGAGGTCGCGCGCCGCGCGCGGGCGCGTTTCCTCCTCCCAGTCCGGCACGTCCTCGAGGTCCTTCTCGTCGAGGAGCTCGGTGGGCTCGCCGGGGGGCGGACCCTTCGGGAGCGCGGGGCCGCCCCCGCGCAGCGCGGCCAGCGCCTCCCGCGTGCCGGCTCGCTCGTCGCCCGCCGGCGCGATCGGCTCGAGCACCCGCGGCGCGGGCTCCCGGGCGGGCTCGGCGCCGGCCTTCGCCTCGCCGTCGCCCGGCGGGGGCCGGAACTGCGCCGCGGGCCGATCGGCGGGCAAGGTGGGCGAATTGACGGGGGGACCGCCGACGGGCGGCGGCGCGACACGCGGGGGCTCTGCGGCGGGCCGCGGAGCCGCCTGACGGAGTGCCGCCGCCGGGCGCTCGCGCCGCTCGAACGCCGTGCGCAGCGGCCCGATCTCCTCGGCGGGCAGCCAGTCGTCGAGCGTCTCGTTCCAGACGAAGTCCTCGCGCTTGAGGTGCCCCGTGCGCACGAGCTCCTCGAGACGCTCGAGCGGCATCGGGCCCACCTGCTCACCGTCAGGCGCCGCGTACCACTCGACATCGGCGAGCGCCGACCGCGCGTCGCTCACCTGCGTGGCGGCCTCGACGAACCTCGGACGGGGGGCCCGAGGCGCCGGCTCGACGGCGGCCTCGCTCGGCGACGCGGTCGTCTCGGCGTCGCGGACGATCATCACGTGCTCGCAGATCTTGCACCGGATCTTGAGCACCTTCCGCCGCACCTTCTCGTCGGCGATGGTGTAGCGCGTCCCGCACTTCTCGCACTTGAACTTCATCGGTGCCGATGTGCTCTCGTCGCGGTGCGCCGGACGGCGTCCGGACGCTCGGGGCCACGCCCTGCGGCGCGGCCGGAGGGCTCCAATCCGGGTACGGTAGCAAGGGCCCGGGTTCGCGACAATGTTCCCGATCTCGCGGCCTTGGCCGCGATCGACGCCGCGCGCGAACATGATCCGCGTCGCAATCCCCGCTAACGTGTCGAGCCGGACGACGGAGGGGTGGGTCTTGACCGACGCCGGCTGGTTGGAGGATCCGCGACGCGCCCGCGTGGCCATCGGCGTCGCCTGGGCGGCGCTGAGCGCCGTCTCGGTCGCCGTGGCGCTGATCCCCCCCGGGGCCACCCTCGCCGCCGCCATCGAGCGCGAAGAGACGCGCAACGGCGCCGTGCTGATGGTCCGCAACGAGGCCGGCGAGGACTGGCCGCGCGCCTCGCTCGTCGTCGACGGCGCCTGGCTCGCGGAGCGCAACCGCCTCAGCCGCGACGAGACGTGGCTCGTCGGACCGCTCGACCTCGCCCCGCGCGACTACGTGCCCATCGAGCTCGGCGATCCGTGGCTCGCCGGCGCGCCCGGCCTCGCCCCGGACCGCGCCCGAGCCCCCGCCGACCTGCGCTTCCGGGCCGTGCGCCTCGAAGCCGGCGACGCGACCTACGAGAGAGTGTTCGAAGAGACGCCCTGAGGTCCCGCCCGGTACGCTTCGTGCTACGTGCCGCCCGGTCCGCGCTCCGTCAGGAAACGAACGGCCCAGGAGATCGACCTTGAGAACGCGCCCGATGCTGCTGGCCCTGCCGCTCCTCGCCGCGACCCCCGCCGTCGCGCAGGAGGGTCTCCCCGCCGACCTGCGCCCCCTGCGCGACGAGACGAACAGCCCGCTGCTGCGCGAGGTGGGCGACGGCCTGCGCGCCCAGCTCGGCCTCATCGCCGTCGAGGAGCCGGACGTGCGCCGCCGCCTCGGCCTGCCCGTCCACCGTCTCGCGACGGAGGAGCACGGCAACATCGTGGTCGTCCGCGGCACGAACGGCGAGTTCGACATCGACTGGAGCAACCCGCGGAACCTTCAGAGCGCGCTCTTCTCGATCATCGAGGCCTACTACCAGACGCATCCGGGCAGCAATCCCGACTTCCTGTCGGTGCTGACCACGTTCAACGTCGAGTCGCCGCAGGCCTTCTACATGCCCGTCTCCAACGACGTGCGCGGCATCGGCTACCAGCACTCGATGCGCCGGGAGACGTTCGACTCGGCGCCGGGCCTCTCGGTCAACGGCCTGATCTTCCTCAACAGCTTCCGCAATTATCTCGGGCGGATGGAGCCGCTCGGCCGCTTCATCTTCAACCAGGAGCTCGGGCACCGCTGGTCGGCGTTCGTCCACTACCAATCGGGGCGCTCGACCTCCTCGTCGATGCTCGGCCGCGACTGCTCGCACTGGTCCTTCTTCCTCGACAGCGGCAACTCCGCGATGGAGGGGAACAAGTGGGCCGACAACGGCGACGGCACGTTCTCGACGCGCAACAGCTTCTTCAACTTCGGCTACAGCCAGCTCGATCGCTACCTGATGGGCTTCGCGCCCGCCGAGGCGGTCGAGCCGTTCTTCCTCGTGAGCGACGCCGGCCAGTGGGACTGCGCGCAGCCCTATCGCAACGGTGACTACAACCCGGGCTGGTACCCGCCGATCTTCGGCGGCGCCGGCCAGGAGCAGGTGCGCGTGCGCGGCCGCCGCGTCGACATCACCATCGACGACATCGTCGCCGCCGAGGGCCAGCGGCAGCCCTCGTACGAGAACGCGCCGAAGTCCTTCTCGATGGTGTTCATCCTCGCGGTGCGCCAGAACGACCAGGTCAGCGAGCAGACGCTCGCGACGATCGATGAGATGCGCCGCAACCTCGAGGCCCAGTGGGAGGCCGACGCCACCGAACCCGGCTACGAGGGGCCGAACCTGATCACGACGATCGACGGCAGCAACGAACCGGCGAACCCCGGGGTGAACCCGGGCGGCGGCGGCGCCGGCTCGGTCGGCCAGCCCTGCGCCAGCTTCGACGACTGCGATCCGGACGACAGCGATCGCTGCGTGCCGCTGCGCTCGGGCGTGCGGGTCTGCACCCGCGTCTGCGAGGCGTCCGCCGATTGCCCGCGCGGCTTCTGCTGTCAGCAGTCGGTGCCCGGCGACCCGAACTTCAACTCGTACTGCATCCAGAGCGACGCCGCCTGCAACGACCCCGAGCCCCCCGGCGGCCAGGGCGGGGCCGGCGGCGAGGGCGGCAGCGGCGGCGAAGGCGGTGGAGCGCCGTCCGGTCAGGGCGGCGACGGCGGGGGCGGCGGCGCTCCCGGTGCGGGCGGCGAAGGTGGCCAGCCCGGCGGCAGCGGGGGCGGGGAGCCCCCGGGCCAGGGCGGCGAAGGCGGCGGTGGGGAGCCCTCGGGCCAGGGTGGCGAGGGCGGCGCGGGCGGTGGCAACCCGGGCGTGAACGTCGAGCGCAAGGACGCCGGCGGCGGGGGCTGTGCGGCGGCGCCCGGCGGCCCGCTCCCCCTCGCGGCGCTCGGCCTCCTCGGCCTGCTGCGACGCCGCCGCCGCGCGTAGCCGGCGCCCCGGGCCCCCCCGGTTCAGCCCTCGCCGGCGGCGAGCGCCGCGATGCGCTCGCGGCTGCCGGTGAGCTTGGCGAGCGTCTCGCGCAGCTCCACCTGCTTCTCGTTCTCCTTCTGCACGACCGCCGGTGGCGCCTTCGAGACGAACTCGGGGTTGCCGAGCTTGCGCGCGACGATCTCGAGGTCCTTCTCGGCCTTGGCGATCGCCTTCTCGAGACGGCCGAGCTCCTCCTGCAGGTCGATCAGGCCGGCGAGGGGCACGTGCACCTCGACCGCGCCGACGAGCTGCATCGCCGCGCCCTTGGGCCGCTCGCCCCCGACTTCGACGGCGAGCGACGCGGTGCGCCCCAGGCGCTCGAGCAGGACGCGCTCGCCCTCGAGCAGCGAGCGGGCGGCCTCGTCAGGCGCCCGCAGCACCGTCGGCACCGGCTGACCCGCGGGGATGCCCAGCTCGCCGCGGATGTTGCGCACCGCGGTGACGATGCCCATCAGCATCGCCATGTCCGCCTCGGCCTCCTCGTCGCGGGCGAAGGCACCCACCCGCGGGAAGTCGGCGATCATCAGCGCCTCGGGCCGGTCTTTGCCGAGCGGCAGCTTCTGCCAGATCTCCTCGGACGCGAACGGAATGATCGGGTGCAGGAGCCGCAGCGAGGTGTCGAGCGCCTGGACGAGCGTCCACTGCGCCCCCCGCTTCGCCTCGGCGTCCTCACCGTACAGGCGCGGCTTCGCCAGCTCGATGTACCAATCGCACAGCTCGCTCCAGAAGAACTGGTACATGGTCATCGCCGCCTCGTTCAGGGCGAAGCCTTCCAGTGCCTTCTGCACCTGCTCCACGGCGCGGTCGAGCCGGCTCAGGATCCAGCGGTCCGTACGCTCGAGGCGGTCCGGCGGCGGCGCATCGGCGTCGAAACCTTCCAGCGTGAGCAGCGCGAAGCGGCTGGCGTTCCAGATCTTGTTGATGAAGTTGCGGTTCGTCTCGACGGACTTGATCCCGAGCTTGATGTCTCGGCCCTGGCCTGCCAGCGAGGCGAGCGTGAACCGCAGCGAGTCGGCGCCGAGATCGCGGGACACGTCGAGCGGGTCGATGACGTTGCCCTTCGTCTTCGACATCTTCTGGCCGTGCTCGTCGCGCACCATCGCGTGCAGGAACACGGTGCTGAACGGCACCTCGCCCATGAAGTGGATGCCCATCATCATCATGCGGGCGACCCAGAAGAACAGGATGTCGAACCCGGTCTCCATGACCGTTCCCGGGTAGAACGTGCGGAGATCGAGGGTGTCGTCGGGCCAGCCGAGGGTGCTGAAGGGCCACAGGCCGCTCGAGAACCACGTGTCGAGCACGTCAGGGTCGCGCTCGATGCGTGCGGAGCCGCACTTCGCGCAGGCGGCCGGATCGGCACGCGAGACGGTCACCTCCTGGCAGTCGGCGCAGTACCACGCGGGGATCTGGTGGCCCCACCAGAGCTGACGGGAGATGCACCAGTCCTGGATGTTGTCCATCCAGTGGAACCAGGTCTTCTCCCACATCTCGGGCAGGATGACCGTGCGCCGATCGCGGACGGCCGCCGAGGCCTCGTCGGCGAGCGGCTTCGCCTTGACGTACCACTGCTTCGAGAGCATCGGCTCGACGACGGTGCCGCTGCGCTGGCACGTGCCGACGTTGAGCTTGTGCGGCTCGATCTTCACCAGCAGGCCGGCGGCCTCGAGGTCGCGCACGATCTGCTCGCGCGCGGCGAAGCGGTCCAGGCCGCGGTACTTCTCGGGCGCGTTCGCGTTGAGCTTCGCGTCGAGATCGAGCACCGAGATCATCGGCAGGCCGTGGCGCCTGCCGGTCTCGAAGTCGTTGAAGTCGTGGGCCGGCGTCACCTTGACCGCGCCGGTGCCGAACGCCGGGTCGACGAGGATCGCGTCGGCGACGATCGGGATGCGCCGGCCGGTGAGCGGCAGAGAAATCATCTTGCCGATCAAGTGCTTGTAACGCGGATCGTCGGGGTGCACCGCGACCGCCGTGTCGCCGAGCATCGTCTCGGGGCGCGTCGTCGCCACCACCAGGCGCTCGTCGCTGTCGGCCACCGGGTAGGCGATGTGCCACAGGGAGCCGTCGCGCTCCTCGTAGACCACCTCGAGGTCGGAGAGCACCGTCTGGCAGCCCACCGACCAGTTGATCAGTCGCTCGCCGCGGTAGACCAGGCCCTCTTCGTACAGGCGCACGAAGACCTCGCGCACCGCGCGCGACAGGCCCTCGTCCATCGTGAAGCGCTCGCGGCTCCAGTCGACCGACGAGCCGAGCGCCTCCATCTGCTTCGTGATGCGGGCGTGGTAGACGGCCTTCCACTCCCACACCTTCTCGATGAACGCGTCCCGGCCGAGGTCGAGGCGGCTCTGCCCCTGCTTCGCCAGCTCGCGCTCGACGACCATCTGCGTGGCGATGCCCGCGTGGTCGGTGCCCGGCAGCCACAACGCGTTGTAGCCGCACATGCGCTTCCAGCGGACGAGCGTGTCCTGGATCGTGGCGACGAGCGCGTGCCCCATGTGCAGGCTGCCGGTGACGTTCGGCGGCGGCAGCATGATCACGTAGGGCGGCTTCTCGCTCGGCGCCTCGGCCTGGAAGTAACCGGCCGCCTTCCACTGGGCGTACCAGCGCGGCTCGACGTCGCGGTGGTCGTAGTTCTTGCTGAGCTCGCTCATGGGGCCTCTCCAGCGGCCGGCGCGGCCGCCGTTGGCTGAAGGTCGAAGATGCGCGGGATGCGAACGAGGTGGGAGGCGCCCGGCGCGACCGGTCAGTCCTGCGCCAGGCGCTCGCGTACGACGCGGGCGATCTCTTCTTTGAGGAGGGCCTCGGCCAGGGACGGCACGACCTCCCACACGATGCGCTCGATCACGTCCTTGGCCACGGCGGCCACGGCCTCGCGCAGCGCGTCCTCGCCGACGCTCACCGGGCCGGCGGGCTCGGCGGCGGGCGCGCGCGGCGCCGGCGCCTCGGGACGCTGGAACGGGCGCGTCGCCTCGGCGGCGTCGAAGGCGCTCGGGGCCTGGGCGGAGGCGATGCTCTGCGCGGCGGCGGCGGGCGCCACCGGGGCGGCGACGATCGCCGGCGAGGGCGCGGCGGGCGCCACCGGGATCCTCTCGGCGGCGGGCGCCTCCGGGGGCTTCGGCGGCTGCGGCTTGCGCGCGAGCGGCACCTTCGGTCCCTGGTTGCGGAAGAGCTCGCCGTCGGGGGCGAGCTGGCCGGTCGTCACCTGGTAGATGGCGTCGAGCAGGTCCTGGGTGGCGAAGGGCTTCGTGACGTGGCCGTCGGCACCCACCTGTCGGGCGCGCAGCTCGTCGAGCCGCTGGTTCAGGCCGGCGAGGAGCAGCACCTTGACGCCGCCGATCTCGGCCTTGATGCGCCGCGTGAGCTCGTAGCCGTCGATGCCCGGCAGCGACGTATCGGCGAGCACGAGCGCCGGACGCGCGCTGCGCACCGCGCCGAGCGCAGCCTCACCGTCTTCGGCGACGCTGAGTTGGAAGGGGTGACGGGCCAGGGCGATCTCGACCATCCGGCGAACGGTCTTGGAGTCCTCGGCCAGGACGATCGTTGCTTGCATCGGCGCCTCCGAATCGTGTCGCGATTAGCACGCGCCCCGGGGAGCGTCAAGAACCAGACGAGACGCGCCCCGACGCCGCTTGCGCCCCCCGGAGGCCGCTGCTACTTATGAGAGGTTGTGACCCCACGGCAGGTGGAACGGAAGACGTGACGGAGACGCCGCTCCCCGAACGCGAGCATGGTGCCGGCCGCGTCCTCGTGGCCGACGACGACTGGTTCTCGCGCCAGGTGTACGCGGACTGCCTGGTGCAGGGCGGTCACGAGGTCGTCACCGCCGCCGACGCCGAGCAGGCCCTCGCGCGCCTGCGCGGCGAGCGCTTCGACCTGCTCGTCACCGACGTGGTCATGCCCGGCATGGACGGCCTCGAGCTGCTCGAGCGCGCCAAGGAGCTGCGCCCGCACCTCGACGTCATCGTGCTGACCGGCCTCGACTCGGTCGACGCCGCCGTGCGCGCCATGCGCGGCGGCGCCCACCACTACCTCGTCAAACCGGTGACTCCCGAGGCGCTGCTCCTCACGGTGCGGCGCTGCCTCGAGCGCCGGCGCCTCGTGCACGAGAACGCCGAGCTGCGCCGGAGCTTCGACCTCTTCGAGACGACCCAGCGCCTGCTGGCGTGCCTCGAGCGCGACCGGCTCGTGCCGATGGCGCTCGACGCGCTGCACGAGGTGGCCCACGCCGACGCCTCCTTCTTCTGTGTGGGCGAGCCCGACGGGGCGGCGTTCGAGGTGGTCGCGCGGCGCGGCCTCGAGCCTGTGCAGGCCGCCTGGCTGGCCGATCGGCTGGCGGGGTCCGCGCCGGCGATCGGCGTCGGCGGCGCGAGCATCGTCGAGCCGGTGACGCTGCTGCCGCAGGGCGGCGAGCTGACGCGGGCGGTGCTCGTCCCGCTCGGACGCCGCAACGCGCCGGCCTGGGTGGCGGCGCTGCGCGCGGCGCCCTTCGATGCGACCGCGCTCGGCGACCTGACCTTCCTCGCGCGCAACATCTCGCTCGCGCTCGAGAACTCGGCGCGCTACGTCCACGCGCGAGCGATGGCCCACGTCGACTCGCTCACCGGCCTCTACAACGCCCGCTATCTCGAGCTGGCCATCGAGCGCGAGATCGCGCGCCGCCAGAAGGCGGGCGCGCCGTTCAGCGTCCTCTTCATGGACCTCGACCACTTCAAGTCGGTCAACGACCGCTTCGGCCACACCGTCGGCAGCAAGGTGCTCGCCGAGATGGGGCGTCTGCTCAAGCGGCAGGTGCGCGAGCAGGACGTGCTCGTCCGCTATGGCGGCGACGAGTTCGTGGCGGTGATCGGCGACGCGACGACCGACGACGCGTTCAGCGCCGGCGAGCGCATCCGCAGGACCGTCGAGCAGCACCGCTTCCTCGCGCGCGAGGGCCTCGGGCTGCGCCTGTCGGTGTGCGTCGGCGTCGCCACCTGGCCGCACCACGCGCGCACGAAGGAAGAGCTCCTGCACTGCGCCGACCTCGCGATGTATCACGGCAAGCACCGCGACCGGAACGCGGTGTACGCCTTCGACGCCGTGCCCGAGACATCTCCCCCGCTCGCGCTCGAGGGCTGACAGCGGCGGGCGTCCAGGTTGGCGACGCCTCGCTTGTCCGGCGAGGCGATGGCCCCTTCGGGGCGAGCCCACGGCCCCGTCATGTCGAGGGCCTCGGCTCCGTTGCGAACCCTCGCCGTCGGCTCGGCGATGACTGCGGGTTCGCGCCTGGGCCTCGCCTCACCGTCCGGCGCGATCCTTCGTCAACTTGAACGCCCGCCGCTGTGAGCTTTACGGACGCAAATCGGCGGGATTATCCTCGGCCGGATCGGCCAGCGGCGGCCCCGGACGGACGCACTTTTGACCCAGCCCATCGCCATCCTGCTCGTCGAAGACAACATCGACGACGTCGACGTGCTCCGCCGATACATCCGCCGCGCGGCGGGCAGCTTCCGGGTCGAGATCGCCTACAACGGCGCCGACGCGCTCGAGAAGGCACGGGTCCACCCCTTCGACGTCGTCCTCGTCGACCAGCACCTGCCCGACCTGCCCGGCGAGAAGCTGATCGCGCGCCTGCGCGAGGTCGTGCCGGAGCTGCCGGCGGTGATGTTGACGGGCCACGGCGACGAGCGCCTCGCCGTCGAGGTGATGAAGGCCGGCGCCTACGACTACCTGCGCAAGGACGACCTCGAGCCGCAGGTGCTCCTCCGCACGCTGCACAACGTGCTCGAGCGGGCCCGCCTCGAGGCCGAGGTGCGCCGCGCCAACGAGCGCCTGCTCGAGTGGGCCATCCGCGACGGCCTCACCGGCCTGTACAACCACCGTCACTTCCAGGAGCTGCTGCGCACCGAGTTCGCGCGCGCGCTGCGCTCCGGCCGGCCGCTGGCCTGCCTGCTGCTCGACCTCGACCACTTCAAGCAGGTCAACGACACCTACGGGCACCCGTTCGGCGACGAGGTGCTCAAGATGCTCGCGCGCACGCTACAGGCCGAGGCGCGCAAAGGTGACGTGATCGCGCGCTACGGCGGCGAGGAGTTCGTGCTGGCGCTGCCCGACACCGACGCCGGCGGCGCGCAGACGCTCGCCGAGCGCATCTGCCAGCGCGTCGCCGCCGAGCCGTTCGTGCACGACGGGCACACGACGCCGGTCACCGTCTCGATCGGCGTGTCGAGCACCGCCGATCCGCGCGTCCGGTCCGAGCGTGAGCTCGTCAAGCTGGCCGACGGGGCGCTGTACTCGGCCAAGCGGCAGGGCCGCAACCGTGTCTGCCTCGCCGACGAGCCCGACGGGGCGCTCGGCCCGATCACGACGCCGCCGCCGCTCCAGGTGCCCCGGGCCGAGATGCGGGCCCAGGTGCGGCGGCTGTTCGTCGACAGCCTGCTGCAGGTGCTCGAGCTGGCGGAGAGCGGCGCCGACCACCGCGACCACTCGCGGCGCGTCGCCGACCTGGCGACACAGTTCGGCCGCGTGCTCGGCATGAACGAGGACGAGCTCGACGTCCTGCAGACGGCGGCGCTCCTGCACGACATCGGGCGCGTCGGGATCAGCGACACCGTGTGGCTGAAGCCCGGGCCGCTCTCCGACGAAGAGAGGGCGAAGGTCGACCAGCACGCCGCGATGGGCGAGCAGGTGCTGCGCCGGGCCGACTTCCTCGAGCGGGAGCGACGCGCCATCCGTCATCATCACGAGCGCTGGGACGGCGGCGGGCACCCCGACGGGCTGGCCGGCGAGGCGATCCCGCTCGCCGCGCGCGTGATCGCGATCTGCGACGGCTTCGAGGCCATGACCGCGCCCCGGGCGTGGCGCGGCGCGTTCTCCATCGACGAGGCGATGCGCACGCTGGTACAGGGGGCGGGGACGGTCTACGATCCCGAGCTGGTGCAGCGCTTCTTCGAGGTGGTGCGCCAGGCCCAGCGCACGGAAGAGCGCCGATGACGTCCGCTCCGCAGCCGATCGACCTCATGCTCGTCGAAGACGACGAGAACGACGTGCGCATCACGCGCCGCGCGCTGAAGAAGAGCGGGCTCGAGGGCGAGCTCATCGTGACCCGCGACGGCCAGGAGGCGCTCGACTACCTGTTCGGGCGGCCGCCCTTCGACGACCCGGCGCGCCACCGGCGGCCGGGGCTCGTCCTGCTGGACATCAACATCCCGAAGGTCAATGGCATCGAAGTGTTGCGCGCGATCAAAGAAGATCCGGCGTTGCGCTCGATCCCCATCCTCATGCTGACGACGTCGACGCGTCAGGAGGACGTGGCCGCCGCCTATGCGCACGGCGCCAACGGTTTCATCTGCAAGCCGATCCAGTTCTCGCGCTTCGTCGAGGTGATCCGCGCCCTCGGCGAGTACTGGAGCCTGGTGGCGCGCGTTCCCACATGAACCTCATCGTTCCGCTCGAACACGGGCGCATCCTGCTCATCGACGACGACGTCGACTACCACGTCATCCTCAGCCGGCACCTGACGCTCGCCGGGCACGAGGTGATCACGGCCTCGACCGGCTCCGAGGGGCTCGCCGCCGTCGAGCGCCACCGGCCCGACGTCGTGCTGCTCGACTACAGCCTGCCCTCGATGGACGGCCTCGAGGTGTGCCGGCAGATGCGGCAGGACCCGGCCAACCGCTTCCTGCCGGTCATCCTGCTGACGGGGCACTCGTCGACGGAGCTCACCGAGCGGGCCGTGGCCGCCGGCGTCGACGACTTCATCGACAAGGGCGCCTCGGAGCAGGCGCTGCTGGTGCGCATCCACGCCGCGCTGCGCAGCAAGCGGCTCGCCGACGTGGCGGTGCAGCGGTACGACGAGCTGTCGTTCCTCGCCGAGGTCACCGACGACTTCAACCGCTCGCTCGAGGAGGACGACGTCCTGCTCGCGGCGGCGAATGCGCTCGAGCGCTTCCACCCCGCCGGCCTGCACGTGCTGCTGGTACCGCCCGACGCGCCGCCGGCCCTCCGCTCGTTCTGCGCGATCGCGCCGGCCCACGGGGACGCGCTCGTCGCGACGCTGGTCGAGCGCGCGCGCTCGGCCCTGTCGATCCACGTGGAGCTCGAGGAGCTGCGCCTCTTTCACAAGCCGGTCGACTGGGAGCAGCCGCGTCGCCCCGAGCTCATCGGGCGCGCGCTGCGGGCCGGCCGCCTCCTGCGCGCGTACGTGGCGCTGCAGCCGGGCGTGCCGCTCGACGCGCCGGGCCAGCGCATCTTCGACGGCCTCGCCGACCGCCTGGCCATCCCGCTCGAGAACGCCCGCCTCTACCAGGCGCTGCGCGAGAAGAACGAAGAGCTGCACCGCACGATGACCGCGAACCGTCGCGCCCAGGCGACGATGGTGCACCAGGAGAAGATGGCGAGCATCGGCCAGCTCGCCGCCGGCGTCGCGCACGAGATCAACAACCCGCTCGCGTTCGTGATCAGCAACCTCAACGTGCTCGGCGAGTACGTCAACGACCTGCGGGAGCTGCTCGCGCTCTACCAGAGCGGCCGGCTGCGCGAGGCCCAGCAGTACGAAGAGCGCATCGACCCCGTCTTCTTGCTGAAGGACCTCGAGTCGCTCGTCGGCGAGACCATCGAGGGCGCCAACCGCGTCCACCAGATCGTGCGCGACCTGCGCACGTTCTCGCACAACACGAGCAACGAGTCGTTCGACGAGGTCAGCCTCCAGAGCGTGATCGAGAGTGCGCTCAACATCCTGCACGGCGAGCTGAAGACACGCGCCGCCGTGCAGCGCGACCTGCAGCCGGTGCCGTCGGTGCGCGGCAGCCGCAGCCAGCTCGGGCAGGTGATCCTGAACCTTGTGATGAACGCGGCGCAGGCGATCCAGCCCGACACCGACGGACGCATCGTCGTGCGGCTGTTCCAGCTGCCGGGCGAGGTGGGCATCCAGGTCGAGGACAACGGCTGCGGCATCCCCGAGGAGCAGCAGGCGCGCATCTTCGAGCCGTTCGTGACGACGAAGCGGGCCGGCGAGGGCACCGGCCTCGGTCTCGCGATCGTCGACGACATCGTGCGGCGGCACGGCGGGCGCGTCGAGGTGCAGAGCCGGCCCGGCGAGGGCAGCCGGTTCACGGTGCTGCTGCCGGCGCGCAGCACGATGCCGATCCCGCTCATCGTCGCGCAGCCCGGCCCCCCCGAGGAGCCCGAGGGCATCGCGCTGTTCATCGACGACGAGCGCTTCCTGCTCAGCGCCTGCCGGCGCGCGTTCGGTCGCTCGGTCAAGGTGCTCACCGCCCAGGGCGGCGAGGAGGCGATCGCGCTGCTGCAGACGACGCCCGAGATCGACGTCATCCTGTGCGACCTCATCATGCCGCGCGTCGGCGGCATCGATGTGTACAGCTGGGTGAGAGCCCATCGACCGGAGCTGCGCGATCGCTTCGTGATCGTCACCGGCGGGCAGCACGGCGACCGCTCGCGGGAGTTCCTGCAGCGCACCGAGCTGCCGGTGGTCTACAAGCCCTTCAACGTCGCCGAGGTGGCGCAGCTCATCAAGCGCTACGTGAAGGCGCGCAAGGACGCCCAGGAAGCGCAACCGTAATCGGTCAGAACGGCAGCGGCGAGGCGCTCGGCGGGGGCGGCGGCGTCGGGGCGGGCGCCGGCTTCGCCACCGGCGGCTTCGGCGTGGCGGGCGGCGGCTTGGGCACCTCGGTCCGGACCGGACGCCCGGCGGGCTGCGGGCGCGGCGCCGGCGCGGCGCGCGGGGCCGCGGTCGCCGGCGAAGGCGCGGGGATGTTCACGGCGCCGGGTCGCGACGCCGGGTCTTCCGGAGGCGGATCGACGGCTTCGGCGGCCGGCCCGGGCGCCGGCAGCGGCAACAGCGCCTCGTGCCACCGCGCCGACTCGGCGCCCTCGAGCTGCAGGGAGGCGGGCTCGAAGCCGGCGAGCTCGAGCCGGACGGGCCGCGCCTCGTCGCACGGCCTCTCGAGGCGCAGCGGCGTCGTGCCGATCGCGACGCCGCCGCGCAGGACGGACGCCCCAGGCGGCGTCGTCTCCACGTCGTCCACGCAGATCGCGGTCGCCGGCGCGACGTCGGGCGGCGGCTCGCCGCGGTGGGCGAGCGCCCACACGCCGAGGCCGGCGGTCAGCGCGACGCCGGCGAGCACCGCGGCACGGCCCGCGCTCCGGACCGGCGAGCGCGCGCCCGTGGCCCCCATGGCCTCCCCCACGAGCAGCACGCCGGTCGAGAGCGTGGGCGCGTCGATGGGCTCGCCGGGACCGCCCGCGGCGAACGCCATCTCGGGCCGCAGCGCCGCCACCACCTCGGCGGCGGACTGGTAGCGGCGTTCCGGCGACTTGGCGAGCAGACGCGCGACGACG
This sequence comes from Myxococcota bacterium, assembly GCA_963169045.1. Taxonomy (GTDB): domain Bacteria; phylum Myxococcota_A; class Bradymonadia; order UBA7976; family UBA1532; genus CAUJDF01. The sequence goes on from CAUJDF010000058.1 coordinate 71,418, forward strand.
GCGGCCACCTCGGCAGGCACCCCGACCAGCGGCGCCGGGGCCGAGTTGACGTGCAGGTAACCGAAGCGCAGCGCGGCCGACATCAACGCCAGCTCGGGGGGCACCGGCATCGAGAGATCGAAGGCCGGCCGGCCGCCGAGCATCTCGTGCAACAACAGCCCGAGCGAGTAGAGGTCGGAGCGGGCGTCCGCCGGCCGCGACATGAACTGCTCGGGCGCCATGTAGCGCGGCGTGCCGAAGAGCTGGCCGCCGGTGAGATCGGCGCCGCCGTGGCTGGCGACGTCCTTGGCGATGCCGAAGTCGAGCACCTTCGGCAGCTCGCGTCCGCTCGGCGCGCGCGCGACGAAGACGTTGGCCGGCTTCAGGTCGCGGTGGATGATCGATTGATGGTGGGCCTCGGCGAGCGCGTCGGCGATGCCGAGCGCGATCTCGACGGCGCGCGCGGGGGCGAGCGCGCCCTCCCGCTGCACGAGCGAGGCGAGCGTCTCGCCCTCGAGGAGCTCCATCACGATGAAGGTGCCGCCGTCGGGCAGCGTGCCGGTGTCGAACACCTGCACGATGTGCGGGCTGCGCAGCCGCGCGATGATGCTGATCTCGCGCTCGAAGCGCCGCTGGTCCGCCGGGCTCGGCGAGACGGACGACAGCACCTTGATCGCGCAGGGGCGGCCGTGCAGTCGCTCGTCCTCGGCGCGATACACGGCGCCCATGCCGCCCGTACCGAGAATGCCTCCCAGGCGGTAGCGATCCGCGATCAGGACGCCGGGGCTCACCTTCCACACGATAGACTCCTGCGGCCGCCCCTGTTATAGCCCATCCCCGAACGGGGCGCCCGTCCGGGACGGGCGCCCGCCGCGATTTGTTCCCAAGGTCGGGTGGGATGGGACGCTTCTCCTTGCGCGTGGCGCTGTCGCTCCTGTGGGCCGCGTGCGGCGCCGCGGGCTGTCTCGACCTGCAGGCCGACAAGCCCGCTTGCTTCGGCGATGCCTGCGGCGGCACGGTGACGCTCGATCTCGCGCCGTGCCTCGGCGGTGCGGACGCCTCGGCGTGCCGCGGGCGCGTCGACGCGCTCGTCGCGGGCGAGGGCGACAATGCCTGCCTCGTCCTCGAGACGCTCGAGGGTGAGGTCCAGCGCTCCGCGCGGCGCTGGGCCGATGGCGCGCTGACGGAGGGCGCGCCGCTCGCGTTGCCCCCGCCGGGGAGCCGCCTTCGGGCGGCGCTGTTCTTCCTGCGGACCGGCGATCCGTGCGGCGGGCTGCGCGTCGACGCGCCGTGCGACGGGGCGTGCATCCTGAAGCTGGGCGCGGTCGAGGGCGTGGCCGCGCGCGCGGGCGGCCTGACGTTCGACTTCCGCGACGGCGATGCGTGCGCGGTCGCCTGGGCCGCCGGCGCGGCGCCCGCCGAGACGTGCGATCTGCGCGACGAGGACTGTGACGGTCGGGCGGACGAGGACTTCCCGACGCTCGGCGACGCGTGCAGCGACGGCGAGGGCGCGTGCGAGCGCTCCGGGTTCGTGGTGTGCCACGAGGGGGCGGCGCGGTGCAGCGCCGTCGCGGCGCGCCCCGAAGAGTGCGCGCCCGCCTGCGAGGGGGGGGAGTGCTGCGACGCCGGCGCGGCGCCGCGGGCCTGCGGCGACGACGGCGTCTGCGCGGGGACGCGCGCCTGCATCGTGGCTGACGGCGCGGTGCAAGGCACGTGGGGTCCGTGCCTCGACGCCGATGGCATGCCGGTGCCAGAAGCCGGCGACCTCGCCGAGCGCTGCAACGGCCTGGACGACGACTGCGACGGCGACGTCGACGAGGGCTTCGGCGTCGCGCAGCGGTGCACGGTCGGCCGCGGCGTCTGCGAGCGCGTGGGGGCGCTGGTCTGCCGCGCGGACGGCTCGGCGGAATGCGACGCCATCGCCGGCGTCGGGAGCGACGAGATCTGCGACGGCCTCGACAACGACTGCGACGACAGCACCGACGAGGGGCTCGGTCTCGGCGAGGCCTGCCACCATGGCATCGGCGCCTGCCGCCACGAGGGCATGACTGTCTGCGACGCCGGCGGCGGGGTCGTGTGCAACGCGAGCGCCGGCCCGGCGAGCGACGAGCTCTGCGGCGACGCGGCCGACAACGACTGTGACGGCAGCACCGACGAGGGCTTCGACGAGGTCGGCACGTCGTGCACGGTCGGCGTCGGCGTCTGCGAGCAGACGGGCCAGTTCGTCTGCGACCCGCGCGACGCCACGCGGACGACATGCGATCGCCAGCCCGGCATGCCGCGCGACGAGGTGTGCGACCTGCTCGACAACGACTGCGACACGCAGGTGGACGAAGACTTCAACCTGCAGTTCGACGCCGCGAACTGCGGCCGGTGCGGCTCCGTGTGCGACCTGCCCAACGCGCGGCCGCGCTGCGAGGCGGGCGAGTGCACGATCGAAGCGCTCGACTGCCTCGGCGGCTTCCGCGACCAGGACGGGGTGGTCGGGAACGGCTGCGAGTGCAATCCGAACGCGCCGGATGCGCCCGATCCCGGCCCGATCTTCACCGACGGAAACTGCGACGGCGTCGACGGGGACGCGGAACGCTCCGTGTTCGTCTCGACCGCGCACGGGAGCGACCATGCCGGCACCGGACGCATCGACGGGCCCTACCGCACGCTCCTGCACGCCGTGTCCGTGGCGCGGCTCGTCGACGCCGCGGTGTTGGCGGATGCCGGTACCTACGACCTCGACGGCGAGACGCTGGTGGTGCCAGCGGGCGTGAGCATCCACGGCGGGTACCGCTACGACCCGATCGGCCACACCTGGAGCCGCGGGACGCGCGAAGTCAACCCGACGATCATCACCGGTGCGTCCGTCGTTCTGCGTTACGAGGACCTGCACGAGACCACGATGCTCGACAACGTCGTCGTCCGCGCGGACGACGCGGCGATGGACGAGAGCTCGGTCGCGCTCCTCGCGGTGAACGTCGGCGACCACCTCGTGCTGCGCAACGTGCGCGCCGAGGCCGGGCGGGGCGGACGCGGGACCGACGGCGAGGACGGGCGCGCCGGATCGCTGACGGCGGCGCCCGGGCTGCGCGGGCTGTCGATCGACGACGCCTCCTGTGCGGGGTGCGGCGGAAGCGGCGGCGTCAACAACGCCTGCCCGAGCGGCACGGCGGGTGGCCGCGGCGGCGATGGCATGCGCGCCCGCAACGCAGCCGGGGCGGCACGCGCGGGCGATCCCGGCGCGGGGGACGGCGCCGGCAGCGGCGGGCCGCCCGGCGGGCCGCTGGCGAGCGGCGGCGATGGCGACCCGGGCGATGACGGGCCGCACGGCCAGAACGCAGTGTCGTCGGCGCCCGAAGGCCGCATGGACGACGTGATCCGCGATGGCAGTCCGGCGCTCCTCTGGCTCCCGCGGCTGAGCGGCGTCGCCGGCACCGGGACGCCGGGCAGCGGCGGTGGGGGCGGCGGCGGCGGCGGCGCGATCAACGCCGCCAGCGGTATCGGCGGCGGCGGCGGCGGCGGCGGCGCGGGCGGCTGCGCCGGGTCGGGCGGCCGCGCCGCGAGCGGCGGTGGCGGCTCGTTCGCCCTGCAGGTGGTCGGCGGGAGCGTCCATCTCCGCGAGTGCGAGCTCGTCGCGGGCGAGGGCGGCGACGGCGGCGAAGGCGGGACGGGCGGCACCGGCGCGCCCGGCTCGACCGGGAGCCCGGGCGGCGGCCGCGGCAGCTGCCCGAACTGCGGCACGGGCGGCGACGGCGGCGACGGCGGCCGCGGCGGCTGCGGCGGCAACTCCGGCGGCGGCGCCGGCGGTCCCAGCTTCGCGCTCTTCCGCGTCTCAACGAACCAGCTTCCCGAGAACCTCGCGCTGTCGACCGTCGTGTACGAGACGGTCGAGGGCGAGGCCGTCGCCGAGCCGGCGGTCGCGGCGGCGCGCACGCTCCTGCCCGGGCAACCCGGACGCGGCGGCGCCGGCGGCGGCGTCGAGGGCTGCGGGGCCGCGGCCGCCTCGGGCCGCGAAGGCTACGGCGGCCCCGAAGGCTGCTGCCGCCGCAGCGCGCCGTCGCCGGACTGCGGCGATCTCACCGTCTGCGAGGTGCAGTGATGCGTTCGCTCGTCGTCGTCCTCGCCGCCGCGCTGGCGCTGCCGGGAACGGCCCTCGCCGGCGACGCGGCCGCGGCGGCGGCGCTCAAGGCGCGGGCCGACGCGTCGTTCAACGCCGGCGACTTCCCGACGGCGCTCCTGTTGCTCGAGCAGGCCTACCAGGCCGATCCGCAGCCGGGCTTCTTCGCCAACCAGGGCCTCGTGCTCGAGCGACTCGGCGACTTCGCGCGCGCCGCCGCGGCCTTCGACCGCTACCTGGCCTCCGATCCGCCGCCGGAGAAGCGCGCGGTCATCGAGGCCAAGCTCAACCACCTGCGACCCGAGGTCGTCGTCTCGAGCGAGCCGGCGGGCGCCGACGTGCACGTCGACAGCGCGCCCGTGCCGCTCGGCCGCACGCCGCTGAAGACGCGCCTGCTCACCGGCGCGCACTTCGTCGAGCTGCGCCTCGAGGGCCACGAGGTGGCGCGCAGCGAGCTGCGCCTGGAGCCCGGCCAGCCCGCCACGGTGCGGCTCGTCCTGGTGCCGCGCGCCGCGCCGCCGCCGCCCCCCGCCGCCGACGACCGCCGCGCCACCTGGGGCTGGGTCGGCGTCGGCACCGGCGCGGCCGCGCTCGCGACCTCGACGGTCTTCTACTTCCTCGCCCGGAGCGAGCTCGACGCCCGCGACGGCGCCACGAGCGAGCAGGCATGGGACGACCACCAGTCCGCCGCCGAGCTGCGCGCCGGGGTCCACTACGGCGCCGCCGGCGTCGGCGCGGCCGCGCTCTCGCTCGGCCTCTACCTGCTGCTCACGCACCAGTAGTCGGCGCGCACCGTCACGTCGCCGGCCTTGCGGGCGCTGGTCGGCGCCTGGCGTTCGTCCACTCACCAGTAGTCGGCGCGCACCGTCACGTCGCCCAGGACGCGCGCGAGGCACGCGATGCGCCACGGACCGGGCTCGGCGATGCGCGCCAGCAGGCGCCGCTCGCGCGCATCGGGCGGCGCCATCTCGCCCTCGACCCGCAGCCGGCAGGCGACGCACACCCCGAGGCCGCGGCACGAGTAGCCGATCGGCCGGTTCGCGCGCAGCACCGCGCCGAGAAGGCGCGTCCCGCGCGGCACCTGCATCGTGGCGCCGTCCGGCAGGAAGGTGATCACGGGCACGCCGGACGCTCGATCGTGAACGTGTCGATCACGTGCGGCGGGCGCAGGTTCCCGGTGCGCGTCGCACGGGCAGTGCCGACCAGCCGGCCGCCGGCGATCTCGATCTCGACGAAGTGCTGCGCGCCGCTGAACGCGCGCGACGAGGCCACGTCGGCGGGGCGCTCGGCGGGATCCGCGTCGCGCGCGGGCCCGCGGAACGGCGCCGTGTAGGGGCTCGCGCCGCCGGTGGTGACGTAGAGCGTGCCGTCGTCGGCGCACCGGCGGGCGGCCCCCGTCCCCTTCGAGGGGCAGAAGCGCTCGTAGTTGTGGTCGTGGCCGGCGAGGACGAGGTCGACGCCGTGCCGGTCGAACACGGGGACGAGCGCGTGGTTGAAGCGCCGGTCGTCGCTGCCGTGCGACCCGTTCGACCACGTGGGGCGGTGCATCACCACGATCTTCCAGGGGATTCCGGCGGCGCCGGCGAGCAGGCGGTCGAGCTCGGCGGCGAGCGGCTCGATGCGCGGGACCTCGGTGTCGAGGCCGACGACGAAGGCCGCGCCGAGGTCGACGCCGAAGACGGGGCCGGGGGCGAGGCCGAGCGCCTCGAAGTGCGGGCCGCGGTCGTGATTGCCGCGCACCGCGATCAGCGGTGGCCACGGCGGCAGGACCCGCAGCAGGTGCAGCCACTCGTCGAGGCGGCGGCCGTTCTTCACGAGGTCGCCGGTGTGCAGCACGAAGTCGGGTCGGTGCGTCAGGGCCTCGGCGAGGATGGGCGCGAAGTACGCGGACGGGCCGACGCCGTCGACGCCGGCGCGGCTGTCGCCCATCGCGACGAAGCGCAGCGGCGCGCAGCGGTCGCGCGGACGCGGCGGCACGGTGAAGCGCACGTCGCCGACGACGACGTCGTGCGGGCGGTCGCCGTCGAAGCGCACGACGCCGGGCGGCTGCGCGTGGCCGTCGATCGTGACGGGCGCCGCGCCCTCGAAGCGGACGGCCCAGCCGTCGCCGTCGGGCAGCGTGCGGACGCCGAAGACCAACGCGAGGAGGAGGGAGAGCACGGCGGCAGGATGCGCGGGCCGGCGGCGGCGGGCAAGCGTGTCGCCCGGGCGCGCCGCCGTCCGTCGCGCGACGGCGGCGACCCTCCCGATCGCTCCATCTCGCGATTTCGCCCGCCGAGAGCCCTTCCGATCACTCCATCTCGCGATTTCGCCCGCCGAGAGCCCTCCCGATCACTCCATCTCGCGATTGCGCCCGCCGAAAGCCCTCCCGATCACTCACTCTCGCGATTTCGCCCGCTGCGGCTCGGGTCTCGCCCGTCGGCCGCCCTGCGACGCTTCGCCGCGCGCGGCTTGATCGGGGCGCCGCACCTGGCCGAGGCTTCGCGCATGCGTCACGCCGTCCGCCCCGCCACGCCCGCCGACGTCCCGCTCATCCTCGCGCTCATCCGCGAGCTCGCCGACTACGAGCGGCTGGCCCACGAGGTCGTCGCCACCGAGGACGCGCTCGCCGAGCACCTCTTCGGCGCGCGCCCCGCCGCCGAGGTCCTGATCGGCGAATGCGACGGCGAGGCGGTCGGATTCGCCTTGTATTTCCAGAGCTTCTCGACGTTCCTCGCGCGCCCCGGCCTGTACCTCGAGGACCTGTTCGTGCGCCCCGCCTTCCGCGGCCGCGGCCTCGGGGCGCGCCTGCTCGTCGAGCTCGCCGCCCTCGCCGTCCAGCGCGGCTGCGGGCGCCTCGAGTGGAGCGTGCTCGACTGGAACGAGCCCGCGCTCGCGTTCTATCGCCGCCTCGGGGCCGCCCCGATGGCCGAGTGGACCGTCCAGCGGCTCGCCGGCGACGCGCTGCGGGCCGTCGCCGCGCGCCGCGACGTTGCGCCCCATTCGCGGACGGGGTGAGAATCGCCGCCATGCCGAGCTGTCCGCAGTGCCGGGCGAAGTACGCGACGGGGGTGCACCTGTGCCCCGTCGACGGCGCCGTCCTGCTGCCGGACGTCGTGCTCGAGACGTCCGAGCTCACGGCGGGCGTCACCGTCGGCGAGTACGTCGTCGAGGCCAAGCTCGGCGAGGGCGGCTTCGGCATCGTCTTCCGCGCCGTGCAGCCGCTCATCGGCAAGCAGGTCGCGATCAAGGTCCTCAACCGCCAGTGCTCCGCCGATCCGGCGATGGTGTCGCGCTTCGTCTCCGAGGCGCGCGCCGTCAACCAGATCCGGCACCAGAACATCATCGACATCTTCTCGTTCGGCCAGCTCCCCGACGGTCGCCACTACTACGTGATGGAGCTGCTCGACGGGGTGCCGCTCGACCGCTACCTCGCCTCGCGCGGCCGCCTCTCGCTCGCCGAGGCGCTGCCCATCCTCAGGCCGCTCGCGCGGGCGCTCGAGGCGGCCCACGCCAAGGGCATCACCCACCGCGACCTCAAGCCGGAGAACATCTTCGTCGCCCGCGACGCCGACGGCGCGCCGTTCCCGAAGCTGCTCGACTTCGGCATCGCCAAGCTGCTGCAGCCCGACGGTCCGGTGCAGCACAAGACGGTCACCGGCGCGGCGATGGGCACGCCCCACTACATGTCGCCGGAGCAGTGCCGCGGACGCGACGTCGACCACCGCGCCGACACGTACGCCTTCGGGATCATCCTCTACCAGCTGCTGACCGGGCGCCTGCCGTTCAACGGGCAGGGCTTCATGGAGATCGCGTTCAAGCACAGCGTCGAGGTGCCGGCGCCGCCCTCGAAGCACGTGCCGGGACTGCCGCCGGCGCTCGACGCGCAGGTGCTGGCGTTCCTCGAGAAGGAGCCCGACAAGCGGCCGCAGAGCATCGTCGCCGCCGTGCGCGCGATCGAGGAGCTGGCGGCGACCGTCGGCGACGTGCCCTCGGTGACGCCGAGCACGCCGAACACCGCCCCGAACCCGCAGTTCGCGACCGCGCCGACGCTCGCGCCGGGCGACGTGCCGACGCAGGTGCGGTCCCGCAGAGCGCCGGTGAAGTGGCTGGCGGCGGGCGGGGCGCTCGTCGCCGCCGCCGTCGTCGCGTTCGTCGCCCTGCGCCCGGACGCGTCGGCGCCGCCGCCCGAGGAGCCCGTCGTCGTCGCGGTGACCGGCAGCGCCGCCGCCCCGGCCACCGAGCCGCCCGCCAGCGACTCCCCGGCGACGCCGCCGCCCGCCAGCGAGCCCCTGCCGGAGCGGGCGGAGCCGCCCCCGCCGGCCACGGTCACCATCACCGTCCAGGGACCACCGCCGGGCACCGAGATCTTCGGCCCCGGCGGCGTCGCCCTCGGCGTCGCGCCGGGCACGCTCCTGCTGCCCCGCGGCACGAGCCCGGTGCGCATCGAGCTGCGCGCGCGCGGACACCGGCCCCGTTTCCACGAGCTGACGCCGCTCGCCGACGGGACGCTCACCCTCGAGCTCGAGCCCGAGCGCCGGCCGGCGCCGGCGAAGAAGCCGCCGGCGCCGAAGAAGCCGGCGAAGGACGATCTGGAAGATGCGTTCGCCGATCCTTAGCGCCGTCGCCGCGCTGCTGCTGGGGAGCTGCGCCGAGCTGCCGGCCATCGAGCCGGACACCTGCGGCAACGGCGTCGTCGAGGCGCCCGAGCAGTGCGACGGGTTCGGCACCCTCGGCCACGAGACCGTCTGCGGGCGTCCTGACGACGCGCTGCGCGCCTGCCAGTACGTCTGCACCGACGAGACCACGAAGTGCCCCGCCGGCTGGGGCTGCGACGCCAACCGCATCTGCCGCTTCCCCACCGGCGCGTACCGGCCGCCGGTCGCCGCGCCCGCCGGACTGCGCGACGTGGCCGTGGGCGACGTCGACGGCGACGGGCCGCGCGACGTGGTGGGCCTGACGACGAAGGGCGCGGCCGTGCAGGCGTGGTACGGCCAGGGCGACGGCGCGCTCGGCGCCCGCTTCCACGCGTCGATCGGCGAGGCCACCGGGACGCCGGGCTACGGCGATCTCGACGGCGACGGCCTGCTCGACGCCGTCGTGCCGCAGGGCCCCGGCCTGTACGTGCTGCTCGCCCGCCGCGAGCGCGTCATGGAGCCCGTCGCCTACAGCTCGATCCAGCTGCCGCCGTTCCGCGACGAGACGCAGGTGCTGCCGGTCTCGCTGCCGGCGGCGTACTCGGCGCCGGCGATGTTCGGCCGGCTCGGCCGCCAGATGATCCTGCGCTTCATCGATCCCACCAGCCCCGAGCGGGACGCCCCGGTCCTGCAGTTGGGTCCGCACTTCGTGGAGCAGCTCGCCGGGCGCATCCCGCGGATCGACCTGCACGGCGGCGGCACCGACGCGCCGGCCGAGGAGCTGGCGCTCGGCTTCCTCGGCGAGCCCGAGGCGGTCGTGGTCGCCGCGATGGTGGGGGCGCGCCTCGCCGACGTCGTGCCGGTCCGCACGACGACGGTGGCGCTGCCGGGCCGGCTGCACATCGACGGGAGAACGACGCCGATCGCGCCCGGCGACGACGACGCCTTCGAGCGCGCGGCGCTGCGCTTCGCCGAGATGAACGGCGACGACCGCCCCGACCTGCTCGCATCCGTCCTGCAGGGCGGCGTGCAGGCGGTGGCCGTGGCGTTCGGGCGGGGCGACGGCACCTTCGAGCCCGCGATGCTCGATCCCCGCTTCGACGCGATCGCGAGCCCGCCGCCCGCGGGCGCCTGCCCCGGCGAGCACCTCCGCGGCGGATCGCCCTGGCCGCTCGCCGCCGGCGACCTCGACGGCGACGGCATCGCCGACTTCGTGACCGGCGACGGCGTCTACCTCAGCAAGGCGATCGCGGAGGGCGTCTACACCCTCTGCCGCACGGCGAAGGGCGACTTCCGCCGCGCCGCCCTCGTCGACTTCAACCGCGACGGCCGGCTCGACATCGCCTCGTCGCCGTCCGACGTCCCGGGCGTCGAGATACGGCTCAACGACGGCGCGGGCACCTTCAGCCGCCGCTTCGTCGACACCGCCTCGCCGCCGGCCATCCTCCGCGTCGGAGACTTCGACGGCGACTTCGTCGGCGACGTGGCCTTCGTCGAGCGGACCGACGACGCCGACGACCGCCTCTCGGTCCTGTTCGGCGCCGTCGACGGCGCGCCGGACGCGCCCGTGGAGATGGGGCGGCTGCGGGCCATCGAGTACATCGAGCCGGGTTACACGCCCGTCGGCGAAGCCGATCTGACGAACGACCTCATGGTGCAGTCGAGCGCGGAGCGCGGCGGTCAGGGCGCGCGCTCCATCGCGATCATGATCGGCACGCCGCAGCGCCGCATGCTGTCGCCCTTCCTGCTGCGCCGGGCGGGCCGCGACGGCGCCGACCAGCAGGAGCACGCCGCCGCCGTGGTCGTCGGCCGCTTCCACACGCCCGACCTCGAGGACGCGCTCCCCGACCTGCTCGCCATCGCCTGGGCCGACGGCGACCGCGCGCCGGTGCCCAACCTCTGGCTCGCGCGCGGCCGCGGCGGCGCCGAGTTCAACGTCGAGGACGTTCGCGTCGTATCGCCGACCTGCGCGCCCGACTTCGGGTGGCGCGGCGCCGCCTTCGCGGCGGGCGACCTCGACGGCGACCGCGCCGACGAGCTGGTCGCCGTCGAGCGCGCCGACGCCGCCCGGGCGCTCGTGCTCCGCCTGAAGGGGAGCGCCAACGCGGCGGCGATCGAATGCGCGTTCGTGCCGCTCCCCGTCGCCCTCGCGGGCCGCCCGCAGATCGCGCTCGAGGATCTCGACGGCGACGGAGCGCGCGACCTGCTCGTCGCCGCGCGCGGCCCGGGCGGGGCCTCGGGCGGTGTGGCGGTGGCCTGGAACGACGGCGGGCGCCTCGGCGAGGCGGTCGCGCTGCCCATCCCGCCGTCGACGACCGTCCTCGGCGCGGCGGCGCTCAACGCCGACGGAGACGCCGCCCCCGAGATCGCGGCGCTGACGACGGCTGGCACCTTCCTCCTCGATCTGACCGGCCGCGAGGCGACCCTCGCGGCGTCCCCGGCGCTGCCGCCCTCGCGGACGGGCGTGTGGCTGCAGGCGGCGGACACCGACGGCGACGGCCTGACCGACCTGGTCGTCGGCGGCGAGGCGCAGATCGAGGTCCACCGCGCGGTGCCGAGCGGACCATGAGAACGCGCATCGCATGGATCTCGCTGCTCTTCCTGGCGAGCGTCGCGCGCGCGCAGCCGGGGGACATCGACCAGGCGCGGCGCTACTTCGAGGCCGGCCGCCAGGCGTACGAGTCCGGGCAGTACGTGGCGGCGATCGACGCCTTCGACGAGGCCTACCGCCTCGTGCCGCGTCCGCAGATCGTCTTCTCCACCGCCCAGGCCGCACGCCGGCAGTTCTCGGTCGACCGCGATCCGCGCTGGCTCAAGCGCGCGGTCACGCTCTACCGGCAGTACCTCGTCGAGGTGCCGCAGGGCGGCCGCCGCGCCGACGCCGCGCAGTATGTCGGCGACCTCGAGCCGCTGCTCGTCCGGCTCGAGGAGGAGTCGCGCCGCGCCGGCCGCGGCGCGCTCGAGGCCATGCCCGCCCGCGCCGAGGAGACGCAGCTCATGATCACCTCGCGCACGCCGGGCGCGCGCGCGAGCATCGACGAGGCGGCGCCGCTCGACGTCCCCGTCGTCCGCACGGTCGCCGCCGGCAAGCACCGCGTGCGCGTGGAGGCGCCCGGCCACTTCGCCGACGAAGTGGAGAGCGTGGCCGTGAAGGGCCGCCTCGTCGTCGCCGAGGTCACGCTGAAGGAGATGCCCGCCGTCGTCACGCTCACCGCGCCCGAGGGCGCCTTGGTCACCGTCGACGGCCGCCCCGCCGGCGAGGCGCCGCTGGCGGTGCCGCTCGAGCTGCCGGCGGGCCGCCACTTCCTGGCGGTCACCCGCGACGGCCACTACCCGTACACACGCGAGCTCGCCGTCCAGCGCGGCGAGCAGGTGCAGGTCGCCGCCGACCTCGAGACGACCACCCAGCGCGTCGTCGCCTTCGGCGTGCTCGGCGGCGCCGCCGCGCTCCTCGCCGCCGGCGGCGCGACGACGTGGCTCGCGCTCGACGCCCAGGGCGACGCCGAGGACCTGCTCGGCGAGCGCGACGCGCGCAACCTCACCGCCGCCGAGCGCGACCGCTATGCCGACCTGCGCGCCGATCGCGACGACTGGCGCACGCGCTCCACGTGGCTCTACGCCGGCGGCGCGGCGCTCGCCGTCGGCGGCGCCCTGCTGTATCTCGTCGATTCGCCTCGGGTTTCGGCGCCCCCGCCCGCCGTCGAGGCGCCGGTCACGCCCGCGCCCGCTCCCGGCGATCTCGGCATGGGGCTCGGCGGCCGCTTCTGACGTGGCGCACGCGGCGCACTTCCTCGAGCGCCTGAGCCCCGTGCGCATGGAGCAGGCGGACATCGCGCTCGCACGGCGGCTCGCCGATGTCGACGCCGAGCTGCGGGCGATGCGCGACGCCGAGGCGAGCACCGAGAGCCAGGGCGGCGCCCGCGCGCTCTTGAGCCGCCTCGGCGTCCTCGCGCATCGCCCACCGCTTCTTCGACGAGTGGATCGAGGCCCACCGGGCCCCCCTCGCCGAGTCGGAGGCGCTCTTCCTGAGCTTCGGCCTCGCGGCGCTCGCGCTGCGGGCGCCCGACCGGCGGGACGCCGTCATCGAGGCGCTGCGCCGGCAGCTCCCGGCGGAGCTCCACGGCCTCGCCCCCGCGCGCCGCACGAGCCCGTGGACGGAGGTCACGATCCTGTCGCTGCTCGCGGTGCTCGAAGAACCGGAGGCGCTCGGTCCGCGGGCCGTCGAAGGGATCAAGGCGTTCTCCGGCGGCATCGACGACGAGTCGCTGCGGCGCGCGGGCGTCTCGCCAGCGCTGATGCTGGGCGGGAACCTGTACACGATCAGCGCCGGCGGCACGATGTCGTGGCTGATGCCGGCGGTCGTCGCCGCCGACGCCTTCGAGCTCTACGTGCCCGCCGACCTGCTCGGCCACTGGCCGAGGCGGATGCCCGACGAAGGCATCCTCGAGCACCTCGGGGAGGTGCAGGACGTCCTCGGGACGCACACGCCGAAGCGGGCGGAGGCGAAGCCCGGGCGCAACGACCCGTGCGCGTGCGGCAGCGTCAGGAAGTACAAGCGGTGCTGCGCGACTTGAGCCTCTCGGCGGCGCTCGCGCAGCCGAGCCGGGCCCGTGGGGTGCCCCCGAAGTTCCGCACGCTTCGTCGCGGCCCTCGGGCGCGCGAACTTCGCTGTCAGACCACTAGAACATCGACCAGAGGTACTGGTTCGTCACCTCGTGGTGGAACTGGATCTCGGGCACCTTGATCAGGCTGCCGAGCGCCTTGGGGCAGCGGTCGGCCTGCATCTGCTTGACCTCGGCGTACTTGCCCTGCACCGCCTCGCCGAGCAGCTCGCCCATGTACTTGCTCGACTTGAACAGCCGGATGGCGTCGTAGATGTTGTCGGGCAGAAAGCGCGTCCGCGTGCGCTTCGACTCGTCGGCCGCGGGCTGCGGGCCCTCGAGCGCCGTGCGGGCCAGCGTGTAGAACACGAGGTAGGGGTTGGCGTCGGGGGCCACCGAGCGCACCTCGATGCGCGCCGAGCGCTCGTTGCCGGTCGGGATGCGCACCATCGCGCCGCGGTTGTTCGGCGACGACTTGATCTGGTTGGGCGCCTCGTAGTGCGGGTCGAGGCGGCGATACGCGTTCACCGACGGGTTGAGCACGAGGCAGATGTCATCGGCGCTCGTCAGGATGCGATCGATGGCATCGGTGCCAATGGGCGACAGACCGTCCTTGCCGTCGGCCTGCCAGAACAGGTTCTTGCCGCCGCGCGCGAACGACATGTTGGTGTGCATGCCGCTGCCGTTGATGCCGGTCACGGGCTTGGGCAGGAACGACGCCGTCATGTCGAGGTTCCGCGCCACCTGGCGGCACAGCAGCTTGTAGAGCTGGACCTGGTCGGCGGTGATGAGCGCCTCGGAGTACGTGAAGTTCATCTCGAACTGGCTCGGCGCCACCTCGGGGTGGTCCTTCTCGTTGCCGAAGCCCATCGCGCGCTGCACCTCGGCGGCGGTGTCGATGAACTTGCGCAGCTGGTCGCCGGGCAGCGAGTGGTAGTAGCCGCCGGTGGAGACGTACTCGAACTTGTGCGTCTCGTGGTAGCGGCGCTCGGCGTCGGCGCCGCGGAAGAGAAAGCCCTCGATCTCCGGCGCGATGTGGCAGACGGTGCCGTCCTTTGCGAACAGCTGCTCCGCCCACAGCTTCAGGCGGCCGCGCAGGTCGGAGGGGTACAGCGAGCCGTCGCGGTCGCGCACCTCGCTGAACGCGAGCACCTTGCCCGGCCCGAACACGTCGGTGGGCAGCCAGTAGAACGCCGACCAGTCGATCGCGAGGCGCAGATCGGACTCGTGCTGGGCCGAGAAGCCGCGCACCGAGGAGCCGTCGAAGGTCAGGTTGTCCTGCGACTTGAGCAGGAACTTCTTGTCGTAGTCGAGCATGTGCAGCCGACCTTCGACGTCGGTGAAGCACACGGTGACGGCCTTGATGCGCTTCTCGTCGGCCAGGTACTTGATGCGCTCCTCGCGCAGCTGGTCGGCGGGCACGCGGTCGAGCCGCTGCTGCTTGACCTCGAGGTTGAGCTCTTCGAGCCGCTCGTAGGGGATCTCGAGGAAGTCGCGCAGGTACGTCGGCGTCACGGTCATCGGACTCTCTCCTTGGGTCGAACGCGGCCCTCTCTCTACCCGATCTGAATCATCTTTGGCGAGATTTGTTACTCGCGGGCCAAGAATTGGCATAACCAGCCACCATCGAAGCGCTGGCGGCTTCATCGATCGCAAGACGCGCGACGACGCGTGCAATCGCCGTCCGATGACGCGCCGCCGGCTCCGCTGGTTGCTGCTCGCCCTCGCGATGACCGTCCGCCGCATCGAGTCGCCCTCCGCACGACAGCATCGTCCCGCGCTCGCGACTTGCGGTGCGGCGATGCGAGACGAGGCGCACACGAGGGTCCGCCCTCCTCCCCGGGCAGCGAGGGCGCTGTTGGCCGTCCTCCTGGTGACCGGCTGCGAGCGACGGCGCCGGCGGCGCGGGCGGCGCGGGCGGCGCGGGTGGGGGAGGCGCTGGCGCTGGTGCTGCGGGCGGCGGCGGTTCGGGAGGCGCGCCGGCGGGCGACGAGGCCGCCTTCGCATGCGAGAGGGACGGCCAGAGCGGCAGGAGCGGCCAGGAGCTCCGGGGCGCCTTCGACGAGGGCGCGTTCGAGGACGACGAGAGCGGCTGCGTCTCCAGTGGGGGCACCGTCGTCGCGGCCTGTCCGACGAGCGACGTCGTCGGCGACTCGCCGACCAGACGCCGCCGGCTGCGTGACGACCGAGCCGGGCGACAGCGACGTCTGCGGTCCGCGCGGCGTGCCCGGGGGCGGCGATGGTGGCGGCGGCTCGCCCGCCTGTGCCGGCGGCGAGGTCCCTTGCCCGGCCCGCGGCGGCGCCCCGGAAGGCTGCAGGCCCGCCTCCGTCGCGTGCGGAACCGTCGTCGGCTGCGAAGACGCCCCCGCGGCCTGCACAGCTTCGGGCGCCGCGGCGCGGTGCGCCACCGGCGGATGCGTGACGCCCGCGAGCGACGAGTCCGCCGCCGAGCGCTGCACGGACGGCGTCGACAACGATGGCAACGGCTTCGCCGACCGATCGTAGACCGCCCGCTCCGCTGCGCTACTCGCCGAGGGTGGCGCGGCGAAGCGGCGCCGGCAGACGACGCAGCGCGCGCACGAGCGTCCAGCTTGCGAGATAGGTGGCGGAGGCCACCACCGCCACCTCGCTGGCGCCGACCCAGGTCCAGCCCTGGCGGCGCATCGCGCCGTAGAGCAGCAGCAGCACGCTCGTGTGGGCGAGGTAGATGCCGTACGTGTCGCGGGCGGCGGGGCTCGCGACATGACGCCGGTCGAGGCGGCCGAGAACGGCGACGAGCGCGAGCGCGGCGGATGTCTGGAACGGGAGGCCGCTGATCAGGAACTGGTGCCGCGGGTCGAAGCCGAAGCGCGCGTTCTGCGCGTCGTAGGCGGCGACCGCGAGGAGCCAGGAGGCGGCCGCGGCGCAAAGCAGCCACGGCCACGCCGCCTCGAGGCGCTCGCGGGCGCCCGGCAAGCGGCGGAGGGCGGCGCCCAGGGCGTAGAAGCCGCCCCACATCGGACCGGCGCGACGCAGCTCCACCTCGAAGGTGCCGTCGCCCGGCCCGGCGGTCCAGAGCAGCGCCTCCGAGACGGCGTAGCCGACGACCGTCAGCGCGCACGCGAGGGCGAAGGCGAGCCGCTGGCATCGCCAGCGGGCGGCGAGGGCGTCGAGGGCGTGGAGCTGCAGCAGCGCGAAGACGAAGTAAAGCTGCCATGCGCCAGTGAAGAGCAGACGCAGCGCCTCGCCGACGCCGAGATCGCGACCCTCTGCGCCGAGGGCGAGCAGGGCGGCGTTCCAGAGCAGGAAGGGCGGCACGAGCCGCGCGAACCGGCGCCCGAGGTCCTCGGGGCGCGCGAAGTACCCGGCCAGCAGCAGGAAAGTGGGCACGGTGGCCGTGAAGACGGGCCCGAAACGGATGCCGCCCGGCCACCAGGTGGTCATGTCGGCCCGCAGGTGCATGTCGACGTGGACCAGCACCACGAGCGCGCACGCCAGGACGCGGGCGGCGTTCAAGAGAAGCTCGTCAGTTCCCCGTCGGTCTCCGGACCGGGGCGGGGGCGACCGCCGGCGCGGGGGCGACCGCCGGCGCGGGGGCGGCCCTCGGCGTGGCGGCGGGCCGGACCGCGCCCTGCGGCGTCGTCGCCGCCGACTTCAACACGCCCTGATCGTCGGCCTCGAGCGTCACCACCTGGCCCGACGCGGCGTGCTTGACCTCGAAGCGCTTGCCCGGCTCGAGGATCTTCACCTCGATCGCGTCGCCCTCCCTCAGACCGGTCATGCCGAACGCGGCGAGCTTCGCCGCGCCGACCAGCTCGGCCTTCACCACGTCGCCGGCGCGCACCCGGGCCGGCGCCTCGCCCTGGGGCCGCACACCGATGCTGTCGTAGGCCGCCCGTCCGTGGAGGGCTCGCCCGATGCGGCCGGCCTGGGCCGCGCCCGCGGCGAGCGTCGCCGCGAACACCACCGCCATCATTCGCGAAGTGCGCTTCATGATCCTTCCTCCTCGGCCCATGCACATACGACACCGACGGCCGGCGCGCCAGACGAGATACGCTCCCGACCCATGAATGCCTCCCTCCTGCTCGCGCTGCTGTTCGCCCTGCCTGACCTCGCGGCATGGGAACGGGTCCTCGATCCCGCGCCCGAAGAGGCCGACGCCGTGGTCGCCTGGTGGCCGCGGATCACGCAGGCCGCGTGCGCCCTCGCCCGACGCCCCGCCGACGACGCCACGCGCGAGGCGTGGATCGCCCTGCACCGCGTCGAGACCTCGCTCTACCCCGCGCTCGACCGCGTCGCCGCGGCGGCAGACGTGCCGCTCTTCTTCGACACCGACCACCACCGGGCCGCCCTCCGCTGGGCGGCCGACGCGCTGCGGCGGGGCGCCTCGGCGCCGGTGCTGGTGCACGTCGACAGCCACCCCGACCTCGGCGAGCTGCCCGCAGCGGCGGTCGACGCGGCGCGCCGGCGCGATCCCGCCGGCCTCGCCGCGTTGGTCCGCAACGTCAACCAGCCGGTCGCCCTGTCGGTCCTCGTGTCCGGCGCAGAACAGGTCGTGTGGTACAAGCCGGCCTGGGCCGTCCTCGCCGGCGAGCTCGACGTGACGCTGGTCCTCGCCCGCCCGCGCGATCGCAGCCGCCCCGTGGCCTCGACGGGGGGGTGCGCGCGGGACTGCCTCGCGTTCTTTCACGAGCCGGCCGACGGCCGCCGCCTGCGCGACGCCCTCGGCGATCCCGCCCTCCGGGCCGAGCTCGGCGCGCTCGAGCTCCGCCCCGGCGAGCGCCCGGTCGACGCCCACTTCGAGGACGCAAGGCGCGTGCGTCTCACCGCCGGCGCCGATCCGCGCCGGCTCGCACGGGCGGTCGGCGCCCGCCCGTTCGTGCTCAGCCTGGACCTCGACGCGTTCGCGACCAACGGCGTGCCGGGCTCGCCGGGCGATCCGTGCTCGCCCGGGCGGGTCGCGCCGCAGTGCGACGGCGTCCCGCGCGATCCGGCCCTCCGGTTGGCCGCCTACGCCGCCGAGCGCCGCGCGATCGACGCCCGGCTGTCGGCGTTCGCCGAGCTGCTCGGCGCGCTCCGCGAGGCCGGCGCCCGCCCGGTCGGGGCGTTCGTCGCCGCCTCCGCCTTCTTGCCGCGGTCGGCCTGCGCCGATTGCCGTAGCGGGCTCGACTTCACGCCGGTGGAGTGGGTCGCCTTCGTCCGGCACCGGGCGGTGGCCGCGTGGGCCGCGGCCTTCCCCGACGCCGTCGCGTCGCCGCTGGCCACGCCGTGCCCGCCCTGACCGGCCCGCCGCCGACCCGCGCGGGCGGCGACAGCCGGCGCCTGCGTGGTTTTTACCTGCTCTCGTTCCTGGCCGAGCGCCTGCCGGCGACGTCGTGCTCGATGGCATGCCCATCCCGCTTGATGACACCACTCATCCACTCGAGCTCGGTATCGCTCGAACGTCGGCCGTCCCGTCGAACGCGGCGCGCAGGCGCATGGCCCCGCGGTGAGCCCCCAGACGCCCGGGGTCGCCGCCCCGCCCGTGGCGCAGCCGCAGCCGGTGTCCTCCGCCTCGTCCGACGGGCACCGTGCCGAGGGCGTTGATGGCGCCGATGGCCCGGGAGGCAGGGACGCGTCGTCGGGTCCATCGGGGCTTTTGCTGGCGGTTTCGTGGGTCGCGAAAGTCGCGACGTCGCCTACAATCGCCGTCCGATGACGTTCCGCCCCCTTCGCTGGTTGTTGCTCGCCCTCGCGATGACCGCCTGCCGCGTCGAGTCGGTCTCGCCGCGGGCCGCCGAGCGCGGCGCCGGCGAGGCCGGCGAGCCGTCGGGCGACCTGTGGGTCTACACCTCGATGTTCCCGACGGTGCTCGAGGACGTCGACGCGCTCGCGAAGCGCACGCTGCCGAAGGTCACCGTCCACTGGTTCAACGGCGGCTCCGAGAAGGTGGCCAACAAGCTCGAAGGCGAGTTCGCCGCCGGCGGCACCAAGGCCGACGTGCTCGCCATCTCCGACCCCTTCCTCTACGAGCGCTACAAGGAAGAGAAGCGCTGGCTGCGCTACGCCCCGCCCGATGCGCTGCGCCTGCCCCGCGCAATGCTCGACGAGGACGCCCACTACTTCGCGCACCGCGTCTCGGTGATGATCCTCGCCCACGAGGCCGACGCGCCGGAGCCGCTGCCGCGCACCTTCCGCGAGCTCACCGATCCGCGCTTCCTCGGCGCCGTCGCCGTCGGCGACCCGCTGACCTCGGGCACCAACTTCACCTGGACGACCTTCCTCGGCCGCAAGTACGGCCCGGAGTACTTCGCCGAGCTGCGGGCCAACGGCGCCGTCGTCGCCGGCGGGAACGCCGCCGTCCAGCAGAAGATCGAGACGGGCGAGGTGAAGGTCGGGGTCCTGTTGCTCGAGAACGTGCTGCACGTCCGCGAGAAGGGCGGCGGGCTCGCCTTCCGCTGGCCCGAGGACGGCGCCGTCACGATCCCCGGCTACGCCGCCATCTTCGCCGGCACCGCCAACCCGGTCGCGGCGAAGGCCTTCATGGACATGCTGCTCTCGCCCGAGGGGCAGCGGGCGATGGTCCGCGGGCGCATGTACGCCACCGATCCGCGCCTCGACGGACCGCACGGCGAGGGCAACCTCGCGATCCTGCTCGAGAAGTCGCTCCCCTGGGACGAGGCGCAGCGCCATTACGGGCTCACCGAGGGCGCGGCGGTGAAGACCGCGTTCATGAAGGCGTTCGGGCAGTGAAGCGCCTCGCGCTGCCCGGCCTGACGCTGGGGCTGCTCGCCGCGTTCGCCGCCGGGCCGGTGGTGTGGCTCGTCGCGCGCAGCCTCGCTTCGGTGGGGGGCGACGCCTTCGCCGAGCTGGCGACGCCCGCCGGCCGCACCGCCGTGCTCAACACGCTGAAGGCCTCCGGCGGCGCCGCCACCTTCGCGCTCGCGCTCGGCCTGCCACTGTCGCTGCTGCTCTACCGCACCGACGTGCCCTTCCGGCGCGGCTTCACGCTGCTGCTCACCCTGCCCTCGGCCATCCCGCCGTTCATCTGGGCCCTCGGCTGGGTGGCGCTCGCGAGCCCCAAGGTCGGTTACCTCGGCCCGCTCGTGCCCTTCGACATCTACTCGACGACGGGCATGGCCTTCGTGCTCGGCGGGGCGGGGCTGCCCTTCGTGCTGCTCGCGGCCGGCGCGGCCATCCAGCGCATCGACCCGACGCTCGAGGAGGCCGCGCGCATGAGCGGCGCCGGCCCGCTGCGCGCCTCGCTCGGCGTGACGCTGCCGCTCATCTGGCCCGCGCTGCTCGCGGGGACGGGCCTCGTCTTCCTCTTCTCGGCCTCGGCCTTCGGCGTGCCCTACCTGCTCGGCTTCTCGGCGACGCCGCCGACCACCGTCCTCACCACGCGCATCTACAGCGCGATGCTGATGGGCGGCCCCGACAACTTCGCCCGCGCCATCGGCCTGTCGACGGTGCTGCTCGGGCTGTCGATCGTCGTGCTGGCCCTCAACGGCTTCTTCGGGCGGCGCGGCCGCGTCCGCCTGCTCGCCGGCAAGGGCCTGGCCTCGCGGCCCTGGACGCTCGGCCGCCTCCGCCCGTTCGCCCTCGGCTTCGTGGTCCTCGTGGTGCTCGTCCTCGTGGCGCTGCCGCTGCTGGCCGTCTTCTTGACCTCGGTGCAGAAGAGCTTCGGCGGCGGCCTCGGCGCCGACAACCTGACGTTCGCGCACTGGGGCGAGGTGCTGGCGAACCCGCGCACCCTGCGGGCCGCGCGCTGGAGCCTGCTGCTCGCCCTCTTTGCCGCCACGCTCGTCTGCCTGCTCGCCGTCGCGGTCGCCGTGCTGCGGCGCCGGCCCGGCTGGCTCGGCCGCCTCACCGAGACGGTGGCCATGTGGCCCTACGCCATCCCCGGCACCGTCTTCGCGATGGCGCTCATCGTCGCCTTCTCGCGGGATCTGCGCTTCATCCTGTTCGAGCGCGTGGCCTTCGTGCTCACGCTCGGCGACACGTTCTGGCTGATGCTCGTGGCCTACGCCGCCAAGCACCTGGCGCTCGGGACGCGCGGCGCGACCGAGGCGCTCGCGCAGCTCGATCCCTCGCTCGAAGAGGCGGCGCGCATCGCCGGCGCCGGTCCTCGCCGCGCCTTCCGCGACGCGATGTTGCCGCTCTTGCGCCCCGCCCTCGCGACCGCGTTCGCCCTGGTCTTCCTGACGAGCGCGACGGAGCTGACCATGTCGGTGATGCTGCTGCCCCCGGGCACGGACCTGCTCGGGACGCTGCTCTTCGAGCTGACGACGTACGCCGATCCCACCGCCGCCGCGGTGCTCGCCTGCGCCTTCGTGGCGCTCGTCGTCGCCGGCCTCGGCGTGTTGGCGATCGCGCGGCGCCCCAGGGTGGCGGCGTGATCGAGCTCGCCGACATCCACAAGAGCTACGGCGCGACGAAGGTCGTGCGCGGCCTCACGCTGCGCATCGCCCCCGGCGAGCTCGTCTCGCTGCTCGGCCCCTCGGGCTGCGGCAAGACGACGACGCTGCGCATGATCGCCGGCCTCGAGCGCCCCGAGTCGGGCCGCATCGCCATCGACGACCGCGAGGTCTGCGGCCCGCGCACCTTCGTCCCGCCCGAGAAGCGCGCGCTCGGCATGGTGTTCCAGAGCTACGCCGTCTGGCCGCACCGCAGCGTCGAAGCCAACGTCGCCTATCCCCTCGTCTTGCAGAAGGTGCCCGCCGCGGAGCGCGAAGAGCGCGTCGTCGAGGCCCTGCGCTGGGTGCGCCTCGACCACCTGCGCCACCGCATGCCGCACGCGCTCTCCGGCGGCCAGCTCCAGCGCGTGGCCCTGGCGCGCGCGCTCGTGTCGCGGCCGCGGGTGCTGCTGCTCGACGAGCCCTTGTCCAACCTCGACGCCGCGCTGCGCGAGGAGCTGCGCGCCGAGATCGCCGCGCTGCGCGCCCGCCTCGGCACCACGATGGTGTTCGTGACGCACGACCAGTCCGAGGCGCTGGCGCTGTCCGACCGCGTGGCGGTGATGAACCGCGGCGTCATCGAGCAGATCGCCTCGCCCGAGGCGCTCTACCTCGAGCCGGCGACGCCGTTCGTGGCCGGCTTCGTCGGCGGCTCGAACCTGCTCGAGGGCGAGGCGCGCGGCGGCGCCTTCCACACCGGCGGGGTGGCGTTCGTGCTGCCCTCCGCCCTTCAGGACGCGACCGGACCGGGCACGCTGGCCGTGCGCCCCGCCGACCTGCGCGTCGGCGCCGGCGAGGTGTCGCTGCCGCTCTCGGCGCGCCTCTTCCTCGGCCACGCCGTCGAGTATCGCTTCCCCTTCGGTGACGGGCTGCTGCGCGCGGTCGGGCCGGCGTGCGAGGCGAAGGCCGGCGACCGCGTGGCCGTGCGCCTCGACGGGGCGACGTTCTTCCCGCGGCGCTGATCCCATCGCGATCGACGGTCCCGCCCCTGCGTTGCGTCGGCGGACCGATGGATGTCAGCCGAGAGAGACGGCGAGCGCGTCCGTGGGATGCAAGCGCCCTGACTGCGGCACGTGCTCAGTAGTTGGTGCGGACGCGCTCGGGCCGCGCCCCGAGTCGCAGCGCCGCCGCGCGCACGCCCTCCACCATCGCCGGGACGCCGCACGCGAACACCCACGCGTCGGACAGGTCGGGCGCGTCGGCGGCGAGCGCGTCCTGCACATAGCCGCGGCGGCCGCTCCACGCGGCGCCGGGCCGGCTCAGCACGAGGTGCACCGCGGCGCCGCTCGCGAGCACGTCGCCGAGGAACACGAACTCGTCGGCCTGGCGGCAGCCGGCGTAGACGAGGGCGCGCGGGCCGGCGGCCTCGGCGACGGGGCGCAACGCCGCGAGGCCGCTGCCGGTGGCGGCGAGCACGATGGGCACGCCGCCGGCGAGCGCCTCGCCGACCGGGAAGCCGGGCCCCTGCGCCGGCGAGAGGCGCACCGCCGCGCCCACCGGCAGGTCGAGCAGGGCGTCGGCCACCGCCCCCCCCCGCTGGACGTAGAACTCGAACGGCCCGCGGCCCGGCGCCGTCGTGATCGCGAAGCAGCCCGTGCGGTCGCCGACGGTGATGCGGCAGAACTGGCCGGGGCGCAGGTGGGAGGCGCGCGCGCTGTCGGGCACCTGGATGCGCACGACGTCGCCGCGCCACGTCTCGGCGCGGCGCTCGTGGAGCCGACCGACGACGAGGGGGGGAGCGTTCATGAGTCTCCCTCGGTTCCGTGACGGAAGTGGGATGCGGCGCGTCCCGGCGAGGTTCGCGCGGAACCGGCGGCGCGGCCCCGGCGTCCCCATCCCGTCGAGACGTTCGGGGCGAGGCGCAGGATGGCGACTCCGCGTTCCCGGACCGCGGCGCACGCGGCGCTGCTGGTCGCGGTCTGGCTCGTGTTGCGTATGGTCTTCTTCGAGGGTCTGTGGGGGTACGACGACCTCGATCACATCCACTATGCCATGGACCCGGGGCGGCCGGCCGATGTGTTCCAGGCCCGCCTCATGCTCAATGGCATGCTCGCCGCCGTCTACCAGCTGTTCGGCGCCGCCGAGTGGGTGTGGGCGCTGCCGACGCTGCTGGCGTCGCTCGCCTTCGTGCTCGCCACGTGGCTGACGGCGCGCCGCCTGTTCGCCTCGGAGGGCGCCGCGCTCGCCGCCGGCCTGCTCGCCGCCACGCTCCTGCTCGACGTGACGCACTCGACGGACCCCGGCGGCAGCCCGCTCGCCAACGCGTTCGCCACCGCCGGCACCGGCCTGCTGCTCACCGGCGAGGGGCGCCGCCGCCTCGTGCTCGCCGCCGTCGTGCTCGCCGGCGGCATGATCGCCCACCTCGCCACCGCGCTGTACGTGCTGCCGCTGCTCGTCGCCTGGGCGCTCCATGACGGCCGCCGCTTCGGCGAGGCGTTGCTCATGTTCGGCGTCGTGGCCGCCACCTACCTGATCGTGGACTGCACCCTGTTCGCGATCCTGCTCGGCGATCCGCTCGGACACTACCGCCTGCTCGTCGGCACGCACCTGTCGGTGCAGCCGTACCTCGACGTCCCGCCGCGCCTTGCCGACGGCTCGCTCAACCCGTGGTTCTTCGGCTGGAGCGTGCGCGGCCTCCTTTTCACCAAGCACTTCGGGCTGTTGCTCGGCATGGCGCTGCTCGCCGGCGCGCTCCTCTGGCGCCGCTGGGACCGGCCCGCCCGCCTGATGGTGCTGGCCCTCGGCGCCGGCTGGCTCTACCTCAGCTTCGGCAGCCAGCACCCGCTCGGCTGGGCGCCGCTCGCCAAGGCGGAGCGCTACTGGTATCCGCTGGCGCTGCCCGCCATCCTGCTCGCGGTGCGCGTGTTCGGCGAGCTCCGCCGGCCCGCGGCCCGCCTCGCCTGGGCCGGGGCGCTCGTGCTGCCCGTGCCGCCGCTGCTGCTGGCGGCGGGGTCGTGGGGCCAGAACGTCGAGATCTCGCGGGAGCTCGCCACCATCGCCGCGGCGCACCCGGAGCGGACGTTCGTCACCGATCCGCACACCTACGACGAGATCTTCCTGCTCGGCGCGCGTTCGGCGCCGCCCAACGTGGCGATCCTGGACGACGGCACCCCGGACCTGCGCCGCGGCGAGCGGCCGCCCCGCGTGGCGCCGGCGCCCGGCGTCTGGTACGCGCTCGTCAACCCGATGCACCTGCACCGCGAGCGCGCCCGCGCCTTCGCGGCGTTCGTGCGCGCCCACATGACGTCGCAGCCGGTGACCCCGCCGACCTGGCGTCTCATCGCCGCGCTGCTGCCCGAAGGCATCCGGGACGCACGCCCCGCGCTACAGCGGAAGCCACCGGCCGAGGTTGCGCGTTTCCCCGACGTGCCATCGCTCGACCGGGGCGCTTTGCCCCAGGCCGGGGCAACACACCCCGAAGCGGGACGCTGACCCGGCCGTCTCACGGCGGGTACGCGCCTTGCTGACACCCCGCGCTCGCGAGAGGAGGAGGAGCCATGCAGGCATTGCGCTGGGCCCCGACGCCGGACGGGCTCGCCATGGAGCCGGCCCGCTGCTGTCTTTGCGGGCTCGATGACTCGGATCCGGTCGCCGTCGGCGAGGACTTCGAGTACCGGACGTCGCCCGAAGTGTTCCGCGCCGTGCGCTGCCGTCGGTGCGACCTCGTCTATCTCAACCCGCGGCCGGCGCCGACCGAGCTGTCGCGCATCTACCCCGCCGACTACCACGCCTACGACTTCTCGCCCGAGAGCTTCGGCCTGGTGCACGCCGTCCGCCGGCGGCTCGAGGCGCGCCGGATGCTCGCGTGGTGCGCGGGCCTGCCCGACGACGCGCGCATCCTCGACGTGGGCTGCGGCGACGGCTTCCACCTCGAGGTGCTCAAGGAGTTCGGGCGTCCGGGCTGGCGGCTCGAAGGCATCGACCCCGATCCGCGCGCCGTGGAGGCGGGCGCCCGCCGCGGCCTCACGGTGCACCGGGGCACCGTGCAGACGCTCGACCTGCCGCGGTCCACCTATGACCTCGCGCTGCACATCATGACCCTGGAGCACGTCGACGATCCCATCGGCGTCCTCGAAGGCATCCACGATGTGTTGCGCCCGGGCGGACGCTGCGTGATCGTCACCGACAACGTGGAGTCGCCCGACTTCCGTCTGTTCGGCGGCCGTCACTGGGGCGGCTACCACTTCCCGCGGCACCTCCATCTGTTCAGCAAGAAGACGCTCGGCGCCGCCGCGGCGCGCGTCGGCTTCGAGGTGGAGTCCCTGCGGACGATCGTCAGCCCGGTGAACTGGGTCTATTCGATCCGCAACCTGCTCGTCGACCTGCAGGGGCCGGAGTGGCTCGTCGAGCGCTTCAGCCTGCGGTCGCCGGGCGCGCTGGCGGCGTTCACGGTCCTCGACGCGGTCAACGCGCGCGTGGGGCGCGGCGCGGTGCTCAACGCCGTGCTGCGCCGGCCACCCCTCCACGTCTCCGCCAAGGCGAACTAGGCCAAGAGGTAGGCATGCGTTCCCACAAGACTCCGCCCGTCGCGATCGTGGGTGGCGGCATCGCGGGCCTCACGGCCGCGCGGGCCTTGCGCGAGCGGGCGATCCCGGTGCGGATCTTCGAGGCGGGCACCGAGCTCGCCGGCCTCGCGCGCAGCTTCAAGGACGAGCAGGGCTTCAGCTTCGACTTCGGGGCCCACTTCGTCACCAACCGCCTCGCCGCGGCGCTCGACATGGGCGCCGTGTGCCGGACGGTGCCGCGCTACGGCGAGGTGGTGCGCAAGGGCGGCCGCTACTCGGCCTACCCGCTCGGCCTGCTGGCGAACCCGCGCCACGACCTGAGCGCCGCCTCGGCGCGGCTGCGGGCGCTGTTCGACCGCACGCCGCCGCGGGACGCCGCCGAGGCCTTCCGCCGCGAGTACGGCGAGGCCTTCGCCGACGAGATCGCGCTGCCGCTCGTCGAGGCCTGGGCCGGCGCCCCCGCGGACCGCCTCGCGCCCTCGGTGCTGCAGAAGCTGCCCGGCAGCATCCTGCGCACGCTGCTCATGCGCGCCGCCGGGCGCCTGACCCATCGCGCGGTGGCCATCGGCTACTGTCGCGAGCAGCCCGAGTCGCCGCACGTCTGGCACGTCTATCCCGAGGGCGGCATGGGCGCGCTCTGCGCCCGCCTCGCCGAGGGCCTCGAGGAGACGGTCTCGCTGCAGTCGCGCGTCGAGAAGATATACGTCGTCGACGGGCGCGCGGTCGGCCTGCGCGTGAACGGCAAGGACTTCGACGCCGCCGCCGTGATCAGCACCGCGCCGATCCACGTGCTGCCGAAGCTGGTGGAGGGCACCGACGCGCTCGCGCCGTTCGCGGCGTTCAAGTTCCGCGCGATGACCTTCTGCAACCTGCACCTGCACGGGCGCGGTCTGTTGCCCGACGTGGTGGTGTGGCTGCCGGAGCGCGGCTTCCGCACGTTCCGCGTGACGGAGGCCACCCAGTCGATGCCTTGGCTCGCGCCCGAGGGCAAGACGACGCTCACCATCGACGTCGGCTGCCACGCCGGCGACGCGTGGTGGCAGCTGTCCGAGGAGGCGGTGATCGACCGCTGCCTCGACGACGTGCGCCCGCTCGTGCCGGACGTGCGCGAGCGCCTGATCGGCGGGCGCGTGTTGCGCACGCCGATCGCCTACCCCGTCTTCCTGCGCGAGTACGAGAACGCGCGCCGCCGCCTCTCCGAGGACGGCACCGGCGTCGCGGGCCTGCTCAGCGTCGGGCGCAACGGTGAGTTCGACCATCTGTTGATGGAGGATGTGTATTACCGGACGCTCGACCGCGCCCGGCGTCTCGCCGACGAGCTGCGGCGCGCGCCGGCCCCGCGCAACGCCCCCTCCCCGACGCCGGCGCGCCGCCGCGGCAAGGCCGCCGTGGCGAGCCGCGCGGTGTCGTGAAGTCGATCCCGCCGGCGAATCTGGTAAGTTCCGGCGCGATGGCCGATCCCGCAGTGACCGATAGATCCGCGCCCCCGAAGAACGAGGACGTCGCCGCCACCACCGGCCGCGGCTTCCTCGTCATCACCGGCGCCAAGCTCTGGTTCATGGTCGGCGGGTTCCTGATCAGCTTCGGCCTGCCGCTGATCTTCGACGCGCCCACCTACGGCGACTACGGCGATCTGAACAACATCCTCAGCATCCTGAGCATGGTGATGATCACCGGCGTCCTGCAGCCGGTGTCGCGGTTCGTCGCCGCCGATCCGGAGCGCTGCGGCGGCGTGCTGCGTCAGGCGCTGCGGCTGATGCTGCCGGTGAGCCTGCTCGTGAGCGGCGGTTTCGTGCTCCTCGCCCCGTGGCTCGCCGCCGAGCGCCTCAGCCCCGACCTGGTGCTCGCCTACCGCCTCGCCGGCGTGATCCTGTTCTTCTACGGCCTGTACTCGGTCTTCATCGGGGTGCTGAACGGCCGCAAGCGGTTCCTGCCCCAGGCGATGTTCGACATGGGCTTCACCACGCTCAAGGCGCTGTTCGTGGTGGGCTTCGCCGCGATCGGCTGGGGCGTCCAGGGGGCCTTCGGCGGCTTCGCGCTGGCGGCGGCGGTGATCATGGCGCTGGCGGCCCTCAGTGTGCGCCGCGAGGTCTCACCCGGCCCGCCGGCCCCCGGGTTCGTCCCCTTCGCGCTCCAGGTGATGCTCTACACCTTCGTCGCCAACCTCGTGTTCAAGCTGGACATGGTGCTGCTGCAGCCCGCCGCGGAGGCGGTGTTCGGCCGGCTCGGCGTCGCCGACGTGCCCGAGGCCGTCCGCCTCGCCAAGGGCCAGTACACGCTCGCGGTCCAGGTGGCGCGCGTGCCCTGGCAGGTGACGCTGGCGATCACCTTCGTCATCTTCCCGCTCGTCAGCCAGTCGACCTTCGCGCAGGACAAAGAGCGGACGCTGCTCTACATCCGGCAGACGCTGCGCTACGGGATGATCCTCGTCGGCGCCGCCGCGGTGGTGCTGACGGCGGTGCCCCGGGCGCCGTTCGCGATCTTCAAGCCGGAGTACGCGCCCGCCGCCGAGGCGCTGGCGTGGCTCGCGCCGGCCTACTTCCTGTTCGCGGTGTGGAACATCGTCAACACCATCCTGACGTCGGCGGGGCGGTCGAAGACGGTGCTGGCCATCGGCCTGGTCTCGGTGGGCGTCGTGACGCTGCTGTACTGGCAGGTGCTCCCGCGCGCCGGCGACGGGATCGCGCTGCTCGACCTCACCGGCATCACGACGCTCGCCGCGTTCGCGCTCGGCCTGGCGCTCGGCCTCGGCACGCTCTGGAAGCTCTACGGACCGCCGATCCCGTTCGGCACCGCGGCGCGCGTGCTCGGCATCGGCGGCGCGCTCGTCGTCGCCGGGCACCTGCTGCCACCGATGGGCAAGATCGCCTCGCTGGCGGTGGCGGTCGCGGTGGGCCTCGCTTTCCTGGTCGGCCTCGTGCTGACCCGCGAGTTCGGCCCCGAGGACCGCGCTCGCCTCGAAAAGGTGCTCAAGCGGAGACGGGCGTGAACCGACGCGTGGTCGTGGTGGGGATGCTGCTGGCGCTCGCCGGCTGCGGCGGCCTCAAGGGCAAGGAGGACGACCTGCCCGAGCAGGTGCGCCGCTTCAACGAGGCGGTGCGCTGGCAGAACTACGAGGCCGCGGCGGCGTTCGTGCCCATCGAGCGCCGCGAGGCCTTCGTCGACGCGCGCCAGAAAGAGGCGGCGAACCGCCGGCTCGCCAACTACGCGGTCCGCCGCGTGCGCCAGGGCCCACTGCCCCGCGGCGAGGCCATCGTCGTCGTCGAGACGGCCTGGTACGGCCTGGCCGATCCCACGGTGGTCAACGAGCTGCGCTACCAGCGGTGGCGCTTCGACAAGCGGCGTTGGTGGATGGTGGAGGAGACGAGCGAGGATCCGGGTCCGCCGGCGGCGCCGGCCCCCCCGGCCGAGTAGCGCGTCGGGCGACGCGCGTGGCGCGACGTCAGAAGGGGATGGGATCGTCGTCGAAGCCGCCGCCGGGGCCGGGGCCGCCGCCGCCGGGGCCCTGATCGCCGCCCCAGCCGCCGCCGCCGCCCTGACCGCCGCGCCCTCCGCCGCCCTGACCGCCGCGCCCGCCGCCGCCACCGGCCCCGCCGCCGCCCCAGCCGCCGCGGCCACCGCCACCCTCACCGCCGCCACCGCCCCCACCGCCGCCCCCACCGCCGCCGGCGAGGAAGACGACGTTGCTGGCGATGACCTCCCAGACCTTGCGGTTCTGGCCTTCCTTGTCGGTGTACTCGCGGCTCTGCAGCCTACCCTCGACGTAGACCTGGCGGCCCTTCGACAGGTAGTTGCCGCAGTGCTCGGCGGTCTTGCCCCACACGGTGACGTGGTGCCACTCGGTGCGCTCCTGGCGCTGACCGTCCTTGTCGTTGTAGACCTCGCTCGTCGCGATGCGCAGCGACGCGACGGGCTGGCCGCTCTGCGTATAGCGCACCTCGGGATCGGCCCCCAGGTTGCCGACCAGAATCACCTTGTTCACACCCGACATCGGGGTCCCTCCGAGAAAGCGGTGCAGGATCGCACCGGGTCGAAAAACGTGTCAAACGTTCCTTCGGACAGCCGCGGCTCATGTCGCAGGTTTTTTCGTACCGATTGAAAATTGAGCAATCTTCGCTAGATTCCACGGCCGATGTCCGGACTGGTTCCCCGACGCTCCACGGCCCACCCGATCACGGCGGGCTACATCGACGACGACGCCTTCAAGGTGCTCCGTCGGCTGCAACAGTTCGGGTACGACGCCTACCTCGTCGGCGGCAGCGTACGCGACCTGTGCCTCGGCATGCGCCCGAAGGACTTCGACGTCGCGACGAGCGCGAGCCCCGGCGACGTCCGCAAGCTCTTCCGCAATTGTCGTCTCATCGGTCGGCGCTTCCGCCTCGCCCACGTGCTCTTCGGCGGCAACAAGGTCATCGAGGTGGCCACCTTCCGGGCCCAACCGCCCGAAGAGGCCCACGGCGAGCTCATCACCGACGACAACGAGTTCGGCACGCCCGAGAGCGACGCGCTGCGGCGCGACTTCACGGTCAACGCGCTCTTCTACGACCAGCAGACGAACGAGATCATCGACTTCGTCGGCGGCCTCGGCGACCTCGAGCACCGCGTGCTGCGTTGCATCGGCGATCCGTCGGTGCGCTTCCGCGAGGATCCCATCCGCATGTTGCGGGCGGTCAAGTTCGCGGCGCGCCTCGACTTTTCGCTGCCGACCGCCGATCGCGACGCGATCCTCGCCCACCGCTTCGAGCTGAGCAAGGCGGCGATCCCGCGGCTGCTCGAAGAGGTGCTGCGCATGCTCTGGGGCGGGCAGGCGGCGCGCTCGTTCACCATGCTCGAGGACCTGCGGCTGCTCGAGCTGCTGCTGCCCGAGGTCTCCGGCTTCCTCGGCCGCGACGCGTCCGACCCCTGGTCGCCGACGCGGGAGCTGCTGCGCGGCGTCGACCACCGCTGCGAGGGCCGACAGGAGATGAGCGGCGGCGTGCTGCTCGCTGCGCTGTTCTGGCCCATCTACTCGACGCTGGTCGAGCACCTGCCGCGCCGCCCGCGGGCTCGGCAGCTCAAGACGCTCGCCGAGACGGTGGTCGGGCCGGCGGCGGTGCGCCTGCGCATCCCGCGGCGCGAGATCGCGACGCTGATCGCGGTGCTCGAGGGCCAGTACCGCTTCGAGGAGGTCAAGCGGAAGCGCGCGATGCGCGCCGCGTTCGCCCGCAGCCCGCACTTCTCGGCGCTGCTCGACTTCGTCGACCTGCGCGCCCGCGCCGGCGAGCTGGCCGAAGCCGGCCTCAAGGAGTGGCACGACCTCGCGGAGGAGCACCCCGGCCGCCGCCACGGCGAGATGTGGGTGCGCGCGCCGCGGCGCCGCGTCCGCCGGTAGCGCCGAGGCCCGCCGCCGCACATTCGTTCAGGCGTGCGCCCCCGCGGCCGACGGTGGTAGGAGTCGCCAGGCAGACATCGCCGTGAGCCAGACGCCTCCCGCACCGCCGATCCCCGCACCGGCGCCGCCGACCGCGACGGCACGGCCGACCCACGGCCAGCGCGTCGCGCTCGCGTCCGGCCTCGCGCTCGGCGTCCTCGGCGCCGCGCTGCCGGCGATGGCGGCGCTGTACGCGCTGTCGCTCTCGCTCGGCGCGCTGGCCTGGTCCGAGGTGCTGCAGCACACCGGCGGCCTCGAGCCCTCGACGTTCGGCGGCGGCCTGTGGACGAGCGCGGCGGCGAACGGCGGCGTCCTGCTGTGGTGCGCCCTCCGCCGGCTGCGGTCGGGCAGGACGCCCGACTCGGCCGACCTCCGGCCGCTCGGCGCGCTCATCGGGCTGTATGCGGCGGGCATCGCGCTCGTGGTCCTCGACCTGACGCGCGCCGCGGACGTGCCCGACGTGCTGACCACCTTCGTCGTGCTCGGCTGGGCCGAGCTGTGGACGGCGCTCGTCCCGATCGTGGGCCTCTACCTGCTCGGCATCGGCGTGGCGGCGCTGTGGCGCGCCGGCGCGGGATCGCCGGGCGGCGCGCGCCGGGTGACGGGCCTCGCCGGCGCGCTCGGGGCCGGCGGCGCCCTTTTGACCGCCGCGCTCCTCGCCGGTGCGAGCCTCGGATACGAGGATCAGGGCGGCGAGCCGGCGCCGCTCACCGTCCCGGGCGTCGAGGGGGCGCGTCAGGTCGCCGCCGAGATCGCCGCCGGGCTGGTGGCGCCGCGGCTGCCCGAACCGGACGCCGGGCCGGCGGACGCGTTCCAGGAGTGCGCCGAGGAGCTTGCGCGCGCCGTCGACCGCAACGGCCGCAAGACGCTCGACAATACGCGGGCGCTCCTGGTGCGCGACGGCCTCGACCTCGCCGACGCCGAGGACGTGACCATGCGGACGCTGCTCAAGATCTGCGAGAAGTACCGGCACAAGCAGCCGCGCATCCGCTACTTCGTCAAGGCGGCGCGCCGCAACGGCTGGAAGCTGCAGCAGCGCCAGCGCCGGGAGCCCGTCTGGGACGACGTCGGCCTGCTCGCCGAGGCGCCCGACGACAGCGACGCGATCGAGGCCGACCTCGCCCGGATGCGCGCCGCGCGCGACGCGCTGCCCGGCCCCGACCAGGCCCTGCTCGAGATGCACTTCGAACAGGGGCTGACGTTCGAGGCGATCGCGGAGCGGCTCGGGCAGCCGGCGCCGACGCTGCGGCAGCGCGCGAAGCGCGTCCGCGATCGGCTGCGCGCGGCGCTCGAGTAGAAAAAAAACGCAGGGCGCGTGTCACGAAAGGCGGCGCCGAGGCTGGAGACGTCGGAACGCCCGCGGACGAGGGGTCCGCGGCCGCACCGGGAGGTCTTCCGCCATGCGCGCCCACGCGCTGCCCGCGCCGGCCACGCTGCCGCCGTCGGTCAACTACCACCTGCTCATCCCGTGCAACATGCGCTGCCTCGGCTGCTTCGCCACGTTCCACGACGTGCGCGCGGGGCTGCCGAAGGGCCTGCTGCCGCGCGCCGAGTCGCTGGCGCTCGTGCGCGCGCTCGCGCGCCGCTTCGAGAAGGTCACCTTCGCCGGCGGCGAGCCGACGCTGTGTCCCTGGCTCGACGAGATGCTCGCCGTCGCGCGCGCCGAGGGCGCGACGACGATGCTGGTCACGAACGGCTCGCGGCTGACGCGCGAATGGCTCGCGCGCGCGGCGCTCGACTGGCTGACGCTGAGCATCGACAGCCCGGACCCGGCGACCCACGTGGCGCTCGGCCGCGCGGTGAACGGGCGCGCGCTGCCCGTCGAGCGCTACGTCGCCGTGGCCGACGCGGCCCGCGCCCTCGGCATCGGCGTGAAGGTCAACACGGTCGTCTCGGCGCGCAACGCGGACGAGGACTTCTCGGCGCTCATCGCGCGCCTGCGTCCCGAGCGCTGGAAAGTGCTGCAGATGCTGCCGGTCGACGGACAGAACGACGGGCGCGTGGAGCCGCTGCTCATCGAGCGCGCGCGCTTCGACGCGTTCGTCGCGCGGCACCGTCCGGTCGGCACCGTCATGGTGCCCGAGGACAACGAGGCGATGACGGGGAGCTACGCGATGGTGGATCCGCAGGGCCGGTTCTTCGACAACACCGAGGGTCGATATCGCTACAGCGCGCCCATCCTCGCGGCGGGCATCGACGCGGCGTGGCGCGAGGTGCGCTTCGAGGCCGGGCGCTTCGCCGCGCGCGGCGGGCAGTACGACTGGGCGCGGACGACGGAGGGGGCGTGATGACCGGGGCGATGGACCTGACGACGAAGCTGCGGGCGGTGCGCGACGGGCTGCTCGAGGGCCTGGTGGAGCGCGAGGTGGCCATCCGGCTGGCGCTGCTGGCCGCCCTCGCCGGCGAGCACCTGCTGCTGATCGGGCCGCCGGGGACGGCGAAGAGCGAGCTGGCGCGCCGGCTGCGCCTGGCGTTCGCGGACGCGGCGCTGTTCGAGCGGCTGCTGACGCGGTTCACGGTGCCGGAGGAGCTGTTCGGCCCGCTGTCGATCAAGGCGCTCGAGGAGGACCGCTACGAGCGGCAGACCGAGGGCTACCTGCCGGCGGCCCAGGTGGCGTTCCTCGACGAGATCTTCAAGGCCAACAGCGCCATCCTCAACGCGCTGCTGACGCTGCTCAACGAGCGCGAGTTCGACAACGGGACGCGGCGCGTGCGGACGCCGCTCGTGGCTGCGATCGGGGCGAGCAACGAGCTGCCCGAGGGCGAGGAGCTCGACGCGCTCTACGACCGCTTCCTGCTGCGGATGCACGTGGTCCCCGTGTCGGACGCGGCGTTCCCGGCGCTGCTGGCGCTGCGCGGGCGCGCGGAGCCGGTCGTGCCGCGCCTGACCGTCGAGGACCTGCGCCGCGTGCAGATGGACGCCGAGGCCGTCGAGGTGCCCGAGGACGTGGTGGCGCTCCTCTGCGAGCTGCGGACGTGGTGCGCCGCCGAGCGGATCGCCGTGTCGGACCGGCGCTGGCGCAAGGTCGTGAAATTGCTACAGGTCTCGGCGCTGACGAACGGGCGCCGCGCGGTGTCGGTGTGGGACTGCTGGCTGCTGCAGTTCTGCCTGTGGGAGAGGCCGGAGCAGCAGGCGGCGCTGTATGCGTGGTACGCGGCGCGGGTGGGGGCGAGCGCGGCGTGGGATCCGGCGAAGCTGACGCGCATCGTCGTCGCCTGGGAGGGCAAGCTGCAGCGCGACCGGGACGCGCGGTCGCAGGCGCGCGACGCCGAGGGGCGGCCGCTCTACAAAGGCAACGACGGCAAGCCGACGACCGACGTCCAGGCGCGGGGTCAGGCGCGCCGCGGCACGGAGCCGCTGTACCTCGCGCCGCCGGACTCGGCGGACGCCCGCGGCAACTGGATCCACGACCGCACTGGCGGCGGCGCGGGCTACACGCGCGATGCCCTGAAGGACCTGCAGCTCCCGCACCAAGGCCGCCGGTTTCGGGAATGGAGCGGGCAGACCGCCTACCTGGCCGACGAGAGCAACTGGCTCATGGAGGACGTCGACCTGCCGCCCTCCATGGAGCCGACGCGCCAGAAGCCGGAGTACGTCGAGCGCTGCCTGCACGACCTCGACGGGCTCGCCGAGAACGTGCGGCGCTACCAGGCGGCGCTCGCGGCGCACATCGCCTCGCTCGACGCCGACATTCGCGCGCACCTCTGGGTGACGCCGGAGTTCGCGGGGCCCGCGGCCGCCTCGCTGCAGGGCACCGCGAAGGAGGTCGAGGGGCTGCTGCGCCGCGTCGCCGCCGCGCGCGAGGGCTTCACGATGCTGCCGCGCGAGGTCGAGCCGCCCGCCCCGCGCCCCCAGGTCGAGGTGAAGTGACCGTGTTCGACGCACGCGCGCTCGACCGGCGCTACGCCTTCCTCGACGACCTGCCGGCGCACCTGCTGCCGGACGTCGTCACGCTCCCGCTCGACGGCCCGCTCGAGCAGCGGATCGCCGGCGTGCGCCGCTGGCGCGACGCCCTGCTCGCGGGCACGCTGCCGCCGCCCGACACGTGGCCGCCGCCGGAGATCGCGGCGCCGGCCCGCCGCGCGCTCGCCGACATGGACCTCGCGCGCTTCTGTCGCGACCAGCCCGAGCTCGTCGACGCGCTGCTCGCCGACGTCCTCGCCGCCTGGGCGCGGCGCGGCGAGACCTTCGCGTCCGAGGTGGCGGCGCAGCTGGCCGAGCTGGCCGCGCTCGAGCGCCGGCGGGCCGACGCAGCCGAGGGCGAGCGCGCGAAGCGCGAGCGACGCCCGGCGCGCCCCGTGGCCGTCGACGAGGCCGCGCTGCGCGAGGCGGCGGCCCGCGCCGTCCGCGAGCGCGCCGTGGAGGCCGATCCGGACCTGCTCGCCGCGTGGGGCGAGCGCGCGCGCCTGTGGTCCGAGATCGCGGACGTCTTCGGCGACCTCGGCGAGATGCTCGGCCGCGGCTGGGACCTCTCGCGCGGCGTCCTCCGCCAGACCGGCTGGACGGACCTGCTGCGCCTCCGCGCGCTCGTCGAGCAGCTGCCGCAGCTCCGCGACATCGTCCGCGCGCTCGGCCGCCTGCACGCCCGCGACGACGGCGAGTCGATCGCCGACCGGCTGCTCGTCCCGGTGCGGCGCCTCGAGGAGGAGCGGCGCGAGGTCCGCACGCCGCTCGCCCCCACCGAGACGCGCGGCGTCGAGCGCTCGGGCGAGGTCGCGCGCATGCTCCCGCTCGAGGCCGCCCTGCTCGGCCACCCGCGCCTGCGCCTCCTGTGGCACGCGCGGCGCGCCGAGCGCACCCTGCTCACCTACCGCTTCGAGGGGCTCGTCGCCGAGCGCGTCCTCGTGGAGCGCGAGGCGCACGACGAGACCGAGGGCCGCCGCCCGCGCCCCGAGCGCGGCCCGATCGTCGCGATCGTCGACACCTCCGGCTCCATGCATGGGCTGCCGGAGCGCGTCGCCAAGGCGATCGTGCTCGAGGCGCTGCGCACGGCGCACGCCGAGCGCCGCCGCTGCTTCCTCTACGCATACAGCGGCCCCGGCGAGGTGCTCGAGCACGCGCTCGACGTGTCGCCCGAGGGCGTCGGCCGGCTGCTGCAGTTCCTCGCCTTCTCGTTCGGCGGCGGCAACGACGAGGCGGGTGTGCTGAGGCGCGTCCTCGCGCGCCTCGAGGCGCCGGACTGGCGGCGCGCCGACGTCCTGTTCGTCAGCGACGGCGAGTGGCCCGTGCCGCCCGGGCTCGTCGAACCGGTCGCCCGCGCGCGCGACGCCGGCGCGCGTTTCCACGGCGTCCAGATCGGCAACCGCGGCCCCACCGGCCTCCACGCGCTCTGCGATCCGGTGCACGTCTTCGAGGACTGGGCGACCGCCGGCGGCTGGCGCTGACCGCCGCGGGCAGCAGCCCGCTTGCGTGTCTCAAAGATCCGCGAGGATGCGCTCCGCGTGCCCCATCACCTCGACGTCCGGATAGACCTTCGCCACCACGCCGTCGCGCAGCAGGAACGTCGTGCGCGCCACGCCGAGGAACTTGTGGCCCTTCCATTCCTGCTCGCCCCAGACGCCGAACGCCTCGCACAGCGTGTGCTCGGGATCGGCGAGCAGGCGGAACGGCAGGCGGTACTTGTCGCGGAACGCCGCGTGGCTCGCCTGGTCGTCGGGGCTGACGCCCACCACCTCGGCGCCGCGCTCGCGGAAGGCGTCGAGGCCATCGCGGAACGCGCACGCCTGCTTCGTGCAGCCGGGCGTGTCGTCCTTGGGATAGAAGTACAGCACCACCGTCCGCCCGCGCAGGTCGGCGTCGGTCATGCGGGCGCCGTCCTGGTCGACGAGGTCGAACGACGGCGCGCGGTCGCCTTCACGCAGCATGGCACCCTCCCTTGTGGGTCAGGCGATAACACGGTCACCGGTGCCGTACAACGCGGCGACGTCGGCCTCGATGGCCTCGCGCAGCGCCGCCGCCTCCCCGGCGTGGGGGCCCCCGGCGGCCCCGTCGCGCGGCGCGCCTTCGAGCGCCTGCAGGCGCAGGGCGCGCCCGGCGAGCGCCGCCACGGCGGGCGCGTCCGGGGCCACCGGAGGCAGCGGGAGGTCGCGCAGCTCGGCCACCTTGATCTGCGGGAAGAGCCGGTCGTCCTCCTGGCAGCGGGCGCGGAAGAGCGCGGCGACGACCCGGCTGTTCACGAACGCCAGCAACGCGCCGGGCGGCCACGGTTGTCCCGGCAGCAGGCGCGCCACGTAGACCGACTGGTCGCAGTACAGCGGCGCCTCGGTGTAGGCCGCGCAGAGCGTCTCCCCGAGGATCTTGCGCACGAGCAGGCGCGGCCCGTCGAAGAAGCGCGGGTGCCGCGGTTCCTTGAGCCACGGGCCGTAGCGCACGTAGCGCGTCCCGCGCCACCACAGGCGGTACGGACCGAGGTCGCGCCCGCAGAGCTCCGGGGCGAGGCCCTCGCCCGGCTTGCCGGCGTGGTGGACGCGCGCCCGGATCTCCGCCGGCGTGTGCATGCAGCGGTGATACGGGTTGATGCCGCGCGTCACCTCCGCCACGTCGCCGAGCGTCGTCGTCCAGGCGCTCGCGCGGTCGAGCAGGTCCGCCGCCGCCGTCGTGCGCGCGAGCGCCAGCGGGGCCTCGGGCTGCGCCGCGTCGTAGACCAGCGCCCCGCCGGCCCCGCCGGCGATCGGCACCCGGTCCGGCGTCCGTCCGCCACGCCGCACGTGCACCGCCACCGTCTCCACACCGGCCCCGAAGGCCTCGGCCGGCAGCTCGACCACCCGCTCGAGCCCGTTGTGGGCCAACAGGAGGCGCCGCAGCGCGCCCCCGCGCAGCACGCTCATCCACGCGTTCGGCACCACCATGACCACCGCGCCGCCCGGACGCGTCGCCGCGAGCGCCAGCTCGAGGAAGAGCGGGTACGGGTCGAGCTGGTACTCGGCGACGGTGTAGGCGCGGCGGTACAGCGCGTCGTTGCCGGCGAGCGCGCCGAGCCGGCCGGCGCGGTAGGGCGGG
Source organism: Myxococcota bacterium (assembly GCA_963169045.1). Taxonomy (GTDB): domain Bacteria; phylum Myxococcota_A; class Bradymonadia; order UBA7976; family UBA1532; genus CAUJDF01. The sequence goes on from CAUJDF010000058.1 coordinate 110,051, forward strand.
TTGCCGACCACGAGGTCGAACGGCCCGCCGAACGCCGCGAGCACGTCGAGCGCGGCGCCTGCCGCCGCCGGCCCCGCCGCCTCGCCCGCGCCCGACCGGCCGTCGTCCCCGCGCGCCGCCGGCGCCCCCGCGCCCGACCGGCCGTCGTCCCCGCGCGCCGCCGGCGCCCCCGCGCCCGCCCGGCCGTCGTCCCCGCGCGCCGCCGGCGCCCCCGCGCCCGCCCGGCCGTCGTCCCCGCGCGCCGCCGGCGCCCCCGCGTCCGCCCGGCCGTCGTCCCCGCGCGCCGCCGGCGCCCCCGCGCCCGCCCGACCGTCGGCGGCGGCGGCGTCGAAGAGCGCGAGCTGCCGCGGCGGCTCGGCGCCCGCGACGCGCCGCCGCGCGAGGCCGAGCAGCGGATCGCCGCAGCGGATGTCTCCGCGGCCGCCCGCGAGCCACAGCGCCGCCCGGCAGACGGCGACGGCGAGCGGATCGGTGTCGGCGCCGCAAACGACCTCGGCCCCGCGCGCGAGCGCGCCGAGCAGGAACCGCCCGCCGCCGCAAGCCGGGTCGAGGACGCGCCCGCCGACCGACACGCCGTCGAGCGCGCGCGCCACGAGGTCGGCGGGCGTGTAGTAGCGGCCGGCGGCGCGGCGCCCCTCGCCGGGATCGGCCGCGGCGTAGGCGTCGCCGAGGCGTCCGGGATCGGCCGCCACCGCCGCCCCGTCGAGCAGCGCCCAGGCGACCCCGAGGCGTCCGGGATCGGCCGCCACCGCCGCCCTGTCGAGCACCGCCCTCGCGTCCCCGGGTGCGACCGGCGTCGCGTCGAACAGCGCGCTCCCCGACGCGCGCTTCAGCCGGGGCGCGGTGTCGCGCCACCACTCGCCGACGTCCGCCCCCGGCCCGCCGACGAGCCCGCGCTCCACCGCCGCCCGCGCCGCCCACAGCGCGAGCCAGGCGCGCACGTCGCCGCCGAGCGCCCGGCGCGCGCTCAACCCGGCACCCGCGCGGTCGGCGGACGCACACGCCCGCAGGGAGGCGTCCGCGTCCGACCCGCCTCGAGCGAAGCGCCGCCGGCGGCCGCCGGCCCGTCGCCGCCCACCGGGATCGAGGAGGCCGCGGGCTTCCGGCGCGGCGTCCGGGCGCCCCGGTCCGCCAGCGGCGCCGTCGCGGGAGGAACGCTCTCGTTCAGGTGCACGTTCAAGTTCACGACCGGCGCGGCGCGTCCCGCGAGCCGTGCTCGCCTCGTCGTCGCCCCGGTCAGCCGCCGAGCAGCCGCAGCGCGATCTGGGAGGAGACGTTGGCCTGAGCGAGCACGGCGACGTTGGCCTGCTCGCGCAGCCGCCCGAGCAGCAGGTTGGCCGACTCCTGGGCGAAGTCGGTGTCGACGATGCGGCTCTGCGCGGCGGCCACGTTCTCGGCCGCCCCGGAGAGGTTGTCGATGGCCGACTGGAAGCGGTTCTGCAGCGCCCCGAGCCGTGCGCGCCGGCCCGTGACCTGGGCGAGCGCGCGGTCGGCGATCTCGAGCGCCCGGTCCGCGCCCTCGGGGGTGCGCACGTCGATCGTCGACACCGACGAACCCGGCGGCACACCCACGATGCCCGCCCCGAGCCCCGCGTCGGCCGGATCGGCGCCCGCCACGGTGAACTGCGCGTCGCTCGTGAGGGTGACGGTGCCGGTCGTCGTCCCGGTCTGCAGGCCGGTGGTCGCCCCCGCCGTCCCGGTCGCCTCGACGTCGATGTTGCGGCCGTCCTTCGCCGTCAGCGTCAGGCCGCCGTCCGCGTTGCGCGTGGCGACGACGCCCGTCTCGTCGGAGACGGCGTTGATGGCGCCACGCAGCGCGTCGCCGGCGTCGCCCGCCGCGACGTTCACGCCGGTGATCGTCACGCCATTGATCTCGAGGCGGTTCGCCGCGTCGAGCGTCCCGCCGCCGGCGGCGTCACCCTCGACCGCCGTCGAGTTCACCGTCGCGGTCACGCCCGTGTCGTCGGTCGACGCGTTGATCGCCGCTGCGAGCGCGATGGCGCTGCCGGTGCGCTGCGCCGTCGATCGGGTGTCGTCGGCGATCTGCGTGGCGCGGATGGCGACGCCGTTGATCGTCAGCTCGCCCGGCTGCAGGCCGGAGGCGTCGATGGCGCCGCTCGTCGCCACCGCCGCCCGCCCGAGGCTGCCGGCGCGCGCGTCGAACGCGCCCACCGAGACCGTCTCGCTCGAGCCGGCTCCGACCTGGAACGTGCGCGTCCCCGCGGTGCCGTCGAGCAGGCGCTGGCCGTTGAACGTCGTCGTGCCGCCGATGCGGTCGATCTCCGCGCCGAGCTGGTCGATCTCGCCCTGGATGGCCCGCCGGTCGGCCGCGCTCAGCGCGCCGTTGCCCGCCTGGACCGCGAGCTCGCGGATGCGCTGCAGCGCGTCGGTCGTCCCGGCGAGCGCGCCCTCTTCGGTCTGCGCGAGCGAGATGCCGTCGCTGGCATTGCGCACTGCCTGGTTCAGCCCGCGCAGCTGCGAGTTGAGACGGCTGCCGATGGCGAGCCCCGCCGCGTCGTCGGCCGCCGACTGCACGCGCAGCCCGCTCGACAGCCGCGAGAACGAGCGCGAAACGATCGCCTGGTTGCGGCGCAGGGCGTTCAGCGCGTTCAGCGTGCGCTGGTTGTCGTTGATCCCGATGCCCATGAATCCCCTCGTTCCCCGTATTATCGTGCCGCCTGCGCGCCGGACTCAAGACACCCACGGACGGGGAAAGACGTTTCATGAGGTATTCCGCGCCCTTGCTCGAGGGTCGCTTCGTGCGCCGCTACAAGCGCTTCTTCGCCGACGTCGAGCTGCCGCACGGAGAGGTGGTCGTGAGCCACTGCCCCAACAGCGGCTCGATGGAGGGCTGCAAGACGCCGGGCGCGCGCGCCTGGGTGCGCCGGGCGGACGACCCGTCGCGCAAGCTCGCCTACACGCTCGAGCTCGTCGAGTCCTTCGGGGCGCTGACCTGTGTGAACACCGCCCTGCCGAACGGGCTCGTCGAGGAGGCGTTGCGCGAAGGCGCCGTGGCCGAGCTCGCCGGCTACGCCACCGTCCGCCGCGAGGTGAAGTACGGGCACGAGAATTCGCGCATCGACCTGCTGCTCGAGCGTGGCGAGGCGCGGTGCTTCGTCGAGGTGAAGAACGTGACGCTCGGCGACGGCGGCGCGGTCATCCGCTTCCCCGACGCGGTCACCGAGCGCGGGACGAAGCACCTGCGCGAGCTGATGGCGATGGCCGCCGCCGGGCACCGGGCCGTGCTGTTCTTCTGCGCGTCGCGCACCGACGCGCGCGTCGTCGCGCCCGCCGACCACATCGACCCCGTGTACGGCCGCACGCTGCGCGAGGCCGCGGCCGCCGGCGTCGAGATCCTCGCCTACCGCTGCGACGTCACGCCCGAGGAGGTCCGCGTCGCCGAGCGCATCCCCGTCGCGCTGTGACGTCAGGTCAGCGGGCGGCGAACGTGCCGTCGAGAAAGAGGACGGAACCGGCGACCGCGTCGGCGGAGCCGTAGCAGAGGATGTCGCACTGCTGCCGGTCGCCTACGAGGCGACAGTCCGACTCCCAGCTGATGTGGTCCTTCGTGTCCGTGTCGACGTTGTCGACAAAGACGAACGCCGCGTGGTCCGGAGCCGCGTTGCCGTCGAGCGGATGCGTGACGCGCACCGATCCGCCGGTCTCGCAGCGGAAGGACTGGCGGCTGGCGACCACGTTCGACGGCCACGCGATGCCGGCGATGATCGCCCGGACGTAGCTGTCGCGGTTGCCGTGCTGCTCGCGCGCCGTGCCCCGCAGGCGGCCACCGGCGATCTCTGCCGTCGCGCTCCCCTCGAAGTCCACGTCGCCGCCGCCGTGGAAGCCGACGAGGGTCGCCAGCGCCGTGATGTCGCCGCCGCCATTGGCGGCGAAGGCAACGTCGTGGGCGGCCTCGTTGAAGGTCTGCAGCGCGAAGGAAGCGACGCGCCCCGGCCCGGGCATGCGGGCGACGACCAGGGCGTCCGCCGCGAAGGCGCAGGGATTGTCGTTGTGCCCGTGGTCGCAGCGGTCGACCCGGATGTCGAAGCGCATGCGCGATGGGCCAGCCCGGCTGACGGTCGTATCGAAGTCACAACGGTTGTCGCCGTGTTCGATCGCGGTGTTCACCGCCAGCAGCCCGATCGCCTCCGCGGCGCCCGCCGGGAAGTCGATCTCGACGGTGGTCAGGCCCGCGTTGCGGCCGACGCAGACCGGGCTCGAGGCGACGAAGACGCCGCAGCCCTCGTCCACCAGCCCGTCGCAGTCCTCGTCGCGCGCCCCGTTGAAGCAGACTTCGGGCGTCGGCTCGCAGCCACCGCACTCGAGGCCCTCGTCCGCCCTGCCGTCGCAGTCGTCGTCCTCGCCGTTGCAGACCTCGGCCGGCACGTCGCCGCACCCGCCACACGCGTTGGTGACGCCCTCGTCCACGGCGCCGTCGCCATCCTCGTCCGCGCCGTCGCACGTCTCGTCGGGCGGGTACAGGGCGCGAATGCCCGCGATGTCGTCGGCGCCCAGGGTCCGCTGGCCGCTGTAGTTGGGCAGCATCACGGCGCCCGGGACGTCGCTGTGGGTGAGGCCGAGGGCGTGGCCGACCTCGTGGAGGACGACCGCCTCGTAGTCCAGCTGGCCGACGCCGGGGGAAGCGCTCCACGTCCAACGCCGGCGATCGTTGAAGTGGATCTCGCCGAGCGGGCAGACCGGCTGACCGGGGTTCGGGAAGAACGCGTGGGCGAGCACGTTGCCGCCGAAGGCGCACTGGTCGCCGTGGTTGCCGGCGCCGTCGGGCATCACGGCCGAGAGCGTAATGTCGGCGGGCGCGCCGGCGGGCGCCTGGGTGAACGTCAGGCTCGATTGCGACTGCCACCCGGCGAAGGCGGCGCTCGCCGCGCCCTCCGCCTCCATCTGGGTCAGGCCGGCGGGCGGGTTGGCGACCCGCCAGGTCAGATTCGTCCGGTTCCAGCGTCCGAACGTGCCGAAGGACAGCGGATTGGGGTGCGGGTCGAAGCCGTCGTAAACGAGGGCCTCCTCGGTGACGGCGCACTGACCGCCCTGGCATGCCTCGCCCAGCCGGCAGTCATCGTCGGCTTCGCACGCCGGCGAGACGGCGGCCTCCCCATCCTCGGCCTCGCCCGCGTCGGAGCCACCGGCATCGGCGTCGCCGCCGGTCGTCTCCGTGAACGGCGGCGGATCGCCGTCCTCCGGCGCGCCTTCGGTCGCCGGCACGTCGCCCGTGCAGCTCGCCAGCATGGTGAGCAACCCCATGAACGTGCGTCCCAATCGCATGTCGACCCCCTGTCATGCCAGCCGGGCATCGAGTGCCCCCCGGCGGCCATCCTTCGGGCACGGTCGGAGCGTAGAGGGGTCGTCTCGCACGGGCCGCTGTGACGATCGGCACACGACGTCGCCGTGACTTCTGGCACGGCTCACCGCTGAAGACTTTTTCATGCTTATCCGGTTGGCTCACAAACGACTCCTACACGAGATCGTCCGCTGTCAAGCCTGATGCGCCCTCGGGAACCTCGACGCCGAAGTTCTCGCGCGCGTGCCATTCACCGTCGTAGAGCGCCCGGTATGTCGGCCCTTCCTGCTCGGCGCTGAGGCCGAGCAACGACCGGAACGACAGCGCCCGCGTGAACCGGCGGTTGAACCGAAAGGCGTACTCGTTCAGGTAGTTCTGCAGGTGCTTCTTCCGCACGCCGTGGAACGTCCCGATCAACCACGCCTTGAGATTCCCGATCACGAGGTGCACGAGCGGGATCCAGGCTTCGGCCGCTTCGGGCTCGCCACGGAGCGCCAGCGGTTCGTGCTTGTAGCCGAGCTTCTCCAACAGCGCATACTCCGCGCCAGCGTCCGACAGGATGACCGCTCCGGGCGCGATCCAGTCCTCGGCGAACTTCGCGATCGTCTCGGCGCTCTTGTTCGGAATCTGTCGCAGGCGAACGCGCCCGCCGTAGAACTTCTGCGTCTTGGGCTTCCCGCTGCGCGTCGTCGCGCCCGTCGCCGGCGGCTTGCCGGGGATCACCTCGATGGCGATCACGACCGGCACCTTCTTGGTCTTCCGGTACGGTCGCCGACCACCGTCCGGCGGCGCCTCGCCCTTGCCTTTGTGCTTCCCGCCGATCCAGGCGATGTCCAGCTCGACCGCGTACTCGGTTCCGATCTTGTCCCACGCGGGCCGCGCCATGCCGGCCCGGAGCTTGTGCAGCATCTGGAAGGCCGTCTCGTAACGCGGAATCCCGAGCTTCTTCTGCGCTTCGAGCGCGGACATGCCCGGCGTGCTCGTCGCGACGAGGCTGGCCGCCCAGAACCAGACGTGCAGCGACGTCTTGGTCCGGTGCAGGATCGTGTGCGCCGTGACGCTGGTCTCGTACAGACAGGCGCGGCATTTCAACGATCGGGGACGTGTCTGGACGCGGTACGGCTCATCGACGGCGCCGCACTTCGAGCAGGTGAAGCCCTCGGGCCAGCGTACGGCGATCAGATAGTCGATGCACGCGGTCTCGTTCGGGAACATCTGCTGGAACTCCAGCAGGTTCTCGGGGAAATCAGGGAGCGGGTTCGTTCGTGCCTTCATTCGCGCTCCATGCGTTCCTCGAACTCCGCTTCGGTCTCCCCGAGCTTTGGGTACGCGTCGTACCCCTCAAGGCCGCCAATCAGGCAAGACTGGTACTTGCAGAGGATTTTCCCTGGTCCGACAGGAACTTCCTTGGGGCGGAATCCGTGACCGACGTCACGCGCGAACCATTTCGGCACGCTCTTGCCGCAGTTGGCGCACTTGACGTGTGTCTTCTTCTGCCGTTCCTCGCGCAGTGCACCGCTGGCGTAGCGCACGATGAGGTAGACGACCGAGACGGCGCAGATGATCCACGACAGCGCCCAGAGTACCGTCACCCACGGCGCGGGCTCTGGCCTAAACATGGCGACGCCCGCCATCGTCAGCAGCGCGAGGATTGCAGCGAGAACGGGCAGAATCGGCGACATCGGCGCACCTCCTGTGCGCCTCACCGTGCCCGATCAGTTTTTGCGGGACAACCGGATAAGCATGGACTTTTTCACCACCGGGCGATGACGCCTTCCCGTACAGTCGCGGGATGAATCCCGGGCTTCTCATCGGAGCCGTCGTTCGACAGACGATGGTGCTGATCGCGCAGCTGGCGACGACGGGGAAGCGGGCCGATCTGTCGCAGCTCGCCGACGACGTGTTTCAGCGACTCGTCGACGAGTTCAAGGCGCAGGGACTGACGACCAAGGCCATCGCCGACCTCTTCGGCCTCTCCCTCCGGACGTATCACAACAGAGCGGCGCGCCCCCTCGAGCATGGTCGCTCGCTGCTGTACGAGCGCCTGCTCGAGTACATCCGCGCGAACAGCCCGGCGGACCGCGCCTCCATCGAGCACGAGTTCCGGCGCGACGACCCGCTCATGGTCGCCGGCGTGCTCGCTGAGCTCCAGAAGTGCGGCATCGTCTATGTCAGCGGTACCGGCAAGCGCACCCGGTTCAAGTTCGACGCGCGCGCGTGCGAGCCGGAGGACGACGCCCCGGGCATCGACGAGCTGGTGCGTGTCGTCGTCTTCCGCCTGTGTCCAGTGTCGTCCGGCCAGGTCGCCGCGACCGTGCGGCTCGACGAGAGCCGCGTCGATGCGGCGCTCGAACGTCTCGTCCGTTCGGGCAGGGTGCAGTCGGAGGTCGTCGACGGCGTCGCCCTCTACTCCTGCGACCAGCTCGACATCTCGCTCGACGCCGAGCAGGGATGGGAGGCAGCCGTCTTCGATCACTACCAAGCGGTCGTCCAGGCCCTCGTGCGAAAGCTGCGGAACGGGCAGCGAGCGGCGCGCGCGGCGGACCGCGTCGGCGGACTCACCTATCTCTATGGCGTCTGGCCCGGGCATCCGCTCGAGGACGAGGTGTTCTCGAGCCTGTCTCGTGTCCGCACGGCAATGCGGGAACTGAGGGATCGCGTCGAGCGCTACAATGCGTCGCACCCGGTGCCAGCGACGGGACACCAGACGGTGATCTTCTACGCGGGTCAGACGTACGTCGATGAAGATGCGCTCGAGAGCGATTGAACTGCTCGTCGTCGCCGCGGTCACCGGCGGCTGCGGGGACGCTGCGTCCTCGCGTGCGTCCGCGCCGCTCCGATGCGAGGACGTCTTCACACCCCGCACCGGCGGCACTGACTGGACGGTGTGTCGAGGGGGCGCCTCGACTGACGCCGACGATGCCGTCGCCCTCCAGGCGGCGCTCGCGGCGGCCTGCCGGGGCGACCGCATCCGGCTCACCGGCCGGCGGTACGTCGGTTCGTTCGCCGTGCCGCCGGGGGTGGCGCTCGAGGGCGGCGGGGCGACCTTCGAAGGCCCGGTCGGTCGCGCCGCGCTCTGTGTCGGCACGGGCGGCGGTCTCCCGACGCGCGTGAGCGATGTCCGGATCCACGCCGACGGGGTCGGCGTCGTCGCCGGGCGCACTGCGGGCCTCGACGGCCCGGCGATCGCGTCGTTCGAGCGGGTCGACATCGTGGTCGCCCATGGTTACGGGCTCGTGGCCGACGGCCTCGACCGCCTGGATGTCCGCGCGCTCCGACTCGAGGGCGCGCTGGACGACGACGCCGCGGCCGCCATCCGCGGACCCATCGATCCGGGCCGATCCGCCGTCGCCGGGCTGCTGGCGGCCGGGGGCGACGTGCGCCTGGAGGCGGTCGAGGCGACCGGCTTTGCCGGCTTCGGCGTCGTCCTTCACGACGCGACGACCTCCTGGTCGGGCGGCGCGATCTCGGGCGTGCTCGGAACGAGCCTGCTCGTCGAAGCCGGCCGCGCGGACCTTGCCAATCTGCGCATCACCGAGGGCCGACGGGCCGCCGATCTCGAGCGGGCGCCGTTGACGAACGGGCTCGTCGTCACGGACGGCGCGAGCGTCACCACCCAGGACGTCCTGGTCCGCGACATTCCCGGCGTCGGCGTCCTGCAGGATGCGGCGACGAGCGTTCATCGCGACCTCGTGGTCGCCGACAACGACGACGCTGGCATCTGGGTTCAGAACTCGGCCGAGTTCGCGCTGCGCGTCGAGGGCGGCGCGTCGCGCGTCGAAGGCAATCGAGGCGCCGGCATCCTGTTTCGCGACTCGTCGGGGCTGGACCTCGAGTCGGTGTTCATCGGCGGAACGCGGGGCAAGCCGCAAGCGGACGGTCCTTTCGGCGTCACCGAGATCGGCGACGGCGCGCACATCGTCGGCGCGGCGGGCGATCTGCGGCTCGCCACGGTCACCCTCCGCTCCAACGCCCGCAGCGGTCTGCTCGTCGACGGGACGGACGCGGAGGCGATGGCGTCGTATGCCTTCGAGGCGGTCGTCGTCGATGGCGACGGCGACCACGGCGTCGTCGTCCAGAATGGCGTCGACGTGCCGCGCGAGGGCCTCGCGGTCGCGACGGCGCTCGCCGAACGCGACGCGCAGCTCGCGGCCAGCGGCCAGACGCTCGCGGTCTTCACGCCGCTCGAGCGGATCGCGGGCACGGGCCTGGCCGCCGGCCTCATCGGCGTCGGCGGCCTCGTCACCGCCGACGGCTCGATCGCCGCCGAGGTCGTCGTCAACGCCGACGGCAGGGTGGAGGACGTTGCCGGTGAGCGCCCCGACTGAGCGCGCGCTGAGGATGCTGCTCGCCGCCGTCGGCCTGCATGGGGGTGCGGCAGCCTGCGACGGGGCCTCGTCGCCAGAGGTCGCGGCCGACGCCGCGGTCGGCGACGCCGCGCCCCCGGATGCCGCGACCGATGGCGGCCGGTGGCCCGCTCCGCCGGCGCCGCTGCGCCCTGCGCCGCCCGGCGCGTGTCCCGGCGACACGACGGCGGACGGGATCTGCGCGGCCGTGGGCCCGGCCCCCGTGCGTGCTCCGTGTCCCCCCGGGTGGACCTCCGTCGCAGCCGGCGCGCCGCCGGCCTCCTACTGTGCACCGCCCGAGACCGGGCCGGCACCGCCGGCGTGCCCGGTGGGCTCCGCGCCGGCCCTCACGGGCCCGGACTGCGCGCCCCACGGCGTCCCCTGCCCGGATGCCGGCGACGGCTGGGCCGACGACGCGGCCCTCCGCGCGCGGGCACCGGCGCACGGCGGTCGCATCTGGTTCGTGGCGGCGGACGCCGAGGGCGGCGACGGGAGCCGGGCCGCGCCCCTCGGGCGACTCGACGCGGCGTTGGCGTCGGCCGGCGCCGGGGACGTGATCGCGCTTGGCGCCGGGCACTACCGGCAGCGCGCGCGCATCGACGAGCGGGTCGCGGTCCTCGGCGCCTGCGTCTCGGCCACGCGGCTCGCCGCGGACGAGGCCGACGCATTCGCGCTCGAGGTCGTCGGCGCTTCCGCCGCGCTCGTGCGAGACCTGACCGTGGGTGAAGGCGGGCGCGGTCTGCGGATCGCGAACGCCTCCGCAGCCCTCGAGGCGCTCCGGGTCGACGGCGCTCGCCACACGGCGTTCCGCGTCGAGGGCGGCGCCGAAGTCTCGCTGCGGGAGGTCGTCGTCGTCGGCACGGACGCGGGACCCGACGTCGGCGAGGACGGCGGCGCGCTCGTCGTCCGCGGCGGCGCGAAGGTGACGGTGGAGCGCGCGACGCTCGCCGACAACGCGGGGCACGGCGTCTGGCTCGACGGCCGGGACACCGTGGGGATGCTGGAAGACGTGCTCGTCCACCGCACGCTGCCCGACGGCGATGGCCGGCTGGGCATCGGCATCGCCGTCGGCGACGGCTCGCAGCTGAACCTCGAACGCGTGCGCGTGTTCGAGAGCAGGCAAGCCGGGCTCTCGGCGGTGGGGCGGACGCGGCTTACGGGCGGCGACGTCTACGTCGGCGACACACTCGCGCTGTCGGTGCCCGACGTCGCGTACGGGCTGTATGCGCGGGAGGGGGCGACGGTACGCCTCAAGCGGCTCGCCGTCATACGGAGCCGCTACGCGGGCGTCTCGGCGGCCGACCGCGGCACCTCCGTCGAGCTGCAATCCCTGGTCGTCCTGGGGATGGGACCGGACGCGAACGAATCCGGTCCCGGTGTGATCGCGACGGAGCGCGCGCGGGTCACCGTGCGGGGCGGCCTGCTCCGGGAGAACCACGACCGGAGCGTCTACGCCGTGGGCGAGGGGACTCGACTCGAGTTGTGGGACGTGACGGTCGCCGACACCTGGCCCGGGACCGGCGGCACGTTCGGCAGCGGCTACTGGATCGCGGACGGCGCGACCTTCCGCGGAGCGCGCCTCGAGTCGCTGCGGAACCGAGAGGTCGGCATGACGCTCGTCGGCCCCGTCGACGTCGAGCTGACGGACCTCGTGATCTCCGGGGCGCGGCGGGCCGACGACGGCGGTTTCGGATTCGGGCTCTCGGCCGAAGGCGGCGCAGCGGTCCGTCTTTCGCGGGTGGGGATCGACGGAAACGAGGGCCTGGGCATCGCCGCCTTCGACCCGGGCACCCACATCGAGCTCGACGACCTGGCGCTGCGCGGCCCGGCGGGCGGAGACATCGGCCTGCAGGCCCTGGGCGGCGCCCTCGTCGAGCTCCGGCGGGCCGCGATCCGGGGCGCGACCGGGGCCGGCGTCCTCGCATCGGGCCAAGGAACGGCGGTGACCCTCGAAGACGGCACGGTCGCGGAGACCCGCGCGACGTCACCCGCCGGCCTGTACGGCATGGGCGTCGACGTGGAGGCGGGCGCTCGTTTCACCGGCGTCCGGCTCGCCCTGCGGGGCAATCGCACGTCCGGCCTGCTGGCCTCGGGCAGCGGCACCCGCGTCGAGCTCGAGGACCTGCTCGTCGAGGACACGGCGTCGCGCCCGGCCGACGGCAACGCCGGGCGGGGGATGACGCTGCAGCACGAAGCGACGGGCACGCTCCGCCGCGTCGCGCTCCGCCGAAACCGGGAGCTCGGGCTCGTCGCGACGCGGGGCGCCACGCTGCAAGCGAGCGACGTGCGCATCTCCTCGACGTCGCCGGCGGCCTGCGCGACGGGGTCCTGCGCGTCCGAGCCCGGCGGGAGCGGGCTCGCGGTGCTCTTCGGCGCGGACGCTTCGGTGGAAGGGATCGTCTCCGAGGACAACGCGCTGGCGGGCATTCTCGTGTACGACGGTCACCTGGTCGCGCAACGGGGCCTCACGGCACGCAACCGCATCGGCGTCTCGTTCTCGCCGACCGCCGGACGCATCGACGACGCGCTCCGCGAGTTCGCGTCGGTGGACGACGACGTGCCGCGCGACGAGGCGCGCCGCGCGGTGCCGTCCGCCGACACGCTCCCGCTCCCCGCCGCCGGCGGTCGGCCCGCCGAGTGATCAGAGGTTGTCGTAGGGCGCCGCGCCGGCCTCGTCGCGGGACACCACCACGATCGAGCCGTCGGCGCCGACCTCGATCGTCGCGACGGCCCAGTAGCGCGTGTCGCCGTCGAGGGGCCGCGTCATCGTGAGGCGGTCGGCGCCGTCGACGAAGATCGAGAGCGTCGCGATCGAGGGGTCATGGCTCCAGTCGTCGACCACCACGAGATAGCGGCCGGGCTCGGGGCGCAGGTAGTCGAAGAACTCGGGTCCGAGGCCGTCGGTGTCGTCGCGCTCGAGGCGCGGGTCGCCGATGCTGCCGTCGGCGGCCCAGGCGGGCGTGCGGTTGCCGTAGTAGCAGTCGCCGGGCGGCGTCCGGAAGCGGCCGCCGGCGCGCAGCACGTGCAGGTCCATGTCGACGCCGTCCACGTCCCAGCGCAGCGCCACGTGGACCCGCGGCAGCGGGGCGCCCCGCGGCGTCGGGACGCCGGCCGGCGAGAAGTCGGCGGCGTTGTCGTTCGTGTCCGTGTTCGCCGCGTCGCGGGTGAGGCTGTCGGACTCGACGGCGGCGGCCGGCGCGCCCTCGCCGGCGTTGAAGGCCGGGTCGTCGAAGCGGCCGTAACCGACGGCGTCGATCACCTGCCGGCCGTTCCATACGAGGCGCAGGCTGTCGGGGCCGTTCTGCAGGTCGGCGCCGCGCGCCACCTGGTCGGCGATGTCGCGCAGCACGCCGGTGGCCCCGGGGCGCGCGGGCGTGCCCTCCTCGACGATCAGGTAGTGGCCGTTGAACGGCATGCGGCGGCCGGTGATCGGGATGCGCGCGTAGACCGCGCCGTCCCCCCCGTTCACCGCCTCGAGGACGAGGCCCGCGAGGAAGGTGTCCGGGGCGCCGGCGAGCTCGATGAACTCGTTCGGGCCGTCGTTCCCCGGGCCGTTGAAGTACAGCTCGCTGATCACGACGCGCGGCGGCGGGCAGGCCTCGTCGAACAGGCCGTCGCAGTCGTTGTCGCGGCCGTCGCAGTCCGCCGCGCCCTCCTCGCCGCGGTAGAGCGGGCCGTAGTCGTCGGGCGCGCAGGCGAGCCAGCCGGCGTTGCCGCCGCAGCGCTGGACGGCGCCCTCGCAGACGCCCTGCTGGAGCGGGCAGGCGGGCGCGGCGATCGCCTCGTCGGTGCGGTCGTCGCAGTCGTCGTCCACGCCGTTGCACAGCTCGGCGCCGGGCCCGATCGCGCCCTCGCAGTCGCCGAAGTGACCGTTCACGCAGCGCAATCGGCCGCTCTGACACGCGCCGAGATCCGTGCCGCACACGGGGCGCGGACCGTCGGGCTGGCACTCGCAGCGCTCGTCCGTCTGCCCGTCGCAGTCGTTGTCGAGGCCGTCGCAGTGCGCGTCGGTCTCCTCGGCGGCGAAGCGCGCGCCGTAGTCGCAGGCCGGCAGCCAGCCGGCGGCCCCGCCACAGCGCTGCGCGGCGCCGGCGCAGACGCCCTGCTGCAAGGCGCACGGCGGTCCGACGAGCGACTCGTCGGTGCGGTCGTCGCAGTCGTCGTCCTCGCCGTTGCACAGCTCGGGGACGGGCTCCACCGCGTTCGCGCAGGCGGCCCAACGTCCACCGACGCAGGTCTGCGTGCCGCGCGTGCAGCGCCCCGCGTCGGTCCCGCACGCCTGGACGCGGTTGTCGACACACTGGCAGCCCTCGTCGGTCTCGCCGTCGCAGTCGTTGTCGCGCTCGTCGCAGAACGTCTCGCGCGCCTGGTACGCCGGGCCGTAGGCCGCCGCGTCGCACGCGGCGAGCGCCCTGTCGCGGCAGGCCTGGCGGCTGCCGGCACACACCCCGACCTGCAGCGGACACGCGGGCCCCTCGACCCCTTCGTCGCTGCGCGCGTCGCAGTCGTTGTCGAGCCCGTCGCACGCCTCCGGCCCGGGGCCCCGGCCGCTGCACTCGCCGAAGCGGCCGCCGATGCAGGTCTGCTGGCCCTGCGTGCACTGGCCGACGTTGTCCCCGCACACCTGTTGCGCGCCGTCGCGGCACTCGCACTGCTCGTCGACGAGGCCGTCGCAGTCGTTGTCGAGCCCGTCGCAGTGCTCGGCGGTCTCGGTCGCCACGTGGCGCGGGCCGTAGCTCGCGGCGTCGCAGGCCAGCCAGCCGGCCTCGCCCCCGCAGCGCTGCAGGGCGCCCGCGCACACGCCGGCGACGAGGGCGCAGGGCGGCGCGACGAGCTGCTCGTCGGTGTTCCCGTCGCAGTCGTCGTCGACGCCGTTGCACGTCTCCTCGCGCTCGCCGACCGCGCCGCGGCACGCCGAGAAACGGCCGCCGACGCACACCTGCTGCCCGGGCCGGCACGCGCCGACGTCGGCGCCGCAGGGCTGCGTGGTGCCCTCCTGGCAGGCGCACGCCTCGTCGGTGAGGCCGTCGCAGTCGTTGTCGTCGCGGTCGCAGTCGTCGGCGCCCTCCTCGGCGCGCCAGCGCTCCCCGTACTCCTTGCCGGCGCAGGCGCCGAAGCCCTCGGCGCCCGTACAAGAGGCCCGCGCGCCGGCGCACACGCCCTGCTGCAGCGCGCAGTCGGGCGCCAGGACGTCCTCGTCGATCGCGCCGTCGCAGTCGTCGTCGCGGCCGTTGCAGGCCTCCTCGGCGGGCGCCACGGCGCCCTCGCAGGCGCCGAAGCGGCCGGCGACGCACGCCTGCTCGCCCGCCTGACACTCGCCCTCGTCCGAGCCGCACGGCTGCGTCTGGCCGGGCTCGCACGGACACTCGGGGTCGACGCGGCCGTCACAGTCGTTGTCGAGCCCGTCGCAGGCGATCTCCTGCGGCTCGTAGACCGGCCCATAGCCGTCGGGGCCCGCGCAGGGCGCCCACGCGCCGTCGACGCAGCGCTGCCGGGCGCCGGCGCACACGCCGCGCGTCAGGGCGCAGGCCGGGGCGTCGAGGTTGTCGTCGACCGCGCCGTTGCAGTCGTTGTCGGCCGCGTCGCAGATCTCGACCGCGCCCGGGTGCGCGCCAGGATCGCCGTCGTCGCAGTCCGGCCCGCGGCACCCCTCGCCCTCGCCGTACCCGTCGCGGTCGCGGTCCGCGCAGGCCGTGGCCGTGCTCGCGTCGCGCTGCGGCGGCGGACCCGCGTCGCCCGCGGGCGCCTGCGGCTCCGGCGTCAGCGCCCGCTCGGCGCAGCCCCACGCCCACAGGACCGCCAGACCCGCCGCGATGCGTCGCTTCATCGTTCCCTCCGCCGCGTCCGCAGAGGGTCGCAGAGGGCCGCGAGACACGGCAACAACGCCCCGACCGGTTGCCCGCGCTCGCGCTCGGCCCGCGGCTCTCCGAGGGTCCGACCCTGCGACCCCCACGAACGGATCCCGCGCTCCTGGGTCCGACCCGGCGACCCCCACGAACGGATCCCGCGCTCCTGGGTCCGACCCTGCGACCCCCACGAGCGTTCGCGCCCCGCGAGCCGGCGGCCTCACCGCCGCAGCGGCACCACGTACGGCACGCCTGCCTCCGGGTGCCGCCCGACCTCGGCCCGGATCCCGAACACGCGCTCGAGCAACCCGGCATCGATCACGCCGCCGGGCGCCCCCGCCGCGACCACCCGCCCCGCCTCGAGCACCACCACCCGGTCGCAGAACTGAGCGGCGAGGTTCACGTCGTGCAGGACGGCCACCACCGCCCGCCCCTCCGCCCGCAGCCGCGACGCGAGCGCACCCCACACCGTCATCGCCTGCCCCGGATCGAGGTGCGCGGTCGGCTCGTCGAGCAGCAGCAGCGGCGCGCCCTGCGCGAGCGCCTGCGCGAGGAAGACGCGCTGCCGCTCCCCACCGGACAGCGTGTCGACCGGCCGCTCCGCGAGCGCCGACGCGTCGACCGCCGCCAGCGCCGCCTCCGCCGCCGCCCGGTCCGCGGGACGGTCCAGCAACCCCTCCGCCTGCGCCGTGCGCCCGAGGAGCACCACCTGGAGCGCCGTGAACGCGAACGCGATGCGCGGTTGCTGCGGCAGCCACGCCACGCGCCCCGCGCGCTCCGCGTCCGAAAGGCGCGCGAGATCGAGACCTTGTACGCGCACGTGCCCCGCGCCCGGCCGGTCGAGCCCGGCGAGCAGGCGCAGCAGCGTCGACTTGCCGCTCCCGTTCGGCCCGATGATCCCGACGAGCTCGCCGGCGCGTGCCTCGAGATCCACGCCGGCGAGCACGTCGCGGCGCCCGTAGGCGAAGCGCAGGCCGCGCGCTTCCAGGCTCACGCCAGCCGCTCCCGCTCGCGCCACAGCAGGTACAGGAAGAGCGGCCCGCCGAGGAACGCCGTGACCACGCCCACCGGCAGCTCGGTGGTGAGCGCCGCGAAGAGCAGGCGCGATCCCGTGTCGCACGTCACGAGGAAGGCCGCGCCGCCGAGCGCCGCCGCCGGCAGCAGCAGGCGGTGGTCCGGGCCGAGCACGAGCCGCAGCAGGTGCGGCACCACGAGCCCGACGAAGCCGATGAGGCCGCCGACGCTGACCGCCGCGCCGACGACGAGGCAGGCGGCGACGAGCAGGCCGCGGCGCAGCCGCACCACGTCGACGCCCACCGCGCGGGCGCCGTCGTCGCCGAGCGCGAGCGCGTTCAGCCCGCGCCCGTGGCGCAGCATCCAGCCCGTCGCGAGGACGACGAGCCCGCCGGCGACCGAGAGCTCGAGCAGCCCCATCGTCTCGACCGACAGCGTGCCCATGAGCCAGAACAGGATCTCCTGCGCCTTGCGCGCCTCGACGACGGCCTCGACGAGCAGGACGCCGGCGCCGGCGAACGCGTTGAACACGACGCCGCCGAGCAGGATGACGAGCGGCGATGCGCCGTGCCGCCCGCGGGCGAGGCGCCAGAGGAGCGCGGTGGCGAGCAGGGCGCCGGCGAACGCCGAGAGCTGCACCCCGCCCGCGAGCGTCGCCGGCAGGATCGCCAGCGCGAGCGCGCCGGCGAGCGCCGCCCCGCCCGACACGCCGAGGATGTAGGGATCGGCGAGCGGATTGCGCAGCAGCGCCTGAAAGACGACGCCGACCGCCGCCAGGCCGCCGCCGAGCACGGCGCCGGCGAGCACGCGCGGGAGGCGCGCGCGCCAGACGATGGCCGCGTCGAGGCCCTCGCCGCGCCACACGGCCGCCCAGTCGAGCGCGCCGCTCCCGAGCGCCAGCCCGGCGACGATGGAGGCCAGCGCCGCGGCCCCGAGCGCCGCCAGCGCGACGGCGAAACGGCGCCGCGTGAGCAGCGCCGGCGGCCCCACCGCGTCGGCCGGCGGGCGCCTCACGGGTGCAGCACGCCGACGAGCCACGCGAGCCCCTCGCCCACCCGCAGCCCCGGCTGCATGAGGCCCGGCTGGTCCGCCGCGTGGACCCGCGACGTCGCGACCGCCGGCACCTCGGGCCAGCGCGCCCAGAACGACGCCACGTCCCCTTCGCCCTCGCCCATCGAGGCGTCGAGGACCACCTCCGGCCGCAGCCGCAGCACGTCCTCGATCGTGAGCTTGGGATAGGCCACGCGCGCCGCGCCGACCACGTTCTCGGCACCGGCGCGCCGCAGCATGTCGTCGCCGAAGCTGCCGGGGCCCGCCGCGACGAGCGGCCGGTGTCCGTAGACGAAGAGCACACGCGGCTTCGCTCCCGGGCGGACGCGCGCCGCCGCCGCCGCGAGCGACGCGTGCAGCTCGGCGACGAGCGCCTCCGCCGCCTGCGCCCGCCCCACCGCGCCGCCGACGGCGCGCACCGTCGCCTCCACGCCGGCCAGGTCGTCCGGCTTCACGGCGAGCGTGCGCACCCCGAGGCTCGCGAGGCGCGCCAGCACGGGCCCGCTGGCCGGGTTCTCCGGCGCGACCACGAGATCGGGCCGCAGCGCCAGGATCGCCTCGAGGTTCGGATCGGCGAAGCCCCCGATCTTGGGGCGCAGCTTCGCCTCGGGCGGGTGGTCGCAGTAGCGCGTGACACCGACGACGCGCTCCCCGGCGCCGAGGCGGAAGAGCACCTCGGTCACGCTCGGCGCGAGACTGACGACCCGTTGCGGCGTCGCGTCGGTGGGCGGAGATCCGCCGCGGCACGCGCCCAGCGCGAGCGCGGCGAGGAGCAGGACGCGGATCACGGGATCCGCACGGTGGCGCCGCCGTCCACGTCGATCAGCGTCACGGCGTTCGTCTTCCACTCGCTCACGGCGATGCGCGTCCCGTCGGCGTTCACCGCCACGTGCCACGGGTTCGCGCCGGGATCGAGCGCCCAGGCCGCCACCTCGCTGCCGTCCTCCAGGCTCCAGGCCTTCACGTTGTTGCCGAGCGAATCGACCACGTACGCGCGTCCGTTCGCCACTTCGAGATCGTTCGGCGCCTCGCCGAGATCGGCCACGACCGTCTCCGGCGCCGCGCCGCCGCAGTCGCCCGACTCGGTCCGCGTCAGGCCGGCGAGGTCGAGCGAGCGCAGCGCCCCGGAGATGCCCATCACGTAGTACAGCGTGTCGCCATCGACGCGCGGCAGCTGCGCGCCCTCGGTCTGGCCCGCCACCTCGCCGAGGTCGACCGAGCAGGGCCAGGGCGCGCCCGCGCCGTCGAGGACGTACAGCCGATCCTCATTGAAGTCGAGGAGATACACGCGCCCACCCGCGGCGGTCAGCGTGCCGAGCGACACGCGGCGGTCCTCGGTGCCGTCGAACCAGACCGGGTCCGCCGGCCCGCGGCTGAGCGCGCCGCCCGCCGCGTCGTACAGCGCGACGACGTTGGCGATGCTGAACGAGACGACCCCCACTTCCCCGAGGAAGGCGAGGTCGACCGGGCCGGCGATGCCCGGCGTCGCGCGCTCGATCGGGATGGGGGTCGACGCCGACGGCGCGTCGGCCGTGTCGAGCGTGGCGACGTCGAGGCGGTCGATGGCGCCGGGCTCGAGGCCGAGCGGGTTCTCGAAGTCGGTGTAGTCGAGCGTGCCCGAGTCGACGACGTACACGGCGTCGCCGCGGACGGTGAGGCTCTGCGGGTTCTTCGCCGACGTCGGGATCTGGTTGACGACCGCGCCGGACGCCGGATCGACGACGGTCACGAAGCCGGCGCCGTACGCGAACGTCGTGCCGTCGAACGCGGTGTTCGTCACGACGAGCCGGTCCCCGACGAAGGCGAGCGCCTGGGGCGCGGCGAAGTTCTCCTCGACCGGACCGCCGCCCATCCCGCCCATGCCGCCGGCGCCGCCCATGCCGCCCGCGCCGCCCACGCCGCCCGCGCCGCCGTCGTCCCCACCGCCGTCGCACCCCGCCGCCGCCAGCGCCGCCGCCACCCACACTCGCTTCATCACCGCTCGCCTCCCCGCGCGGCGTCCGCCGCATCGAGCCGGAGCGCGAACAGCACCGTCCGCCCCGGCAGTGGTCGTTGCACGGCGTCCACCGCCCCGCGCTCGTCGAGCGCGTTGCGGATCTCGAGCCCGGCGCGGAAGCCCCCGCCGATCGGCCCGTCGACGCCCACCTCCCAGAACCCGTATCCGTCGATCTTCCGCCCGCCGAAGCGGTCGGTCGTGCGCTCGCCGCGCGCGTCCCACGCCACCCACGTCCGCGCCTCCCCCGCCTCGGCCGTCGCGCGCGCGAACACGCGGTGCGCCGGCCGGAAGGGCAGCGGCGGATGCGGCGCGAAGTCGAACGCGGTGTCGAGGTGGGTGTAGGTGGCGTCGAGGCGCAACGGGCCCGCGCCGAGCGTGGCGGACAGCTCCTGCCCGGTGACGCGGGCGCCGAAGTCGTCGCGCGCGCGCACCAGCGTCGCCGTCTCCTGCACGAACAGGATGAGGCGGTCGTACCGCTCCTCGAACCAGACGGCCTCGAGCGCGACGTGGTCGCCGAGGCGCAGCTGCAGGCCCGCGTCCCAGGCGAGGCCGTCCTCGGGGCGCAGGTCGGGGTTGCCGACGATGCCCGCGCCATAGAAGTAGAGCTCGTCGAGCCCCGGATCGCGGAAGACGCGGCCGGCGTTCGCCCGCACCACGAGCCAGTCGAGGGGCGACCAGGCGCCGCCGGCCTGGGGCACGACGATCGGTGCGCGGTCGTCGGTGTCGTCGACGCGCACCGCGCCGGAGAGCGACGCCGGCCCGACGCGGAGCGTCTCGCTCAGCACCGCCGCCGCCCCGAGCCGCGCCTCGTCCCTCGGCTTGACGAAGAACTGCGCGCCTTCGACGCGCGTCTTCGCGGCGTCGCGCCGCGCCGCGATCGCGAGCGCGGGCCGGTGGCGCGCGCTGCCCGTCCAGGCGACGCGCAGCCCCGCCGCGATCGTCGTGTCGTCCGCCTCGTAGCGCTCGGGGATCCCGAGCAGCCCCGGCGCCGGCACCCCGGGCAGGCGCGGGTCGTCGAACGCGTACGTCGCGCGGCTTCCGGAGACCAGCGCGCCCACCTCCCAGTCGTCGAGGGGGCGCCCCGTCCAGCTCGCCGCCCCGAGCGCGCGCCGCCGCCGGCTGCGCGCCGTCGGGTTCTGAAACTGCTCGTGTCCCGGCTCGCCGCGCTCGTCCGCGAGCCCCTCGCCGTGCAGCGACAGGCGGCCGCGCGCCGTGCGGACGCGCACGCGGGCGAGCGCCGCGCCGAGCGCGTGGTCGTGGTTGCGGCGCGCGCGCGTCCGTCCGTTGACGTCCTCGAAGGGAAAGTCGCCCTCTGCCGCGCTCAGGCGTCCGACGCCGAGCAGATCGAAGCCCCGCTCCCCGTGGGCGAAGGCCGCGTCGAGCTGGCGCAGCTGGTGGGAGCCCAGGCGCGCCGCCGCATGCACCGCGCTGCCCGGCCCGACCTCGCGCGTGCGCAGCCGCAGCACGCCGCCCATGGCGCCGCTGCCGTATGCCGCCGCCGCGGCGCCGCGCACGATCTCGACGCGATCGAGGTACGCCGGCGGGATCGTCGCGAGGTCGAGCGCGCCGCCGCGCGCGCCGCTCAGGGGGATGTCGTCGAGGAACGCCGCGACCTGGTGCGCCCCCGCGCCGCGCAGCCGCACCTCCGCCGCGCGCCCCGCCCCGCCTTCGCTGCGCAGGTCGACCCCCGCGGCGCCGCGCAACAGGTCGGCGAGGCCGGTGAGCTGGCCGGGCGTGTCCCCGGGCCGGACGACGGTGGTGAACGAGGCCGGGGTCCGCCTGTCGGAAGGCTCCGCGCGCACGACGATCTCGTCGCCCTCTTCGGGGCCGGTCGCGGCGATGAGCAACAGACAGGCGCACGCCCCGACGGCGCGCGCGAACGATGACAGAGCCGCCCCCTCTTTCCGCGAAGAGCGTGGACGTGGGTTGCACGCCGGGGCAGGTTTCCTGGCTCGGGGATCAACGTCGCGCGGACGACCTTCCACCGATGCGCGCATCGGCGTGGCGTCGAGGACGGCGGGGCGCCGTCCCAGGTCCGCGCGGCTCGCCCCTCACAGTGGCGGGACCGCGCCGGTTTCTCACCGGACTTCCCTATTACCCCCCTCGCGGGGGCACCTCGGCGACGGGGGAGATATCAGCCGGTGGGCACGCGCGCAAGGAACTCGGCGATGGTCGAGCGCAGTTCGGCCAGCCGGAACGGTTTGGAGAGGAACCCGTCGCACCCCGCCGCCAGCGCCTTCTCGCGGTCACCCACCATGCAGTGGGCGGTGAGGGCGATGACCGGGATGTCTCGCAGCTGCGGGTCGCGCCGGATGAGACGCGTACAGCTCAGCCCGTCGACGACGGGCAGGCTGACGTCCATGAGGATGAGGTCCGGACGGCGAAGCCGCGCGGCGTCGAGACCTTCGTCGCCGTTCGTCGCCGTCTCGATCTCGTACAGCCCCGCGAGCATCTGCGTCACGAGGTCGCGGTTGTCGGGGGCATCTTCGATGTACAGGATGCGCTTCGACATCGCGGGCGTCCCTTGCTCGGGCCGGGGGGCCTACGGCGACGGCGCCGGGTCGAGCTTGACCTGGTAGACGCCGTCGTGGGCGAGGCTCACCTGCAGCCGGTTGTCGGCAAAACCCTCGCGCCGCAGCGTGAGGGCCTTCGTGCCCTCGCTCCGGGCCCCCCGGAGCACGAAGGGCGTCGTCCCCACCGGCTTCGCTTCGCCGTCGAGAAAGACCTCGGCGGCGGCCGGCTCGGTGAGGATGGTCAGGCGGACACGCTCGTCGCCGGCATTCGCCCCCCGGCCCGCCGGCGCGCTCGAGGCGGCCCCGCTCGGCCCGGCGTCGCTCGCCGGCGCGGGGGGCTCGTGTCCCCCGGTGCCGTCGGATCGCGCGGGCCGGGTCAGCGCCAGCACGATGAGCAGCACGCCGGTGAGCCCCACCAGCGTCACCACGCCGCCCACGACGAACAGACGCCGCCGCTGGCGCTCCCGGTTGCGGCCGGACCGGGCGGTGGTGAGGTGCCGGTAGTGGCCGGGCCGGTCGTCGACGACCGCGGGATCGTCCCGCGTGACGGCGGGCTGGGCCGCCGGCGGGCGCGCCTCGGCGAGCGGCACCATCGGCCGCAAGCGCGGGCTCGAGGCGCGGGGGTCGGGGCGCTCGGGCTGCGGCGCCTGGGCGCGCGCGGGGATCTGCCCCGGGGGCGCCGGCACGTCGATCTCGCTCACCGGCGGCGGCGCCGCGGTGACCATCGGCGTGCGCGTCACGCGCACCGCGCCCTCTTCGAGCCTCGGCTCGGGGGTGGGCGGCGGCAGCGTCGACGGGCGCGGCAGGCGCGCCACGATCTCGACCGAGGACGACGCCGGCGCGGCGCTCAGGGAGTCGTCGTTCGAGAAGAGGAGGTCGTCGTCGTCCATCTCCATCAGGTCGACGTCGATGGACTCGATCGCCCGCAGCATCTCGTCGGCGGTCTGGTAGCGGTGCTCGGGGCGCTTCTCGAGCGCGCGGAAGATCGCGTTCTGGAACGCGTAGTTGACGCCCGGCACCCGCTCGAAGAGCGGCTCGGGCGGCTCCTTGATGTGCTTGAGGACGACCGAGAACGGCGTGTCGCCCCGGAAGGGCGGCTGCCCGCTCAACATCTCGTAGACGACCACACCGAGCGAGTAGAGGTCCGTGGACGGCCCGGGGACGGCGTGACCCTGCGCCTGCTCGGGCGCCATGTACTCGGGCGTGCCGAAGACGAGGCCGGTGCGCGTCAACGCCTCGCCGCCCTGCTCCTCCTTCACGATGCCGAAGTCCATGATCGTCGCGTGGCCGTCCGACGAGATCATGATGTTGCCGGGCTTGATGTCGCGGTGGATGAGGCCGCGCTGGTGCGCGTGGGCGAGCCCGCGGCAGACCTGGGCCATCACCTTCTGGACGAGGGGCGGCTCGAAGCGCTGCCGGCCGTCGGCGCGCATCTTTTCGAGGGTCTCGGCCACCGTGTGACCCTCGAGGAACTTCATGACGAAGTAGTGGAAGCTGCCCTGCTGGCCGATCGCGTAGACGGGAACGATGTTGGGGTGGTCGAGTGCCGCCATCGCCCGCGCTTCTTTCTTGAAGCGGGCGATGGTGTCGTCATCTGTGTTGAATTGCTCCGGGAGGACCTTGATGGCGACGTGCCGGTCCAGCGAGAGGTCGTGGCCGCGATAGACGACGCCCATGCCGCCGCGGCCGATCTCCTCGAGGACCTGGTACTTGCCTTCGAAGATGGTGCCCGGCGCGACCGGCGTGTTGTAGGCGGAGCGGTCCTCGTCGATGTGGACGTCGTAGGCGGCACCGCAGCGGGCGCAGAAGCGGCTTTCGTCCGAGCTCTGATGCCCGCATTGAGCACACTTCCGCATCCGGAAACTCGCCGACTTACCCCGCAGCCCGTCGGCCAGCGGCATACAAACGCTCGAAACTACTGATAAAATGCAACTCCGGCCACCAATCGAAGACTATAGTTCCAGCGCCGTCGCGACGCAAGCTCGCGGCCGGTCGCCGGGCCCCGGCTTGACAAGGGTCGCCGGGTGGGCGGACCTTCCGTGCGATGCGCCTTCTCGTCGTCATCCTGAAGGACTACGCGAAGGTCGAGCGATTGTTGCTCGGCCTCATCGAGATCGGGGTCACCGGGGCGACGGTGTTCGAGGGCCGGGGCATGGGGCAGATCGTCGGCGGCGAAATGCCGATCTTCGCGGCGCTGCGCGGTCTCTTCCCGGGATCGACGGCGGACTCCCACGTCATCGTCGTCGTCACCGACGCGCCGCGTGCCGAGGCCGCGGTGGCCCTCGTCGGGCGGGTGGCCGGGCCGCTCGACCGCCCGGGCGCGGGCATCGCCTTCACGATCGCGCTCGAGGGCGTCTGGGGTCTCAAGCCCGAGCTGCCTTAGCGCCGCCCCTGATCTGGCGCGCCGTGGCGGTTGAACCGTCTCGCCGCATCGACTACATCTGCCTCTCTTCGCGGTTCCGCGGGGAGGCCCTCCATGCGCCGCATCCTCTTTGTTGCTCTGTGCGTGCTCGCGCTCGTCGCCTGTGACGAGGAGTCGGGCGGCGGCTCGCCCCGGCCGCTCGGCGGCCGACCGGGCGAACGCGACGGCAGCGTCCTCCCCCAGGGGGGCGGTGACGGCGCGGGCGGCTCCGGTGGCGAGGGCGGCTCCGGTGGCGAGGGCGGCGGTGTCGGCGGCAGCGCGGGCGGCGCGGGCGGCTCCGGCGGCGCCGGCGGCGGTGCGGGCGGGTCCGGCGGCGGCGCGGGCGGCTCCGGCGGCTCCGGCGGCGCCGGCGGCGGCGCGGGCGGCTCCGGCGGCGGCGCGGGCGGCTCCGGCGGCTCCGGCGGCGGCGCGGGCGGCTCCGGTGGCGGCGCCGGCGGCGCGGGCCCGGGCGGCGGCATCGGCGGCGGCCTCCCGCTCGGCGGCGGCGAGCTCGGCGCGGCCTGCGACGGCGACGCCGACTGCGCGACGGGCCGTTGCCTCACCGGCCTGCCCGGCGGCTACTGCACGCTCGACTGCGAAGACGCCGACTGCCCCGACAACGGCAGCTGCTGGGAGCTCGGCGAGGCCGGCACGGTCTGCCTGCTGAACTGCGGCGGCGACGACGAGTGCCGCGGCGACGCCGGCTACATCTGCGACGGCGACGCCACCTGCTTTCCCGGCGGCGGCGGCCCGCCCCCCGGCGACGGCGACGTCGGCGGGCCCTGCGCGGCCAACGCGGACTGCGGGGAAGGCGGCGCCTGCATCCCCGAGCGCGGCGCCGACGGCCCCACGGGCTTCACCGGCGGCTACTGCATCCGCCGCGGCTGCGGCGAGGACGCCCCCTGCCCCGACGGCGCCGCCTGCTACGTGATCGGCGACGACGGCGACACCGCCTGTTTCGCCACCTGCGGCGAACGCCGCGACTGCCGCGCCGGCTACGCGTGCGACGACATCGGCGCCTGCCTGCCGGCGTGCACCGAGGACTCGTGCCCCGCCGGCAAGGTCTGCGGCGACGAGGGGGTCTGCATCGATCCCCCGTGCACGCCGCAGAGCTGCCCCGCCGGCACGGTCTGTGCGCCGAGCGGCCGGTGCGAGCTCGACATCGGGCGCGCGCCGCCCGGCCCGGTGCCCGCCTGCCCCGGCGTGCCCGACTGGCGCTGCGACGGCGACGAGGACTTCTGCGGCACGCTCGTCGCGTTCAATCCACGGCGGGGCGACGGTTACTGGGACTATCCGATCAACGGCGAGACCGAGCAGAACCAGTACCGCAGCTTCATCCGGCGCGACGTGATGCTGCTGATCAAGCACGCGGCGGCCTCGGTAGCGTGCCTCGGCGCCGACTGGGAGTTCGGCAACCACCAGCCGCTCGGCCTCGGCGACATGAGCGAACGCAACGGCGCCATCCCCGGCACGTCGATCCGCGAGCCGGGCCATCCGGCGGGCACGCACGTCAACGGCCACGACATGGACATCGGCTACTACCAGATCAACCAGCCCGACAACCTGCTGCGACCGATCTGCAACCACACCCAGGGCGGACGCGACCAGTACCACTGCGTCAGCGACCCGCAGTTCCTCGACGCTTGGCGCACGGCGCTCTTCCTCGGCAAGATGCACGTCTCGCCGCAGCTGCGCGTGGTCGGCGTCGACGGGCGCGCCGGCCCGATCATCGTGTCGGCGGTGCGCCAGTTGTGCGACGGGCGCTGGCTCTCGGGGCCCGCCTGTCAGCGCAACGGCCTGTCGCTCGCCTATGAGGTCGAGGACGAAGGGCGCGGCTGGTACCACTTCCACCACCACCACTTCCACATCAGCGTGCTCGACCGCCGCGCGGCGGGCCTCGAGATCTCCCTGAACCCGCTGGCGGGCCCGGAGGCGTGCCTCACGCCCGACTGCCGGCCGCTCGACCCGGAGCGCGATCCGCGCCGGCGCTTCCTGCCGGTCCCGTTCGCCCCCGTCCGCGTGCCCTGACGTGCGGCGAAGCCTCATCCCCTTCTCGGTCTTCGCCCTCGCGGGCGTGGTCGTCTCCCACCTGCTCGTCGAGCAGCACATCGCGGTGAAGTTCGCGGGCGCCGGCGACACCGGCATCTGCGCCGCCGCCCAGGGCTTCTCGTGCGCGGCGGCGGCGCTCAGCCGATGGAGCACCCTCGGCGACCTGCCGATCGCGGCGCTCGGCGAGGCGTTCTACGCCACGTTCCTCGTGCTCGCGCTCGTCGGCGGCCTGCGACGGACGCCGCTCGGCGGCCTCGACGGCGTGTTCCTCGGCGGATCGCTGCTCGCGGTCGGTTACTCGGTCTTCCTCCTGACGGTGAGCCTGAAGGGCGGCTACGTCTGCCCCCTCTGCTTCGCGCTGTACATCGTCAACGTCGGCCTGCTCGTCACGGCGCTCGTCGGCCATGCCGAGAAGATCGGCGCCGCGCTCAAGCACCTGCCGAAGGCCCTCGGTACGCCCGCGTTCTTCAGCGCGCTCGGGCTGATGCTCGTCGCGACGCTGGTCACCCAGGGCGTGTACGCCAACCGCGCCGCCGCCGAGCGGGCCGCGCGCCGCGTGGAGCAGGCACAGCAGCCTGCGCCGCCGGCGGTCGTCGACATCGATCCCGGCGACAGCCCCGCGAAGGGACCGGCGAACGCGCCGGTGGTCGTCGTCGAGTTCAGCGACTTCGAGTGTCCCTTCTGCAGAAAGTTGACGGAGACCCTGCACGAGGCCAGCAGGCTCTACCCGGACGTGCGCATCCACTTCCGGCACTTTCCGATGGATCAGGCCTGCAACCCCGCGATCACACAGCCCTTTCACAGGCACGCGTGCCTCGCGGCCTACGCGGCGGACTGCGCCGAGCGCCACGGGCGCTTCTGGGAGATGCACGACCGTCTGTTCGCCAACAACGCCGACCTGTCGCGGTCGAAGCTGCTCGAGCTCGCGCGCGAGATCGGCCTCGACGTCGAGAGCTTCGACAAGTGCCTCGACGACCCCGACATCCAGGCGGCCGTGCGACGGGACGCCGAGGCGGGCATCGCCCTGCAGGTGCAGGGCACGCCCACCTTCTTCGTCAACGGGCGGCGCTCGATGGGGGCGAAGCTCACCCCCGAGCAGATGGCGGAGCTCTTCCGCGGGATGGCGGCCGAGAAGAAGCCCTGAGAACTACTCGACGAAGCGGTTGACGATGAGGCCGGAGCGCAGCTTCGGCTCGAACCACGTCGACTTCGGCGGCATGACCTGCCCCGCGTCCGCGATCTCCATCAGCTCGTCGAGGCTCGTCGGGTAGAGCGTGAAGGCGACGGCCGCGCCGGCGCCCACCCGCTTCTCGAGCTCTCCGGGACCGCGGATGCCGCCGACGAAGTCGATGCGCTTGTCGCGGCGCGGATCCGCGATGCCGAGGACCGGTCCGAGCACGTGGTCCTGGAGCAGGCTGACGTCGAGGCGGCCCACCGGATCCACCTTCTCGAGCGCCGCCACGTCCCGCCAGCGCAGCTTGTACCAGCGCTCGCCGAGGCGCATGCCGAAGGTGCGCGCCGACCGCGGCTCCACCGCCTTCGCAGCCGGCTCCACGTCGAAGCGCGCCCCCACCCGCTGCAGGAAGGCCTCGGTCGTGAGCCCGGCGAGATCGGCGACCACGCGGTAGTACGGCAGGATCTGAAGCTGGTCGTCGGGGAAGGCCACCGCGAGGAAGGACCGGGCCGGCGATCCCTCCGGCGCCTCCTTCGCGATGCGCGCCGCCGCCGCGGCGCGGTGGTGACCGTCGGCGATGTAGAGCGCCGGCACCTCGGCGAACGCCTTCTGGATCGCCGCGACGTCGCCGATGTCCGTCACCGGCCAGACCATGTGCTGCACGCCATCGTGGGCGACGAACTCGGTCTCCGGCTTCCAGTCGACGATGCCGCGCACGACGCGGTCGATGGCCGCCTGCGCCCGGTACGTCAGGAACACCGGCCCCACGTGCGCGCCGATCGTCTCGACGTGGCGCTTGCGGTCGTCCTCTTTGTCGGGCCGCGTGTGCTCGTGCTTCTTGATCTTGTCGGCCCAGTACTCGTCGGCGCTGGCGAGGCCCACGATGCCGACCTGGCGGTGGTCGCCCATCCGCTGCGCGTAGACGTAGTAGCTGGTGGCGCCGTCATGAACGAGGCCGCCCTTGGCCAGGAGCGCGTCCCACGCCCGCTTCCCCTGCGCGTAGACCTCGTCGGCGTGGATCGGCGTGCCCTCGGGCAGGTCGATCTCCGGTCGGGTGACGTGCAGCAGGCTCATCGGCCTGCCGCGCGCCAGCTCGCGCGCCTCGGCGGTGTCGACGACGTCGTACGGGACGGCGGCGACCTTCTCGGCGATGGCCGGCGGGGGCCGCCAGCCACGGAACGGTCGGAAATCCACCACGGGAGCACCTCCTCGGGTCAGCACGGACCGGCGCCAGCTTGCAACCGCCGGGGCCCGTGAGACAAGGTGCACGGCCATGCGCATCGTGGTGACGAGCGACCTGCACTACTGCGCCTGGCACCAGGCGCAGGTCGACGCCTTTCTGCCACAGGTGGCGGCCCTCGAGCCGGACCTCCTCGTCCTCGCCGGCGACGTCGCCGAGGGGCCGGACTGGTTCGACGCCTGCCTCGGCCGGTTCGCGGCGCTCGGCTGTCCGCGGGCGGTCATCGCCGGCAATCACGACGTCTGGTCGCGCCTCGGGAAGGGGGGGCCCGACAGCCGCGCCCTCCTCGAGGGCGTCCTGCCGTCCCTCGCCGGACGTCACGGTTTCGTTTGGCTCGAGCGCGACTCGATTCGGATCGGTGACGTGGTCGTCGCCGGCTCCCTCGCCTGGTACGACTACTCGGCCGCCGATCCGCGCCTCGGCCGCGGCGCCGCCGAGTACGCGCGCCGCAAGGCGGAGTTCAACGCCGACGGCTGGAACGTGGACTGGCCCGAGACCGACCCGCAGATGGCGGCGCGCCTGGGCGACGGCCTCGTCGAACGGGTGCTCGCGGCGGCGGCGCGGCCCGACGTCCGCGAGGTCGTCGTCGTCACGCACGTCCCCGTCTTCGAGGCCTGCATGCGGCGCCTCCCGCCGCACGAGCCGGGCGCCGAACGCTGGAATTTCACCAACGCCTACTTCGGAAATCTGACGCTCGGCGCCCGCCTGCTCGAGGTCGGCAAGGTCCGCCACGTCGTCAGCGGCCACACGCACTGCGGCGGCGACTGGACGCTGCCTGGCGGCGTGCGCGCGCAGGTCGTCGCGAGCGACTACGGGGAGCCGGCGGCGGTCGTCATCGAGGTGTGAAGGGAAAGAGAATGTGGGGTCCGGACCCGCTCAGGGGGCGGGGGGGCGCGGGCCCGGACCCCAGCGCTGGACTCTGCGCAGGCCGTGGCGCGCGCAGGGGACCTCGTCTCGCGAGGCCCAGAAAGGGGGTCGCCCGGGCTCGGTCCGGGGGAGGGGGGAAGACCGAACCCGGGCGTCGGTCGCTCACGTCGAAGAGCCGGGGGGGACGGCTCGACCACGTTTGCGAGCAACCGAGAGGACGGGGCCTCGGGGGGGAAAGCACCGTCCTCTTCTGGCAGGTCAAACCGGTCACCAGGACCCGTTCTTCCCGCCTTCTGGTTTTTTTTATGAGCAAGCGCCGGGCCAGCCCTCACGCGACCCGACCACTCGATCCGGCGCGGGGACGTACGGGGCGAATTGCCGCGAGCCGGGCGCGGTCCCGGGGACGAACGCCGCGTCAGGCGCCGACGGCGCGGGCCACGAACGCAGCTTCGAGGCGACTCAGCGCCAGTCTAGCACGCGCTTCGGCGGCCTCCAGCGGCTCGCCCTCGACCACGGGCTCGCGCACCTCGAAGTAGAACTTGATCTTGGGCTCGGTGCCCGACGGCCGGGCGAGCACGCGGCCGCCGTCGGCGAGGTCGAACGCGAGCACGTCGCTGCGTGGCAGGTCGATGGGCGCGGTGGCGCCGCTGGCGAGGTCGCGCGCCACCCCCTCCCGAAAGTCGCTCAGGCGGGCCACCGCCACGTCGGCGAGGTCGTGAGGCGGCTCGGCGCGCAGCCGCGCCATGATCGCACGGATGCGCCCGGCGCCCTCGGCTCCGGGCAGCGTCACGCTCTTCTGTCTGGTGAGGTGCACTCCATGCTGGCGGTAGAGCGCCGCCAGGCGGTCGAGCACGGTCTCGCCGCGCGCCTTGCACCACGCCGCGAGATCGCAGAACGCCTGCGCCGCGGAGAGGCCGTCCTTGTCGCGCACCACGTCGCCCACCGTGTAGCCGAGCGCCTCTTCGTAGCCCATCACGAAGCGCCGGTCCGGCCGGTCGAGGGCGAGGTTCGCGATCCACTTGAAGCCGGTGAGCGTCTCGCCGTAGCCCACGCCGTGCGCGGCGGCGATGCGCGAGAGCAACCGCGAGGAGACGATCGTCGTCGCCACGAGCCGCTCGGGTCCGCCGGCGCCGTGGGTGAGCAGGTCCTCGGCCAACAGGACGCCGACCTGGTTGCCGTCGAGCGCGCGCCAGCCTCCCGCGCCGTCGGGGACCGCCACCGCGAGGCGGTCGCCGTCGGGGTCGTTGGCGACGAGCAGGTCGGCGCCGATCCGGCGGGCGAGCGCCAGCGCGAGATCGAGCGCGCCCGGCTCCTCCGGGTTCGGGAACTTCACGGTCGGGAAGTCGGGATCGGGATCGGCCTGCTCGGGCACGACGTGCAGGTCGGTGTGGCCGGCGGCGCGCAGCACCCGCTCGCACAGGCGGCGGCCGACGCCGTGCATCGGTGTGTAGACCACGCGCACGCCGGTCTCGCGGTGCACACGCAGCGCGGCGACCTTCGCGAGGTACGCGGCCTCGGCGCCGGCGGGCACCGGGCGGACGTTGGCGTGCGGCAGTGCGGGCACCGCCACGCCGGCGAGCGCCTGCACGCGGTCGACGGCGTCCGCGATGCCCGCGTCGTGGGGCGGGATGATCTGCGCGCCGTTCTCCCAGAAGACCTTGTAACCGTTGTCGCGCGGCGGGTTGTGGCTCGCGGTGACCATCACGCCGGCAGCGGCGCCGAGGTGCCCGACCGTGTGCGCGAGGAAGGGCGTGGGCACGACGTCGTCGAACAGGTGCACGACGAGGCCGCGCCCGGCGAGGACGGCGGCGGCGTCCTCGGCGAACGGGCGGGAGCCGTGGCGGCCGTCGAAGCCGATGACCACCCCCCGGGAGGCCGCGTCGCGCACGTGCGCGAGCAGGTACTCGGCGAGGCCGGCCGTCACGCGGCGCACGATCGCGCGATTCATGCGGTTCGGACCCGGCCCCAGCTCACCCCGCAGGCCCGCCGTGCCGAACTCCAGGCGCGCGCCGAAGTGGTCGGCGAGCGCGCGTTCGTCGGTGGACGCGAGGAGCGCCTCGCCGGCGGCGCGGGTGACGGGATCGGGATCGTCGTCGATCCAACGACGGGCGAACGAGCGCAGGTCGGTCGACATGGGTGGGCCTCCTTGGGGGCGGATGATGGCACAGGTCGCGCGCGCGAGCGCGATCGTCCTCGGCGGCGCGGGCCTCTTGGCGGGGTGCGCGCCCCCGCCGGCGGCGGCGCCCGTCCGGGCGCCCACGGAGGCGGTCGCGCCGGCGCTCGACGAGGCCCTGCGGGCGACGTTGGCGGAGCGCGCCGCCGGCGCGACGGCGGTCGCGGTCGTGCGCCCCGAGCGGCTCGCCGAGGTCGTGGAGCGTCTCGCGCTGCCGCTCGAGGTGCCGCGCGGGCTGGACCCCGCCGCGCCGGTGATCGTCGCGCTCGGCGTCCTGCCGTCGCGCGGGCGGGCCGAGGGCCTGCGGGTGGGCGCCTGGACGGGCGGCGCGGCGTCCGGCCTGCGCCACGAGGCGTGGCTGCCGGCGATCGAGGCGCGGCGGCTGACACGCGACCTCGAGGCGCAGCTCGACGCGCTCGACTTCGCGCCGACGGGACGCGGACGCTGGGCGCATGCGTCCGGCTGGACGGTCTGGCTGCGGGGCGGCGAGGGCGAGCTCCGGCTGACGGCGTTCGAGCCGGATGCGGTCGTATTCGAGGCGGATGAAGAGACCGACCGCGATGAACCAGGACCCATGACGCCCGCGCTGCGGGCCGCGCTGGACCCGGGCGCGGCGGTCGCGATCTACACCCGCGCCGACGCCCTGGAGCGCCTGGGGCGCTGGCAGGCCTTCCGGGCCGCGACCGTGGCGGCGGGGACGCTGACCGGCGACGCGCGCGCCGCCTTCCTCGGGCAGGCGGCCGGGCGCCTCGCAGCCACGCCGCGCCCGCGCGCGGAGATCGCGGACGTCGCCCTCCGGCTCGGCGGCGCAGCGCCCGCGCTCGACGTCGTGGCGACGCTCACCCCCTTCGGCGCCGAGCTGCTGGCGGCGGCGCACGCGGAGGCGGGGCGGCCGCTGGCGGTGGTGGGCCGCGCCCGGGCCACGCTCCGCGCCGGGCTGTCCGCCGGTCCGCTGCTGACGCGGACGACGCCGGCGCCCTTCGACCTGCCGGGGGTGCTCCGCCACCCCGGGGCGGCGCTGCGCGGCCTCCTCGGGGCGCAGGCGGTCCCGTCCGCAACGACCTGGGCGCTGCGCCCGCCCTCGGCGAGCGCGCCGGGGCTCGGATCGCGATCCACGTTCGCGTTCCAGCCGCGCCGGCCCTCGAACGACCCTGCGCCGCCCTTCGACGGCTTCGCGGAGGGCGGACCGCTGCCGGAGGGCGCGCTGGCGCTGTTCGAGGCGGTGCCCTCGCGGCTCGGGCTCGCCGGCGTTCCGGACGTGCGCGGCGTGCTGCGGCAGGAGGGCGGCGCGCTCGTGTGGCGCGTCGGCGCCGGGACCCTCGCGCCGCTCGGGCTCGTCGGGGCGCCCGTCGCCGTGCCGGAGCCCGGCCCAGAGGGCGCCGCCTGCCTCGATCGCCTGCGGCTCCGGATCGACGCGGCGCGGGCGCTCGACCTGCCCCGCCGCGCGGAGACCCTCCGCCGCCTCGTGGACGAGTCCGCGGTCGAGCTCGACTGCGTCGCCGCCGATCCCGCGCTCGCCGGGGCCGGCCTCCGCGCCGAGCTCGCCCTGATGGCCGCCGAGCACCTCGCGCTCGCCTGGCGTCCCGACGCCGCCCGCGACGCGCTGCGAACGGCGTGCGCCCACGACGGCGGCCGCGCCTGCCGCGGCGGGCCCGAGGCCACTGCCGCCGACGTCCCGACCGTGCCCGCCGTCTGCCCCACCGCGCCCCCTCCCGTCGAGCACCGCGTCCGCCTCGGGCCCGTGGGCCCCCTCCTCGAGGCTCCGCCCGCCGGCGGCGTCGTCGGCCTCGCCGCCGACCCCGGCGTGCCCTACGCGCGCCTTCGGGACGCCGTCGCCGACCTTCACCGCGCCGGGGCCACGGCGGTCTTCGCCCTGGTGCGCGACGCCGCCGACCGCCCGCACGTCGTCGGCCCGCTCCACCCCGCCGAGGCCCCCGGCGCTTCCGTGGCGCGCGTGGACGACGACCGCCTCTCGCTCCGGCTCGGCGGCCGCGCGCCGCTCGCCCGGGCGCCGCTGTGCGGCGGGCCGGGCTGCGTCGACGCCGCCGCCCTGCCGCTCGGCGCCATCCGCGGGCTCGTGGTGCAGGCGAACGCCGACGCGCCGTGGGGCGGGGTCGCGCAGGTGGCCGGCGCCGCATGTCGGGGCGTCGCCCTCGCGCCGCCCCGCTGATCAGCCGGGGAAGAACCGTGCCACGAGCGCCTCGCACTCGGCGCGGTGCGCCTCCATGTCCTGGGCGAGGAAGAGCATGCCGCGGGCGCGCGCGATGTTGTGCGCGCGGCGGTCGGGGTAGCGGGCGGCGTCCCAGGCGAAGTAGTGGTCCTCGAGCACGTCGCGCAGGAAACGCGAGGCGAGCTCCAGCGTGATCATCGGCCCGGCCTGGGGCAGGAACGTCACCTCTTCGGGCGTGAGCGCCGGCCCCTCGGCCGCATACCCCCGCAGAATCGCTTCGAACCGCGCCAGGTGGAAGCGCTGGGACTCGTCCTCGCCGCCATCGCGGCACCAGGAGCGGATGGCGTCGCCCAGGTCCACGAGCACCGTGTGGCGGTTGCACGTGTCGAGATCGATCAGCCCGATGGCACGCCCGTCGCGGAAGAGGACGTTGCTGATCTTCGGATCGCCGTGCACCACCCGCACCGGCAGTCCCGTCGGCAGCAACATGCCGCCGAGCCGCTCGAGCACCGTCGCGATCTCGTCGGCGATCGCCGGGCGCCACGCGGCGTGGGCGGGATCGGCGGCGGCGGCGCGCAGGCGCTCGAGGTGGCCCGCGGTGTCGTGCAGGGGGTGCTGCGACCCGAAGACATGCCCGATGTCGGCCATCACGCGGTGGAAGCGCGCCAGCGCGCGCGCCCCCTCCTCGGCCTCCTCGACCGACGAGACGCGGTCGCGGGTCTCGCCCGGGACGAACGTCGACAGGCGCCACCAGCGGTCCTCGCTCTGCGCCACGGGATCGCCGCCGCGCGTGAGGACGAGGCGCGGCGCCGGCACGCCGCGCGTGGCGAGGTGCTCGGTCACCGCGCGGTAGTCGGCGACGATCTCGGGGGTGGCCAGCTTGTGGTGGAGGCGCTGCAGGACGTAGCGCCCGGCCTCGGTCTCGACGATCCACGTGCCGTGCATGAGGCCGGAACGCGCCGGCTCCGCGGTGCGCACCGCGCCGATGTCGTACTGCTGAAGGACCTGGTCCACGTGGCGCCATCCTCCCCTGACGGACGGGGCGAGTCTGCGCGACGCGGGGCGCCGCGGGCAAGTGGCCCGCCGGCGCGAGACGGTGGAGCGGGGCTTGGCAGCGGGGCTTCAGGGCGGGGGCGGCGCGAAGCGACGGTCATTCTCGGGGAACGGCGCCGGGCCCGCGTGCCACGGGTGCGGGCGCACCGGGATGCCGCGCGAGGCGAGGCCGCGCGCATCGTCGTAGTAGGCGGTGAGCACGCGATCGGGACGGTCGGCGCGGGCGCGGACGAACTGGACCTCGGTGACGGGGCTGAACCGCGTCTCGCCGTACTGCGTGCCGATGTTGTTGCGCTCCTCGCGCGGCGCGTCCTCGTAGTAGTCGTACGCGCGGCCGCCCGAGGGGGCCTCGCCGGCGGCGGTGCCGGCGCCGCTGCGGGGGGGCGCCGCCGAGGGCTCCGGAGCCCGAGCCTTGGGCGCGCCCCGGGCATCGGCGACGTCCGAGTCGGCGCCGCCGCGGCGGCTCGCCTCGCGGTCGTCGGCCCGCGGGGTGGCGATCTTCGGCCGCTGCGCCACGGGCGGCCGCGAGCGCTCGCGGAAGATCGCCACACCGACGACGCCGACGTTCTGCGGCGTGCCGCGCCGGGCCGAGTAGCTGTCGCCGGGGCTCGTGAAGCGGAAGGCCGCCACGTCGCTGTAGTTCTGTCGGAAGCCCTCGATCACCACCGAGCCCCAGGCCGGCACGATGTAGCCGCGCTGGCGGACGAAGTCGCCGTTGTCGCCGGTGAGGACGTCGCGCCCGTCGACGGTGACCACCGCCTCGACCCGCTGCCCGGTGGAGTTGCTGATGCGCAGGTTGTAGCGCTGGCCATACTCGCCCTGGACGTAGGTGACGCCGCCGTGCTGGTAGGTCGGCAGCGCGCCGCCGCCTTCGCCCTCGAGGCGCAGCGAGTAACCGCCGCCCGAAGCGGAGTGCGCCGCCGCGTGGCCCGCGGCCAGCAAACAGAACGACATCGCGAGAAGCCAGCGTCGCATGGTCCGTCCTCCGGTTCTGATGTCCGATCGAACGCACGAGGCATGCCGCCGATCTAGGAGATCAGGAAAAAAGCGACAGCTGTCCGTCGTCGGGCGGCGGTCGCCGGAACGGGCTCGGCGCCGGCAGCGGCGGGTGCTCGCCGTAACCGAGGCGACGTCGGGTCTGTTCGAACAGACCGCGCACGATCTCCGCGTATTCGCCCTCGCCCCGCATGCGGCTGCCGAAGCGCGGGTCGTTGCGCGCGCCCGCGCGCGTCTCCTCGACGCGGCGCAGCACCCGCTCGGCGCGGTCCGGGAGCGCCGCGCGCAGGCGCTTCTCGAAGACGCCCGCCACCGGGCCGGGCAGGCGCAGGAGCACGGTGCCCGCCCACTGCGCCCCGGCCTCGCGCGCGCGCGCCAGGATCTCGGCCATCTGCCCGTCGCTCAGGCCGGGGATCACCGGCGCCACGTTCACGCCCACCGGAATGCCCGCCGCCGCGAGGCGCCGGATGGCCTCGATCCGCCGCGTCGGCGGGGGCACGTACGGCTCGAGGGCGCGCGCGTGGGCCGGGTCGATGAACGGCACGCTGATCGTGACCGCGACGTGCGCCTCGTCGCGCAACCGCGCGAGCACGTCGACGTCGCGCTCCACGAGCGGCGACTTGGTGATGATGCCGACGGGGTTGCGGAACGCGGCGCAGACCTCGAGGCAGCGCCGCGTCAGGCGGTAGGAGGCCTCGAGCGGCTGATAGCAGTCGGTGTTGCCGCTGACGCAGACGAGCTCGCCCTGCCAGTCGCGGCGGCGGAAGCGCGCCTCGAGCAAGGCCGGCGCTTCGGGCTTGACGACGATCTTGCGCTCGAAGTCCGTCCCGGCGCCGAAGCTCAGGAATTCGTGGGAGGGGCGGGCGTAGCAGTACGCGCAGCCGTGGAAACAGCCCCGGTACGGGTTGAGGCCGTACTTGAACGGGATGTCGGGGCTGTCGTTGACCGAGAGGATCTCGCGGGTGTGGTCGTGGAAGACCTCGAGGCGGGCCGGCGGCGGCTCGCCGAGCCAGTCGACGTCGGTGGTGGCCCACGGGTTCGGCGGGTTGTCGACGCGGGAGAGGCTCATCCCTCGCCGTCTAACACTGAACGGATGTTGCGTCCATCAGTGAATGCAGGCGCTGGGGCACGCGCGCGGCAGGTTCTTCTGCAACGCCTGGAAATCGGGAAGGAATCCGGCGCCGAAGGGGCCGGGGAAGCTCGCCTCCCAGTCGTCGGCGCAGAGATCGGCGACGGCGAACTCGCGGCCGCGCCAGGTGCCGGCGATGCGGATGGGGCGGTTCTCGGGGATGCACCAGTTGCGGCGCATGGTGTGGAGCGCCGTCAGGTTCCAGAGCGTCTCGCGGAGGGCACGCTCCCGCGGCGGTCGCCCGGCGCCGATCGCCGCCTCGTCGATGCGGACGTAGGGGTCGACGAGCCGCAGCCCTTCGGGCACGAGCAGGCTGTTGTGGCACCCGGGATCGACGCGCAGGTTGCTCAGCATGGCCGCCGTGTGCTGCACCTGCAGCCCGAGGTAGGGCGTGAGGCCGTGCGCCAGCCACGCAGCCCCGAGCAGCGACGCCGCCCGCCCGGCCGCCGCCGGACCGTACCACGGGCGCCGCGCCGCGGAGAGCCAGGCCACGGCGATCGCCCCGGCGGCGGCGAGCTTGAGCAGCGTGATCGGCGAGGCCAACGCGCCGTGGAGCGCCGTGTCGGCCGCGATCACCGCCGCCGCGCCCGCCGCGATCCCCCACCGCCGCCGGAAGCCCCGCCGCCAGCGCACGGCCTGCCGCGGTGTCACCGTCGCCACGTAGCCCGAAATCATCACCAGGCCGAAGGCCGGCTCGAACGTCACGGTGATCGGCAGATGGAACAGGAGACCAAGCGGCCACATCAATGCGTGACGGCGTAGGATCAACACCGCGATCGCGAGCTCCTGCACGACGACGAGCGCCGGCAGCGCGACCTCGCCGTCCATGGAGGGCAGCGCCGGGTAGTGAGCGACGAACTGCGCCCAGGCGTGCTGCGCGCAGCTCACCGCGGGGTCGAGGAAGTCGCGGTTGACCTTGTGCAGGGCGGCGAGCAGGTAGGTGCCGGCGGTGAGCAGCCGCACCGCGTCGAGCACGAAGCGCGGGCGCGCCGCCGCCAGGCCCGCCGTCGCCGCGGCGGCCACCCATGCGAGGTACATCGACTGCGTCAGGACGTCGCGCAGCCCGAAGAGCGGCCAGAGCGTAGCGCCCAGGGCGAGCGCGAAGGCCGCCGCGCAAGGCCGCGCCATGATGGCGGCCGCGGCGACGACGTGCGCCACACGTGGGAGCGTCCAGTCCCGCTCGTCGAAGTCCGGCAGCAGCGCATGGACGAAGAGCGCGACCGCGTAGGCGCGCGCCCAGGCGTCAGTGCGCCGGTCGCGCCGCAGCCAGGCGCTCTCCACGAGCGCTCAGCGCAGGACGAGGATCGCCGGCACCGCGACGGGCGCCACCACCGGTCCGAGCGTCGGCAGCAGCGGCAGGAGCGACAACAGCCAGAAGGACGAGACGATCACTGACACTGCCCCGATCCGACGCAGGCGCGGCCGCCGCACCGACTGGGATAGTGCGCCGCGCAGTTGCACCAGTTGCCGTTCGGGCAACAGAACTGCCAGCCGCACGCGTTGCAGTCGCGGAAGAGCCGGCCGTCGCCGTTGTTGCAGCCCTCCCACTGGCAGCTGCCGTTGCAGCTGCGCATGCCGCACTCGCCGCAGGCCCCGCTGCTGCCGGGCGCGCAGACGCCCTGGCCGTCGCAGCCGCCCCACCGGCAACTGTCGTTGCAGCGCTGCGTGCCGCAGTTGCCGCAGCCGCGCGACTCGCCGGGCCGGCACTCGCCGCCGCCCTCGCAGGGCCCCCACCGGCAGTCGTCGCCGCATCGCCGCACACCGCAGTTGCCGCAGGCCTCCTCGGCGCCGGCGCGGCACTCGCCCTGGCCGCCGCACTCGCCGAAGTCGCCCCACTGCCCGTCGCCGCCGCACGTCCGCGCCTCGTTGCCGCAGAAGCCGCAGGTGCGCTCCTCGCGGTCGCCCGGCGTGCACACGCCGCAGTCGCCCTTGCCGACGCAGGCCGTGCCCGCGTTGCAGGCCAGGGGCGCGCCCCAGGCGGTGCAGCCCCCCTCGCGCACGCACGTCTCGACGCTGGCGGCGTCCGCCGTGCAGCGCCGCGCCCCGAGCTCGCAGACGTCGACGCAGGACTCGACGCAGTCGCCTGCGGCGCAGGTGGTGCCCGCCTCGCACGCCTCGACGGCGCCCCAGACGAAGCAGCCCGCCGGCCCGCGGACGCACGCCTGACGGCCGCGCTCGAAGCAGCGCGTCTCGCCCTCGCCGCACTCGTCGGCGCAGGCCACCGCGCACCCCTGGCCCGGCCGACACACGGCGCCCTCGGCGCAGGCCTCCGGCTCGGCCCAGTCGAGGCAGCCCGTCTCGAGGCGGACGCAGCGCTGGACGTTGGTGCCGTCGAAGCAGGCGAGCTCGCCCTCGCGGCACTGGTCGGAGCAGGCGCCCTCGAAGACACAGCGGCCGCCCGAGCACTCCTCCCCGTCGGGACAGCCGTTCGAGTCGGCCCAGCCCGGGCATTGTCCGTCGGCGGTGCAGGTGGTGAAGGCGTAGGCACCGAGGCAGCGGCCGTCGCCGACGTTACAGCCGACCGCGCAGTCGTCGAGGCAGGCGCCGGACTGGCAGACGGTGCCGCCCTCGCACGGCACGGGCGGCCCCCAGACGCCGCATCCGTCCTCTTCGGCGGCGGTGCAGGTCTGTACGCCCTCGGGGGCGCAGCGGCTCACGCCGGGCAGGCACGCGTCGCCGCAGGCGCTCACGCAGGCCCCGGTCCGGCACTCCGAGCCCTCGGGGCAGGACTGGGGCAGCGTCCAACGGCCGTCGTCGGTGCAGCGCTGGGCGGCCCCCTCGACGCACCGCCGCTGCCCCGCGAGGCACTCGGTCTCGGTGTCGCCCTTGGCGCAGCCGATCACGAGCAGCAGAATCCAGGCCGGACGCACGCGCATTTTCGCGAGCATACCGCAGGCAGGAGGTTACGTTGAGCGCCGATCGACCATTCGTCCCCGTCGGCTGCGCCGTGCTGACGGTCTCAGACACGCGCACGCTCGCGAGCGACACGAGCGGGCAGCTGGCCGCCGACCATCTCGTGGCGATGGGCCACGTGCTGCGCGATCGCCGCATCGTCGTCGACGAGGTGGAGGCGATCCGCGCCGTGGTCCGCGGCTGGATCGCCGATCCCGCCGTCGACGTCGTCGTCACCACCGGCGGCTCCGGGGTCACGGCGCGCGACGTCACCCCCGAGGCGCTCGCGCCGCTCGGCACGCGCCACATCCCGGGCTTCGGCGAGCTCTTCCGCTGGCTGAGCTACGCCGACATCGGCGCGTCGACGATCCAGTCGCGCGCCGATGCCTGGGTGTGCGAAGGCACGCTGGTGTTCGTGCTGCCGGGATCGACGGGGGCGGTGCGGCTGGCGATGGAGAAGATCCTGGTGGGCCAGCTCGACAGTCGCACGCGGCCGTGCAACTTCGTCGAGCTGTTGCCGCGCATCAGGGGCGAGGCGCGGTAGAGGGGCTCACTGGCCGAAGCAGGCCTGGATGTCCGACTCGCCGCAGCCCGTGCAGTCGCGGGCACCCTCGCCGCAGTACTCCTGGGCGCAGCCGGTGGCGCACGCCTCATCGCCACCGCACTCGAAACCGCAGTTGACGGCCTGGCAGAACACGGCGGTGTTGCAGTTGCCACCGCCGCCACCGCCGCCCACGCCACCGCCGGCGCCACCGTTGCCACCATCGATGCCGGTCAGGCACCGCGCGGCGTCGTCGCAGCTGTCGGACGCGTTCACGCAGACCGCCACCTCCTGCAGGCCCTGCGACTCGCAGCTCTGAACGCACTCGCCCTGGCTGCCCACATCGGCGCCGCACTCGGAGAGCCGCGAGCAGGCCGAGGCACAGTCGCCGCTGCCGCCGCCACCGCCGCCACCGCCGCCGCCACCGCCGATGCCCTCGCAGGCGGACGCGTCCTGCTGGGCGTACTGACGGAGCGCCGCGCAGTTGTTGGCGACGGCCGCGCCGGCCTGACCGCGCTCCTCGTCGCTCGCCTCTTCGCAACCGGGCGCGCACTCGCTCTGAGCGGCCTGGGCGATATCATCCTGCGAGACGCCCTCGACGCCGCAGACGTCGATGATGCAGCCGAGCAACTGGACACACAGGTTGCCGCAGGCATCGGAAGGCAGCGGCGTCCCGTTGCCGCCGCCGAAGGGGTTGCCCCCGCCGTTCGCGCCACCGCCGCCACCGCCGGCACCGCCGCCGGCACCGCCGCCGCCGCCGCCCTGGCCGCCGCCGTTCTGGCCGCCGCCGTTCTGGCTGCCGCCGCCGAACAGCTTGCCGACGAAGTTGCCGCCGATGCTGCCGCCGCCGTTGCCGCCGCCGTCGTCGTCGTCGTCGTCGCTCTGACAGCCCGAGAACGTCACGCCGAGCGCGGCCACGAGGTACGTGGCGTTGCGGAGGGTCAAGATCGCCATGGTGTCGTCCTTTGCTGGTGGGCGGGTGGTTCCGCCGGAAGTTGGAACGGCCGCAGTCTCATCGAACGCCCGAGGTCAAGTCAAATGCGACACCGACCTTTCAGTTCCCGAAATCGTCGGGCTGCTTCTCGTAGGGCGCCCAGTAGGGAATGTGATTGCCGCTCCCGATCCCCTGGTACGGCAGCCAGAACGCTGGAGAAGACGGATCCTGACCGTCGCCGGCTTGAGCGGGATCGATGCCCGTCACCCAGATCTGCGGGCGGGCATCCTGCGCCCCGCTGTTGCGCAGCATGTGCCCGTAGTCGCGCAGGCTGCTGAAGGCGAGCCACAGTCGGCCGCGCCCGCTCGCCGGCGACCACTTGGGCCAGGAGTTGCCGAGCGCGCCCTCGCCGTTGGCGCGCACCATGTCGATCGGCGCCGCGTCGCTCCCCACGATCAGCAGCCAGAGGCGCGCGCTCGGATTGCCCATCTGGCCTTCGGCGGGCGTCCCCTGGCGATTGAAGGCGATGAACTGCCCGTCCGGCGAGTAGGCCGGGCGGTCATTGCTCTGGTCGCCGGACTGCTCGACGAGGATCCGCGGCTGGCCCCACTGGCCGTCGGCGCCCGCCACCCACTCGGCGATGCCGCCGAGGCTGATGCCCACGTCCGGCAGCGGGTTCAGACCCCGCTGACCCACCGAGGCGACGATGCGGCCGCCGTCCCAGGACCAGTCGGGCGAGCCGCCCACCATGCCTTGCGGCAGCGGCAGGGAGCCGGTCTGCATGCCGGTCCCGGCGTGACGGATGACGAGGTTGCCGCCCGAGCCGGCGACGACGTGCTCGGAGTCCGGGGCGAAGCTGGGGAAGTAGCCGGTGACGCCGGTCGGGTTGTAGGCGAGCCGGCGCGGGTCGTCGACGTCGCTCACCGCGAGGTCGCCGAACGGCGGGAAGGTGGTCCGCGTGAAGGCGATGCGCGCGCCATCGCGCGAGAGGGCGTGGCACGCCGGGCAGTTGATCTCGGGGGCGACGACCGGGCTGAGGAAGGGCTCGGGCTCGGTGTCCTCGGCGGCGAGCCGCATGATGCCGGCGTCGCTCGTGGACCAGTAGTAGATGGCGCCCATCAGCTTCGACGTGTCGATGAGGTAGAC
This sequence comes from Myxococcota bacterium, assembly GCA_963169045.1. Taxonomy (GTDB): domain Bacteria; phylum Myxococcota_A; class Bradymonadia; order UBA7976; family UBA1532; genus CAUJDF01. Next base: position 152,880 of record CAUJDF010000058.1, read on the forward strand.
CTGCTCGGGCGCCGCGCAGGCGTCGGCCCCCGCGGCGCCGAGGCCGCGCAGGCGGAAGCGGAGCTGCCCGCCCGCCGCCGTGTCGAGCAGCCGCACCCAGGCCTCGCCGCCGGGGGTCAGCTCGTTGCCCGCCGTGTACCAGCGCGTGACCTGCTCGCCGACGCGGAACTCGGCCTCGAACAGCGTGTGGCCCGAAGCCGCCCACTGCCACGTCACGCCGCGGATGTTGCGCGGGAAGGCGGTGAACGCCTCGGGATACTCGAGGCGCGGCGCGCAGTTCTGGCCCTCGCCGGCGGTGGCGAAGCGCTCGGGGGCGTCCTGCGGCGCGCCGGGCTCGAGGATGGCCTCCGTGCCGAGGATGCGGACGACCGCCGCGGCGGTGTCGCCGTCGTGCTGGCCGAAGATCCGGGCCGTGCCGAGCGGGCCGGCGGGCGTGAAGACGCCGGTGTCGGGCGCGACGTCGCCGAGGTCCGGCGGATCGACGAGCCACTCGACGTCGGCGGGCGCCACCGCGACCGTGCGTCCACCCTGGTAGCGCAGCACCGCTTGCATCTGCAGCGCCGGCGCCCGGCCGGCGGCCATCACCAGCTCCGCCTCCTCGGGCAGGATCTGCAGCGTGCCCCGCCCGTCGGGGGGCGCGGCATCGGGCGTCAGCGCGTCGCCGGGCGCCGCGTCGCGCGCCGCGTCGGGCGTCGCCGCGTCGACCGGCGCCACCGCGCCGTCCGCGCCGGCGGCGTCGACGTCGACGCCGCGGACCAAACCGGAGTCGGCGCCGGACGCCTCCTCGGTCGAGTCGCCGCACGCGACGACGAACACCGCCAGCAGCAGCCAGGCCGAACGCATCTTGCCGCACCTCCCCGCACGAGACGTCACAGGGTTCCACGATCGGCGCGCGCGCCTCAAGAGCCTGGGCCTTTACGTGGCCCGCGAATGCGACTAGTACGGGAGTCATGGTACGCGACACCATCCCGCACCGCCTTCTCGAACGCGCCCGGGAACAGGGCGATCGGCCGGCCCTGTGGCATCAGCACGACGGCGTCTGGCGCGCCATCGGCTGGCGCGAGTACGCCGACCGTTGCCGCGCCTTCGCCGGCGCGCTGCTCGCCGAGGGCAACGTCCCGGGCGACGCGGTGGCGATCATGGGCAACAACTGCCCGGAGTGGCTGATCGCCGACCTCGGCGCGATGTTCGCGCGCGGCGTCGCCGCCGGCATCTACCAGACGTCGACGCCCGAACAGGCCGCCTACGTGGCGGGGCACTGCGAGGCGAAGGTCGTCGTCGTCGAGGACGCCGAGCAGTACCGGAAGATCGCCGCGATGCGCGATCGGCTCCCGGCCCTGCGCCGCATCGTGATGGTGCGCGACGCCGAATCGGTGGACGACCCGCAGGCGGTCTCGTTCGCGTCCTTCCTGGCGCGTGGCGACAAGCACCGCGGCGAGGTCGATCGCCGCCTCGACGAGATCAACGACGTCGACCTCGCGACGCTGATCTATACGAGCGGCACGACCGGCCCCCCCAAGGGCGTGATGCTCAGCCACGGCAACCTGGCGTTCACGTCGCACCTCGCCGTCGAGATCTTCGGCCAGGCGACGCAGGACGACTGCATCGTCTCCTACCTGCCGCTGTCGCACATCGCCGAGCAGATGCTCTCGCTCCACGTCCCGATCAGCGCTGGCTTTCCGGTGTGGATCGCCGACCGCTTCGACCGCGTGAAGGAGACCCTGATCGCCGCCCGGCCGACGATCTTCCTCGGCGTGCCGCGCGTCTGGGAGAAGTTCAAGGCGGCGATGGAAGCGAAGCTCGCCGAGGCCACCGGCGTGAAGAAGGCCATCGTCCAGTGGGCGCGCAAGGTGGGTGCCGAGGCCGGCCCGCAGATCGTCGCGAAGGGCGCCGCCAACGGCCTGCTCGGTCTACAGCACCAGGTCGCCGACCGCCTGTTCTACGGGAAGGTCAAGCAGGCGCTCGGCCTCGACCGCTTGCGCTGCGCGGTGAGCGGCGCCGCGCCGATCGGCCGGGACGTGCTCGACTTCTTCCTGTCGATCAACGTGGTCATCCACGAGGTGTACGGGCAGAGCGAGGATTGCGGACCGACGACCTTCAACCAGCCCTTTCCCGGCAAACGCAAGATCGGGACGGTGGGCCAGCCGGTGCCCGGCGTGCAGGTGCGCATCGCCGAGGACGGCGAGATCCTCGTGCGCGGCCAGAACGTCTTCGTCGGCTACTACAAAGAGCCGGCGGCCACCGCCGAGGCGCTCGCCGACGGCTGGCTGCACTCCGGCGACATCGGCGAGTTCGACGGCCAGGGCTTCCTGCGGATCACCGACCGCAAGAAGGACCTGATCATCACCGCCGGCGGCAAGAACGTGGCGCCGCAGAACATCGAGAAGCAGCTGCGCGGCATCGAGGGCGTGGGCAACGCCGTGGTGATCGGCGACCGGCGCAAGTACCTCGTCGCGCTGCTGACGCTCGATCCCGAGGCGGCGCCGGCGCTCGCCGCGCGCAACGGCTGGCCGGCGAGCCTCGACGAGCTCGCGCGCGCGCCCGGCTTTCGCGCCCACGTTCAGGCGGGCATCGACGCCGCCAACAAGCAGCTCGCGCAGTACGAATCGATCAAGCGATTTGCCTTGCTTCCCAACGACTTCAGCGTCGAGAGCGGCGAGCTGACCCCGACGCAGAAGGTGAAGCGCAAGGTCGTGTACGAAAAGCACGCGACCGTGATCGAAGGCCTCTACGCCGAAGCCAACTGACGCGACGGCACGGGCGCCTACTGGAGCCCGAGCCCCCAACGGACGATCACCTCGTTCATCACCTCCGACGTGCCGCCGCCGATGGCGAGCAGTCGCGCGTCGCGGCTGAGGCGCTCGGCGCGCGACTCGCGCATGTAGCCCATGCCGCCGAGGATCTGCACCGCCTCGCGGCAGACGCTCTCCGCGGTGCGCGCGGCGAAGTTCTTGGCCGCCGAGACCTCCGCCGGGATGGCCTCGCCCGCGGCGACACGACGGGCGACGGCGTAGTTGAGCTCCCGGGTGGCGAGCGTCTCGGTGGCCATGTCGGCGAGCTTGTGGCGGATGACCTGGAAACGAGCGATGGGGCGACCGAACGCCTCGCGCTCGCGGGCATAGGCGATCGCGTCGGCGAGGCAGATCTCGGCGGTGGCGTGGCCCATGAAGGCGAGGGCGAGGCGCTCCTGCTGGAAGTTGCGCATGAGCGCGACGAAGCCGCTGCCCTCCGGGCCGATACGGTTCCCGGCGGGGACGCGCACGTCGGCGAACGCGAGCTCGGCGGTGTCGCTCGCGCGCCACCCGGTCTTCTTGAGCGCGCGCGACACCTCGAAGCCGGGCGTGCCGCGCTCGACGACGAAGAAGGTCAACCCGCCGTGCGGGTCGTCGCCCGTCCGCGCGAGGACCGTCACGAGGTCGGCGCGGCAACCGCTCGTGATGAACATCTTGGCGCCGTTGAGCACGTACGTCTCGCCATCGCGGACCGCGCGCGTCCGCACCCCGGCCACGTCGCTGCCGGTGCCGGGCTCGGTGATCGCGAGCGCGGCGACCCGCTCGCCGGCGAGCACCGGCGGGACGAAGCGCCGCTTCTGCTCTTCATCGCCCAGAAAGAGGATGGGCGGCAGCGCGATGCCGTGGGAGCCGAGCCCGGCGACGACGCCCGTCGTGCCGCCCCAGAGCAGGCCCTCGATGCCGACGAGCGGTAGGAGGGCGTCCTCTCCAGCGCCGCCATAGGCCTCGGGGAAGCCGGCGCCGAGGATGCCCGCAGCCGCCGCGCGGCCATACAGCTCGCGCGGGAAGAGCTCGGCCTCCTCCCACTCGAGCGCATGCGGCTCGATCTCTCGCTGCGCGAACTTCCGACAGAGGTCCCGGTACGGTCCGTAGGGTGCTTCCAGCGATTTCGCTTTCATGTCGCGATGATGCCTCAGGTCAGGAGCGAGAGCAGCGCTCGTCCGCGTTGCAGGCCGAGCTGCAGCCAACGTTCGACGAGCGGCATGCGGCCGACCGCCGCCACGGCGGTCACCCCGAAGAGCAGCGTCGCGAACGCCGCGACGGCCACGAAGGATGGGATGAGGCCGCCCTGGCGCAGGTCCGGCTGCTGCGGACGCGTCTCGAGGAGTGAGGTCAGCGCGTGATAGCCCCAGGTGAGGCCGAGCAAGGCCACGAACCAGGGGCGCTGCGCCTGGGCCACGAGCGGCGCGAACGGCAGCGCGAGCAGCGTCAGCGTGGGGACTGCGTACGGGGCGAGCCGGATGAGCGTCGAGCCGCGCCCGTCGTACACCACCTCGCCTCCGCCGTCGGCCGCGAGCAGCTGTCGCGGGCGGCGGAAGAGCGCCAGTGCCGTCAGCAGGTGGGTCATCTCGTGTTCGAGGATCGGCAGCAGCGGCAGCTTGCGCACGAGCAGCCAGCCGATCGCCGCGCCCGCGAGCACGCCCCCGCCAAACCACGGCGCGGTCGGCTGCCGCGTCCAGTCGGGCGCGATGTCGGCGAGCGCGAGGCCGAGCGGCACCGCCGACAGCAGCCCGACGAGCGCCAGCAGCCACGTCACGGGGGGAGCGCTCCCATCGGGAATGCTTGTCGCGTGGACCGGCCGCCTCGGTCAAGCCGCGGCGGCGCACGAAACGAAAAGGGCCGCGAGAACGCGGCCCTTTTCACGGGTACGGGTGGTGGAGGCGCCGGGAGTCGAACCCGGGTCCGGAAACGATCGGCAAACCTGGCGTCTACATGTGTGTTCCGTGATTTGTGTTTTCCGGTCGGACGCCCACGGACAGGCTTCCTTCCAGAGGTTCCCGAACTGATCTCGCCTTGGGTCGTATCGGGTGACTTCCCGCGGCTATCCCACTGGCATGACACGGTGATGGACCCGTGGGCCCTGACCACCACCGCGGGACCTCAACTGTTTTTAGGCAGCGAGAGCCAGCTCAACGTCGTCGTTGGCATTTGTGTTTTTCCAGCCTTTTTACGCGCTGACCGGGAAGCGCGACATGCAACCAGGGCTTCAACATCCCCGTCGAAACCGTGACGCCCCCACTTTTCACAGAACCGCTGAGCTTTCGGGACGTTAGGCACCGACGGCGCCCACGTCAACCCCGATAACGATCCATCTCGCGCCGGTCTTCCTTGTCGCGCTCGAGCCGACGCTTGTCGATGTTCTTTCGGCCCTTGCCGAGGCCGAACAGCAGCTTGACCCGGCCGTCCTTGAAGTAGAGCTCCATCGGCACCGCCGTGTAGCCCTCCTTCTGCAGTGCGTCGCCCACCTTCTCGATCTCGTGGGCGTGGAGCAGCAGCTTGCGCGGGCGCGTGGGCTCGTGCTGGGAGTAGCCGGCGTTGCTGTACTCGGGGATGTGCACCGCCACGAGCCAGGCTTCGCCGCGCTCCACCTTCACGTAGCCTTCGCCGAGGGTGACCTTGCCGCCGCGCAGCGTCTTCACCTCAGAGCCACGCAGGACGAGGCCCGCCTCGTAGGTGTCGTCGATCTCGTAGTCGAAACGCGCGCGACGGTTGGTCGCGATGGCCTTCTGACCCGTCTTCTTCGCCATCGCCGGACCCCTCGCCAGAAAAGGACGGGGCCCCGCGGCTTGCGTCGCGGGGCCCCGGAAAAAACGGTCTCTCCGACCAGGCCGTAAGCCGAGTTCTGTCACCTCCCCGGCGTCACCGCCGAGGAGGGGATGGTCATTCATCTAGGAGCCGTGTTGCCACGGCCCTGTAGCGACCTGACCCGAGGCAACCGGGGGGGTCACCCGGGCCCGCCTGAGCGGGACGCCCCGATTCGGTCTTGCTCCAGGTGGGGTTTACCTTGACGGGAGTTGTCACCAACCCCCCGGTGCGCTCTTACCGCACCCTTTCACCCTTACCGCGGAAGAACCGCGGCGGTCTGCTCTCTGTGGCACTTTCCTTCGGGTTGCCCCGACTGGCCGTTGGCCAGCACCACGCCCTGTGGAGCTCGGACTTTCCTCCCGCGCACTTCTGCGCCGGCGACCATCCGTCCTACTCGGAGAGACCGACCTCTGGTTCACCGTCGGTCGGGCGATAGATTAGGAACCGATTGCAGTAGGTGCAAGTCTCGAGCGTCTCCATGCGCTGCAGGCGAATGAACGTCTGCGGCGCCACGGACATGCGGCACGCCGTGCACGTCGGCGCCGCGATCGGCACCACCGCCACGCCCTGGCGCGCCTTGGAGATACGTTCGTACTTGCTCGTGAGGTCCCGCGGCAGCTTGCCGCTCAGGGCGCTCCGCCGGCCGGTCAGCTCGGTCACGCCCGCCTCGCGCTCCGCGATGCGCCGCACGAGGTCGGCCTCGGTGGCCTGCATCTCGGCGAGCAGCGACTCGCGGTCCTTCTGACGCCGCCGATGCTCGGACTCCGACGCCTCGAGCTGCTCGAGGAGCTTGACGAGATCTTCGTTGCGCTGCTGGGTCGTGCGCTTGGCGGTCTCGAGCTCGCGCGTCGCCGCCTGCTGCTCGCGCTGATGGGTCAGGGTGTTGAGGCGCTGGCGGGAGCGGGCGATGTTCGCCTCGGACTCCTTGATGTCGGCCTCTTTCGCCTCGCAGAGACCACGCACCTCGGCGAGCTTCGCGCCGCGGATCGACAGGATCTCGTCGAGTGCGGCCAGCGCCTGCTGGTTCTCCTTGCGCATCTCCTCGAGCTGCGATCGCAGCTGGCTGAGGTCGCGCAAGGCGTCGTCGATCTGCTGGAGTTCCAGCAGCATCGAGAGCGTTTCGTTCACTTCGCCTCCCGGGTCTTCGCCAAATTTGCTCGGGCCGGGGGCGGGTGGGCCCACCAGGATTCGAACCTGGGACCTGACCGGTTATGAGCCGGCAGCTCTCACCGCTGAGCTATGGGCCCCGATGCCCCCGATCAACTCTCCACGAACGCGCGCAGGCGCTTGCTCCGCGAGGGGTGCCGCAGCTTGCGCAGCGCCTTCGCCTCGATCTGCCGGATACGCTCGCGCGTGACCTCGAAGTCCTGTCCGACCTCCTCGAGCGTGTGGTCGGACTTCTCGCCGATGCCGAAGCGCATGCGCAAGACCTTCTCTTCGCGAGGCGTCAGCGTCGCGAGGACCTTGCGCGTCTGCTCCTGCAGGCTGAGGTTGATCACCGCGTCGGAGGGGTTGACCGCGCCCTTGTCCTCGATGAAGTCGCCGAGGTGGCTGTCCTCCTCCTCGCCGATCGGGGTCTCGAGCGAGATGGGCTCCTTGGCGATCTTCAGGACCTTGCGCACCTTCTCGAGCGGCAGATCCATGCGCTCGGCGATCTCTTCGGGCGTCGGCTCCCGGCCCATCTCCTGCACCAGGTACCGGCTGGTGCGGATGAGCTTGTTGATCGTCTCGATCATGTGGACCGGGATGCGGATCGTGCGCGCCTGGTCGGCGATCGCGCGGGTGATCGCCTGGCGGATCCACCACGTCGCGTAGGTGCTGAACTTGTAGCCGCGCTTGTACTCGAACTTGTCGACGGCCTTCATGAGGCCGATGTTCCCCTCCTGGATGAGGTCGAGGAACTGCAGACCGCGGTTCGTGTACTTCTTGGCGATGGAGACGACGAGGCGCAGGTTGGCCTCGACGAGCTCGGCCTTGGCGCGCTCCGCCTCGCGCTCGCCGTGCGTAATCTCCATGTAGAGGGTGTGCAGCTCGGGCACGCCGAGCCCCGCCTCGATCTCGGCGCGGCGCGTCTTGCGCTGCGCGTGGCCGAGCAGGCGGTCGAGGTTGTCGACCTCCATGCCGTCGCGCAGGCCGTAGCGGCGCACGAGCGTCTGCTGGCGCTCGGCGTTCGGCGTCTCGCGCAGGGCGCGAACCTCGGTGCGGAAGCCGTCGGGATCGGTGACGCCGAGGCGCTCGCAGCACTCGCGCATCTGGCACTCGGCGCGCGCGACGCGGTGATGCAGCACCTTCACCCGCGCCACCATGCGGTCGATCACCTTCTTGTTGAAGTGGATCTCGACCAGGTACTGGTGGATCTGCTCGCGCCCCTCCTGGGCCTTGCGCACGAGCTGCTTGCGGAAGACGTCGGAGAGCGGCAATACGCCGTCGACGCGCTCCTCGCTCTTGCGCACCTCGCGGTCGAGCCGCTGGATCTCGCTGATCAGGCGCCGCATGCGGTCGGCCGGCGCCTCTTCGATCTCGACGCCCTCCGGCGGCTCGATGACGAGGTCCTTGGCGCGCACGCCGCCCATCTCGAGGCGGTGCGCCAGCTGAATGGCGACCTTGAGCGCGATCGGGCTCGCGAGCACCGCGTCGCGCACCTTGATCTCGCCCGACTCGATGCGCTTGGCGATCTCGACCTCACCCTCGCGCGTCAGGAGGGAGACCGAGCCCATCTTGCGCAGGTACATCCGCACGGGGTCATTGGTGCGGGCGTAGGCCGCGTCGAGGTCCTCGCCGGCCTCGCCCTCCTTGCCGGGGCGCGCCTTCTTGCGGTGGACGCTCGCTTCCTCGCGGTCGATCACGCGGATGCCCTTCTCCTTGAGCATCGTGAGGAGCTCGTCGAGATCCTCGGGCAGGTACCCGGGCGGCAGTGACCGGTTGACCTCCTCGTTCGTGAGGAAGCCCTTGCTCTCCCCCTTGCGAATGAGGTCACTGATGGCACGCTGCTCGTGGGACACGGACATCTAGTGTGCTCCCTGGTTCTTGCTCGACGGGGCTCGAACCAGCCCCCCCTCGACCTTCTGCTGCCCGGCGGCCGACGGCCGCTTCTTTGCGGCCTTCTCGAGGGCCCGCCGGCGCTCGACCAGACTCCGAGGCACTTCGGCGGAGACCCCCCAGTGCTTCGCCGCTTCTTCACGGAACCCTGCCAGCTTGCGCCAGCGCGCCCAGACGTCGGGCAGCCGCTCCTGCAGCATGCCGTTCAGGGCGTCCACGACCGTCTCCTCGGTCTGGTGTGGCTTCTTCGCCAGGAGACTCGTGAGAAACGCGGCCAGGGTCCGATCCTCCAGCTCTGCGATCGAACGTTCTTCGTTCGGCGTCCTGCCCGACCGTAGCTCGTCGCAAAGGCCGGAAAAGAAAGCAGCCACGCCGGGTTCCGTCAAGGCTCCGAGCCCCCCTGCCTCGACGAACCGGACGACCTGTTCCGGAAAATGCAGAAGGATTCTCGCAACATCCTTCTCATAGCTCGGCATGCCGTCAAATCGGCGCCGGTCGCGACGCGGCGGGGCGGGCTCCGGCGCTCTCTCGGCCGCGGGCGCCTCGAATACCTCGAACGGCGATGGCTCGAGGTCGGGCGGCGGAGCATCGGGAGGGCCTGGCGGTGGCTCCGGCATGGCTGCCGGCGGCTCCGGCACCTCGGGGCGGGGCGCCGGCGCGGGCTCCTTGCGGGCGCGCTTCGGCTCCGGCGCGGGCTCGCCGCGCGCGGCCTCGACGAGCGCCAGCGGAATCCCCAGCGTCTCCGAGATCCTGGCCTGGTAGAGGCCCTTCTCGATCGGGTCGCCCACGAGCGCGAGCGCCGGCGCGACCGCCCGCAGCGCCGCGACGCGCCCCGGCGGATCGGCGGGCTGGGCCGCCGCTTCGTGGGCCACGAACACGTCGAGCAACGGCGGCGCCGCGTCGAGCAGCGCGCGGAAGGCATCCGGCCCGCGAGCGCGTACGAAGCTGTCGGGATCCTCGCCGTCGGGCAGCATCACCGCCCGGGGGTGGATGCCGGCCTCGAGGAAGGGCACGAGGCTGGCGAAGGCGGCCTTGCGACCGGCGCCGTCGCCGTCCATCACGCAGACGACCTTCTCCCCCAGGCGCTTGACCAGGCGCACCTGCTTCGGCGTAAGCGCGGTGCCCATCGCCGCCACGGTGCCCTCGAAGCCCGCCTGCCAGAGCATGATGACGTCGACGTTGCCCTCGCAGAGCACGACGCGACCCTCGCGTCGCGCGGCCCGCGAGGCGGTGTGCGCCCCGTAGACCTGCTCCCCCTTCGTGTAGATCGGGGTCTCCGGCGAGTTGATGTACTTGGCGACCTTCTTGTCGTCGGTGAGGATCCGCCCGCCGAAGCCGGCGACCTCGCCCCGCATGTCGAGCACCGGGAAGATCACCCGCTCGCGGAAGCGCAGGTAGCCGCCGGCGAGCGGCCCTTCGGCGGGCCGCTCGGCCGGGACGACGACGCCGAGCAGCACGAGGTCCGCGAGCTCGATGGACTTGTCGGCGCGCCACCGCTCGAATCGCGCCTTGTCGCCGTCGGCCCAGCCGAGCCGGAAGGCCTCGGCGGCGCGCCGCGAGATGCCGCGTTGATCGAGGTAGGCGCGAGCGCGGGCACCGCGGCGGGCGTCGAACAGCGTGTCGGTGAAGTAGGCGGCAAGCGCGTCCTGGACCTGGTGCAGCCGCTCGGCGAGCGACTTCTTCGCGTCGCGCTCGGCGCGCTCCCTGGCGGAGACGGGCCGGTCGTCGGGGACGGTGACGCCGACTTCGGCGGCGAGCAGGCGCACGGCCTCGGGGAAGCTGTGTCCCTGGGCCTTCATCAGGAAGTCGACGGCGTGTCCGTGGGCCTGGCAGCCGAAGCAGTGGTAGGTGCGGCGCTGCGGGGAGACGGTGAAGGACGGCGAGCGCTCGTCGTGAAACGGGCACAGCCCCTTGTAGACCGTGCCGGCCTTGCGGAGCTGAACCACCCGGCCCACCACCGCGAGCACGTCGGCCCGATCCAGCACCTCGGCGATGACCTCGTCCGGAATCATCGCGCGCCCGCCTCTCGGCGCCTCGTCGGCGAAGCGCCTCCCCCACGAAGACGAACGGCTAGAGGTAGTACTCCTGCCGTTCCATTCGATGGCCTTTGAAATGATTGCGGAACTTCTCGACGAGGTCCTTGCTCGTGCCGTGTACCGGCAGCTGCACGAACGGCCGCAGGCGGCGGCGCTCGATGCCGACGTAGAAGAGCTCCGTCTGCTTGCCGCCGACGGCGCCGGACCACACCGCGCGCACGAAGGCGCGCTCGAAGTCCTCTTCTTCGGGCGGTAGCAGCGCCACGAGCTTCTTGAGCCACTCGAGGTGGCGCTCGCGGAAGACGGCGCGCAGGCCGGTCTTCGTGCGCTCGAAGCCCTCTTCGTCGCAGAGCACCTCGTTGAGCGCGTCGAGCGCGGCGGGGTGCTTGAAGGTGAACTCGATCTCGAGGTCGAGCCGCACGTCGTCGGCGTGCACGCCCTTCAGGTCCTGGATGCGGCTGACGCCGTTGCCGATCCAGTCGCCCGCGCGGAAGAAGAGCTCCCAGACGTCGCCGAGGTCGAGGACGGGCGGGTAGTCGCCCTCCTCGTCGTCGTAGAAGTAGTAGAAACCGGCGGAGGGGCCGAGGTGGAACCGGCACTCCTTCTTGTCGCGCCACGAGAAGCCGTACAGCGCGCCGGCCGGCCGCGAGAGCAAGCCGACGGCCTCCTTCACCTCGCGGTCGTCGAAGATGTCCATGTCGTCGGAGAAGACGTAGAAGTGCTCGTCCCCTTCGCGCAGCTCGATGACCCCGCGCACGTCGTCGCCGCCGTTCACCTGGAACAGCAGCGAGTTCTCGCCCCAGGGCATCGCGATGTCGTCGCCTTTGTAGAAGAGCTTGCCTTCCTCCTCGACGAAGTCGAGGTTCTCGGCGCGCAGGAACTCCCGGATCTTCTGCTTCCACTCCGGAAAGCTGAATTCCTTGGGATCGACGACGAAAAACTCCATCCGTGATACCTCGCGGCGCAGCCTCGGGCTGGCGTCGCTCCGCGCCGGCCCGAAGCCGGACCGACGCCCCCCGGGCGACGAAAGCGCGCAAGCGTAGCCGCGACCCCTGAACGGGTCAAGGAAGCGCCCGAGGAAGCCGCCGGGGGCTCAACCCTGGACGATGTAGCCGTTCTGGAGGAGGTAGAGGATGTCGAGCCACGTTTCGGCGTCCGTGGCCTCGCTCTTGTCGACGACCGCGGCGACCTGGCCGTGGTTGAGGACGAGCTGGAGCGTCTCGAGCGCCTCGGCCGACAGCGCGGAGAGGCGCGGCTCGAGCGGCACGGCGAGGGCCAGGCGCCCATCGCGCGCCGGCAGGTGCTCGACGTAGGGGGTGAGCTGCTCCCAGCCCTGGCGGACGGCGGCCATGAGCGCCGCCGTGTCCTCACCGATCTCGCCTTCGAGCTGGGGCAGCGAGGCCTGGGTGTCGAGGCGCCAATCGGCGCGAGGCCAGCCGCACAGGCGGAACAGCGCCTTCGCCGGCGGGACGGCGACGCGCCGCCCGCGCCCCTCGGTCATCGCGGCGAAGTAGACGCGACCCTCGCGAAAGAGGACCCGGCCCTCGCCGCCGCCCGGCTCCTTGAGCGTGAGCACGCCGCTGCGTCGCCCCGCGCAGAACAGCTCGACGAGGTCGGCGATCGCGACGCCCTCTTCGGGGACCTTGCCGGAGAGACGGTGCTCGGCGTCGACCGTCGGATGCAACGTCGTGCGCGCGGCGATCGACGGCGCCCCGGCCTTCGTCGGCGCGTCGGCGTCGAAGCCCGGAGAGGAGGGCTCGGTCGCGGCGACGACGCCCGGCGCGCCGGCCTCGACGAGCTCCATCACCGAATTGCCGATGAGCACGCGGTCGCCCGGCTTGAGGCGGCTGACGGAGATCCGTTCGCCGTTGACGAACGTGCCGTTCGTGCTCTTGAGGTCCTGCAGCACGATCTGCCCGTGGAACGTCGAGAGGCGGGCGTGGCGGCGCGACACCATGTCCTCGTCGAGGACCATGTCGAACTCGCTGCCCCGGCCGATCACGATCTCCCGGTTGGGGCGCAGGGGGAATTCGCCGCCTTTGTGCTGCCCCGCGACGAATCGCAGGGCGAAGCTGGGCGTCCGCGCAGCAGACAACGTGCTCACCTCCGCAGGTAGGCCTCGGATTGGGTAACACGCGCCAATCGCGGCGGGCAAGGGCGCTTGCCGCTCGCGCGGCGCGTGCGTTAGCGTGCGCCCCCATGCGAATCGCCGCCGTCCTCCTCGCGCTCTTCGCCGCCGCGCCGGCCGCCGCCGGCGACGACGCGCTCGCGCGCATCGCCGCCCTCGAGGACGCGCGCCACCTCGGCGACGGCGCGCTCGCCGCGCTCGCCGCGGATTTGCGCCCCGCCGTGCGCATCGCCGCCGTCCGCGCGCTCGGCCGCATCGGGGACGGCGGCGCGACGGTGGCACGCGCGCTCGAGGACGCCGAGCCGCCCGTGCGACGCGAGGCGGCGTTCGCGCTCGGGCTCCTCGGCGACGTCGCGCCCCTGCTGAAGCGTCACCCCGGTGAGACGGACGCGTCGGTGCGGCTCACGCTCGTCGAGGCGGTCGGCCGCGCCGGCAAGGCGGACGTCGTGCCCTTCCTCCTCGCGCGCGCCGCGGAGGGCCCGTTGGCGGAGCGGCGCGCGGCGCTCGTCGGGCTCGGGCTCGTGGCGAAGCGCTCGGACGGGGCGCTGCCCGGCGTGGACGCTGCGCGGCTCGAGGCCTGGCTGCGGGCCGCGGAGCCGGAGGTCCGGTTCGGCGCCTCCTACGCCCTGCTGCGGGCGAAGGCGCTCACCGATGACGTCGCCCTCGCGGCGGCGCCGCGCTGCGCCGCCGATGCCGACGAAGAGGTGCGGGTGCACTGCGTTCGCGCGCTGGCGCGCTTTTCCGCGGCGACCGAAACGCTCGCGAAGGCGGCCCGGGACACGTCGTGGCGCGTGCGCGCCGAGGCGGCGAGAGGGCTCGGCGAGCAGAAGGCCGACGTCGACCTCGCGCGCCTGCTCGTCGCGCCGGCGTCGTGCGAGGGCGCCGACCTGCACCCGGTCGTCACCGCCCTCGACGCCGCGCTGACGCTGACGCCCTCGCCGGCGCTCACGGAGGCGGCGGGGACGCTGTACGCCGCGACGGCGCCCGCGAAAGAATTCTCCTTGGCACGCGGGCACTTGCACTGCCGAGCCGCGGCGCTGCTCGACCGGGCGGCGGGGAAGGTCGAGCGGCTGCCCGAGTGCGGAGGGGCAGCGTACCCGAAGGCGCTTCGCGAGACGCTCGTGGTGCAGGTGCTCGAGGTTCGGCCGGCGGCGGCGCGGGCGAAGGCGCTCGCGGCGTTCTACGCGAAGGCGACGCCCCAGGGTCAGGCCTCGGCGGTCGGCGCGCTGAAGTCGCTCGGCGCCGAGAGGGCGGCGCAGCGGCTCGCGCTGAAGGCGCTCGCGTCCCGCGATCCGGCGGTCGTCGCCGAGGCGGCGGCGGTCGCCGGCGAGTGGAGGTTCACGCCCGCCGCGCGACCGCTGATCGCCGCGGCGGAGCGGCTCGTGCCGAGGGGCGAGTACGAGGCGGCGCAGTCCGTGTTCGAGGCGCTCGGCAAGCTGAAGGTCAAGGCGGCGGTGCCCGTGCTCGAGGCGCAGGTCTTCCATCCGAATGCGGCCCTGCGCGCGGCGGCGGTCGAGGCGCTGAACGCCATTCAGGACGTCGGCGCATACGTGGCCGAAGCGCCTCCGGTGCCGGCGCCGGCGCCGGACCTCGTCATCCCCTCGCCCCTTCGCACGGCGCGCATCGAGACGACGAAGGGCGTCTTCACGGTCGAGCTGTTCGCGGAGGACGCCCCGAACACGGTGAAGAACTTCGCGGCGCTCGCGGGCCGCGGCTTCTACGACGGCCTGACCTTCCATCGGGTGGTCCCCGACTTCGTGGTCCAGGGCGGCGATCCGCGCGGCGACGGCTGGGGCGGCCCCGGCCACACCATCCGCTGCGAGATCAACGCGCACCCGTACTCGCGGGGCACGGTCGGCATGGCGCTCGCGGGCAAGGACACAGGCGGCAGCCAGTTCTTCGTCACCCACGGACCGCAGCCGCACCTCGACGGCGGCTACACGGTCTTCGGGCGCGTCCGGGAAGGCATGCTCGTGGTCGATGCGTTGACGGTCGGGGACCGCATCCTCAAGATCGAGTTATCGCGTAGCCTCTAGTGCTTCCGTTATCATCCTTGCGCGCGAACCACCTGGCCGCCCCGCGCGGTCGACGGAGCCTTCATGAACCTGCACGACGCGCCCATCCTGTCGGCCCTGAGCATGCCCGGCGGCAGCGAGCTGCTGCTGATCCTGCTCATCGTGATCGTGGTCTTCGGCCACAACCGCATCCCGCAGCTCGGCGACGCGCTCGGCAAGGGCATCAAGAACTTCAAGAAGGCGTTCGCCAAGGACGAGGTCGTCGAGCCGACGCACCGCGAGGTGCGCGAGGTGACCGACCAGCGCCACGACGCCCTCGACTCGAAGCTCGCCCAGCAGCCGCGCCAGCCCTCCGAGACGAAGCAGGCCTGACTTCTGCTACGGATCGTCGGCGATCTCGATGACTTGCGGCGCCGTCTGTCGGCGCCGCTGGTCAAGGAGCACGCGCGAGCGCTCGCGCACCGAGGCGTGCACGAGCCCATCCGTGGACAGCGAGCGCCAGTCGGCCGGCTCGAGCAGCGACACGAGCGCGACGGCGATGTCGCTCGGCGTGTAGGGATTGAACGCCAGCGCCTTCTGCACCGCGCGCCGCCGCCCCCACTTCGGGTGCCGGAAGAGCAGCGTCAACGCTGCGGCCGTCGTGGGCCTCCGGCTCGCGATGCGCAGCACGTCGGCCTCGATCAGGCGCGGGTTCGCGAGCAGGTTCCGCAGGACGCCGACGTCGGCGTCGGCGAGCAGGCGATCGAGCACATTGCGATCGAGCGACCGCGCCAGGGAGCGGCGTTCGCCCAGCGTGACCTCGCGATCGAACTTCAGGATCGGCGCCGGCGGCTCGTTCTCGACCACCTTCGCCGACGGCCGACTGAGCAGCAGCCGCATCACCTCGAGGTTGCCGGCGCCGTGCGCCGCCTCGTACAGGCCCCGCCGCCCCGGATCGGGCTGGCCGCGGGTCGCCTCGAGGTGCTCGATGAGCGCGAAGTAGACCACCTCGGCCGCCGGCTCTCGCGCCTTCGCGATCGCGTCGAGCAACCCCGCCACGATCTCGAAGAGAGTCTCCGGGAGAAGGCCGGCGAAGGCCTCCCGCCACAGCGCGACCCGCATGGGCGGCTCGGGGAGCGCCGCCAGCTTGCGGATGAAGCGCTGCGCCTCGCTCACGGCGTCCGCACGGGCTCGGAGAAGCGCACCTGGGCGCTCGGCACGAGGTCGCCCTCGAGGAGGTCGCCGTCGAGCTCGCGGAAGACGACCCCGAACCGCCGCGTCTCGCCGGGCTTTAGGCGCACGCGGCCGAGGTCGTTGAGGCGCTCGTCGAAGTGCGGGTGCTCGGGCTTCTCGGCCAGCTTCGCCGCGGCATCGCGGTCGAGCTCGTCGCAGCAGGCGACGACGCGTGTCTTCTGCAGAAGCTTGTTCTTCGCCAGGTCGACCTGGATGGTGATCGCCGCCTGCTCGACGTTGGTGCCGTTGGCGAGCTCGCCCTCCACGAGCACGGCGCGTTGGCGGCGCGCGAGGCGCTCGAGCTTGAGGCCGCGCACCTCGAGCTTGCCGACGACCGGCGTCTCCGGCGCGATCTCGACGGGCGGCGGCGCGACCGAAGCCGGCGCGGGGCGGCCGCTCAGGGCGACGTCGAGCATCTGGCCGGGGGCCGCCACGTGCCAGTGGTTGCGCCACAGGACGAACAGCGCCGCCCCCACCACGAGCGCGACGGCCAGCAGCAGCACGAGGCGACGGATGCCGGGCGGGCGCACCGCCTCCGCTTCGTCGAAGTAGGGCGCGCCGAAGACGTCGAGATCGGTCGCGGGAGCCGGCGGCGCGTCGCCCAGGGGCTCGAGCTCGAACGGATCGGGGAACTCGGGCCCGGCGTCCTCGACCGGCGGCGCCTCGGCGGGTGCCGTGCCGGGCGGCGGCGCCAGCGCCGTCATGTCGACGATGATCGAGGGCTCCGAGGGCACGGGGCGCTCGACGCGGGTGCGCGTTCGCCTGGGTGGCGTGTCGGCTTCGGGGACGGTCCCCGGCCGGCGCGGTGCGTTGCGAGGGAGGTCGAGCGGCTCCGCGGCCACGGGGACGCCCCCGTCGGCCTCGAGCGCCGGCGGGGGCGTGGGCTCCGCCGGCTCGGGGGTGAGGGTGTCGATGGCGTCGAGGAAGGGGGTGGGGGCGGTGGCCGCGACCACCGGCGGCGCGATCTCGGCCGGGTTCACCACGATCGGCGGCGCGGCGCTCGAGATGACGATGGGCGGCGCCGAAGAGGGCGGGGCGCTCAGCGCCCGCCCGGGGCGTCGCGGCTCGGCGGGCGCCGGCGTCCACCCCGCGGGCACGCCCTCGGCCGCCGCGGGCACCACCGGCGCCCTGGAACGGCCACGCCCCTTCGGCGCGGGCGTGGGAGCCGGCGTGGGCGCCTCGAGCTTCATCGTCGACACGTCGTCGAAGTCGCCGGCGTCCGGGTGCGCGCTGACGCCCTCCGGTGTGACGAGCATGACGAAGCCGCAGGTGGCGCACTTGGCCCGCAGTCCCTCGCCGGGCAGCTCCTCGGCGGGGAAGTCGTAGCGGGCCTGACATTGGGGGCAATCGATCAACACGTCGGAGCGACCCTCCGCGGACGGGGGATCGTCGCACTTCGTCCCGGAACCGGCAAGTCCTTCACCCGCGTCACGCCAGGGCAATTCCCTTGACAGCCCTCGCTCGTCGTCGCCAAGTTGGCGCTCCGTCCACCCTCGGATGCGGCATGTCGAACGTCCGCGTCATCAAGCGCTACGCCAACCGGAAGCTCTATGACACGGAGCGCAGCTGCTACGTGACGCTCGACGAGCTCGCCGGCCTCGTGCGCGCCGGCGAGGACCTCCGCATCATCGACAACCAGACGAAGGAGGACCTCACCTCGGTGACACTCGCGCAGATCCTCGTCGAAGAGGAGAAGCGCGCCCAGCGCCACCGCCCGCTCGACGCCATGCGCCAGCTCATCGGCCAGAGCGGCGAGCTCTTCCAGCGACGGATCGGCGAGCCGGTCCACCACCTGCGCAGCAGCGTCGAGGAGTCGGTCAACCGGCTGCTCAAGAGCGGCGAGGAGCGGGCCGCGGAGACCCGCGCGTCGCTGCAATCGTGGTTCGACCAGAACACGCAGGCCCTCGAAGAAGTGCAGGCGCGGCTCGACGAGCGCATCAAAGGCATGCTCGGCACCGTGGCGCAGCTCGGTCACCTGCAGCGGGAGATGGCGTCGCTGCGCGAGCGCCTGGATCGCGTGGAGACGCAGCTCGGCATTCCGCCCGCCGCGCCGCCCGAGGCCGGTTTGCAGCCCGGCGGGCGTCGGGCGCGCCCGCGGCGCGTCCGCGTCAGAAGTCGAGACCGAGGTTGACGTTGTAGGTCTGCAGGCCCTTGGTCAGGACCACCTCGGGCGTGAGGCTGATCACCGAGAAGACGAAGCGGGAGCCGAGGACGAACCGGTGCAGCACCGGGTCTTCCTCGTCGAAGACGAAGCTGCCGTCGGTGTCGGTGCCGTCGGCCGGCGTCGCGTCGAGCACCTTGCTGCGCGCCGAGATGAACACCGGCTCGTAGGCCATGTAGGGCGCGACGTTGGCGACGCCGGCGACGCCGAAGTTGCGGCTGAGGATGAAGTCGAGCCCGACGATCGTCATGTCGAGCTCGGGCGAGCCCACGACGCGGTTGAGCGCGCCGCGGACGGCGACGTCGACCGGAAAGGCCTCGATCGCCTCGTTCGGCGACCACTTCAGCTCGCCGCCGAACGCCCACAGCTCGCTGCCCGCGAGATAGGTGGCCGCGCCGCCGATCTCGAAGCTGTACGGCAGGCCCTTGCGCACGTGGAACTGGCTCGTCTGCAGCGTGCCGGGCGGGCTCTCGTCCTCGACGCCGAGCTGCCAGAAGTCCTGCTCTTCGCTGATGTTCGTCGTCGACAGCTCGAAGCCGACCTGGAAGCCGTCGAGGCCGAGCGTCTCCGCCGGCGCCATGAGCTTGGGCGCCATCGCCATGCCGAGCTCGCGCGCCAGCTTGCCGAAGCGGCGCTGTCCGAGCGCGGGATCGGGGTTGCCGGCGTCGTCGATCAGCAGACGCACCAGGGTCGGATCATTGTCGGCGGCGTCGGCCACGCCGGGCCCGGCGACGACGATCGCCAGGACCAGCAGGCCGCGGGCCCGACTCGCGCGCGTCGCTGCCACCTTCGCCCTCCCCTGATTCGGACCTCGGACGTCGCCGCGAGCGTAGGAATGCTGTCTCACGGAGTCAAGAAAGGCCGGCGTGACGCAGAAAGCCCTGTCTCGGCGCGGGCAGGCGCTCCCCCCGCGCGACGGCGGCCACGATGCGCGCGAGCTGCTCGGCCCCGTCGGTGAGCGCCGCGGGTCCCGGCTGCAGGATGTCCACGCTCCGGACCTCGTAGATCTGGTCGTCGCGCACCGCCGGCGTCGCGTCCCACCCCGGACGACCGACGATCGTCCGCCGCACCGCCTTCTTGCCGCACCAGCTCGCGACGATCACCTCGGGATCGCGCGGCGGCACCGCGTCGGGGGCGATGATGCGGCCGACCGCGCCCTGGGCCGCTCGCGTCTCGGGGAAGAGCGGATCGCCGCCGACGAGCTCGACGAGCTCCGAGACCCAGCGGATGCCCGAGATCAACGGATCCGGCCACTCCTCGAAGAACACGCGTGGCCGCCGGACCGGCGCGGCGTCGGCGAGGCGGTCGAGGTTCGCCGTGAGCGCCAGCGCCAGGCGATCGCCCTCGTCATGACGCCCGACGAGGCCCGCAACCGTACGGATCGATTGCAGAATCTCGGCGACGGAGCGCTGGTTGAACAGGTGGACGGCGACGCCGCGGCGCGCGAGCTCGGCGGCGAGGTCGGCCTGGAGGTCGGAGAAGCCGAGCACCAGGTCGGGCCGCAGCTCGAGGATGCGGTCGAAGTCGGCGTCGAGGAAGGTGCTGACCTTTGGCTTCTGGCGGGCCGCCGGCGGGCGCATGGTGAAGCCGGAGACGCCGACGACGAGGTCGCCCGCGCCGATGCGGTACAGGGTCTCGGTGGTCTCCTCGGTGAGGCAGACCACGCGCCGCGGGTGGGGGGGCGCGGCGGCGAGCAGCGCTTCGAGTCGCGCGTTCATGGGCAGAAAAAGAAAAGGCCGGTCCCGCGAGACCGGCCTTTTGTGCGGTGGAGCTGAGGGGGATCGAACCCCTGACCTCTAGAGTGCGATTCTAGCGCTCTCCCAGCTGAGCTACAGCCCCGCAAGGTGGGCGAGATAGTAGGGACGAGATCGGAAATGAGCAAGGAAAATATGGAATTGGCCGTCTAGAATGCCCGGCGGCATGACCCGAAAGACTCGACTCGCCCTGCTCGTGGCGGCGCTGCCGCCCGCCTCAGCCGCGGCCTGGGCGCTCGCACACCCGGCGCACGCGGCGAGCGGCTGGGGCCTCGCCGCGAAGCTCGCCGGCGTCGCGGGCCTCGCGTTCCTCTTCTACGGGCTCGGCTGGTTCGGCCTGTTGCCGCGCTTCCTCGCCCGCCGCCTGACCTCGCTCGTCATCGTCCTCGTCGGCGCCAGCACGCTCGTCTTCGGGGCGCTGCGGCTCGCCCCCGGCGACCCGGTCGACGCGATCCTCGGAGAGCAGGCCCAGCCCGAGGACCGCGCCCGCGTGCGCAAAGCGCTCTGCCTCGACGAGCCCCTGCTCGTCCAATACAACGACTGCTTCTGGGACGAGGTCCTCGACGGCTCGCTCGGCAAGACCTTCGACGTCACGCCGCGCCCCGTGGTCGAGCTCATCGCCGACAACTTTCCGGCGACGATCGAGCTGGCGATCGCCGGCATGCTCGTGGCGCTGCTCGTCTCGCTGCCGCTGGGCATCGCCGCCGCGCTGCGGCACGCGACCTGGGTCGACCACCTCTCGACGGCGTTCGCGCTCGCGGGCATCGCCATTCCGGCGTTCTGGCTCGGGCCGATGCTGCTGCTGGCCTTCACCGTCGGTCTGAGCTGGCTGCCGACGCCGGGGGAGACGGACAGGCCGCTCGCGGCGCTGCTGCTGCCGGCGATCACCCTCGGCACCGCGCTCGCCGCCAAGCTGACCCGCATGGTGCGCAGCAGCCTGCTCGAGGTGCTCGGCGACGAGTACGTCGTCACGGCCCGCGCCAAGGGCCTGCCGGAGCGCGTCATCCTCCTGAAACACGTGCTGCGCAACGCGCTGATCCCGGTGGTGACCGTGATGGGCATCCAGTTCGGCGCGCTGCTGACCGGTGCGATCGTCACCGAGAAGGTCTTCGCGCGCTCCGGGCTCGGCACGCTGCTGCTCGAGGCGATCCAGCAGCGCAACTATCCGGTGGTGCAGGGGACGGTGCTGCTCATCGCCGCGCTCTATGTGACCGTGAACCTGATGACGGATGTGACGTACGCGGTCATCGACCCCCGCGTGAGGCTCGACCGATGAACGCGCGCACGTGGGTGGGGCTGGCGGGGGTCGTTCTCCTCCTCGGCTGCGCGATCCTGGCGCCTTGGATCGCGCCGTACCCGCCCGAACAGGTGAACCTGCTGCGCGAGCTGGCGCCTCCGGGCGGCGGGCACTGGCTCGGCACCGACGAGAACGGGGCGGACCTGCTGAGCCAGATCCTGTACGGCGCCCGCGTGGCGGCGGTCGTCGGGCTCGGCACGGTGCTGCTGTGCGCCGTCGTCGGCACCGCGGTGGGCAGCGTGAGCGGCTACTTCGGCGGCGCGGTCGACGAGGCGCTCATGCGCGTCATCGACGTGCTCATGGCCTTCCCCGGCATCTTGCTCGCGATCCTGCTCATCGCGCTCACCCGCAGCCCGTCCGTGACGGCGGTGGTCTTCGCGCTCAGCGTGACGGGCTGGGCCGGCTACGCACGGCTCGTGCGCGGCCAGATCCTGTCGCTCCGGGAGCGCCCGTTCGTCGTCGCCGCGCGTGCGATGGGCGCGCCGGCGTGGTGGATCATCGTGAGACACCTCGTGCCGAACGTGATGGCGCCGGTGATCGTGCAGGCGACCTTCGGGATGGCCGCCGCGATCCTGGCGGAGGCGGGGCTCTCGTTCCTCGGTCTCGGCCCCGACGGCGTGCCGTCGTGGGGCGCCCTGCTCGACCAGGGGGCCCGCTACTTCCTCGTCTCGCCGCACCTGGCGCTGTATCCCGGCCTGGCGATCGCGCTGTCGGTCCTCGCGATCAACCTGCTCGGAGACGCGCTGCGAGACGCCTGGGATCCCCGCGCCGAGCATTGATCCACCGGAGTTCGGGGTTTCCCCGACCACGGCCGGACCTTGTCACGCTGCGACGTTCCTGTTAGGTTCCGCTGCTCTTCAGGCGAGGCACGCGAAGAATGGCGGACCTCCGCACCCTCAAGCGCCGCATCGGCCAGCGCATGATCTTCGGGTTCACCGGGCAACGCGTCCCGAGCGACCTCATTCGCCTGGACGAAGAGTGGGGCCTGGGCGGCGTCGTCCTCCACAAGCGCAACCTGAAGAACTTCGAGCAGGTGATGGACGTCACCGAGCAGATCTGGGCGCTCGGCGGCGGCGTGCCTCCCTTCATCGGGGTCGACCAGGAGGGCGGCACCGTCCACCGGCTGCCCAAGCCTTTCACGACCTTCCCCGACATGGCCCAGCTCGGGATGGTCGACTCGGTGTCGCTGGCGTACGAGGTCGGCGCGGTGATCGGCCGCGAGCTGACCGCCGCCGGCTTCAACCTCGACTTCGCACCGATGCTCGACGTGCACACGCGGCCCGAGAACACGGCGATCGCGCGGCGCGCCATCTCCTCCGATCCGAACCGCGTCGCGTCGTTGGGGCGCGCGATCATCCGCGGCCTGCACGACAACGCCGTGGTCGCCTGCGCCAAGCACTTCCCGGGACATGGCGACACCGCCGCCGATTCGCTCGCGACGCTGCCGACGTGCGACCTCTCGCCCGAGCGCATGCGGGCCACCGAGCTCGTGCCGTTCGTCCAGAACTTCAACCAGTCGCCCTACCTCGACCTGCTGCTCACGGCCCACATCAAGTACCCGCGGCTCGATCCGAAGCACCCGGCCACGCTGTCGCACGCCATCCTGCAGGACGTCCTGCGCGCCGAGCTCGGCTACAAGGGCCTGGTCGTCGCGAGCGACCTCGAGGCGAAGTCGATCCTCGACCATGTCTCCTTCGAGGACGCGGTGATGCTCGCCCTCGAGGCGGGCGTCGACATCTTCATCGTCGGCAACGACCGCGACCGGCAGGTGAAGGCGATGGAGCTGTTGCTCCACGAGGCCGAGAAGGGCAGCTATCCCAAGCACCTCTGGGACCGCACGTACACGCGCGTCCGCGACCTCAAGGCGCGCCACTTCCGCGTGGTGCGCACGATCGACCGCACTCACGCGCGCGAGGTCGTCGGCAACCGCGAGCACCAGCGCATCTCGCGCCGGCTCCGCGACGGCAAGTAGTCACTGCGCCCGCAGCGCCTCGATGGCGCTCGCGAGGTGCTCCTCGATCTGCGCCACGGTGCGACCGCCGATGCCCACGAACACCTCGCGCACCGTCCCGTCCGGGCCGACGAGCACCGTCGTCGGCAGCGACTTCACGCTGTAGGCCCGCGAAATTTCTCCGGAATCGACAACAACGGGGAAATCGTACTTCCCGCGCTGCAGGAACTTCTTCAGGTCCTCGTCGGCGCTGCTGCCGTCGTTCACCGTCAAGACGAGCACGCCCGCGTCGTTCGCGTAGCGGCGGTGGAGCTTCTGCAGCGCCGGCAGGCTCTTGACGCAGGGCGGGCACCACGTCGCCCAGAAGTCGATGAGCACCACACGGCCCGCCGCGTCGGCCAGGCGGAACGGCTCGTCGGCGCCGAGCAGGCGCGCCTCGAACGTCGGCGCAGGATTGCCGGTGCGCGGACCGCTCGCCGGCGCCGAGAAGTGCATGTAGAGGATCACGCCTGCGGCGATGACCGCCAGCGCGCGCAGGATCTTGGGCAGCCAGCTCGGCAGCTTCATTTCCAGCCCGCCTCCCAGAGGCCGTAGAGGCTCGCGTCCGGCAACAGTCGGAAGCCTTCCAGCCCGGCGCGCCGCACGACGACCACGTCCTCGTGCCAGAGGCTCACGTAGGGCAGCGCGTCGGCCACGAGCGCCTGGAGACGGTCATAGGCGCTCCTGCGGCCCGCGCGGTCGGGCGCAGTGCGCCCCGCCTCGATGAGCGCGTCGGCCTCGGGGTCGAAGAACGCACCGCGGTTGCCGCCCCGGTTGGGCTCCGCCGCCGTCGGGATGCGCTCGCTCGAGAAGACCCAGTTGTAGAAGTGCGGCTCGCTCGGATCGGGCCACTGCAGGGTCGCGATCTGGAAGTTGCCCGCCTTCAGGTCGGAGAGGAGCGTGCCGAGCTCGAACGCGCGCACGTCGACCTCGATGCCGACCGCGCGCAGGTCGTCGGCGATGAGGCGCGCCAGGTTGCGTCGGAACTTGTCGGTGCTGACGAGGTAGGTCAGCCGGAAGCGCGGCGCCGGGCCCTCGGGATCGGGGAGGCCCGCCTCGTCGAGCAGCGCCCGGGCGCGCGCCGGGTCGTGGGCGTAGGTCGCGACGTCCGGGTTGTAGGCCCAGTGGCCCTCGGGGAGCATCCCGCGGGCGGCACGCGCCACCCCGCGGAACTTGTGCTCGAGCAGGCGCTCGCGGTCGATGGCGTGGGCGATGGCGCGGCGGACGCGCACGTCCTTCAGCGCGGGGTCACGCAGGTTGAACGTGAGGTATGCGTAGGCGACCCCCGGCACGGTGTCGACCGCGAGCCCCTCGCGCTCGCGCATCGCGTCGGCGAGCACCGGGCTGACCGAGTTCTGGACGACGTCCGCGGAGCCGCCGAGCAGCGCGAGCAGGCGCGTGTTCTGGTCGCGGATGGTGCGGAAGACGAGGTAGGGCGTGCGCGGCCGTCCCCGGTGGTAGCCGTCGAAGCGCTTCAGCACGACCTCGCGCTCGCCTTCGCGCGCGTGGAACGCGTAGGGCCCAGCGCCGATGGGGGGGCCGACGAGGTGGCCGTCCGGTCCGATGGCTCGGGCCGGCAGGATCGGCAGCGACAGGTCGGAGAGGAACGGCGCGTGCGGACCGTCGAGCACGATGCGCACGCGGCGTTCGTCGAGGGCCTCGACGGTCTCCACGCGGGTGTACATCGAGCGCAGCGGGCTGCCGAGCCGCGGATCGCGCACGCTGGCATACGTGGCGACGACGTCGGCGGCGGTCACGGGCGTCCCGTCGTGGAACCGCGCGTCCGCCCGCAGCGTGATCTCGTAGGTGGCCGGCGTCGGCTGGTCGATGCGCTCGGCGAGCGCCGGCCGCGGCTCGAGCGACTCGTCGTGGATGTCGACGAGCCCCTCGAACATGAGCTGGAGCACCTTGTAAGGCCAGGCGCGGGTGTTGAGCCGCGGGTCGAGCGGCCCCTGGATGGGCTCGGGGAAGAGCACCACGATCCGCTCGTTCCGCGGGAGATCGGCGGAGGGCGGCGCCGCGTGGCAGCCGGCGAGCCACAGGAGCAGCAGGAGGGGGACCCCGCCTTTTCTCCTTTTGCGTTCCCGTGTTACAGCACTGGACATGCTGCGCGCCCTCACCGTTCTCTCTCTGCTCTGCCTGTCGAACTTCGCGCTCGCCGACGTTCCGACGCCGGCCCCGCTCGCGACCGGCGATCCGACGCTCGTGCGTACCATGAGCGCGCTGCTTGAGAAACCCGCCCTCCGCGGGGCGAAGCTCGGCCTGCTCGTGGCGCCGCTCGGCGAAGGCCCACCGGTGTTCGCGCTGAACACCGACGAGCTGCTGCACCCGGCCTCCAACACGAAGCTGTTCACGGTGGCCGCCGCCCTCGACCGCCTCGGGCCCGCGTACCAGTGGACGACCGATCTCGTCGCCGGGGAGCTGAAGGACGGCGAGGCCGACCGGTTGTACCTCATCGGCGGAGGCGATCCGCGCCTCGTCATCGAGCAGCTCTGGGAGATGGTCGAGACGGCGCGCTACGAGGCGGGCCTCACCCGCGTGAAGGGCGACCTCGTCGTCGACGACGCGTTCTTCACGCCGGATCGCCTCGCGCCCGGCTTCGCCGAGAAGTCGACCGACAGCGCCTACCGCGCCGCGACCGACGCCGTGAGCCTCAACTTCAACACGCTCCAGATCTACGTCCGGCCTGCGGCGGAGGTCGGTCAACCGCCGGTGGTCACCGTGCGCCCGGACGTCGGTTATGCCGACGTCGTCGTCGAAGCCACGACGGTCGCCAAGGGCAAGCCGCGCATCAGCGTGTCGGCCCGCCCCGCCGGCGAGCGCACCCGCATCACCGTCTCGGGCCGGCTCCCCCTGGACCACGCGGGGATCAGCACGCGCCGTCGCCTCGACAATCCGCCCCTGTTCACCGCGCTCGTCCTGCGGGACCTGCTGCGCCGCGCGAAGATCGAGCTGGGCGGCGAGATCAAGTTCGAGAAGGCGCCCGACAAGCGGGTGCTGCTCGCGCGGCGCGAGTCGGCGTCGCTGGCGAGCGTCATCGCCGACGTCAACAAGCTCTCGAACAACTTCATGGCGGAGACGGTGCTGCGGACGCTCGGCGCGGTGAAGCGCGGCCGCGGCGGCTGGGCCGAGGGCGTCGCCGAGGTGCGCGACTTCCTCGAGACCGAGGTCGGGCTCGCCGGCTTCCGTTATGCCAATGGTTCCGGGCTCTTCGCCGACACTGCCTTCTCGGCGGCGCAGACGGTGAAGCTGCTGCGCTACATGGCGCAGCGCAGACCGGCGCTGCCCGAGTTCGCCGCGTCGCTGGCCATCGCCGGCGCCGACGGGACGCTCCAGAACCGGCAGCGCGAGGTGGAGGCGGGCGTGATCCGGGCGAAGACCGGCACCCTCGACGGCGTGATCTGCCTCTCCGGCTACACCTACTTCGCCGACGGCTCGCCGGCGGTCTTCAGCTTCCTGATGAACGACCTGAAGGCGGCGGCGTGGGACGTCTGGCAGATCCAGGACGCCCTGCTCGAGGCCATCCAGAAGCACACGCCCGAGCACGACGCGCGCGCTGCGCGCTGAACGGCGTTCAGCGCTTCTCGGTGGCGGGGGCCTCGGGCGGGGGGGGGTCGCCGCCGGTCGGGGCGGCCTGCTCGGCGTCGAAGTCCATCGATGGCTCGGCCGCCTTGCGGGCGGGCGCCTTCTTGGGCGCGGCCTCGAGTGAGCGCAGGCGGCCGGCGGCCTCGCGCGCCCGGTCGCCGTAGGCCCCGCCGGCCCGGACGGCACGCTCGTAGAGCGCCAGGGCGCGCGAGGTGTCGCCGAGGCGCTCGTAGGTCTCGGCGGCCTCGAAGAGCGCGGCGGCCTGGTCGGCGCCCCGGGACTCGCGGATGGCCTGTTCATAGAGCTTCGCCGCGCGGCTGAAGTCCCGGCCGGCGCGCGCCTGGCGGGCGCGATCGAGCGCCGGCGGCGGTGCGTCGGCGGCCACGGCGGCACCGGCGGGGGCGGCGGCGCCCGCGCCGAGGGCGTCGTACCCTGCGCCGCCCGAACGCGTCTCGGGCGCGGGCTGCTGGGCGACCGCCTCCGTCTCCGCCCTCGCGGGCGGCGGCGCCGGCCGCGGTGGCGGCGGCGCCGCAGGCCGCGCCTTCGCGCTCTCCCGCAGCGGCGCCTCGTCGTCGGCATCCCCGGCTGCCTGCGCCTGCGGCGCCCCGGCGATGTTGCCGTCGTCCTCGCTTGCGAGATCGCGATCCGACTTGGCGCCGAGAGCGCGCTCGGCGCCCGCGCTCTCTTCGCGGGGCGCCGCGTTCCGCGCAGCGGACGCCTGGACCGCCCCGCGCCCTTCGCCGCCTTCGGCGCGGCGCGCCGAAGGCTCGGCGAACGTGTCCTCCGGCCTCTGCACCGGCTCGGCCTTCGGCATGAGGCCTTCGTCCGCGAACGCCTGCTTCTTCTTCTCGCGGGCCAGCGACAGGTCGTCCTCCCGCGCGGACGGCACGGGGGCGGGCGCGTCGTTCAGCGTGCCGCGCGCGGCGTCTCGGCCCGGGAACGGCTTCGCCTCCTCGAGCCGGGTCGCGCCGCCCTTGTCGGCGACCGACTCCTTGGCGTCCCACACCGGAGAGGGCTCGTCCTGCTGGTCCTCGCCCTTCGCCGCGAACGTCGGCGCCGACGCCGGCGCCGCCGCACCGGGCGCCGCCTCGTACGCGGGCGTGGCCGCCGGTCGCTCGGGCGCCGCGACGGCCGCCGCCGGCGGCTCGCCGGGGATGCGGGCCGCCGTCGCCGGCGCCTCGTCGCTCATCTCGCGCTGCAGCAGGAACATGCCGCCGCCGACCACCGCGACCACCGCCGCCCCGGCCAGGATCGGCGAGAGCGCCAGCGACTCGAGCAGCCCGAGCAGGCCGCCCTTCTTCTTGCCGTCGCCGACCGCCGCCCGCGCCTCGCGCAGCAGGTCGTAGCGGATCTGCGGATCGGGCTCGACCGGCGGCAGCTCGCGCACGGCCCGTTGCAGGCGCTGCAGCTGGCGCAGGCGCTCGGCGTAGACCGGGTGCGCCTCGACCTCGCGCCGGAGGGCCGCGGCCTCTTCCGGCGAGAGCTCGTCGGGGTACAGCAGGTCGACGAGGCGCTCGTCGAGATCGCGCGATTCCCGGGCCACCGTCACACCCGATTCCGCGCCGGCACCGGATCGACCGCGCCCGGGAGGTCGGACGCATAGTCGGCCAGCGCCAGCCGCAAGTTCTCGAGCGCGTAGCGCATGCGGCTCTTCACCGTGTTCTCGGGGATGCCGACCACGTCGGCGATCTCCTTGAACGGCATTCGCATGAGCTCGCGCATCACGAAGACCTCCCGCTGCTCGTTGCTCAGACGCGCGATGGCATCCTCGATGCGGTGGCGAACCTCGCCGGCGTCGGTGCGCACGTGTCCGTCCTCGCCGTCACCGGCGACCTTCTCGATCAGCGGCTGACCGTCCGGATCCCCCGCTGGGGTCGCGTCCAGGCTCACCGCCCGGCGGTACTTCGCGCGACGCAGCGCGTCGATGCTCTGGTTGCGCGCGATCGTGTACAGCCAGGTGGTGAACTTCGCCTTTCTGCTGTAGCCCGGCGCCCCCTTGATCACGCGCAGGAAGGTCTCCTGCATCAGGTCGTTGGCGAGCTCCCGGTCGTGCACGAAGCGGTAGATGAACGTGAAGACCGGCCGCTCGTGCCGTGCCAGCAGCTCGTCGAAAGCGCGGGCATCGCCATCGCGGAACCGCTCCATCAGGTCCTCGTCGCTGTCGCTGCGACGGCGCCCGAAGACCATGAGGAGCAGGTTCAGCATCCTTCGTTCACTCTCAACGCGTGGGCGGGCAGGAAGGGTCTATCTTGCATCCGAAAACCGGACTTCGCCGGTTTTCCATCGACCGCGGGCGCGAATCCCGCCGACCTCGGGCATTCTAACTGCGCTCATTCGTGAACGCGATGGCACGCCGTCGCATGCCCGGTCGCGTCGGTGATGAGCGTCGGGCGCTCGGCGCGGCAGCGGGCGTCGGCGAGCGGGCAGCGCGGGTGGAAGGGGCAGCCGGACGGCGGATCGAGCGGCGAGGGCGGCTCGCCCTGCAGCTGGGCGCGCGCGGTCCGACGGCGCGGATCGGGCACTGGCACCGCCGAGAGCAGAGCGCGTGTGTACGGGTGGCGCGGCTCGCCGAAGAGCTGCGCGGTCGGCGCCAGCTCGACGATGCGCCCGAGGTACATGACCGCCACGCGGTGGCTGATCAGCTCGACGACCTTCAGGTCATGGGCGATGAACAGGTACGCGATGCCGCGCTCGGCCTGCAGATCCATGAGCAGATTGAGGATTCCCGCCTGGACGCTCACGTCGAGGGCCGAGACGGCCTCGTCGGCGACGACGACGTCCGGGTCGAGGGCGAGGGCGCGCGCGATGCCGATGCGCTGAAGCTGGCCGCCGCTGAACTGGTGCGGCCGTCGCCCGGCGTCGTCCGGCGACAGGCCGACGCGGCCGAGCAGCTCGGCGACGCGCGCGCGGCGCGAGGCGCGGTCGCCGACGCCCTGGACGAAGAGCGGCTCGGCCACCGAGGCGCCCACCTCGACGCGCGGGTTGAGGCTCGCCGCCGGATCCTGGAAGACCATCGACGCCTTGCGACGCAGCGTCCGCAGGCCGCGCTCCCCGGCGGTGGTCACGTCCTCGCCGAACGCGCGCAGGGTGCCGCCGGTGGGGACCTCGAGCCGCAGGAGCGCCCGCCCGAGCGTCGACTTGCCGCAGCCGCTCTCGCCGACGAGCGACAGCGTCTCGCGGGTCTCGAGGGCGATCGTGACGCCGTCGACGGCGCGCACGACGGCGCGGCGGTCCACGCGAAAGTGGACCTGCAGGTCAGTTGCGCAGAGCAAAGGGCTCGTCATGGGGGTGCAGGCAGCGGACGGCGCCGGCGCCGTCGGTCGAGAGGGGCACGGGCGCGGCGCTGCACTCGGGCGTGGCGCGCGCGCAGCGGGGCGCGAAGCGGCAGCCTCGCGGGAAGTCCGCCGGACGCGGCACCACGCCAGGGATCGAGCGCAGGCGGCCGTCCGCCGTCGGGGCGGCGGCGCCGGGCACCGACAGCAAGAGACCGCGGGTGTACGGGTGCCGCGGCCGCTCGAACAGGTCGATCACCGGCCGCGTCTCCACGACCTGACCGGCGTACATCACGACGACGCGGTCCACCGCGCCGGCGACGAGCGCGAGATCGTGGGAGATGAGCAGCAGCCCCATCTCCCGCGCGCGCTGCTGCGTGCGGATGAGGTCCAGCACCTGCGCCTGGATGGTCACGTCGAGCGCCGTCGTCGGCTCGTCGGCGATGAGCATCACCGGATCGCAGGCGAGCGCCATCGCCACCATGACACGCTGGCACATGCCACCCGAGAGCTGGTGCGGGTAGGCGCGCGCGCGCCGGGCGGGATCGGGGATGCCGACACCGCGCAGCAGCTCGATGGTGCGCTCGGCGGCCGCGCGGCGCCTGAGGCCGAGGTGCAGTCGCAGGCGCTCGGCGATCTGCTCGCCGACGGGCAGCACCGGGTTGAGCGCGGACATCGGGTGCTGGAAGACGAAGCCCACCTGCCGGCCGCGCACCTCGCGCAGCGCCGGCTCGGAGAGCGCGAGCAGGTCTCGCCCCTCGAGCTCCACGCGCCCCTCGGTGCGCGTCGCGGGCGGCAGCAGGCGCAGCACCGCGCGCGCAGTGACGCTCTTGCCGCAGCCACTCTCGCCGACGACGGCCACCGCCTCGCCGCGCCCGACCTCGAAGGACACGTCCTCGGTGACGCGCACGTCGCCGAAGCCGATCGACAGCCCGCGGACGGCGAGGAGGCTGCTCATTCCCCCTGCAGTTCGGCGAGGAGCTCCCGCAGGTCCACGAGCCCGCGGCGGGCGAGGTGGCGGATGAGCGCCGTCACGAGCAGGCCGGTGCCGGGCTTCGCGCGCGACAGGGCGGCGTCGAGCGCCTCGAAGAACGCGTCCGGGCTCTGGCGGCCGCGCTCCTTGCCGTAGCGCTCGAGGTGGCGGGCGATGATCTCGTCGTCGGGCTCGTCGCTCTCCGCGATCTCCTCGTGGTAGCGGTCGAGGATGCGGCGCACGTCGAGCGGCTCGCGATCCTCGACGAGCCCCTCCGGCTCCGGGGGTCGGGCGGGCGCGGACCGCATCGGCGGCGGCAGGGGGGGCGGCGAGAGCTCGGGGGACGGTCCGGTCGGGGGCCTCGGCGCTTGGACCGCGGGCGGTGCGGCCCGCAGGTTCGGCGGCAACGGGGGCAGGGGGCGACCGGCGCTCGGCTGCGAATCGACGCGGGCGGCGAGGCCCGGCGGACGCCCCGGCAAGGGCGGAATCGGCGCCGACCGGCGCGCCTCGATCGCCGGCAGCCCGCGGCCCGGCATCCCTGGCGGGGCCTCGCGCGGCGGCGACTCCGGCGCGGGCGCCCGCGTGACGAGGGCGGGCGGCGGCTCCGGGCGCCGTGGCGCACCGAGCGGCGCGAAACCGCCCGAGCCCAGGTCGCTCGTCGTAATCGGGTCCTGGCCGAGGCCCATCTCGAGCACGTCGTCGAGGTCGGGCACCTTCGCCGGTGCCGGCGCCGCCATCCCCGGCGGCGCGTCGGCCGAGAGGTCCATCACGCCGAAGTCGAACAACGCCTCGGCCACCGGCGACGGCGCGACGCTCGGCGGCGGACCCGGCGTCGGCGGTGGCGGCGGAGGCGGGCGGCGCAGGCCGGCGGGAGGGGGCGCAGCGGGCACGCTCTCCGCCGGCGCCCCGAAGGGCGTCGTGGGCCGCACGACCTCCATCGCCGCGGTCGCGAGGATCGCCGAGGGGTCGTCGCCGCCGTAGAACCGTCGGATCGCGGCGCGGATCTCGCGCGCCGAGGCCACGAGCGGCCGGATGCGCAGCCGCGCCTCCCGGGTCACCACCTTGATGGCGCGGATGTCGGCCGGGTTGGCCATGGCGACGTGCAGGTGCTCGCCGGTCTTGCTGCGCTCCACCTCGAGCGGCACCAGCACGTGCTCCTCGCAGAGCGCGCGCGGGATGCGCTCGAGCGCCCGCGGGTCGACCTCGACCCCGTCGAGCCCGACGGTCGGCAGGTTGAGGGACTTGCCGATGGTCTGCAGCATCGCGGTCTCGTCGACGACGCCGCGCCGAACGAGGAGCTCGCCGAGGTCGCCCCCGGCCGCCTCCCACTCGCGCGCGACGGACTCGAGCGCCGTGCGCTCGAGCACGCCGGCACGCACGAGGATCTCGCCGAACCTAAGCTTGTCGCTCACCGACTCTCCCGGAAACCTGACCGAGGATTTTGCGAGTCTAGCCCACCGGGCGGGGCACGCCAGTCAGTCGAGCGGCTCCACCTCGATTCCACGTGGCGGCTCGACCGCGAAGGCATCCTCGGGGACGGCGGGATTGGCCTTGAAATCCACCACGCGCACGTCGACCTGCAGATCCTCGGCGGGCACCTCGAAGCGCATGCGCTGGGGCACCGGCGGGCCCTCGTCGGTGTACTGACCGAACTTCGCGGTGTACTGCAGTTCGTCGCCCCGCCAGACGCTGCTCTCGAGCACGCGCAGCGCCTTCGGCTCCACGCACAGGCGCTGCCGGCGCGCCGGGCCGGTGAGGTCGATCCGATAGCAGCCGACGTCGGCGTCCCAGTCGATCGCCGCCTCGGCCCCCTCGAGCACCGGGACGCTGCCGCGCAGGACCGCCGCCAGCTCGTCACCCTCGAGGCGCAGCGGCACGAGGCGCGCGAGGTTGTCCGGCGTCGCCGGGCCCCGCCAGAACCGCTTCTTCTCGAGCGAGTAGATCGACACGCTGGCGCCGTCGCTCGCCATCATCGAGAGCGGCTGGTCGAAGGGCGACAGCGTGTCGACGCGGATCTTGTCGGGGCGCTGCACGAGCACGAGCTGGCGCAGACGCACGCGCTCGCCCTTCTGCCACACCTCGAGCGCGAGCTGCCCCGAGAGCGACGACATCGCCTCCGCACGCTCCCGCAGCGCCTTCAGCACCACCTGGGGGTCCTCGATGGCGTTCTCGGGCCGAGGGTGGGCGCCGCCGCACCCCGCGAGGAAGAGGACCGCCAGGATCGCCAGCCGCTTCACTTCTTCCCTCGCCGGACGTCGTCGCGTCGTTTCTCGTACTTGCGGCGCTCCGGGGCGTCGGTCGCCAGCTTCACTGCCGCTTCGAGCTCGTCGAGTCCCTCGCCGCGGCGGCCGCGCGCGACCAGCACCTCGCCCAGGTGGAAGCGGATCTCCGCCTCCTTCGGCGCCAGCTCCACCGCCCGGCGCAGCGTCGCCTCGGCCTCCTCGTGACGGCCCTGGCGGAAGAGGACCCACCCGAGCGAGTCGACGATGGCACCATCGTCGGGCCGCGCCTCGAGCGCGCGCCGAATCATCTTCTCCGCCTCGTCGAGGCGCTCGCCGCGCTCGGCCCACGTGAATCCGATGAAGTTCAGCGCCCCGGCGTGTCCCTCTTCGGCGGCGAGCACCTTCTGCATGCCGGCGATGGCGCCCTCGCCGTCGCCGGCGTCGAAGCGCAGCAGCGCGTCCGTGTAGAGGAGCTCGGCGTCGTTCGGAAAGCGCGCCAGCGCCTCCGCCAGCGTCGCCCGCGCGCCGACCCGATCGCCGCGATGGCGCTGTACCCGCGCGAGATCCAAGGGAATTTCGGACTCGCCGGGCGCTCCCGCCCGCGCCTCGCGCAGCAGGCTCTCGGCTGCGGCGAAGTCGTCGCGGCGCATCGCGAGGAACGCCAGCAACCGCGCCGCGTCGGGCCGCAGGGCGTCGTCGCGATCGATGCCCTCGAGCTGCCGGCGCGCATCCTCGTCGCGTCCGACGCGCGCCTGGACCTGGCCCAACATGAGCCGCGCCCGCGTGATGTCGGGGTGCCGCTCGAGCACCCACTCGAGCTCGTTGGCGGCGCCCAGCAGATCACCCTTGTCGATGAGGAGTCGGGCAAGCGCCACCGAGGGCGTCCCCGGCGGCGCCTTGTCGCCGGCCATGCGCCCCGCCGCCCGCCGCGCCAGCTCGACGTCGCCGCCGTCGAGCGCGAGCGAGAGCACGAGCCGGTCGAGGTGGCGCCGCTCCGGATCGCGCGCCGCCGCCTCGTCATAGGCCTTCGCCGCCGGCACCTGCCGGCCCGCCTGCAGCCGCGCGTGCCCCAGGCGCTCCCACGCCTCGGCCAGGGAGGGGTCGATCTCGACCGCCTTCTGCAGCGCGTCCGCCGCCGCCTCGACGTCGCCGGCGGAGAGCAGCAGCCCGCCATAGCCGTTCCAGGCCGCCGCGTCGCGCGGCTCCGCCGCGAGCCGCCGCTCGTAGAGCGTGCGCGCCTCGTCGGTGCGCTGGGCGGCGAGGTAGATGCGCCCGAGCTCGTCGCGAATCTGGGGGTTGGTCGGATCGAGCGCCCCCGCCTGCTCGGCCCGCGCGGCGGCCTCGTCCCACTGCGAGAGCCGGGCGCGAACGCGCGCCGCCGCCATCCACACCTGGGCCGACTTGGGGTCGAGCGCAGTGGCGGCGTCGTAGCGCTCCGCCGCGTCGAGCAGCCGCCCTGCGCGCGCCAGCATCGAGGCGTCGACGTAGGCCTTCACCGCGTCGGGCGACGCGGCCCCGTCGTCGGACCGCGGCGCGCCGCCGCAGCCGAGGAGCGCCGCCAGCAGGAGTCCGGCCAGTACCCTCATGGGCGCCGAGCCTACCTTCGCCCCGCCCGCAGGGCAATCCGCGGGGATTTGCGGCGTTCTGTCACCGATTGGTACCGTTTTCGCAAGCAGAAAGAGATCCGGAGGCACTCAAAAGCGGCGCGCGCCGCGACGATGAGATGAGAGGAGGCAGGGAGGGATCATGGATCACGAAGGTGTCCGTATCTCCGCGGGATCGTTGAGCGACTACTTCGTCGAGGTCGTCGACGACGCCGTCGCCGACCACGGGATCGAGATCGACGAGCACGTGCGCGCCTACCTCGTCAGCCTGCTGACCCAGTTCGCCGAGCGGAAGGCGCTGGTCACCGACGAGCGCGACGATCTGCTCTCGCAGCCGCTCGCGCTCCAGGTGCTCAAAGCGATGCAGGCGACGCCGGGCCGACGCTTCCAGCTCCTGCGGCAGGTGGGCGACTTCAGCCTGTATCTCGTCGGCTTCTTCTCCGACTCTTTCGACCGCAGCGCCGTGGACCCCGGCTACTACTGCGACATGGGCGCCGGCGCGTACCAGCGCGCCGCCGACACCCTGCGCCACGGCGGCGCCGACAATCCATTCCGCCAGCTCTACGGCCACCTCGCCACGCGCTTCCGCGAGATGGCGACCCTGCTCAACGGCGTCAGCGAGCGCTGTTTCGCGCAGGAGACCGACATCCTGCGCCTTTATGATCGCTTCCTGGCGACGGGCAGCCGCCGACTCGCCGAGCGCCTGGCGCAGCTCGGCGTCGCGGTCGGCGCCGAGCCGCGGTTCACCCAGTGAGCGGTGAGATCCGGCGGCTCCAGGCAACGCTCGAGGCCCTCTACAAGCTGGAGACCGCCGCCGACGCCAGCGACTTCGTCGTCGACGCCGAGCGCCGCGCGGACCTCGAGCGGCAGATCGGCCGCGTGATGCCCGCCGATCGGGAGGCGCTGTGGATCCTGCAGGAGGACGACGGCGTCGCGGTGGCGCTCGTGCTCGACGACGAGGTCCGCGACGCCGACGAGTCCGATCCCGATCGGCACGCGGCGCTCCTCGAGGGCGTCAGCCACTTCGTGTACTTCGTCGACCGCGCCCGGAGCGACCGGCCGCTGACACTGCTCGAGATGGAGCTCCAGGCGGAGGTCGACAAGTATCTCGCCACCTGGGCGATGCACCACGAGGCGCGCGCGCCGCTCGACCTCGACGGCCTCGAGGAGCGGCTCTTCGTCCGGTGCCGAATCCCCGAGCGCGACGATCCGGTGGAGACGGCGCGCTACGTCGCGGCCAATCGGCTCGCGCAGCGGTATTGCGGCTGGCTCGCGCGCGCCTTCCTTCGCCCGGACCGTCCCGAGCCGATGCTCACCGAAGTCCGGCGCTTCTGGCGCATGGGCCACTCCGACAAGATCGCGCACATCGAGTCCCGTTCGACCGTCAGACCGGGACGAGGTCTCCGGCGCGCGGCATGACGATGAGGTCGTCGGGATCGGGCAGCGCCGCGAGCGCCGCCTCGACGCTCGGCGCCCACTCGGCGAACGTCGGCGCCACCGCCTCCGGAGGCTGCTCGCTCACGAGCACCACGCGGTGGCGGGGCGGCAGCGCGTGCACGACGCCGAGGCGATAGATGCCCTCGTTGATCACGCCGACGGGGCCGATGCCGTCGTGGCAGGCGGCGGCCATG
The DNA here is from genome assembly GCA_963169045.1 of Myxococcota bacterium. Lineage (GTDB taxonomy): Bacteria > Myxococcota_A > Bradymonadia > UBA7976 > UBA1532 > CAUJDF01. The sequence continues at coordinate 189,396 of CAUJDF010000058.1, forward strand.
ACGATCGTGCCGCCGTCGCGGAGGACGCGCCCGGCGGGCGGAAGCAGCTTGCACGCCTGGTAAAGGTTCATCGTGACGGGATCGGCGTCGGACACGAGCACGGCGCCCGCGGGCGACGGCGCCGGCACCTCGACGGCGGCGCGCGCGCGCCGCACGCCCTCGCGATGGGCCGCGATCGGCTCGCCGGCCACGGCGGCGAGCAGCCCGTCGTCCGGCGCCCGGACCACGTTGAGCAGGAAGCACGGCCCGGCCATCGCCGCCGCGGCCTCGAAGTCGGCCCGGCACGGATTGCCCTCGACGACGCCGAGGCGCGCCCCCGGCGCCGCCTTCAGCTCGTGGTTGCGCCAGATGCCCTCCGCCCCGGCCGCGCCCGGAAAAAGCGCTTTGTATCCGCCCGCATAGCCGGCGAAATAGTGGGGACGGATCTCGCCGACCAGCACCCGCAGGTCCGCCTCCACCACCTCGCGGGGGAAGCGCACGTCCGTGCCGTGCGCGGTGCGGCCGAGCGGGACGAGGTCGGGGGCGTGCGCATCGTGGACCCAGGCGCCGGGCGGGCCCTCGGAGGGCGGGTGCTTGCCGGCGGCGATCCCGACGCTCACCGCGCGGCCGGCGAGGTGCGGCAATAGAAGGGGGAGCGCCCGCTCGGCGAGCGCCTTGCGGGTGTTGTCCGGCACCAGCACGCAGATCCGTCGCCCGGACAGGGCGGCGAGCGGCGGGCTGCCGACGGGCGCGGCGAGCGCCGCCGCGACCACCTCCGGCCACGGGCGTCCCGGTCCGGGGTCCGGCGGGTGCAACACCCGCGCGCGGTCCGAAACCGTCACCCGGCGGCGCGTTCGACCCCAGCCCAGCTCGACGTCCACCGCCGCTCCCTTTGCCTCGCCGGATCGTCTCGTGCTAGATGCCCCGCAACGGGACCGTTCTTGCGCGCCGGCGCGCGCCGAAATTAGATTACGATCGATGAATCCCCCGCTACCCCTCGCCGCCGTCGCGGCCCTCGCCGTGTCCGCCTGTAGCGGGCCCGAGGTCGAGGGACCCGACGCGGGCGCGCCCGCCCCCGCCGAACGTGGCTACGGGCTCGTGGTGCTCTCGCACGACTTCGACGAGACGGGCGTCCAGGTGAACGGACAGTTCGTCCGCTCGCGCGGGCCGTCGCGCGCCGAGGTGTTGCACGCGCTGGCGCTCCCCGAGCACGCCTGGCTCGCGTCCGGCGCGCCCGCCCCCGGCGAGTGCCGGCCGGTGGGCGCCCACGCCGCCACGCTCGATCGCGACGCCGCCATCGAGCTGCTGAGCGCAGGCGAGCTGCGCATCGCCCCCCCCGAGCCGCTCGACAGCACGCTGCGCCTCGCGCCGCGGGAGTTCCCGTACGTGCACTTCGCGATGGCGGGCGTCGTGTACGACGCCGACGCGCCGCAGGAGCTGCCTTATCTGGCCGGTGGCCGCTACCGCATCGAGGCCCAGGGCGACGCGGTCGGCGCGTTCGCCGGCGAGGTGCGCGCGCCCGCCGCCGTGCAACTGCTGGCGGTCGAAGCTGACGCCACGGGCCTGAACGTGGAATGGGAAGGCGCCGGCCCGGCGGTGGTCACCCTGTCGCGCGACGTCGGCAGCCGCACCGTGGGCGTCCAGTGCACCGGCGAGCGTCGCGTCCAGATCTCCTGGCGCGCGCTGCGCGTGCTCGGCCCCGGCGCGACCCAGCTCTCGGTGGCGCGGGTCACCAACGGGCCGCTGCGGGCGCCGGGGCTCGACGACGGCGACGTGGTGTTCGTCGCCCGCGATACGGCCGAGGTCCGCCTGCCCGAGGCGGCCGGCGCCGCCGAGGCGGAGTAGGTCACGACATGCGATTGAGCTCGGCGGGCCGCACACACGTGGGCATGAAGCGGACCCACAACGAGGACAGCCTCCGCCTCCTCCGTGAGGAGAACCTGTTCATCGTCGCCGACGGCATGGGCGGCCACGCCTCGGGTGAGGTCGCCAGCCAGATGTCGGTGGAGACGCTGGCCGAGTTCTTCCGCGCGACCGCCGAGGACGACGAGATCACCTGGCCCTACAAGATGGACAAGGGCCGCAAGTACGAAGAGAACCGGGTCATCAACGGCATCAAGCTGTCGAACCGGCGCATCTTCGAGTCCGCGAGCCGCGACGCGCGCCTCAAGGGCATGGGCACCACCATCGTGGTGCTCTTCTTCGTGAATGGCCTCGCGTACATCGCGCACGTCGGCGACAGCCGCATCTACCGTTTCCGCCAGGGGCGGCTCGAGCAGCTCACCGAAGACCACTCGCTGCTCAACGACTACATCAAGATGAAGAACCTCACGCCCGAGGAGATCGAGGCGTTCCCGCACAAGAACGTGATCGTTCGGGCGCTCGGCATGAAGGAGACGGTGCAGGTCGACGTGAACCACGACGTGCCGCAGCCCGGCGACGTCTACCTGCTCTGCTCCGACGGCCTCTCCGGCATGGTGCACGACGACGAGATGGCCGAGCTGCTGCGCGCCGACGGCGACGATCTCGACGTGAAGTGCCAGCGCCTGATCGACCGCGCCAACGAGCACGGCGGCACCGACAACATCACCGTCATCCTCGTCCGCTACGAAGGCGAGTAGACGCCCTCGGGCAACACCACCGCCCCGCGCAGCCGGCCCTCGGCGCGAGCTCCCGGCCAGACCACGCACCCTTCGAGATCGGCGCCCGCGATGACGACCGCGTCGCGGTCGATCACCGTGCCCGGGCCGACCCGCGCGCCCGACTCGACCGCGGCGCCGGCGGCGACGAGCAGCGGCCCGTCGAGGCGCGCACCGGGCGCGATCCGCGCGTCGGGGTGCACGCGCACGCCGCGCGCGTCGACATCGGGCAGGCCCGGCGGCGCGTGCACGGCGCCGTCCAGCACGGCGCGGTTCGCCGCGAGGTAGCGCTCCGCGTTGCCGACGTCGAGCCACGGCGCGTCCCGGTCGACGAACACGCCGTGGACGCGCGCGCCCTCCGCGAGTCGCCGCCGGAACGCGCTGCGGAAGATGTCGCACTCCCCCTCCGCGGGGATGGCGTCGACCATGCCCGGCTCGAGGATCTGGACCCCGGTGAACGCGCCGAAGCGCAGGTCCGGCCGTTCGGCGCCCGGCCCCTCCACCTCGGCGATGCGTCGCACCCCTCCGTCGGGATCGACGCCCACGCGACCGAACGGCGCGTCGGGGGGCACCTCGCGCAGGGCAAGCGTCGCCAGCGCGCCCGACGCGCGGTGGGCGGCGAGCAGCGGGGCGAGGTCGAACGTGAACAACGCGTCGCCGTTGATCGCCACGAGGGTGCCCCGTGGCAGGACCCTGGCGATGCCGCGCAGGCCGCCCCCGGTGCCCTGCAGCGTCTCCTCGTGCACGAACGCGAGGCGCTCGCGCCGGTGCGCCAGCGCGGCCGGCAGCTGCTCACCGAGGTGGTAGGCGTTGATGCCGACGTCGCATACGCCGGCGCGGGCCAGCGCCTCGAGGGCGTATTCGACCAGCGCCACCCCCGCGACGGGGACGAGCGGCTTCGGCCGGTGGTCGGTGAGCGGCCGGAGGCGGGTGCCGAGCCCGGCGGCGAGGATGGCGCCTGCTGCGTTCATACGCCCATTGAACGCGGGGGCGCGCCGCCATGCAATCGCCAGCGTCCGGACGGGGTCGCCGCGACAGCCGTGTCGCGGTCGCGGCCCCTCCGCGGGCGACCGAACCGGGCAAAACTCTCGCAATTCCAAGCACCTGGCGACCATCTCGCTCAGCGGCACGCTTCCTGCCTATGCTGTGACGAGCGATGAGGCACCCGTTCCGTCCGCTCACTCTGCTCGTCCTCGCGCTCGCGGCGTGCGAGCCGTCTCACGAGTCGCAGGACCGTGCGCCGCGTCCGGACGCCGGCACCGACGGCGGTCCGCCCGCCGGACCGACCATCACGCTGCGCCTCGAGATCGCTCCCCTGCCGCCCGGGGCGCGCCCCCGCGGCACGCTGCGCGTTCACATCGAGTCCCGCGAGGGCGCGCTCGTCGACGCCATCGTGCTGCCCGACGTCAAGCCCGAAGGGACCCACGTCGAGGCGGTGGCGGCGCCCGGTCCCGGGCGCTGGCGGCTGCGCGCGTTCTTCGACCGGGACGGCGACGGCGCCTTCGGCGCTTGCCCCTTCCCGCCGGCGCCCGACGATACGGAGCGCGCCGACGCCTTCGACAACGTCTTCGGCCTCTGGGAGGGCGCGATCGAGGACGGCGCCGAGGTGGACCTGCGTCTCGAACGGCACCTCTGCGGCCCCGGCGAGCCCGACACCGGCCTGATCGGCGAGGTCGCCCCCCCCGAGGAGATCTCGCTCGCCGGCGTGCCGGTGTTCCTGCAGCTCGAGCCCATCCTGGCCAGGGAGCGGATGAGCTTCCGCGACGACGAGGCAGACGCGGCGGACGAGCCGGAGGCACGCGCGATCCTGCGCCTTCCGCTCTTCCCCGGCGGCCTGACGGCGATGTCGCGCTTCGAGATTGGCGAGCTCCTGCCGGGCCGCTTCCGCGCCATTTTCTACGCCGACGCCGACGGCGACGGACTGCCCACGCCCTGCGGCGACGGCATCGGCGGCGGCGACCGCTTCCTCGCCGTCATCGAGGACGTCGACGTGGCGTATCGCAAGCGCAGCCCATTGCCGGCGCCCGTCATGCTCGACGCCGCGCCGGGGTGTCTCGACCCTCTGACGGGCGTCGAGGGGCGTCTCGACCTCGCCCCCGCGCTCTCGGTGGACCCGCCCGAGCCGCTCGCCGGCCGGGTGCGCCTCGCGCTGTTCGATCCCGCCGGCAACGGGAGCCCGGTCGCCAGCGCCGACCTGCTGCCCTCCATCGCCGCGCGCCCGCGGCCCGCACCGTTCACGGTGACCGGCCTGCCGCCCGGGACGTGGCGCCTCGCCGTCTACGTCGACCGGGACGACGACGGCCAGTTCGGGCCCTGCGGCGGCCTTCAGGGCGGCATCGACACGGTGTTCGCGCTGCTCGAGGGCGTGGTGGTGCGCGACGGCCGCGTCTCCGATCTCGGCACGATCGAGCTGACGCGCGGCGGCGACTGCGCGCCGGAGACGGTCGGCGTGCGCGGCCGGCTGAGGATGGAGCCCGCTGCCCTCGAGGAGGGGCCGATGGGCAGCGGACGGCCCGTGCGCCTCGAGCTGTATCCGGGCGACGAGCACGGCGAGCGCCGGAGCGTCCCGCTCTTCGACAACCACACGCAGCTGCCGCAGGTCGCCGACGCAGACGGGTTCGTGCGCTTCACGGCCGCTCCGGGGCTGCCGCCAGGGCACTACCGGGCCCGCCTGTATCTCGACACCGATCGCGACGGCACCTATGCGAGCTGCCGGGACGCCGCGTTCTCGGACCGCGCGAGCAGCGCGCTCTTTCCGCTCGAGATCCGCGCTGGCGAGCTGATCGAGCTCGGCGACCACGAGCTCGCCTCGGAGGGCTGCCCCGTGCCGATCGTGCTCGTCGAGCCGACGATCGAGCTGGCCGCGGAGGTGGCCGGCGCCGAGGGCGACCTTTGGCTGCGCATGGTCGAGGCGGGCGGCTGGTCGCGGGAGGTGCGCGTCCGCGGTCGCACCACCGCGCTCGACCTGCCGTTCGCCACGCCGCCCATCGGCGAGCTGGCGCCGGGCCTGTGGCGGCTGACCGCCTGGCTGGACACCGTCCCCGACCAGGCGTTCGGCGCCTGCGGCGACGAGCTGGCCGATCTCCTTGGCGGCACGGTGGAAATCGCGCTGGACGCCGCGACCCCCACGGCCACTCCCGTCATCCCACTTCAGCGGGTGTGTCGCTGAGCCGGGTCATCCACGACCCGCCATGGGTGTAGAACCACCCACCCCTAAGCCACCCCGTCGCACAACTGGAAAATTCGAGCGGGCCCATCCCGGGACGCCCGACGTGAGTCCCTCCGCACCCACCCCACGGTAGCGCCCGCCTGCGGAAACACTGCCGTTTCATGCGTCAGCGTCGTTGGCACGTCTCCTGCTCTAACGTCCGGACACACGCCAAGCAGGAAACTTCAGGGGGATTTCATGCTTTCCGCCGCCGAGACGCTGCCGCTCGAGAACGAGGTGCCCGAACAGCTCGACCGCAACCAGGTGGTCGAGAAGTTCGCGTATCTGATCAAGAAGGTGGCCTACAAGATGATCGCCCGCCTCCCGGCGAACGTGGAGATGGACGATCTGATGAGCGCGGGCGTGATCGGGCTCATCGACGCGGCGGAGAAGTATGACCCCGAGAAGAGCTCGAACTTCCGCACCTACGCCGAGATTCGCATCCGCGGCGCGATGGTCGACGAGCTCCGTTCGCTCGACTGGGTGCCGCGCAGCGTGCGCCAGAAGGGCGCGAGCATCGACGGCGTCGCCCGTGCCCTGACGAGCAAGCTCGGCCGGCCGGCGACGGACGAGGAGATTGCCAACGAGCTCGGGGTGACCGTCGAGGAGTACTACACCTTCGCCGAGAAGGCGCGGGCGGTCTCGGTCGTCTCCTACGAGGATCTCGGCGCAACCGGCGCGGAGGACAAGCGCGAGTTCCTCGACTGCGTCTCCGACCCCGAGGCGGAGGATCCCGAAGAGACGTCGCAGAAGACGAATCGCCGTCTCGTGATGATGAAGGCGATCCAGAAGCTGCCGGAGCGCCAGCGCGTCGTGCTGTCGCTCTACTACTTCGAGGATCTGAACCTGAAGGAGATTGGCACGTTGCTCGGGGTGACCGAGTCGCGCATCTCGCAGATCCACTCGCAGGCGGTCGCCCAGCTGAAGCCGATCCTGGCGGAGATGATCGAAGAGGAGGATTGACCCTCCCCAGCCCCCCTCATATACTCGCCCGCCGATTCACTGACCCGTACCGCTGCCTGCCATGTCCGTCGCCGAGACCGCCCTCCTCGCGGCCTACTTCGCGCTGTTGCTCGGTCTCAGCTTCTATGGCGTCCATCGCTATCAGATGGCGTGGCTGTACTACCGGCACAAGCGGGACGCGCCGCAGCCGCCCGCGCGCGCCGGCGAGGTTCTGCCCGTCGTCACCATCCAGCTGCCGGTGTTCAACGAGCGATACGTCGTCACGCGGCTGATCGACCACGTGTGTCGCATCCGCTACCCGCGCGAGCGCCTCGAGATCCAGGTGCTCGACGACTCGACCGATGACACCGTCGAGATCGCACGCGCCGCGGTCGCCGCCTGGCGAGCCCGCGGCGTCGACATCGTCCACGTCCACCGGGAGGATCGCACCGGCTTCAAGGCCGGCGCGCTTCAGGGCGGCATGCAGGTGGCGCGCGGCGAGCTGATCGCTGTCTTCGACGCCGACTTCGTGCCCTCCGAAGACTTCCTCGAGAAGATCGTGCCCCACTTCGCCGACGGCGGCGTGGGCATGGTCCAGGCGCGGTGGGACCACATCAACCGCGACTACTCGCTGCTCACCCAGGCGCAGAGCATCCTGCTCGACGGGCACTTCGTCATCGAGCACACCGCGCGCAACCGCTCCGGGCGCTTCTTCAACTTCAACGGCACCGCTGGCGTCTGGCGCCGGCGCTGTATTGAAGAGGCGGGCGGCTGGGAGCACGACACGCTCACCGAGGACCTCGATCTGTCCTACCGCGCCCAGCTGAAGGGCTGGCGCTTCGTGTTCCTCAAGGACCTTCTGTCGCCGGCCGAGGTGCCCGTCGACATGAACGCCTTCAAGACGCAGCAGCACCGCTGGGCCAAGGGGTCGATCCAGGTCGCGCGCAAGCTGCTGCCGCGCCTCCTGCGCAGCGACCTGCCGCCGTCGATCAAGTCCGAGGCGTTCGTGCACCTGACGAGCAACGTGGCCTACCTGCTGATGGTGGTGCTCTCGGTGCTGCTGCCGTTCGCGATGCGCGTCCGGGTAGAGCACCAGATCGCGGGCTCGATGCTGCTCGACCTGCCGTTCTTCCTCGGCGCCACGGTCTCGGTCTGCTCGTTCTACCTGATGAGCCAGCGCGAGGCGGGCGCCGGCTGGCGTCAGCGTCTGCTCTATCTGCCGGTGGTGCTCGCGCTCGGCATCGGGCTCGCGGTGAACAACGCCAAAGCGACGCTCGAGGCGCTGCTCGGGCACCAGTCGCCCTTCGTGCGCACGCCGAAGCTGGCGATCGAGAGGAAGGGCGACGGCTGGAAGAAGAAGGTGTATCGCGGCCGGCGCTCGCTGCTGCCGCTGGTCGAGGTCGCGCTCGGCCTGCACTACACCGGCGCGGTCGTGTACGCCATCCAGCAAGAGCTCTGGGCCGCCGCGCCGTTCCTGATGCTCTTCCAGCTGGGCTTCCTCTACGTGGGGCTCATGAGCCTTCTGCAAGGGCGGCGGCTCCCGGGACCCGGGCCGACCGAGGCCTCGGAGCCCGTCGCCTGACCCACCGTGGGGTGCTCGGCGCGGGCCTCGCGGTGGCGCTGCCGCCGCTGGTCCTCGGGCTCCTCCCCGCCGCGGACGAGGCCGCTCGCCTCCAGCACCTGATCGTCGGATACGCGCTCGCGGGCCTGCCCTTTCTGTGGGTGGCGCGGCGCTGGCGCGATCTGCGCGGCGGTCCGGCGGGCCGTCGTGACCTCGTGCTCGCGGCGCTCGTCGTCCGGCTCGCGCTGCTGGCACTGCCGCCGCTGTTGTCCGAGGACGTCTGGCGATATGTCTGGGACGGCGCCGTCCAGGGCGCGGGGCTGAATCCCTACGCCCACGCGCCGGGCGCCGCCGCGCTCGACGGCCTGGCGACCGATCCGGCGCTCGCCGCCGTGCGGGCGCGCGTGGGCCACCCCGGGATCGCGACGATCTACCCGCCGGCAGCGCAAATCACCTTCGGGATCGCGGGGTTGGCGGGCCCTTCGCCGCTCGTGCTGCGCGTGCTGTTCGTCCTCGCCGAAGGCGTGAGCGTGGCCGCGCTCTGGCGCTGGGCGGAGCGGGCCGGGGCGGACCCGCGCTGCGCGGCGCTCTACGCATTCGCGCCCGTCCCGGTGCTCGAGAGCGCCGTGGGGGCCCACGTCGACGCGCTGGGGGTGGCGGGGATGCTCGTCGCCGGCGCATCGCTCGCGGGGGGGCGGCCCTGGCGGGCGGGGGCGGCGCTCGCCGTGGCGATCGGGACGAAGCTCTTCCCCGTGGTGGCGATCCCCACCCTCCTGCGGCGTTCTCCCCGCGCCGCGGTGGCCGCGGCGGCTGCGACGGCGTTGCTGGCGCTGCCGTACGCGCTCACGGGTCGATGGATTCCGCCGGGGCTCGGCGCCTTCGCCCACCGCTGGCGGGCCAACGACGGGCTGTTCGCGCTGGTGCACTGGCCGTTCGCGCGCTGGGCCGAGGGTCTGAAGCCGCCGCTCGAGCTGGCGCCCTGGACGGAGCGCGCCGTGCGCCTCTTGGTCGGCGGGGAGCGGCCGGGCGCCGATGTCTGGCCGGACGAGCTGGCGTTCGCGGCGGCGAAGGCCGTGACCCTGGCGTTGTTCGGCGTCGTCATCGTGCACAGGCTCGTCAAAGCCCTCGATCTGGAAGGGTTTCTCGGTCCGGTCACCGCGGCGCTCCTCCTGCTCTCGCCCGTGGTGCACCCGTGGTATCTGCCCTGGCTTCTGCCCTTCTGCGCGCTCGCCGCGGGGCGGGGCTCGGCCTGGGCCTGGCCGCTCGTCGCCTGGGGCCTCCTGGCCTGGATTGCCTACCTGCCTCGGCCCGAATACCTGCGCCTCGGCACCTGGTCGGAGGCCGCGACCTGGAGCGCCGTCCAGTATCTGCCCGTCTGGTTCGGACTGGCCTTGGCGGCGTGGCGCAGGTTACAACTGCCGGCACCGCGGCGACCTGGGGGGGCGACGCCCGCGTAATCTTGGGGGAATTGCCCGATGTGGCTCGCGCGGATCTGGTACCTCGCCCTCCTCGTCGCCGCCGCCCTCGCCGTGGGCGCGGCGGTCTCGCTCCCCGGCGCCCGGGACGCCGACGTCGCGGCGCTGCGTGACCGCATGGCGCGCTCGGAGGCCCACGCGCTGACGGCGCAGGTGGCCGCCGCGCTCGAGGACCAGCGGCGGACGGCGGACCTCGTCGCGCGCGATCCGCGGCTGCACGCGGCGCTCGACCAACTGCAGCCCGAGATGCCGCCCCACATCCGCCAGGCGGTGCTCGGCCAGGCGGTGACCGCCGTGGCGGGCGACTTCCCGCGCTTCGACCTGGCGCTGTTCGCCACCGACGGCGCCCTCTTGGGCGGCTCGATGGCCGACGCCGCCGCGCTTGGGGGCGATCCGCTCGTCGCAGCCGCGCGCGAGAAGAGGGAGAGCCGCGCCGGGCAGGTGCGTCCGCTGGGCGCGGCGACGCCGCGTTGGCTCGTGGCGCTGCCGGTGCCGCGGCCGAACGACCCGGCGCCGCCGGTGCTCATCCTCCTCGCCGGACCGCCGGCGACCCTCCTCGAGAACGCCCACGGCGCCGCGAAGAGCGAAACGCGCCTCGTGGTGTTCGACGGCGACGCCGCGGTCGCGAAGGCGGCCGACGGCGAGGCGATCGCCAAGGCGGCGCCGGTCCCCTCGCTCGTGCAACCGCAGCCGGCGCAGCCACCGACCGTGCGTCTGGGCGGGGCGGAGCACGCCGTGCGCCGCTTCACGGTCGATGGCGTGCCGGGCCTGTCGTTCGCGCTCGTCTGGCCCGTGGAGGCGCCGACGACGCTCGCGGCCCTCGGCGGCCCGAAGTCTTTGATCGGACGGGTGAATCCAGCAGGGCGAGAGACGCTCGTGCTCCTCGGCGGGGCGGTGGCGGCGTGGCTCCTCGGCCTGGTGTTCTTCGCGCTGGGCCGCCGGCGCGCGGTCTCGCGGCTCGTCGAGGCGCTCGACGGCATGGCGGTCGTCGAGGGGCGCGTCGAGTCGGTGAAGCCGCGGCTGGTGGCGTCCTGGCTGGCGCCGGCGCTCGAGGCGGCCACCAGCGCCGCCCAGTCGTTGCTGCGGGCGGAGCGACGGCCGGCGGATGAGCCGGCGCGGCCCGCCCCCGACCGCGGCGACGACGTGGCGCCGGCCGAGGCCTCCTTCGACGAATCGGTCGACGAATCGGTCGACGAGTCGGTCGACGAGCCCGCGGCGCAGGCCGAGCGGGCGCCGGAGGGCACGCCGGCCGAACCGTCTGCCGCGCCGCACGCATCCGCCGGGGCCGCTCCCGAGACCGCCGGTGAGAAGGCGGAGACGGGGGCCGCGGCTCTCGAGCCCGCGGCGGCGCACGTGGCGCCGCCGCCCGACGGAGCATCGGGGCCCGAGCCCGCACCAGCCGCCGCGGCCTCTCCGCCGTCCGAGGAGTCGACGCCGCCGCCCGCCGCCGCCGACGCGGCCGTTCCGCCCGCTGAACCGCCGGCGCCGCTGCCCGCCGCTCCCGACGCGGCCCCTCCGCCGTCCGAGGCGTCGGCGCCGCCGTCCGCCGCCGCGGACGCGGCCCTTCCGCCGGCCGGACCGCCGGCGCCACGTCGCCCCGTCGCGCCGCCACCGCTCCCACGCGACGCGTCGACGCCGCTGCCGTTCCCGCCCGAGGACGACGAGCTGCCTGCGAAGCTCCTGCCGGACGTCTCGCTGCCCGCGCTGGTGGACGACGACGACGAAGCCGACGAGCCGAAGACCGACGGCGACATCCGCCTGCCGGCGCCGGCCCCCGGCTCCGGCGGCAGCCTGCTCGACCAGCTGCGGAGCCGCGGCGCCCTCGACGCCGAGCCCGAAGAGCCGCCGGCGCCCGGTCCGGGCGATCGCACCGCGGTGCGCCCGCTGCCGCTCGAGTCGCTCGCCGCCGCGCGCGCCAACGCCGATTCCACCGCGGTGGCGGAGGCCCCGGAGCCCGCCGACGGCTCCGCCCTCGACGCGTACTTCCGCGAGGTCTACGAGAGCTTCGTGCGCCTGAAGAAGCAGTGCGGCGAGAGCACCGACGGCCTCGACTATCCGCGCTTCAAGCGCAAGCTCGTCCGCACGCGCGCCGATCTGCTCTCCCGCTTCGACTGCCAGGACGTCCGCTTCCGCGTGTACGTGAAGGACGGCCACGCCGCGCTCAAGGCGGCGCCCCTCCTCGACGACTGAGGCCGCAAGCGCCCGGCCAGTCCGCGACGAGGAGCGACTCGACGTTGCCGTGGGTGCCGGGCAGCGGGGACTCCACGAGGCCCCGTGCGCGAAAGCCGAGCGCGGCGACGTCGGCGGCGACCGCGGCGGCGATGCGCGCGCGCACCGCGGGATCGCTGACGAGGCCACCCGCCTCGACCTCGTCGGCCGCCGCCTCGAACTGGGGCTTCACGAGCAGGACGGCGACGGCCCCCGGCGCCAACAGCGGCAGCACCGGCGGCAACACGCGGACGAGCGAGGTGAAGGACACGTCCGAGACGAGCAGGTCGATGGGCTCGGGCACCAGCGCGCGGTCCAGGTCCCTGGCGTGCGTCCGCTCGAGCACGACGACCCGAGGGTCCTCGCGCAGCGACCAGGCGAGCTGGTTGTAGCCGACGTCGACGGCATAAACCCGCCGCGCGCCCCGCCGCAGGAGGACGTCGGTGAAACCGCCGGTGCTCGCGCCGAGATCGAGCGCGACGCGGTCGATGGCGGCGACGCCGAAGTGGTCGAGCGCGTGCGCCAGCTTCACGCCGCCGCGACTCACGTACGGATGCTCGCGACCTTTCACCCGCAGCGTCGCGTCTTCTGCGAGGGCGTCGCCCGCTTTCTCGACGCGTCGCTCTCCGGCGATCACCGCTCCGGCGAGGATGAGCGCCCGCGCCTTCGCCAGGTCCGGCGCGAGGCCGCGCTCGACGAGCAGGGCGTCCGCGCGGACGCGACGGGCCATCAGACGGTGCGCCAGCCGACGAGGTCGACGAGATCGGCGAGCAGCTCGGCCGCCGGGAGGCCCTCGAGCGACGCCCGCGCCCGCGCGGCGAGGCGGTCGCGGTGCGCGAGCACGTCGGCCTCGGAGAAGTGGTGCAGGTAGCTCGAGCCATCGACGACCGCGTCCTGCTCGCGGTCGATCAGGTCGTCGGCCACCTGGAAGAGCAGGCCGAGCGTCTCGCCGTACGTCGCCAGCGCGCGCGCCGTCGCCTCGCCGGCGCCTCCGACGAGCGCGCCGCCCTCGGCCGCGACGCGGAAAAGCGCAGCAGTCTTCAGCCGTTGCAGACGAACGAGCGCCTCGACGTCCGGGACCTGCTCGCCGCCGATGTCGATGACCTGGCCGCCGACCATGCCGCCTCCGCCCGCCGCCTCGCCGAGCAGCGCGACGAGGCGTCCGACGGTCACGGCGGGCCACGCCGCCCGACCGAGGCTGCTGAACGCCTCGGTCAGCAGCGCGTCTCCCGTCAGGATGGCCATCGCCTCGCCGAACTTCACGTGCACCGTCGGCTGGCCACGGCGCAGGTCGTCGTCGTCCATGGCCGGCAGGTCGTCGTGGACGAGGCTGTAGGTGTGCACCATCTCGAGGGCGATCGCCCACGGCAGCGCGTCCTCGGCTCGCCCCCCCACCCCCTCGGCGGCGAGCATCGCGAGCAGCGGCCGCACCCGTTTGCCTCCCGTTCCGAGCGCGTACCGGCACGGGGCCACGAGCGCGGGCGGCCACGACGTCCAGGTCCCGACGTGGGCGGCGAGCGCGGCCTCGAAGCGCTGCACGAGGCGCTGGCGGGCCTCGGCGAGGCGACCCTGCTGCTTCATCGGGAGACGCTCCTCAGTCGTTGCCGGCGGCGAGGGACTTCTGCAGCTCTTCGACCCGTCGCTCGGCCCCCTCGAGCAGGCGGTTCCCCTCGCGGGCGAGGGCCACGCCGCGCTCGTAGAGATCCAATGCCTCGTCGAGCGGAAGGTTGCCGGCCTCGAGGCGCGCGACGAGCGCCTGCAGATCCTCGACGATCTGCTCGAAGCGGCGAGGCTTCGCCTCGGACTGCGCGTTCATCGGTTCTCCTCTCCGCCCGCGGGGTGGACCGCGGTCACGGTGCCGGTCAGCCGGCCGCGCCGCAGCAGGATCTGAACCTCGTCACCGGGCGCGACCTCGTCCGCCGAGCGCACGACCTTGCCTTCAGGGGTGCGGGTGATGCTGTAGCCGCGCTCGAGGCTGGCCAGTGGCGACAGCGCCTGTAGCCGGCCCGCGAGGACGCGCAGATCGCTGCGAGCATGCTTCACCTCGCGCGGCCCGAGCTCGGCGAGCCGGCCACGGCAGCGCTCGAGCGCGTTGCGCGCCCGGGCGAGGCGCGCCCGCGGGTGCTGCTCGCCCAGCCGGGTCCGCAGCTCGGCCAGCTGGCGCCGCCCGCGTCCGGTGTAGCGGACCACCACGCCCTGCAGCCGCCCCTCGAGCCGGCGCAGCACCAGGTGCCGATCGTCGAAGCGCAGCCCCGCCCCGAGGCGCCCCGTCAGGTGGCTCAGCCGCTGCCGGCGCTGCTCGAGGCGGTAGGCGACGCACCGGTCGAGCCGCCGTGCCATGCCGTCGAGGTGCATCAGCAGATCGTCGCGCACGGGGACGGCGGCCTCCGCAGCCGCGGACGGCGTGGGCGCGCGCAGATCGGCCACGAGATCGGCGATCGTCGTGTCGGTCTCGTGGCCCACCGCGCTGATGACGGGGACGGGGCAGGCCGCGATGGCGCGCGCGACGACCTCTTCGTTGAAGGCCGAGAGATCTTCCGCCGTTCCGCCGCCGCGACCCACGATGATCACCTCGACGCCCGGCGTCCGGCCGAGCACGTGGACGCCGCGCGCCACGTCACGCGCCGCGCCGTCGCCCTGCACGACCGCCGGGTAGAGCACGATCGGGATCTGGGGCGAACGCCGATGCAACACGGCCTCGATGTCGCGCCGCGCCGCGCCGGCGCCGCTCGTCACGACGCCGACCTTCGCCGGCAGGAAGGGCAGGCGCCGCTTGCGCTCCGGTCGGAGCAGGCCTTCCGCCTCGAGCTTCGCCCGCAGCTCGCGCAGCGCGGCGTCGGCGGCGCCGGCGCCCGCGTCCTCCATGCGGTCGATGACCAGCTGGTAGGTGCCGCGCTGGGCGTACACGCTGAGCCGCCCGAGCACGACGACCTTCAGCCCGATCCGGGGCTGGACGCGCAAGCCCCGCAGCGACGAGCGCCAGATGACGGCGTCGATCCGGGCGTCGGTGTCGACCAGGCTCAAGTACACGTGACCGCTCGAGTGCGGTTTCGAGGTGCTGATCTCCCCCTCGACCCACACGTTGCGGAAGCCGCCCTCGAGCGCGTTCTTGATCTGGCGCGTCAGCTCGGCGACCGAGACGGGCCGCGGACGCTGCGGCTGCGGCGACGCATACATGCGCGCCGGTTTAGCATGGTCAGGGCGGGGTGAGATAGAGGGCGAGGATGAGGATGCCCCCGTCGTACTTCATGCCCGCCTGATAGAACATCTTGCGGAGCGGGGCGCTGAGATCGACGCCGACCTTGCTCGCCGGGATGTCGAGCCGCAGATCGTGGCGGTTGCCGCTCTCGCCCTTGTAGGTCAGCTTCGCGTCGTCGCCGTTGGGCAGCTTCACCGACTGCGGCGCGCCCTGGGCGAGGTCGAGATCCGACTTCGACAGTTGTTTGAAGGACTTGTAGCCCCCGAAGGTCCGCTGCAGGTCCGCCTTGATCTTGGCGAGCGCCGGGTCGACGTCGTCGCCGGTCTTGGTGGCGTGGATGACCGCCACCTTCAGTCCCACTTTCTCGGCGGCGTGCGCCGCGGGCGCCGCGAGGACGATCAACAGTCCCCACGCCCACAGCGAGCGCCGCGCCCACGTGCGCAAGGCGTGGCCAGTCATCAGATGGGATCCTCCCCTTGGGGCGCCGCGGCGCCTTCGTCCTGTTCTTCGTCGAGAAGCCAGATCACCGTGGAGCCTTCGTCGTCCTCGGCGGGCTGGCTGATGAGCACCGTCTTGTTGCCGTCGTTCTGCACGCCCTGGACGGCCACCTGGCCGTTGCCCGTCGGGCCCTCTTCGCCGCCGGGGCCGATGGCGCGCACGACGAAGAAGGCGACGGCGGCGGCCGCGGCGGCGCTCACGAGCACCGGCGTCCAGTGCGCCGCCCACCAGGCGCGCAGCCGCTCGCTGAGGGCGGGGCGCGGCGCCGGGGCGGGCAACTCGGCGTCGATGCGCTCCCACAAACTGGTGAAATCGGCGTCGTCGACCTCGGCGTCGACGCGGGCGCGCAGCAGCTCGCGCGCCGTCACGAGCCGCTCGTGGGCCTCACGCCAGGCGTCGTCGTTCGCCACCCGCCGCGCCACCTCGGCGGCCTCGGCGGCCGGCAGCGCGCCGTCGAACCAGCGCTGCAGCCGCGCGTCGTCCAGGGGTTCGCTCACGACCGCCTCCGCACGCCCTCGCCCGCCTGGTCGGCCAGCCGGCTGCCGGAGGCCTCGAGGTAGGGCTTCAGCGCGATCTGCAGGTTCTTGCGCGCGTGGTGCAGGCGGCTCATCACCGTGCCCAGGTGCAGCTCGCACACCTGGGCGATCTCCTCGTAGGAGAGGCCTTCCACCTCGCGCAGCAGGATGATCGTCCGGTGGTTCGTGCTCAGGGTGTCGAGCGCCCGATCGAGCGCCGCCCGCAGCTCCGCGTTCTGCACCGCCCGGCCGGGGTGGAGCAGATCGATGTTGCCCGTCACGGGCAGCGGCGCGTCGCCGTCGCTCTCGTGCGCCACCGCGTCGTCGTACTCGACGCCCTTGAAGCGCCCGTGCTTGCGGCAATGGTCGATGCAGACGTTCACGACGATCCTGTAGAACCACGTGTAGAACGAGCTGTCGCCCTTGAATCCGCCGATCCGCGTATAGACCCTGACGAAGGCTTCCTGGGTGGCGTCCATGGCGTCGTCGGGGCTCTTCAGGAGACCCACGGCGATGGCATAGGCGCGACGTTGGTAGCGCTCGGCGAGAGTCCGGAACGCCTTCCGGTCGCCGGTTTGCACCTGCGCGACCAGTTCCTGGTCCGTCGGCCCCAAAGAGCTCTCCTGTGTGCTGACGCCGCCGCCACGGCGATATTCATCGAGGGCCGCATCTTATTCCATCTCGCGGATTCCGGTATGACGTAGGCGCGTCCGGCCCTCCCGCGCGTTGGGAAGTCCGATGGCGCCCGGATGGTTGACGCACCCGAATGACGACCCGCCCTCAGTCCTTCGAACGCATCGCCGAGGTGATCCGCGACACGCGGGCCCGTCTGCGCCGGCGGGCCGTGCTCGTCGCCGCGGGCTGGGGCCTCGCCATCGCGGGAGGCGTCCTGCTCGCCGCCGTGCTGCTCGCGGCCGGCGGCCTCGGCGGGGCGTGGTTCCGCTGGGTCGCGGCGCTGGTGGTCCTCGGCGCCGGCGTCGGCGTGGCGGGTTACGTCGCCTGGCGGATGCTGCGCCCGTTCCGGCGCGACGAGGACGTCGCGCGCCACCTCGAGCACGGCCTGCCCGAGATGCGCGACGGCCTGATCGCCTCGGTGCAGTTCGGGCGCGAGTGGGGACGCCTCTCCGCGGGCTCGCCGGCGCTCGTCGCCGCGCTCGCCGACGACGTCGCCGGCCGCCTGCGCGGGCGGGACCTCGACGCCCTCACGCCGATGACGCCGGCCAAGCGGCCCTGGCTCGCCGTGGCCGGGATCGCGCTGGTCTGGGCGGCCGTCGGCCTCATGGCGCCTGCGCTCGTCGCCCGCGGGTTCGGCGCCCTCGGCCCTGCCGACGTCGGCGAGGGCGGCACCAAGACGGGCCCGCTCGTCGGCGACCTCACGCTCACGCTGCACTTCCCGCCGTACACGGGCCGGGAGCGCCGCGTCGTGCCCAACTCGTCGGGCGACATCGAGGCCCCGAAGGGTACCCGGGTCGAGGTCCGCGCCACGACGCTCGAAGCCGCCCGCCAGGCCGCCATCCGCTTCGGCGACGACGAAGCCGAAGCCCCGATGGCGCTCTCGCAAGGGCGCGACATCGCTGGCGAATTCACCGTGGCGAAGGCGGGGACCTGGCGTTTCTCGATCGTGACCGAGGGCGGCGACGAGCGGGTCGAGTCATTCGAACGCCGCATCCGCCTCGAGGCGGACCAGCCGCCGACGGTCACGATGGAGCTGCCCGCCGAGGACATGGAGCTCGAGGACCTGCGCGCCGTGCCCGTGGTGTGGACGGCCCGCGACGACTTCGGCATGACGAAGGGCGCCATCGTCGTCTCGCTCGCCGTCGATCCCGACCACCCAGAGAAGGTCGAGCAGCCCGGCGTGACCGGCCTGCGCGTGCGGGGCGAGGACGAGGTCGACCTCTCGGTGATCGACGCCCGGCCGGGCGACCGCCTCGCCCTTTTTGTCGAGGTCTTCGACAACAACGGCGTCGACGGCCCGCAGCGCGGCGTCTCGGTCACGCGCTACATCACGGTGCGCTCGCCGGACCAGAAGCACTACGAGCTCGCGGCGAAGCTGAAGGAGACGATCGAGGCGCTGCTCGTGGCGCTCGCCGACCGCCTCGACGTCGATTTCCGGGCGCCGGGCATCGCGCTGCCGGCGACGATGTCCCAGCTCGCCGATCGCACCGAGGCGGCGACGAAGATGCTCGCCGAGGTCGTCGCCGGCATGGCCGACGACCCGCTCACGCCCAAGGAGGTGCGGCTGGCGCTCGCCGGCCGCCTCGGCGCGCTGGAACAGGCCTTCGCCGCGGAGAAGACGTTCGTCGGGCGCAGCGGCGATCTGCTCACCACGAACGACGACCGCGCCATCCGTCAGATCTCGCGCACCAACGAGGACGTGATCGGCCAGCTCGAGCAGACGATCGTGCTGGTCGAGGCCATGGTCGCCCGTCTCGCCCTCGAAGACGTGATGGCGATGACGCAGGAGCTCAAGGAGTCCCGCGAGAAGCTCAAGGACCTCATCACGGCCTACAAGAACAATCCGAACGAGCAGCTGAAGGGGCGCATCATGCGCGACATCCAGCGGCTGCGCGAGCGCATGCGGGCCATCCGCGAGCGCATGGCCGAGCTGCGCCAGAAGCTGCCCGAGGAGTTCCTGAACCTCGACGGCCTCAAGAACGACGAGGCGGCCAAGGGCCTGAAGTCGGCCGAGGACCAACTGTCCGAGCTCGAGAAGATGATCAACGAGGGCAAGGTCGACGAGGCGCTCAAAGCCCTCGAGGAGATGGACGAGGCCCTCGCCGAGATGGACAAGGCGCTCGACGAGGACCTCAACGACCTGCACGCCGAGTCCAACCCCGAGATGCAGCAGGCCATCAACGAGCTCATGGACCAGACCCGCGACCTGATGAAGCGTCAGGAGGAGCTGGGCCAGGAGACGCAGAAGAGGGCCGACGCGGTGAACGAGGCGCTCAAGAAGGCGCTCGAAGAGGACCTCAAAGAGAAGCTGGCCTCGATCAACGAGCGTGCGGGCAAGCTGCGGCAGCAGGTGGAGCAGATCGACCCCGCGGGCATGCCGCCGTACCGCGAAGAGGAGCTCGACAACCTGCGCCAGCGCGTCGACGACCTGAACGCGGCCCTGCGGCGCGAGGACCTGATCGAGGCCTTCGAGATGGCGCGCAGCGCGCTCGACCACCTGGACGTGCTCGAGCAGGCGAGCCGGCACGAAGAGCCGATCCCGGGCACGAAGAACAACCGCCCGGTCATCCAGCAGGCGCAACAAACCGACCGGCAGGTGGTCCGCGAGATCTCCGAGCTGCTCGAGCAGGCGCAGCAGCAGATGCAGAACGCCGGAGACCCGCAGCAGATGCAGTCGATGCAGGAGCAGCAGCAGAAGCTCGCCCAGGAGGCGCGGCAGCTGCAGCAACGCCTCGGACAGCAGCGTCAGAGCATGCCGGGCATGGGTGAAGAGACCGAGCGGCGCGCAGGCAACGCCGCGCAGGCGATGGGTGAGTCGGGCGAGCAACTGCGCCGCAATCGGCCGGGACAGGCGCGTCCGGGGCAGCAGCAGGCCGTCAACGAGCTGCAGGGGCTCATGGAGGGCCTGAAGCAGTCGCTCAAGCCGCAGCGCGCGGACCGCGACGGCGAACAGCAGCAAGGTCGGCGGTCCTCACGCGAGAAGGTGAAGATCCCCGGGGCGGAGGAGTTCCAGGCACCGGCCGAGTTCCGCAAGGAGCTGCTCGACGCGATGAAGGACAAGCCGCCCGAGGACTACCAGGAGCAGGTCAAGCGCTACTACGAGTCGCTGGTGAAATGATGCGTGCCTTCTTCTCCATCCTTCTGCTGTTGTTCGCATTGCCGGCGCGGGCCGCCGCGCCCGACTACGAGCAGATCTTCGGCCTCGTCGACGACTGGCAGATCCCCGAGGCGCGCGCCGCGCTCGATCCGCTCCTGTCGGCGACGCCCGACGATCCGGGGCTGCAGGCCGCGCTCGCGCACGTGCAGTTCAACGAGGGCGACTATCGGGGCGCGCTGGCGACGCTCGACGCGCTGGTCGCGAAGATGGGCGGCGAGGCGCCGCCGGGGCTCGTGGAGTTCCGCGGGCACGTGCAGAAGACCCACGACGCCGTGAAGGACTTCGACGAGTTCGTCACGCCCGACAAGCGCTTCCTCATCCGCACCAAGGGGCCGGACAAGCTGCTCATCCCGTACGTCGTCGAGGTGCTCGAGAAGGCCGACGCCGCCCTCGCCGCCGACTTCGGCTACAAGCCCGAGGGACAGGTGGTCGTCGAGATCTACCCGGAGATCAGCTACCTGGCGAAGGTCAGCCCGCTCACCGAGGAGGAGATCGAGACGAGCGGCACCATCGCGCTGTGCAAGTACAACCGGCTGATGTTCACGTCGCCGCGGGCGCTCGTGAAGGGCTACGGCTGGCGCGATACGGTCTCCCACGAGTTCGTGCACTACTACGTCACGCGGAAGAGCCGGAACACGGTGCCCATCTGGCTGCACGAGGGCATCGCCAAGTTCCAGGAGTCGCGCTGGCGCCTGCCGCCGGCGCAGCCGCTCGAGCCGACGAGCGAGGATCTGCTCGCGCGCTCGTACCAGGTCGACAAGCTCGTGACCTTCGACCAGATGCACCCGTCGATGGCCAAGCTGCCGAGCCAGGAGGCGGCGGCGCTGGCGTTCGCCGAGGTGCACACCGTCATCCACTTCCTGCACAAGAAGAAGGGATACGAGGGCATCCAGTCGCTCATCGAGCGCCTGCGCGACGGCGACGATATGAACGTGGCGCTGAGCCGCGTGTATGGATTCGATCTCAATGGGTTGTGGGCGGCCTGGAAGAAGCAGCTCTCGACGCTGTCGCTCAAGACGTACCCGGGGCTCGTGCAGACCTCGCTGAAGTTCAAGCGGCCGGGCGAGAAGGACGACGCACCCGAAGAAGAGTCGCGGGACATCGACACCATCGAAGAGAAGAAGGTCAAGGATCTCACGCACATCGGCGAGCTCCTGCGCGCACGCGGACGCCTCGCCGCGGCGATGAAGGAGTACGACAAGGCGCAGGCGGTCGGCGGCGACGGCAACCCGATGCTGCAGAACGCGGCCGCGGCCACGCTCGTGCAGCTCAAGCGCTTCGCCGAGGTGCCCGAGCGCCTCGCCCGCGTGCGGTCGTACTACCCCGACTACCTCAACACCTGGATGAACCTCGGCGAGGCGTACATCGCCCTCGGCCGCCCCGACGACGCGATCGCCGCCTTCGAGAGCGCGCTCGGCGTCAACCCGTTCCACCCCCGCGTGCACGCGGCGCTGGCCGAGCTCTACGCGAGCGCCGGCCGCCCCGGCGATGCCGCGCAGGCCCGCGCTTCGCTGGAGCTCCTGCAGTGAACGAACCCCAGAAGTCCGAGACGCTGAACGACGATGTCGAGGCGGTGCGCGAGGCGCGTCGCGCCCGGGACCTGATCGCGACCGAGGTCGGCCGGCGCGTCGTCGGCCAGCGCGCCGTCGTCGAGCAGATGCTGATCGCGCTCTTCGCGCGGGGCCACTGCCTCTTCGTCGGCGTGCCCGGCCTCGCCAAGACGCTGCTCGTCAGCACCGTCGCCGAGGCGCTCAGCCTGAAGTTCAACCGCATCCAGTTCACGCCGGACCTGATGCCGAGCGACATCACCGGCACGGACATCCTCGAGGAGGACCACAGCACCGGGAAGCGCTTCTTCCGCTTCATCCACGGGCCGGTCTTCGCGAACCTGCTGCTCGCCGACGAGATCAACCGCACGCCGCCGAAGACGCAGGCGGCGCTCCTGCAGGCGATGCAGGAGGGCAAGGTCACCGCCGCCGGGCAGACCTACGCGCTCGAGCCGCCGTTCCTGTGCTTCGCCACGCAGAACCCGATCGAGCAGGAGGGCACCTATCCCCTGCCCGAGGCGCAGCTCGACCGCTTCATGTTCATGGTCGAGGTCGGCTACCCCACCGAGGAGGAGGAGCGCGACATCGTGCGCCGCACCACCGGCAGCGACGACGCGCCGGTCCAGCCGGTGCTCGACGCCGCGCGCATCCTGCAGCTGCAGGCGCTCGTGCGGCGCGTGCCGGTGGGCGACCAGGCCGTCGAGTACGCCGTCCGCCTCGCGCGCGCCACGCGCCCCCAGGACGCCAGCGCGCCCGACTTCGTGAAGGAGTACCTCGCCTGGGGCGCCGGCCCGCGCGCGAGCCAGTACCTGACGCTCGCCGGCAAGGCGCGGGCGTTGCTCGACGGCCGCCTGACCGTCTCCCGCGACGACGTGAAGGCGGTGGCCGCGCCCGTCCTGCGCCATCGCATCCTCACCAACTTCCACGCCGAGGCGGAGCGCGTCACGAGCGCCGACATCATCCGCCGCCTGCTCGAGACGGTGCCCACCGAGTGAGCGAGAAGCGCCGCCAGATCATCGACCCCGCGCTGCTCGCCCGCGTCGGGGGCCTGAAGTACCGCGCGCGCGGCCTGGCCGAGGGCATCCTCACCGGCCAGCACAAGAGCCCGCACCACGGCGCTTCGGTGGAGTTCGCGCAGCACCGCCAGTACGAGCCGGGCGACGAGGTCCGCCACATCGACTGGAAGGCGTTCGCGAAGACGGACCGCTACCACGTCAAGCAGTACGAGGACGAGACGAACCTGCGCTCGTGGATGCTGCTCGACACCAGCGGCTCCATGGACTACGGCGCCGGCGGCCGCCCCACGAAGCTCGAGTACGCCGGCCGCCTCGCCGCGGCCTTCGCCTGGCTGCTCTTGCGGGGCGGCGACGCGGTCGGCCTGCTGACGTTCAACGAGAAGCTGGGGCGCTACGTGCCCCCGCGCGCCCGGCCCGACCACTTCTGGCAGCTCGCGCGCCTCATCGAGGGCGAGGCCGTCGGCGGCAAGACGGACATCGTCGCCGCGCTGCGCCACATCGCCGAGATCGCCGGTCGCCGCGGCGTGGTGATGCTCTTCTCCGACTGCTTCCAGTTCGACGATCGCCTGATCGGCCTCGCCCGGCAGCTGCGCGGGCGCCGCCACGAGGTGGTCGTCTTCCACGTGCTCGACCCCGACGAGCTCGAGTTCCCGTTCGAGGATCTCACCGAGTTCGAGGACATGGAGACCGGTCAGCTCGAGCTGGCCGATCCGCGCGGCATGCGCGAGCAGTACCTGCTCGAGATGAAGGCGTTCTGCGACGGGATGCGCAAGCGGCTGCTCGAGGGCGACGTGCGCTACGTGCGGGTGCGCACCGACGAGGATCCGGAGCGCGTCGTCCTGAGCTTCCTCGAGGAGCGCCGGGCGTGAACTTCCTCTCCCCGGCGCTGCTGATCGGCCTGCTCGCCGCCGCCATCCCGCCGATCATCCATCTCATCCACCGGCGCAAGGCGGTGCGCGTGCGGTTCCCGGCGCTGGAGTTCATCCAGCGCTCGAACCGCAAGACGCAGCGGCGCTACCGCATGAAGCAGCTGCTGCTCATGCTGACGCGCAGCCTGCTGCTCGGCGCGATCGCCTTCGCCGTGGCGCGGCCGTACCTGTCGCGCGGGGCGGACCCGCAGGTCGCGGCGATGGACGCCGCCGGCACGACGGTGGTCGTCGTCGACGCGACCTACCCGATGCAGTACGTGCTCGACGGCGAGAGCCTGCTCGACCGGGCGCGACTGCAGGCGGGGCGGGTGCTCGACGCGCTCGGGAGCACCGGGCGGGCGGCGCTGACGGTGGCCGGCGAGAGGGTCGACGTGCCGATCGGCGAGCCCACCGGCGACCTCGGCGCGGTGCGGCGGGCGCTCGGCGAGGTGCAGCCCTCCGCGGCCTTCGGCACGCTGCCCGACGCGGTGGCGCGCGCCTACGACCTGCTCGCCGAGCAGCCGGCGGAGGGCGGCCGCCGCGTGGTCGTCCTCACGACGGCCCGCGGCGCGGCGAGCGACCTGCCTCGTCCGCCCGCCGGCGAAGGGTCGGCCGGCATCGAGCTCATCCCCATCGACGTGGCCGAGGGCAAGCCGCTCCCGAATCGGGCACTGCTCGACGTCACGGTGAAGGCGGCCCCGGAGATCGGGGCCAACCAGTGGCGCGTCGACGCCCACGTCGCGAACTACGCGGACGAGGGGGTCGACCGCCTGCCGGTGCGCCTCGAGGTGAACGGCGAGCCGCTCGTGCGCGGCTTCGTGACGCTCGAGCCGGGCCAGGACGCGCACAAGGCCTTCCACGCGCGCTTCGAAGCGAGGGAGCCGGTGCCGGTCTCGGTGGTCCTCGACGAGGACGGCCTCGCCGCCGACGATCGCCGCACGCTCTGGCTGCACCCGGCGCCGCGCGTGCGCGTGCTCGCGGTGAACGGCGCGCCGCACCCCATCCCGTACCGCGACGAGCTCTTCTACTTCGAGCGCGCCCTGACCTCGGGCGCCGGCGCCGCGCAGGTCAAGCTGACGTTCACCGACCTCGACGGCCTCGAGAAGCTGAGCAGCTTCAAGGACTTCGACGTCGTCGTGCTCGCCAACGTCGGCGACCTGCCGCCGGAACGGGCGAGCGGGCTCGAGCAGTTCGTGCGCGCCGGCGGCGGCCTGTTCATCGCCGTCGGCGACAAAGTCGACCCGTTGACCTTCAACGCGCGCCTCGGCGCGCTCCTGCCCCGCAGCCTGCGCGACGTGCGCGCGTCGGGCGACGCGGCGGCGAGCAACGAGGCCGGCGACCGCCAGTACGCGCACCCCGACATGTTCGATCGCGCGCACCCCATCCTCGAGCCGTTTCCCGATCCGGAGCGCAGCAGCCTCGGCCGCACACGCATCGACCGCTACATGCTGCTCGACCCCGCGCCGAACGCGGGCGGGCGCGTGGCGATCACCCTCGACGACGGCGCGCCCTTCCTCGTGACGCACGTGGTCGACGCCGGCCGCGTGGCGCTCCTGACGGTGCCGCTCGACCGCGACTGGGGCGACCTGCCGATCCGGCCCGACTTCGTGCCGCTGATGACGCAGGTGCTGCGCTTCCTGACGCGGGTCTCCGCCGTCGACACCACGCCGGTGCTCGTCGGCAAGGGGGCCCCCATCCCCGCCGAGGACCCGCGCGTGAAGCGCGTCGTCGTCGAGGCGCCGAGCGGCGAGCGCTTCCCGGTGGAGCGCCCGCCCGCCGGCGACGACGGGCCGTGGGCGTTCCTGCGAACCGGCACGCCGGGCCTCTACAAGGTGCTGCCCGATCCCCCTCTGCCGGACCTCGCGGCGCTGCCCGGCTTCGCCGTGGCCGTGGATCCCGCCGGCGCCGATCTCCGCGGCGCCGCACCGAAGGACCCCGCCGGCGAGCCCGTGGCGCAGAACACCGCCGCGCGGATCGGCGCCGAGCGCCGCACCGAGCTGTGGCACGCCGCCCTCTTCGCCCTCTTCCTCCTCCTCGCGGCCGAGGCCGCGCTGCTCTTCAAGCGCCACCGCGACGTCCGCGTCTGATCCCGGCGGCGCGGGCGGCCATGCCGCCATCGCGGGCCGCGATCGGAGGGCCGCGGCACACGATGGCGGCGCCCGCGGCGCCGGGATAGGCTCGACCCATGCCGCTCTCGCTCGCGACGATCGCCGTGCTCGGCCTGGTGGCGCTCGCCGCCGCGCGGACGATCGCTGCGGTCGTGCGCCACTTCGACTTCGCCACGTTCGTCCGGGTGGCCCGCCCGCTCGCGGGCCGCGAGGGCGGCGCCGCCCGGCTGGGCAAGCTCGCGCACACCCTGCCGAACGGTCCGCTGGCGACCCTCCTGCGCGGGGTGACGGGCACGGTGGACGCCGCGGCCGGCCACGCCCCCGAAGAGGCGCGCGAGCGCATCGCCGTCGCCGCCGCGCCGCACGTGCGCCGGTTCTTCGAAGTCGCGCAGGCGCAGCCCGCTGCCGATCTCGGCCTGCTCGCCGCCCTCGGCGTGGCCGCCGCGGCTGCGATGCCCATGCCGGTGTGGCTGGGGGGGCTCGCGGGCGCCGCCGCGCTCGCCACGCTCTGGATGCTGGATCGCCGGCGCAAGCTCGTCCGCGACGTCCGCGCGCTGCTGCCTGATCTCTACGAAGTGCTCGTCCTGGCGTCGCCGGCCGCGGCGCCGCGCCCGGAGGCCGACGAGCTGCGCCCGTCCCCGCCCCTCACGTGCAGCGGCTGCGGCAGCGGCGAGCTCGCCACCGGGGCGCTGCTGCCCGACTGCGACGCCTGCGTCTGCCTCGCCTGCGGTCAGGTGGAGTGGAAGGTGCGCGACGTGGAGGCGCTGCTCGCCGCCGGCCGCCTGCGCCGCGTCTCCGACGACAACTGACGACGCCGCTCAACGGCAGCCTCGAAGGGGCGCCGAGACCCGTTCGGGACGGGCAGGCGTCAGGCGCGGCGGAGATGCCGGGCGGCGGCGGGGGCCGCGCTCGCCGGCCCGTGACGCGCCGGCGCGCCCGCCGTGCCGAAGAAGGTCACCGAGGGGAAGCCGCGGAGCTGGTAGAGCGTCCAGCGGCGCAGGGCCGATTGCACCGGAGAGAGCACGCGCTCCTCGCGCGGGGTCTCCCGCACGAGGTCGACCAGCTCCGCCGGGGAGAAGGTCACCGAGAGGTGCTCGCACTCGTAGCGCAGGGCGATGTCGAGCGCCGTCATGAGGCCCTCGTAGAGGGCGCGGGCCTCGTCGCCGTCGAGGCGCGTCCGCTGGTGGTGCAGGACGTCCCCCCGGTGGTCGCGCAGCGCGATGAGGAGCTCGTCACCGCGCGAGGCGCGACGCACGTCCAGGTGGTAATCGCCTCGGGTCGAACGGTCGCTCATCGGGACCTCCGCAGCCACTGCCAGCGTCGCCCCTCGGAAGAACGTCGTCAATCCGAAATCACATTCCGAACGCCACATTCCTATCCAGCCGCCGGCGGGGACGTCAGCGGGCGCAGAAGCGGAAGACGGCGTCGGCGAGCATGCGGAGGCCGAACTGGAAGCCCTCGACGGGGATGCGCTCGTCGTCGCCGTGGTAGAGGTCGGCGAACTTCACGTCGTGGCGCGGGTCGAAGCGCACCGGCGAGAAGCCGTAGCAGCGCGTGCCGAGGCGGCTCCACGACCGCGCGTCGGTGAAGCCGGGGATGACGAACGGGATGGCGACCGCCCCGGGGTCGTGGTCGGCGACGACCCGCGAGAGCAGCGCGAACAGCTCGGTGTCGGGCGAGGTGGAGACCGGCGCCTGGCGGTCGATCACCTCGAACTTCACGTCGGGCCCGGCCACCGCCCGCAGCTCGGCCAGAAGCTCGCTGTCGCTCGATCCCAGCGCGATGCGGCCGTCGAGCTCGGCCTCGGCCGTCGCGGGGATGACGTTCGTCTTGTTCCCGGCGCGCACCACCGTCGGGCTCACCGTGTTGCGCAGCAGCGCGTGGAAGACGCGCCGCGTCGACGGATCGGGCAGCAGCTTGTCGATGACGAAGGCGCCGACGCGCTCGTCGAGCACGAGGGGCAGCACGTGGCGCGCGGGGAACGGCTGGTTCGCCGCCATCTCGCGCACGAAGCGGCGCACCGGCTCGCCGACGTGGGCCGGCAAGCGCGCCCGGCCGATCTTCGCCAGCGCTTCGGAGAGCCGCGTCACCGGGTTGTCGTCGCGCGGCATGCTGCCGTGCCCCGGTGTGCCCTCGACCTTCGCCTTCAGCCAGAGCACGCCCTTCTCGGCCACCTGGATGGGGTAGAGCGTGCGGCCGTTCAGGTAGAGCGAGTAGCCGCCGATCTCGCCGAGCGCGTACTCCGCCCGCACCTTGTCGGGGTGGTGGTCGACGAGCCAGCGGCTGCCGAGGTGGCAGCCCACCTCTTCGTCGGCCACGGCGGCGAAGATGACGTCGCGGCGCAGCGGCCCGCCGATCTCGCGCAGCAGGCGCACCACGACCGCGCTCATCGCCGCCATGTTCTTCATGTCGATGGCGCCGCGCCCGTACAGATATCCGTCGTGGATTTCCGCGGCGAAGGGCGGGTGCTTCCAGCGCGCGGGCTCGGCGGGCACCACGTCGATGTGCGCCGCGAGCAGCAGCGGCGGCAGCGAGCCGTCGCCCTTGACCCGCGCCACGACGTTCGCCCGGCCCGGCGCCGAGACGAGGACCTCGGGCTCCACGCCGCCGTCGCGCAGGAATTCGGCGAGCGACTGGGCGCACTTCTCCTCGTCGCCGGGCGGGTTGGTCGTGTCGCAGCGCAAGAGCGTGCGCAGGAGCTCGAGCGCCTCGTGCCCCCAATGCCCCCAGTCGAGCTCCGTGAGGCGCGCGTGCATCACGCCCCCCGGAACTGCGCGGTGCGCTTCTCGACGAAGGCGGCGAGGCCCTCGCGGGCGTCGTCGCTCGCGAAGAGCTTCGCCTGCAGCTCGCGCTCGAGCGCCAGGCCGTACTCGAGCGGCAGCTCCGCCCCGCTCTGGACCGCGCGCTTGATGTGGCCCACGGCGAGCGGCGGGCGTCCGGGCGCGCAGAACGAGGCCGCGTGCGCCACCACCCCCTCGACGAAGGCGTCGCGGGCCAGCGCGGGGACGAGGCGCTTTTTGCCCTTCACCTCGCGCTCTTCGGCCTCGCCGAACACCTGCGTGACGAGACCGAGCGCCTGCGCGGCGTCGGCGTCCATCGTCCGGCCGGAGAGCATGAGCTCCATCGCCCGCGCCGGGCCGAGCAGGCGCGCGAGGCGCTGCGTGCCCCCGGTGCCGGGCAGCACGCCGAGGTTCACCTCGGGCAGGCCCACCATGCCGCCGGCGCGCCGCGCCACGCGCAGGTCGCAGGCGAGCGCGATCTCGAAGCCGCCGCCGACGCAGTGCCCGTTGATCGCGGCGACGACCAGCTTCGGCGTCTGCTCGAGGCGCGACAGCGTCTCGTTGGCGTGCAGGCAGAAGTAGTACTTGCTCGTGGGATCGGCGGCCTCGAGCATCTTGATGTTGGCGCCGGCGCAGAAGTGCTCTCCCGCGCCGGTGATCACGATCGCCTGCACCTCCGGCTCGAAGCGCGCGCGGACGATGGCGGCGTCGAGGTCGCGGAACATGCGGTGCGAGTACCCGTTGAGGTCCTCGTCTTCGATCGTGAGCAGCGCCACGGGGCCACGGCGCTCGTAGTGGCAGCGGACGCGGTCGGGATCGCCCCAGAGGTCGGCCCTCGTCGTCTCACGCGTGGACATGGTCGCCTCGCTTGCAGGTGCGGATGGGTCGTACATATCATTCGCGCCTCTCCGGAGCACGAGGGACCAGAGGGTGACCGACATCCAGCGCATCACCGTCGTCGGCGCGGGCACGATGGGGCACGGCATCGCCGCCCAGGCCGCCCGCTGCGGCTTTCGCGTCGTCCTCAACGACGTCACCGCCGAGCGCGTCGAAGCGGGGCTCAAGGCGGTGAAGCACACCTATGCGACCGGCCTCGCGAAGGGCAAGCTCACCGAGGAGCACGTGGCCTCGGCCGAGGCCTCCCTGCGCGGCGAGATCGACCTCGAAGGCGCCGTGGCCGACGCCGACCTCGTGATCGAGGCCGTCCCCGAGAGCATGGAGCTCAAGCGGGCCCTGTTCACGCGATTCGAGGCGGCGGCGCCGCGGCACGCGCTGCTCGCGAGCAACACCTCGAGCCTCTCGATCACCGAGATCGCGGCGGCGACGAAGCACCCGCAGCGGGTCGTCGGCCTGCACTTCTTCAATCCGGTCGCGGTGATGCCGCTGCTCGAGATCGTGCGCGGCGAGCACACCGAGGCGCGCACGATCGAGACGGCGTTCGCCCTCGGCAAGCGGCTCGAGAAGGAGTGCATCGTCGTCCAGGACTCGCCGGGCTTCGCGACGAGCCGCCTCGGCATCGCCCTCGGCAACGAGGCCATGCGCATGTTCGAGGAGGGCGTGGCCAGCGCCGAGGACATCGACCGCGCCATGACGCTCGGCTACCGCCACCCCATCGGGCCGCTCGCGCTGACCGACCTCGTCGGCCTCGACGTGCGCCTCGCCATCACCGAGCACCTCTTCCGCGAGCTCGGGACCGACACCTTCCGCCCGCCGCGCATCCTCAGGCGCATGGTGCGGGCCGGCAAGCTCGGCCGGAAGACGGGCCAGGGCTTCTATCGGTACGAGTGACGTTGCAGAACTTCCTCGATCGGCGCTTCACGCTCGTCACGGGCAAGGGCGGCGTCGGCAAGTCCACCGTCACCGCCATCCTGGCGCTGCTCCACGCGGCGGCGGGCCGGCGCACGCTCGTCTGCGAGCTGAACGCGCTCGAGCGCGTGGCGCCGCTGCTCGGCCACCCGCCGGTGGGCGCGAAGGTCACCGCGCTCGAGCGCAACCTGTCGGCAGTGAACATCCTGCCGGCGCAGGCGCTCGAAGAGTACGCGCAGATGAAGCTGCGCAGCCGCACGGTGACGCATCTCGTCTTCGACAACCCGCTCGTGCGCCGCTTCGTCGAGTTCGTGCCGGGCATGAACGACCTGCTGATGTTCGGCAAGGCGTTCAACCACGAGCGCGAGCGGGACGAGGACGGCCGGCCCGTCTGGGACTCGATCATCATCGACGCGCCCGCCACCGGGCACGGTGTGAGCTTCTTCCGACTGCCGAAGGTCATCCAGGACGCGGTCCCGGCGGGCAACATGCACGACGAGGCCAGCGAGATGTGGAACCTGCTGCGGGATGCGCGGCGCACGGCCATCCACCTGGTCGCGCTGCCCGAGGAGCTGCCCGTCCAGGAGACGATCGAGCTGCATCAGCGTCTGCGCGACGAGCTGGGGCTGCCGCTGGGGTTCCTCGTGATCAACATGATGCCGCCGCCGCTGCTCGACGCGGCGCAGGCGGCGGCGTTCGCGCGGCTGCCCGCGCCCGACGATCCGGTGCTGCGACCGCTGTGGGCCGCGGCGCGCATCCGCCTCGGCCGCGAGGCGCTCGCCGCCGGCTACGAAGAGCGGCTCGAGAAGCTGGGCATGCCGCTCGTGCGCCTGCCCACCGTGTACTCGCCGGGGTATGCCCGGGCCGAGATCGAGGCGCTGACGCGGGCGTTCGGCGCGCAGGCGGGGGCGCGATGAGCCTCGACCTCGCCCGCCTCGTCCGCGAGCGCCGCCTGATCATCACCGCGGGCGCCGGGGGGGTCGGCAAGACGACGACCGCCGCCGCGCTGGCCGTGATGGCCGCCAGCGAGGGCCGGCGCACCGCCGTGCTCACGATCGACCCGGCGCGGCGCCTCGCCAATGCGCTCGGCCTCGAGGCGTTCACCGAGAAGGGGCACCACGTCGACGCCGCGACGTTCCGCGCCGCCGGCCTCGAGCCGCGCGCCGAGCTCTTCGCGATCATGCTCGACACGAAGAGCACCGCCGACCAGATGGTGCAGCGCTTCGCGCCCGACGAAGAGGCGGCGCGGCGCATCCTCGCCAACCGCTACTACCAGGCCTTCAGCACCTACCTCGCGGGGACGCAGGAGTACATGGCGATCGAGCGCGTCGTGGCGCTCGTCGAAGAGGGCGGCTTCGACCTCGTCGTGCTCGACACGCCCCCGGCCACGCACGCGCTCGACTTCATCGACGCCCCGGAGCGCATGCTCAACGCGCTCGACAACCGGGCGATGAACTGGCTGTACCGGCCCGCGCAGGGCGAGCCGGGTTTCGGCACGCGGCTGCTCGGCCGCGGGCGCAAGATCATCACACGCTCGCTCGACGTCTTCACCGGCGGCCCCTTCTTCGAGGACCTCGCCACCTTCCTGTCGGCGTTCAGCGCGCTGTTCGGCGCCTTCAAGGAGCGCAGCCGGCGCGTACGGGCGCTGCTGCGCGAGCCGGGGACGGCGTTCCTCGTGGTGGCGGCGCCGAGCCCGGCCAGCGTCCAGGACTCGATCGTCTTCGCGCGCAAGCTCGGGGAGCGCGAGCTGCCTTTCGGCACGTTCGTGTGCAACCGCGTCCACCGGCCCATCCACGGACCGGAGGTCGATCTCGCGACGGTCGCCGATCACCTGCGCGCCGCGCTCGGCCCCGACGCCCCCGTCGACGCGCTCGCCGTCAGCCTCGCCGCCGGCCTTGCCGACCACAACCGCATGGCCGCGCGCGACGCCGGTGCCATCGAGCGCCTCGCCGACGCCGCCGAGCGCATGCCCGCGGTGGTGCCGCTGTTCCCCGAGGACGTCCACGACCTCCACGGCCTGCGGCTCATCGGCGAGCACCTGCTCGCGGAACATTCGCCGTAGGGCGCGGTCGGAACCCTCATGCGCAAGTACCCGTTGTGGCTCGCACTTCTCGCCGCCGGCTGCGGCGGCGCCCCCCGGCCCGCCCCCGAGAGGCCCATCCCCGAAGAGATCATCGAGATGGACGGCATCGCCATCACCGTGGTCGGCGACGGCAAGGAGGGCGGGAATCCGGTGACCGAGGCCTTCGACGCGCTCACGCTGTTCGAGGGCGCGCGCAAGGCCTTCGACGAGGGCCGCTACGACGAGGCGGAGCGCGGTTACGCGAAGCTGCTCGAGCTCTTCCCCGAGGGCCGGCTCGTACCGCCGGCGCTGTACAACCGCGGCCTCGCCCTCGAGGCGCTGCGCCAGTACGCGCAGGCGGCGGCGAACTTCCGGCGCTACGCGCAGCTCGCCGACAACCTCAAGGACCGGCGGGACGGCGAGTTCCGCTGGGGTCACAACCTCGTGCGCACCGGCGACCACCCCTCGGCGGTGTCGCTGTACACGCGGCTGCTCGAGGCGGCGGATCTCGGCCCCGCCGACCGCGCCGAGGCCTACCTGCGCCGCGGCACCTCGCTGCTCAACCTCGGCCAGTACGGCGAGGCGGAGCGCGACCTCAAGGCGAGCCTCGAGCAGGCCGGCCTGGCCTACGACAACGTGCTCGACGGCAACGAGCTCGCCGCGGAGGTGCACTTCCGCCGCGCCGAGATCTACGAGCGCCTGTGCGGCAACGTGCGGCTCAAGCTGCCGGTGGAGAAGATGAAGGAGGACCTCGCCGACAAGGCGCGCTTCTTCCGGCAGGCCCAGCACGCCTACATCGACGCGCTGAACGTGCGGAACCCGTACTGGGCCACCGCCTCGGGCCTCAAGCTCGGCGAGCTGTACGAGAACTTCTACCGCGACGTGCTCACCGCCGAGGTGCCGTCGGACTTCGCCGAGCAGGAGCGCCGCTTCTACTTCCAAGAGCTGCGTGGGCGGCTGCGGCCGCTGCTGCAGGCCTCGCTCGACATCTACGAGAAGAACGTGGCGATGAGCGAGCGCATCGGCGCCGACAACGAGTGGGTCGCCGAGACGGAGCGCCGCCTCGAACGCCTGCGCGCGCTGCTCGTCGAGGCGAAGGCCGCCGAGGCCGAGGTGAAGGCGGGGGTGCTGCCGAGCGGCGGCTCGTCACCCGAGAGCGCGCCCGGCGCCGGCCCCGGCCCGACGCCGTCCCCCACTCCGCCGCCGCCCCCGTCCGAGTCGCCGGCGCCTCCCCCCGAGCCGGCCGAGCCGTCGACCACCGTGGAGGGCGCGACCGGGTGATGCTATAGGGAGTCCCCATGCGCCGGCTCCTCCGCATCTTCCTCCTCTTGTTGCTCGTCGCCGGCGGTGTCGGCGGCTACGGCGCCCACCGCGCGCTGAAGTACCTCGACGCGCCCATCGACGCGCAAGGTGGCGAGACCCGGGTCGAGATCCCGAAGGGCGCCCACTTCCGTGAGGTGGTGCGCCTGCTGGCCGACGCCGGGCTCGTCCGCGATCCGCTCGTCTTCGAATGGTACGGGCGCTATCTGAAGGCGGAGCGCGGCGTCAAGGCCGGCGTGTACGCCATCGACCGCGCGATGACGCCGCGCACGCTGCTCGAGGAGCTGCGCCGCGGGGCGCTGCCCGAGCAGGTGCTCGTCACCCTGCCGGAGGGCTACAACCGCTGGCAGATCGCCGACGCGCTGAGCAAGGCCGGCGTCGCCGATCGCGCCGCCTTCCTCGCCCACGTCGAGCGCGACGACCTCGAGGGCCGGCTGTTCCCCGACACCTACTGGATCAAGAAGGGCGCCACGCTCGACGAGGTGGTCCGCCTCCTCACCGGCCACTTCGAGGCCGTCTTCGACGAGGTCGTGAAGGGCCACCCGGAGGAAGCGAAGCTGCGCAGCGACCCGGTCGCGAGGCGGCGTCTGCTGATCATCGCCTCGCTCGTCGAGAAGGAGGCGAAGACCGAGGAGGATCGGCCGCTCATCGCGCGGGTCTTCGAGAACCGACTGCAGCGCGGCATGAAGCTCGAGACGGACCCGACCTGCGTCTATGGTGCTGACATCTATCAGGAAGTGCCGCACCCGCGCTTCTGCCGCGATGCGAGCAGCCGCTACAGCACCTACGTCATCTCGGGGCTGCCGCCGACGCCGATCGCCAACCCGGGCCGCGCGTCGCTCGTCGCCGCGCTGCGGCCGGCGACCGGCGAGCGCGCCGAGAAGCTGCTCTACTTCGTGGCGAAGCGGGACGGCACGGGCGCGCACCACTTCAGCGAGACGTTCGGAGAGCACGACAAGGCCGTCGACCGCTTCCTCCGCCAACGGTAGGGTCAGCGACATGAGCGATGAACACGATCAGGGCGGCGGCCGGCTCGTCATCGAGATGCAGGGCGTCGACAAGCGGGTCCTCGCCCACGTCTGGACGAAGATGCGGCAAGGCGAGGAGCTCGTCGGCGAAGAGGGCTACCTCGGGCAGTCGATGGCCGACCACCCGGAGTGGTTCCCGTTCTTCGAGACGATGGACGTCCTCGGCGGCGACGACACGCTGGCCGACGGCACCAACCCGTTCGAGCACCTGACGTTCCACATCGTCATCGGCTCGCAGATCTTCCACCGCAGCCCGCCCGAGGCCGAGACGTTCTACCGCATGCGCCTGCTGAAGGGCGACGACCGCCACGACGTGATCCACATGATGATCAACGTCTTCCAGCGGCACCTCGCCTGGGCGGCGCAGTCGGCGATGAAGGCGGGCGGCCAGCCCGGCTCGATCAGCTTCGATCTCGGCGCCTACGCGGCCACGCTCAAGAAGCTCGGCCCGCTCAAGACGAAGCAGGTCTGGGAGCGCCTCGGTTACAAGGTCGTCCCCCGCCACAAGTCCCAGGGCAACCCGCGCGCGCGGGTGTGACCCTCACTTCGCTTCCACGAACGTCGCGCCTGACCAGGCGAACCGGCGAGAGGACGGCTGCGGTCCCTCGAGCGTGTGCGTATAGCCGAAGACGCCCTCGGCGTCGGGGGTGACCGTGAAGCGGGACTTCACGGGGCCGGCGGCGCCGGGCACGACGAAGACGCGCGGCGACTCCTTGAGGTCGGGCATGACGAAGAGCAGCGTCCAGAGGCCCTGCAGGGCGCCGGTGTCGAAGGCCGCCTCGAAGACGAGGACCTTGCCCGCGTCGTGGCCGGCGCGCAGCGGATGGACGCGCAGCCGCTCGCCCTGCGTCGACGCGGGCAGGCCGTAGAGCGGCACCGGGAAGTTCACGAGCCGGCTCAACGTGCCGTCGCCGTGGCGGCGCACGACGTGGAGCAGGCCGCCGCGTCCGGTGCGCGTCAGCACGAGGATCTCCGAGGGCGCCCCGCCGTCGATCTCGGTCTCGACCGTGAAGAGCGGCTCCGCCTCGCGGGCGTCGGCCGCCCGGTCGATGGCCGGATCGCGGCGATCGCTGAAGTACTGCACACCGGCACGCGGCGCGGCGCGGCTGAGCGCCTGCACGCGGGCGCGCGCCTCGGCCTCGAAGAGGTACTCGCCGGCGACGATGTAGGCGTACCCGTTCTCGACGCCCTCGAACCGCTCGCTGCGGATGGCCTCCACCGCGCCGACGCTCGCGCTGAAGCGCGCGACCGCGGCCGCGGCGGCGCCGGCGGGCACGCGGTCGACCCACGCGTACCAGCGGCCGCCCGCGAGCGCCGTCGCCGGCAGGCAGAGCAGCAACAGCGCAAGTGCCCGGATCACTTGCGGATCCGGTCCTCGACCCAGCGCACGTACGCGTCGCCGGCGTCGACGCCCGAGAGTGCCAGCAGCTCGCGGATGCCGGTGGGGCTCGTGACGTTGACCTCGGTGAGCTTGCCGCCGATCACGTCGAGGCCTACGAACGAGAGGCCGTCGGCGCGCAGGCGCGGCGCGAGCGCGGCGCAGATCTCGCGATCGCGCGCGGTGAGCTCGCAGGCGACCGTCGAGCCACCCTGGTGGATGTTGCCGCGGTGGTCGTCCCCGCGCGGCACCCGCAGGATGGCGCCCACCGGCTCGCCGTCGATCACGATGACCCGCTTGTCGCCCTCGCGCGCCGCCGGCAGGTACTCCTGCGCGACGATCCAGCGCCGGCCCTCGGCCGTGAGCGTCTCGAGGATGCTCGGCACGTTGCGGTCGCCCGGCTCGAGGAAGAAGACACCGAAGCCGCCGTGGCCGTCGACCGGCTTGACGATGAGCGGCGCGCCGCGTCTGTCGAGCCAGGCGCGGATGCGCGCCGGATCGCGGGCGACCATCGTCTCGGGGGCCACCTCGGGGAAGTGGAGCGTGTAGAGCTTCTCGTTGGCCGCGCGCAGGCCGCGCGGCTCGTTGACGACGAGCGTCCTCGCCGGCGCGTGGTCGAGGATGTACGTCGCCTGAAGGAAGGCGGCGTCGACCGGCGGGTCCTTGCGCATCCAGACCGAGTCGACGTCGCCGAGCGGCAGGTCCACCCACGCGCCGAGCGTGAAGTGGTTCCCCTCTTCGAGGCGCACCTCGATCGGCGCCGCGCGCGCCGCCGCCCGGCCGCCGCCCTCGACGTACAAGTGCTGGATTTCACAATAGAAGAGCTCATGCCCCCGCGCTTGCGCGGCGAGCATGAAGCCGAAGGTGGTGTCCTTGTGGACGAGGACCCGCTCGATGGGATCCATCACGACGAGCACGCGCATGGCGGCGACGGTAGCCCGTCCGGGGCTGAATCTCCAGACGCCGCGGACGTCCGTGGTATCGTTCCGCCCCTTCCGCT
The DNA here is from genome assembly GCA_963169045.1 of Myxococcota bacterium. Lineage (GTDB taxonomy): Bacteria > Myxococcota_A > Bradymonadia > UBA7976 > UBA1532 > CAUJDF01. The sequence continues at coordinate 226,405 of CAUJDF010000058.1, forward strand.
GGAGGGCCGATGTACCGACCGCTGCTCGCCGCGCTCGCGCTCGCGGCGATCCCTGCGCTCGCCGCGGACGCGCCGCCGGCGCCCGGCTCGGCGCCGAGCAAGCTGCCGCTCAGCGGCAAGACGCTGAAGGCCGAAGGCATCGACTGGCACACGCGGGCCGAGAAGTGGTTCGACGCGCCCGATCCCGCGTCGCGCAAGCAACAGATGCGCACCGCCACGCGGGCGCTCAAGCAGGCCTGCAAGTACTGCCACACCCCCGACTTCGACGGGTACACCGACAAGAAGCTCGTGTCCCAGCAGATGATGGCGCTCTCGAAGGAGCACGGCGTCGCCTGCGCCGACTGCCACGCCGGCAAGGACGCCTTCACGCCGCTCGGCGCGCAGGCCCACGAGATGTGGTCGCTCTCCGTCGAGAAGGGCGTGACCTGCGAGCACTGCCACACGCCGGGGACGCGGTTCGAGGGGCTGACGCCCGAGGGCGAGAAGGCGAAGGCGGCGAAGGTCGTCAAGTAGCCGGGCGGCGGCGACGCGGCCACCAGAGGGCGGCGCAGGCCGCCAGCGCGGCGGTGAGCCATGCGGCGAGCGGGAGCGCGGCGTCGACCAGGAGCTTGCCGATCCGGGGCGCTGGCGCGGCGGGGACGCCCTGCCCGGCGCCGACGGGCACCGACCACGCGAGGGGCCGGCCGTCCTCGCGTTCGAACTGTGCGGCGAGCACGAGCGCGCTCCCCGTGTCGTCGAGGCGCAGCGTGACGGTGTCGGGCGCGGCGGCGGGGAAGCCGGCGCCCTTCACCGCCTCGACGAGGCGCGGCCGGACCTCGACGTACAGCTTGCGCAAGGCGGCGAGGTCGCGGGTGGCGAGCCAGCCGTCGAGAGCCGGGCTCTCGAGGTCCCGCTTCGCCGCCTCGAGCGTCTCCGCCAGGCGCGCCTGCTCCTGTACGAACGCGTACTCGCCGAAGACCGGCCACAGGCCCCCGGCGAGGGCGCCGGCGACGACGAGCGCCGCGAGCAGCGGGCGCAGGCGCCGGAGGCCAGCCGCCGCGCGGAAGTCGGCCCGCTCGTGCTCGTCCTGCGCCGCGGCGAGCGCGCGGACCTGGGCGTCGACCGCGGGCGGCGCCGGGGCGGCCGGTGGGGTGGTGGCGACACGCGGCGTCGGCGTGTGGCCGCGGCCGAAGGGGTCCTCCGGCGGCGCGGCCGGCGGCGCCGTGGAGGGTCGCGGCGCGGCCGGCGGCGTCGTGGAGGGTCGCGGCGCGGCCGACGGCGCCGTGGAGGGTCGCGGCGCGGCCGGCAGGGGGCCCGTGACGGGACGCGAGGGCGCGGTGTTCGACCGCGGACGGCCGAAGGGGTCCTCGGGCGGGGCGGCGGGCGACGGCCCCTGCGACGGATGCGCGGCCCGGCGCGGCGCTTCGGCGGGCGGCGATGAAGCCGGACGGGGCGACGAGGGCCCCTGCGAAGGCGATTCGCTCAAGACAGCTCCCCCAGGGGCAATTCTACGGCCTGAGCATAACGCCGCCGATGACCGCGCGGAGGACGTCAGCGCCCGAGGGTCGCCGCCAGCTCGCGCGCAAGGCGCTCGCCGATGCCCGGCACCGCCGCGATCTCCGCCTCGCTCGCCTCGCGCAGCTTCTTGAGGCTGCCGAAGGCCTGGAGCAGCGCCTTCTTGCGCGTCGGTCCCACCCCCGGGACGGCGTCGAGCGCGCTCTCGAAGTTGCGGCCCGTGCGCAGCTTGCGGTGGTAGGTGATCGCGAACCGGTGGGCCTCGTCGCGCAGCCGCGTCATGAGGAAGAGCTCGTCGGTGTGCGCACGCAGCGGGATGGGGTCCTTCGCGCCGGGCACGAAGACGCGCTCCGGCGAGCGCTTCGCGGCCCCCTCGTCGGTCTCCCCCTCGAGCACGCGCGACTTCGCGAGGCCGACGAGGTCCACGCCCTGGATGCCGAGGTCCTCGAACACCGCGAGCGCCACCCCGAGCTGCCCTTTGCCGCCGTCGACGACGATGAGGTCCGGCAGATCCTCCTCGGCGAGGCCGCGCTTCAACCGGCGGGTGAGGACCTCGCGCATCATCGCGAAGTCGTCCGTCCCCTCCACCTCGCGGATGCGGTAGTGGCGGTAGGCCGAGCGCATCGGCACGCCGCCCTCGAACACCACGCGCGAGGCCACCGGCGAGGCGCCCTGGAAGAGCGAGATGTCGTAGCACTCGATGCGGTTGGGCAGGTTCGCGAGGCGCAGCCGCTTCTTGAGCGCGACGAGCGCGCCGTTGCGCACCGCGTCGGAGCGCCGCGCCTGGAAGAACGACTGCTCGGCGTTGCGCGCCGCCATCTCGACGAGGCGCTTGCCGGCGCCGCGCTGGGGGGCGCGCACCTCCACGCGCCGGCCCTTCAGCTCGCTGAGCCGATCGACGAGCGCCACCTCGGCGTCGGGCTCGACCGGCAGGAGCACCTCGTCGGGGACGCTGTTTCCGCCGTGGTAGAAGAGGTTGCAGAAGGTGCTGAGCACCTCGGCGTCGGGGATCGCCTGTTCGTCGAAGCCGAACGTGCGCGAGCCCACCATGCGGCCGCGCCGCACGAAGAGCACCGCGATCTCGAGCCAGCCGCCCTCGCGATGCAGGCCGAACACGTCCTGGTCGATCTCGCGCCCGAGGACCACCTGCTGCGGCTCGAGGCTGCCCTCGACGGCACGCATCTGGTCGCGGTAGCGCGCCGCCCGTTCGAACTCCAAAGCTTCCGCGGCGCGGCGCATCTTGTCCGCGAGCTGTTCGACCAGCTCCGTGCGTTTTCCCTGCAGGAACGAAACGACCGACTGCACGTTCTGCCGGTAGTCGTCCACATCCACCGGCAGCACGCACGGACCCGGGCAGCGCTTGATCTGGTATTGCAGGCAGGGCCGCACGCGGTTCTTGAAGCTCAGGTCGTCGCAGGTCCGCAGCTGAAAGTGCCGCTCCACGATGCGCAGCGTCTCGCGGATCTTGCTGGCGCTGTGGTACGGCCCGAAGTACCTCGCCCCGTCCTTGCGAGGGCGTCGGACGACGTCGATGCGCGGCCAGGCGGCGCTCTCGTCGATGCGCAGGTGCAGGAAGCTCTTGTCGTCCTTCAGCTCGACGTTGAAGCGGGGCTGGTGGCGCTTGATCAGCTCGTTCTCGAGGATCAGCGCCTCCTTCTCCGTCGAGGTGATGATCACCTCCACGTCGTCGAGGAGCTTGTCGAGCAGCGACACGAAGAAGCGCGTGTCGCTCGTCGCGCCGAAGTACTGGCGCAGGCGGGCGCGCAGGTTCGCCGCCTTGCCGACGTAGAAGATCACGCCGGCGGCATCTTTCATCAGGTACACGCCGGGCTCGGTCGGGATGCGGTCGAGATCGACGCGGGGATCGAACGCCATCAGCCCACCGCCAGCAGCATCCGCTCGAGCACCTTGAGCTCGTCGCGCGCCTCGGCGGCCTTCTCGAACTCGAGCGCCTCGGCGTGCTGGCGCATGCGGTCCTTCAGGTCGCGGATGCGGCGTTCGAGGGTGGCCTTGTCGCCGGCGCGCTCGAGCTCGGCGAGGACCTCGGCGGGCTTGCGGTCGTCGACGAGCGCGCCCACCGCCTGCTCGAGGTCGGTGATGGCCTTCCTGACGGTCTGCGGCACGACGCCGTGCTGGTCGTTGTAGGCCTTCTGTTTCGCGCGACGCCGCTCCGTCTCGTCGAGCGCGATGCGCATCGAGTCGGTCATGCGGTCCGCGTACAGGATGACGCGGCCCTCGGCGTTGCGCGCCGCGCGCCCGATCGTCTGGATGAGCGACTTGTGGTTGCGGAGGAACCCCTCCTTGTCGGCATCGAGGATGGCGACGAGGCCGACTTCGGGCAGATCGAGGCCTTCCCGCAGCAGGTTGATGCCCACGAGCACGTCGAAACGGCCCATGCGCAGGTCGCGCAAGATGGCGGTGCGCTCGATCGTATCGATCTCGCTGTGCAGGTAGCGCACGTTCACCCCGATCTCCCGGTAGTAGTCGGTGAGATCTTCGGCCATGCGCTTCGTCAACGTCGTCACCAGCACGCGGAAGCCGTTCGCCACCGCCGTGCGCACCTCGTCCAGCAGGTCGTCGACCTGGTTCGTCGCCGGACGCACCTCACACACCGGGTCCACGAGCCCGGTGGGGCGGATGACCTGCTCGACGATGACGCCCCCGGTCGCCTCGAGCTCATAGTCGGCGGGCGTCGCCGACACGTAGATGACCTGGTTCTGCAGCCTCTCGAACTCCTCGAACTTCAGCGGCCGGTTGTCGAGGGCCGACGGCAGGCGGAAGCCGTACTCGACGAGGTTCTCCTTGCGCGCCCGGTCGCCCTTGTACATGCCCGAGATCTGCGGGAGCGACACGTGACTCTCGTCGATGAAGAGCAGCCAGTCCTTCGGGAAGTAGTCGAGCAGGCAGGGCGGCGGCTCGCCGGGGCGGCGGCCCGTCAAGAAGCGCGAGTAGTTCTCGATGCCCGAGCAGTAGCCGAGCTCCTCGAGCGACTCGAGGTCGAACATCGTGCGCTGCTCGAGACGCTGCGCCTCGAGCAGCCGGTTGTTGGCCTGCAGGAACTGCAGCCGCTCGCGCAGCTCGACCCGGATCTCCTCGATCGCCTCCTTCAGGCGCTTCGAGCCGACGACGTAGTGCGAACCGGGGTAGATCGCGATCTTGGGCAGCGACTGCAGCTTCCGACCGCGCAACGGGTCGATCTGGGTGATCGATTCGACCTCGTCGCCGAAGAACTCGACGCGGATGGCGTGCTCCGCCTCGTGGACCGGAAACACCTCGAGGATGTCGCCCCGAACTCTGAACGTGCCTCGATGGAAATCGAGGTCGTTGCGCTCGTATTGGATGTCGACCAGCTTCGCCATGACCGCGTCGCGGTCGATCTGCTGGCCCACCTCGAGCAGCACGAGCTGGTCGTAATAGGCTTCGGCGCTCCCGAGGCCGTAGATGCAGGACACCGACGCCACGATGAGCACGTCGCGCCGCTCGAGGAGCGAGCGCGTCGCCGAGTGACGCAGCCTGTCGATCTCCTCGTTGATCGTGGCGTCCTTCTCGATGAACGTGTCGGTCGAGGGGACGTACGCCTCGGGCTGGTAGTAGTCGTAGTACGAGACGAAGTACTCGACGGCGTTGTTCGGGAAGAGCTCTTTGAACTCGCCGTAGAGCTGGGCGGCGAGCGTCTTGTTGTGGGCGAGCACGAGCGCCGGCCGCTGGGTGCGGGCCACGATGTTGGCCATCGTGAACGTCTTGCCCGATCCGGTGACGCCCAGGAGCACCTGGTGCTTGTCTCCGGCCTCCACGCCCTGGACGAGGGCGTCGATGGCCGCGGGCTGGTCGCCCTGCGGCCGCATGTCGGTCACGAGCTCGAATCGGTTCATGGGGGGCTCAACCGGATCGGGGGACTTCAGCGTTCCGAGGCGGGCAGCTCGCGGACGTCCTGGACGGTCCACTCGGTGATGCCGCCGGGGCGGTCCATGATGACGACGCCGGCGGCGAGCAGCTCGTCCCGCAGGGCGTCGGCGCGGCCCCAGTCCTTGGCGGCGCGCGCGTCGAGCCGCGCCTGGACGCGCTCGGCGATCCACTCGAGCGACAGGCCCCGGCGCAGCGCGGCCTTCTGCTTGTGGCGCTCGAGGTAGCGCGCGGGATCCTCGCCGAACAGGTTGAGCACCTCGTCGAGGTGGCGCAGCCGCTCGCGGAGCAGCTTCGCCGCAGTGTGCGCGGCGTGCAGCTTGCCCTGCTTCTTCGTGTCGGCCAGCTCGTTGAGGGCCTTGAAGACGTCGGAGAGCTCGCCCACGGCCTTCGGCGCATTGAAGTCGTCGTCCATCGCCTCGACGAAGCGCGGCTCCACGGCCTCGATGAGCTCCTGCTCGGGCAGCGGGCCGGCGAAGTGCGGCAGGTCCTGCTCGAGGAAGGCGTCGACCTTGCGCAGCGTCTCGTAGATGTACGCCACGCGGGCGGCGGCCTCGTCGAGGGCAGCGTCGCTGAAGTTCACCGGGTGCCGGAAATGCGTCGTCGCCACGAGGAACCAGCGCAGCGCCAGCGGCTCGTAGCGCGCGAACAGCTGCTTGAGCGTGACGAAATTCCCGAGTGATTTCGACATCTTCTCGGTATCGACGTTCACAAAGCCGTTGTGGATCCAGTAGCGGACGAACGGCTTGTGCGTCGCGCCCTCGGACTGCGCGATCTCGTTCTCGTGGTGGGGAAAGATGAGATCCGCGCCGCCACAGTGGATGTCGATCGTCTCGCCGAGCGCGGTCATCGACATCGCCGAGCACTCGATGTGCCAGCCGGGGCGGCCCGGTCCCCACGGGCTGTCCCAGGCCGGCTCGCCGGGCTTGGCGGCCTTCCACAGGGCGAAGTCCATCGGGTTGCGCTTGCGCTCGTCGACGTCGACGCGCGCGCCCGCCTGCATGTCCTCGAGGCGGCGCTTCGACAGCCGGCCGTAGGCCGGGAACTTCTCGACGGCGAAGTACACGTCGCCGTCGACGGCGTAGGCCACGCCCTCGCCCACGAGGCGCTGCACGAGCGCGACGATCTCCGGGATCGAGGTGGTGACGCGCGGCTCGAGGTCCGGCCGCTCGATGCCGAGCGCGTCCATGTCCTCGTAGTAGCTCTCGATGTACTGCTGCGCGAGCGTCTGCGGCGCGTCGCCGCGCTCGTTGGCGCGCCGGATGATCTTGTCGTCGACGTCGGTGAAGTTGCGGACGAGCGTCACCTGGTAGCCGCGCCACCGGAGGTAGCGATGCACGAGATCGACGGCGGTATAGGCGCGCGCATGCCCGAGGTGGCTGTGGTCATAGGGCGTCACGCCGCAGGCGTACATACGCACCTTCGGCGGCTCCACGGGCTCGAAGTTGCGCGTCTCGCCGGAGAGCGTGTCGTAGATCTTCAGGGGCATCGCGGTTCCGTCCTAGTCGGGAGTCTCGAAGAACTCGTCGTCGGCAAAGATGAAGCGGTTCTCGGCGAGGCGGTCGGCGCTCAGCGCCTCGAGCCGCTCGCCGACCTCCGGGTGGGCGCGGCAGACGTCGTCGAGCCCGGCGGCGTCGAGCTCGAGGAGGGTCGAGTCGCTGAGCGCGACGACGGTGGCGGTGGCCGGCTGGCCGGTGAGGAGGGCGATCTCGCCGAACGCGTCGCCGGGGCCGAGCGTCGCCACGAGGCTGCCGGGTTCGTCGCCCTCGGCGCGGAAGACCTCGACGCTGCCCTCCGCGATGAGCGCGAGGCGCCCGGCGGGGTCGCCCTGCTCCACCAGCACGAAGCCTTCGGGCACGTCGCGCACGGCGAAGCGGCGGAGGATGGCGGCGCGCGCGTCCGGGTCGACATCGCGGAAGAGCGGCGAGGTGGCAAGCAGCGTCTGGAGCAGGCGCCGGCGCGTGTGCTCGCCGAGCGCCCGCGCGACCGCCGGCGCCTCTGCAGCGGCCTTGAGCGCGGCCAGGTCGATGCGGACGAGCTCGGCCTCGGTCAGGGCGCGCACCGTGGCCGAGCGCGGGCGCTCGAGGACGAGCGCCATCTCCCCGAGGAGCGCGCCCTCGCCGACGACGCCGAGGCCGACCTCGCCGACGGCGTCGTCGCTGCGCAGCACCTGGAGCGTGCCGGCGGCCACGAGGTAGACCGCGTCGGCATGGTCGCCCTCGGCCAGGAGCACGTCCCCCGCTGCGAGGGCGCGCCGCGACAGGCTGGGGGCCACGCGGGCGAACGCTTCGCCGTCGAGCAGCGAAAGGAGCGGCAGCGGCGTCGGCGCCCCGGCGACGACCGGGTAGGGCGGCGGCGGGGCGTCGGGCGCCACGTCACCCAGCGGCCGCGCGCCATCGCCGGGCGGGGTCGGCGGTCGGGTGGACGTCGCCCGGGCGAGGTGCGGCGCGAATCGCGCCGCGAGCCCGTCGTCGCCGGCGGCGAGCGCGGCGACGAGCGCGTGGAGCGTCCGCCCGGAGGCGAGCGCCCCCTCGGCCAGCTCCTCGCGCAGCATCCAGGCCGAGGTGCCCTCGCCGGCCGCGGCATGCGCGTCGGCGAGGCGCAGGCGCCACACCGGGTGCGCAGGGTCGTCGTGAACGAGGCGGCGCCAGTGCGCGATGGCCGTCGTCGGGTCGCCGGCCGACAGTGCGTCTCGGGCGACGAGGGCGACCTGGTCCCGCTCGTTCATGGCCAGCCTCCGCCAAAAAGGTGCGTATCATAAGACCGGCCGTGGCCAGGGCGCAACGCGGGCGGCCCCTGCGCACCGCCTGGAGGCGACGCCGGCGCGGGACCCGCTGCCGGCGCGGCGCCGGCAGCGGAGTTGACCCCCAGCCGGGCGCGTGTGAGACTCCTGTGCCGTCCACCGGCCCGCAATGGCAGGAGGCGACCCGGATGATCGCGTGCCCGAAGTGCAGCAACCAGTCGCCCGACGGCTCGCTGCACTGCGTCCATTGTGGCCACAGGTTCGGTGAGGAGGATCACCAGGCGACCCGCATGGGCATGCCGGTCCTCCATCCGGCCGGCGGCCCCATGCCCGCCAGCGAGCGCGGCGGGGGCGCGCGCACCGCGCAGTTCGGCGCCGAGGACCTCGCGCGCCTCGCCGCGGCCGCCGCCGAGCACGATCCGGCCGAGCAGCAGGCCGCCGCGGACGACGATGCGGCGCGCCGGCCGAGCCTGCTCGCCGGGCTTCCGCGTCCGCGCGTCAGCTCGACGCCGTCGCCGCTCACCGGCGGGCTGAAGCCGCCGGCGGCCCGAACGCCGCGCAAGCAGACCGAGGCCCCGCCCTCGGCGCGCCGCACGGTGATGGGCATGCCGGTCATGTTGCCCGCCGCGCCGACGCCCAATCCAAACCCGGCTCCGGCGGTGGAGCCGGCCCCCGCGCCCGCGCCCGTGTCGTCGAGCGACGTCGACGGGCCGGCGATCCTGCCGCTCGACAGCTTCCAGCCCGAGGCGACGCCGGCAGAAGCGCCCGCTCCGGTCGTGGAGGTTCGACGCAACGCCCCTGAACCGGCGCCGTCGGCGACCGATGCCGCGTCCGAGCCCGCACCGGTGGCCAAGGCGGCGCCCCGGCCCGAGCCTTCGCCGCCGCCGTCGCGTCCGGCGCCCGCGCCGGCCGTCGTCACCGCACCGCCGCCCGACGCAACCGAAGAGAAGCGCGGCATCCCGCGCGCCGTCCTCGTCGCCGTGGGGGTCGCCGTCGTCGGCGCCGTCGTCTGGGTCGTCGGCAACGGCCGCTTCTGGTAATCCCCTCCCCGACCTCCGCTCGCTTTCTCGCGCGACCGCTGCACAGCCCGATGAATTGAAGCTCTGGCAGGGCGTTCGCCGCGATCGCCCTCCGCCTCGAGGGGCGCGCGTCCGAAGGCGGTGAAAGAATGCACGGGATCCGCTGGGTTGCGGCCGGGTGGCTCGTCGCGGTCGGGTGCGCCGACGGGGAGGAGCCGCCACTGGAGTCGACGGAGCCCACGGGCGACGCCGACGTCGGTGCGCCTTTCGCGCTCGACGCCCAGCGTCCCGGGCCGCCCGTCGGCGACTTCGGCACCCCCTGCCTCGACGGCCGCGACTGCCTCTCCGGGTTCTGCGTGGCGGCGCCCGACGGCGGGAGCATCTGCACGCGGAAGTGCGCCGAGGACTGCCCCGAGGGGTTCGAGTGCATCGGAGTGGCCAACGACGGCCCCGACCGTACGTTCATCTGCCTCGCCGACCGTCACGACATCTGCAAGCCCTGCGCGACCGACCGGGACTGCGACGATCTCGGCGATCTGTGCCTCGCGCTCGGGAACGGCCGTTACTGCGGTGAGGACTGCGCCGGCGACGGGCGCTGTCCCGCCGGGTTCGAGTGCCTCGACGTGCCCGGGCCGGACGCGGGCGGGTCGCGCCGACAGTGCGTGCCGACGGGGGACGCCGGCTGCGCTCCTTGCACCGACGCGGACGGGGACGGATTCGGCGCGGGCGGGGACTGCCTTGGCTTCGACTGCGACGATGCGGAGCCGGAGGTCCACGAGGGCGCGACGGAGCGCTGCAACGGGCGGGACGACGACTGCGACGCCATCGTCGACGAGGCAGGCGGGCTCGAGAGCTCGCCCGCAGGCTTCGCCTGCCTCGACGCCGGTGTCTGCGTCGGGAGCCGCGTCACGTGTGTGGACGGGGCGTGGGGGTGCGACTACCCCCCCACCCACGAGCGGGGTGGCGAGCGCTCGTGCGACGGCCTCGACAACGACTGCGACGGCGCCGCGGACGACGACTTCGACTTCGCGCGCGACGCCGCCCACTGCGGGTTCTGCGGCAATGCCTGCGCCTTCGCCCACGCCGCCGCCACGTGCAGGGAGGGACGCTGCGCGCGCGGCGGCTGCGAGCCCGGCTGGCACGACGCCAACGGCCGCGCCGACGACGGCTGCGAGTACGGGTGTCGACCCACGCGCGAGGGGGTCGAAGCCTGCGACCTGGTCGACAACGACTGCGACGGCGCCGCCGACGAGGGGTTCGACGTTTCGGGTGACCCGGCGAACTGCGGCGCTTGCGGCCGTGCGTGCGCACCGCCTCATGCCGTCCCCGCGTGCGTGCGCGGTGAGTGCGCGGTCGTCGCCTGCGAGGCCGGGTGGCTCGACCACAACCGCGACGTCGAGGACGGCTGCGAGCTGCGCTGCACAGCGTCGAACGGCGGCGTGGAGGTCTGCGACCGGACCGACAACGACTGCGACGGCGCCGCCGACGAGGACTTCGACCTGCGCGGCTCGGTGGACCACTGTGGCACGTGCAACACTTCGTGCCGGGCGCCGAACGCCGACGCCGCCTGCGAGGAGGGTCGGTGCCGACGCATCGCGTGCCTCCAGGGCTGGTGGGACGCCAACCGCGAGCCCGGTGACGGCTGCGAGTACAATTGCGTGCCGAGTCGGGGCGGCGTCGAGGCTTGCGACCTCGTCGACAACGACTGCGACGGCCGCGCCGACGAAGGCTTCGCGCTCGACCAGGACCTCGCCCACTGCGGCGCGTGCAACCGCGCCTGCGCCTACGCCAACGGCCTGGGGGCCTGCGCGGACGGCGAATGCGCCCTCGCGGGGTGCGCCGACGGCTTCTGGGACGTCGACGGCCTCGCCGCCACCGGATGCGAATATGCCTGCGCCGCGACGCCGGACGGCCGGGAAGCCTGCAACCATCGCGACGACGACTGTGATGGCCGCGTCGACGAGGACTTCGACGTCCAGTCCGACGCGGCGCACTGCGGCGCTTGCGGGCGCGCTTGCGTGCTGGCGGACGCGCGACCGCGCTGCGTCGTCGGCGAGTGCGTGATCGGCGAGTGCGTCGGCGGCTTCTGGGACATCGACGGCGAGCGCGACAACGGGTGCGAATACGCCTGCCAGCTCACCAACGGCGGCGTCGAAGCGTGCGACGGCTTCGACAATGACTGCGACGGCGAGGCGGATGAGGATTTCGACCTCGGCAACGACCCAGCGCACTGCGGTCGCTGCGGTCGCGCCTGCGACTTCGACCAGGGGCAGGTCGCCTGCCACGCGGGCGCGTGCCGGTTGACCGGCTGCGAGGCGGGCTTCTACGACCTCGACGGCGATGCGGGGAACGGGTGCGAGTACGCGTGCCAGTTCCGGGACGCCAACGACCTGCCCGATGTCGGCGCCGTCGACGCGAACTGCGACGGCATCGACGGGCGCGTCGACCGCGCGATCTTCGTCGCGCGCGACGGGAGCGACCTCGAAGGCGACGGGACGGCGGCGCGTCCCTATCGGACGCTGGCCGTCGCAACGTTCCGCGCCGGCCTCACCGGGGCCACGCAGGTGCTCGTCTCCGCCGGCACATTCGAGGAGACGGCCTTCCTCCATGGTGGCGTCGGCCTCTTCGGCGGCTACGACCGCGGCGCCGGCTGGCGCCGCGACCTCCTCGCCAACGTGACCCGGATCGTCGGCCAGCCGACCGTCGTCGGCGCTGGCGCACCGGCGCAGTCCGTGGGTGTGATCGCCGTGGGCCTCGCGGCGGAGACGCGACTCCAAGGCTTCGTCATCCGCACGGTCGACGCGCGGACCCCGGGCGCGTCCGCCCTCGGCCTGTATGCGCGCAACGTGCAACGGGGACGGCTGGTCGTCGAGGCCGTCGACCTCCTCCCGGGGCGCGGTGCGCCGGGCACGTCGGGCGCTCCGGGCGCGGCCGGGCGTGACGGTGGACGGGGTGGCGCCGGTCACGTCGGTTGTTCTGGATGCGGCGGCGACGGCCTCGGCGGCACGCCGGGCGCAGGCGGCTGCGGCAACGGCGGCGGCAATGGCGGACGCGGGGGCTATGGCACGGGCGGCGGCGATGGCCTCGCCGGCGCCACGGTGCTCGGCGGCGTCGCCGGCGGGGGGGGCGCCGCGGCGAGCGTCTGCCTCGGCGATGGGGAGGCCGGCGAGGGCGGCGGGGACGGCCGACACGGCGCGGCGGGGGCCAACGGGACGGCGGGCGGCGCGGCGGGCGGCGTGCGCAATGGCCTCTGGTCCGGCGGCAGCGGCGGAGACGGGCGCACGGGCGAGCCCGGTGGCGGCGGCGGCGGCGGCGGGGGGGGCGGCGGGGGCGTCTCGAGCGCCGTCTGCGACCGCGACCGCGGCGGGGGCGGCGGCGGGGGCGGTGGCGGCGGCTGCGGCGGGACGGGCGGCCGCGGCGGGCAAGGGGGCGGCGGCTCGTTCGGGCTCTTCCTCTCCAACGCGTTCCCGACCGTCATCGACAGCCGGATCACGGCGGGCGAGGGTGGGCGCGGCGGCGACGGGGGCGCCTCCGGCCCAGGCGGGACGGGCGGTGGCGCGGGCGCCGGCGGCGCAGGACGCGACGACAGCGGGCCGGGCGGGCGTGGCGGCGCCGGCGGCAGCGGAGGCCGCGGCGGCTGCGGCGGTGGCGGGGCGGGCGGCGCGGCCTACGCCGTCTATCGCGCGGACGGCTCGGCGCCGAGCCTGCAACGCAACCAACTCACCGCGGGCACCGCGGGCGCGGGCGGGCGCAGCGCGTGCGGCAACCACGGGCCGGCGGGTCGCGCCGGCATCCTCTTCTGAGCGCCGCCACCGGGTTGCCAATGGGACGCCCGCGGCACTACCCTCACGGCCCCGAAGACCCACATGCGCCCAGCAGTCCCTCCACCTGCCGCCCCCGAGCGACCCGTCGTCCGCGTCGTCCAGCCGTGCGGCTCCCTGACCGAGCACGCGGCGGCGGTCGAAGCGGGGATCGCGCGCCTCGAGGCGCACGGCTGCCGCGTGCGGTGGGATGCCTCGAGCGTTTCGCGCAGGTGGCGTGACTACCTCGCCGGCACCGACGACGAGCGGGCGGCGGAGCTGGTTGCCGCGTTCGAGGAACCCGACGTCGACGTCGTCTGGCTCGCGCGCGGGGGGAGCGGCCTCGGACGCATCGCCGCCCGGGTCCTCGACCGCCTGGCGGCGCTGCCGCCGCGTCTGCTCGTCGGGTTCAGCGACGCCACCTCGTTGCTCAACGCGATGGCGGTGCACCTCGGCCGCCTCGTGTTCCACGGGCCCATGGTGGCGAGCCTCGCGCGCGCCGACATCACGGTCGACCTCGAGGAGACCTTGGCGGTGCTCCGTGGCGAGTGCACCGAGATCTGCTTCGCCGGCGCGCCAGGCGGTCACTTCGATGGCCTCTTGCTCGGCGGGAACCTGAGCGTCCTCGCGACGGTGGCGGGGACGCCGCTCGCGGCGACGGCCCGCGACGCGATCTGGGTGATCGAAGACGTGAACGAAGCGCGCTACCGCCTCGATCGCGCGCTCTGGCAGGTTCGGGCCGCCGGACTGCTCGAGGGCGCGCGTGCGCTCTGGGTCGGCGATCTGCACCTCCCGGCGGTCGACGAAGCGCTCGCCCTGTCGATGTTCGCTGACGACGCGAGGCCGGTGCCGGTGGTCGGCGGCGCGCCCGCCGGCCACCGGGGACACCTCGCCACCCTTCCGATCGGGGGACACGTCCTGCTCGACGCGCCGGCCGGCCGGCTGACGGCGGGTGCGCCTTGGGTGCAGACCGGCGGCGCGCATGTCTGAGCGGCTCCGCGTCGAGCACCTCCTGCGGCAGGCCATCGCCGAGCGCGTCGCGCCGGCCATCGTGCTCGGGGTGTTCCGGGGCGACGACGAGCCGACATTCTGGGGCGCCGGCACGCTCGAGGCCTGCGACGGCGCCGTCCGGTTGGGTCCTCCACCCGATCCCGCCCTGGCTCGCTTCGACCTGGCCTCTCTCACCAAGCCACTGACGACAGGGCTCTGGTGCCTGCGGCTGGTCGAGGCGAACCGCCTCTCGCTCGACGAGCCGATCGGGGGTCGGGTACCGATCGACGATCCACGGCTCGCCGCGGCGCCGATCTGGCGTCTGCTCAACCACACGGCGGGGCTGCCGGCGCATCGCGAGTACTACCGGGGCCTGGGTCCGTTCGTGGCTCGCAGCGGCGACCATGCGGGCGCCGCGCGCCAGATCCGCCGCATGCTCCACGCCACAGGGCTCGAGGCGCCTCCGGGGGCGCGCGAAATCTACAGCGACCTCGGCTACTTGTTGCTCGAAGAGGTCTGCGCCGCGGTCGACGCCCCGCTCTCGTCGATCTGGCCCTCGTTGCCGGCGCACGGCGCCGGGCGGCTCCACTTCCGCCCGCTGCCGGCCTCCGACGACGCGGCAAGCTACGTGCCGACCGAGCGGTGCCCGTGGCGGAACCGCCTGCTCCGTGGCGAGGTGCACGACGACAACTGCTGGACGCTCGGCGGCGTGGCCGGCCATGCCGGCCTCTTCGGGACCGCAGTCGACGTGCTCACCCTCGGGCGAGCGCTCCTCGGCACGTGGCACGGCCGCACGGGCGACCTCGGCGTCGGGACGGAGCTGATGCGCACGGCCTGCGCGACGCGGTGGATGCACCCACAGGGCACGCGTGTGCTCGGCTGGGATACCCCGACGCCAGGCGCGAGCAGCGCCGGCCGGTTCTTCGGTCGCCGCTCGATCGGTCACCTCGGCTTCACGGGCACGTCGCTCTGGCTTGACCTCGAGAGGGAAGTGGGCATCGTCTTGCTCACGAACCGCGTCTGCCCCAGCCGCGAGAACGTTCGCATCCGCGCCTTCCGGCCCGCGATCCACGACGCGGCCTGGGCCTTCGCCGTTCGTTCGGCCCGCAAGGAAGCAACTGCCCCATGAGCAAGTCCGTTGAGCCGGAGCTCGTCGCTGCCCTCGGCGTCGCTCGCGTGGCGGCCGAGAGGGCGGGGGAGATCATGCTCCGGCGCTGGGACACCGGCGTCGACGTCGGCTTCAAGGGTGACGTGGACCTCGTCACCGAGGTGGATCTCGAGTGCGAGCGCGCCATCCTCGAGCTCCTGCGCTCCGCCTTTCCCGGCGACGCCGTCGTCGCCGAGGAGGGGGGGCGGTCGGGCGAGCTCGGGCGGCGGCTCTGGCACGTCGATCCACTGGACGGGACGACCAATTACAGCCACGGGTTCCCGCAGTTCTGCTGTTCGATCGCGCTCGAGGACGAACGCGGCCTGGCCGCCGGGGTCGTGCACGCCCCCGTCTACGGATGGACGTTCTCGGCGGTCCGCGGCGGCGGGGCGTTCCGCAACGGACGGCCGTTACGGGTCAGCGGCGCGACGGACCTCGATCGCGCGCTCCTCGCCACCGGCTTTCCGTACGACCGGCGGACGAACCCCGACAACAACACGGATCGCTTCGCGCACCTGTTGCGGCGCTGCCAGGGCATCCGCCGGGCCGGCGCCGCCGCGCTGGACCTCGCGTTCGTGGCCGCGGGCTGGCTCGATGGCTACTGGGAGACGCGCCTGCACTCATGGGACGTCGCGGCGGGGGGCCTGCTCGTCCTCGAGGCCGGGGGCGTGCTGTCCGCCCTGGACGGTGGCCCGGTCGCGCTCGAGAGCGGCGAGATGGTCGCCACCAACGGAAGGTTTCACGTGCAATTGGTGGAGGCGCTCGCCGCCGGCCACACGACCGGCAGCGCCCACCGCGCCGCGGAGACCCCATGACGCCTCGCTCCTTGACCCTCCTCGCGTTGCTCGCGGCGACCGGCACCGCCTGCGACGAAGTGGTCGACGTCGAAGATCTCCCGCCCAGCGTCCGCCTCGAGGCCTACTGTCGCGAGGGGGAGCGGACGTACGTCGTCGTCCGGATCCAGGACCATGAACGGGCGCCGGTCGACGTCGACCTCGTCGCCGACCTCGGCGGCAGCACCACGCGCCTGCCGACGGGATCCACAGGAGACGGGCTCGTCGGGTTGAGCTCGGAGCGCGGCGCCCCGGGGGTCGTCCACCGCATCGAGTGGGGCGCGCCCTTTGAAATCGCGCGGGAGTGCGGCTCCGGAACGTGCGACGCGACGCCGTGTACGAACGACGCATGCGTCCGCGAGTGCGCCGGCCTCGATCCCGGGCGCTGCATCGACACCTGCGGCGCCCTCGAGCGCGGCGCCGATCCGCTTGCGGACGTCGACGTCTGCACGGGCCGCCCGGAGACGCCGCCGACGACCCTCCGGCTCACGGTCTACGCCAGCGACGGCGAAAACATCACGTCGGACGAGGCGACGCTGATGCTGGCGCCCGACTGCCCCGACGGCACCTGACGGGCCTCGCGTCGACACGGGAAGCGCCACATGAACACTCGAGACCTGGAACGGACGCTCCGTGACGCCGGCCTGCCAGATGCCGTCCCCGAGGGAGCGGCGCCGCGCATCACGACGTTCCTCGAGGTGCGCCGCCGCTGGTCCGGCGCGCACAACGTCAGCGGACCCCGCGCCCTCGTGGAGGCCTGGCAGACGGACGTCGTCGACGCGTTCGCGGTCGCCTGCGTCCTCGCGCCCGAGCTTCCACTCTGTGACGTCGGATCCGGCAGTGGCGTCCCAGGCCTGATCGTCGCGATCCTCGAACCGTCTCGCGCGGTGACGCTTGTGGAGCCGATCGCCAAGCGCGCCGCGCTCCTCCGCACGGCCGCACAGACCCTCGAGCTCCCACACCTGCGGATCCTGAGGGCGCGCTGGCCCGTGTGTCTCGAGGAACCTGCGCAGGTCGTCTCGCGTGCGGTGGTGACGCCTTCGGACTGGCCGGCCTTGGCCATCGCGCCCGGCAGCATGGTCAAGAGCTTCCTGCGCATGCTCGCCGTGGATCGCCCCGTCGTGACGGTCGAGGGCTTCCAGCTCGCCGCCGCCGTCGACTATCGCTCGGCCCGGGCCGACCGGCGGGTCGAGCGCTGGCAACGCGCCTGACAGCGGCGGGCGTCCAAGTTGGCTATGCCTCGCTTGTCCGGCGAGGCGATGCCGGCGTCTTGCGGCTCGCCGGGCTCCTGCCCGGCGCCGCCCGCGGGGCGAACGCGGGCGACGCGCTGCTCCGCCCCCCTCGCCATCGGCTCGGCGATGACTGCGGGTTCGCGCCTTGGCCCCGCCTCACCGTCCGGCGCGATCCTTCGTCAACCTGAACGCCCGCCCCTGTGAGCTCATGCCGGCGTCGGCGACCTTTCACGCTCGCCGACGCACCATCCCCCGGGTGGCGCTGCGCCCGACTCCGCCTGCGCTCGGCGTAGGCTCGAGGGCCCACGCAGACGAGACGCCGGCGCGAAGGGATCTCTCAGCCGCCACGCCGGTCGGCGAGCGCCGGCCGGCTCGGCGCGGGCGCGCCCGGCGCCCTCATCTTGACCGTTCCCTCGAAGAACGCCCCCTTCTCGACGGTCAGCGTCTCGACCTCGAGATCGCCCTTTACGCGCGCGCTGCGCCTCAGCTCCAGCAGCCCGCGCGTGCGCAGTGTGCCGTGGACCGTCCCGCTCACGAGGGCCGAGCCGACGCTGATCGTGCCCTCGAGGACAGCGGTGTCGCCGACGATGAGATGCCCGTCCGAGACGACGTCACCGACGAACTCTCCATCGATGCGCACGGCGCCGTCGAAGGTGAGCTTCCCCTCGAAGCGGCTCCCGCGCCCCAGTACGGCGCCCATCTCGCCGATGTTCGGCTCGGGCACGACCTCGACGTCTTCTTTGCGCAGAAGCGCCACGGCGCCCTCCTCCCCCAGAGGTCGTCACCATAAGCCGCTGCCGGGAGGAGCGGCAACGGGATCGCGGCTCAGAGGATGGCGCCGCTGAGAAGCATGCGTGCGACGCTGAAGTAGATCACCAGCCCGAAGACGTCGACCAGCGTCGCGACGAAAGGCGCCGAGGCGCTGGCCGGGTCGAAGCCGATGCGCCGGATGATGAAGGGGAGCATGGCTCCGACGACGGTTCCCCAGGTCACCACCCCCATGAGGCTGATCGACACCGTGACCGCGAGGGAGAGGTAGTGCTCGCCATACTCGTGGAAGAACTTCTCCCACAGCACGATACGGACGAGGCCGATGAGCGCCAGGATCGCGCCGAGGGCGAGCCCTGCGGCGATCTCGCGTCGGATGATGCGGACCCAGTCGCGGAGGCGAACCTCGCCGAGCGCCATCGCGCGAATGACCAGCGTCGTCGCTTGCGATCCCGAGTTGCCCCCGCTCGAGATGATGAGCGGTACGAACAGAGCGAGCACGACCGCTTGCGCAATCTCGCCCTCGAAGTGGCCCATCGCGCTCGCCGTCAGCATCTCGCCGAGGAACAGGATCGCCAGCCAGCCGGCCCGCTTGCGCACCATGGCGCCGAGGCTCGTCTGGAGGTAGGGCGTCTCGAGGGCGGCCATGCCACCGAGCTTCTGCATGTCCTCGGTGGCCTCCTCTTCCATGACGTCGACGATGTCGTCGATCGTCACGATGCCCTTCATGACCCCGCTTGCGTCCACGACCGGGATGGCCTTGAGGTCGTACCGAGCGATCTCGCGGGCCACGGCCTCTTGGTCCATATCCTCGGGGACCGTGATGACCTCGCGCTCCATGATGTCGCGCACCCGCTGCTCTCGAGAGGCTGCGAAGAGCTCCCGCAGCGAGACGACGCCGCGCAGCTGCTGCTGGCTCTCCAGCACGTACGCATAGTCGATGGTCTCGAGGTGCTCACGCGCTTGGCGGCGGAGGTAGCCGATCGCCTCGTCGACGGTCATCTCGGGACGCAGGCGCGCGAAGCGCGGGCTCATCAGGCCGCCGGCCTCGTCCTCCGCGTAGGCCAGCAGCACCGCGATCTCGCGCCGGCTGGGATCGTCGAGCTGGTCCAGCAGGTCGTGGCGCCGCTCGCTCGGTACCTCCTGTAGAACGTCGGCAGCGTCGTCGGGGGCGAGCATGCGGAGCCACAGGCGGCGCTCCCGCGGCGGGATGACGAGCAGGATCTGGGCCTGATCCAACGCCGTCAGGCTGAGGAAGAAGTCGTGCGCCTCGGCCTGAGGCAGCATGCGGAATCCATCGACGCGGTCCTCCGGCGAGAGAATCGGCCACGCCTCCTGCAACTCATCGACGGTGAGGACGTCGCCCTCGTCGACCGCCATCGTCCGCGCTCCGTTCGCCGCTCGCGCGCCCCGAAATGCCGTCGTTCCAGCCACGTGCCGGCTCGGCGGGCGGATTTTGCGCGCGACGCTCGCTTCAATCCAGATCCTTCGGCAGCCGTGCGGAACGTTTCATGTGAAACGTCGTCCTTGGCCCAACGGGCGTCCGTATGCTATCCACCGCGCCATGAAACCCCAGGTGATCTGCATCGCCAACCAGAAGGGGGGCGTGGGCAAGACCACCACCGCCGTCAACCTCGCCGCTGGTCTCGCGCTCCTCGGCGCCGAAACCCTGCTGATCGACCTCGATCCGCAGGCCAATGCGACGAGCGGGCTCGGGCTCGATCCCCGCGCCGAGCGGCGTGGCCTGTACCACGCCCTCATCGGAATGGGCGACATCGACGACCTGCGGCGACCCGTGCCCGACGTGCCGCGCTTGAGCGTGCTCCCCTCGAACTCGGACCTCTTCGGCGCCGAAGTGGAGCTCGTCGACGCCATTGCCCGCGAGTTCCGACTCAAAGAGGCCCTCGAGCGCATGACCGCGCGGCCGCGCTTCGTCCTCATCGACTGCCCGCCCTCCCTCGGCCTCCTCACGGTGAATGCGCTCACCGCGTCCGACTCCGTCCTCGTTCCGCTCCAGTGCGAGTACTACGCGCTCGAAGGCCTCTCGCAGCTCATGCAGACGATCCAGCTCATCCAGCGCCGGCTCAACCCGAACCTCACGCTCGAGGCCATCCTGCTGACGATGTTCGACCAGAGAAACAACCTCTCGCATCTGGTCGCCGCTGACGCTCGCCAGCACTTCGGCGACAAGGTGCTCGACGTCGAGATTCCACGAAACGTGCGCCTCTCCGAGAGCCCCTCGCACGGGAAGTCGATCCACCACTACGACCGGGCATCCCGCGGCGCCCACGCCTACCGCCGGGTCGCGGAGCTCCTCATCGAGCGCCATGCTCCGGACCTGGCGCGGAGCCAAGTGTCATGAGCCAGCCCCCGCGACGTCCCGCGCTCGGCCGCGGCCTCTCCGCTCTGATCCCCGAAGCGCGTGCCGAGGTCCCGGCGCCCCAGCGCAGCGGCCTGCGAACGGTGCCCATTCACCACGTGCGGCCAGCCTCGCTACAGCCCCGCAAGCACTTCGACGAGACGGCACTCGACGAGCTCGCCGCCTCAATCAGGCAACACGGGCTCATCCAGCCGATCGTCGTCCGGGCCGGCGCGCCCGACGAGTTCCTGATCATCGCCGGCGAACGTCGTTGGCGAGCGGCGCAGCGCGCGGGTCTGCACGACGTACCGGTCGTGCTCCGCGACACCACCGACGCTCACGCGTTCGAGCTGGCGCTCATCGAGAACATCCAGCGCGAGGACCTCGGCCCGCTCGAGGAGGCGGAGGCCTATCGGCACCTCACGGAGGAGCGCGGGCTCACCCAGGAGGACGTCGCGCAGCGCGTCGGAAAGGACAGGACGACCGTCGCCAACGCCCTCCGTCTGCTCAAGCTGCCGGCCCCGGTTCGTGACGAGGTCGCCGCCGGCAACCTCAGCGCCGGGCATGCGCGAGCGCTCCTCACCGCCCCGGACGACGCAAGCCGCGTCGCCCTGGCCCGCGCCGCGCGCGACGAGGGCTGGAGCGTGCGCGAGACCGAACGGCGCGCCCGCTCGGCGCGCGCGGCGGATGAGGACCCAGAGCGCGACGACGATCCGGTACGCGAACGGAGCGCCACCCTCGAGAATCTCGAGACGATGCTGCGCGGTGCGCTCGGTGCCCCCGTGCGCCTTGTACACCGCGCAGGCAAGGGCCGCATCGAGATCCGCTTTCACAGCACCGACGAGCTCGAACGTCTCGTCGACCTGCTCGTCAGCCTGGAAGGTCGCTAGGAGCGCGTTGCGCGTAGACGCCGTCGCGAGACTTGACGATCGCCCTACGAATACGCCTCCGAGCCACGCGCAGCACGCAGCTCGCCCGTTGGCTGGCAAACAAGCAGGTCGACCGCCTGCCGGCCCCCGTTGAATGACGACATGCGCCTATTTCAGGCCTAGCAGCTCGCGCGGGACGCCCGGCCAAGGTGCGTCGCGGCCGCCGGTCAGCGCGCCGTCCTCGGGCGGTGTCTTGGACGTTCGGGGAGACGATGGCGAGAGGCCGGCAGAGCGACTGGGGTAGGAAGAAGGACTTCAGCGGCGTCCGAGCTGGATCTCCGCGAAGGCGCGATCGACGCTGAGGCGTGTGAAGGTCTCATCGTCGATGAACTGCTGGGACGCGAGCGCTTCGTCGACACCGTGCAGCAGCCCCTCGGCCGCCTTCCGGTCGTCATCGCCCGGCAACACCGCCTCGTCGGCGAGCACCAGCACTCGATCGGGCCCCACCTCGGCCATGCCGCCGCGGATGTAGACCGTGCCCTCGCCCCGCGGGCCGCCGTAACGCACCGCGCCACCGCCGAGCATGACCAACGCCGGCCGATGTTCAGGTAGCACCCCGAACTCGCCTTCGATGCCGGGCGCTGACACCCACTCAGCCGCCGTGTCGAGCACCGCGCCCGTCGGCGTGACCACCTCGAGCTTGATGTTGCTCGCCATGATGCGTCCTTACGCGGCCTTGGCCAGCTCGCGGGCCTTCTCTTCAGCCTGCTCGATCGTGCCGACCATGTAGAACGCCTGCTCGGGCAGCTCGTCGAGCTCGCCGCTCACGATCCGCTTGAAGCCCCGGATGGTGTCCTTCAGCTCGACGTACACGCCCTTGCGGCCGGTGAACTGCTCGGCCACGTGGAACGGCTGCGACAGGAACTTCTGGATCTTGCGCGCCCGGTCGACGATGAGACGGTCCTCGTCGGACAGCTCGTCCATGCCGAGAATCGCGATGATGTCCTGCAGATCCTTGTAGCGCTGCAGCACCGACTGGACCTGACGGGCGACCGCGTAGTGCTCCTCGCCGACGATCAGCGGGTCGAGCAGGCGGCTCGTCGAGTCGAGCGGGTCCACGGCGGGGTAGATCGCCATCTCGGCAATCTGGCGCGAGAGCACCGTCGTCGCATCGAGGTGCGCGAAGGCCGTGGCCGGCGCCGGATCGGTGAGGTCGTCCGCAGGCACGTAGATGGCCTGCACCGAGGTGATCGCGCCGCGCCGCGTCGACGTGATGCGCTCCTGCAGAGAGCCCATCTCCGTCGACAGCGTCGGCTGGTAGCCGACGGCGCTGGGGATTCGGCCGAGGAGCGCTGACACCTCGGAACCGGCCTGCGTGAAGCGGAAGATGTTGTCGACGAAGAAGAGAACGTCCTGCCCGCCCTCCATGTCGCGGAAGTACTCCGCGACCGTCAGGCCGGCCAATGCGACGCGAGCACGGGCGCCCGGGGGCTCGTTCATCTGACCGAAGACGAGCGACACCTTCGACTGCTCGAGGTCGTCGGTCTTGATGACGCCGGACTCGCACATCTCGTGGTAGAGGTCGTTGCCTTCGCGGGTGCGCTCGCCGACGCCGGCGAACACCGAGTAACCGCCGTGCTTCTTGGCGACGTTGTTGATCAGCTCCTGGATCAACACCGTCTTGCCGACCCCGGCGCCCCCGAACAGACCGATCTTGCCGCCGCGAGCGTAGGGTGCGAGCAGGTCGACGACCTTGATGCCCGTCTCGAACGTCTCGAGCCGCGTGCTCTGATTCTCGAGCGCCGGGGGCGGGTTGTGGATCGGCCGGAACTCGGTCGCCTCTACGGCGGGGCGGTCGTCGACCGGATCCCCGACGACGTTGAGGATGCGCCCCAGCGTGCCCTTGCCGACCGGCATGCGGATCGGGTGCCCGGTGTTCTTCACCGGGAGGCCGCGCGTGAGGCCGTCCGTCGAGTCCATCGCGATGGTGCGAACAGTGTTCTGGCCGAGGTGCTGCGCGACCTCGAGCACCAGGTTCCACTCGCGATCATCGATGGCCGGGTTGCTGATACGCAGCGCCGTGTTGATCTCGGGCAGCCCGCCCTCGTCGAACTGCACGTCGACGACCGGGCCCAGCACCTGGCTGATGCGTCCGAACCGCTCTCCGGCCTTTCCCAGGTCCACATTCATTTTGAATCTCCCGAAATCACTTCATCGACTCGGCGCCGCCGATGATCTCCATCAGCTCCTTGGTGATCGCGGCCTGGCGGGCGCGGTTCATCTGGAGCGTGAGGGTCTCGATCATGGCCGACGCGTTGTCGGTCGCGTTGCTCATCGCGTTCATCCGCGCCGCGTGCTCGCCGGCGATCGACTCGAGGAGCGCGTGGCGCACCTGCACCTCGACGTAGCGCGGCACGACGTAGCCGAGCAGCGCCTCGCGGCTCGGCTCGTAGAGAACGTCCGCCTGCTCCTCGACCGCCGCTTCGCCCGCCGTCTCGGCGGTGATCGGCAGAAGCCTTTCGATCACGGGCACTTGCGAGAGCGCGCTCCGGAACTCGTTGCGCAGGATCAGCACCTCGTCGAACTGCTCTTCGAGGAAGCCGCGCACGAGGGTGCCCGTAATCAGGCGCACATTCTCGTTGGACGTCGCGCCCAAGATCTCGCCGAACTCGCGCCCGACCTCGGTCTTGCCTTTGCGGGTGTACAGACCGATGCGCCGACCGACCGGGAAGACGACGATCTGCTCCACCTCGCTGCTGCGCTCGCGGACGTAGCGGTCGAGCTTGCGCTGGATGCCGGCGTTGAAACCGCCGCACATGCCACGGTCGCTGCTCAACGCCAGGATCGCGACACGACGCACCCGCTCGCGCGCCTGCATGAGCGGGTGCGGCGGCTCACCGCCCTCGCCCAGCTGCGCCGCGAGCGTGCGCAGCAGGTCACGATGCTTCTGCGCGTACGGCTTCAGCTCCTGCATCGCGTTCTGAGCACGCCGGAGCTTCGCACCCGAGACGAGCTTCATCGCCCGCGTGATCTTCCGGGTGTTCTTGACGGACCCGATGCGCTTGCGGATCGCCTTCAGACTCGGCACGCCGCGTCCCCAGCCGCGCTCAGAGCGCGAAGACCTTGTTGAACTCGGTGATGGCCGTCTTCGCGAGGGCCTTCCCTTCGTCGTCGATCTGCTTCTTGGTGCGGATCGTCTCGAGCACGCGCGGGTGCTTCGAGTCGACGAAGTCGAAGAGCTCCTTCTCGTAGCGGGCCAGCGTCGTCTTCGGCAGGTGGTCGACGTAGCCATTCGTGGCCGCGAAGATGACGAGCACCTGCTTCTCGAACGGCAGCGGCTTGTACTGCGGCTGCTTGAGGATCTCGACGAGGCGCTCTCCGCGAGCGAGCTGCTGCTGCGTGCTCTTGTCGAGGTCGCTCGCGAACTGCGCGAACGCCGCCATCTCGCGGTACTGCGCGAGATCGAGGCGCAGCGTGCCGGCGACCTGCTTCATGGCCTTCGTCTGCGCGGCGCCGCCGACGCGCGACACCGACAAACCGACGTTGATGGCCGGCCGGACACCCGCGTAGAAGAGGTCCGTCTCGAGGTAGATCTGGCCGTCGGTGATCGAGATGACGTTCGTCGGGATGTAGGCCGACACGTCGCCGGCCTGCGTCTCGATGATCGGCAGCGCCGTGAGGCTCCCGCCCCCCGAATCCTTCGACATCTTCGCGGCACGCTCGAGCAGGCGACTGTGCAGATAGAAGACGTCCCCGGGGTAAGCCTCGCGGCCCGGCGGACGGCGCAGCAGCAGCGAGAGCTGCCGGTACGCCACGGCCTGCTTCGACAGGTCGTCGTAGATGATCAGCGCGTGCTTCGCGTTGTCGCGGAAGTACTCGCCCATCGTGCAGCCGGTATACGGCGCGAGGAACTGGAGCGGCGCCGGGTCGGCGGCGGACGCCGACACGACGGTGGTGTACTCCATCGCGCCGTACGTCTTCAGCTTGTCGACGAGCTGCGCGACGGTCGACTGCTTCTGGCCGATGGCCACGTAGATGCAGTGAACGTCGGCGTTCTTCTGATTGATGATCGTGTCGATGGCCACCGCCGTCTTGCCGGTCTGGCGGTCGCCGATGATGAGCTCGCGTTGGCCGCGACCGATCGGCACCATGGCGTCGATCGCCTTGAGGCCCGTCTGCAGCGGCTCGTGCACGGACTGGCGCGGCATGATGCCCGGCGCCTTGAGCTCGATACGGCGGCGGTGCGCGCTCTCGATGGGGCCGAGGCCGTCGATCGGCTCACCGAGCGCGTTGACGACGCGCCCGAGCAGGGCCTCGCCGACCGGCACCTCGACGATGCGACCGGTGCGGCGGACCTCGTCGCCCTCCTTGATCGCGGAGAAGTCGCCGAGCACGGCGACGCCGACGTTGTCCTCTTCGAGGTTGAGGACCATACCCTTGGTGCCGCTGGGGAACTCGAGCAGCTCACCCGCCATGGCCTTCTCGAGGCCATACACGCGCGCGATGCCGTCGCCCGCGGACAGCACGGTCCCGGTCTCGCTGACTTCGACCTTCCGGTCGTAGTCCTCGATCTGCTTCCGGATGATCCGGCTGATCTCCTCGACCCTGATGTCCATCACGTACTCCGTCGGCGAACTTGACTAGGCCCGTGGCTGCTTGAGCCGGCCGCGCAGCGCCTCGAGCTGGCTGCGCACGCTCCCGTCGTAGACCCGGCCGGCGACGTGGGTGATCACGCCACCGAGGATCGACGGATCCTGCCGCTCGTGCAGCACCACCTGTTTCCCGGTGACCTTCTGCAGCACGGTCTTCAGCCGAGCCTGCTCGGCGGGGCCGAGCGGCTGAGCGACGACGACCTCGGCGCGGATGCGGCCCGAGCGCGCGTCGGCGAGCTCGTGGTACTTGGCGGCGATCTCGTCGAGGTGACCGATGCGGTTGCGGTCGATCAGCAGACTGAGGAAGTTGCGCAGGACGGGACTGACGAGCACGCGCTGGAGCAGATCGCCCAGCACGCGCTTGCGCACGTCCGCGTCGAACTTGGGGCTGCGGAAGAGCTCGCGCAGCTCCGGCGACTGCCGGAACAGGTCGGCCACGCGCTCGAGCTCCCGCCCGAGCTGTTCGTGGTTCTTCCGCTCCAGGCCGATCTCCAGGAGCGCTTCTGCGTAGCGCTCGGCGATGATCGGTGCCCGCACCGCGATTCCTCCTCGTGAATGGGTGGACGCCCGCTTAGGCGCCGGCTCGCTGTTCGAGCTGGCCGAGGTAGTCGTTGGTCAGCCGGCGCGCATCGTCGGGCGTCAGGCCCTGACGAAGCATCTGCTCGGCGACCTGGATCGCCCGGTCGGCCACCTCCGCCTCGAGCCGCGCCCGCGCGCGGGACACCTCGTTGGCGGCGGCGCGCTCGGCCTCGCGCGTGACACGCTCCGCCTCGGCCTTCGCTTCTTCGATCAGGCGGGCCTTCTCGGCCTCACCCTCACGCCGGAACTCGGCGAGAAGCGCCTCGGCCTCCGTCTGGAGTGAGGCCAGCCGCGCCTCGTACTCCTCGAGCTTCTGCCGCGCCTCTTCGTGCAGCAGGCGCGCCTCCTCGATTTCGCGCGCGACCGTCTCGGCCCGCGCATCGAGGAAGCGACGGATGCCTCGCTTGCCGAAGTAGACGATGAGGCCGATGAGCAGCGCGAGGTTGGCCGCCTGGGCGATGATCGGCAGCCAGTCGCCGCCGTGCTTCGCCGCATCGGCGCCAGCCGAGCCATGCTCGTTCGCCTGAGCCAGCGCCGTGCCGGCGAAGCCGAGGACCGCGGCGGCGGCGCCGAACGAAATCACTTCGAGTTTCGCGAACATTGCCGGCCTCAGACGTTCCGACCGAGGATCTTGCGGGCGACCGTGCGGGCGAGGTCGTCGACCTGCAGGAGCATCTGCTCGCGGGCGGCGCCGAACTGCCGGTCGACGTCGGCGCGTACCTGCTCGAGGCTGCGGGCGGACGCTTCGCGAGCTTCGCTCACGACGGACTCGCGACGCGTGACGCCCTCGCTGCGCAGGGCCGCGCGCGCCGAGATCGCCTTCGCTCGCGCCGCGCCCATCTCCTGCTGGTAGCGCGCCGCGAGCTCCTCGGAGCGCGCCGCCAGCGCCCGCGCCTCGCGGCGAGCCTTCTCGGTCTTGTCGGCGCGCAGCTCGATGCTGGCGAGCACCGGCTTGAAGACCAGCGAACGCATCACGACGAAGAAGGCAAGGAAGAGAACGAGCTGAATGACGAACGTCAGGTCGACGTCGATCAGCCCCATCGGGGCAAGGATCAGTTCCTGGGGGGACATGCGCCTGCCGTCACCCTCCGTGTTGAAGGACGCGGGAAGCTAACACCACACCCCCCTTCGGTCAACTGAAAGTGCCGCTGCGCGGGCTCCGGTGCCCCTTCACCTTGACACTTCCCGAAACGCGGACTCTAGACTCCCCCGCTCACCCGCGCGTGCAGGCATGATCCGCGTCGAAGGCCTCACCAAAATCTATCCCGGAACGGTGGCGCTCGACGGCCTGACTTTCGACGTCTTGCGGGGCCAGATCCTCGGCTTTCTCGGTCCGAACGGCGCCGGCAAGACGACGACGATGAAGATCCTCACCGGCTACATCGCGCCGAGCGGCGGACGCGCCGAGGTGGCCGGCTACGACGTCGTCCGAGAGAGCCTGGCGGTGCGACGTCGCGTGGGCTATCTGCCCGAGAACGCGCCGCTCTACGGCGAGATGCGCGTGGTCGACTACGTGCGCTTCGTGGCCGGCGTCCGCGACGTCCCGCCGAAGCGCCGCCGAGCCGCAGTGGAAGCCGCCCTCGAGGCCTGCGGGCTCGGCGACGTGGCGCGCCGCCCCATCGGCCACCTCTCGAAGGGCTACCGGCAGCGCGTCGGCCTCGCGCAGGCGATGGTGCACGACCCCGACCTGCTCGTCCTCGACGAGCCCACGGCGGGCCTCGATCCCAACCAGCTCGGCGACGTGCGGGCGCTCATCCGCCGCCTGGGACGCGAGAAGACCGTCGTGTTCAGCAGCCACATCCTCCAGGAGGTCGAGGCGATCGCCACCCGCGTCGTCATCATCAACAAGGGACGCCTCGTCGCCGACGACACGCCCACCGCGCTGCGATCGCGGCTCGGCGGCCACCGCCCCCTCCATCTCACGGTCGCCGGCGCTTCCGCCGACGAGGTTCGTGCGCGACTCGGCGCCGTCGCCGGCGTCACCGATGTCCAAGCCACCGAGCGCGGGGGGGAGGCTGCGGTGGTCGTCGAGGCCGCGCCCGACGCCGACGTCCGCGCCGGGCTCTTCCGCGCCGTCGTCGAGGCCGGCTGGGTCCTGCTCGAGATGCGCTCCGAGACGGCAGATCTCGAGACGGTCTTCCAGAACGTCACTCGAGGCGCCGCGTGAGGACGCTCCTCGTCGCGCGCCGCGAGCTCGCCGGTTACCTCGACCTGCCGATCGCCTACGTCGTGCTGCCGTCGTTCCTGGTGCTCGCCGGCACCTGGTTCTTCGTGCTCAACCCCTTCTTCGCCAACGGCCAGGCGACGCTGCGACCGTTCTTCGAGCTGGTGCCGTTCCTCTTCACCTTCTTCGTGCCCGCGATCACGATGCGTCTGTTCGCCGAAGAGCGCCGGAGCGGCACGCTCGAGGTGCTGTTGACGTGGCCGCTTCGCGACTGGGAGGTGGTGACCGGCAAGTTCCTCGGCGCGCTCGGTCTGCTCGCGACGGCGACGCTCCTGACGCTGCCGTTCGCAGCAACGGTCGCGGCGATGGGTCCATTGGACTGGGGGCCGGTCGTTGGTGGTTACCTGGGCCTGCTTCTGCTGGGATCGGCCTACGTCTCGCTCGGACTCCTCGCGAGCGTATGGACGAGCAACCAGATCGTCGCCTTCATCGTGGCGTTTCTGATCTGCTTCGCCTTCTATGTGGTCGGTCGCGCGCTGCCTATGGTACCGCAGGCGCTCGCCGGTCCGCTGGAGGCGCTCAGCTTCGAGCTGCGATTCGACCGCGTCGCCCGCGGGGTCGTCGACTCGCGGGACGTCGTGTTCTTCGTCTCGGTCGTGGCGGTGGCGCTCGGCCTCGCCGCCGAGACGCTCCGCGCGCGGCGGTGGCGATGAAGGCGCGTCGCCGCGAGGCCTTCGAGACGTTCCTCGCCGCAGGGCTGCTGCTGCTGGCCGCCGTGCTGGCGAACCTCGTGGCGGCACGCTGGCCGGCGCGCGCCGATCTCACCGCCGAGGGGCGCTTCACACTCGCGCCCGAGACCCGGGCGCTCCTCGACACCCCCGAGGCAGACGTCGAGGTCCGCGCGTACCTGCCCGAGAACGTGGCGGCGCCGTACGGCACGGTCGTGCGCGCCGTCCGGGACCGCCTCGAGGAGTACCGCGCGGCCTCCGGCGGCCGCCTGCGCATCGTCTGGCGCGACCCCACCGATCCGGCGCTCGACGCGGCCGGCCGCGCTGCCCTCGCCGCCGAGGCCAAGGGCTACGGTATTCGCGAGGCCGACCTGCAGGTGATGCAGGCCGACCGCCGGGTGCGACAGCGCGTCCTGATGGGCGTGGTGTTCCTCTACCGGGACCGCCAGGCCGCCACGCCGCCGATCGAGGATCCCGACCGCATCGAATACGCGCTCACGCGGGCGCTCCGCGATGTGCTGCGAGGGCCGCGACGTCAGCCCGTCATTGGCGTCACCCGGGGACACGGCGAGCCCGATCTGCTCGCCGGTCCGCTCTCGGAGGTCCTCGGCGCGAGCGGCACGCTGCGCGATGTCGAGATCGACGGCCGCCCTTTGCCGAACGACGTCGACGTGCTCGTCGTGTTGTCGCCGACGCGGCCCTTCAGCGCCCGCGAACGGTACGTCGTCGACCAGTTCCTCATGCAGGGTCGCGCGCTCATCCTCCTCCAGGACCATCGACAGCAGAGCACCGTCTTTCCCGACGTCCTCGTGCCGCAGGTCTCGGGCCTCGAGCCCCTGCTCGCCCACTACGGCGTGAAGATCGACGCCGACGCGACGATCCTCGACCGCGAGCACAGCCTGCCGGTGCCGTTTGGACGCGACGCCGGCGGGCGGCCGATGACGGTGCACCACCCGCTCTTCGCCTCGACGGACGCCATCGACCGCGCCCACCCCGTGACGCGCGGGCTGCCCTCGCTCGTGTTGCCGATGGCGGCGCCCATCGAGGTCGCCGCAGGCCCGCTCGAGGTGACGCCGCTCGTCCGGACGAGCGCCGGCGCGCGCGCCCGCAGGAACGTCCGCAGCCTCGATCCCCAGCCGCTGATCGAGGGAAAGGACGCCGGGGCCGAGCAACCGGGTCCCTTCACCGTGGTGGTCGCTGCGAGCGGGGAGCTCGCGTCCGCCTGGGCGGATCCGCAGGTGGCGGTCCCACCGCCGCCGAGCCGCGGCGAAGGACCCCCGGCGGCGGACGAGCCGCTCGTCCGAAGGTCGCAGGGCGAGGTCCGCCTCGTCGTCGCGACTGCCGGACTGCGCATGCTCGGCCTCGATCGCAACGCGCTCCTCCTGTTCCAGAACGCGGTCGACTGGGCGCTGATCGACACCGATCTCGTCGGCATCCGCGCCCGGCGCGCGACCGACCCGCCGCTCGACGCGGTCGAGCCCGGGCTGCGCAAAGTGGCGAAGTTCGGCAACATTCTCGGCCCGCCCGCCCTGGTGATCGCCTTCGGGCTGGTGCGCGGCTGGCGACGGCGGAGGACGCGGTGAGCCGGCGCATTCATGTGCTCGCCGCCCTCTGTGCGGCGCTGGCCGGGGCGCTGCTCTTCGGGCGCCGCGAGGCCGCCACGCCCGCGGGAGAGGTCTACACCCTCCCGGGTGACTTCGATCGCATCACCATCGAGCGCCCCGGCGATCCCGCCGTGGTGATCGAACGTCGCGCGGACGCCTGGATCGTCGCCGCCCCCGTCGCCGCGCCCGCCGACGCCGAGGCGATGCGCGCGATCGGCGAAGCCTTCGCCGCACCGGTCGCCATGGACCAGGACGCGCCCCTCCCGGCGGACGAGCGCGGCCGCTATGGCCTCGGCGGGGAAGGTGTGGTCGTCACCCTCGCCAGCGGCCCGGAGACGCGGGCACGCTTCCGCCTCGGCAAGGTGGTGGCCGGCCAACGCACGTTCATCCTCGCCCTCGATCGACCGGACCGTGTGTTCCGTGCGCGCGCCAACCTCGTGCGGCTCTTCGACCGTCCGGTCGAGTCGTGGCGGGAGCGTCGCCTCTTCCGAGTGACGACCGAGGATCTCGCGCGGCTCGAGTCGAGCCGCGGGGGCGTCGTCCGCTGGAGCGCCGTTCGCGACCGCGGCCAACCGTGGCGCTTCGAGATCCCCACCGGCGCCGAGGCCGGAGACGCGGAGATGAGCGGGCTGGCCCACGCGTTCACCACGCTCGCCGCCGACGCCTTTCCGCCCTCCGAAACGGCGTTCACACCGCTGCTGCGTATCGACGCGGCGACGTTCGACGGCACGAAGTTGAGCGTGGAGCTCGCGCCGCAGGCCGGCGGCGCCATGCTGGCGCGTCGGGCGGGCACGACCGAGCTCGTCCGCATTCCGGCGCACCAGGCCGCGTTCCTCGATCAGGGCGCCGAGGCGCTCCGCGACCGCCGCCTCTTCGCCTTCGGGGCACGAGAGGTCCGCGGCGTCGCGGTCGAAGGCGACGTCCGCCTCGTCCGCGACGAGGACCACACGTGGCGGCTCGAAGCGCCCGTCACCATCAACCCCGTCCCGCCGGACCGTGTCATGCCCTTCCTCGAGGCCATCGCCGGCCTGCGGACGGCGGGCTTCCCCGAGGACGTCCCGGGCGACGCGTTCGCCACCCCCGCGTTGCGCATGGAGATTCGGCTGATCGACGACCGGGTGGTGACCTTGACGGTAGGCGCCGAGTACCTGAACGGCGCGCGGTTCGCGCGGACGGACGAGCGCCCGGAGCGGACCTACGTCCTCGGCCCGGGCATCGTGCGTGGATTGCGGCCCGGCGCCGACGCCTTCCGCCCGCCATCGCCCTGATCGGCGAGCATGCGGCGATAGTCGTCTCCGCTCATGTACTTGAACTCGCACATCTCGACGAGCCGCGAGTAGATGCGCTCACCGACGCGATCGGGCAGGCCGTTCTCGTTCGGCAGGTAGTTGCTCGTGAACAGCGTCGTGCGGCCGGCGTTGTAGCGCTTGGAGATCAGCTCGTCGAGCACCTGGAGCTCCCACTCGGAACCACGCCCCTTGCCGAGCTCGTCGACGGCGAGCACCGGCACCTCGACGAGCGGTGCCATGACCTGCTCGGCGCTGCCGGCGTCGCCGAACGTCGCGCGCAGGTCCGAGAGCAGGTGCATGAACTCGACGAAGCGCACCGGGCAGCCGAGCCGCAACACGAGGTGGCGCAGGATGCCGATGAGCAGGTGCGTCTTGCCCGTCCCGCACGGCCCGTAGAACAGGATGCCGCGCGCGCCCGGTTGATACACGTTCGTGAACTGATACGCCTCGTACCGAATCTGGTTCTTGGCGGCATCGGTGTTCTGGAACGACTGCAACGTCGCCGCGTGATAGCGCGCCGGCAGCTTCGCTTGGTTGAAGAGGCGCGCGCGCCGTTCGAGCTTCTGGCACTCGCAGGCGACCGCCACTTCGTAACCACGGGCGTCGGCTTTGAAGTGGTAGCCGGCGTCGCGGCAGTGGGGGCACGGTGAGCGGCAGGTGCAGCGCTCGGCGACGGCGTAGTCGCCGGCCGCCTTCACGAGCAGCCCGTTGTCGGCTCCGCAGCGCGCGCACTCGACCCGCATCACCGCACCTCCCCGAAGTCGAGCCGCAGCGCCGGCAGGGCGAGCGCCTCCCGCGCTGCACGATGAAAGCGCACGCGCCGCGCCTCCGCGAGCGCGGAAGGATCGCCGAGCGCCCACAGGGACGCCAGCGCGGCGTCGACCTGCGCCTCGAGGTGCCGGCGCGTCTCCGCGTCGAGGGTCTTCACCGCGCGCTCCACCAACCCCTCGTCGATGCGCCGCAGCGCGTCGGCGGGATCACGCTCGTCGCCGGCGACGGCCCGGTCGGCGAGCTCGCGCACGGCGCGCCACGCCTCGCGCACGGCGGCGCGCAGCTCGGGATCGGCAACCATCCGGTTCGTCTCTTCGATGTCTTGTAGGAGACGGTCGAAGGCTGGCGCAAGCCCCCCCGCGCCCGGTTCGCGACCGGCGCGGCCCACCCCGCGCTCGCGCCACGCCTTGGCCGCGTCGTCGACCGCACCCGCGACGAAGGAGAGGCTGCGCACCGGCCGTGCGCCCTCGGGGCGGCCATCGAAGGCGCGATCAATGCCGGCGATCACGACCTCGACGGGCAACCCCGCGCGCTCCCACCGGGTGACGAGGTCGAGGTCCCGCGGCGAGAGCATCAAGCCGCGCCCCACGCGACGCAGGAACGCGCGTTCCACCTGCTCCGCGTAACCGGCACCGGCGGTCAAATGTCGAGGTTCTTCACGTTGAGCGCGTTGCGCTCGATGAACTCGCGGCGGGGCTCGACCTGGTCGCCCATCAGGATGGTGAAGATCTCGTCGGCCTCCACCGCGTCCTCGACGCGCACCTGGAGGAGGGTGCGCGCCGTCGGATCCATGGTGGTCTCCCAGAGCTGCTCCGGGTTCATCTCGCCGAGACCCTTGTAGCGCTGCGTCTCCGTGCCCTTCTTGCCGCGCGCCAGGATGCGTTCGAGCAGGACGGCCCGGAACTCCGCCACCTCTTCGTCCTCGCCGACGAGGAGCGTGAACGGCCCGCGGCCGAGCGGCTTGAGCGCGGCGAGGTGCTGGCGCAGCACGGCGAAGCCGGGGTGCACCACGATCTCGGGGCCGATCACCGTGCGGCGTTCGGCGCCGAGATAGTCGGAGCGGACGACGAGCTCGAAGAGCGGCACCTGCAGCTCGGGCGCGACCGCCTCGCCTTCGGTGGGCTCCGCCTCGGCGACCGGGCCGCGCAGAGGCGGCGCCGGCTCGACCGTCACCCGGAACGTCTCGTCGGGCTGCCGCCTCTGGAGGGTGGCGGAGAGCTCGTGCGCGATGCCCTCGAGCCGCTCGCGGTCCGCGAAGGTGCTCGCCTCGACGTTCGTGAGGTAGAGCAGGTTGTCGAGCACACGCTGGTCGCCGCGCCGCTCGACGCGCTTCAGCTCGCCGTAATATGCCGAGAGCTTCGCGACGAGGTTGCGCAGCAGGTCGCCGTCGAGGAGGCGGTCGTCGGATGCGCGGACCTTGAGGCCCTCCGTCGCGTGCCGGATGAAGTAGGCGTCGAGCGCCTCTTCGTCCTTCACGTACTCAACGTGCTTGCCCTTCTTGACGCGGAAAAGCGGCGGCTGGGCGATGTAGAGGTAACCGCGCTCCACGATCTCGGTCATCTGGCGATAGAAGAACGTGAGCAGCAGCGTGCGGATGTGGGAACCGTCCACGTCCGCGTCGGTCATGATCACGATCTTGTGGTAGCGCAGCTTCGCGATGTCGAAGTTGTCCTGCCCGATGCCGGTGCCGAGCGCGGTGATCAGCGTCGCGATCTCCTGGCTCGAGAGCATCTTGTCGAGGCGGGCCTTCTCGACGTTCAGGATCTTGCCGCGCAGCGGGAGGATGGCCTGGCGAGCGCGATCGCGTCCCTGCTTGGCCGAGCCGCCGGCGGACTCGCCCTCGACGAGGAACAGCTCGGACTTCGCCGGGTCCTTCTCCTGGCAGTCGGCGAGCTTGCCCGGCAACGACGCCGAGTCGAGCGCGCCCTTGCGCCGCGTCATCTCGCGCGCCTTGCGGGCCGCCTCGCGGGCGCGCGCGGCGTCGATCGACTTCATGACGATGTTGCGCGCGTCGCCCGGGTGCTCGAGCAGCCAGGTGTTCAGGTGCTCGTTGACCGCCTGCGTGACGACGGGTTTCACCTCGGAGGAGACGAGCTTGCCCTTCGTCTGGCTGTCGAACTTCGGATCGGGGACCTTCACCGAGATCACGGCGGTGAGGCCTTCACGCACGTCGTCACCGGACAACGTCGCCTTGAGGTTCTTCAGCAGCCCCTCGGCGGTCGCGTAGTTGTTGATCGTGCGGGTGAGGGCGTCCTTGAAGCCGGACAGGTGCGTCCCGCCCTCACGGTTCCGGATGTTGTTGGTAAAGCAGTAGATGTTCTCCTGATAGGAGTCGTTCCACTGCATGGCGATCTCGACCGAGATGCCGCCGCCCTCCTCCAAGAAGTGGATCGGGCTCGCGTGCGCGACCGCCTTCGTGCGGTTGAGGTGCTTCACGAACGAGGCGATGCCGCCGTCGTAGCGGAAGTCGTGTCGGCCGCCCTCGCCGCGCTCGTCGATGATCGTGATGGCGACGCCGCTGTTGAGGAACGAGAGCTCACGCAGGCGCTGCGACAGGATGTCGAAGCTGTACTCGTTGTTCTCGGTGAAGATCTCGCGGTCGGGATGAAAGGTGATCCTCGTGCCGGTGCGGTCGGTGTCCCCGACGCGCTCGAGCGGCGCGAGAGGCTCGCCCCGCGAGTAGCGCTGGCGATAGATGCCGCCCTGGCGGTGGATCTCGAGCTCGAGCACGTCCGAGAGCGCGTTGACGCAGGAGATGCCGACGCCGTGCAGGCCGCCCGAGACCTTGTACGAGTTCTGGTCGAACTTCCCGCCGGCGTGCAGCACGGTCATGATGACCTCGGCCGCCGACCGCTGCTCCTCGGCGTGCATGTCGACCGGAATGCCGCGACCGTTGTCTTCGACGGTCACGCTGTCGTCGAGGTGCAGCGTCACCGTCACCCGATCGCAGAAGCCGGCGAGCGCCTCATCGATCGAGTTGTCGACGGCCTCGTAGACGAGCTGGTGCAGGCCCGACCCGTCGTTGGGGTCGCCGATGTACATGCCCGGGCGCTTGCGGACGGCTTCGAGTCCCTTGAGGACCCGGATGCTCGAGGCGCCGTACTCCTGGCCGGCGTCCTCCGGCCCGGGCGTCTCGCCCCCGGCGGTCGTTTCGCTCATCTCAGGCTCCTCGACCGAAACACGACGAAAATCGGCGGAAGGTATCATACGGGCCCGCGCGCGACAAGGCGCGCAAACCCATGATTTCCCTATGCTTTCGGCTCAACGAGGAGCATGCGGTGCTCCTCGTCGCCCTCGCTGCGCGTCGCCACCCGGCCGTCCTCGACGAGGGCGGTGTGCACGATGCGCCGCTCACCCGGCGTGAGCGACTCGATCACGGCCCGCCTGCCCGTACGCGCGACGGCCTCGGCCACGTCGGCCGCCACGACTTCGAGCAGGCTCTGTCGCTCGTCGAGCTCCCCGCCTACGTCGATCAAGCAGCGCCAGCGGTCGTTGCCGATGCGGCTGACCACCTGGCCGGCGAGGAGGGACAGCGCCGCGATGAGCTCGCGGTTGCGCTGCAGGCCGGCCACGTCGCCGGTGACCTCGACGACCACGGCGTCCTCTCCGGAGACCGTCGCCTTCACCTTGAGACCGCGCGCCCCGAGTCTCTCGAGCGCGCCCCCGACGAACGCCTCGGCGGCCTTCGCCGCCGCCCGCTCGGCCCCCTTGGCCATCGTCATCTCCCCCGGGCCTTCGCCGGCGTCGGCGCGGCCGTCTGCGTCTCACCGCGCTTGAGCATGTACCACTGCTGCGCGATGCCGAGCGCCGTGTTCACGAGGATGTACAGCACGAGGCCGCTGGGCAGGAACGCCATCATCGCCGTGAACATGATCGGCATGAAGTACATCATCATCTTCTGCGTCGCGGCGTCGCCCTGCGTGGGGCTCAGGCGCGCCTGGACGAGCATCAGGACGCCCAGCACGATCGGCAGGATGAAGAAGGGATCCATCTCGGACAGGTCGTGGATCCACAGACCGAGGTCGGCCTTGTACAGTTCGACCGCCGAATAAATCGTCCGGTAGAGCGCGAAGTACACCGGCATCATCATGACGACCGGCAGACAACCCGAGAGCGGGTTGACGTTGTGCTCCTTGTACAGCTTCATCATCTCCTGCTGGAGACGGAGCCGGTCGTCCTTGTACTTCTCCTGCAGCGCCTTGAGCTGCGGCTGAACCTTCTTCATCCCGGCCATCGACTTGTACTGCTTCTGCGTCAGCGGCCAGGTGAGCAGCTTGACGACGATCGTCAGCAGGATGATCGCGAGGCCCCAGTTCGGGATGAGCTCGAAGAACTGGCGCATGAGCCACAGCATGGGCAGCGAGATCACGCGGAAGATGCCGAAGTCGACCGAGCCGGTGAGCGGCGGCTCCGTCGTCTTGAGCACCTCGTACTTCTTGGGGCCGCCGAAGAGGCGCACCGTGCGCGCGACCTGTCCGCCCGCCGGGACGGTGCCGCCCTCGAGCTCGAGCCGCACCGCGACGTAGGACATGCGCGGCGCCTTGTCGGCCTCGGCCACCTTCGCCGCTTCGGCGCCCGTGAACATCTCGCAGGCTTCGATCGGCTGCCCCTCGGGGAGCAGGGCGGAGAGGAAGTAGCGGTTGTCGACGCCGCCCCAGCGCACGCCCTGCGTGAAGCGGGCCGACTCCTCGGGGTCCTTGCGGATCTTGGTGACGGCGTCGATCTGCTCGCGCTCGAGGTCATCGGCCTGCCCGCACAGCGCCTCGTAGAGGTAGATCGGCGGGCTGAACATGTTCCCGCTCGCCTCGTCGGCGTGCTGGGAGGCGCGGATGAGGCCCGCGAGGTCGTAGGGGACCGGCGCGCCGCCCGGGTTCTCGAGCGTGACCGTCGCGACGACCTCGTACTTTTCGGGATCGAGCGTGTACTTGCGGGTGATGCGCACGCCCGTCTTCGGGTCGGTGGCGCTCATCACCGCGACGTCGCCCTGCTGCGCGCCGGTGTAGACCAGGTCGGAGGCCTCACCGCCCAGCTGCAGCTCGAGCAGCGGCGGCAGGAAGGTGCCGCGCGCGGCCGACCGCTCCGGCGGCTGGGCGAGCACGAACGCGCCCTGGCGGTCGCGGTACTGCGACTCGAGGATCGACCAGCGGCGGATGTCGCCGTTCAGGTTGCCGAACTCAACCTCCTGCCGGTCGGGGACGGTGAGCGTGGCCACCGTCGTCGCCTTCTCCCCGGCGAAGGCCGGCGCCGTCGCCGGCGCGGCGGAGCCGGGCGCCGCGGGCGTCGAGGCGGGGGCGCCCGAGGCGGTCGCCGCGCCCGAGGCCGGCGCGCCGCCCGGCGGCTGCGGCTTGGGGGCGGTCGGCGGGAAGAGGGCATACCAGAGGAGCAGGATGCCGGTGCTGATGACGACGGCCAGGATCAGCCGCTTCTGGTCGCTCGGAGGGTTCATTCGGCGTCCACCGGGTCGAAGCCGCCCGGGTTCCACGGGTGGCAGCGGCAGAGCCGGCGCACCGTGCGCGCCGAGCCGCCGAAGAAGCCGTGGCGCTCGTAGGCCTCCACGGCATATTGGGAGCAGGAGGGCACGAACCGGCACGCGGCCGGCAGCATCGGCGAGGCGACGCGCTGGTACAGGCGGATCAGCAAGATGCAGAGGCGCCGCATGTGCCTCGCCCTATCGCCGGCGTTGACGATCGCCGCGCCGCTCGGCGGCCATCTGGCCTTCGAGGCGACGGGCGGCGCCGAGCAGTTCTTCGACCACCTGTCGGAAGTCGTCGGCGGGTCGTTCGTTGCGGGCGACGAACACCAGGTCGAGCCCGCGCGGCATTTCCCCACGGTGCCGTCGGAAGGCCTCTCGCACCAGGCGCTTGACCCGGTTGCGAACGTGAGCCTTGCCCACCTTCCTGCTGACCGTGATGCCGAGCCGGGTCGGACGGCCGCCGTTCGGACGGCCATACACGATGAAGTGACCCGTGGGCGCTCG
The DNA here is from genome assembly GCA_963169045.1 of Myxococcota bacterium. Taxonomy (GTDB): domain Bacteria; phylum Myxococcota_A; class Bradymonadia; order UBA7976; family UBA1532; genus CAUJDF01. Next base: position 265,326 of record CAUJDF010000058.1, read on the forward strand.
TCGACCGCCGCGCTGGACCGAAAGGAACTCCCGTCGCCTCCGCAGACGGAGCCGCTTCGGGAAGCCCTCGCCCTCGGTCACTTGCGGTAGCTGGTCACCGCGAGACGGGCGCGACCCTTCTGCCGGCGACGCTTCAGCACGGTGCGACCCTGCTTGGTCGACATGCGCGAGCGGAAGCCGTGGGTGCGGAGCCGGGAGGTGTTGCTCGGCTGGAAGGTGCGCTTGGACATCGTCGGTCTCCTCGACAGCGGGCCGGCGCGAGGTGCGCGCCGCCGCAAAAATGGCGGGACAAGTAATCACAGGCGCCCGCAGGAGTCAACCCCGCGCCCACCCCCCGCCGTTTCCCCCGGGTGCCCGCCGCGGAACCTCCCCGTGCCTGACGCGGTACACGAGGTGCTGTGAGGCAAGGAGCGAAGATCTCGGGCTTTTGTGGAAAGCCGGAAATTGAGCTTGCGGCTCGCGGAAGCCGGCTGATAGATCACCGGCCCTCAGCCCCGGGTCGGCCCGGGAGCGCCGCACGTTTCATCGAGACAACCAGGAGTCGGGCGCTGACCCACCCATTTGTCCACAGATCTGTGGACAAACTGTGGAGAGGTGCGCCCGCCACGCGATGGATTTGTACCCGTGAACGCGATCTGGCAAGCCGCGTTGGAATCCATCCGCAGCCGCGTCACCGGCGAGAACTTCGCCACCTACTTCGAGCCGCTGCGCTTCGTCGGCCTCGACGCCGGCGTCCTGCGTCTCGAGGTCGACGACCCCTTCTTCGGCGACTGGGTGCGCGACCACTACACCGACCTGTTGCGGGCGGCCGCCGCGCACGCCGCCGGCGGAGAGCTCGACGTCGAGATCGTCGTCGGCGCGCCCGCGCCGCTCCGTCAGGCCATCGCGGTCACCGGCCCCGTGGCCGAGGCTCCGCCCGAGCCGCGCCCCGCGGCCGACGATTCGCAGTTCCCGCTCAACCCCTTCTACCGCTTCGAGAACTTCGTCGTCGGCCCGTCGAACCAGTTCGCGCACGCCGCCTCCGAGTCGGTGGCGAACCAGCCCGCGCGCGCCTACAACCCGCTGTTCATCTACGGCGGCACCGGCCTGGGCAAGACGCACCTCCTGCACGCGATCGCCCACCGCATCCTCGAGCGCGACCCGTCGCAGCGCGTCACCTACGTGAGCGGCGAGGAGTTCACGAACCAGGTGGTGAAGGGCATCTCGCGGCAAGAGATGGACAAGTTCCGCGAGCGGTACCGCGCCGGCTGCGACGTGCTGCTCGTCGACGACGTCCACGTGCTCGCCGGTCGCGAGCGCACGCAAGAAGAATTCTTCTATACGTTCAACGCCTTACACGCCGCCCAGAAGCAGATCGTCCTCACGAGCGACAAGTTCCCGCAGGAGATCCCGGGACTCGAGGAGCGGCTGCGCTCCCGCTTCCAGTGGGGCCTCATCGCCGACATCAAAGCGCCCGAGCTCGAGACACGCGTCGCCATCCTCAAGCGCAAGGCGGAGCGCGACCGCATCGATCTGCCCGACGAGATCGCGTTTTTCCTCGCGCAGAACATCTGGCGCAACGTGCGCGCGCTCGAGGGCGCGCTGATCCAGCTCGCCGCCTACGCCAGCCTCACCGGCCGTCCGCTGACGCAGGGCCTGGCGCGCGAGGCCCTGCGCTACCTCCTCGAGAGCCAGGACAAGGCGCTCACCGTCGAGTCGATCCAGAAGCTCGTCGCCGAGCACTTCGACGTGAAGGTCGCCGACCTGCGCGGGCAGCGCCGCCACCGAGTGATCGCGCACCCGCGCAGCATCGCCATGTACCTGTGCCGCAAGCACACGCAGGCTTCGTTCCCCCAGATCGGCGAGCGCTTCGGTGGCAAGGACCACTCCACGGTGATCGCCGCCGTCCGCAAGGTCGAGAAGGCCATCGGCAGCGATCCCGCCGTGCGCAACGAAGTCGAAGCCCTCGAGCGCAAGCTCCCGCGCTGACCTCTCCCCGTCGCCTCCCGTCGTCCCGTGCCGCGCCCGCCTGCCGGGCGACGTGCGTCCGCGCAGCCACGCCGCGCGCGGTGCTCCGGTCGGCGAGCCCCTGTGCGGAACCCTGTGGGAACCCGCGGCCACATCCCCGTGAATTCGCTGTGGATTGTTTGTGGGGTCCGCGACGGCGCGGTGTCTCCCCGGCGCGTCCACATCGATCATCCCCACCGTCGGGGGAGAAAACCTGCCGTCGAATTCGGGGGTTGTACCGGTTGTCCACAGATTCACAGCCCCTACGACCACGACGATCTACCTTCTCTTTGATTGTTCCCTGTACTAGAACAGCCCGAATCGAGCCTGTGGAGACCGGCATGAAGTTCGTCGTCAACCGGGACCTGTTCGCGCGCAGCCTGTCGCGCCTGCAGGGCGTGCTCAACCGGAAGGCCACTCTGCCCGTGCTGTCGAACGCGCTCCTCGAGGCGCGTCCCGAGGGCACGCTGCGGGTGGCGGCGACCGATCTCGACGTGACCTTCGACGGGCGCATCCCGGCGCGCGTCGAGGCGCCCGGCCGCATCACGGTCGACGGCAAGCGCCTCTACGACATCGCGCGCAGCCTGCCCGGCGAAGAGGTGGCGATCACCGTCACGCCCGAGCAGCAGATCCAGCTGAAGTGCAAGAACGCCGAGTTCGTGCTCCTGGGGCAGGGCGCCGAGGCGTATCCGACGCTGCCGAGCGCCGAGGGTGTCGAGCTCACGCCCATCGACGGGGTCGCCCTGCGCGAGCTGATCGACCGCACGGCGTTCTCGGCCTCGACCGACGAGTCGCGCCCGAACCTGAACGGCGTCTACTTCCAGTGCCTCGGCGAGGGCCGCGTCCGCATGGTGTCGACCGACGGGCACCGGCTCAGCCAGGGCGAGCGCGACGCGCGGCGCGAGAAGGACATCCCGGCGCGCGACGGCGTGATCATCCCGCGCAAGGGCGTCGGCGAGCTCAAGCGCCTGCTCGACGAGGCCGGGGCCGAGGTGAGCTTCGGCTTCCTCGAGAACAACCTGGTGATGGCCACCGGCGAGCTGCGCCTGTTCGTGCGCCTCATCGACGCGGCCTTCCCCGACTACAAGCAGGTCATCCCGAAGTCGACGCAGCGCAACGTGGTGCTCGAGCGCGGCACGTTCCTCGGGTCGCTCAAGCGCATCGCCATCCTGGCCAGCGAACGGACGCACGGCGTCCGCGTCGAGCTGAGCGGCGAGCGGATGGTGCTCACGAGCGACAACCCCGACCTCGGCAAGGCGCGCGAGGAGCTCCCCCTCGACGGCTACACCGGGGGCGACATGAGCATCGCCTTCAACTCGAAGTACGTCGTCGAGATCCTCGGCGTGCTCGCGGGCGACAAGGTCGAGATCGCGCTCAACGAGGCGCTCTCGCCGGGCCTCTTCCGCGAGCACGGCAACCCCGACTACCTCTTCGTGGTGATGCCGATGCGCCTCTGAGCGCGCCCACCGCCCGCCCTTGCACCTCACCCGCCTCCTCATCCGGGACTTCCGCAACCTCGCCGCCGTCGACCTGACGCCGCACGCGCGCTTCAACGTCCTCGCCGGCGACAACGGCCAGGGCAAGACCAACCTGCTCGAGGCGCTTTACTGGCTCGCGACGCTGCGGCCGCTGAGGGCCGCGCGGCTGCGCGAGCTGGTGCGCTGGGGCGCCGACGGGACGTCGGTGAGCGCGCGGGTGCGCGCCGACGGGCTCGAGCACCGGCTGGAGGTGCGGGTCAGCGACGGCGATCGCGCAGCGCTGCGCGAGGGCAAGAGCGCGCGGGCGGCGGAGTACTTCGGCGCGCTGGCGGTGGTGGTGTTCACGCCCGAGGACGTGGGCCTCGTCGGGGCCAGCCCGCAGGCGCGGCGCGGGTTCCTCGACCGCGCGGTGTTCAACACGCGGCCCGTGCACCTGGGCGACGTGAACGACTACCGGCGTGCGCTCGACTCGCGCAACACGCTGTTGCGCCAGGGCGCGTCCGCGGCCGTCGTGGAGGCGTACGAGACGACGCTGGCGGGCGCGGGCGGGCGCGTGATGCGCTCCCGGGCGAGCTACGTCGAGCGGTTCGCGCCCGTGTTCGCCAGCGCCTTTCGCGGCATCGTCGGCGACGACATCGAGGCCGAGGTCCGCTACCGACCCTCGGTCGAGGACCCCTCGACGCTGGCGACGTTGTGGGCGAGCGACCGGGAGCGCGACCGACAACGCGGCTTCACCCAGCAGGGGCCGCACGCCGACGACCTCGAGCTGAAGCTGCTCGGACGCTCGGCGCGGGCCTACGCGAGCCAGGGACAGCGCCGGGCGCTGGTGCTGGCGCTGAAGATCGCCGAAATCCGCGTACTTACGGAGACGGCGGGCTTGACGCCGGTGCTGCTCCTGGACGACGTCTCGAGCGAGCTCGACGCCGTGCGCAACGAGCGACTTTTCGAGTTCCTGCACGGGTTTCCGGGGCAGGTCTTCATCACGACGACCGACGCCGCCTGGCTGCGCCTCGAGCGCGACGTGCGGACGTTCAGCGTGGCGGCCGGACAGGTGATCCCGGCCGCCGGGAGCGATTGACCTTGGAGAAGTTCGTCATCGAAGGGCGTCGCCCGCTGAACGGGACGGTGACGCCGGGCGGCAACAAGAACGAGGCGCTGCCGGCGCTCGCGGCGACGCTGCTGACCGAGGAACCGGTGATCCTCGACAACGTGCCCCGCATCCGCGACGTGCACGTGATGTGCGACGTGCTCACGAGCCTCGGCGGCACGGTCGAATGGATCGAGCCGAACAAGGTGCGCATCTGCAATGCCAAGGTGCGCGCGACGACGCTCGACGAGGAGCTCTGCCGGCGCGTGCGGGCGTCCATCCTCTTCGCCGGGCCGATGGTGGCGCGCTTCGGACACGTGAAGCTGCCTCCGCCGGGCGGCGACGTCATCGGCCGACGGCGCGTCGACACACACTTCCACATCCTGCAGGCGCTGGGCGCGGACGTGCGCGTCGAGGGGGCGTACGAGATCCGCGGCGAGCAGATGCGGGGCGGCGACGTCCTCCTCGACGAGGCCTCGGTCACCGCGACCGAGAACGGCCTCATGGCGGCCGCCCTGACGCCCGGCAGGACGCTGATGCGCAACGCGGCCAGCGAGCCCCACGTCTGTGGCCTCGCGCGCCTCCTGGTGGCCATGGGGGCCCAGATCCGGGGCATCGGGAGCAACACCCTCGAGATCGAGGGCGTCGAGCGCTTGCACGGCTGCGAGCACCGCATCGGCACCGACTATCTCGAGGTCGGCAGCTTCATGGGGCTCGCCGCGGTCACCGGCGGCGACGTGACCATCGAGCGCGTGCAGCCCGAGGACATGCGCATGATCCGCATGGTCTTCGAGCGCCTCGGCATCCAGGTGACGATCGACGGCGACCGCATGCACGTGCCGCCCGCCCAGTCGCTCGCGGTGCAGCGGGACTTCGGTGGTCACGTCCCCAAGGTCGACGACGCGCCCTGGCCGGCCTTTCCGACGGACCTGATGTCGATCGTCATCACCGTGGCGACGCAGTGCAAAGGCACGGTGCTCTTCTTCGAGAAGATGTTCGAAGGGCGCATGTTCTTCGTCGACCACCTGCAGAGCATGGGCGCGCAGATCATCCTGTGCGACCCGCACCGGGTCGTCGTCGTGGGACCGTCGGTGCTGCGGGGCTGCCGGGTCGAGAGCCCGGACGTGCGCGCGGGCATGGCGCTGCTCATCGCCGGGCTGTGCGCCGAGGGCCAGACCACGATGTACAACATCCACCAGATCGATCGCGGCTACGAGCGCGTGGACGAGAAGCTGCGGCGCCTCGGCGCCAGCATCCACCGCTTGCCGGTGGACTGACGCGGCCGATTCCGGGCCAGGAGGCCCCGTCGGCGAAGCCGGCGCAGAGGCGAAGCCGCAGACTTGCGGCGGCGAGCCTCGGCTCTGCCCCCCGCAGCGAGAGCACTCGGCCAGGAGTCCGAGTGCGGGTCTCAGATTCGAGCTTCGCCGTTTCGGCGTCGACGAGGCCGAGCAACGACCGAGTCGCAGCAAGGAAGGCGAGTTTCGGTCGAAGGCGTGCTTGATGCACGTCGAGACCGAAATGCGCCGCGCGCAGCGAAGCGACCGACCCCTTCGGGCAGACTCGCCACCGCAAGACGGCGGCTTCGCCTGTGGGAGCAAGCTGCGTCGGCCGGTCGGGGCCGGCCGCAGGCAGCCGATGATGTCGAAACTCGAGTCAGAGCCCGGCGGCTTCGCGGAGCTCGGCGGCCTTGTCGGTGAGCTCCCAGCGGAAGCCCATGTCCTCGCGGCCGAAGTGTCCGTAGGCCGCCGTCTTCTTGTAGATGGGCTGCAGCAGGTCGAGGTGCTCGATGATGCCGCGCGGCTTCAGCGGGAAGTGCGCGCGGATGAGCTTCTCGATCTTCGTCGGATCGACGCGCTCCGTGCCGTAGGTGTCGACGCAGACGCTGACCGGCTCGGCGACGCCGATGGCGTAGGCGATCTGGACCTCGGCCTTGTCGGCGAGGCCGGCGGCGACGACGTTCTTCGCCACGTAGCGCGCCATGTAGGCGGCCGAGCGGTCGACCTTCGACGGGTCCTTGCCCGAGAAGGCGCCGCCGCCGTGACGGCCCATGCCGCCGTACGTGTCGACGATGATCTTGCGCCCGGTGAGACCGCAGTCGCCCATGGGCCCGCCGACCACGAAGCGCCCGGTGGGGTTGATGTAGTACTTCGTCTCGGCGTCGAGCATCTCGCGCGGCAGCACGGGGTCGATCACGTGCTTGCGGACGGCCTCGCGCAGTTCCGCGGTCGAGATGGAGTCGGCGTGCTGCGACGAGATGACGACCGCGGTGATGCGGACCGGCTTGCCGTCGGCGTACTCGACCGAGACCTGGCTCTTGCCGTCGGGGCGCAGGAAGGGGAGCGTGCCGTCCTTGCGGGTGCGCGAGAGGCGCTGCGTCAGCTTGTGCGAGAGCGAGATGGGGAGCGGCATGAGCTCCGCCGTCTCGTTGACCGCAAAGCCGAACATCAGGCCCTGGTCGCCGGCGCCCTGCTCTTTGGTGGCGTTCGTGCCCTCGTCGACGCCCATCGCGATGTCGGGCGACTGCCGGTCGATGGCGGTGAGCACCGCGCAGGTGTCGGCGTCGAAGCCCATGTTCGAGCTCGTGTAGCCGATCTCGCGGATGGTCTCCCGCACGATCTGCGGGTAGTCGAGGACGGCGCGAGTGGTGATCTCGCCGGCGACGTTGACGTAGCCGGTCTTCACCAGCGTCTCGCAGGCGACGCGGCTGTGGCGGTCCTGGGTGAGGATCGCGTCGAGGATCGCGTCGGAGATCTGGTCGGCGATCTTATCGGGATGACCTTCGGTCACCGACTCGGACGTGAAGATGAAGCGACGGCCGGACATCGTGGGCTCCCCATGTGGGTCAAGCGACAAAGAGTGCCATTCTTCGAGCGCGTCGTGTGGAAGTCAATGGAACCAAAGGGGGAACCCGAAGGCGCCGAGCCCCAGGCCCGCCGCGGCCCCGAGGACGAACCACCAGGCCCGGCCGCGGGCCAGACGCTGCTCGAGCGGGAATTCGACGCGGTGGAGGCGCCCGCGTTCCGCGTCGAAGAGCAGGACGCCGTCGACGTCGAACCCCATCGCGTATTCGAGCAGCTGGCGGCGGGTGGCGCGGCGCGCGGGGTCCGCGCCCTGTCCCGACTTCACCTCGACGAGGAAGCGGCGCCCACCGCGCGCGACGAGGTAGTCGCCCTCGAGCCGCATCGGGCGCGGCTCGCCGTCGACGTGCAGATCATACTCGGCGATCGGCCGGTGACGGACGAGCCGGAAGCCGGCGCGCGCGAGCGCCTTCGGCGCCTCCGACTCGAGGCGCCGGCCCCGGAGGCTGCGCCGCAGGCCGCGCCATCGCCGCCAGCGCGCGACCGCCAACGCGACCAGGGCGGCGAGCGTGATCCCCGCGGCGAGGCCCAGGATCAGGTCGGGACGCATGGGGTGTCGCGCCTTGCGGGCAGGGGAGGCTCCGGCTAGAGTGCGCGCCATGGCCGAGGCGGACGATCGCGCGCTCGTGCGCAGGTTCATCGCACGAGAGCTCGAAACCATCAACGAATACGAGCAGTTCGCCGCCCAGGCGACCTCGCCGGCCCTCAAGCGCTTTTTCGAGCACGTCGCGCAGGAAGAGCGCGAGCACGTCGCCGAGGGCATGCACGAGCTGCTCGCGCTCGACCCCGCCCAGCAAGCCATCGTCGACTACCACGAAGCCCACGCCCTCCCGAAGGCGTCCGCTCCCGCGAAGGCCGCGGCGCCGAGCGACGGCCTCCTGCAGGGGTATACCCGTCTCACTGTCGGCAGCCTGCGCGCCCGAGGACCTCAACCATGATGGGCAACTTCTTCAGCCACGAGGAGAACCCGCTCACGCCCGAAGAGTGGGAGAAGCTCAACGCGATCGTCGTCGAGGAGGCGCGGCGCCAGCTGGTGGGGCGCCGCTTCATCGACGTCTACGGCCCGCTCGGACCGGGCGTGCAGGCGATCGCCTTCGACGAGTTCCGCGGGGTGACGGCGGGCGCGGTCGACCTCGTCGGCGAGGCCGACACGGGCACCGTCTTCCCCGACAACCGGCGCTTCAAACCGATCCCCTTGATCTACAAAGACTTTCTCGTCCATTGGCGCGACATCGAGGCGAGCCGGGCCAACAACTACCCGCTCGACGTCTCGGCGGCGGCCGGCGCGGCGACCTTCTGCGCGCGCAAAGAGGACGAGATCATCTTCTACGGCGTCGAGAAACTCGGCTTCGAAGGGCTGATGAACGCCCACGGCCGCGAGATCATCAAGCTCGAGCCGTGGGACGAGGCGGGCTCCGGTTTCCGCAACATCCTGCGGGCGGTCGAGAAGCTGCTCAGCGGGCACCACTACGGTCCGTACGCGCTCGTGCTGAGCCCCGATCGCTTCGCCGAGCTGCACCGCATCTACGAGAAGACGGGCACGTTCGAGATCGACAGCATCCGCAAGCTGGTGACCGACGGCGTCTTCCAGTCGAGCGTGCTGCGGCCCGACTCCGCGGTGGTCGTCGCCACCGGGCGCGGCAACCTCGATCTGGCAGTCGCGCTGGACCTGTCGGTGGCCTACCTCGGCAGTGAGCGGATGAACCACCCCTTCCGCGTCGTCGAGGCGGTGGCCCTGCGCATCAAGCACCCCGACGCCATCTGCACGCTGGAAGTCTGAGAGCGCGTTGCGCCGTCTCGTCCCCGTCGTCGTCGCGCTGACCCTCGCCGCCTGTGATCTGCAGCAGCTTCAGGAGCAGGCCGGGCAGGGGGTCGCCCTGAAGGAGGGCCTCGAGGCCGCCGAGAAGGCCGGTCGCCCGCCCGCGCTCACCCCGGAGGCGGTGGACGAGCGCGCCGAGCTCCTGGCGGTGCTCGCCCGCCCCCCCGCCCGGGCGATGCCGCGCCTGGGCGCGCTGCGGCAGACGCTCGAGGCGTCGTTCCTCCTCGAGGCCGACGGCGAGCGGGAGGTGGCGCTCGACGAGAAGCTGGAGCTTCGGCACGACGCGAAGGGCCAGTACGCGCTGCGCCACGACAACACGTCGTGGTCCGCCGAGGACCGCGAGGCGCGCGGCGGCCGCGCGTGCTGGTGGGTGGACGGCCGCTTCTACACGGCGCGCGCGCAGGGACCGGCCACCGAGGTCCCGGTGCGCGCCTACGAGCAGGAGCGCTGCCTCGAGAGCGCGACGGAGCCCTTCGTCGGTCTGTTGCGCCTGCTCGGCGGGCACCTCGTGACGTCGCCGGGCGTGCCGACCGAGGTGGCGGGACGCAAGGCGTTGCGCATCGCGCTGACCCGGGACGGTGTCGCCCAACCGCCGACGTCGCAGGTGCCGCTGGCCTGGCCCCCGGGCGACGCCGGCGTCGAGTCCGCCGCCATCTACGGTCCGCGCCCGCCGCTCGTCGAGCTTCATGCGCGCCCCCGGGAGATGAAGGGCGAGGTGATCCTCGACGTCGAGACGGGCGCGGTGCTCGCCGGCGAGATCCAGGGGGCGCTCGTCGTCCGAAAGGCCAATCGCGACGCGACTTTGCAGCTGCGGGCGAAGCTCGTGGCCGAGCCGCTCGACGTCGCGATCACGCCGCCGGAGGGTGCGCGCGTCTACGGGCCGAGGCAGCGTGTCTTCGAAGACCGCCGCGCCCTGCTCGGCGAAGTCTTCAAGAAGCGCGAGAAGGTCCAGCTCCCGAAGCCGGGCGACGCCCCGCCGCTGCGGCTCGGCGCCACCGAGGACGACGTCGTCCCGCCCGAGGGCGAAGGGGAGGCCGGCGCGCCCGACGACGGCGACCCCCCCGCCGAAGGGACACCGCGATGAGCAGCCCGTCCGACCTGGCGCAGGCGCGCCGGGTCGTCGTCAAGATCGGCAGCGGCGTGCTCCGGGAAGGTCGCCGCTTCGACCGGGTCACCTTCGCCTCGCTCGTGCGCGACCTCGTCGCGCTCCGCGAGGCCGGCAGCGAGGTGGTGGTCGTGTCGAGCGGCGCCGTCGCCCTCGGCATGGAGCGCCTCGGCGCCACGGAACGCCCCGTCGAGATGGCGCGCCTGCAGGCGACCGCCGCCATCGGCCAGGGTCGCCTCATGCGCCTGTGGGAGGACGAGCTCGGCGGCTACGGCATCCTCGCCGCGCAGGTGCTGCTCACCCACGACGACCTGCGCAGTCGCCGCCGCTACCTCGCGGCGCGACACGCGCTGCGCGCCGTCCTCGAGCTCGGCGCCATCCCCGTGATCAACGAGAACGACACGGTCGCCATCGACGAGATCAAGATGGGCGACAACGACATGCTGTCCGCGCAGGTGGTGAACCTGGTCGAGGCGGACCTGCTCGTGCTGCTCTCCGACGTGGATGGGCTCTACGACCGGCCGCCGAAGGAGCCGGGTGCAGTGCGACTGCCGCGCGTCACGCGCGTCGACGCCGAGGTCGCGCGCATGACCGGCGGCAGCGGCTCCGTCTTCGGCAGCGGCGGGATGCGCACCAAGGTCGAGGCGATGCGCCAGGTCAACCGCCGCGGGATGCCGGGGATCATCGCCGGCGGCAAGACACCCGGCGTGCTGCGGCGGCTGCTCGCCGGGGAGGCGCTCGGCACCTGGTTCGAGCCCGAAGAGAACCCGATCCAGAGCCGCAAGCAGTGGATCGGCTACGCGCTCCGCCCGAACGGGACGCTCCGCATCGACGCCGGCGCGGTGCGCGCGCTGCGCGAGAAGGGATCGAGCTTGCTGCCCGTCGGTGTGGTCGCCGTCGAGGGAGAGTTCGGCGTCGGCGACGCGGTGCGTGTCGTCGGACCCGACGGCGAGGAGGTCGCGCGGGGGCTCGTCGCCCACGAGGCTGAAGCCGTGCGCGCGGCGATGGGTCGCAAGGGCAGCCTCGACACGTCCGCGCCCGAGGTCATTCACCGCGACGATCTCGTCACCCTGCCCCGAGGCGATTGAGCGCCCGGTCGATTTTTCTGCGACACGCGCCTTCCCTGTCCGAGAGATCCCGTGCGGAACGGAGGTGACCCGTGCGCACGATGCTCCTCGGCCTGTGGAACGGCCTCCTCGCCCTCACGTGGCCCGTCGACTGCCTGGCCTGCGGTGCGCTCGTCACCGTGCCCGGCTTCTGCGCCGACTGCGCGTTGCTGGTGGCGCCGCGGTCGGGGCCGGCCTGTCGGACGTGCGACGCCGAGGCGGTGGCCGGCGGGACGTGCGGCCGCTGTCGGGCGCGGCCGCCGCCGTATGCCCGGGCCTGGGGCCGCTTCGACTACGCGGGGCCCGTGGGCGACGCGGTCCGGGCGGCGAAGTACCGCGGCCGCCCCGACGGGGTGCCGGCGGTGGCGCGTCTGCTGGCGGCGCACCTGCCGCTCGAGCTGCGCGCGGACGCACCGACCGTGATCGTACCGGTGCCGCTGCATCCGCGGCGCGTGGCGGAGCGCGGGCTCCACGTGCCGCACCTGCTCGCGGCGGCGGTGGCGCGCGCGCTCGACGTGCCGCTCTCGCCGCGCACCCTGCGTCGCGTGCGGTATACGCCGGCCCAGGCCGGGCTGGACGACGACGCTCGGCGGCGCAACGTGGCGGGCGTGTTCGTGTCGTGTCGGCCGGCGGAAGGCGCCGACGTGCTGTTGATCGACGACGTGGTGACGACCGGCGCGACGGTGGCCGAGGCCACCCGCGTGCTGCTCGAGGCGGGCGCGGTGCGGGTCCGGGTGCTCGCGGCGGCGCACGTCACGCGGAGGACGGCTGCCTGAGGTGGCGCTCGCTCACTCGAAGGGCGCGCGCAGGTCCGCCGCGGGGTGGACGAGCTCGCCGAGGACGACTGTCGCGTAACTGCCCGAAGGGAGGGTGAATTCGGCGACCAGATCCGCGCCGTCGAGGCGCAGGTCGAGGTCCGCGGGGACGAGGCGCGCGACGCGGCGCGTCCCCGGCGCGAATCGTGCGAGCTGACGCAACGCCTGCTCGTCGTAGCCGAGCGCGTCGAGCGCGCGCTGCTCGCGCGCCGCCGCCTCGTCGCTCGCGGGCATCATCTTGGCGCCCGGCATGGGTCCGGCGGGGTCGACCTCCCCGGCGCGCACACGCGCGGCGTCGGCCTCGGCGTCGTCGCTGCGGAACATGCCGCCCGTCTCGCGCTTGCGCAGGACGTCGCCGGGCACGAGCGCATGCAGGCGCCCGTCCATGACGCGGTCGCCGAGCCAGCGGTTGAAGACGGCGGCCTGCGCGATCGACGCCGCGAAGCGCGGGTCGCGGACGCGTGCGTTGCGCAGGATCCGCGCGGCGTCGCCGAGCGAACGCCCCTCGTGGCCGAAGCGCTGCGGACCGAAATAGTTCGGGACGCCGGCCCGCAAGCGCTCGTCCAGCGCCGGCAGGCGCTCCGCGGCCGCGGGGTCGACGTCGCGCACGCGAATGACGAAGCGATTCGCGCGCACGTGCCCCGTCCGCAGCTTGTGCGGGTGGCGGGCCACCGCGAGCAGCGAGAGGCGCTCGTCGCCCGGATCGACAGGCTCGCGCGGCATCGACAGCCACTGCGTCGTGACGGCGTGCTTGTCCTTGCGGCCGGCGTAGCCGACGTCGCGCGGATCCACGCCGGCGGCCTCCGCGAGCAGCCGCACCGCCTCCGTCGTCTCGAGCCCCCGCTTGCGGATGCGGACGAACCAGTGGTCGCCCTCTCCGCTCGGCGCATAGGCCGGGATCTCGTCGACGATGAAGTCTTCGGGGTCGAAGTGGAGGCGGCCGCCGAGACCGGGCAGGTCCGCCGTCGCCCAGGGACACGACGGCCCCCCAGGGCGGACGAGGTCGAAGGGGATCAGCTGTTCACACGGCGGTCGAGGAGCTCGGCCACGTCGACGACCTCGACCTCGCCGACCTTGTCGCGCGCCTTCACGCCATCGTCGATCATGGTCATGCAGAAGTTGCACGCGACGGCGATCGTGTCGGCCTTGGTCTCGAGGAGCTCGTCGGTGCGCACGTAGTTCATGCGCTCGCCGAGGTTGTTCTCCATCCACATCTGGCCGCCGCCGGCGCCGCAGCACAGGCCCTTCTGCTTGGTACGCGGCGGCTCCACCCGCTGCACGCCGAGCGAGTCGATGATCTGCCGCTGCGGGTCGTACATGTCGTTGTAGCGACCCAGGTAGCAGGAGTCGTGGTAGACGACCTTCTTGCTCGCCTGGTCGTGCTCGCTCTTGTCCTCGGGCTTCAGCTTGCCCTCCTGAACCAGGTTGTTCAGGAACTCGGCGTGGTGCACGACCTCGTAGTTGCCGCCGAACTGCGGGTACTCGTTCTTCAGCGTGTTGAAGCAGTGCGGGCAGTGCGTGACGATCTTCTTCACGCCCATCTCTTCGAGCGTGGCGATGTTCTCGCTCGCCATGTTCTGGAAGAGGTACTCGTCGCCGAGGCGGCGCGCCGAGTCGCCGGTGCAGCGCTCTTTGTTGCCGAGGATGGCGAAGTCGACGCCGGCCTTGGTGAGGAGTCGCGCGGTCGCCTGGCTGACCTTCTTGGCGCGGTCGTCGTAGGACCCGGAGCAGCCCACCCAGTAGAGCACCTCGGCGTCGCCCGCCTGCTTCCAGCGCTTGATCTCGACGCCGGCGCCCTGCGTCCAGGCCTCGCGGTCGCCCTTCGGCATGCCCCACGGGTTGCCCGAGCGCTCCATCTTCTTGAGCGCATTGGACGCGCCGTGACCGACCTCGCCCATGGTCATGGTGAGGTAGCGGCGCATGTCGAGGATGGGCGGCACGTGCTCGTTGCCGACCGGGCAGACCTCCATGCAGGCGCGGCACGTGGTGCACGACCACAGCACCTCGGGGTCGATCACCGAGTCCTCGCCGCCGGTGAGCCACACCTTCGTGTCCTCGGCGAGGTTCGGCGCATCGCCCTTGCGCGCCTTGTAGCGGTGCTCCATGTGGTGCTTGAGGTCGACGATGACGTGCATCGGGCGCAGCGGCTTGCCGCTGATCGCCGCCGGGCAGTTGTCGGTGCAGCGGCCGCACTCGGTGCACGACAGGCCGTCGAAGACGTTCTTCCAGCTGAGGTCCTCGAGGGTGCGCGCGCCGAAGTACTCGGTCTCCGCCTCGGGGTCGATCTCGAGCTTCCGGAGGGCACCCTTCGGCTCGATGGTCATGAAGAACATGTTCAGCGGCGCGGCGAACACGTGGCTGTGCTTGCTGTAGGGGACGTAGTTGCTGAAGGCGAGCAGGTTGACCAGGTGCGCCCACCACGCCGCTTGGAAGCCGACCGAGAGCGTCTCCTGCGAGAGGCCCGAGAACGTCCGCGCGAAGATGCCGCTGAACCAGACGTAGCCGGCGCGCTCGGGCGTCGCGTGGGTGACCGACTGCACCATCGCCAGGTGGAACGCCTGCTGTAGCGTCTCGAACACCATCAGGCCGAGGATGAAGAACAGCGTGTACATCGCGTCGCGCGTCAGCGGCAGGCGCTTCGGCCGGATGACGAGCCGGTTCACGAAGGCCATGCCGAGGCCGACGATGCACAGGAAGCGGAACGTGTCGGCGACGAACTGGTAGCCGGTGTCGGTGAAGGGCAGGTGGAACGCCGCGGTCGGGATCGGCGCGCCGCGGGCGACGTCGAAGGTGCGCAGCGTGCCGTCGATGATGAAGTTGACGGTGTCGACGCTGAGCACGACGAACGCGCCGAAGATGAAGATGTGGAGGATGCCGCTGTACCAGTAGCCGTTCTTCGGCAGCCGGTACTGGCCCATCACGAAGACCATGAAGTTCTTGATGCGCTGCGGCACGTCGTTCCAACGGACATCGGGCCGCTTCGCCTGCATCAACTGCCGGTAGCGCATGAGCACCGCGTTGACGAACAGGGCGCCGCCGACACCGAGGGCGGCGACGAAGGCCACCGCTCCGAGCCAGCTGGAGACGGGGTGGAACTGCATGGTGAGTGCTCTCCGGGACGCTAAACGGCTCCGCCTAACACGCGGACGGCCGGGGCGTCAACCAAAGTCCAGTGGTTCCGGGGGGTTCAGGACGAATCGTCCCCCCGAGCGGGGCATCGGGGGAAGCCCGTGAGGCGCTCCGGGAGGCGCTCCGGGAGGCGCTCCGGATGGATGCTCGCCGCCGTCGGAGGGTTCGCCGTCGCTGGCGCCGCCT
Source organism: Myxococcota bacterium (assembly GCA_963169045.1). Taxonomy (GTDB): domain Bacteria; phylum Myxococcota_A; class Bradymonadia; order UBA7976; family UBA1532; genus CAUJDF01. The sequence goes on from CAUJDF010000058.1 coordinate 280,895, forward strand.
GGACGTGGTGGTGGACGGATCGCGCCGCCGCGCACGAGCGCACCGCCCGCTGGCGCGCCGCCGCCGAGTCGCTCGCGCGCACACCCCGGGCGCCGCCGTCCGCTTCGGTCGACGCTGAGCGCCTCATGGCCGATGTGCACACGCTCGCGTTCCCGCGCCACGCCCCCGCCGATCGCGCCCGCGCCCGCGCCTTCATCGCCGCGCGCCTGCGCGCCCTCGGCTGGACGCCCGTCGAGCTGCCTTTCGCCACCGGCGTCAACCTGCAGACGGAGCGCCCCGGTCCCGGCGGCACGCTGCTGGTGTCGGCCCACTACGACACCGTCGCCGGCTCGCCCGGCGCCGACGATGACGCCACGGGCGTCGCCGCGCTGCTCGAGCTCGCGCGCCACTTCGCCGCCCACGACGGCCCGCGCGGCCTGCGTCTCGTCTTCTTCGACCGGGAGGAGGCCGGCCTCGAGGGGAGCCGCGCCTACGCCGCCCGCGACGAACTCGTCGCCGGCCTCGTCGGCGCCGTCTCGCTCGAGATGCTCGGCGTCGCCTGCCGCGCCCCCGGGTGCCAGCGCTTCCCGCCCGACCTGCCGCTCGCCCCGCCGTCGGACCGCGGCGACTTCCTCGCCGTCGTCGGCAGCGCCGAGCACCCGCCGCTCCTCGCCGCGTTCGCCGCCGCCAGCGCGCCGGGGCGGCCGAGGGTGCTCGCCCTGCCCGTGCCCGATCGCGGCCGGTCCCTGCCCGACACCCGCCGCAGCGACCACGCCCCGTTCTGGGATCGCGGCCTCGGCGCGGTCATGGTCACGGACACCGCCGACCTGCGCTTCCCGCACTACCACACGCAGTTCGACGTGCCTTCGATGATCGATCCGGCCTTCTTCGCAGGGGCGACGGCGATCGTGATCGACGCCGTGGCGACGCTCACGGGCAGCTCGGGTGGCGCTCCCGCATCGGCTCCAGGTTCGTCTCGGTGAGCACGAACTGCACGTTGGCCGAGTCCTTGAACTGCCACTGCACCACGCCCACGCCGGGCTGCACCCAGTACTGACGCGTCAGGAAGCCCGACTCGTCGTCGGACACCTCGATCTGGCGCACGTTCTCTCGATACTTGCCTTGGATGAGCAGGATCTTCTTGTCGGCGCTCGTGACGACACGCAGGTCGATGATGTAGCTGCCGTCCTTCGGCTCCGCCTGGCCCGCTTCCTGATCGGTCCGGATGATGCGCGTATCGGCGCTCGAATAGTTGTTGTCGAACTGCCCGGTCGCCCACGCGTCGGAGATGAACTGATACACTGGCAGATAGGAACGATCGGACGTGCGGACGAACGCCTGCGTTTCGAGCTCGCGCTCCTGCAGGTTGAAGCTCTTGTAGTTGATGCGCGGTCCGACCCCACCCATCTCGGGCTCGACCACGAACGTCTCCTGAATGACCTGACGGACGCGCTTCGTCTCGCCACCCACGCCGACGTCGAGCACGGCGACGGTCTCGCGCAGGTACTCGTCCTCCTCGCCGTCGACCTTCTTCAGGGTCACCTCGGCGCCGGTGGTCGTGTCCTCCTCGGCGCCCTTGCGGCGGTAGCGCCAGACGCCCTCGGCGAGGGGGAAGTGGCTTCGGCAGTCGCTCTCCGACATCGAGGCGAGGGGCGCGAGGTCGCCCTCGAAGGGCGTGCCGCCACCACCCCCGCCTCCACCTGCGCCTCCGCCGGCGCCGTCGTCGTCACCGCCTCCGCCGCCGCAGCCCGCCGCGAGCGCGGCCACGAAGCACCACCCGAGTCGCCGAGACGCCATCCTACCCCTCGCCCTCGTTCGCCGATGAACGCCGCCACGCCGTGATCGGCGGCGGCGGCGCGCGTTTCGCCAGGTCGGTGCGATCCTCGGTGGCCGGCCGGATCGAGTGCAACTGCCACTGATCGCCCGTGTGGCGGAGCGTCCAGAACTGCTGCATCTCGCGCTCGCCCGCCTGCCCGGCGGCGCGCACCCCGCCCGGCCCCTCGAGCAGGTCGACGCCGCGCACCTCGACGCGCAGCTCCACCTCGACGCCGCGGGGCGCCGGCCCCTCGCCGGTCATGGTCAGCCCCAGCGTGTGCACCTTCAGGATCTTGCCGAGCCGCGCGTCGCGCACCTGCCCCTGCCGCGTCTCCTCGGCGAAGCGCGCCGTCTCGGCTGCGCAGAATTCGGCGGACGCGAACTGCGGGATGACGCCGAGATCGCGCGTGCGCGAGGCGCGCCAGACGTGCGGCGCCGCGCGCTCCACCCAGGCCCGGATCGCCAACGGCTCGAACTCCGGATAGAACGGCCCGATGCCGCGTCCGAGCAGGCGCATCGTGCGCCACTCGTGGATCTGCTCGCGGAACAGGAAGTACGCGGCGACGCCGACGATGAGCATCGCGCCGCACCAGAACAGGAACGTGCCGAAGAAGCCGTACTTCACGGGGCCTCGGCGATGCGCCAGACCTCGAGGAGCGACGCGTCGGTGAGCGGCAGCTCGGCGAGGAAACGGCTCGGCCGCTGGAGCACGCGCATGCGGTCGCGGTCGACGGCCCATTGGGTGTGGCACAGGTACAGGTCGCGGCGCGCCCGCGTCACGGCCACGTAGAAGAGGCGCCGCTCCTCCTCCTCTTCCTCCTGCGTCTTCAGCGCGCGCCCGAGCGGGAAGCGCCCGTCGCTGAGGTGCAGCACGAAGACGACGTCCCACTCGAGGCCCTTCGCCTGGTGCACCGTCGAGAGCAGCAGGTGCTCGTCGGGATCGGCGCCGCGCTGGATCTCCTCGGCGGAGACGTTCTCGACGAGCGCCAGCTCCTCGAGGAACGCCGTGTAGTCGTCGAACTGCGAGGCGAAGTGGCCGAGCTGGCGGATGTCCTCGACGCGCTGCTCGCCGTTCGGGTAGCTGTCGCGCAGGTGCCGCTCGTAGCCGCGATCGAGCAGATAGTCGAACATCGACGCGGGGTTGCCGGTCATGCCCGGCTGGCCGAGCGCCAGCAGCGTTTCGCGCACCTGCCCGAAGCCCTTGCGCGCCCGCGACGAGAGCCCCGGCGGCTCGACACCCGTCTGCAGCGCCCGCCACGGATCACCGTGCACGCTCAGCGCGCTGAAGATGTTGTTGGCGTGGGCGTTGCCGATGCCCTCCTGCAGGCGCAGCACGCGCGTCCATGCGAGGCGGTCGAGCGGGTTGAACAGGACGCGCAGGTGCGCGAGCAGATCGCGGATGTGCGCCTGCTCGAAGAACCGCAGGCCGCTGCGCACCACGAACGGGATGCCGCGCCGCTGCAGCTCGAGCTGCAGCTCCATGGCCTGGTAGTGGGCGCGGTAGAGCACCGCCATGCTCTTGAGCTCGGTGCCTTCCTCGCGCAGCTCGAGCACCCGCTGCGCCACGAAGCGCGCCTGCTGCTCGCCGTCGATCAGCGACACGCACGCCGGCCGCTCGCCCTCGTCGCGCACCGCCTCGAGCGTCTTCTCGAACTGCCGCCGGTTGAAGCGGATGCTGCGGTTCGCCACCGCCAGGATCTGCGGCGTCGAGCGGTAGTTCGTCTCGAGCCGGTGCACGACCGCGCCCGGAAAATGTTTAGGAAAATCGAGGATATTTGCCACATCGGCGCCGCGGAACGAGTAGATCGACTGGCAGTCGTCGCCCACGGCCATCACGTTCCCGTGCCGCGACGACATCAGCTTCACGAGCGCCGCCTGCAGCTTGTTCGTGTCCTGGTACTCGTCGACGAGCACGTGCACGAACTGCTCGGCGTAGGCGGCGCGCACGTCGGGGTGGTCTTCCAGCAACAGGCGCCAGTTCACCAGCAGGTCGTCGTAATCCATCAGGTTCATCTCGACCTTGTGCTCGAGGTACCGCGTCATGACACGGTCGAGCTGGGGGAGATGGCTGATGAACTGCGGCCAGCGCTCCTGAACCACGGAGGCCAGCGTACGGTCGACGTTGACCGCCGTGGACAACATCGAGAGCGCCACGTCCGCTTTCGGAAACCGTCGCCCCGACGGATCACCGACGACCTCGCCGAGCGTCGCGCCCATGAGGTCGCGCGCCTCCTCGCTGTTCACGATGCCGAAGTTGTTGCCGTAGCCGAGGCGCTCGGCGTGGCGGCGCAGGATGCGGTTGCCGATGTGGTGGAACGTGCCCGCCCAGATCTTGTCGGCGGCGATCGGCACCAGCTTCGCCACGCGCTCCTTCATCTCGCGCGCGGCCTTGTTCGTGAACGTGAGCAGCAGGATGCGGTCGGGGTCGACGCCGCCGTCGATCAGGTGGGCGGTGCGGTAGACGAGCGTGCGCGTCTTGCCGGTGCCCGCGCCGGCGATGACGAGGAGCGGCCCCGGGCCGGCCTCGGCGACACGCCGCTGTTCGTCGTTGAGATCACTGAGGAACCCGGGCCGGCGGACGCCGACTCTCGGGGCCTCGAGCACGTATCGCCGCATGGCGCGCGATGGTAGTGGTCGGCCGCCCCCCGGACAACCGTTCAGCGTCCCCAGGCCTGCGGGTCGAGCGCGGGGAAGAGCGGCCAGCGCGCCTCGCGCTCGGCGAGGAACGACTCCTCGGCGCCGTCGGCCAGGCGGTGGAACGCGGCGAGGTGGTCGCGCAGCTGCGCGACCGCGCCGTCGACGTCGTCGCCGCGGTGCAGGCGCTCGGGCCAGTCGGCGGCCTGCGCCAGCAGCAGCTCGCGGGCGGCCTGGGCGAGCCGCCGCCGGTCGGCCCCCTCGCGCGCCAGGCTGCGCAGGCGATCGGCGGCGTGGTGCAGGTGCGGGACGATCCACTCGCTGCCGGGCGTGCACAGCGCCTTCGCGTGCCCCCCGGGCGCGGTGCTCGAAGGCGCCGGCCGCGTCTCCTGCAGCAGGCGCCCGCCCGCCAGCCACGCCGCGGGCGTCGTCGCCTCGAGGCGCCGCGCGTGCAGGCGCCGGAAGAGGTCCTCGATCAGCCAGGCGGCCTCGTCGCGCCGCGCCTCGAGCTCGACCAGGAAGATCGGCGACTGCATGTGGCGTCGAACGGCCTCGCTGTGGCCCTCGAAGCGGTCGATCAGGGTGGTCGCGAGCTCGGTGGCACGCGCGCGGGCCGCCGCGGCATCGTACAGCGCTTTGTGGGGCGTCGGCCCGGTCTGCCGCCAGGGTGTGTCCGGGAGTCGCCAGGTCGGCTCCCGCGCGGCGGCGGCCTCGATCTCGCGGGTGAGGCCCTCGTGCCGCGCGAACGCCGCCACGCCGCCGGCGACGACCGGCGCGAACACCCCGAACACCGGCGGGCTCGCCGCGTCGAGCAGGCCGTGCGGCGCGACCGCGAACCAGCGCAGCCCGGCCTCGGCGAAGACCTCCTCGCAGCCCGGCGCGTAGCCGCACGCGGGGGGGCGGATGCCGGCAGGCGGGCGGCCGAAGTGACGCGTGTGCTCGGCGACGGCCACCTCGACCTGGCCGCGCAGCGCCGCGCGGTCTTGTAGGAGCGGCAGGAAGCCGCGCGTCGCGGTGGTCGTCGCCACCTCGACGCGGTCGAGGTCGGCGAGGCGCCGGTACTCGGCGACGACGTCCCCGCCGAGCGTCTCGAAGAGCCGGAAGTGTGCGTCGAGCAGGTCGCGCAGCTGCACCGCCGTCGCGTGCATCGGCGCGTCGTGCCGCGTGCGTTCGACCTCCGCGTCGGCCTGCAGGAGCGTCGTCTCGACCCCGACCCGGATCGCGTCGCGCTCGCGCTCGAGCATGGCCAGCGCCGTCGGCGACAGCACCACGGTGAGCGGCGAGCGCACGGCGTCGGTCTCGAGGCGCCGCAGCGCCGCCAGGAGCGGCAGGTGCACGCCGAGGGTCGCCGCGACCGCCGCGCGCGCGTCGCCCGGGGCAAACGGCAGGTGGTGCTCGACGACGAGGGCGAGGCTCATCGGAAAAGCTCCGCCGCGCTCAGGCGCCGCAGCGCCTCGGTCTCGACCCCGGCCGGCACCGGATGACGCGCGCCGGACGCGTCGACAAAGCGGACCGGGTCGCTCCCCGGTCCGGCGTGGGGCAGCTGCACCGGGTTCGAGCGCGCGACGCCTACGAAGCCGTCGCCCGCACGGAAACCGACGGCGGCGGTCAGCCGCAACCCATCGTGATCAAATGAGATTCTGCGATGGCCGAGCCAGACGCCGACCGGCGCGTCGCGGATCTCCGTCTCGTCGCCGCGGCCGATGAGATACAGGCGCAAGATGAGCTCCACGCCGTGCTCGGCCCCGCCGAGGCTGGCGCGGGCGCGGGTGAGGCCCTCGGAGGTGAGCTCCCAGTAGAGGAGCGCGGAGCGCGCGTCGATCGGGACGGCGACGATGTGGTCGTGGCCGGTGACGACGGGGAGCGCCGGCCAGTCCGCCGGCGCCGGTGTGCGCCAGGCGGCGGGCGCCTCGGGGAGCGGCGCCGGCGCCTCGGGGAGCGGCGCCGGCGCCTCGGCCGGCTTGCGGCGCGCGCGGGGCTTCGCGGGTGCGGCCGGCGCCTCGGCCGGCTTGCGGCGCGCGCGGGGCTTCGCGGGTGCGACCGGCGCCTCGGCGATCTTCTTCTCGCGCTTCTTCCGCTCGGCCATCGTGGCACTCGCCCCCCGGGGTCGTGGCGTCATAAGTCGCCCCACCGGACGTGTCAACCGCCCCCACCGATGAGGCACCGGCGCGTCCGGATTCGCCTGCGATTCGCGGACATGAGACCCGGGTCGCCCACCGTGGGTGGGTAAAACTGTACCCACAGCACCACCCGGCTAAAATCGGTCGGCCCCGATCACCGTACGAAGAGTGCACGAGGTCCACCGTTCCGTGGACCGGGGAGGCCACCGTGTCCGCTTCGACCCGCGAACAGCCGCTGCTCCTCATCGTCGACGACGAGGACAGCGTGCGCAACGCGCTCAGGCGCGCCCTGCGCCGGGAGCCGTATCGGGTGCAGCTCGCCGGCTCCGCCGCCGAGGCGCTCGAGATGATGCGGGCGGAGCGCCCGGATCTGCTCGTGAGCGACCACCTGATGCCGCAGATGACCGGCATCGAGCTCATGCGGCGCGTGCGCCTGCTCTACCCGGACGTGGGCCGCATCGTGCTCACCGGCCAGGCCGAGCTCGACACGGTGATCGCGGCGATCAACGAGGGCGAGGTGTTCCGCTTCCTGCGCAAGCCGTGGGACGACGCCGAGCTCAAGCTGGTGCTCCACCTCGCCTGGCAGTCGGTGAGCGAGGAGCGCGAGAACCGCCGGCTGCTCGAGCGCCTCAAGTCGCAGGCCGACTTCCTGCGCAAGATGGACGCCGAGCATCCCGGCCTGTCGTCGATCCGCCGCGATGCGAGCGGCGCGATCCTGCTCGACGAGGAAGTGACGGGATTCTGATGTCCGGCGAGTTCCTCAGGCCCCGACCGACGCCCGGCGCCCGCGACCGCTTCCCACCCATCGTGGAGACGCCCGCGGTGCTGTTCGTCGACGACGAGCCGCTCGTACGCCGCACCGTGCAGCGCACGCTGTGGCGCGACGGCTTCGTCGTGCACCTCGCCGAGAACGCGCACGACGCGTTGGCGAAGCTCGAGTCGGGGGAGCTCGCCGTCCAGGTGGTCGTCAGCGATCTGATGATGCCCGGCATGGACGGCATCACCTTCCTGGCGCTCGTCCGCGAGCGCTGGCCGCGCCTGCAGCGCATGCTGCTCACGGCGAGCGACGAGACGGACAAGATCCAGCGGGCGATCAACGAAGCCGGCGTCCACCGCTTCGTCCACAAGCCGTGGGAGCCGGCGATGCTGTTCGCGACCGTCCGCGACTGCGTCGAGCAGTGGGCGGTGCTCGCCGAGCGCGACCGTCTGCAGGAGATCACGAACAAGCAGAACGAGGCGCTGCTCTCGCTGACGCACGAGCTCGAGCACAAGGTCCAGCAGCGGACGGCGGACCTCGAGCGCGCGAGCCGCGACTGGCGGCGCACCTTCGACTCGATCGCCGATCCGCTGACCATCGTCGACGGCAAGCTGCGCATCAAGCGGGCCAACACCGCGGTCGCCCAGCACGCCCGCGAGGACATCCGCCGCATCGTCGGCCGCCGCTGTCACGAGGTGCTCTTCGGCCGGCCGGATCCGTGCGAAGGCTGCCCGCTCGCGCAGGGCGAGACCGGCGAGGAGAGCATCCGCCTCACCGACGCCCGCAACGGGCGTCAGTGGCGGGTGACCACGTGGCCGCTGCACGACAGCGATCCGGAGGACCGCGACGAGGGCATGTCGGTGTGCCACTACGAGGACATCACCGACCAGGTCGCGCTGCAGCAGCAGGTGATCTCGCTCGAGAAGATGGCGGCCATCGGCGAGCTCGCCGGCTGCGTCGCCCACGAGCTGAACAACCCGCTGACGGCGATCTCGAGCTTCACGCAGATCATGCAGCGCATGGTCGGCGGCAACGAGGACCTGAAGGCGTTCACGACGGACATCCTCGAGGCGGCGCAGCGGTGCACGAAGATCGTGCAGAGCCTGCTCGACTACGCGCGCCCGAGCCCGGCCGCCGACGCCTTCATCGACGTCGATATCGGTCAGGTGCTGACCGGCTGCCTGCGCCTCGCCGAGGTGCAGCCGATGGTGCGGCGCGGCCACCTGAAGTTCGCGACCCGTGTGCCATCAGACCTGTGGCGTGTGCGGGGCAACCCCGACGCCCTCAAGTCCGTCTACCTGAACCTGATCAACAACGCGATCCAGGCGATGAGCGGCGAGGGAACGCTGTCCATCGACGCCGAGAACGTGGCCGCCGATCGGGTGGTTCGGGTGCGGGTGAGCGACACGGGGCCGGGCGTGCCCGACGCCCTGATGCACAAGATCTTCGAGCCGTTCTTCACCACCAAAGCGAAGAACGAGGGGGGGACCGGCCTCGGCCTGGCGATCGTCGCCAAGGAGATCCGGACCCACGGTGGCGACATTTCGGTCGAGAACCTCGCGGAGGGCGGGGCATGTTTCGAAGTGAACCTGCCCGCAATCGTCCCGCAACAGGAAGAGACATGAACGCAGCGACGACGAAGTCACACGTCGAGAACGTCACGTCGGTCCTCGTCGTCGACGACGAGCCCCAGATCCGGCGCGCCTGGAAGTGGATGCTCGTCTCGGACGAGTTCGAGTTCTACGAGTGCGCCAACGCGCTCGAAGCGCTCCACCTGCTGGCGAGCCAGCGCATCGACGTCCTCGTCACCGACGTCATGATGCCCGGCATCGACGGCCTCGAGCTCCTGCGGCGCGTCAAGGCGGAGCGGCCGGAGATCGAGGTCATCATCATGACCGGCGCCGGCAGCATCCCCGACGCGGTGCGCGCTACGCGCGACGGGGCCTTCGACTATCTGACGAAGCCCTTCAGCGACATCGAGGACTGCATCAAGAAGGTGCGGCAGGCGGCGCAGCTCAAGCGGCTGCGCGACGAGAACCTCCAGCTGCGCCAGCAGGTGGAGTCGAGCCCGCAGGGGCCGCTTCTCGACAGCGAGAACCCGGCGATGAAGGCCGTCAACCAGCAGATCGGCCAGATCGCTCGCGTCGGCTCGACGGTGCTGATCACCGGCCCGACCGGGTCAGGCAAGACGATGATCGCCCGCGCGATCCACGACGCCAGCCCGCGGCGCAACGGTCCGTTCGTGGTCATCGACTGCGGTCAGATCCCCAAGGACCTCATCGAGTCCGAGCTGTTCGGTCACAAGAAGGGCGCGTTCACGCACGCCCTGACCGACAAGGCCGGCCTCTTCGAGGCGGCCAACGGCGGCACGCTCTTCCTCGACGAGATCGGGAACATGCCCATGGACCTGCAGCAGAAGCTGTTGCGGGTGCTGCAGGACTCGATCGTGCGTCGCGTCGGTGAGACGACCAAGGAGGTCAAGGTCGACGTGCGCGTCATCGGCGCGACCAACGCCGACCTGCAGAAGGCGGTGGACAGCGGCCAGTTCCGATCGGACCTGTACTTCCGCCTCAAGGTCGTGCAGCTCCGCCTGCCCGCGCTCGCCGACCGGCGCGAGGACATCCCCAAGCTCGCGTACCACTTCCTGCGCAAGCACACCGCGCAGATGGGCAAGACGATCAAGACGATCTCGCCCCGCTGCATGGACGTGCTGCGCAACAGCCGGTGGAGCGGCAACATCCGCGAGCTCGCGGCGGCGATCGAGCGCGCCGTCGTCTTCGAGACCGGGGAGGAGCTCACCGAGCGCCACCTGCCGCCGGAGCTGCAGCAGGGCGCCGAGTCGCCGACGGTGCTCGAGTCCTTCTCGGGGCAGGTCGACCTGACGCTGCCGTTCGCCAAGGCGCTCGAGCAGGCGGAGACCGCGTATCGCGTGGCCTATCTGACCGGCGTGATGAACAAGTACCGCAACGTCTCGGCGGCCGCGCGCCACGCCGAGGTCGATCGCGCCAACTTCCGGCGGCTGCTCCGCCGCTACGGCATCACCGACTACCCCAAGGGGCACGTCCAGACCCGGTGAGCGATGGGCGATTCGCTCGCCCGAAGCAGGCGCACCCGGCGAACTCCGGGCGCCGGCGCCGGCTCAACGATGGTAGGGCCACCCCTGCAGGATCGTCCCCGCCCGGTACAGCTGCTCGACCAGCACCAGCCGCGCCAGCTCGTGCGGAAACGTCAGCAGGCTCAGGCTCCACACCAGGTTCGCCCGCTCGCGCACCGACGGGTCGTGCCCGTCAGGGCCGCCGATCAGGAACGCGATCTCGCGCACGCCGGCGTCGCGCTGCTTGCCGAGCCAGCGTGCAATATCTTGTGAATTCATGGACTTGCCACGCTCGTCGAGCGCGACGACCAGCGCGCCGGGCGGGACAGCGGCGAGGAGGTGCTTCGCCTCCTCGCTCCGCCATTTCTCCGGATCGCCTTTGGGGTGCCGCTCGACGTCACGCACCTCGATCTCGCGCGCCGGCAGCAGCGGCGCGGTGCGCTCGAGGTAGTCGTCACAGCCGGCGCGGGCGTAGGGCGTCCGCAGCCGGCCGACGGCGATGACCGTCAGCCGCAACGCCGTTCAGTGCAGGCTGGCGGCGTGCTGGCCGGGCGTGTTCTCGGGCGGGTGGTAGTCGACGCGCGGCGCGTCCTCCCACAGCCCTTCGAGGTCGTAGAACGCCCGCTCCGGCTCACGGAACACGTGCACCACGACGTCGCCGAAGTCGATCAGCGCCCACTGGCCGCGCTCGATGCCCTCGGAGCCGACGGGCTTGCGCCCCGTCGCCGCGCGGTACCCATCCATCACCCCTTCGGCGAGCGCGCCCACCTGGCGCTCGGTCTTGCCGGAGGCGATCACGAAGAAGTCCGTGTAGCTGACGAGCTCCTGGACATCGAGGATCGTGATCTCGATGCCTTTCTTGTCGGACAGGCGGTCGGCGAGGAAGAGTGCGAGGTCTCTGGCTTCCATTTAACTCCTGGTCTGCCCCGACCCGTAGATGACGTACTTCCGGGCGGTCAGGTCTTCGACCCCCATCGGCCCGTAGGCGTGCAGTCGGGTCGTGCTGATGCCGATCTCGGCGCCCAGCCCCATCTGCCCGCCGTCGGCGAAGCGCGTCGAGGCGTTGGCGATGACGACCGAGCTGTCGACCTGCTCGAGGAACCGGCGAACCTGCGAATAGTCCTCCGAGACGATGGCCTCGGTGTGGCTGGATCCGTAGGTCTCGATGTGCTCGATCGCCGCGTCGATGTCGGGCACGACGCGCACGGCGAGGATCAGGTCGAGGAACTCGGCGTGGTAGTCGTCTTCGGTGGCGGGACGGGCCGTGGGAACGAGGCCGCGCGTCACCGGGCAGCCTCGGATCTCGACGCCCGCGGCCGCGTACTGCTCGGCCATGCGGGGAAGAAATGTCGGTGCGATGGCTTCATGAACGAGCAGGGTCTCCATCGCATTGCAGACGCCGGGACGCTGCACCTTCGCATTGTAACAGATGTCGTACGCCTTCTGCAGGTCGGCCCGGGCGTCGACGTAGACGTGGCAGACGCCCTTGTAGTGCTTGATCACCGGCACCCGGGCGTTCTCGGCCACGAACCTGATGAGCGCCTCGCCGCCGCGGGGGATCGCGAGGTCGATCCACTGCTCGGCCTGTAGCATGGCCACGATCCATGCGCGATCGGTGGAGGGCAGGGTCATCAGCGCGTCGGCGGGCAGGCCGACGGAGGCCACGGCCTGGCGCAGCACCTCGAGCAGGGCGTCATTGGAGTGCGCGGCCTCGCTCCCGCCGCGGAGGAACACCGCGTTGCCGGCCTTCAGGCACAGGCCGGCAGCGTCGGCGGTCACGTTGGGCCGCGCTTCATAGACGATCCCGATGACGCCGAGCGGGATGCGGACCTGCCCCACCTGAATGCCGTTCGGGCGCGTGCGCAGGCCGAGCACCTCGCCCACCGGGTCGGGCTGGGCCGCGATCTCGCGCAGGCCGGCGGCCATCTCCGCGATGCGCTTTGGGTTCAGGGCGAGCCGGTCGCGCAGCGCGCCGGTCACGCCGCGGGCGTCGGCGGCCTCGAGGTCCCGCGCGTTCGCCGCCAGGATGCGCTCGTGGGAGCGGTCGAGCGCGTCGGCCATGGCCACGAGCCCCTCGGCGCGCTTGCGTCCGCCGGCGCGGGCGACATGGCGCGCGGCCTGGCGCGCCCGCCGCCCGAGGGCGTCCATGTGCTCTCGGTGCTCCTCGTTCATGGCCGCGCGTTACCACGGAAAGCAAAAGCTTGGCAACCGCACCGGCCCCTCACCTACCATCACCCGCATGCACTCAGCACGATGGTGGGGGCTCCTCGCGACGGCGGCGCTATACGCCGGCTGCGCGTCGAGCGACGGGGGCGCCGGCGACGATGATTCGTCCGCCCAGCAGGGAACGCAGGACGCGCGGGTCGGCAGCGGCGACGATGCCGAGGCGCCCGCGTCCGATGGCGGCCCCGACTCGGGCGTTCATCGGGAAGATGCCGCGACGGACGGGGCGGTCACGCCCCCCCCCGACGGTCAGGTGCCGCCCGATCCCGACATGGCGGTCGGCCCGACGCCCGATGGCGGTCCCGACCACGGCCCGCGGCCGGTGCGCCTGCGCGCCTCCATCGTGCTGACGCGGACGCCCCAGGCCGACACCGGCACGGCGTCGGCGGCCATCACCGAGCCCATCGCCATCGAGGCGCCGCCGGGCTGCCGGGTGGCCGACGTCGACCCGAACGCGGCGCCGCCTGCGCCGCCCCGCGGCTATGACGGTGGCGAGCTGACGGTCTCGGGCGTGAACGGTGGAGACCTGCGCTTCCGCCTCTCGGGCGACGCCGCGGCCGGCTTCACGTACGCGCCCGACCGCAACGTCGGCGAGAACCTCTTCGGCGACGGCGCGACGCTGCGCGTGACCGGCGCTGGCGGCGCGCACTTCGGTCCGTTCGAGCTCTCGTTGCCGGCCCCCGCGTCCATGCAGCTACAGTCTCCGCGCGAGTTCGGCGAGACCCACGACAAGGAGGATCCGCTCTCGGTGCGGTGGGTGCCGGGCCAGTCGGAGAGCCTCCTGCTGCTGATGATCCCGACCGAGCCGCTCTCCACCGAGCCGGCCCGCGGCAACTGGGGGTATTGCGTGATCCCCGACAGCGGTCAGTTCGACGTGCCGCCCGACGTGCTCTCCTCGGTCGCGCGCGGCGGCGGGCCTTTCGGCCGCAGCGTGCTCCTGGTGCTCACCCGGACGCGCGTCGCCCAGACGTCGGTCGGCGCCGACGACGTCGTCTTCACCGCGTCCGCGAGCCATGGCGCCTCGATCACCCTCCGTTGAGCGGCAGGCGAATTCGACCGTGCCGCCTCCGGTGTTAGACTCGGCCGTCATGGGCTCCCAAGTGCGAGAGGCGCAGGTCTGGCGCGCGGTCGCCGACGACCTGCGGCGCGTCATGGACTCGCTGCGGAGCAGCCGCGACCGCGCGTTCCACGCGCCGCTCCACCTCCGTATCGGCCGCATCCGGCTGCAGGCGGCGCTGCTCGAGGAGGCGGCGACGATCGTGCCGCGGCTGGCCGCCGAGGCGAACGCGGCCCCCGACGTGGTGGCGAAGCTCGCCGTTGCGCTGTCGGTGCAGCTCTCCGGCCGTCAGGCGGACCGAGCGGTGCTCGAAGCGCTGCCCCCCGGCGTGCGCGTGGCGGCGACGGCCGACGTGACGGCGGCGCTGCAGGCCGATCCCGGCCACGAGCCGGCGCTGCAGGCCGCCGCGGCGCTGGCGGTGGTCTCCGGGCGCTGGCCCGAGGCCGTCGCCTGGTACGAGCGCCTCGCGCGCCACGCCAAGGAGGCCGAGACGGCGGGGATGGCGCTCGTGTCGATGGGCGACATCCACTCGCGGAAGCTGGGGCGGCTCGAGGCGGCGCGTGATTGCTACCTCGAGGCGCGCGCCGTCGTCGGCGACGATCCGGTGCTGCTCGACAAGCTGCTGAAGCTCGAGCTCGAGCTCGAGCGATGGCCGGCGGCGATCGAGACGTGCCGCCGGCTGCTGCAGCTGCTGCGCGAGGCCGGGGGGCGCGCCGAGGCAGCGGTCACCTACCTGCTCACGCTCGGCGAGATCCACCTCTACGGGCTCGAGGACGCCGCCGGCGCGATCGACCACTACCTCGAAGCGATCGGAGGGGCGCCGGGTTACGACCTCGCGTACACGCTGCTCCAGGAGCTGGTCGAGTCGTCGGAGCGCGCGAAGATCCTGGCCGCGCTCGGCCAGGGCGAGGGCGAGCGCGCGCGCCTCCGGGCGCTCCTCCGCGGCGCGCTCGAGAAGACCCCCGACGACGTGCCCGCCGCGCTCGACGAGCTGCGGCGCGGCGCCCTCAAATCCTGAACCGCGACAGCTGTTTGGCGACGATCGGGCGCTGACCGTCCCCGGCGGGCAGCCAGAGGTCGAAGCGCGTCCCCTTGCCGGGCGTGCTGTCGACCACGATGCGTCCGCCATGGTTCTCCACCGTGTTGTAGGCGATCGAGAGGCCGAGGCCCGTGCCCTTTCCGATGTCCTTGGTGGTGAAGAAGGGCTCGAAGATGCGCCCGACGATCGCCGGGGGGATGCCGCCGCACGTGTCGCTGAACGAGACGCGCACGCCCCCCTCCGCCGGCGCGATGGTGATGGCGAGGCGTCCCCAGTCGGACGCCGCCTGCGCGGCGTTGGTGATCAGGTTCATGAACACCTGCTCGAGCTGGTTGGGCAGGCACCAGATGGGCGGAACCTCGCCGAATTCGCGCACGAGCTCGAGCTTGTACTTCCACTGGCCGACGGTGAGCGTGACCGCGTTCTCGACGAGCTGGGCGAGCTGAGCCTGGCTCGGCGTCTCGGTGTCCGGATGCGCGAAGCCTCGCAGGCTCTGGACGATGCGTTCGACGCGGGCGACGCCGTCGAGGCAGTCGGACATCATGTCGCGCATGGAGACGAACATCTCGTCGAGGTCGAGCTCGGCCTCGAGGCGGCGCGGCTCGGCGAAGGCCGCCGCGTCGCCGTCGGCTGCTGCCGCGTGCCAGGCATCCAGGATGCGCTCGAGATCCTCGAGGTACTCCACCGCGCAGCGGGCGTTCGCCTTGATGAACGACACCGGGTTGTTGATCTCGTGGGCGACGCCGGCGGCGAGGACGCCGAGCGAGGCCATCTTCTCGGCGCCGATCAGCCGCCGCTCCATCTGGCGGCGGACGCTCACGTCGCGCAGGAAGATGAGGAGGCGGGGGCGCTCGCCGTCGGCGAAGGGCGTGAGCGAGGCCTCGTACTCGCGGTCGCTGAGGGTCCAGGCCTGCGCCTCGCGCGCCACGCCCTCGCCTGCCTCGACGAAGGCGGCGGCCACGAGCTGGCGCGCCTCGTCCGGCAGTGCGAGGCGATCCCAGGCGTGCTCGCCCGGCGTGCCCCCGAAGGCGCGCATGAAGCGCCGGTTGCAGCTCACGATGCGCAGGTCGTCGTCGAGCACGACGAGGGGATCCTCGAGGGCGTTGATCACCCGCTCGCTGAAGGACCGCAGCTCCTGCAGGTGGCGCATCAGGCCCTGGTTCTCGAGGAGATAACCGGCCTGGCCCATCAGCGCCTGGATGAAGGCGATGTCCTGCTGGCTGTAGCGCTGGTCGTCGCGCCGGTCGGTGACGTTGACCACGCCGACCACGGTGCCCTTCACGCGGATGGGCACGGTCAGCGACATGGGGAGGTTGCGGAAGTCGGTGCCTTCGACGGCGAACTCACGCAGGTCGTTGCCGCCGCGCTCGCGGAAGCGGCGCGGATCGTCGATGAAGAGCGGCTTGCCGATGACGGCGCAGGTGCCGGCGATGCCCTCGCCGAGGCGCGGTTTCGCCTCGCGGATGACGTGCTCGGGCAGCCCCACCGCGCAGCGCATCTCGAGGATGCCCTCCTCGCGGTTCACGTACATCAGCGAGACGCGGCGGCTGTTGAGCTCGCGGGCGACGATGTCGACCAGCCGCTGGAAGACCTCGTTCTCGTCGTGCACGGTCGTCAGGAGCCGCGAGGCGAACGACAGCGCCATGAGCCGCTTGCCGTACTCCTCCTCGCTGCACGAGGCGACCTGGGCGTCGCCGACGCGACGGAGCGTCCGGCGCGCCCGCACGAGCGCCAGCACCTGCTCGAGCCGGGCGGCGGCCAGATCGGGCTCGATGCGGTCGTCGAGGACGAGCGCCGCACCGCCGCGCAGCAGGCGCACCTCGGCGGCGGGCGACACGTCGCGCGCGAGCACCACCAACTCCGCGTGCGGGCACCGGAGCCGCGCCGCGTGCAGCAGCCCGGCGGTCCCGCCCGGCCACTCGGTCGAGGCGAACAGCAGCACCACGTCGACGCCTTCGAGCGGGAGCTCCGCCGGCTCGCGGGCGACGTCGACGCGATGCCCCGCCTGAGCGAGCCAGGCCGGCGGGCCGCCAGCGCCGATCCACCAGACGCCGGGCAGCCGCTCCGGACGCGGCGAGGGTTCACGGGGCAGGGGCAGGGGCAGCAGATTGCTCACGGGCGCCTCCGGGCGGAGTCCACCTCCCGGTTTCGGCGCTCGGGGTAGGAACGGCTACGCTGCGGGTCGCGCGGGACCCTGTGTCAGCGGCACGTCTTTTTCGTATCGGCGAGCTTCTTCTTGGCCTCGGCGGCGCGCGACGACTTGGGGTAGTCGGCGAGGAGCGTCTCGAGGAAGGGCTGCGCGTCCTTGCAGCGGCCGAGCGCGACGAAGTCGTCGTGCATGAGGATCAGCGCGTCGTCGACCTTGTCGCCCTGGGCGTACGACTTGAGGATCGCCTGCAGCGCGCGGATCGAGCCCGTGTAGTCGGCCTTGGCGAACTGGCACTCCGCGAGCAGGAACAGGGCGTTGTCGGCCTGCTTCGAGCCGGGGTACTTCGTCGCGAACTGGGTGAACGCGCGGATGGCGTCGTCGCAGTTGCCGTCGCGCTTGCGCTCCCAGCCGAAGCGGTAGAGCCCCGCCTCGTCCTCGGGGAGCGGCGGCGCGCCAGGGGCGGCGGCGTCGGTCGCTCCCGTCACCACCGGACCGAGCGGCCCGGCGTTGTCGAGCTTGTGCTTGATCTCGGCCAGCTCGCCGCGCAGCTCACGCAGCTCCTGGGAGAGCTTGTCGACCTCGAGCCCGCGGTCGGCCGAGCCGCCCTGCAGCTGGCTGATGGCCTCGCCGAGGCGTTTCTCGACGTCGGCGATGCGCTCGCCGATCTCGGTGGCCTTCTGCGCCTGCTGCTGGCGAAGCGTCCGCTGACCCTCGGTCAGCGCTTCGACCTGACCCTGCAGGGCGACGATGCTCTCTTCGTGGTCGGTGCCCTTCCAATAGGGGTAGCAACCGCCGAGGGCGAGCGCGAAGAGGAGCGGAAGGAGGGGCTTACGGGCGGGCATCGGGCCGGCAGGGCCTCACTGCTGCGTTTCGATCTCGACGCGACGGTTGCGCGACCAGGCGCCCTCGTCCTCGCCCTGGGCGGCGGGGCGCTCCTCACCGTAGCTGATGGTGGAGAGCTTGTTCGAGGGCACGCCCTGGTTCTGCAGGTAGCGCTTGGCCGAGTCGGCGCGGCGCTGGCCGAGCGCGAGGTTGTACTCCTCGGTGCCGCGCTCGTCGGCGTGCCCGGCGAGCTTGGCGCTGCTGATCTTCGCGTCCCTCAGGCAGACGGCCGCGTCGTTCAGCTTCTGGCGCTGGTCCTCGCGGATGTCATAGCGGTCGAAGTCGAAGTAGACCGGGTCCTCGCCGCAGCTGACGCGCGGCGTCTCGCACCGGCCGTTGACGCAGTTCTGGCCCTCGGGGCACGCCGGGTTGGTCGCGTGCTCGCCGCACTGGGGACGGGACGTGCAGCTGCCGGCCTCGCAGTACTGGTCGGCCCCGCACTCGCCGTCGCCGAGGCACTCGGCGCCGCACTCGTTGTCGCGGCACTTCTGCTTGCCCGGGCACGGCGTGCTCTCGTCACAGTAGCCGGCGCGGCGCGCGCACTTGCCGGACTGGCAGATCATGCCCGGGCCGGTGCACTGGCTGTTGTCACGGCACTGCTGACAGGTGCCGTTGACGCAGAATTCGCCTTTGTCGGCGCAGTGCTCGTCGTTGTCGCACTTCGGGTACGTGGGACCACAGCCCGAAACGGTCAGGGCGGCGCCACCGATGAACACGGCAGTCAGCAGAACGCGTGCGGCTCGCATCGTCCCATCCGGAGGAAAGGGGGTGAGGAAATGTCTCAAGGAGGCAATCGCCCCCGAACTTCCGGTGGACCGTATTCCAGGCCCGGGCGCTTGTCAACGGTACAAGGTCCACACGCCGGACGGTATCGTCGGCGCGTGCGGCACACACTGCTCATTCTCGCGGCGACGGCCCCGGCAGGCTGCGCTGTGTTCGACGCCGAGCCCGAGGCATTGACGGTCGTGACCTCGGCGCCACGCCCCGGCGAGCGCCATCCGGCCGCGGCCCCGCTGCGAATTCGTTTCGATCGATATCTTCATCCAGCGATGAACTGGGACGCCGCCGTCACATTGTCATCGGCAGACGTCGCGGTCGGCGCCGACGTCGGCTATGACCCGGCGGGTCCCGATCTGGTCGTGATCCCGCGCCTCGCGCTCCGCCCCGGTCTGGGCTACCGGGTCGCCGTTCGCGCCGACGTGCTGCGCGGCATCGACGGCAGCGAGCTCGAGGAGGACGTCGAGATCGCCTTCGTCGCCGAGAGGTCGCCGGCCGCGCCGCCGACGGCGCCCGTCGACTTCGAGGCCGACCTCGCGCCGGTGTTCGCACGCGAGTGCGGCTGCCATGGTCCGGAGCCGAAGGTGTATCCGCCGCTGACGGCCGACGCCCTGCTCGCGCTCGTCCCGCAGCGCGATCCCGAGCTGCCGTTCGTGGCGCCCGGCGCGCCGCTGCGCAGCCTGCTCGTCCTGAAGGTGCTGCCCGGCTACCCGGGTCTGCTCGGCGAGACGATGCCGCCCGACCATCCGCTGCCGCCGGACGAGATCCGGCTCGTCGTCGAATGGGTGCGCGCGCTGCGCTAGGACCAGGGCCCTACTTGATCTTCTTGAGCAGCTCGCGGATGTGCGCCTTGAGCGCGTCGGCGGTCTTGTCCTCGTGGTAGAGCTTGCCGTTGATGTACAGCGTCGGCGTGCCGGTCAGGCCCGACTTCAGGCCCTCCTGCCGGTCGCGATCGACCGCCTCCTGCGCCGCCGGGCTGTTCATGTCGGCCTCGAACTTCTTCGTGTTCAGGCCGAGCTCGCGGGCGAAGCCGTGGATCTTGTCGGTCGTCAGCGTCGCCTGGTGGGCGAAGATCATGTCGTGCATCGGCCAGAAGCGCCCCTGCTGCCCGGCGGCCCACGTCGCGCGCGCCGCGGGCTCCGAGTTCAAATGGGCGCCGAGCGGGAAGTGCTTGAAGTACAAGGTGACGTCGTTCGGGAAGGCCGCGAGCACCTCGGGCATGGTCTTCGAGAGCAGGCCGCAGTGCGGGCACTCGAAGTCGGCGAACTCGACGATGACGACGCGGCCTTTGGTCGCGCCCTTCGACGGGGTGTCCTTCAGGTCGAAGGTGAAGGTCACGTTGTCGTCGAGGTACTTCTTGACGACGGCCTCGCGGACCTGGTCGATGCCCAGGCCCTCGCGGAACTTCTTCGCGCCGTAGACGGCCAGGTCTGTCGCCGCCGGGCACGACTTCGCCTGGATGCACTCGGCCATGCTCTTCTTGGCGTCGCAGGGGCAGGCGCCCTCCTGCATGAGCGTGGTCAGCGCCTGGACGTCGGCGGGCGCGAGGCCGGCGAGGTCGACGCCGGGCAGGCTCTGCGCCCCGGCCGCCGCGGGCAGCGCCACGGCGACGAAAGCCAGGACGAACGAGAGGGCGAGGGCTCGCATGAACGCTCCGATGGCTTCCGAAGGGCCGAGAACCGTAGTCAGCGGCTCGGGGCCTTGTCAACCGGGGGGGCCGGCGGCACCCTGGCCGCGCCGGACCCGTCGCCCCGGGGGTACGCCGGGCCCGCGTCCCGTATTCGGAGTGGGATGAACGCATGCGCGCGAGCATGGATCGGCCTGGGCGGCAACGAGGGCGAGGTCGAGGCGACGCTGGCCGCCGCCCGGGCGGCGCTGCAGGTCCTCTCGACCGCCCCGCTGGCGGTGAGCCCGCTGTACGAGAGCGCGCCGTGGGGCGTGGAAGGGCAGGCGAATTTCCTCAATCAGGTCGTGGGGTTGGCGCCGGCGCTCGGCCCGTGGGAGACGCTTCGGGCGCTGCAGGCGATCGAGGCGGCGCTCGGGCGGGTGCGGCGGGTGCGCTGGGGTCCGCGGACGATCGACCTCGATGTGTTGTGCTGGCCCGGGTCGACGCTGGACGCGCCGGCGCTGACACTGCCGCACCCTCACCTGGCGGCGCGGCGCTTCGTGCTGGCGCCCTTTGCCGACGTGGCGCCCGACCTCGTGGTGCCGGGGCTCGGGCGTACGGTGGCGGCGCTCCTGGCCGGCTGCTCGGATGCCTCCTGGGTGCGGCGCTGCTCCTGAGTGGCCCGGCGCGCGCCGCCGATCTCGACGCGGTGCTGGGCCCCGAGACCGCGGCCCCGCCGAAGGGCCGGCTCGTGCCGTTCACGACGCCGCCGCCGTCGCCGAGCCCCGAGCAGCTGAAGGAGGGTGGCGAGGCGGCCCTTCGCGACCCGAAGACACTCGTGCGCTACCTCGAAGAGGATCCGTCGCGGCTGACGGTCGAGGGCCGGACGCCGGCGGAGGTGCTCGGCTTCGCGCAGGTCCTGCTGCGGCTCGAGGAGGTCTTCCTCGCGGAGCGGCTGCTGGCGAAGGCGCACCAGAAGTGGCCGGAGGAGGCGGATCTCGCCGGCGCCTGGGGGCGGGTGCTCGTCAGCCTCGGCCGGCCCGACGCCGCGAAACGGGCGCTCGACGACGCGCTCGCCCGCCAGCCGGACGACCCGACGCTGCACTACCTGCTGGGACGCGCCCTGCTCGGCATGGAGCCCCGTACGCCGGAGGTCGAGGCGCGCGCGGCGGCCGCGTTCGAGAAGACGCTGCAGCTGGCGCCGCAGTTCACCGATCCCGACGGCGTGACCGCGACCGACCTGCGCAGCGTCACCGGCCGCCTTCGCGCCGGCGCCGGTCCAGGTCCGCAAGGCGCGCCTTGAGCGCGGCCTCGTCGCCCGAATCGCGCGGCTCGAAGAGCTTCGTCCCCTTCATCTCGTCGGGCAGGTAGTCCTCGGGGACGTAGCCGCCCTCGAAGTCGTGCGGGTACTTGTACGCCGCGCCGTGACCGAGCCGTTTCTGGAGTGAAGTCGAGGCGTTGCGCAGGTGCAGCGGCACAGGGACGCTGCCGTGGTGTTTCACCGCGGTGCGCGCCGCCGCCAGCGTACGCAAGAGGGTGTTGCTCTTCGGCGCGCAGGCCAGGTACGTCGCCGCCTGCATCAGCGCGAACATGCCCTCGGGCAGTCCCACGAAATGGAACGCCTGCTGCGCCGCGACGGCGACCTGGAGCGCGCGTGGATCGGCGTGCCCGATGTCCTCGCTGGCGAAGATGACCATGCGCCGCAGCAGGAACAGCGGGTCCTCGCCCGAGTCGACCATGCGCTGCAGCCAGTACGCCGTCGCGTCGGGATCGCTGCCGCGCATCGACTTGATGAAGGCGCTGATCACCTGGTAGTGCGCGTCGCCGGCCTTGTCGTAGAGCAGCGCGCGCTTGTCGACGGCTTGCCGGACCTCGTCGGGGCCGAGGTGATCGTGCTGATCGAGCGCCGTCTCGAGCAGGTTCAGCGCGACGCGGGCGTCCCCGTCGGCGGAGGCGACGAGCGCGTCGAAGGCCTCGGACGCGATCGTGGCCACGGGCCACCGCGCGGCCCGGACGGGATGGGCGAAGGCGCGCTCGAGCAGCGTGCGGACGTGCTCGGGGCCGAGGCGCTCGAGCACCACGACGCGGGCCCGCGACAGGAGCGCCGCGTTCAGCTCGAAGCTCGGGTTCTCGGTCGTGGCGCCGATGAGCGTGACGGTGCCGTCCTCGACGTGCGGCAGCAGGGCGTCCTGCTGGCCCTTGTTGAAGCGGTGGATCTCGTCGATGAACAGGATCGTGCGCTGCCGGTGGTACTTGCGGCGCGCCTTCGCCGCCTCGACGAGCGACCGGATCTCCTTGACACCGCCCATGACGGCCGAGAAGGGCTCGAAGTGGCTGCCGGTGCGCGCGGCGATGATGCGGGCGAGCGTCGTCTTGCCCGTGCCCGGCGGCCCCCAGAGGACGATGCTCGGCAGCCGGTCCTGCTCGATGGCGCGGCGCAGCCAGCTGCGGGGGCCGACGGCCTTCTCCTGACCGACGTAGTCGTCGAGGTCGCGCGGGCGGACGGCCTCGGCGAGTGGCGCGCCGGAGGGATCCCGGTGGTTCGCGTGATCGAAGAGGTCCACGGCGGTCAGAACGATAGCGCGTAGCGCGCGTACGCGTGGTCGTTGGCGTCGAACAGGCCGCCGGGCGAGTCGTCGGGGCCCTGGAGGAAGACGGCGCCGACCTGCGCCTCGTGGTTGTCCCGGGGGCGCCAGGCGATCTGCGGGGCGACGAGGACGTCCTCGCGGGTCAGGCCGTATTGAGCGGCGACCTGCAGCGTGAGCTCGTCCTCGAGCGGCGCCCAGCGGACCTGACCGACGAGGTTCGCGAGGTGCCGGCCGACGAGGTACCAGTCGCGGTCCTCGAGCGGCTTCAGCCCGAACGCCTCGAGGGTGATCTGGAAGGTGGTGCTCGGCATGTAGTCGACGCCGCCGGCCCAGGAGAGCGAGGCGGCGCGCTCCGGCTCGAGGTCGGCGGTGTAGAGCGTGCGCGCGGGCGTCCAGGCGACGTCGGCCTTGAACGCGAAGTCGCCGGCCACGTAGACGCCGTCGGCGCCGAACGTCGCCAGGCGGTCGTAGCGGCTCGTGTAGGGCAGGCCGCCGCCCTGGACGGTGGACTGCAGCTTCGGGAAGAGCCGCGCGAGCGTCGCCAGGTCGTTGTCGCGCACGGCGACGAGCAGCTCGACGAACTCGGGGTCGACCTCGAGCGAGGGGATGCGGTCCCAGCCGTAGAAGGTGTTCAGGCGCAGGTCGAGGCCGCCGCCGGACCACGCGACGCGCCCGCCGGCGCTCCCCTGGCGGGGCGACTCGTCGGGCGGGTCCGGCGAGAGCAGCAGGGCCTGTACGTCCTCCTGGGAGGCGGGCGGCACGGCGCCGGCGAGGAACGCCAGCATCGGCTCGAACTGCGGCTGCGCGGCGACCGGCGCCCAGTCGCTGCCGAACAGCCAGGCGCGGTGCGGCGCGAAGAACGGCACGTACACGCCTTCGAAGGTCAGCGAGCCGGCCTCGAGCGTGAGGGTGTGCGTGGCCCGGGCCGCGAGCACGGGCACGAGCGGCGTCTCGAGGTCGACGTCGATGCCCTCGCGGTAGTCGACGGGGTTGACGACGTCGTTGGGGCTGTTGGCGTCGGTGCTGCCCCAGCGCACGACCTGGTTGCCGACGGAGACGACGGTGGCGCCGAAGCGCCCGGTCGCGTAGGCCTCGCGCAGCTCGGGCTCGTACTCGTAGCGCGCGCCGTCGAAGTCATAGGCGGGCGTGCGCGCCACGTGGCTCATGCGGCCGGCGACGAGCGCCGACAGCGCCGGCGTGATCTGCCCGGCCATCTCGAGGTCGAGGCGCTCGCGCGTCTCGAAGACGTCCTCGCCGTCGCGGTCGTGCGCGAGATCGAAGGCTGCCTCGAGCCGCAACCGGCCGCCGAACCGTAGGGTGGGCGAGAAGCCCGACGCCATGCCCGGCGCGGGCGGCATCGCCTCGAGATCGGCGTCGCCGGGCGGCGCCGGCATGCCTTCGAGATCGGCGTCGCCGGGCGGCGCCGGCATGCCCTCGAGGTCGGGATCCCCGGCCTGCAGCAAGGCGACGAGCAGGACGGGGAGCAAGGCTCAGCCCTTGGAGAGGTTGTCGGGCGCGAACTCGGCGGGATCGAGCGGCGTCTTCGTGTCGAGGCCGTCGATCGTCAGGAAGGTGCTCGTGCCCTCCTGCTTGTTCCACATCTGGCTCTTCGTGATGACCCACTGGCCATCGATCTGCTTCGCTTCGTGCAGCTTGAACACCTTGAGCAGCTCTCCCTTGGTGTCGAAGAACTTGATCTGTTGCGGCAGGAAGTTGTCCTTGCGCACCCAGAGCTCGACCTTGCTGTAACGGTCTTCGCTCTGTTTCGGCGTGGCCAGGACGTGATGGCAGTCGACGCCGTCGATCGTCTCGTCGGCCTTCTTGTCGTAGGTGGCGGTCTTCACGTCGCGGCTCTCCATGTCCGCGTACGAGAAGTCGCTGCCCATGAACGAGCCGTTCTTCTGGTTGCCCGCGATGCGACGCGTGCGCTTGAGCGCCGGCAGGTAGAGGTACATGTCGTCGGCGGCGTCGCCGGCCTGCTCGAGCAGCAAGAAGGCCGTCCCCTGCACGTCGGCGGGCGCCAGGAAGCGCATCATGCTCTTGTGCAGGGAGTCCTTGGCGAGCGTGCGCGTGAGCAGCTTGCGCTCGCGCTTCTCGCCCGACTTCGACTGCAGCACCATCGTGATCTGCGCCTGCCCCGAGTCGAAGCCGAGGCTGTTGCGATCGGTAGCCTTCTGCACGATCTGCTCGGCGGTGAGGTCCTGGGCGCCCGCCGGCAGGGCGACGGCCAGCAAGAGGGCCACGAGCCGCTTACGCATCTGCAAACTCCCGGAAAGAGGGCCGAAATCTCAGCTGTTCTCGGAGCCGTCCGCGCTCGACGCCGCGAGGTCGATGATGCGCGCGTTGCCCACGTAGGTCTTGGTCTCGTACTTCGTGATGCGGCCGATCTTCCGCACGATGTCGGCCATGCGCTGCGCCTCGCGCTGGATCGTGTCGGCGGCCTTGTGGTTCGCGTCCTCGGCCGCGATGCGCCGCTTGAGCAGCTCGGCGTAGCCCATGATGCTCGTCAGCGGCTGGTTCAGCTCGTGCGCCGCCGTCCCCGCGAGCTCCGCGAGCACGGCCTGCCGCTCGCTCTGCAGCAGCTTCTCCTGCGTCTGGTGCAGCCGGTTCTCCATCTTGATCCGGTCGCGCAGATCTTGAAGCAGGCCGACGGTGGCCACTTCCTTGCCCTCGACCCTCACGATCGAGGCCGCGAGCATCACTGGCAGCATGTTACCTTCCGCGTCGATGACGTCGCGTCGCACCGGCGGGAAGATGCGGCCCTCCCCGCCCTGCTCGGCGCCGCGCAGGGCGGCCATCGTCTCCGCGGCGCCGCCCTCCGGGTAGAAGTGCGTGACGTGGATCTTGCCCACGACCTTGTCGGCGCTGATGCCGAAGAGGCGCTCCGCCGCCTTGCTGAAGACGAGGATGTTGCCCTCGAGGTCGGTGGCCACCACCGCGTCGTTCGAGGCGTCGACGAGGCTCTGCAGGAAGTCGCGGGTGCGGGCGAGCTCGCGGGCGAGGGCGCGCTCTGCAGTCACGTCGCGCACGGTGATGCTGTAGCTGTCGCTCTCGCCGGGCAGCCGGGCGACGCTCACGCTCAGCACGAGGTCGCTCGCGCCGCCGAGCTGCACGTCGGCGGGGCCGGCGACGTCGCCCGCGCGCGCCTGCTCGATGAGCGCGTCGAGGCTCGGCCGGTCCCCCTCGACGAGCAGGTCGCCGAACGACAGGCCGATGCCGAGCGGGCGCGGCAGCGCGAACATGCGATCCGCCTGCCGGTTCATGAAGTGGATGCCGCCCGCCCCGTCGGTGATGAACATGCCGTCGGCGGAATTCTCGAAGAAATCCTCGTACTTCTGGACGATGCGCAGCCGCTGCTCGACGACGGCCTTGGCCTGGCTCGCGCGGTCGGACTCCTCTTTGATCTGGGAGAAGTGGCGCGCGTTGGAGACGGCGATGCTCGTGGCGTTGGCCACGATTTGACCGAAGTGGCGCTCGCGGTCGCCGAACTGGGCGAGCGGGCGCACGGAGCGCAGGAAGAGCACGCCCGTGCAGCGCTGGCCGTCCATCAACGGGAAGAGCGCCACGGAGCGCACGTCGAGCTGCGCCAGGCGGTCCATCACCGGGTCGAACAGCGGATCGGCGGAGATGTCGGCGATGATCAGCGGCTCGCGTGTCTCGAGGACCCGCTGGATCTCGGGGTAGCCATCGACCGAGATCAGGCGGTCGGTGACGCCGGTGTCGTCGGAGGTGGCGACGACGCGGCCGGTGCGGCCGTCCTCTTCGACGAGCACGACGGAGCAGCGGTCCGTCTTGAGCACGCCGGCCACCAGCGTGGTCACGTCGTGCAGGATCTGGCGCAGATCGAGGCGGCTGGCGAGCCGCTGGCTGATGTCGAGCAGCGAGAGCACGTCGTTGCGCTTGCTCTCGAGCGCCTGCGCGTACTCGGTGATGCGGATGTGCGCGCGCACGCGCGCCACGACCTCCCCGAGGTGAAAGGGCTTGCTGATGAAGTCGTCGGCCCCGTCGGCGAGCGCCTCCTGCAGGATCTCCTGGCTGGCGCGCGCGGTGAGCACGATGACCTGCAGGCCGATCGTGTGCGGATCGCTCCGCAGCGCCCGCAGGACGTCGAAGCCGTCGAGCTTCGGCATCATCAGGTCGAGCAGGACGAGGTCGGGGCGCCGGAACTCGATCGCCGCCAGGGCCGCCTCGCCGTCGCCGACCGCCGCCACCTCGTAGCCGTGCTCCGCCAGCGCGCGCATGAGCAGGTCGCGGATGAGCTGCTCGTCATCGACCACGAGGATGTACGGCTTCATCGACCCTGCTCCCGATCCACGTACGCAGCGATCGCGTGCTGGTACACCGTCTTCAGCGGAACGCCGCGCTCGCGGGCGAGGCGCGCGCAGGCCTCGTACTCGGGGGCGGCGTTGACCACCTTGCCGTCCCGCCGCGCCACCTTCACCGACACGTCGCCGAAGGGTGTCGACACCGTCACGTGCGCGCGATCGAGCTTGAGGCGCGTCACCGGGAAGCGCCGCAGGCCGATGGCCGACGACTCGGCGAGCAGCACGTCCTCGATCGCGGCGCGCCGACCGGCGTCGCACAGCGCGCCAACGAGCAGGCCGGGCCGGTTCTTCTTCATGTGGAGCGGGACGAACCAGGCGTCCTTCGCGCCGGCGTCGAACAGGCGTTCGAGCAGGTAGCCGGCGATCTCGGGCGACATGTCGTCGACGTTGGCCTCGATCACGGTGCACTCGGCGTCGGCGGGGTCGGTGCGGCCCAGCACGAGGCGCAACAGGTTGGGCCGGTCGGGAAAGTCCGCGTTGCCGGCGCCCCAGCCCACGCGCTCCACCGTCATCGCCGGGTAGGGCCCGACGCGCGTGGCCCAGGCGCGCACGAAGGCGGCGCCCGTCGGCGTGACGAGCTCGCGGTCGAGGCCCGACGGCGCGATGGGGACGCCCTGCAGGATCTCGAGGGTGGCCGGGGCGGGGCAGGGGATGCGCCCGTGGGCGCTGCGGATGAAGCCGCGCCCGATGGGGACCGGGGCCGCCTCGACGCGGTCGACGCCGAGCTGCCAGATGCCCCAGGCCGAGCCGACGATGTCGATCACCGAGTCGACGGCGCCGACCTCGTGGAAGTGGACGCGCTCGACGTCGACGCCGTGCACGCGCGCCTCGGCTTCGGCGATGGCGCGAAAGGCGGCGAGCGCGCGCTCGACGACCGGCGGCGGGAGGCGGCCGCCCTCGATGACCCGCACGATGTCGCGGTAGGCGTAGTCGTCCCGCCGCGTGACGATCGTGGGCTTCGCCGGCGCCACCGGGACGAAGCGCACTTCCTCGTCGGCGGGGAGGGCGGGCCCCTCGATCACGCCGCCGATCACGACGTCGACGTGCGTGCCGCGCAGGCCGTTCTTGTGGACGGTGCTCACCTGCAGGTGCCAGCCGCCCAGGTCCAGCGTGCGCAGCGCCTCTTCCAGCCGGCCGGCGTCCAGACCGAGGTCGACGAGCGCCCCCAGCGTCATGTCGCCGGCCACGCCGGAGAAGCAGTCGAAGTAGAGGATGCGCTCGCTCACCGGAGCTCCGCCCGGTTCATGAGCGTGGCCGCGAACGCCGCCCCGAAGCCGTTGTCGATGTTGACCACGGTGACGCCGGACGCGCACGAGTTCAGCATCGCCAGGAGCGCCGCGACGCCGCCCAGGTTCGCCCCGTAACCGACGCTCGTCGGCACGGCGATCACCGGACGCGCGACGAGGCCGCCGACGACCGAAGGCAACGCGCCCTCCATGCCGGCGACTACGATCAGAACCGACGCGGAACGCAGCAGATCCACTCTTGAAATCAGCCGATGCAGCCCGGCGACGCCCACGTCGTAGAGCGTCTCGACGGTGTTGCCGCACATGCGGGCGGTGACGACGGACTCCTCGGCGACGGGCAGGTCGCTCGTGCCCGCGGCGACGACGAGCAGGGGGCCGCGGCCCTGGTCCGGGGCGGGCGCGTCCTCGACGCAGAGGCAGCGCGCGAGGGCTTCGTAGCGCACGGGCAGGCCGGGGAGCAGGTCGGCGATGGCGGCGGCCTTCTCCGCGTCGACGCGCGTGGCGAGCACACGCTGGCCGCGGTCGTGGAGGACGCGGGCGACGGCGGCGATGTGCTCGGGTGTCTTGCCCTGACCGAAGACGACCTCGGGGATCCCACGGCGCTCGGCGCGCTCGACGTCGACGTTGGCGAAGCCCAGATCGACGTAGCCGCTCAACGTCCCCGCGGCCTCCGCCACGGCGACGCGCCCCGCCGCCACATCCTCGAGCAGGCGGCGCAATTCTCTCTCGGTCAGGCTCATGCGATGCGCTCCGGGGGGCGGATCAGACCACCAGGAAGCGCGCCACGTCCACCACGAACACCGGCTGGCCCACGGGGTCGATCGTCACGCCGAGCAGGCCGTCGATGCGCTCGAGCAGCGGGCCGAGCGGCTTGATCACCGCGTCCTGCTGCCCGACGACGCGGTCGACGGCGAGGATGACCGGGCCCTCCTCGGTGTTGAAGACGATGCCGGGGAAGGTGCCCTCGAACTCACGGGGCGTCAGACCGAGCAGGTGTCGCAGCGAGTGCAGGCGCGTGCGCTGGTTGCGGTGGACGACGAGGGCGTGGCCGCGCTCGCGGTGGACGGCCTCGGCCGAGAACATCGCGGTGTTGGAGACCCGGCTCAGGGGCAGCCCGAACACCTGCGCGTCGGCCTCGACGAGCAGCAGCTTGCTGATGCCGGGCGTGCGCGGCAGGCGCAGGCGGACGGTCGTGCCGGCGCCGAGCTCGCTGACCACCTCGACGCGGCCGCCGAGGCCCGTCACCGACTCGTGCACCGCGTCCATGCCCACGCCGCGGCCGCCGAGCGCGCCGGCCTCCTTGTGGGCGGACAGGCCGGGCAGGCAGACGAGGCGCGTCAGGTCGCGCTCGGCGAGCGACTCGGCGCGCGAGCGCGGCATGATGCCGAGCTCGACGGCGCGATTCACCAATCGTTTCCTGTCGATGCCGCGCCCGTCGTCCGAGAGCTCGACGACGATCTCGTCGCGCACGCGCGTGCAGGTGAGCGTGAGCAGGCCGGCGGCGCGCTTGCCGCGGCTCGCGCGCTCCTCCATGGGCTCGAGGCCGTGGTCCACCGCGTTGCGCAAGAGGTGCGTCAGCGGCGAGTCGAGGCCCTCGATGATCGCGCGGTCGAGCTGCTGGTCGTCGCCGTGTACGACCAGCGACGCGCTCTTGCCGCTCTGGCGCGCCATGTCGCGCACGACCCGCGGCAGCCGGTCGGTCAGCACCGACAGCGGCATCATGCGCACCGAAAGCGCGTCGGCGTGGAGGGCCGAGAGCACCCGCGAGAGCTCCGAGAGCCCCTGCGTCACGTTCGGGTCGGGACGGTTCTGGTTCAGCGTCCACAGGCGCTGAGAGATGATGAGCAGGTCGCTCGTGCGGTCGAGGATGGTGTCGAGCCAGTCTGTGCGGACGCGGATGGTGCGGCTCGAGCGCTTGACGCGCAGGATCGCCGCCGCGGCGCCGCCGTCGTTGGCCGCGCTCTCGATGAGCAGCGACGGCGCGACCTCCTCGGAGTCGCCGGGCGCGAAGTCGTCCTCGGTGAAGGCGCTGCGGGCGCCGGGCTCCGGCTCCTCGAGCAGCGCCGCCACGAGGTCGGCGTCCCCGGAGGGCGCCGGCGTGGGCGCGCGCGGCAGCCGCTCCGGATCGCGCGGCGGCGGCGCGTGCGGGCGCGCCTCCACCTTGGCCACGTCGGGGATGAGGCGCAGGAAGGACTCGACCTGCTCCGCCGGCACCTTGGTGCGCAGGACGAGGTGCAGCGGGCCCTCGAGGCGCCCGGCCCGCAGCGTGTCCACCGGCGGGTGGCTCGCCCGGATCTCACCGAGATCGTTGATCTTTCGGTACACCAGGAAGCCGCGGACACCCGGGTCCGGGCAGCCCTCGGCGATGCGCACGGTCACCAGCGTCTCGCCGGGGCCGGCGACGAGGGGCACCGGGCCCGTGGGGCGACGTGTGATCGGCGTCGGCGCGCGCGTGAAACCCGACGCGGACTCCTCGACCATCGACTGCACGCGGTCGAGCAGCGCCCGCGCGTCGGCGTCGACCGTCAGCGGCAGGCGCTCCGCCTCGACGTCTTGAACCCAGTGGCCCATGCGGTCGATGGCGGCGAGCAGCACGTCGGCCGCCGGCGAGTTCATGGGCGCCTTCTGGCGCCGGAAGCGATCCATCAGGTCCTCGAGCTGGTGCCCGAGGTCGAACATGGGCTGGTAGCCCATCGTGCCGCTCATGCCCTTGATGGAATGGGCCAGCCGGAAGACGGTGTCGATCGCCTCGCGGTCGTTGGGGTTGGCCTCGAGCGCCACCACGAGCTGCGCCATGCGCTCGAGGTTCTCCTGGGTCTCGGAGACGTAGAGGTGGCGGTACTTGGAGAGGTCCACCCTAGAACGCCTCCTCGATGCCGTCGATCACGCGTCGCAGGTCCAGGTGCTGGAAATCGAGGTTGGGTGTGGACAGCGACTCGGTGATCCAGGCCGCGTGGGGCATGAAGTGCTTGACTTCCGTGATACGCACGGCGTGACGGGATTCGACGACCGCCACCGAGCGCACCGCGAGCGCCACGTTGAGATCGGGGCGGTCGATCAGGACGACGCGCTCCGGCTCGGCCGGGTCGATGACCTCGAGGAAGCGGGCGAGGTCGACCACCGTGAACAGGCGCCCCTGGTGGTTGAACACCCCGCGCACCCAGGCCGGTCCCCACGGGACGCGCGCGCAGCGGGGCAGGTTGTGAACTTCGAGGGCCTGTTCGAGATCGAACCCGAAGTGCACCGAGCCCAGGTCGACGACCAGAAAGCGGGTCACCATTCAGATCACGACAGGTGAAAACGGCCGGCGACCCGGTCCAGCTCCGCGGCCAGCTCGGCGAGCTGACGTGCCGACGCGCCGAGCTCGAGCGAGCGGCGGCGCTGCTCGGACGAGGCCTCCTCGACGCGGTGGGTGGCCGACACGGTGTGGTCCGCCACCTGGCGAACGTCCTCGGCGGCGTTGACCACCTCGTCGGCGAGGCCGAGCTGCGTGCGCGTGAGCTCCGACAGCGAGGTCACCTTCTCGGCCTCGCGGCGCGCCGCCTCGACGATCGTGTCGAGCGTGCGCGAGATCTCGTCGATCTCGCGGCGGCTCTCGGAGAGCTCGCGCGCCGAGTCGCGCATGGTGTCGGTGACGGCGCGGGTATGGTCGTCGATGCCCGACACGATGACGCGGATCTGTTCGGCGGAGCGCGCCGAAGAGTCGGCGAGGCGGCGGATCTCCTCGGCCACGACGGCGAAGCCGCGGCCCGTGTCACCGGCGCGCGCGGCCTCGATGGAGGCGTTGATCGACAGCAGGTGCGTCTGCTGCGCGATCTGGCTGATCACCTCGACGATGTCGTGGATCTCGCCGGTGCGCGACGACAGGCGGATGACCCGGTCGGAGGCGCCCTCGACGCGCTCGAAGACACCGCGTACGCGGTCGAGCGCGTGCCGGGTCGTTGCGGTGCCGTGGGCGGCGGCCGCCGAGGTGTCGCGGGTCGAGCGGGCGGCCTCGTCGGCGATCTCGGCCGAGCGGCGGAGCCCGTCGACCATGCGCCCGATCACCTGGTCCTGGTGCTCGACCTGCTGGAACTGCTGCTTGGTGCTCTGCGCGATGCCGGCGACCTGCCCGAGCACGCCCTCGGCGTGGCGGCCGACGGCCTGCGTGGTGTCGACGAGGTCCTGCGAGGCGGCCTTGACGCGGGCGGCGGTGCGCTGCAGGTGCGCCACGAGCTCGCGCAGGTCGTCGAGCATGCGCGCCGTGGTGTGGGCGAGCGAGTCGATCTCGTCGGG
Organism: Myxococcota bacterium; assembly: GCA_963169045.1. Taxonomy (GTDB): domain Bacteria; phylum Myxococcota_A; class Bradymonadia; order UBA7976; family UBA1532; genus CAUJDF01. Next base: position 313,462 of record CAUJDF010000058.1, read on the forward strand.
CCAGTTGGCGCGCGCGTCGAAGGGCGGCGCCTCCGAGAGGTCGCCGGTCGAGATCGCCTGCGCGGCGCGGGTCAGATCGTCGAGGTTGCGCGTGAGCCGGCGCGAGATCAGCCATGCCATCGTGCTCGTGGTGACGAGCACCGCGAAGAGCAGGACGACATCGCCGCCGGCCCCGAAGATGTTGGTGGTGCCCAGGCCGAAGACCAGCGCCATCGTGCCGATCACGGTGACGAGGTGGCCGAGGAAAATCTTGGTGGCCAGCGACAGACGGACGCCACCGCTGGGTACGGCGGGCGCTCTGACGGAAGTCACCGCTTCTTCGTGACCGGGGGACATTGTCCCGCATCATAGAGAGGCGCGGTCGCCGCCGCAAAAACGACCCGGCAGGGGAGATTTTCCGGCTTGACTTCCGCAGAGAGCTTTGGCTAGGTTGCCGACGTTCCGTTTCCGGAGTCGACCCGCGGACTTCCGCCGCGGCTCGTCGAACGTGCCCCCCGTCCACAGGTGACGAATCCCACCGAGAGCACGGTCGTGCTCGCCTTCAAGGGAAGACCATGAATCTGAAAGAGCTGAAGCAGCTGAAGATCGGTGAGCTCGCGGCCATGGCGCGCGAGATGGGCGTCGAGAACAGCTCGGGCCTGCGCAAGCAGGAGCTGATCTTCGCCCTGCTCAACGCCCAGACGGCCAAGAACGAGCCCATCTTCGGCGAAGGCGTCCTCGAAATACTGCCCGATGGCTTCGGCTTCCTCCGGGCGCCCGACTACAACTACCTGCCGGGCCCCGACGACATCTACGTCTCTCCCTCGCAGATCCGCCGCTTCGGCCTTCGCACCGGTGACACCGTCGCCGGCCAGATCCGTCCCCCGAAAGACAACGAGCGGTACTTCGCGCTGCTCAAGGTCGAGACGATCAACTTCGAAGAGCCCGAGGCCGCCCGCAACAAGATCCTCTTCGACAACCTGACCCCGCTCTATCCCGACGAGAAGCTGAACCTCGAGTACCACTCGAAGAATTACAGCACGCGCATCGTCGACCTGCTCACGCCGCTCGGCAAGGGCCAGCGCGCGCTCATCGTCTCGCCGCCCCGCGCCGGCAAGACGGTGCTGATGCAGAACATCGCGAATGCCATCGTCCACAACCACCCCGAGGTCTATCTCATCGTGCTGCTCATCGACGAGCGGCCCGAGGAAGTGACCGACATGGAGCGGTCGGTCGAGGGCGAGGTCGTCAGCTCGACGTTCGACGAGCCCGCGCAGCGCCACGTCCAGGTCGCCGAGATGGTGATCGAGAAGGCCAAGCGCCTCGTCGAGCACAAGAAGGATGTCGTCATCCTGCTCGACTCGATCACCCGCCTGGCGCGCGCCTACAACACGGTGGTGCCGCCTTCGGGCAAGATCCTCTCCGGCGGTGTCGACTCCAACGCGCTCCACAAGCCGAAGCGCTTCTTCGGCGCGGCGCGCAACGTGGAGGAGGGCGGCAGCCTGACGATCATCGCCACGGCGCTGATCGACACCGGCAGCCGCATGGACGAGGTCATCTTCGAAGAGTTCAAGGGCACCGGCAACTCGGAGCTCCACCTCGATCGCAAGCTGATGGAGAAGCGCATCTTCCCCTGCCTCGACATCAACAAGTCGGGCACCCGCAAGGAAGAGCTGCTCATCCCCGGCACCTCGCTGAACCGCGTGTGGATCCTCCGGCAGCTCTTGCACCCGCTCAACGTGGTCGACTCGATGGAGTTCATCCTCGACAAGATCGCGAAGACGGAGACCAACGCCGAGTTCCTCGAGGCGATGTCGGGCTGATCCGGCCCGCCTCGCTCAAGACTTCATTTGCTTAAGAGCCGCGAGCTGATTACCCTCTCGCGGCTCTTTTGCGTCAGGGGTTGCGTCATGAAGGAAAACATCCATCCGAACTACCAGGAAGCCCAGATCACCTGCGCCTGCGGCAACGTGATCGAGACCCGGTCGGTCAAGGGCTCCTACTCGGTGGAAATCTGCTCGAGCTGCCATCCGTTCTTCACGGGCAAGGCCAAGCTGATGGACACCGCCGGCCGCGTCGACCGCTTCAACAAGAAGTACAAGCGCCAGGAGGCCTGAGCCCCGCACCCGCGGGCGGCCCTCCCCGGATCCCTCCATGTTCGCCCGGCTCGATGACATCAGCCGCCGTTATGACGAGCTCTCGGCCCGGCTCGCCGATCCCGAGGTGTATTCGCGTCCCGGCGAGTACCAGAAGCTCGCGAAGGAAGTGGCCTCGATCGAGCCGCTCGTGAAGGCCTGGCGCGAGCTGCGCTCGGTCGAACGGCAGCTCGAGGAGACGCGGGCCATGCTCGAGGATCCCGACGCCGAGGTCCGCGAGATGGCACAGGTCGAGGCCGAGTCGCTCGGCGAGCGGCAAGCGGCGCTCGAGCTCGAGGTCAAGGTCCTGCTGTTGCCGAAGGATCCCAACGACGACAAGAACGTCGTGCTCGAGATCCGCGCCGGCACCGGCGGCGAGGAGGCCGCGCTCTTCGCCGCCGACCTCTTCCGCATGTACACCCGCTACGCCGACCGCCACGGCTGGAAGGTGGAGATCCTCTCGAGCTCGACGGCGGAAGCCGGCGGCTTCAAGGAGGTCATCGCCCTCTTCACGGGCGAGGCGGTCTTCGCCACGCTGAAGTACGAGGCCGGCGTGCACCGCGTGCAGCGCGTGCCCGCGACCGAGAACCAGGGGCGCATCCACACCTCGGCCTGCACGGTGGCCATCCTGCCCGAGGCCGAAGAGGTCGAGCTGCACATCCCCGACAACGAGCTGCGCATCGACGTGTACCGCTCGAGCGGCCCCGGCGGGCAGAGCGTGAACACGACCGACTCGGCGGTGCGCATCACCCACCTGCCCACGGGCCTCGTGGTCGTGTGCCAGGACGAGAAGAGCCAGCACAAGAACAAGGCCAAGGCGATGAAGGTGCTGCGCTCCCGGCTCCTCGATCGCATGCAGGCCGAGCTCGACGCCGAGCGCGCCGAGTCGAGGCGCGCCATGGTGGGCTCGGGCGACCGTTCCGAGCGCATCCGCACCTACAACTTCCCGCAGAACCGTCTCACCGACCACCGCATCGGCCTGACCCTCTACAAGCTCGACGCCATCATCGAGGGCGACCTCGAGCAGGTGGTGGTGCCCCTGCGCACGGCCTTCCAGGCCGAGCAGCTCTCGCGGCAGACGGAGAGCGCCCTCTAGTGGGGTGCCCCCGAAGTTCGCGCGCCCGAGGCGCGAGCCATCGGCCCCCAGGACAAGGCGGGCCGACGAACGCGTAGCCTTGTCCTACGCGGAGGAGGTCCAACGCAGACCTGGGGGCCGAGGGCCGCGACGAAGCGTGCGGAACTTCGCGGGCACCCCACCAGCCTCGAGTTTCACCATTTTCGGCTGCCTGCGGCCGGCCCCGACCGGCCGCCGCAGCTTGCTCCCACAGGCGAAGCCGGCGTCTTGCGGTGGCGAGTCTGCCCGAAGGGGGTCGGTCGCTTGGCTGCGCGCGGCGCATTTCGGTCTCGACGTGCATCAAGCACGCCTTCGACCGGAACTCGCCTTGCTCCTTGCTGCGATTCGGCCGTTGCTCGGCCTCGTCGACGCCGAAATGGCGAAACCCGAGTCTATTCGCCCCGCGAGTCGAGGCCGAGGTCGCGCAGGCGCCTCGCCAGCGTGTTGCGGTTGATGCCGAGCATGCGCGCGGCGAGGCCGCGATGGCCCTCGGCGCGTTCGAGCACGAGGCGGTAGAGGGCGCGCTCGACGTGCGGCATGACGAGCGCGTGCAGATCCGCCGGATCGGCCTCGGACTGCTGCGCGAGGAAGGCGCGGAGCCGCAGGTAGACGAGGTCCTCGAGGGGGATCGCGGCGATGGCCGCGTCGAGCTCGGTCTCGGTCGGGGGCACGGTCATCGCTCGTTTGGACGTCGGGGGAGGATAGGGTCCGCGACCGCGACGCGCAACGGACCGGCGGCGACGACGATCTCCGGCTCGACGAAGGTGATCGTGGTGACGGCGCGGCGCGCGTAGGCGACGCCCGCGGCGCGGCCGCGGCGGGGGTCGACGGCGGCGTCGAGCAACGCGACGGCCCGGGCGGGATCGCCGGCGGCGGCGGCGAGCGCGGCGCGCGCCTGGCGGGCGCCCGGCGCGTCGGGCGCCGTGGCGAGGACGGCGTCCGCGGCGGAGAGGTCGCCGCGGGCCATCAGCGCGACGCCGAGCGTCGTCCGCAGGCGGTCGTCGCCGGGGCGGGCGCTCACCGCCTCCCGCAGGTGGGCGACGGCGTCCTCGAAGCGGCCGAGGCGGAGGCGCTCGCGGGCGACGCCGGCCTGCCAGTCCGGATCGCCCGGCACCGCCTGCAACGCGGCGAGCGCGCGGGCGCGGTGCGCGGGACAGAGGTCGTCGGCGAGGTGGTCGAGGTCACGGACGGTGCCGGCCGACGCCATCAGGCAGCCCGCCCGGCAATGACCCGCGCCGTGGGTGTGGCCGAGCTCGTGGGCGACCAGGCGGCGGGTGCGCGCGCGTCGTTCCGCCTCGTCCCCGCCCGGCGACAGGGCGTCGGTCGAGTAGACGAGGGCGCGCTCGCCGAGGCGCGCGTAGCCGATGACCTCGCCCTCCTCGGGTGCGCCGAGCGGGCGGTCGGTCACGCCGACGACGCGGAAGGCGTCGGCGGGCGCCCCGAGCACGAGGCCGTCGAGCAACGCCCCGGCCGAGACGCGGCCGTCGGCACCCGGCGGGGGCGCGGGCCGCGCCGGCAGCACCCTCACCTCGCGCCCCGTCTCGCGGCCCGCGGCCCAGGCGGCGCGGGCGAGCTCCGCGGGCGAGGGCGCCCCGATCGGCACCACGTACACCACCCCCGGCGCCGGCGGCGCGCAGCCGAAAAGCAAGAGGACGAGCAGCGCCCGCAGCAACGCGGCCTCCCACGCGGATCCGGCTCCGAGGTCGGCGCCGGGGCGCGCGGGGTTGAGCCCGCTTCTGAACCCTCTACCCGTAGAAGGTGCCGGCGAGCTCGACGAGGATGTTGCAGGCAGCGTGGTACAGCACCGCCGCGAGGATGCCGCCGCTGGCGCGGCGCATCCAGCCGAAGAGCAGGCTGGGGAAGAACACCGCGAGGCGATGGGGCGAGGGGATCGTCGCGAAGTGCCCGAGGGCGAAGAGCGCGCTCGTGAGGAGCATGCTCGTCCAGTTGACGTCGACGCCGAGGAAGCGGCGGTCGCGACCGACGAGGCGGTCGAGGCGGGTCTGTAAGTACCCGCGGTAGAACACCTCCTCCGGGAGCGCCACGAGCAGCAGTTGCACCAGGATCAGGTCGAGCAGCCACCAGAAGCCACGCTTCGCCGTGAACGGCATCTCGTCGGCGGCCACGAGCGCGGTGCCGAGGCGCAGCCGCTCGCCGGGCAGGCGGTCGCCGCCGGCCTCGACGTCGAGCGTCAGCCGCGAGCCGGGGGCCTCGAAGCGCACGCGGCCGTCGCTCTGGCCCTGCACGTCAAGCCGCTGACCTTCGGCGCGGGCGAGGTGGCGGCCGCCGACGGGGACGAGGGCCGCGTCGCTGTCGACCGCCGCGCGGAACGGCTGGCCCGCGGGCAGGTGCCACTCGAGGACGAGGCCGTCGCCCTCGGTGAAGAGCCGCACCTCGCCGTCGCGGAGCTTCACGAGGCGCGGCGGATCGGCCATCTCCGCGGGCCAACGATCGAAACGCGCCGCCGCCGGCGCCCACGACTGGCGCAGCCACTGCGTCTGCCAGACGTGGAACCCCGCGAGATAAGGGGGAAAAGTGACGAGGACGACCAGCCCGAACACGGCGAGCGCGCGCCGCGGGTGGCGGCGGTGGATGCCGAAGTCCGCCGGGTCGAGGCCGCGCCGCTGCAGCACCTCGAGCGGCAGGTACAGGAACGTGGCCGCCACGAACACGAGCAGGTAGCCGCGCAGCCAGCCGACGCTGCCCTGCAGCAGCGTGAGCCCCACCGTCACCACGAGGGTCGCGGCGTAGAGCAGGACGAGCTCGCGCGCGTCCCGTCGGCGGTCGGATGCGGTCATGGGGGCGCCATTCTTCCGGGCGCGCCGCGGCGGTGCAAGGGCGCGCCCGGGATCGGGGCGGGTGGGGTGGGCGCCGCCCGACCCGGGGCGTCGCGCGCCACCCGCCGCCCGCCGAACGATCGCCCGTGACTCCTCGTCCCCAGCCTGTCGCGGGAGCGCGCCGTTGAGCGCCGGCGCGTTCCTCGTCGTGATCGGCCTGCTCGGCGCGTTCGTGGCGCTGAGCCTGGCCGTCCGGCGATGGGGGACGGGCCGCCCCGCGGCCGAGGCGCGCGTGCACGTCCTCGGCGCGCGCCGCCTCGACGCCCAGAACACGCTCTGGCTCGTCGAGGCCGAGGGCCGCCGGCTGCTGATCGGCACCGGCCGGGACGGCGCGCGGCTCGTCGCCGATCTGGACCCGCCGTGACATCGGGCAGCCCGCTCGTCTGGGTCGTCGCCGCCAGCGTGTTGCCGCTGCTGGCGGTGAGCGCGACCGCGTTCGCCAAGATCGCGGTCGTCCTCGGGATCCTGCGCGGCGGCCTCGGCGTGCCGGGGGCGCTGCCGGCGCCGGTCGTCGCCGGTCTGGCGGCGGTCCTGGCGGCGCTCGTCATGACGCCGGTGGCGACGCAGGTGGCGGCGGCGGTCGACGCGCCGGCGGAGCCCGCGGGCTGGACGGGGGCGGCGGCGCAGGCCTGGCCGACGCTCGCCGACTTCCTCGAGCGGCACACGCGCCCCGACGACGCGGCCCTCGTCGCCGACGTGGCGGCGCGCCTCGCCCCGGACGCGGCCGCCGCGCCGACGCCGGCGATGCGCATCGCCGCCTTCATGGTGAGCGAGCTGACCGCCGCGTTCTCGCTCGGCGTCCTGGTGCTGCTGCCCTTCCTCGTCGTCGACCTGCTCGTCGCCAACACGCTGGCGGTCGTCGGATTCCACTTGCTTCCCCCCGCGCTCGTCGCCCTGCCGTTCAAGCTGCTGCTGTTCGTCGCCGCGGGCGGTTGGGGTCTGCTCGTGCGCGGCCTGGTGGGCAGCTATGCCTGAGCACGACCTCGTCCTCCGCGGCCTGTGGCTGGCGCTGCGGCTTTCGCTGCCCGCGCTGGCCGGCGGCCTCGCGGCGGCGGTCGTCGGCGGCCTGATCCAGAACCTCACCGCCTGGCAGGACGGGCTTCTGTCTTATGTTCCGCGGGTTTGTGGCGTCGCGGTGGCCTACGCCGTCGCCGCGCCCTGGCTCGGCGAGGAGCTGCTCGTCTTCGCGCGCCTCGCCTGGGGCGGCTGATGGACGGCGACTGGGCGGTGTGGGCGCGGGTCATGCCCGCGGTGGGCATGCTGCCGCTCGGCGGTCCGGCGCCGCGGCTCGTGCTCGGCGCGGGCCTGGCGGCCCTCCTCGCCGAGTGGACGTCGCCCCCGGCCGTCGACGCCTGGGGGTTGGCCGGCGAGGCCGCGCTCGGCGCTGCGCTCGGCGTGCTCGCCGCCGTGCCCGCCCACGCCGCCGAGGCGCTGCGCGGCGACGGCCCGGAGGCGCTCGGCTTCGCAGGGCGCGTGTGGACCTGGGCCATCTTCTTCGGCGTCGGCGGCCCGGCGATGTTGCTGCTGGCGCTGGCGGCGTCGTTCCGCGCGCTGCCCGCCGCCGCCTGGCCGGGCGTGGAGGCGATCGTCGCGGCGGGCGGCACGTTGCTGCACGCCGCGATCGTGCTCGGCCTGCCCGCGTGGCTGACGGGCCTGCTCGCGGGGCCGCTGGCGGCGCTCGTCGACCGGCTCGGCGGCGCGGGGAGCGCGCTCGTCCCGGTGCTCCGCCCGACGCTCGCGTTGGGCCTGCTCGCGGCGACGCTGCCCGCGCTGCTCGACGAGATGCGCGGCGACTGGCTGTCCGCGCTGGCGGCCCCGTGAGCCGGCTCGCTGCCGCCCGCCGCCGCGGCGACGTGCCCCGCGCCCCAGGCTACGTCGGCCTCTGGGTGGCCTGCGGCGGCGCGGCGGGCACCGCCCTCGGCGCGTCGCTCGCCCCCTGGCACGCGCTGGCCGTCGCCGCCTGGGGGCTCGGGGACGGCCCGTGGAGCGCCGCGCGCGCGGTCGTCCTGCCCGCCGGCCTCGGCGCGGTCGCCGGCGCCACGCTGGGCCTCGTCGCCGCCCAGGTGACCCTCGGCGCGTGGTCGCCGGGCCTGCGTTCGCGGCTCCCCCCGGCGAGCGCGCCACGGCCGAAGGCGCCGATCGCGATCGTCGCCGGGACGCTCGCCGGCCTCGCCGCCCTGCGGGCGCTGCCGCGGTGGGGCGAAGATCCCGGCCGCCTGCTCCTCGCGACGCCGCTCGTGGCGCTCGCCGCCGGGGCGCTGGCGCTCGCCGTCCCCGCGCTCGCCGAGCGGGCCGCGGCGCGCCGCCGCTGGCGACACCGCGTCGACCCGCAGCCGGCGCCGCGCCGCGATCCGGACGAGGCCCCGCCGATCCCGCGCGCCGAGATCCGGCAGCGCGGCGCGGAACCCGACCGGAGAGCCCCGCTGTCTCAAGATCGGGGCGCGGATCAGGCCGGCAGGCCGAGCTCGTGTTTGAGCGCCTTCACCAACCGGAAGTAGGTCTGTTTGTCATAAGGACGATTGAGGATGTGGAACTCTTTGCGCACGAGGCCGACGCACCCGAAGCAGTAGGTGCACTCGGTGCAGTCCGTGCACTGGACGAGGTAGTGACTGTCGACGCACCGTTCGCACTCGGCGAGATGGCTCGAATGGTGGCACTCGCGACAGGCGCGGACGTGGGTGCAATGCGTGCAGTGGTGGGCGTCGACGGCGTAGTTGCAGCGATGGCAGTACGTCGACGATGCCGAGAACATGCAGTACGTGCAGTTGTCGCAAGTCTCGGAGGCGTAGCTGCCGACGTTGCCGCGATCGCCGGCGTCGCGGCGCAGCTGCTGGAGCTCGGCGAGGTAGGTCCGTTTGTCCATGGCGGCGCATCCTAGGCCCCCGGCCCGGGGGAGGCAATGCGCCGGGGGGTTCCGTCCGACACGTTGACGGGGCCCACGCCCCGGCGGAACGATGAGCGTGAGACGCCGATGACGAGGCGAGTGCGCCCACTCCTGACCTGCGTCGCCCTCCTCGCGACGCTCGCGGGCGTGGCGGGGGCGACGCCGCCCGAGCCGCCGACGGTCTACGTGCGCGCGCTCGGCGATGTCTCGTCGGCGCACACGCGCTGGGCGTGCCAGGTGGTGCGCGACGTGTTCCGCGTGCGTTGTCGCGTGCTGCGCGCGCAGCCGCTGCCGCACGACGCGCTGGACCGCGCCCGGCACCAGTACGACGCCGACCGGCTGGTCGACGCGCTGTTCCGCACGCTGCCCGACGACGGCCTCGCCCTCATCGGCCTCACCAACGCCGATCTCTTCGAGGGGGGTCGCAATCACTTCGTGTTCGGGCTCGGTCACCTGGTCGACCACGTCGGCGTGGTGTCGCTCGCGCGCTACCGCAACGCCTGGTGGGGCGAGCCCGACGACGAGCGGCTGTTCCGCGAGCGCTTCTTCAAGGTGCTGGTGCACGAGGCGGGGCACACGCTCGGCCTGCCGCACTGCGCGAACCGCGGCTGCGCCATGCGCGACGACCGCTCGCTCGCCGATCTCGACGCGGGACCGACGACGTTCTGCGCCCGCTGCGCCGTGGCGATCCGCGACCGCGTCGCCGAGGCGCCGGGCTCCGCCCGCTGGCACTACACGCGCGGCCACAGCCACCTGAACCGCGGGCAGTTCGCCCAGGCGGTGATGCACTTCGAGCGCGCCGTCGAGCGGGCGCCCCGCGACGCGCGCTACCGCAACGACCTCGGCGTCGGCTGGCTGCGGCGCGGCGACGCGGCGCGCGCGCTCTGGTGCTTCCGCGAGGCGGCGCGCCTCGACCCGACCTTCCCGAACGCGCGCTACAACGAGGGGCTCGTCTTCCTCGGCGTCGGCGACGTGTCCATGGCACGGCGCGCCTTCGAGCGCGCGCTCGACGCCGATCCCGCCTGGGCGCTGGCCCATCGCCAGCTCGGCTACCTGTACCTCGAGGCGCTCGGCGACACCGACCGCGCCTACGAGCACTTCGACCTCTATCTGGCCGCTCACGGCGAGGACGACTCGGTGCGCGAACAGATGCGCCTGATCAAGGGCGGGGCCGGCGCGCCTTGACGAATTGCGCCGCGCGGGGATGGGGCCTAATCTTGGTGCCGTGCGCGGCACCCAGACACGCATCGTTCGCGATCCCGCCTTCGCGCGGCCCACGGGCCTCGCCCGCGAGAGCCTCGTCACGATCTACGGCGCCCGCCTCGGCACGAAGTTCGACCTCGAGCGGGAGCGCCCGCAGACGACCATCGGGCGCGACGTCACCGCCGACATCGTCATCGAGGACGACAGCGTTTCGCGCGTGCACTGCCGAATCATCCCCGAGGGCGACGACTGGCTCATCGAGGATCTCAACAGCACGAACGGCACTTACGTGGCCGGGCACGCTGTCGCGCGCGCGTCGCTCCGCGACGGCGACCAGGTGAAGGTGGGCAGCACCATCTTCAAGTTCCTGGCCGGCCACAACGTCGAGGCCGCGTACCACGAAGAGATCTACCGCATGGCCATCTTCGACGGCCTGACCCAGCTGCACAACCGGCGGTACTTCGAGGAGTTCTGCGAGCGCGAGATCGCGCGCTGCCGGCGGCACGAGCGTCCGCTCGCGCTGCTCATGTTCGACGTGGACCACTTCAAGCGCATCAACGACGACTTCGGCCACCTCTCCGGCGACCACGTCCTGCGCGAGCTCGCCTCGACGCTCGTCAAGCGCATCCGGCGCGAGGAGCTCTTCGCCCGCTACGCCGGCGACGAGTTCGTGGTCGTGGTGCCCGAGACCACGCCTGAGGCGGCCATGACGCTCGCCGAGACGCTGCGCATGCTGGTCAACACGACCGAATTCGTCTTCGAAACCGAGCCCTTGCCGGTGACCATCAGCATGGGCGTCGCCGGGGTGACGCAGGACGTGCACACCCCGGCCCAGCTCGTGGCCGCCGCCGACGCGGCGCTCTACCGGGCCAAGCAGAAGGGCCGCAACACCGTCTCTCTCTGAGAGGCGCCCGCGGGGGGCGTCGTGCGTCGTGCCATCCGATTGCTGGTGCTCCTCGCCTTCGCGGGCTGCGGGGACGGCGGGTTCAGCTTCGGCATCCCCGGCTGCACCGAGACGAGCACGCGCCCGTTCGTCACCGCGCCCGAGAACACGACCGACCGCGGCGTGCGCGCCACGGTCACCGCCGAGGGCCTGAAGTTCCTCGTCGACCGGCGCGAGGCGCTCGCGCGCGCGCTGCTCGACGTCGGCCCCGACGGGCACGTGCGCGTCCCGTGGCCCGAGCCGATCGCTATCGGCGATCTCGAGGGCGGCCTGGGCCTCGAGCTGCGCGACCTCGTGCTCGACTTCGACCTGCGCCGTGTCGAGGTCGACATCTCGTTCCTGCCGGATCCAGCGCGCATCCGCTTCGAGCTGCGCTACGCGCGGCTCGGCCTCGACGAGGGCATCGTCGCCGGCGCCATCGGCGTCGACGGCGCATGCCGCGTGCGCAACGGGCTCGACCCGGGCACGCCGGAGGCGGCGCTCATCGACGCCGACATCGCCTTCGACGTGGCGCTCGTCATCGACGAGAACGGCGCGTTCCGGGCCGACGTGGACGTGCTGCCGTTCACCGTGCACGACCTCGGGATCGAGCTCGAGCTCGACCGCAGCCTGCCCGAGTGCAGCGACGGCGTGACCGCCTCGGAGTGCACCATCGCCTGCAACGTCGCCAACGCCGCCTCCGACATCGGCGAGGCGCTGCGCGACGCGTTCAGCACGCAGCTCGACGACCTGCTGCAGCCGTTCATCCAGGGGTTCGTCAACAACTTCCTGCGCAAGTTCAACGGCAAACCGCTCTGGATCGAGGGCGAGGTGCGGCCCCAGGTGCTGTCGGCGCTGCTGCCGATCGCGAAGGACGCGCACCCGTTCCGCTTCCGCGTGGGGCCGTCGCCCGACGGCTTCGGCGTGCGCGCCCACGGCGACGAGGCCGACGGTCTCGACCTGACGCTCTCGCCGGGGCTCGACGCCGACGACCACCCCTGCGCGCCCCCGGCGGACGGGGCGCCGGTGCTCACCGCGGGGCCGCCGCCGGCGCTCACCGGCCGCGACGCGCGCGGGGGGACGTACCACCTGGGCCTGAGCCTCGCCGAAGCGACGCTCAACCGCGCGCTGTGGGTGGCCTACCGCTCGGGCGCGCTCTGCCTCGCGCTCGACAGCGAGACGATCGAGCGCCTCACGGGACAGCGCGTCGACAGCGCGCTGCTCGGCAACCTGCTGACGGCGGTCGGCGAGCTGACCAACGGCGAGCCCGCGCCCGTCATGCTCGTCGTCGATCCCGACTTCCGGGCGGCGCAGTTCCCGCTGGTCGAGTTCCAGCCGGTGGCCGACGACGGTGGCGTGCCGCAGGCGCGCCTGGACGTGGCGCTGCCGGGCCTCGGAACGTCCTTCTACGTGCTCGTGGAGGGGCGCTGGTCCCGCGTGTGGCAGGGGCGCGTCGACGTCGAGATCTCGGCGACCGCCCAGGCGACGCCCGACAACCGGCTGGCGCTCGCGCTGGCGCCGCCGACGATCACGAACCTGCAGACGACCTACGACGAGCTGCTGGCGGCGGTCGACCTGCCCGGGCTGCTCCAGATGATGGTGGATCTGGCCTCGAGCGGCCTGTTCCAGGACGGTTTCTCCTTGGATGTGGGGCTCGGCGGGCTCGTCTCCGAGCTGAGCGGGCTGCCGCTCGACGTGCGTGTCGTGGCGCTGAAGACCGAGGGCGAGGCGGGCGACTTCTTGAGCGTGCTGCTGTCGCTCGTCGACGCGCGGGCGGGCGGCGCAGCCGTCGCCGCGGTCGAGACGCGGGCGGCGCCGGGGCGGGTGGACCTGCCCGCGGGACGCGCGGAGATCGCGGTGGCGGCCGAGGGCGCGGACGCGGCGCTCTTCCAATGGCGTGTCGACGAGGGGCCGTGGCGGCCGCTGGCGGCGGCACCCGGCGGCGTGCTGCGCGTCGACGATCCCCGGCTGCGCCTCGTGGGGCCGCATCGGGTGCACGTGCGCGCCGTCGCGCGCGGCGAGTACCGCTCGCTCGATCCCACGCCGGCGGTGGTCGAGCTCGAGACGCCGTCCGCGGCGGCGGTCGAGTCGGGCGGTTGCGCGGCGGCGCCGGCGACGTCCTTCGCGCCCTGGGCGGCGCTGCTCCTCCTGCTGCGGCGGCGCCGCCGATGAAGCGCGCGCTCGTCCTGTGCCTCGCCCTGCTCGGGTGCGAGGACCGGCGTCCGGCCGCCGATCCCGCCTGCGCGACCACGAGCGACTGCCCCGGCGGCCTGATCTGCGCCGAGGCGCGCTGCGTCGTGCCCCAGGCGTGCGCCGAGACCGGCGAGTGCTGCCCGGGCGCCGTGTGCAAGGGCGGCGCGTGCGAGGCGCTGCCGGCGGAGTGCGACGGCGCCTGCGACGCGCTCCACCGCTGCGTGGACGGCCTCTGCCTGCGCGTGACGTGCGACGGCGGCTGTCCCGGCGGCGCGCAGTGCCTCGCCGGCACCTGCCACGCGGCGCCGCCTTGCGGCGGTCGCTGCGGCCCCGACGAGGCGTGCTTCGCGCACCGCGACGACTGCCGCCGTGCGCCCTCCGCCTGCGGCGAGACCTGCGCGCCCGGCTTCGCGCGCGTCGTCGAGGACCCGCACGACTACACCGGCCCCCTCTGCGACATGAGCGAGGCGCGCTGCGCCTGCGTCGCGGCGCCGCCGATCGTGCCCGCCGACTACGGGCGGCACGCCAGCATGGCCGTCCGCGGCGGCGAGGCGGTGTTCGCCGCCTACGACGCCGACTTCGGCGACCTGGTGTTCATCGAGGGCGTGGAGCGCGGCGCGCCCCGGGTCACCTACCTCGACGGGGTGCCCGCCGGCGGCGCGGTCCAGGCCGATCCCGACGGGCCGCGCGGCGGCCGCACCGACGCCGGCGACGACGTGGGGCGTCACGCCAGCCTCGGCCTCGACGGCCGCGGTCGCGCCCACGTCGCGTACTACGACGCGACCCACGGCGATCTGCGTGTCATCGTCGGCGACGCCACCGGGCGCTGGGGCGCGCCGATCGTCATCGACGCCGCGGGCGACGCCGGCCGCGACGCCCGCCTGCGCGTCGACCGCGACGGCGGCGTGCACGTCGTGTATCGCGTCGAGGACGCGGGGCGCAGCGGCCTCAAGTACGCGTATTCATTGGGAGATGGGGCCTACGAGGCCCTGCTCGTCTCCGAGGGCCCCGGCGCGGGGCACGGGACGGCGCCCTGCCTCGACCTCGGCCCCGACGGGCGCGCGTACGTGGCGTTCTACGACGCGGCGCTGAAGCGCCCGTTCCTGGCCCGCGGCGACGTCCGCGGCTTCGACGTGTACGCGCTCGCCGCCACGCTCGCGCCCGAGCTTGGCGACGACGCCCGCTACGCGAACGTCGGCGAGCACGACCTCGGGCGCACCTGCGCCATCGCCGCCGAGTCGCCGGAGGCCGTCACCGTGGCGCTCCTCGACGCCGACACCGGGGCCCTGCTCGCCTACCGCGGGCCGATCGAGGGCCACGGCGTCCTCGAGGTCGTCGACGCCGGGGCGCGGGGCCTGCGCCGGTTCATCGGCGGCGATCCGGCCATGGTGATCGAGGCGACCGGGCGTCCGGTCGTCGTGTACCAGGACGGCACCGAGAACGACGTGCTGCTCAACGTGCGCGGGGCCGCCGGGTGGGGCGTCGCGCCGCTGAACGTGGCCTCCGCGGGCGCGCTCGGGTTCTACAACTCGGTCGTCCTGGACGCGGAGACGAACGAGCTGATCATCGGGACGCTGCAGCTGGCCACGACCCAGGTGGGGCAGGCGGCGCACCGGCTGATCGTGCTGCGCCAGGACGTGCCGGCGTTCTGAACCGGATTCAGGCGCGCCGGCGCCGCCGCAAGAGCCCGAGCAGCCACAGGCCCGCGAGGGAGCCGGGACCGCCGCCCGCGTCGCAATCGCAGCCGTCGGCGGCCGCCGTGCGCTCCTCGGCCGGGGGCGCTCCGCCGTCGGCCCGCGGCCCGGCGTCGAGCGTCGGGAACGCCATGTCCGGATCCGGCGCCGCGTCGGCGGGCGGCGGGCCGCCGTCGGGCGTCGGCCGCTGCGGGCCGTCGAGATCGGGCTCCACGCCGGGCGTCGAGTCGGTGCACGTCCCGTCGACGCAGGCCGTGCCCACCGGGCAGGCGATGCCCGCGCAGGGACCGTCGGCGCGGCAGGCGCCCTCGACGCAGGCCATGCCCGTCGGGCACGTCACGCGGGCGCAGGCATCCTCGACGCACGCGCCGTCGAGCGCGTCGCAGCGCTGGCCGCGCAGGCAACGGCCGCCGCACGGATCGGGCGCGCACTCGCCGTCGCGGCACACGCTGCCCGGGCCGCAATGCCGCTCGCGGCACGCGGCGTGGCACGCGCCGTCCCGGCAGAAGCCGTCGGGACCACAGGTCACGCCGAGGCACGGATCGGGGACGCACGCTTCGCCGCGGCACAGCCGGCCGTCCGGGCAGCCCGCGTGGCGGCACGTCGCTGCGACGCACTCGCCGAGGTCGCAGCCTTCGCCGTCGGGGCAGACGACGCCGCGGCACGGATCCACGCAGGCGCGCGCCGCCGCGTCGCACGAGGTCCCCGACGGGCAGGCGGCGCCGGCGCACGCGTCGGGGTGGCACACGCGCAGGCCCGGGTGGACCGCGACGCACGTGTAGTCGCCGTTGCACTCGCCGCTGGCGTCGCAGGGCTGGACGCACTCGCCGTAGAAGCACAGGTGCCCGGGCGGGCAGGCGGCGTCCTCGTCGACGCGCCCGTCGCAGTTGTCGTCGACGCCGTTGCACGCCTCCGGCTGCTCGTCGCCGCACTGCCCGCACGCGTTGAACAGACCTTCGTCGGGCGCGCCGTCGCAGTCGTTGTCGAGGCCGTCGCAGACCTCTTCGCCCGGCCCGACTGCGTCGGGGCACGCCGTCGACCACCCCTCGGCGTCGCAGTCGGCCCCGCCCTCGGCGCAGCACACCTGGCGGCCGACGCGGCACTGCCCCACGTCGCCGATGTGGGCCGCCGGGCCGCAGGGCCGCGTCACCTCGTCGCTCAGGCCGTCGCAGTCATCGTCGCGCCCGTTGCAGACCTCGGCGACGGGCAGCACGCCGTCACAGGCCACCCAGTCGCCGCGCTCGCAGCGCTCGGATCCCGAACGGCACTCGCCGACGTCCATCCCGCACGGGCGCCGCAAGGGATCGCCGCCGTCGTTGTCGACGACGCCGTCGCAGTCGTCGTCGACGTTGTTGCACACCTCGGGGCGCACCGCGGCGCACCCACCGCAAGCGTTCACCACCTGCTCGTCGACCGCCCCGTCGCAGTCGTCGTCGACGTCGTTGCAGATCTCGACCGGCAGCGCGCCGCAGCCGCCGCACGCGTTGCGCACGCCCTCGTCGACGAGGCCGTCGCAGTCGTCGTCGTCGCCGTCGCACGCCTCGGCCGGCGGCGCGCCGCACTGCCCGCAAGCGTTGAGCACGCCCTCGTCGACGCGGCCGTCGCAGTCGTCGTCCTCGCCGTTGCAGTCCTCCTGCACGATGGCGTCGGCGAGGATGCGCGCGAACGCAGAGCGCAGGCCCGCCTGGTCGACCGCCTGGTAGGCCTGGCCGTTGATGAGGTCGACGCGGCCGTCGCGCCCCACCGCCGTGCCGCCGACGCGCGCCACGGTGTTCAGCAGGTTGATCTCGGCGGGCTCGACGCCGAACGCGACGACGTACGTCCGGACGTCCTTGCGCACGCCGCCGACCTGGAGCTCGCGCAGGGCGAGCGTGCGGTCGAGCAGCACCCGCTGCCGCTCGGCGGCCGGCTCCACGCACGACTCGCCGCCGTCCGTCAACAAGATCACGTAGTTGCGGCGGCAGCGCAGGACCGGATCCGCCGCGAGCACCTGCCGGTAGTACTCGGCCGACAGGCGCAGCGACTCGGCGATCGGCGTCGGCCCCTCGGCGCGCAGCTCCTTGTCGGCGGGGAAGCTCTCGTGGTGGTCGAGCCAGCTCAGGATCTCGAGCTCGTTGTCCTCGCCGAAGGGCACGAGCAGCGAGAACGGCGTGTCGGCGTCACGCCGCGCCAGCGTGCCGCCGCAGTAGCCGGCGTAGTTCAGCGGCCGCTGCCCGAGGCCCTCGTACGAGTTGAACGCGCCGCGGCCGAGGCCGTCGTTGATGCCGGCGCCCTCGATCTGCGGATAACGCATGAGCGCGAAGCCCACCTCGGACGTCGTCTCGACGACCGACGCGATGACGTTCTTGGCGACGAACAGCCGGCTCTCGCCGCCGCTGCCGGGGTACTCCGCCGAGTTGTCGCCGAAGGTGAACTCGCCCGTGCGCACGTCGATGCCCATCGAGCCCGACGTGTCGAAGACGAGCAGGAGGCGCGGCTGGATGTCCTGGGCCGCCGCCGGACCACAGACCGCCGCCAGCATCAGGCCGCAAAGAAGCCACCGCATCGCCACCCCCTGGAGTGACGCGAGCTTAGGAGCGCTGGCCTTCGCCGATCAAGGCACGCCGCCGATGCCAGGCCCGGCTGACCGCGGCGATCTCGTCGAGCGTGAACGTTTCGCCCCGCCGTTGCGGGTCCAGGCCCGCCTCGCCGAGCAGATCGTCCGGCGTCAGGGCGCGCAGCGCATTGCGCGCCGTCTTGCGCCGCTGGCCGAAGAGCGCGGCGACGACGGCCCGGAAGCTGCGCGCGTCGCCGACGTCGGCGGCCGGCTCCGCGCGCCGCTCGAGCGCGAGCACCGCGCTGTCGACGTTGGGCGCCGGATGGAACGAGCCGCGCCCGACGCGGAAGGCGATGCGCGCCTTCGTCCACAGGGCGACGAGCGCCGAGGGCGCGCCGCAGCCCCGCTCGCCGGGCGGCGTGGCGATGCGCTCGGCGAACTCGAGCTGCAAGAGGAAGCACGCGCGCCGCCACGCCGCCGGGTGCTCGATCAGGCCGAGGACGATGTCGGTGCTCAGGTGGTAGGGGATGTTGCCGTAGACGACCAGCGGCCCGCCGAGCTCGGCGGCGAGCGCGTCCCAGTCCACATCGCGGACGTCGCCCTCGCGGATCTCGACGTGCGGCGCCGAGTCGAGCTCCGCCCGCGCCACCGGCACGAGCTCGCGGTCGTACTCGAGCGCCACCACCCGCCCCGCGACGCCGGCGAGCGCGCGGGTCAGCGTCCCGACGCCGGGCCCGATCTCGAACACCGTGTCGCCGGGCGCGACGCCGCCGGCGCGCACGATGCGCTCCGGCGCGCCGCGATCGACGAGGAAGTTCTGTCCGAACCGCTTCTTCGCCCAGAGATCATGGGCCTTCAGGACGCTGCGCGGGTCGTGCCAGTCCATCGGCGCTCAGGCGGAGAGCGCCCAGGTGGCGACGGCGTTCAGGCGGCGGTCGTGCGGGTCGTGGCCCGCGCCCAGGCGCCGCTCCGCCTCGGCGTCGGCGGCCCCCGCGATCATCGCCGCGTTGTCGGTGCACCAGCGCGGCGGCGGCACGTGCACCTTCACGCCCGGCTCGAGGACCGCCCGCATGCGCGCCCGCAGCGCGCCGTTGCACGCCACCCCGCCGGCGAGGACGACGTCGCCCACCCCGTGCGCCCGCGCCGCGTCGGCGGTGCGCTGCACGAGCTGCTCGACCGCCGCCGCCTGGAACGAGGCCACGAGGTCCGCCATCGCGCGGCCCTGCGGCAGCGCGCCGAGCCTCTGGATGACGGTCAACACCGCCGTCTTCAGCCCGCTGAAGCTGAAGTCGAACGCGCCGCCGTCCTTGAAGCGCGGCAGCGGCAGGTCGTAGGCGGCCGCGTCGCCGTCGCGCGCGATGCGCTCGACGACCGGCCCGCCGGGATACCCGAGGCCCAGCATGCGCGCGACCTTGTCGAACGCCTCACCCGCGGCGTCGTCGCGCGTGTTCGCGATCTGCCGCACGCGCCCGTCGCCGACGAGGTACAGCGCGGTGTGCCCGCCGCTCACGCAGAGCGCCACGAAGGGCGTCGCCGGCGCCTCGGGCCGCGGCTCGCCGGGCAGGTGCAGCCGCACGCCGTGCAGGTGCCCCGCGAGGTGGTTGACCGGGACGAGCGGCTTGTCGTGCGCCCAGGCGAGCGACTTGGCCACCTGCAGCCCCACGAGCAGCGCGCCGACGAGCCCGGGTCCGCGCGTCACCGCGATCGCGTCGAGCTCGGCGAAGCCCACGCCCGCCTCTGCCATCGCCTCGCGCACCACCGGCACCACGTCGACGACGTGGTTGCGGCTCGCGAGCTCCGGCACCACGCCGCCCCACTTGCGGTGGATGTCGACCTGCGTGGCGACGCTGTTGCCGAGCACGAGGTGCCCGTCGCGGACCACCGCGGCGGCGGTCTCGTCGCAGCTGGATTCGAGGGCGAGGACGAGGGCCATTCAGCGCAACCGGTGCTCGACGATCCAGCGGACCTGCTCGGCGTAGCGGTCGTCGGGGGCGAGCTCGAGGTACTTGCGGTAGGCGGCGACCGCCGCGTCGCGATCGCCGGAGTCCTGACGCACGGTTCCGATGATCAGGTGGGCGCGCGCGTTCTTCGGGTTGAGCCGCGCGACCTTCTCGGCGGCCTTGAGCGCCTCGGTGCCGCGGTCGAGCTCGAGCAGCGAGTTGGCGAAGCCGAGCAGCGCCTCCTCGCTCGCCGGCCGCAGCCCGATCGCCTTCTCGAACCGGGAGGCGGCGGTCTGGTAGTCCCCCTTGCCGTGGAGCGCGACGCCCTCCTTCAGCAAGTCCTCGAATTGTTTGGCGTTTTCGGGACGGAGGGGCACGGCCTCCGCCGGAGGCTCCGAGGCGGGGGGCGGCGCCGCGGTGGTCGCCTCCGCCGCGTCCGGGGCCTGCCGCTCGTCGGGGGCGGGCGCCGAAGCGGGCGCCGCGGGCTTCACCGCCGCATCCGCGGCCTCGGCCGATGGCAGCGTCCAGGGGGCGTCGACCGGCGGGACCGCCGCCGGCGTCGCGCGCGCCGCGAGCGCCTTGTCGTGCCAGCCGGTGTTGAGCACGCCCCGCGGCTCCTCGCGCAGCTCCACCTGGTCGCGCAGGAACAGGAAACCGAGCCCCGCCAGGATCGCCGCCGCGCCGACGCCGAGCACCACGTAGGCCATTCGGGCCGGCGGCTCGTCGCGAATGGGGGCCTCGGCCTCCATCTGCTGGAGCGTGTCGCGGTCGTCGGAGGCGAAGAAGTGGTCGTGGCCGAGATCCGCCGCGGGGGCGGCCGGCGGCGGCAGCGCGGGCCGGGCCGCGCCGTCGGCGGTGGCGCCGACCACCTCGACCGGCGCCGCGGGCCGGCCCGCTTCGGGGATCTCGCTGCTCTCGAGGCGCAGCGCGTCGCGCACGCGGCGCGTGTCCTCGTCGATGTCGGACGAGGCGACCGGCGCCGGCGCGGTGTCGCCCGACGGCGGCGCGAACGCCCCGCCTTTCGGCGCGAGGTCGAGGCTGGCGGGCAGCGCGCCCTCGGACGGCCGCACGCGCGGCATGGCCACCGCCGAGGTCAGCAGCTCGTCGACGAGGCCCGCCGAGGGCGGTGGCGGCGCCGTCTCGCCGAAGTCGGCGAGCTCCTCGTCGGCCACGTCGTCGGTCTCGCCGGGGGCCATCATCTCGGACAGCCAGGAGCGCAGCTCGCCTTTGTCGCTGGCGCCGGCGAGCCCGGGCCGCTCGACCGTGTCGCCGTCCTCCGCCTCGGGCGTCTTCGGCGCGCCGACCTCGAAGATGATGCCCTCGAAGTAGAGCCGGCTGATCGCGGCGAGCGCGTCGAGATCGGACAGCGTCGAGTCGTCGATCGCATGCAGCGCCGTGCGGTGCCCGTCGAACAGGCGCAGCAGCGCGTTCACCTCGTCGGGCAGCTCGGCGAGGCGCTCGGCGAGCTCGCCGTAGTCGACCTGGAAGACCGTGTCGATCGACGGGAGCTGCTCGAGCATGCGGCCCCACTCGTCGACGCGGCGCATGCCCTCCATCAGGAGCTGCTGGATGCCGGCGGTGACGCGGTGCGGCCGGTCGGTGGGGGCGAAGTCGAACTCGAAGGTGCCGTCCTCCCAGGTGAGCATGCGATAGACGGCGTCCTCGCCGGCGAGGCGCCCCGTCTCCGCGTCGATCACCCGCCCGTCGGCGAAGGCGATGGCGCCGCGCCGCCCACCGTGCTCGAGCTTGATCGTGCCCGTCTTGCGGCCGAGCTCGACGGTGGTCAGCAGGTCGACGACACCCATGTCCTCGAGCGAGCCGTAGAAGCGACGCTTCTCCTTGCGCTCGATCTGCGCGCGCTCGCGGCGCTGCAGCGCGATGCGGACGCGGGCGAGGACCTCCTTGATGTACATCGGCTTGGACAGGTAGTCGTCCGCGCCGAGCTCGAGGCCCCGGATGCGATCCTCGACCGACGTCTTCTCGGTGAGGAAGAGGAAGGGCACGTCGCGGAAGCGCTCGTCGCCCTTGACGCGGCGGCAGAGCTCGTAGCCGTCGACGCCGGGCATGTCGGTGTCGGAGAGCACGAGCGCCGGCATCGCCGCCTCGATGCGGGCGAGCGCCTCGGTGCCGTCCGCGGCGGTGGCGACGGCGTACCCCGCGTTGCGCAGCGTGACCTCGAGCACGCGGCGGCTGCGCGGGTCGTCGTCCACCACCAGGAGGTTCTGTCGTGCCATCACCTGCCCCGAAGACGACCCATGATTCCTTCTGGGACTCCCGGCGTAAAGAAGTTATGCCCGCGGAATCATTTGAGGAGGTCCTGCATGAAGTCGAAGGCGCGCGACGCGTGGGACTTGCGCTCCTCCTCGCTGGGGGCCGACGGCACGCCCTCGCGGCCGCCGTCCAGCAGGTGCTCGGGGATCTCCTCGAGGAAGCGCGAGGGCTTGCGCCGCTGCACGCGCCCGAACTTCAGGCGCATCTTCGCGCCGGTGAGCGTGAGGAGGCGCCGGGCCCGGGTGATGCCGACGTAGGCGAGGCGGCGCTCCTCGGCCAGGTCGCCCTCACCGTCGAGGACGCGCTGGTGCGGCATCATCCCCTCTTCGACGCCGCAGAGATAAACGCAAGTAAATTCGAGGCCTTTGGCCGCGTGCAGGGTCATCATCGTGACCACGTCGGCGCCCTCGTCCTCGTCCTTCTCGTTGCGGGTGTCGAGCGACAGCCGGGCGAGGAAATCCTCGAGCCGGCCTTCGGGCTCGCGGGTGCGGAACGACGCCAGCGCGCTGGCGACCTCCTCGAGGTTCTCGAGGCGGCGGCGCAGCTCGCGGGTGTCCTTGCACGTCTTCGACAGGTCGTTTGCGAGGCGCAGGTCCTGGATGAGCGCGCGGCAGGCCTCCGAGGGCGCCTCGCTCTCGAAGCGCTGGCGGAAGCGCGCGATGAGCGCGTCGAGCGCCACGAGCGCCTCCCGCGCCTTGGGCGGCACCTCCGGCACCTTGGTGGGATCGGCCACGAGCCGATGGAACGGCACCTGATGGGCGCGCGCGAAGTCGCCCAGGCGCTGGATGGTCGTGTCGCCCACGCCGCGCTGCGGGTAGTTGACGATGCGCCGCCACGCCGCCTCGTCGGCGGGGTTCGCGATCACGCGCAGGTAGGCGACGAGATCGCGGACCTCCTTGCGGTCGTAGAAGCGCGTGCCGCCGACGAGCTTGTAGGCGATGCCCGCCCGCCGCAGCGCCTCTTCCAGCACGCGCGACTGGGCGTTCGTGCGGTAGAGCACGCCGAAGTCCGCGTACTTCAGGTTGCGCACATTGCGCACGCGCAGCAGATCGGTGGCGACCCAGTGCGCCTCGGCCTCGTCGTTGTCGGCCAGGAAGTAGCGGATCTTGTCGCCGTGGCCGTGCGCGCTCCAGAGGCGCTTCTCCCGGCGCGACTTGTTGTTCGCGATGACGTGGTTGGCCGCCTCGAGGATGTGGTTCGTCGAGCGGTAGTTCTGCGTGAGCGCGATGACCTTCGCGCCGGGGAAGTGCTGCTCGAACTTCAGGATCTGGTCGGCCTCGGCGCCGCGCCAGCCGTAGATCGACTGGTCGTCGTCGCCTACGGCGCAGAGGTTGTTGAACCCCCGCGCCAGCAGCCGGATGAGCTCGAGCTGGGCGCCGTTCGTGTCCTGGTATTCGTCGATCATGAGGTAGCGGAAGCGCCGCGCCCAGCGCGCCCCCACCTCTTCGTTCGTCTTCATCGCCCGGACCGGCAGCCCGATCAGGTCGTCGAAGTCGACGCCGTTCATCGCCTTGAGGCGCTGGTCGTACAGCGGCATCACGCGGGCGACGGCGGCGTCGAGCGGGTGGCCGCGGCGTGCATCGGGCGTCTCGAGCCGGCCCTTGAAGTGGGAGACGCGGGCGTGCACGTCCTTCGGCTCGTACTGCTCGGTCGAGTAACCGAGCTGGCGCAGCGCCTGGCGCACGGCGTCGACCTGGTCGCCCTCGTCGAGGATGGTGAAGCGCGACGAGAGGCCGACCGACTCGGCCTCCTCGCGCAGGAAGAGCACGCCGAGCGCATGGAAGGTCGACAGGACGCAGTCCTTGCCGGCGCGGCCCACGAGCTGGACGACGCGCTCGCGCATCTCGCCGGCCGCCTTGTTCGTGAACGAGACGGCGAGGATGCGCTCGGGCTGGACGCCGCGCGCCAGCAGGTGCGCGATCCGGACGGTGATGACGCGGGTCTTGCCGGAGCCGGCGCCCGCCAGCACCAGCAGCGGCCCCTCGGTCGTCACGACCGCCTCGCGCTGCTCCGGGTTCAGAGAGGAAAGGTCCGGCACGCGGCGAAGGTAACCGTCTCGGCTCGTCTCGTCGAGGGCGTGCGCGCGGCCGCGGCGGACGCGCCTCCTTGACACCCGCGCGCGCGAAATCGTACAAGGCTCGGCGCGCTGAATGATGATTCATTCAGCGCCGACACAGGAGGTCGCGGTCATCGCCCAGCCCCGCACCAACGGCACGACGGACAAGCGCCGCCGCATCCTCGAGGCGGCCGTCCACGTGTTCGCCGCACGCGGGTTCTACAACGCCCGCGTCAGCGACATCGCCAAGGAGGCGGGGGTCGCCGACGGCACGATCTACCTGTACTTCAAGAACAAGGACGACCTGCTCATCAGCCTGTTCGAAGACCGCATGGAGGCCATCCTCGGCCGGTTCCGCGGGGAGCTCGCCCGCGTGCCCGACGCCGCCGGTCGCCTGCGCCGTTTCATCGAGCTGCACCTGGGCATGGTCGCCGAGGATCCCACGCTCGCCGAAGTGCTCACCGTCGAGCTGCGCCAGAGCGCGAAGTTCATGCGCGAGTACAAGGCGCCGAAGTTCGGCGAGTACCTCGACCTGCTCGGCCAGACGCTCGAGCTCGGGCGCCAGACGGGCGAGTTCCGGTCCGACGTCGACCCCGCGATGCTCAAGCGCGCCGTGTTCGGCGCCCTCGACGAGGTCTCGATGGTGTGGGCCAGCTCGCGCCGCCGCCCCTACGAGCTCGAGGCGGCCGCCGAGCAGCTCGCGCAGATGTGTACCCACGGCCTGCTCGCGCGCGACGCGTCCGGCAGGAAAACAGGAGAGAGCCCGTGAAGATCCTGGTCACCGCGAAGCGGGTCACCGATCCGAGCTCCAAGATCCGTCTCAAGCCGGACCGGAGCGGCATCGACACCAACAACGTCGACTACAAGATGAACCCCTTCTGCGAGATCGCCGTGGAAGAGGCGCTCAAGCTCGTCGAGGACGCCGGCGGCGAGGTCGTCGCGGTCGCCATCGGCGACGACGAGGCCACCAAGGAGATCCGCACCGCGATGGCGATGGGCGCCGACCGCGGCATCCTCGTCGAGTACGACGAGGCGAAGCTCGACTCCGACCTGACGGCGCGCATCCTGCTGAAGCTCGTCGAGAAGGAGAAGCCGGACGTCGTCCTCATGGGCAAGCAGGCGGTCGACGGCGACAGCAACCAGGTGGCGCAGCTGCTCGCCGAGTACCTCGGCTGGCCGCAGGCGACCTTCCTCTACCGGCTGCAGCTGAGCGGCAACACGGCGACGGCGCGCCGCGAGGTCGACGGCGGCGTCGAGACGGTCGAGGTCACGCTGCCCGCGGTGTTCACCACCGACCTGCGCCTCAACGAGCCGCGCTACGCGAGCCTGCCCGGCATCATGAAGGCGAAGAAGAAGCCGCTCGCGACGATGTCCCCCGGCGATCTCGGCGTCGATACGTCGCTGAAGGTCGAGACGGTGGGCTTCGAGGCGCCCCCGGAGCGCAAGGCGGGCATCAAGGTGAAGTCGGTCGACGAGCTGGTCGAGCGCCTGGCCTCCGAGGCCAAGGTCATCTGAGGCAGGGAGGCACAGGCACATGAGCAAGGTACTCGTTCTCGCGGAGCAGCAGGGCGGCAAGGTCGCCAAGGCCACCCTGAACGCGATCACCGCCGCCAAGGCCATCGCGCAGAAGACGGGCGGCTCGTTCGAGATCGCCATCGCCGGCAACGGCGTCGACGGCGCGGCGGCGGAGCTCGCCGGCTACGGCGCGGCGGCGATCCACCAGCTGGAGCACGCGGCGCTCGCGCAGTACACGGCGCAGGCCTACGCGCAGGCGTTCGCCCAGGCGGCCAAGGCCAGCGGCGCGACGTTCGTCGTCGCCACCGCGACGGCGATCGGCAAGGACGTGACGCCGCGCGTCGCCGCGCGCCTCGACGCCGGCATGGCGAGCGACGTCGTCGGCATCGAGGGCGAGGGCGCGGCCCTCGTCTACAAGCGCCCGATGTGGGCCGGCAACGTGATCGGCAAGGTGAAGATCAACACGCCGGTCAAGGTGCTGACGGTGCGCGGCACCGACTTCGGCGCGGCGGCCCCCGCCGGCGGCTCGAGCCCGATCAGCAAGCTGGCGGCGCAGATCGACGCCGGCGCGCTGCGCATGAAGTACGTCGGCCTCGAGGCGGTGAAGTCGGAGCGCCCGGCGCTGACCGAGGCGAGCGTGGTGGTCTCCGGCGGCCGCGGCCTCAAGGACGCGAGCAACTTCAAGCTCGTCGAGCAGCTCGCCGACACGCTCGGCGGCGCGGTCGGCGCCTCCCGCGCCATCGTCGACGCGGGCTGGGTGCCCAACGACTGGCAGGTCGGCCAGACCGGCAAGGTCGTCGCGCCCAAGCTCTACATCGCGGTCGGCATCAGCGGCGCCATCCAGCACCTCGCGGGCATGACCGGCTCGAAGACGATCGTGGCGATCAACAAGGATCCCGACGCCCCGATCTTCTCGGTGGCGGACTACGGCCTCGTCGCGGATCTCTTCGAGGCGGTGCCCGAGCTCACCCGGCGCATCGCCGCCCGTAAGGGCTGAGTCCGCGAAAACCCACCCGATTTCGCGCCCTTCCAAATTTTCCAGTCATTTCGCCTCGTTGAGGCGTCTCCCTACAAACTCCGACATATTGACTCGCCTTCCGGGGCCCAACTATGGTGCGCCACGTGAAGGCAACCACCGCTTCCTTCGGGCCGGACTGGATCCCCAAACCGGGGCGCCGGGTGGCGTCGCGCGTCATCGACGGGCGCGCGCTGCTGCTCGACCCCGCCGAGGACCGCGTCCACATGCTCAACGAGGTGGGCACCTTCATCTGGAGCCTGGTCAACGAACGGCGCCACTCCGTGCGCGATCTCGCCGGCGCCGTCGCCGCCGAGTTCGAAGTCGACGACGCGACGGCCACGGCCGACCTGTACGAGTTCCTCGACGGGCTGCTCGCGCAGCGCTTCATCGACGGGTAGGCGCGCGCCACGCCGTTCAAGCGACCGCACCGTTTCACCGAAGAGGGGTGGGGCGGTGGGAGACCCACCGTCGTTCGCGGGGAGGATGCCGAGATGAGTCGTCTGCGCTGGGGCGCTCCGTTCGCCGCTGCGTTGTTGCTGAGCGCGCCGTTCGCCGGCTGCGACGACGGGGGAGGGGGCGGCTCGGCGCCGGACCTCTCGATCAACTTCGTCTCCCCCCTCGAGGGCGCGACGCTGGACTGCGGCGACGACCTCGACCGCGACACGGACGACGCGCTCGACTTCACCGTCGAAGCGCTCGTGGCGCTGAAGGGCAGCGATCCCGAGGGGCTCCGGGCGCGGCTCACCGCCGAGGGTCACGACGGGTTCGTCGTCACCGCGACGGTGCCCGCGTCCGGGCGCGTGCTCTTCGGCAGCGCGCCGTTGCCGCTCGACGACGAGCTCGTCCTGAAGCTGGCGCTCCTCGACGGCGACGACGAGGTCGCCACGGCGCAGCGCACGATCCACACCGGCATCGATCCGGCGAGCGACGAGTGCCGAACGGTGCCCGTACCGCCGACGCTCAGCTTCGAGCGGCCCACCGACGGCACGGTCTTCGGCGCCGCGGACGACGCGGACGGCAACCTCGGCAACGGCCTGCAGGTCGAGGTCGTGATCGGGGTGGCGGGCGAGGCGCCCGGGCGCATCGCGCTCGAGATCGACGGCGCGGCCACAGCCGAGGCCGACATCGCGAACGGCAAGGCGACGTTCGCCGAGGTGACGCTGCCCGTCGGCGCGGAGCCGCGCGAGGTGCGCCTCGCGGCGACCGCGCCGGGCACCGCCGCCCGCACCGAGATCGGCGTCCGCGTCGAGATCGACGCCTGCACGCTGACGCTCTCGCCCCAGCCCGGCGGCGACGGCTGCGACGTGCTCGCCGCCGCCGATCTCGACCCGAACACGCCCGGCGTCCAGGCCGAGCTCACCGCCGAGACCAACTGCGCGCGCGTGACCTTCGAGGTCAACGGCGATCGCACCGAGCCGGTCGAGGTCGAGGGCGGCATCGCCCGCGCCGAGGTCACGCTCGTCGAGGGCGAGAACACGGTCGGCGCGACGGCGACCGGCGACGGCGGCCTGAGCGCCGAGGTCGAACCCTACATGCTCGTCGTCGACGCGGCGCCGCCGGTCCTCGGCCTCGAGCTCAGCGCGATCGGCGCCAACCTCATCGGGCACGAGGGCAACGAGCGGCTGCCGGACGGCGGCTTCCGCGCCACGCTGCGCGGGACGGCCGAGGGCCTGCCCGCCGGCGCCACGGTGCGCGTCGCCTTCGACCCGCCGCTGCCCGGCGCCGTCGACGACGAGGTGACCGTCGGGGCGGACGGCCGCTTCGCCATCGCCGCCGAGATCACCGATTTCGCTTGCGGTCGGACGCTGACCGTCTCCGCCGTGGACGACTGCGGCAACGAGGGCCGGAGCCCTGCCTACACCGTGTGCTTCGATCCGGTGGAGCCGCGGCTCACGATCGTCGAGCCCGCCGACGGCGCCGCCTTCCAGCCCTTGCAGGACGACCTGCCGGAGGTGGACGGCAAGCAGATCACGGCGACGGTGGAGATCGAGGACCCGCGCCCGGCCGACGTCGATTACGACGTGTTCGTCGAGTGCCAGCTCCCCGGCCAGCAGTTCCTCGGCCGCTTCACCCGGCCCGAGCACCGCGTGCGGCGCGCCGACGCCGACGCCGAGGGCCGCGTGGCGGTGACGGTCACCTTCGCCGCGGCGGACCAGGGCCCCATCCGCTGCCGCGGCGCGGCCGAACTTTCGCCCAACGCCGCGATTCCGCAGGAGAATCCGCCCACCTGGACCGTGCTCTCCGACACGCCGGTCTTCGATCTCGCGCAGCCCGCCGACGGCCAGTGCTTCGGCGCCGGCGAGGTGGTGGTCGGCGGCAGCGGGCGGCGGCTGACGGCGAACGGCGCCCGCCTCGAGGCGGTCGTCACCCCCGAGGGCGGCGCGGCCGGCGAGCCCGTCGCGCTCGAGCGACAGGGCGACGACGCGTACGCGGTGACGTTCGGCGGCGCCGCCGGCCCCGAGGCGCTCGCCGACGGGCGGTACCACGTGGCGGTGAGCGGCCGCGTCCAGGGCGACGCTCCCATCGCCGTCTCCCCCGCGGAGGGCGTCGACTTCGTCGTCGACACCACCGCGCCGTCCATCGAGCTGATCGCGCCCGCCGACGGCGCCGAGCTCGGCCCCGAGCAGGACGCCGACGGCGACGCGAGCAACTGCGTGCAGACGACCCTCCAGCTGCAGCTGGCGGACCTGAGCGCGACGCGCCTCTGCTACACCATCAACGGCAGCGCCGAGTTCTGCGACGCGGTCGACGAGGACGGCGTGTTCGCGCCCGTGGTCGACCTGTTGGACGGCGACAACGTGATCGGCGTGCGCGCGGTCGACTGCGGCGGACGCGAGACCACGCGCACGTTCCACCTCGGCGCGGTCGGCTGCCCGCCGCGCCTGCAGGTCGTGGCCCCGGTGGATGGCGCGCGCCTCGCGGCCGGCGCCGACGTCGATCCCGACACCGCCGGCCTGCAGCTCGACGTCCGCGTCGAGAGCGCCCTGGCCGAAGGCACGGAGATCGTGGTCGCCGTCGTGTCCGAGCTGCAGGACGCCACGTTCGGTCCGGTCGCCGTCGGTGCCGACGGCTCGACGACGGTGCGCGCGACCGTCGAGCTGCCCGCGGAGCCCGCCGGGCCCTTCGATTTCCGCCTGCAGCCGCGGCTCGCCGACGGCGCCGCCAGCGGCCCCGCGGCGCGCATCACCTTCCTCTTCACGCCGCCGACCATCGAGCTCGGCGCGCTCGGCGCCTGCCTGAACGCCACCTACGTCGACGCGGCGGTGGCGCCCGGCTTCCAGCTCGCGGTGACCGCCACCGCACAGGGCGTCGATCCCGGCGCGGCGGCGAGGGTGACGGCGACGTGCGGCGACGCCGAGCCGTTCGAAGCGCAGGGCGTGGTCGGCGACGGCGGGGCGATCGCGTTCGACCTGCTGACGCTGCCCGACGAGGCGGACTGCGACCTCACCGCGCGCGTGACCGACGCCGCCGGCCAGGAGGGCGCCGACGCCCTCGCCGTGCGCATCGACCGGGTCGCGCCGCAGATTCGCGTGCTGACGCCCGCCCACGGGACCCAGATCACGGCCGCCGACGACGAGGTCCCCGGCGACGAGATCGAGAGCGAGGGCCTGCAGCTCACCCCGCAGATCGAGGTCTGCGGCGCCGCAGGTCAGATCCTCACCGTCGAGACCGCGCCGGCGCTGAGCGACGACGGCCAGCCCTTCGCGCTCGACATCGGCGAGGGCGACTGCGCCATCGCCAGCCTCGGCCAGCGGACGCTGCCCGCGGGCGACCTCGAGATCCGCGCCCGCGCCACCGACGCCTGCGGGAACGAGGCGGTGGCCGTGAGCGCCAGCGTCGTGGATCCCGACTCGTCGATCTCCATCCGCGAGCCGGCGGAGGGCACGAACATCCTCGCCGGCGACGACGAGGACGAGAACACCGCCGGCTGCCAGGTGTACCTGCGTGCCGTGATCGAGCAGCTCGGCGCCGAGGCCGAGTACTTCGTCTGCACCAGCGCCAACCAGGGCGCCGGTCCCGAGGCGTGCGACGGCCGCTCGTCGGCGCTCGCCCCCGCCGGCTGCAGCGTCGAGCAGGGCGCCGGCGGCCCCGAGCTCAACTGCCTGCTCAGCCTGCAGGACGGCCGCCACACCCTGTCCGTGGTCGGCGTCTTCGGCGAGCCCGTCGAGTCCGGCCCCATCTCCGTCCTCGTCGACTGCACCGAACCGACGGTCGAGGCCTTCGTCGTCCCGCAGGACGCCGACGCCAATGCCTGCGTCAACCGCGTCGAGCGCCGCCGGCCCGAACGCATCAACGACCGCGCCGAGTTCGACCTGCGCGCGACGATCACCGGCATCGAGGACGGCCGGAGCGTGACGCTGCTGCGCGCGCCCAACCGCGATCGCGTCACCTCCGCGATCATCGCCAACGGCCAGGTCCAGTTCCCGCTGGACCTCGACCAGGGCACCCACAACCTGTACCTGTCTTCTTCCGACGCGGCCGGCAACCGCCTGCCGGACTTCAACGACCCCGACGCGTTCGTTTATCGCTTGCAGATCGATACGTTGCGGCCGCAGACCCAGCTCGTCGGTCTCGCGGCGGACGCCTGCCTCAACGGCGGCGCGGACGCTGATCCCGGCGCCGACGGCCTGCAGTACGCCGTGCGCGCCTCCGCCCTCGGTCAGCCCGACGAGGCGCTCACCGGCCGGCTCGCGATCGACGGCCGCGAGCCGGTGGAGCAGGCCGCGCTCGGCGGCCAGGTGGCCTTCCCGGCGCAGGCGATCGGCGAGGGGGCCCACGAGATCCGCGTGACCGTGCTCGATGCGTGCGGCAACGCGGCGAGCGTCGCGGGCTTCGAGCGCGTCGACAACCTCGACGACTGGAGCCGCCCGTTGCCGGTGTCCTTCAAGGTGGACACGGTGGCGCCGGTGCCGGTGATCGCCGGCCTCGATGACGGCCAGGTGCTCACCGACGACGACGACGCCGACGGCGACCCGGCGAACGGCTTCCAGAGCGACCTCGAGATCGACTTCGATCCGCGCGCCGGCATCGAGGCCGGACGCACGGTGGAGCTCCGGGCGAACGGCCGGCCGCTCGCCACGCAGCCGGCGGCGCTGCTCGTGCCGCCGCAGTTCCAGGCGCCGATCGACGCCCGCGTCACGCTCGGCCCCGGCGATCAGGTCCTGACCGCCGTCGCCGGCGACGCCTGCGGCAACGTGGGCACCTCGGCGCCGGTGGCGGTCAGCGCCCGCCTGAGCGGCTGCCTGAGCGCGCTCGTCTTCGCCGAGGAGCCGGTGGTCTTCGGCCCGACCGACGGCGCGGTCGGCAACGGCACGCTCACCGTCGCGGGCATCGACGGCACGGTGGCGGTCGACATCAACGCCGACTGCGTAGGCACTCAGGCGGAGCTCGTCACCGGCCCGGCCGGCGGCGAGCAGGTGCTCGGCGCCGTCGCCGTCCCGGCGAACGGCGCCGTCCGGTTCGCCAACGTCGCGCTGCCGCGCGGCATCGACGACCTGCGCATTCGCATCGTGCTCAACGGCCGGACGACGTTCTCGCCGACGGAGCGCGTCATCGTCGACCTCGACGTGCCGGCGGTCGCGATCTCGACGCCCGCCGCGCCCGAGCCGGCGCCGGTCCAGGCCGACACCGACGGCAACCCCGCCAACGGCCTGCAGACGACGGTGACCGCGCGCGTGACCGAGGCGAACATCGCCACGAACAGCGCGCGCGCCGCCACGCTCGAGGTCGACGGACAGCAGGTGGCGAGCCGCGACGCGCTCGATCAGACGAGCCCGCTCGACGTGACGTTCACCGACGTCACGCTCGCCGAGGGCCCGGCCACGCTGCGCATCTGCATCACCGACGCCGCCGGCAACCAGGGCTGCGCGACGCGCCAGGTGCTCGTCGATCCCGCCGCGCCCGGCGCGCCGGAGCTCGAGTTCGAGATCGTGCACCCGCGCAGCACCGAGGTGGAGCTGACGTTCGCCGCCCCCGGCGACAACGGTGCCGCCGGGGCGCCGGTCGCCGCCTTCGAGGTGCGCCGCTCGAACGGCCCCATCGCCGACGACAACGCCTGGAACCTGGCGACGCTGATCGGCAACTACCCGAACACCGCGCAGGCGCTCGGCGCCGGGGCGCCCTTCCAGCCCGGCGCCCAGGTGGCGCTGTCGCTCGTCGACGCGGCGGCGCTGCCGCTGCACCAGAACCACTTCGTCGCGGTGCGCGCCATCGATGACGCGGGCCGTCTCGGTGGGATCGCGGCGGTCAACGTCGACCTCCGCCTGCGCACGGCGCAGTTCGACATCGGACCGGCGAACTTCTGGCCGAGCGAGACCTTCCTGAACCAGCGCTCGCTCATCCAGGGTCTCGGCGATCTCAACGGCGACGGCCACGGCGACGCGATCGTCAGCGCGCTGGCGTTCCTGCCGGTCGCGCCGTTCACCGAGTTCCGCCAGGTCGCGCTGATCCTGAGCGCGGGCGACGGTGAGCCGGCGAACGCGCAGGTGGTGCCGCTCGTGGTCCCGACGGTGAACGGCACGGCGCTCAGCGCGTTCGGCGGCTTCGCCGGGAGCGTGGGCGACGTCGACGGCGACGGCACGCCGGACTTCGCGGTCGTCGGCGTGAGCGGCGGAAACGGCGCGGTGGCGCTGTACTTCGGCGGCGGCAACGCGGCCCAGATCGCGGCCGCCGACGTGGTGATCCTCACGCCCGGGCGCTTCGTCACCTACGCGACGGGCATCGGCAACTTCAACCAGCTGGCGGGCGATCCGGCGGGCGGCTACGGCGACCTGGCGATCGGCGGCGCCAACGGCAACGCCAACAACTTCGTCAACGTCGTCGCCGGCCGCTCGCGGGCGGCCTGGACGGCGGCGGCGACGATCGACGCCTCGCAGTACAACGCCGCGACCGGCATCACGCGTCTCGTCGCCGGGGCCGCCGGCGCGACGGTGGCTGCCGCCGGCAAGTCGATCGCCGCGGGCGACATCGACGGCGACGGCCGCACCGAGGTCATCTTCTCGGGCGGCGGCAGCTTCGGCCGCGTCTTCCTGTTCGAGGGCGGCGACGCGCTCGCCGCGACGCTCACCCACCCGGTGGCGAACAACGGCTCGCGCGAGATCGCCGACCTGTGCCCGCCCGCGCCCGGCGGCGCGACCTCGTTCTGGGGCTCGAACATGTTCGGCGGCGTCGATCTCGACGGCCAGCCCGGCGAGGACTTCGCGATCGGCAACTACAACATCAAGAAGATCGTGACGGTGAGCGGCGGTCTCCTGCGCCTCGACTGCTTCGGCCGCAACCCGGCCTCGTACGGCGCGTACATGAACGACGTCGGCGACGTGAACGACGACGGCGCCCGCGACATCATCGCCAGCCACCTCGACGATGGTCACGTCGAGGCACACATCTTCTACAACGATGGCGCCGGCCGGTTCGGCGGCGACGAGGTCGGCGGGCAGCGCTCGGCCGACATCACGCTGAACAGCTTCCCGCGCCGCAAGCGCGGGGTGGACGGCCTCGGCGACATCGATGGAGATGGCTTCGACGATTTCGGGGTCGTATACAAAGAGCCCGGCGGCGCGCTGCGGGCCGTGCTGTACTACTGAGGTTGACGATGAGCGAGCGACACCCGACGAACCGGAACGAGGAACGCCGGCCCCCGCGCGAGCGGCGACCCTACTCGAAGCCGGGTTTCCTCACCCAGCAGGTGTTCGAGCGCCAGGCGCTGTCGTGCTCGGGCTGCGCGCTCGAGAGCGCCGGTCCGCCGCCGTTCGGCTGCTGCCTGCGCTCCTGAGCCCCTCCCGCCTGCCCATGGCCGCCGTCCACATCGCCGGCGTCCGGCTCGTCTTCGACGGGCCGCTGCCCGTCGGCGAGCTCGGCCCGTTTCTCGATCCCGCGCCCGCCGAAGCCACCCTCACCCTGCGCGCCGCGAAGGCCCCGGCGGCGCCGCCCGGGACGACCTTCGTGTATGCCCGCCACAACCTGCGCTTCGCGCTCGCCGGCGACGTGGCCCATGTCTGGACGGACGGCACGACCGGCCCG
The DNA here is from genome assembly GCA_963169045.1 of Myxococcota bacterium. GTDB lineage: Bacteria > Myxococcota_A > Bradymonadia > UBA7976 > UBA1532 > CAUJDF01. The sequence continues at coordinate 347,778 of CAUJDF010000058.1, forward strand.
CTCTGGGCGGCGATGGAGCTCGCGCTGCACGCGGCGCTCGACCGGCTCGACGGCTTCGTGGTCCACGCCTCGGCGGGCCTCGTCGACGACGGCGCCTGGCTGGTGCCGGGGCGCTCCGGCGCGGGCAAGAGCACGGTGGCACGCGAGGCGGGCTTCGAGCGGGTGCTCGCCGACGAGCTGGTCGTCCTGCGTCGGCACGCCGGCGGCTGGCGCGCCTACGGCACGCCGTTCTGGAGCCAGGGCCGCACGCGCCCGCTCGACGCGGGCCACGCGCCGCTCGCGCTCGTCGCCGACCCGGTCAAGAGCGACGCGGTCGCCGCCGTCCCGTGGCCGAAGAGCGACGCCGCCGCCGGCCTGCTCGCTTGCGTCACCAGCTACGATGAAACGCCGGCGGCGCGCCGGCGCGCGTTCGATCTCGCTTGCGATCTGGTCGAGGCGGTCCCCTGTGTCCGACTCGCCTTCCCGAAGGAGGGACCATGGCTGTCTGCGGCCCGGAGGGCGGTGCGCGAAGCTTCTTCCAGCACGCCATCGAGCGCGCCATCCCGCTCTGGGTCCACTGGGACCTCACCTGGCGGTGCGACCACAAGTGCGTCCACTGCTACCTCACGGATCGCCACCAGCCGGAGCTGACGTACGAGGAGAGCCTCGGCGTCCTCGACGCGCTCGTCGAGGTAGGCACGCTCTTCCTGCTCTTCAGCGGCGGCGACCTCTTCTTGCGGCCGGACGCGCTCGACATCCTGCGGGCGGCGCGCGCGCGCAACTTCGACGTGAAGATCATCACCCACGGCAACCACGTCACCGACGAGGTCGCCGACGCGCTCTGCGAGATGGGCGTGACGCGGGTGAGCATGTCGCTGTACTCGGACGACCCCGCCGAGCACGAGGCGATCACGCTCATCCCCGGCAGCCACCAGAAGACGATCGACGCCGGGCGCCGCCTCGCGGCCCGCGGCATGAAGGTGCAGTACAAGACGCCGGTGATGGTGCACAACCGGCGCGGCTGGGCCGGCGTGAAGCGGCTCGCCGCCGAGATCGGGGCCGACTGGGAGTGCGACGCCCACATCCAGCCCGACGACCAGGCGGACTTCGGCCTGTGCAGCATCGGCGCGCACTCGACGGAGCGCATCGTCGCCGTGATGAACGGCCTCGAGCAGGTGCGCGACATGGTCGTGCCCATCCCCGAGATGCCCGACACGCCGAGCCACTACCACACCTGCGCGGCGGCGAAGGGCAGCGCCTACATCACGCCGGACGGACGCCTGTGGCCGTGCATCCTGTGGCGCGACAGCCTCGGCAGCCTGCGCGAGCACACGTTCCGCGAGCTGTGGTACGACAACCCGAAGATCGAAGAGATGCGCGTGGTCCGGCGCTCCTCGTACCTCGGCGACTGCGCCGGCTGCGGCTATCACGGCAAGTGCGGCTACTGTCCGGGGCTCTCGCACGCGGAGACCGGCGACCCGGGGCGGCGGAGCGCCTATGTCTGCGAGCGCACGCACCTGACGATGGCCGCGCTCGAGTACCTGCACCGGCTCAACGAGCGCGGGGCGCCGCTGCCGCTGCCCGGCGAGGAGGCGGCGCTCTTCGAGGAGGCGCCGACGTTCGCCGAGCGGCAGTGGGCGGCGCGCAAGGCAGGCATGGCGCGCCCCGCGGACCGCATCCGCCTCGTCCAGATCGATGAGCCCGAACGCGCGCGCCGCTGACCCGTTCGCCGGCGCCGCCGACGCGATGGCGCTCGAGCTGCTCGCGCGCGGCGCGGAGATCACCTTCGTCGCGCGCGGCGCCTCGATGTGGCCGTTCCTGCGCGACGGCGACCGGGTGACCGTGGCGCCGCTGTCCCGGCGGCCGCGCCGCGGCGACGTCGTCCTGACGCGCGGCGCCGCGCTCGGCGTCGTGCACCGCGTGATCGCGCTGCGCGGCGACCGCGTGCTCACCAAGGGCGACGCGCTCCCACGGACGGACGGCTGGCGACCGCTCGCCGACGTGCTCGGGCGGGTCGCCCGCGTCGAGCGCCGCGGTCGCGCCGTGGCGATGCCGCGCTGGCTGCCGCTCGCGGCCTCGCTCCTGGCCGGCGTCGCGCCGCGCCGGCTCGTGCGCTTCGCGTGCGCCGGCGTCCGTCACTCCCAGGGGTAGCGCGCGGCCGGCGCGGGACGCCCGGCATCGACGCGCGCGCGGATCTGCAGGATTCCACTGCGTTTTCCGTCGCCGACGCGCAGATCGCGGTACGTGCGCACGCGCCACTGCCCGACGACGGGACGCCCGCGCAGCGGCCGGAAGTCGTTCTCGGGGTAGGCGAACCACTCGAGGCCGTCGGGCGTGGCGAAGACACCGGCGTACCCGGGGCGCCGGCCGCAGAAGCCCTCGGCGTCGAACGCGTAGACCACCACGTCCGGCTCGATCTCGTCGACCACGTCGCGGAAGCCGTCGCCGGTCGGCGGCCACGACATCAGCAGCGCCCGCGGCGCGCCTTCGATCGTGGCGCGCACGTCCCGCACCTGGCGGCGGACGCCCGCCGGCGTCGGGTACGCGTCGCAGACGTCGACCACCGTCACGTCGAGGCCCTCGTCGGCGGCGAGCAGTCCGGCGAGCAGGCCGTTGCCGCCGCCGAGGTCCCACAGGCGTCCGCCGGCGGCGCGCACGGCGGCGCCGATGGCGGCGATGTGCCGGCGCTCCGGCAGCCAGTACTGCAGCGGCCGATTGCCCGCGAAGTCGGCGCGCGCATAGGCGTGGACCGGTCGCGCGACGTCCTCGAGCGGCAGGCGGTCACTGCCGAGTCCGGACCACGGCGCGGGATCGGCCCCCAGCCCCTGGCAGGCCATGCCCTGGTAGAAGACGCAGCCGTGGCAGTCGTGCGGGGTCGCGAAGGCGCCCATGGCCGAGAACTGCGAGCTGCCCGGCAGGCAGAAGGGCAGATAGGTCGAGACCCTGGCCGCGTGCCGCCGCGCGAAGTCCGCGTGGACCGCGGCCGCCTGGGAGCGAAGCTGCTCGGGTCGGTACACGACCTGGACGAGCGCCCGGCGCAGCGTCGGCGCCGCGAGCCAGGGTTCGAGCCGCGCCAGCGCGGGCGCCAGGTCCTCGTCGAACGCGACGCGGGCCCAGAGCGCGCGCAGCACCGGGGGCGGCCCCGCCGCCTGGACGAGGCCCTTGCTCGGCGGGGGCAGGTGCGCCGTCAGCGGATGGGCCACCACTGCTTCGTGGCGTCACGGGGGCGCAGCAGCGCCTCGTCGGCGAGGCGGTCGGCGACGGCGCCCGGGGGCTCGCCCGTCGCGTCGGACTCCTCGAAGATGCGGGTCACCGTCTCGGCGATCTGCTCGGCGGCGACGAGGATCGTCTCGCGCACGTCGGCGACGTGCTCGAGGTAGGTCTTTGCGGCGAGGATCATCGCGCCGGCGTTGACCGCGTAGTCGGGTGCGTAGCGAATGCCGCGCTCGAGCAGGTACCGGTCGGCGGTCGCGTCGCCGAGCTGGTTGTTGGCGGCGCCGACGACGGCCTTCACCCGCAGCCGCCCCACGTTGACGGCGTCGAGCACGCCGCTCGTCGCGCAGGGGCAGAAGACGTCGGCCGGCGCGTCGTAGATCTCGGCCGGATCGACGATCGTGGCGCCGAGCTCGCTCGCCGCCCACTCGGCGCGCCCGCGGTCGAGGTCGGATGCCACCACGCGGGCGCCCTCGTGCGCGAGGCGCCGCGCCACCCGTGAGCCCATCGTGCCCAGGCCCTGGACGGCGACGGTGCGCCCGCTCAGCTCCTCACCGAGACCGGCGGCCGCCAGCGTGGCCCGCATCGCCGCGAGCACGCCGTCGGCGACGCCGCCCGCGAGGTCGAGCGTGCGCTCGTCGGGCACCGCGACGTAGCGCGTCGTCTGCCGCATGAGCGCGATGTCACCGGGCCCAAGGCCCAAGTCCCCGGACGTATAGAAACGCCCGCCGAGGCTCTCCACGTAGCTGCCCACGGCGCGGACCATCGCGCCGCGGTCCTTCACGCCGGGGTGGTCGATGAAGACGCCCTTGCCGCCGCCGGCGTTGAGGCCCGCGAGCGCGCACTTGCGTGTCATCGCCACTGCGAGCGCCGCGCCGTCGGCGAGCGCGGTCGCCGCGTCGGCGTAGGGCAAGAAACGGCAGCCGCCGATGGCCGGCCCGCGCGTGGTGTCGTGGATGACGATGAAGCCGATCAGGCCGCTGGCCGGGTCGCTGACGGCGACCACCTCTTCGAGGCCGCGCTCCATCATCACCTGCAACAGATCCACGCACACCTCCATCGGTTCACGGGCACACGGCGGCGCCCCGCCTTGCTTGGCAGGCGCGCGATGATACGTCACCATGCGCAACATGCCCAATGCCCTCGTCCTCAACTGCACGCCGCACGAGACCCGCGTCGCGCTGCTCGAAGACCACCAGGTCGCCGAGATCTACATCGAGCGCCGTCGGGACTCGTCCTTGGTGGGCAACATCTACAAGGGGCGGGTCATCCGGGTGCTGCCGGGCATGCAGGCAGCCTTCGTCGACATCGGGCTCGAGCGGGCGGCCTTCCTCTACGTGGCCGACGTGGCCGAGGCCGCGGTGCGCGGCGCGACGCGTCACGGCGGCGACCTGCCGACCATCCTCAACACGCTGAGCGAGGCCCGGCACGAGTCGAGCGGCAAGCCCATTCAAGACCTGCTGCAAGAAGGGCAGGAGGTCATGGTGCAGGTGGCCAAGGAGCCCATCGGCACCAAGGGCGCGCGCGTCACCAACCACGTCAGCATCGCCGGGCGCCACCTCGTCTACATGCCGACCGTCGACCACATCGGCATCAGCCGCCGCATCGTCGACGAGGAGGAGCGGCGCCGGCTGCGCGGCATCCTCGAAGCGCTCGTGCCCGAGGGCGGCGGCTTCGTGGCGCGAACGGCGGCCGAGGGGCGCACCCCCGAGGAGCTGCGCGCCGACCTCGAGTTCCTGCGGCAGGTGTGGAACGACATCCTCACCCGCATGGAGAGCGGCCCGGCGCCGATGACGCTCTACGAGGACCTCGACCTCGTGCTGCGCGCCGCTCGCGACCTCGTCACGCCCGAGCTCGACGAGATCCACATCGACGACGAAGGCGAGTACGACCGCCTGACGCGCTTCATGCGCCGCTTCATGCCGCGCTACACCGACCGCGTGAAGCGCTACCCGGGCCCCGACCCGATCTTCGACGCGTACGGCGTCGAGATCGAGCTCAACCGGGCGCTCGGCCGCAAGGTGTGGCTCAAGAGCGGCGGCTACCTGATCATCGACCAGACCGAGGCGCTCACCGCCGTCGACGTCAACACCGGCCGTTACGTCGGCAAGCGCAACCTCGAGGACACCATCCTCAAGACGAACCTCGAGGCCGTGGAAGAGATCGTGCGCCAGCTGCGGCTGCGCAACATCGGCGGCATCATCATCGTCGACTTCATCGACATGGAGAACCAGGTCAACCGCGACCGCGTGTACACGGCCTTCGCCGAGGCGCTGAAGCGGGACCGGGCCAAGTCGAACATCCTCGAGATCAGCGAGCTCGGGCTCGTCGAGATGACGCGCAAGCGCGTGCGCGACTCGCTGTTGCGCACCGTCTGCGAGCCCTGCTTCTACTGCCAGGGGGCGGGCACGCTGAAGAGCCGCACCTCGGTGGCCTACGAGATCTACCGCGAGGTGGTGCGCGAGGCGGAGTTCGTCGACGAGCCGACGATCCGGGTGGCGGTGCACCCTCGTATCGCGCAGGTGCTGCGCGACGAGGAGTCGTCGCTCATGGCGACGCTCGAGACGAAGGTGGGCAAGCGACTGAGAGTCGAAGAGCGACCCGACTTCCACCTCGAGCACTACGAGCTCGGGGGCGACGAGAGTAGCGCCGACGCCGCGGGCGACGCGCCCGTGCTGCACGAGCGGACGGGGTGAGGCCCATGCAACAGGAGCGTCGGCGCGACAGCCGCGTCACCATCAACAAAGAGTTCGAGACGATCGACGAGTTCGTCGCCGAGTACGCGACCGACATCTCGAGCTCGGGCTGCTTCATCCGCTCCAAGCACCCGCTGCCGGTCGGTACCAAGGTCAACCTGCGCTTCACGGTGATCGCCGGCGACATGGAGATCATCGAGGGCACCGGCGAGGTGGTCCGCGTCGTGCGGCCGCCGTCCCCCAACGCCGGCATGGGCGTCCGCTTCACCCGCCTCTCCGACAACTCCCAGCGCTTCATCCGCGAGCTGACGCAGAAGCCCGCCTGAGTGCGCCGGCTCAGCCGCGCCGGGCCTCGCGGCCGGTGATCAGGGCCGTCAGCTCCTGGTAGGCGATGTTGATCTGCTGCGCGCGCGCGTGCGCCGCCGCCTCGGCCTTCTTGTCGTGGGCGAAGCGGTCGGGGTGGTTCTCGCGCATCTTCTTGCGGTAGGCGGCCTTCACCTCGTCGATGTTGGCGCCGGGCAGCAGGCCGAGGGTGCGGTAGTGCTCGGCGGAGCTCTGCTTGCGCTGCACCTGGCGCTGCCCCTTGCGCGCCTCCGCCTCGAGCTTCTGGATCCACGCCCAGAGGTCGGACTCGACGTCGCCGAGGCGCTCCTCGATCTCCTCGCGAAGCTCGCGCGCCTTGGCCTGCACGCGCTCGACCCGGCGCCGGACGGCGGGTTGCTTCATCGCGGCGGAGGCGGCGGCCCGGCCGGCGTCCTTCAGACGGTCGATGAGGCTCATCCGGCGGCGTCGAGCTCCCGGACGACGTGGCCCTCGCGGGCGTAGCGGCGGCCGCAGTCGGGGCAGACGCCCGCTTCGCTCTCGCCGGGGGAGGTGCCGAACGGCAGCGTGGCCCCGCAGAAGCAGGCCCAGCCGCGCAGGCGGGCGGGGTTGCCGTAGACGAGCGCGTAGTCCGGCACGTCGCGCGTGACGACCGCGCCGGCGCCGACGAAGCAGTAGCGGCCGAGCGTGTGGCCGCACACGACGGTCGCGTTGGCGCCGATGCTGGCGCCACGCTTCACGAGGGTGGTGGTGTACTGCCCCTTGCGCGGAAAGCCGCTGCGGGGGGTGCCGACGTTGGTGAACACCATCGACGGACCGCAGAACACGTCGTCTTCGAGGATCACCCCCGAGTACACCGACACGTTGTTCTGGATCTTCACGTTGTCGCCGACCGTCACATGCCGCTCGACGACCACGTTCTGGCCGAACGTGCAGTTCTTGCCGATGCGGCACGGGCCGAGCAGCTTGCTGAAGTGCCAGATCGAGGTGCCTTCGCCGATGTCGACGTCCCCGTCGACGGCGACGGTGGCGTGGAGGCGGACGCCGGGCCGCTCGGTGGCCTTCTCGGGCGCCTTGGACGCGGGATGCACGGCGCGATCCTCGTCGAGCGAGCGTTGCGCGGCTTCGACGACCCGCAGGACGGCGACGTCGTGGCGGGCGTCGTCGCTGCGACCGCGCTCGAGCGCCTCGAGGAAGCGGGCGCACGCGGCGCGGGCCGCGTCGGGGGCGTCGACCGCGACCGGCGCCCCCTCGTCGCCGACGTAGCGGGTGACCAGGCCGTCCTGCAGCAGCACGGTGCCCTCGTCGCCCGTGGCGACGACGCGCAGCGAGCGGAGCGGGTGCATCCAGCTGACGTGCACGTGCGCCCGCAGCCCCGCCGGGAAGCCGAGCCCGGTGAACGTCACGTCGGCGACGTCGCCGTCGCGGATGCCGGCGGCCTGGGTGCGGATCCACTCGGGCCGCTCGCCGGCCAGCGCCAGCACGAGGCCGACGAGCTCCGGGGCGAAGCTGAAGACCGCTGCGTCGTCGCGCCGCTCGCGCCGTGGCGCCAGCGCCTCGGCGTGCACGTAGCGCAACGCTCCGATCGTCGCCGCCGCCACCCGAAAGGCGACGAGCGCCGCATCGAAGCGCAGCCCGGCGCCGGCCTGCAGCACGCGCCCGCGCCGCTCGGCGAGCGCCACCAACTCGGCGGCGGCGTCGGCGTGCACGCCCAGCAGGCCCTCGACGAGCACGTGCTTGCCCGCCTCGAGCGCGGCCTGGGCCATGCCGTCGTGGCTGCCGGTCGGCGTCGCCAGCACGACCGCGTCGATGGCGGGATCGGCGAGCAGCGCGAGGTAATCGTCGGTGGTGCGGACGTCGGGGAAGCGCGCGCGGACGTCGGGATCGAGGTCGCAGACGGCGGCCAGCGCGCCGACGTCGGCCAGCGCGCGCAGCAGCGGCTCGCCGCGGCTGCCGGCGCCCACGAGCGCGATGCGGGGGGTGGCGTCGCTCACGGGTCGAATGATGGCCGAGCGAGCCGCGCGTCGCAAGGCGCGAGGGTCGCAAGCGGACCGTCGCGACGTCTGCGGGGCGTCGTGGCGATCGCCTCCGGCGGCGCGCGACGTCTTCGAGACCGGAAGCACGGGCGCGGCGCAGGGCGACGACGTCTTCGAGACTGGAAGCGCGGGCGCGGCGCAGGGCGACGACGTCTTCGAGACTGGATGGACGCGCGCGTCGCACCCGAGCGGCGCAGTCAGTCGGAGAGGTCGTCCTCGGGCGCGTCCTCGTCGTCGCCGGCACGCGCGGGCGCGGGCGCGGTCGCCTCGGAGGGCGGCGCCGGCGCCCCGCCGCCCAGCTCCTCGAAGAAGAAGTTGCCGGCGTCGATCTCACCCGCGGCCGGCGCCGTCTCCTTCGGCTCCGTCCCCGCGAGGTACCACTCCTGCGCGCCCCCGGACGCGGCCAGCTGGCCGGTCTTCGGGTCGATGTTCGCCGACACGACGCCCTCCGGCGCCGGCGACCAGGCCGGCCCCTCCTTCGCCGTCGCCAGCGCGAACGCTCGCGCGACGGGCGCGGCCGCGCGGCCGCCCGTCTCCTTGCTGCCGAGCGTGCGCGGGTCGTCGAAGCCGATCCACGCCACCATCGCCACCTCCGGCAGCAGGCCGACGAACCAGGTGTCGCGCGCGTCGTTGCTCGTGCCGGTCTTGCCGACGACGGGCCGCGGCACATCCTTCAGGCGCGTGCCGGAGCCCTCGGTGACGACGCTGCGCATCATCGAGCGCAGCACCCACGCCACCGCCGGATCCACGACCTGCGCCGGCTCGGGCGGCGCGTCCTCGGAGACGCCGAGGCCGGGCACCCGCGCCCCGTCGGGACCGGACACCGCGAGCACCATCCGCGGCGCGTCGCGGCGCCCGTCCGCGGCGAATGTCGCGAACGCGTTCGCCAGCTCGAGCGGGCTCACCTCGCTCGACCCGAGCGCCACCGTCAGGTTGTCTGCGAGCGGCGACGTGATGCCGGCGCCCTTCGCGAAGGCGTGCACGGCCGGTACGCCGACGTCGTTCGCCACGCGGATGGCGATCGAGTTGATCGACTTCGCCAGCGCCACCCGCAGCGACAGCGGGCCCTCGAACTTCGCCGAGAAGTTCTTGGGTTCCCAGAACTTGCCGTTGCCGAGCGGCAGGACCTCGGGCGCGTCGATCACCCGCGTCGACGGGCTGTACTTCCGGCTCGCGAGCGCCGCGCCGTAGACGAACGGCTTGAACGTGCTGCCCGGCTGGCGCCGCGCCTGGGTGGCGCGGTCGAACGGCTGCTCGAGGAAGTCCTCGCCGCCCACGAGCGCGAGCACGCGCCGCGTCTGCGGGTCGAGCGCGACGAACGCGCCCTGCGGACCGACGTGCAGCACCGCGCGCATCACCTCCGGGTGCTTCGGTCCGTCGTCGCGCACCGCCACCGGCAGCACCGCGCCCGGCGCCCAGGGCAGCTCGCCCTTGTCGCCGAGCCAGCGCTTCGTGCCCGCGGCCGCGATGCGCGCCCGCCCGACCCCGAGGTCGAGCTCGAGCGCGCCGTCCTTCACGGCGACGAGCAGCGCCGGCACCACGCGCCCCGCCGCCGGCGGCTGGCCGCCGAGCGCCTTGACGCGCTTCTCGCGCCAGCGGTCCCAGCGCGCCTTGGGCTCGACCGGCACCTTCTCGGCGAACTTCTGGCGTGCGTCGATCTCGCGCAGCCCCTCGCGGACCGCCGCCAGCGCCGCCCGCTGCCGCTCGAGGTCGAGTGTGGTCTCGATCTTCAGGCCGCCGTTGAGCAGCCGCTCGGAACCGACGACCGCCGCCACCTGCCGCCGCACCTCCTCGACGAACCACCCCGCCTCCGGCAGCGGCAGCTCCTCGACCTCCGCGAGCTGGAACCCGGCCTTCGCCGCCTCGTCCGCCTGGGCCTGCGTGATGTACCCGTTCTCCGCCATCTCGCGCAGGACGTAGGCGCGCCGATCCCGCGCCCGCTCCGGGTGCTTGCGCGGCGACAGTCGCTCCGGCGACTGGACGATGCCGGCGAGCACCGCCGCCTCGGGGACGGTCACCTTCTTCGCCGGCTTGCCGAAGTAGTACTGCGCGGCCTCCTCGACGCCGTAACGGCCGTGCCCGAAGTAGGCGGCGTTGAGGTACAGCGTCAGGATCTCGTCCTTCGAGAGCGAGCTCTCGAGCCGCCGGGCCAGGATGAGCTCCTTGGCCTTGCGCTCGAGTGTCTTCTCGGGCGTGAGCAGCAGCAGCTTCACCGTCTGCTGGGTGATCGTGCTGCCCGAGCCCGTCACGTGGCCGGCGCGGAAGCTGTTCCAAAGCGCGCGCAGCATGCCCGTGTAGTCGAGGCCCTCGTGCTTGTAGAAGTCGGCGTCCTCCGCGGAGAGCACCGCCTGCACGAGCACGTCGGCCATCTGCTCGCGGCCGACCACCGTGCGCCGCTCGGTGAAGAACTCGGCGACGACCGTCCCGTCGGCGGCGTGCACGCGGCTCACCTGGGGCGGCTGGTAGTCCTTCAGCGTGGTGAAGTCGGGCAGGTCGCGGGCGAACCACAGATAGCCCCCGACGAGCACGCCGGCCCCGAGGACCGCCCCGACGAGCAGCGAGACGAGGCCCCACTTCAGCACCCGGACCCAGGGCGAGCGGCGCTTCTTCTGCGGCTTGGCGCGGCCGCCCTTCGACTTCGGTGGGCTCATGCTGCTTGTGCGTCGGTTCGTTTCGTGCGAGCTACGTTCGCATGGAACACGTGGTGCGCAAGCTGCGATTCCGCTTCTTCCACCGCGGACGTGTGCTCGAGGCCGAGGGCCGCACCGTGGAGTCGCCCGACGGGCAGGTCAAGATCCAGGCGTGGGTGCGCAGCGCCGAGCACCCGAACCAGGTGCTCGAGGTGGCGCCGGTGCCGCGGCTCGACGACGCCTGGCGCCTCTTCCACAAGCTCGGCAACCACGCCGGCTTCGAGCCGCGGGAGTACCGCGTGGTCGGTGATGACGGCAGCTTCGGCGACTGGAAGCCGGTGCCCGGGGCCTGATCACTCGGCGACGACGAACCGCGCCTCATAGTCGACGGGCAGGACGCGTCCTTCTGACGACTCGAGACCGCCGCGGACGAGCAGGCGCCAGGGGCCAGGCCCGATCGCCGTCCGCACCTCGGGGTCGAGCAGCACCCGCAGCGTGTACGTCTCGTCGTCATAGGCGACGTTGGTGCGGTCGGTGCGCACGACGGGCAGCGCGCCCTCGGGGCCGACGAGCTCGAGGAAGTCGCCGCTCTCCTCCCGCACGACGAACGCCTCGCCGAGGTCGTCGGAGAACGTCACCGCCACCTCGCGCAGATCGGCGTGCGCGATCGTCGCGCCGCTCGCGGGGTAGGCGTTGAACACGAACAGCGGGGTGTCGACCTCGAGCGCCGGCACGTCGGCGCAGCCCGCCCAAGCCAGCGCCGCGAGCGCGACGCCATTCACCAGCCAAGACGCCATCCCGCCTCCAGGATCAGGCCCGACGCGCGGACGTCGCCGGTGCTGCGGTCGCCGCCGTCGGTGAGGATCTCCTGCCAGCCGAGCCCCACGACGAGCAGGCCCGGTCGCACGCTCCACGTCACGTCGACGCGCCCGAGCGCCATCAGATCGATGGTGGTCTCCCGCTTCGTCGCCAGCGCGTATCCGCCGGGCGCCGAAGTGCGCAGCTCGGCATAGGTGATCGCCGGCCCGACGCCGGCCACGAGCCCGAAGCCCGCGCCGTCGTCGGGCTCCGCCTGGAGGCCGAGCCCCCCGAGCACCGGGACGGTCCATTGCTCGTGGTCCGCCCGCAGCGTGAGCGCGCCGCCCGGCACCGGCACGTGGTCGATCAGCGCCGTGACCTTCGTCCGGTCCGCGCCGCTCTCGACGTGGAGCCAGAGCGGCCCGGTCAGGCGCTGCCGCCACGCCACGGCGAGGTGCAGGCTGGCCCCGTCGAGGAGCTGGCTCGGCACGAGCACCCCGCCGCGCGCCTCGATCGCCTGGTCGGCCGCCTCGACCTCGGGAGGCGCGGCCGGGAGGCGTGGCTCGGGCAGCGACGGCGCGGCGAGCGGGAGGGCCGGCGGGGTCGGCGCGCCCGGCCCGTGAGGTGCCCGGATGGCGGCCGCTTTCGCGGCGCGGACCTGGTCGAGCGGGGCCGCCGCGATCCCCCCCGGGGCCGCGAGAACCCCCGCCAGGACGGCGGCGGCCATCTTTTGCCCGTCGTTCGGGCCGGTGCTAGGATGCCGCAAGACCACGGGGGCCGCATACCTCGCGCGGGGCCTTTTGGGCCGGCGCTCGTCCCGCCGGTCGAATGCCCGCACCAGGAGTGTCGGCGGGGCCGCGCATCAGCATGAGAGACCGATGAAGATCATCTGCCCGAAGTGCGGCGCGGACTACAACATCAACGACAGCAAGATCCCGCCGGAAGGCCTGCACATCAAGTGCCCGAAGTGCCTTCACAGCTTCGTGGCCACCCGCGATGGCGCGGCGCCCCTCGCGGCGGGTGCGCAGACCGGACAGGTGCCGGCGGTGCCGCCGCCCCCGGTCTTCGGTGACCCCCTCGCGTCGACGAGCGGCTTCGCGGTGCCACCGCCGCCGCCCCCCGCGCCGCCGCAGCGCCGGGCCTCGGCGCCGCTGCCGCCGGTGCCCCCGATCGCGTCCCGCCCGCCGGCGCCGCCCACCGGGCCGACGCGCGCGGCGAACGTCGACGTCTCCGTCGATCTGCTCGACGAAATCGAGGACCTCGACGAGGGCGACGGCAACACCGTGGCCCAGGGGGCGGGCTGGCAGATCCGCGGCCTCGACGGGCGCCTTCTCGGCCCCTACGACGCCGAGGGCCTGCGCCAGCTCGCCGCGCAGGGCCGCCTGACCGGCGACGAGGAGGCCTCGATCGACGGCCGCACCTGGGTGCCGCTCTCCCAGCTGCCCGGCATGGCCGGCCTCTTCAAGCGCACGCAGAGCTCGGGCCTCGGCGAGCTCGACTTCAGCTTCTCCGGCGGCTCCCACTCGAACGCGGAGCCCGACGACTTCGACTTCAGCTTCAGCGACATGCCCAAGCCGCATGTGCAGGGGCTCGTGCCGCCGCCGCCTCCGCCGCGCCCGGCGCCGTCGACGCGTCCGCCCGCCAGCGCGCCGCCACCTCCGGGCGCGCCGCGCCCGCCGACCGGCAACCTCACGGATCTCTTCGACGATCTGCCCGAGGACCTGCCCGCGCCCAAGGCGCCGGGCGGCGTCGACCTGCCGGGCCCGCGTTTCGGCGGCGCCGACCTGCCCGCGCCCAAGTCGACGGCGCCGCGCGGCGCGGCGCCCGCCTTCGGCGACGACCTGCCGGCGCCGAAGGGCGACGTCGATCTGCCCGGTCCGCGCGAGGTCTCCGGTCTGCCCGGTCGCAAAGACGTCTCCGGCCTGCCGGGGCCACGCGGCATCGCCGACCTGCCGGGGCCGCGCGGGGTCAGCGATCTTCCTGCGCCGCGTGGCGTCAGCGACCTGCCCGGCCAGCGCGCCGACCTGCCGGGGCCGCGCGGGATCAGCGATCTGCCCGGCCAGCGCGCCGACCTGCCGACTCGCAAGGGCGAGACCGGCCTGCCCGCGCCCCGGGGCGAGACGGGGCTGCCGACGCCGAAGGGACAGTCGGGCCTGCCCGGCCTGCGCGACGGCGAGCTCGGCGCGGGCCTCGACGGCGAGGAGTCGCTGCCGGGCCTGCCCGACGACGAAGAGGCCCGCGCCTTCGCCGCCGAGGCCGCCGCGACCGTCACCAAGGAGCGCAAGGGCATTCCCCGCGCCGGTCTGCTGATCGGCGGCGGGGTCGTCGCCGCCGGCCTGCTCGCGGTCGGCGCGATGATGGCCCTCGAAATCGGGCCCTTCGGTCCCTCCGACGAGCGGGACCCGCGCTCGTCGCCGCCCTCCGTCGCCCGGACGAAGAACCCGCCGTCCGTCGCGCCGAACCCGGCGACGGGCCCCGCGGGCACGTCGGCGTCCGCCGAGCCGGCGCTGCTGGCGCCGGCGGCGACGACGCTCGCCGAGGTGGCCGGCTACCGCGAGGCGATCGGGCCGCTCGAGCTCAAGGGCGAGGCCCAGGGCGACGACGCGGTGCGGCTCGCCGAGCTGTATGCGTTCGGCGGTCTGGAGTTCCGCCAGCAGGAGTGGGTCCAGAAGGCGGGCGAGCTCGCCGGCAAGCTCGACGCGAACGCGCCGGCGGGCAAGCGCGCCGCCCTCGCCGCCGCGCTCGCCGGCAACCGCGCCGGCGTCCACGAGGAGATCGTCGCGTTCGCCGCGAAGAACGCCGCCGACGCGCGCGCCCAGTACCTGCTCGGTCACGCGTGGCGCCTGAAGGGCGACGGCGCTCAGGCGCGCCAGGCGTTCGAGAAGGCGGCCACCACCGACGCCGAGCTCGTCGGCGCGCGTCGGTTCGCCGGCGAGCTCGCGCTGCGCGGCGGCGACGTGGCCGGCGCCAGGGCCCACTTCGAGGCCGTGCTCCAGAAGGCCCCGGGCGCGCCGGGTGTCACCAATCACCTCGCGGCGATCGCCCTGAGCGAGGGCAAGAACGACGACGCGCGCAAGCTCGTCGAGGGCGTGCTCGCCCTCGACAAGGACCGCCTCGCCGGGCCCGATCGCTCCGCCGCGCTGACGTTGCGCGCCCGCCTGGACCTCGCCGCCGGCCAGGTCGAGCCGGGCCTCGCGGGTCTCGAGGAGGCCATCCGCGCCTGGCCGCAGAACCTCGACGCCGTCGATCTGCTCAGCCGCCGCCACTTCGCCGACAAGGCCTACGACAAGGCGCTCGCCCAGTTCGAGGCGCTGCGGACGGCCGGCGTGGAGAGCCCGGAGATCGCCATCCGCATCGCGGAGTGCCACGAGGCGCTGAGCCGCGAGGCCAAGGCCCTCGAGGAGCT
The DNA here is from genome assembly GCA_963169045.1 of Myxococcota bacterium. GTDB lineage: Bacteria > Myxococcota_A > Bradymonadia > UBA7976 > UBA1532 > CAUJDF01. The sequence goes on from CAUJDF010000058.1 coordinate 362,857, forward strand.
ACAGGCCGCCGCCGCGAAGTTCGCGACGTCGCCCGTCGTCCAGGGGGCGATCGGCGACCTGCACGTCCGCCAGCGTCGCTTCGCCGAGGCGCGCGCCGCCTACGACAAGTCGCTCGAGATCGACGGCACCTACGAAGAGGCGCACCTGCGGATCGCCAACCTCCTCGTGAGCCAGTCGAAGGTGAGCGAGGCGGTCGATTACCTCAAGGCCGCCGTCGCCCGTCGACCGCAGAGCGCGACGCTCCACTACGGCCTCGGCGAGTTGCAGCAGCGGCTCGCCGACGTGAACGGCGACCCGGTCTACCGCGCCCAGGCCGAGGCCGAGTTCCGCAAGGCGCTCGCCGCCGATCCAGCGATGTCGCGGGCACGCCACCAGCTGGCGGTGTCGCTGATCGACGTCGGCAAGCCGGAGGCCGCCCTCAAGGAGCTCGAGGCGCTGCGCTCGCGCCCCGACTACCACCAGCCGCTGGACTTCGACTTCGGCCGCGCGCTCCACGCCATGAAGCGCTACGACGAAGCGATCGCGAAGCTCGACGCGGCACTGGCGCAGCAGCCCGAGAACGCGGCGTACCTGCTCGAGTCCGGCATCACGCGCTTCGACAAGGGCGACCTCGATTCGGCGCGCGAGCAGCTGACGAAGGCCGCGGCCATCGACACGAACCTGACGCTGGCGCATTTCTACATCGGGCGCGTCGAGCTCGCGGCGAAGAACCACTCCGAGGCCATCCGCAAGTTCAAGATGGCCATCGAAGAGGAGCAGCGGAACTTCACCTACCGCTACTGGCTCGGCGTGGCGCTGCAGGACTCGGGCGAGGCCGACATCGCGCGCGCCGAGTTCGAGACGGTCGCCGCCGAGGCGCGCAAGGACGCCCGGCTCGCCGCGCAGCTGTGCGACGTGTTCTTCCGGCTCGGCCAGATGCAGATGGGCGACGAGCGCCAGCTCGGCGGCGCCCTGCGCGACCTCCGGTCGGCCACCGAGTGCGACCCCAAGAACGCCGTGGCGTGGTTGTCGTTCGCCGACGTGCACATGAGCCTCGGCAAGGACAGGGAAGCCCAGGGGTACTACGGCCAGGCGCTCAAGAACGCCGGCACCGTCGGGGAGGAGCAGGCGCGGCGCGCGATGCAGGCCGTCGCGCACTATCGCCTGGGCGAGCTCGCCATCCGCTTCGAGGACATGAAGGGCGCCCGCCAGCACTTCGAGCAGTCGCGCGAGGCGAAGAGCGACTACGCCGACGCGTGGTACCAGCTGTGCAGCGTCTACGCGGGCCAGAGCGACCGGGGCCGCGCGCAGTCGGCCTGCAAGAAGTACCTCGAGCTCGCGCCCGACGGGCAGTACGCCCGCGCCGTCAAGGACATCCAGAGCGACCTCTGACCAGGGCCCCCCATGCACGACATCAAGGAGATCCGCCGGGATCCCGACGCCTACGCGCGTCGCCTCGGCCGCCGCGGTGACGCCGCCATCCTCGAGCCCGTCCTCGATCTCGACCGCCGGCGCCGCGAGCTGATCGCGCGCGCCGACGGTCTGCGCCACGAGAAGGCGAAGGCCGAGCAGGGGATGCGCACCGTCGACAAGAAGTCCTCGGAGTTCGCGGCCTTCCGCGACCAGATGCGCAGCGTCTCCGCCGAGATCAAGACGCTCGAGGACGAGCGCGACGACATCGACCGCAGGCTCGACGACATCCTGCTGACGCTGCCGAACGTGCCCGACGACGAGGCGCCCGACGGGAAGAGCGAGCACGACAACGTCGTCGCGCGCGTGTGGGGCGAGAAGCCGACCTTCGACTTCCCACCGAAGGAGCATTGGGAGATCGGCGAGCGGCTCGGCATCCTCGACTTCGAGCGCGCCGCGAAGCTCTCGGGGGCCCGCTTCGTCGCCTACAAGAAGGCCGGTGCCCGCCTCGAGCGCGCGTTGATGGCCTTCATGCTCGATACCCACACCGGCCGCAACGGCTACACCGAGATCCTGCCGCCGTTCCTGGTGAATGCCGCGTCGATGCAGGGGACGGGGCAGTTTCCGAAGTTCCGCGCCGACGCATTCGAGGCGAAGGAAGACGACCTCGTGCTGGTGCCGACCGCCGAGGTGCCGCTCGTCAACCTCCACCGCGACGAGATCCTGCCGGCCGAGGCGCTGCCGATCCGCTACACCGCCTACACCCCGTGCTTCCGTCGCGAGGCCGGCGGTTACGGACGCGACACGCGCGGCCTCATCCGCATGCACCAGTTCCAGAAGGTGGAGCTCGTTCAGTTCACGACGCCCGAGACGAGCCGCGCCGCCCACGAGGCCCTCACGCGCCACGCCGAAGGCATCCTGCAGGCGCTCGGGCTCCACTACCGCGTCGTCGATCTGTGCGCCGGCGACATGGGCTTCGGCTCCAACCGCACCTACGACCTCGAGGTCTGGCTGCCCGGACAGGACCGTTACCGCGAGATCAGCTCCTGCTCCAACTGCGGCGACTTTCAGGCGCGCCGGGCTGCCATCCGCTATCGCGATCCCGAGACCGGCAAGCCGCGCCTGGTGCACACGCTGAACGGCTCGGGTCTCGCCATCGGCCGTACCGTCGTCGCCATCCTCGAGAACTATCAGCAGTCCGATGGCACCGTGCGCGTCCCCGAGGCGCTGCGCCCTTACATGGGCGGGCTCGAGACCATTTCTGCTTGACTTCCCTCGGGGCCAGCCTTATCTATGCGGGGCTCCGACGAGGTGCAGGCCTCGTGGAGGAGTGGCCGAGTGGTCTAAGGCGGCGGTCTTGAAAACCGCTGCGGGGCAACCCGCCGTGGGTTCGAATCCTACCTCCTCCGCCAGCGCCACTTTCGGTTCGTTGACATGCAGCGCAGAGCGAGCGGAATTTCGAACGCGCGCCTGATGTCTGGAGAGATGGCCGAGTGGCTGAAGGCACTCGCCTGCTAAGCGAGTATGCGGCCTAAAGCTGCATCGAGGGTTCGAATCCCTCTCTCTCCGCCAAAGACGTGCACTCGTAGCTCAGCTGGATAGAGCATCGGTCTACGGAACCGAGGGTCGCAGGTTCGAATCCTGCCGAGTGCGCCATTCACCGAAGCCCGGCGGCCATCCACCGCCGGGCTTCGTCGTTCTTTGCATCACGAGGCGATGTGAACCCGGACGACGCTTTCATGGGCGTCTGCCTCGATCTGGCCGCCTGTGCGGCCACTCGGGGCGAAGTGCCCGTGGGGGCGGTCGTCGTCCGCGAGGGTCGTGTGATCGGACGGGGGTACAACCTCCGCGAGACCACGGGCGATCCCACCGCCCATGCCGAGATCCTCGCGCTGCGCGAGGCCGCGGCCGAGGTCGGTTGGTGGCGCCTCCTCGACTGTACGCTCTACGTCACGCTCGAGCCGTGTCCCATGTGCGCCGGTGCGCTGGTCAACGCCCGCGTCGCGCGCCTGGTCTACGGCTGCACCGATCCCAAGGCGGGGGCGGTCGACACGATGTTCCACGTGCCGACCGAACCGCGCTTGAACCATCGGCTGCAGGTGACGTCGGGGGTCCGGTCCGAAGAGTGTGCCGAGGCGCTGCGAGCGTTCTTCAGGGCGCGCCGCAAGCCCCGCGCGAACGCGTCCCCGGTGTAGGGTCGTACGGAGAGGTGGCCGAGTGGCCGAAGGCGCCTGACTCGAAATCAGGTATGGCGCAAGCCATCGTGGGTTCGACTCCCACCCTCTCCGCCAATTTCCATTTCGACTCGTTCATCCGGAGAGGTGACCGAGTGGTCGAAGGTGCACGACTGGAAATCGTGTGTGCCCTTACCCGGCACCGAGGGTTCGAATCCCTCCCTCTCCGCATCGGTACGCGCCTCGCGCGCGTTCCACGGGGCGCGTAGCGCTCCTTATGGTGGCCGGGCCCGGCGACCGGAGACCGTGAACTCCGCCAGGGCCGGAAGGCAGCAACGGTAGCGGACCCTTCGGGGTGTCGGGCTCCGGCCATCTTCCAATCCAGGGACCTTTCGTGTCTTACCTCGTGCTCGCCCGCAAGTGGCGTCCCGGCACCTTCGACGAGGTCGTCGGTCAGGAGCACGTCACCCGAACGCTCAAGAACGCCATCCTTCAGGATCGCGTCGCTCACGCGCTGCTCTTCACCGGCAGCCGCGGCGTCGGCAAGACGTCGTGCGCGCGCATCCTTGCCAAGGCGCTCAACTGCGCGAACGGCCCGACGGTCGATCCCTGCGGCAAGTGCCCCGCCTGCGTGGAGATCACCACCGGCGCTTCGGTCGACGTCTTCGAGATCGACGGCGCCAGCAACAACTCCGTCGATCAGATCCGCGAGATCCGCGAGTCGGTGAAGTTCCTGCCGACCCGCGGCAAGCGGAAGATGTACATCATCGACGAGGTGCACATGCTGACCACCAGCGCCTTCAACGCCCTGTTGAAGACGCTGGAGGAGCCGCCCGCGCACGTCCTGTTCGTCTTCGCGACGACCGAGCCCCACAAGATCCCCGAGACGATCCTCTCGCGGTGCCAGCGCTTCGACTTCAAGCGCATCCCCGAGCTGCGCATCGTCGAGGCCATCGGCAAGATCGCGGCGGCCGAGGGCGTCCAGGTCGAGCCGTCGGCGCTGCACCACATCGCGCGCGAGGCCCAGGGCGGCATGCGCGACTCGCTGTCGCTGCTCGACCAGGTCATCGCGTTCTGCGGGACGAACATCACCGAGCGGCAGGTGCGCGAGGTGCTCGGCATCGCCGACCGCCGCATCCTGCACGACCTGACGCGCGCGGTGCTCGCCGGTGACGGGCCGGGCGCGCTGGGCCTCGTCGACGACCTGTTCCGCTTCGGGCTCGACCTGCAGAAGTTCGCCGCCGAGTTCGTCCAGCACCTGCGCGATCTGATGGTGGTGAAGGTGTGCGCCGATCCCGGGCGCCTCGTCGACCTGCCCGACGGCGAGGTCGAGGCGATGGCCGAGCTCGTGCGCGACGTACATCCCGCACGCATCCACCGGCTGTTCAACGCGCTGTTGCAGGGCGCCGACGAGATCAGCCGTTCGCCCTACCCGAAGCTCGTCCTCGAGATGAGCCTGCTCCGGCTGTGCCACCAGGGCGCGACGCTGCCGCTGGCCGAGGTGCTCGAAGGGCTGGCGCGGCTCGAGGCGAAGTTCGAGGACGGGGGCGGCGGATCGCCCTCGGCGCCGACCGGTGCCGGGCCGACCGTGACGCCGCGCGCGGCTTCGCCCGAGGGCGCGGCTGCTCCGCCGACGCCGAGCGGGGGCGACCGGTCGTCGGCGACCGAACCGGCACCTCGACTCGCGCCCGCGCCGCCGGAGGCGCCGTCACCGATCACCGCGCCGACCCCCCCGACGTTCGCCGCGCCGACGCCACCCGCGCCACCGCCGGTCCCCGCCACGGCGCCGGTCGTCGCGTCCGCCGCCGTCGCGCTCGTCGAGCACCGTCCGGCGACCGCCGCCCCGCCGGTGATCGACTTCTCGGCGGCGTCGACCGGCTTCGACGTTCCGCCGCCGCCGCTGCCGCCCGGGCAGGCCGCCATCGCGCGCGCGCTCGGTCTGATCGGCGCCGACGACACGGTGGTCGAAGCGGCGGCGCCGCCGCGCCCGGCCCCGGCTCCGCCGGTGACGCCCGTCGCGGCCCCATCGACCCCGGCGGTCGAGGTCGTGCTGGTCGAGCCGCCGGCGCCGCCCGCCGAGGCGAGCGGCGACGTCGGCGCGTTCGAGCGGCTGCTGGCGCGGGTGCGCGAAGGGGACCGCTTCTACGCAGCGCTCGTGGAGCACGCCGCGCGCCTGGTACACCTCGGCGACGACGCGCTCGTGGTCGCCGTTCCCGAGCGCGAGGTGGCGCAGGTCCGCGCGGAGGCCCATCAGATCGAGGCAACCGCCGTCGCGGTCCTCGGACGCCCCGTGTCGTTCCGCGTCGAGCCGTGCGCCGACGGCGATCCGCGCCTCGCCGTCGAGACGCTCGCCGAACGCCGTGAGCGCCTGCGCCGCGAGCTCGAGGCAGCGCGCCGCGAGGCGGCCCGGCAGGATCCGGTGGTGCAGGAGATCGTCTCGGCGCTCGGCGCCGAGATCGTCGGAGTCAGTGTCGGCGCCCCGGCGCGCTGAAGCAGGAGTAGCCCATGGCGAATCAAGGCGGTTACGGCAACATCATGCTGCAGGCCCGGCGAATGCAGGGCCAGATCAAGACGTTGCAGGACCAGCTCGCCGAGCAGACGTTCGAAGGCTCCGCCGGCGGCGGCCTCGTGAAGGTCGTTGTCAACGGCCGCCAGAAGGTCTCGCGCATCGAGATCAACCCCGAGGCGATCAACCCCGACGACCTCGCCGAGCTGTCAGACCTCCTCGTCGCCGCCTGCAACATGGCGATCGGCGCGAGTCAGGAGCACAGCCAGGCCGAGATGAAGAAGATCACCGGCGGCCTGCACCTGCCGGGCTTGTTCTGATCCACCCTCGATGTCCTCCGAGCGCGACCCCATCCGCCGTCTGATCCACGCCTTCTCTCGCCTGCCGGGCATCGGGGAGAAGACGGCGACGCGCCTCACGTTCTTCGTCCTCGAAGCCGAAGAGGAGGTTGCGCGGGACCTCGCGAGCGCGCTGGCCGAGGTGCGCGAGCAGGTGCGTTTGTGCTCGGTGTGCTGCAACCTCACGCAGGAGGATCCCTGCCGCTTCTGCGCGGATCCCCGTCGTCAGGACGACGTGGTCTGCGTGGTGGAGTCGGTGCCGGGGTTGTTGGCGATCGAGCGGACGGGCGAGTTCCGCGGGCGCTACCACGTGCTGCACGGGGTACTGGCGCCGCTTGATGGCATCGGCCCGGAGCAGCTGCGCATCACCGAGCTCCTGCGCCGACTCGACGGCACGGTGCGCGAGCTGATCGTGGCGACGAACCCGAGCGTAGAGGGCGAGGCGACGGCACTCTATCTGAACAAGCTCGCGGCGCCGTTCGGCGTGCGCACGACGCGCATCGCCAGCGGCGTGCCCATCGGCAGCGATCTCGAGTACGCCGACCAGGTCACCTTGACGCGCGCGCTCGAGGGACGGCGCGAGATCTAGAAGCGTGTTGCGCGTGGATGCCGTCGCGAGACTTTCGGCGCGCTCCGGCGGCAAGGCGGACGAAATCGGCGCAGGCGGAGCTGAGCCACGTCGAGCCGATTTCGCCGAGTCCAACGCAGCCGACGGAGCAGCGAAGCGACCGACTTGCGGGAGCGAGTCTGGGGAAGTCGCAGCAGGCGGATACGCGCAACACGCTCCCAGGCGGTCCCGGGCGAACTTGTGTCGCACCGGGCCCGGTGTTACGGTCGGCAGCGCGCGACGGAGCAGGCGTTCGATCCATGAATTCGCAGCTCGTTCTGTATGAGGAGGAGTTTCGCCAGATCACCGAGATCTGCGACATGCTCCACCGGGACGCCAGCGCGAAGGCGGTCTTCCTCGTCGACAAGAACGGCCAGCTCCTGGCCAACAGCGGCGAGACGGCCCACCTCGACACCACCTCGCTCGCGAGCCTCACGGCCGGCAATATCGCCGCCACCGGAGGCCTCGCCCAGCTGCTCGGCGAGAAGGAATTCGCCATTCAGGTGCACGAGGGCGAGCGCGACAACATCCACATCTCGCTGGTGGGTCAGCGCGCGATCCTCGTGATCATCTTCGACGAGCGCTCCTCGCTCGGGCTGGTGCGGCTGCGCGTCCGCAAGGCGGGCGACGTGCTCTCGAAGATCTTCGACACCATCAACTCGAAGGCGTCGGAGCAGGGCTCGACCGTGTTCTCTGAGATCACCGACGACGATATCGACAATCTCTTCGGAGACATGTGAGGCGGGCGGGCCCGTAGAGCACCATGTCGTTCATCAACTACAGCTCGCGCGAGATCAACTGCAAGATCGTGTACTACGGTCCCGGTCTGTGCGGTAAGACCACGAATCTTCAGTACATCTACGCCAAGACGAACCCCGAGGCGAAGGGCAAGATGATCTCGCTCGAGACCGAGACCGAGCGCACCTTGTTCTTCGACTTCCTGCCGCTGTCGCTCGGCGAGATCCGCGGGTTCAAGACGCGCTTCCATCTGTACACCGTGCCCGGCCAGGTGTTCTACGACGCGAGCCGCAAGCTCATCCTCAAGGGCGTCGACGGCGTCGTCTTCGTCGCCGACTCGCAGGTCGAGCGCATGGAGGCGAACGTCGAGAGCCTCGAGAACCTGCGCGACAACCTCAAAGAGCACGGCTACGACCTGAACAACATCCCGTACGTCGTGCAGTACAACAAGCGGGACCTGCCCAACGCCGCCGACGTCGGCTACATGCGCGAGCTGCTCAATCCCACCGATGTGCCCGACTACGAGGCGGTGGCGACGACGGGCGCCGGGGTCTTCGACACGCTCAAGGCGGTGGCGAAGCAGGTGCTCATCGAGCTGAAGCGCACCCGCTGATCCTTCCATGGCCGTCGTCGACCCGCCCGGCGGGCGACCGGAGCCGCTCCCCGTCCGCGCGCCGCGTCCACTGCTGCCGCCCGCCGTGGGTCTCGGCGGGCACGTGCGCTACTCATTCGCCGCGATTCGCTTCCTGCTCGCCTGGCGCCGCCGCCTGCGCGAGCTGGACGAGGACCTCTCCCGCAACGCCCGCGAGCGAGATCTCCTGCTCGGGGCCCTCGGCGAGGCAGCGCGCAGCGCGCTGATCGAGGACGCTCGTGTCGCCGCCTTCGGCGCCACCGCATCGGTCCTCGAGGAGGAGCGGGCGGCGGTGGACCGCGAGCGCGAGTCGGGGCAGTCCGAGCTCGACCGCACGCGAGCCGACTTGCGCCGCGACGTCCAGGCGCTCGAGGCGCAGATCGCCGAGGCGCAGCGTCTCTTGTCGCCCCACGCCGCCGAGCGCATCCGCACGGAGGGCCGGCACGAGGAGCTCGTTCGGCTGCGCGAGGCGGCGGTCCAGCGGGTGCGCGCGCTGCGAGACGCCCGGAACCAGGCGGCGGCGCCCGAAGACGCGGCGCGGCTCGCCGCGGAGGCGCAGACGGCGAGCGCCGAGGTCGAGCGCCTCGACGCTGCCCTCGACGCCGCGGAGGCTGCCCTCGCCGCCGCCGAGACCGAGATCGCCCGCCATCGCCACCACCTCGAGGCGCTGCGCCGCAGACTGGACGACGTCCGCCGCGCCGGCGAGGGCCATATCGCCGAGCTCGAGGCTGCGGTCCGCCGACTGACGACCCGCGCCGAAGCCGTCGTCGCACGGCGCCGCGCGACGCTCGTCGATCTCGGGCATGAGCTCGCGCGGGAGCCGTCGCCGCGCCCGGGCCTCGCCGATGCATGGCGGGCGGCGCGCACCGGCCTCGAGCGCTACGAGCACTGCCGCACCACCCGCGAGCTCGTGTACGCCGAGGGCAGCGCCTTCGATCGCAAGCCGCTCCGGCGCACGCTGCTCGCCGCCGGCGCGCTCGTCGGCGCCCTGATCGTGGCCGCCAGCACCTTGTGACCCCGCAAATTCGACCGTCCCGCGAGGCACTGTTAGTGTCGCCGGCGATGCTTCGTGACACACGTGTCCGCGGCCTGCTCGACCGGGCTGAGGCCTTCACGCGCGGCGGCCGCCCGCTGCGCGCGATCGTCTCCTACCGCCGCGTCCTGGCGCTCACCCAGGACGGCGAGTTCGAGCGCGAGCTGGCCCACGCCCGTCTCGCCGACCTGCACCTGGCCCTGGGCGACGCTCACCGCGCCCTGCCGCACCTGCGCCGCGCGATGGCGCTCTCCGCCGGCGAGCCGCAATACGCGCTGATGCTCGGCCGCGCGCTCGTCGACCTCGGCCGCTTCGACGAGGCGGGGCCGCACCTCCTCGAGGCGGCGAGCTGGCCCGTCTACGCGGCCGAGGCCCTGGCGCTCACCGCCCGCTGCCTCGAGGCGCAGGGCGAGCGGCGCGCCGCCGCCGAGCTCGCGCGTCGGGTCGCCGAGCGGGCGCCCGACGACCCCGCCTGGCGCCGCCTCGCCCGCGATCTCGCCGACGCCTGACAGCGGCGGGCGTTCAAGTGGACGATGGATCGCGCCGGACGGCGAGGCGAGGCCAAGGCGCGAACCCGCAGTCATCGCCGAGCCGATGGCGAGGGGGGCGGAGCAGCGCGTAGCCCGCGTCCGCCCCGCGGGCGGCGCCGGGCAGGCGCCCGGCGAGCCGCAAGACACCGGCATCGCCTCGCCGGACAAGCGAGGCGTAGCCAACTTGAACGCCCGCCGCTGTGAGATGGGCGGGGCGTCGTGGGACCGGACGGCCCGCCGCCGTCAGTCGTCGGTGGGGACGGCGGCGCCGGTGGCGGCGATGGCGATCGTGCGCTCGCCTTCGCTGCTGCGCGCGACCGCGAGCGCCGCGCGCGCCGCGACGACGCTCGAGCGGCCGTCGAGCGCGCCGTTCACTGGGAAGGCGCTGATGCCGGCGCTGGCGCTGAAGGTCAGGCGGTCGTCGCCGACGCGGAACACCGTGCGGGCGAAGCGCTGCAGCACCCGCTCGGCTTGCGCGAAGGCGCCGCGATCGACGGTGCCCGGCATGACCATGAGGCACTCCGACGCGGAGAGGCGCCCCGCGTGGTCCGCGTCGCGGCACTCGGCGGCGAGCAGCTCGCCGAGGCCGGCCACCGCCTGCTCGAGCAGCTCGCGGCCGTACCGGCTCGCAACCGCCTCCGCGTGGTCGATGGCGTAGACCGCCACCGAATAGCCGAGCCCGTAGCGCTCTGCCGCGGCATGCACGTGCCCGAGCTGGCGGTACGTCTGCGTGACCGGATAGAGCAGCGCGCCGGACGGCGTCTCCCGCTGGCGGTCGGCGTGCAGACGCCACGCGTCGAGCGCGAGCGCAGAGGCGAGGAGCGGCGCCACGCGCGCCAGCAGCTCGCGGCGCGCGACGTCGGCGTCCGGCACGAAGAAGGCGTGCAAGAGGCCGACCGGCCGCTCCTCGAGCAACAACGGGATCGACAGGGTCGACGTGTAGTGGCCCTGCATCGCCACGCTCGCGAGCGACGCCGTGCGCGGATCCACGTCGATGCCCTCGACGAGGACGGGCGCGCCGCACCGCAGCGCGTCGCGCAGATCGCCGGGCAGGTGGCTCACCGGACGACGCTCGCGGGGTGGAAACCGCCGGGGATAGTCGATCGGCAGCGCATACGCGCCGAGCAGCGCCGCCTGGAGCTCGTCGCCCTGCAGCGCGAACAACGCCAGCCCACGCGCGCCGCCGATGAGCGCCAGCCGACCGCACAGATCGGCGGCACCCGCCTCGAACGGCGCGACGCGGCACAGGCGCTCCGCCAGCTCCAGCACCAGCTCGAGGCTCGTCTCTTCCTTCACCGGGGCATCATAGCCACGATGGGCGGGGTGTCACGACTTCGCCGGCCTCGGTTGATTGGCGAAGGCCTCGCGTCTCATAGTGGGGGCGGTTCGAGGGGTTGTCCGGAGGGGGGATGAGGGTCGCCTGTCCGCACTGCGGCGAGATGGTGGACGTCACGCCCCGGCACGGCCTGAGCGGCAGCCTCTGCCCCGCGTGCCACGAGGTCGTGCCGGCGCTGCCGCAGACGCCGACGGCGCCGACGCCCGCGCCGTCGCGGCTCCCGCCGACGCCCTCCCGCCCGCCGCGCGACGATCCCTGGCTCGGCTGCGACGGCTGCGGCGGCGGTCGCGATCGCGACGCCCGCCGGTGCCCCGCGTGTGGCGAGTCGTGGCTCTTCCGGGTGATGGTGGTCGGCGGCGACGGCGAGGACCGCCTCGAACGGCTGGCGGAGTATGTCGCGAAGCGCCAGATGCGCGCCGAGTCGCGGGCACGGCTGCGCAAGCGCCTCGGCCGCCCACCTGCCGAGGTCCTCGGCCAGCTCACGGAGACGCAGGCCCGCCGTGTCCGCCAGGAGGTCGAGGCCTTCGGCGTGAAGGTGACGCTCGAGCGCGATCCGACGGTCATCGATCAAGAGGCCACCGCGCCTCGCTTCCACCCGGGCCTCGTCTGGTTCGCCGCCGGCTCGGCGGTGGCCCTGCTCGTCGCCGGCTTGTACCTCTTCGTGGGCCCGTTCGACTCGCCGCCGCGCACGGCGACCGCCGCACCGGCGACCGCCGCGCCACCCTCGCTCGTCGCCGCGCCCGCCTCGGCCGGACCCGGCGCGCCGGTCGACGTGCTCGCCGGCCTCGCGCGACCCGCGGCGGGGGCGGGGCTCGCCTTCTTCGTCGATCCCGACGGCTGGGCGGTCGCCCCCCTCCGCCTCCGTGACCCGGCGGGCGGCACGGAGCTGCGCACCGAGTCGGGCGCGGTCCGCGCCGCGCTCGCCCGCGGCGACGCGGCGCGTGGCCTCGGCCTCTTCCACGCGCCGGCCCGCGCGCCCTACGCGCTCAGCTTCGGCGACGCGACGCGGCTCGAGCCCGGCGCGAAGCTGTATGTGCCCGTCGCGACTGAGAATTCGCTGCACCTCACGCCCGCCGCCGTCGTCGCGCCGAACCACCGCGTCGGCCGCGAGGTGTTCTTGCGGCTCGGCCTCGATCCGGGCGCCGCCGCCGACGGCGCGCCCATCTTCAACACGGACGGGCTGGTGGTCGGCGTCTACCAGCACGCGCTGACCCGCGCGGCCGGCGTTCCGCTGGCCGTGCCGTCCAACGCGCTGACCGAAGGGGCGCAGGCGATCATGTCCGAGATCGTCCCGCCGCGGCCCCCGTCGGAGCGCCTGCGCGAGTGGCGCGAGGCGGCGCGCGCCGCGGACCGCGCCGCCCGCCCCGAGCTCTACGATCTCGCCGAGCGTGCTCTCCTCGCCGCGCTCTCCTGCCATCCGGCCGGCTGCTCCGGTCACCTCGGCGTCATCGCCTTCGACGGGGCGCCGCCGGACGGGCCGCTCGAAGCGCTGTTCTTCGCGCCGGCGCAGGTCGACGAGGCCGACGCGCCGGCCTTCGGCCGCCGTCTCGTGCCGCTCGCCGCGCAGGCGTGGGGACCCGACGCCGGCCCACTGGCCTCACGGCTCTCCGAAGAAGCACGGTCGGCCATCGCCGCCGGCGAGGCGCACCTCACCGTGGCGGCGATCGGCGTCGAGCGGCCGGCGGCGGCGGAGGGCGGCGCCTTCCGACTCGTCCTGCAGGGCCTCGGCGGACGCCGGGCTGCGCCCATCTCCGTCGAGGCCGCGGCGCCGGCGCCCGCTTCGATCGCGCCGGGGGCCGAGCGCTTCGGCCCGTTCACGGGCGAGGAGTGGCGCGGCCGGCTTCAGCGGCTCGTCGACGATACCGAGGCCGCGCGCGCCCGGCTGTCCGACCTGCGCCGCGCCGAGAGCGAGGGCCACGCCACGCCGGGCACCCGCGAGCTGCTCGAACGCGAGAGCGCGCAACTCGCGATCCTGCAGCAACGCCTGACGACGCTGATCGCCGAGGCGGATACCTACCACGTGCCGCCTCAGTTCCGTCCCTGACTCAAGAGACGGCGGCCGGGGACGATGTACCCGTCGGGCGGAGCGTTCCGCGTGCGGAGTCGACGATGTACGGTGAGCTGCGAGCGGTGTCGAATCTGGCGGCCTGGCCCTCCGCCGCCGCGGAGCGGCGCGCGCCGTCGCGGTCGGGCGGCGAGGGGACCCCGGCGGTGCGCGTGGATCTCGGCGCGACGCCGGCCCGGGCCGCGACCTATGCGCCCGCCGCGGCGCGCATCGGCGAGACATCGGCGGTCCCCTTGCCCCGCGACGGGGACGGACGCATCGACGCGGACCGCCTCGCCGCCGAGGACGAGCGGCGGCCGCTTCGCGAGGCCGTCGACGCGGTGGCAAAGGAGGGCGAGCCGGCCCTCGAGCGCTACGCGACCGTCGTCGACCGTCTGCTCGACCACTATCGCGACGATCTGTCGCTCTCGCCGAGTGAGCTGGCGAGCCTACGCCGCCGCTTCCTCGATCAGGCCGAGGACCTGCTCGGCGTGCCCGGCATCGCCGCCGGCGCCGCGCTGCCGGAGGCGGTCGCCGCGCGGGTGCGCCACGCCATCGCCGAGGCGCGCGAGCGAATCGAGGGACGGCGCGACGACGTGCTCGCCGCGGCCGGCGACCTCGGGCGTCTGCTCGGCGAGCGCGTGGTGGACGCCATCGGGGCGCCGGGCGATGAACGGGCGATCGGCCGGCTCGGGCGTCTGCTCACCGAGCTCGACGTGTCGGCGAGCGTTCGATCGACGCGCCGGCTGCGCGACGAAGCGCGCGATCGCCTGCGCGCGGCGGCGCGGCCGCCCGCGCCGATGGCCACCGCGGGGGCCGTCGCGCGCGGCCGCGTGTTCCTCGGGGCCCTCCTGCCTGAATAAACCCGGCCCGACTTGCATCGAACTTCGCGAACATCGTTGAATGCCCGAGGTTGCCGCGACCTGCTTCGACGAGTGTTTGTCTTGACACAGCGCCGGAGGCGTCTACGCTTCCGCGTCGTCGCGGTCTCGAGCCGCGTCCGCTTTGAACGGATCGTGCTCTCTGGGGAGAGAGGAATTAGAAATGAAGATGCTCGAAAAACTGTCGCTCATGTCTCTCATCGTGGCGGTCTCGGCGGCGTTTGCCGCGTGCGATGTCGAGGATGACGACGACGCCGATGGCGGCGGTGGCGCCGGCGGCGCCGGCGGCGCCGGCGCGTCCGGCGGCATGGGTGGTGGCGGTGGCATGGGTGGTGGCGGTGGCGGCGGCACGTTCAACGTCGTCTACATCGTCGACAACTCCACCGAGGAGAACACGGCCGGCACGCCCGGCTCCGACATCTGCGGTGTCTCGGCCGAGTGCGCCGGCACCGACCTCGTCGGCGACAGCGTCGACCTCGTCACCGGCGCGGGCACGATTTGTGCCGCGGGCGCGCCGAACTGCAGCGCGGACCGTGGCGACGCCGAGGCCGCCCGCGACGACGGCGCCAGCTGCGAGGCCGCGTCGGCCCCCAGCGACTACGTTTCGCTCGGCGTGAACGGCTCGATCGCGATCACTTTCGCCCAGGACCTGCGCGGTTGCTCGATCCAGGTGGTCGAGAACAACCAGGGCAACACGCCCGAGGGCTACGAAGTCTTCGTGTGCGCCGACATCAACGGCACGAACTGCATCGGCGGCGCGGCGCTGCAGACGGCCGACATGGGCGGCAACGTCAGCTTCGACGTCCCGGAGTGACGCGGCGCGGCTCCCAGCCGCACCGCTGACGAGGAGGGGGAGCGCTTCGCGGCGCTCCCCCTTTTTCGTTTGGACCCTCGCGTTGACGCGACCGGTCGATTCCGGTTTCATCGCCCGGTGGGAGCCACCCCCGGATGAGCGAGACCCAGGCCCTCCGCCGCGGCACCGGCGGCGACCTCATGAAGATCTTCGAGGGACCCACCGAGGAGTCCCTCGACGAGCGGCAGCGCCAGCTCGTCCGCCGGGGCCGCGAGGCCTTCACCGAGCTCGAGCGGCTGCTGAAGAACCTCACGCTCTACGGCGCCGGCCACCAGAGCATCGACCGGTTCCGCCAGCGGTTCCAGCAGGCGATCACGGCGCTGCTCGCCGGCGAGGCCGAGGTCGTCGTCAAGATCGGCCCTTACGACTTCCTGATCTGCGAGCAGAGCGTCTACCAGAACCAGTCGCCCGAGAAGAACTTCGTCTACCGCTTCTTCCAGGACGGCGTGCGCGCCCTGCGCTTCCGCGAGGGGGTCGAACCCCGCGAGATCGACGCGCTCGTCGACATCGTGCTCACCAACTGGGACGACCCCGCGCTCTTCGAAGACGACGTCGTCACGTTGCTCTGGGAGCGCGAGTTCGAGCACGTGGAGTACGACGTCGTCGACAGCTTCGCCGAGGAGCTCGACACCGGCGGCGGCGACTACACCGTCGAGGGCGTGATCGAGCACGTGCGGCAGGGGGCCGACGAGGCCGCCGGCCTCGCGCCCGGCGCGTCGGCCGACGACGACCTGGTGTTCGTCGGTGACGACAGCCTCGGCGGCACCGGCGGTTCGGGCGGGGGCGTGCGCAGCGCGCTCGCGCGGGCGACCATCACCGAGCAGGACCTCGAGCGCTTCCAGGAACACCCGTTCGCCATGGACGAGCACGAGTTCCACACGCTCCGGCACATCCATGACGCGTCCGGCCGCGAGACCCTCGAGAAGTTCATCGAGATCCTCTTCAAGGTGTGCCTCGCCGAGGAGGACGCCACCGAGCGGGAGCGCCTGAGCAGCTACTTCCAGAAAATTGCCGGGCTGCTCCTCGACGGCGGGCGCATCGGCGAGCTCAAGCGCATCCTGCTCAAGCTGCGCGGCCTCACCGGCCCCGAGGGCGAGCTGCTGCTCGAGAACGTGGCGGCGATCAACGACATCTTCGAGCGCTGGAGCACGCCCGACTTCGCTGCGCGCCTCGTCGCGCTCTACAACGAACCGCGCTTCGACCAGCCGGGCGCCGTCCTCGACCTCTGCCGCCTCCTCAACCCGTCGGCGGCGGTGCACCTTGCGCGCGAGGCGGGTCGCGTGACGATCGGCGACCGGCGCCAGGCGCTGTTCGAAACGCTCACCGACGGGATCGGCGCGCACATCCGCGAGGTCGGGCGCCTGATGCAGACGGTCGACGCGGCCCACGCGCACGACCTGCTGCGAATCTTGCGCCGCTTCGATCATCCCGACGTGCAGAGCGCCATCAGCGCGGCGCTCTCGAACGCCGACGCCGCGGTGCGTCTCGAGGCGCTCGCCGCCGTGCCCGTGGAGCGCGCCCACGTCCACCTGCGCTTCATCCAGGCGGCGTTGAGCGACACGTCGAAGGTCGTTCGCAGTAAGGCACTGCACCTGCTCGCCCAGATGCGGCTGCCACAGGTCCACACCTACCTGATGCAGCGGTTGCGCGAGAAGGATTTCGCCCAGCTCGAGCTCGACGAGAAGCGCAAATACTTCGTGGTGGCCGCGCTCACCGGCGATCCGACCGAGTACTTCCTCGAGCTGTTCACGTCGCGCGGCCTGTTCTCCCGTGGCGCTGGCGATGACCTGCGAGCGTGCGCGGCGATCGGCCTGGCGGTGCGGCTGCATCGCGACGCGATCCCGCATCTGCAGCGGGAGCTCACGCGACGCCTCGGCAGCGACGTCGTCCGCATCGCGTGCACCTGGGCGCTGCAGCACATGGCCAGCGACCGCGACGAGCGCCGGCGCCAGTTCTACGACCTGTTCTTCCGGGGCGAGCTCACCGCCGGAGGCACACCGGCGCTATGAGCGATCTCGACTTCCTGCACTCGCTCGAGGAGGGGCGCGACAGTCGCTTCAACCAGCTCACGCGCGACCTGGTGAACAACCTGTTCATCCTGCTGCGCTCCGCGGCGATGCACGACATCAACAACGACGCGATGATCCGGCCGCGGACGTTTCTGTCGGAGACGGTGAACACGTTCATCGACCTCTACCACGAAGAGGCATCGCTCCAACTCGTGGACGGCAACTTCTTCGTCAACAAGCGCCTCGTGAAGCTGGACCTCGGCACGTTCGAGAACTCGCGCTACCTCACGCGCATCTTCGAGTTCCTCGGCATCAACGAGCTGACGTTCTTCAAGCGCACCGACGCCGACGCGCTCAACGAGTTCCTCACCGCCTTCCTCGGCGTCGTCCGGCAGCGACAGGGGAACATCGCCGACTATCCGGTGGGCGGCATCCGCATGCGCCTGCTCGAGAAGGCGGCGGAGAAAGGCCGCGAGGGCACCGGTGATCCGCGGACGCGCGTCCTCGGGGTGTACGCGTCGGGCCTGCTCACGCTGCGCGCCTTCGTGAACGATCTGCGGCGTGGCAAGACGCCACGGCACTCACGCATCAAGCGACTGTGCCTCGATCTGGTCGATGTGGAGCCGCGCTACCACAACCTGCTCCTCGGTCTGCTGCACCTCGAAGCGTACAAGGGCAACCTGTTCTGCCACATGCTGAACACGGCGGTGCTCTCGGTCGTGTTCGGCAGCCGCCTCGGCCTGACGCGCAGCCAGCTGGTCGACCTGGGCATGGCGGCGTTCCACCACGACCTCGGCTGGGCGCTCATGGGCGTCCTCGACGTCGAGCCCGGCCAGGAGGTGCCGGAGCTGACGATCGAGGGCATCGCCGCGCAGGAGGCGGGCACGCTCGAAGAGATCGACGCTCGCCGCGTGAAGGTCGCGCGGGCGCTCGTGCGGCTCGGTGGCTTCAACGAGTCGGTGATCAACCGCCTCATCGTGGCCTGGGAGTGCCAGATCCCCGAGGACGCCGCGGCGCAGGGTCTCTACTACGGCGAGGTCGGCGCTGGCTTCATGACCCACGTCGTGCGCATGGCGAGCACCTACGACGACCTGACGACCGCGCGTCCCGGCCGC
The DNA here is from genome assembly GCA_963169045.1 of Myxococcota bacterium. Taxonomy (GTDB): domain Bacteria; phylum Myxococcota_A; class Bradymonadia; order UBA7976; family UBA1532; genus CAUJDF01. The sequence continues at coordinate 381,042 of CAUJDF010000058.1, forward strand.
CCCGCCGAGCCGCCCGACGTCGTCATGCGCCGCATCCTCGACGACGGGGGCCGCACCTTCGACGTCTTCCTCGCCAAGCTCTTCGCCAACTGTCTCGGCGCCTATCCCGTCGGCACCGTCGTCGAGCTCGACACGAGCGAGATCGGCCTCGTCGTCAACCTGCCCTCGAACCCGGTGAACTTCCATCGGCCGCAGGTGAAGATCCTCATCGACAAGCTCGGCCAGCGCGTTCCGGACGGCGAGGTCGTCGATCTCAACGACACGTACCGCGGTGGCCGGCGCTACGTGCGCACCATCGAGCGCACCCAGCCCGCGGCGACGTTCGGCCTCACGGTGACACGCTTCTTCTTCGGCTGACGCGGGCAATGTGGCCGGCGGGCCGCGCCGTTGTTACGATGCGTCCGTTTCAGGAGGCCACCATGGAGCACACGGCGCTCGCCGAGCGGTTCAACGAGGTCGGACGGTCGCTCGACCGCGAGGGTTACCGCGCCGTCATCCGCCGCGCGCGTCAACTGCTCGAGGCGGGTTCGGCCGACGAGGCCGTCGCCCTGCTCGCCCGCGCGCGCGAAGTGCTCGAGAACCGCGGCGAGCCGGTCGGTGCGCTCGCCGAGGCGCTGCGGGGCTGGCTGGGGGCGGGCGGTGATCCGGCGGCGCTGGTGATCGACCCGGTGTGGGTCGAGGGCTCGGCCGCCGAGAGTCGTCCGCGCCGGCTGCTCGAAGCCGCGACGCGAGGGAACGTCGGCGAGCTCGTCGCGTCGCTCGTGGCCCAGAAGCAGGCCCAGTCGCGGGGCGAGGCGCTGCCGCGCGCGCCCGAGGCGGTGGTGCCCAAGTCGGCCCTGCCGCCGCTGCCGCGCCTCGACAAGGTCGCCGCCGCCGCCGAAGACGCCACCCGCGCCGAGGTGGCGCGCATCTTCCCCGAGGGTGCGCGCCGGCCCCGGGCCGCCGTCGAGGCGCCGAGCCAGCTCACCGAGCGTCCCCTCCGCCTCGACGAGGCCGACGAGGGCCTCGCCGCGCTCGAGAAGGAGACCGCGGCGCGTCCGCCGCTGCCGCCGCCGCCTCCGGTACCGCCCGTCGAGGCCGCCGAGGACGACTTCGCCCCCGAGATCCCGCTCGACGAGCCGGCGCCCGCTGTCCCCGAGACGCGCCGGGCCACCCCCGAGGCACCGCCGCTGCGGCCCGTGCCGCCGTCGCTCGCCGCGCCGAAGGCGGCGCCGCCCGAGCTCGAGCGCCCGCCCGAGATGAGCGTGCCCGCCACCGCCCCCAAGAAGGGCAAGGGCGGCCTCATCGCCGCCGCCGTCGCCCTCCTCGCCGCCGGCGCCGCCGTCGGCTGGTACTTCCTCAGCCGCTGACCGCCGCTCTCTTCGCGACATCGTTGATGATTTCGGCGCGCTCGCCCGCGTAGGCTGGCGCTCGGCGCGCCCGCCGGGCGTGTCAGTTCAACCGCGAGGCGAGGATGCGGCGAATGGAAGTGGCCGCGTCGTTGGCGGTCGACGGATCACCGCCGACGCCGGCGAGGAAGCAGGGGACGCCGCCGAGATCGACATCCCAGATGCGCAGCGGCTGCCCGCGAGTGACGAGCCGCAGCAGGCCACCGGGATCGGCGTGCGGATCGGCGGCGACGAGGGGCGCGATCGCAGCGACGGTCTCGGCGTCGACGGAGCCGCGCGTCCCGGCGATCATCAACCCGTCGGCGTCGGCGAGCGCCAGCGCGCTGAACGCGCCGCGGTCGGCGAGCTGCTCGAGGTACAGCCGAGTGGCCTCCATCGGCCGGTCACTGCGGTGCTTGCGACGCTCTCCCACCATCACGTCCTCCCTCGTGCAGGATGATGTAGGTGAGTGTGGGGCCGGGCGCGCCGCGGCGCAAACTTCAGTCGCCCTCGAGAGCGATGCCCTCGTCGGGCAACAGATTGGGGATCCCGTCGTGGACGGGGAACAGCACCTTGCCGTCGGGGCGCACGAGGCCCGCCTCGATCGGCGCGCCGACCCCGCGGCCGCCGCGGTTGCGGACCTTGCCGGCGGCGATCCCTTCGTTGAGCTTCGCGAGCACCGCGTCGCTGGCGAGGCTCAGCTTCTCGCGCGTGTCGGGGCAGACGAGGACGTCGAGCAGCTCTTTGGCGATCGGGGTGGACGCCATGCCGTTTCACCTCCCGGAGCGACAGCGTCGAGAGGATGCGTCGCCGCGGATCGTGATGCAAGGCCGGCGGGCGCGGTGGGGGTGCGTTCTGGGTTGACCCTCACCTACATGGCAATACAATGGGCAGCAATCGACGACATCGTGTCGAGCGGGGGCCCAACGTGGAGCAGGAGCTGGTTCTCGACGGCGGAGGGGGGAGCGTGACGAAGCGTCGCCGCGCGCCCAAGGCGCCCAAGGACGAAGGGCAGCAGCCGCCGGACGCCGCCGCTCCGCGCCGGCGCAAGGAGGACTTCGAGGCCGACGCGCTCCGGCGCGAGGTCCTCGGGATTGCGGTGCTCGCCGCGAGCGTGTGCCTGATGCTCGCGCTCGCCTCGTTCCACCCCGAAGACGTGGCGATGACCGGCGCCGCGGCGCGCACCGGCCAGACGCACAACCTGATCGGCCCGGTGGGCGCCTTCCTCGCCGACATCCTCCTGCGTGTCCTTGGCATCGGCGCGTTCCTGCTGCCGGTGACGCTGGCGCTGCCGGGCGTGCTCTTCCTCGCCGCGAAGCGCGTGCGCGTGCGCGGCGTCGACGCCATCGGCTACCCGGTGCTCGTCGTCGCCGGCGCGATGCTCGCCCACCTGCTCATGGCCGGAAAGCCGGTGCTCGGGCACGACGCCGGTGGCCTCGTCGGCGCGACGGGCGCCGAGGTGCTGCGCGCGCTGTTCGGCCTGACCGGCGCCTACATCCTGCTGTACGCGGTGATGGCGCTGACCTTCGTCGTCACCACGCGCATCAGCCTCGTGCGCCTCACGACCCGCGCGGCGAAACCCATCGCGGGCCACGCCGTCGCCAGCGCGCCGCGCGTCAAGGACGGCGCCGTGTCGCTGGCCCACGGCGCGCGCTCGCTGCCGGGCCGATTCGCCGCCTGGCGCGCCGAGCGGGCCGAGCGCAAAGCCGCGGAGCGCGAAGCGCGCGAGGCGCTCGAGCTGGCCGAGGAGGAGCAGGCGCCGCCGCCGCCGAAGGCGAAGAAGCGCGCGCCCGAGCCGCGGGGCACCGACGAGCAGGACCGCCTCGCCGACGAGGCCCTCGCCGCCGTGAAGGCGCGCGTCGCCGCCGAGCGCGGCCTGCCCGAAGCGCCGGCGGCCGAGCCGAAGGGCCGCGCCACCAAGCGCCGCGACCCGGAGCCGCCCGTCTCCTCCGAGGAGTTCAGCCTCGGCCGCCCGGCGCTGCCGGCGGACGACGGCTTCCGCATGTCGGGGACCGCCGACAGCCGCCCCGTACGCCCCGTGCCGGTGATCCGGCTCGAGCCGCCGCCGGCGACGCGCGATGTGCCGGTGCTCGAGGCCGAGGACGTCGACGCCGACTTCGAGGACCCACTGGATCGCGAGGCGTTCGAGCCGGGCGACACGGTGGCCGCACCCGCGCTCCGCGGCGAGCCGCGCCGCGCCGCCGCGCCCCGCGCCCAGTATGCGCAGCCGGCCGAGAATCCGATCCGCCCGGTGGTGAAGGAGCGCGCCCAGGTCCACCGCCAGGACCCGCTGCCGATCCAGCCGGAGCCGGTCGCCCGCGGCGAGTACCAGTTGCCGCCGCTGCACCTGCTCGACTTCGAGCGCAACGAGGAGATCAAGGTCGACCCGGAGTTCCTGCAGCAGCAGGCCGACCGCCTCGTCGAGGCGCTCGAGACCTACCGCATCCAGGGCCGCGTGACCGAGATCCACCCCGGCCCCGTCGTCACGATGTTCGAGTTCGAGCCGGCGCCGGGCGTGCGCATCAGCAAGATCGCCTCGCTCGCCGACGACCTCGCCATGGCGCTCAAGGCCGAGAAGGTGCGCATCGTCGCGCCCATCCCGGGCAAGGGCGTGGTGGGCTTCGAGGTGCCGAACCGCTCCCGCGAGACGGTCTACCTCAAGGAGATCATCGAGGACGCGGTCTTCCGCTCGAAGAAGAACGCGCTGCCGATGGCGCTCGGCAAGGACATCGCCGGCCTGCCGTCGGTGGCCGACCTCGCGAAGATGCCGCACCTGCTCGTCGCCGGCACCACCGGCTCGGGCAAGTCGGTCGGCGTGAACGGCATGATCACCAGCCTGCTGTACCACGCCACCCCCGAAGAGGTGCGCTTCATCATGGTCGACCCCAAGATGCTCGAACTGAGCATCTATGAGGGCATCCCCCACCTGCTGCTGCCGGTCGTGACCGACCCCAAGAAGGCCGCGATGGCCCTCAAGTGGGCGGTCGACGAGATGGAGCGCCGCTACGCCGTCATGAAGGACGCCGGCGTGCGCGACATCCGCGGCTACAACAAGAAGGTGGCGGAGTGGCGCGGCGAGGCCATCGCGGAGGCCGAGGCCGACGCGATCGCCGAGATGGACGAGCCGTTCCTCGACGAGAACGGCGACGAGCTGCCCTCGGAGCCGCAGCCGCGCAAGGTGGCGGTCCCCGCCGACCTGCCGACGTCGCTGCCCTACATCGTGGTCGTCATCGACGAGTTCGCCGACCTGATGATGGTCGCCGGCAAGGAGGTCGAGTACTGCGTGGCGCGCATCGCCCAGAAGGCGCGCGCCGCCGGCATCCACCTCATCCTGGCCACGCAGCGCCCCTCGACCGACGTCATCACCGGCGTGATCAAGGCCAACTTCCCGACGCGCATCGCCTTCCAGGTGTCGTCGGGCATCGATAGCCGCACCATCCTCTCGACGAACGGCGCCGAGAACCTGCTCGGCAAGGGCGACATGCTCTTCATGCCGCCGGGCACCTCGCGCCTGCAGCGCGTCCACGGCGCGTTCGTGAGCGAGGAGGAGATCCACAAGGTGGTGGAGTTCGTGCGCCAGCAGGGTGAGCCCGACTATCTCGACGAGTCGGTGCTCGCGAGCCCCGACGACGAGGACGAGGGCGGCGAGGCCGACACCGGCGACCTCGACGAGGCCTACGAGGAGGCCGTGCGCGTCGTCTACCGCGACGGCCGCGCCAGCACGAGCCACCTCCAGCGCCGCATGTCGCTCGGCTACAACCGCGCGGCGCGTATCATCGATCAGATGGAGCGCGACGGTCTGGTGGGCCCGGGCGAGGGCGCCAAGCCGCGCCAGATCCACAAGCACGTCATGGCGGAGCTCATCGCCCGCTGGGACGGCTCGGTCGATTTCTGACGGGCGTTGAAGCCGAAGCGCGGCCGGTCTCCCGTCGGGGGGCCGGCCGTTTTCGTTCTCGCAGGGTAGAAAAAGAAAAAGCCCCGAGGACTTTCGCCCTCGGGGCTCTCTTGCGGAGTGGACGGGACTTGAACCCGCGGCCTCTGGCTTGACAGGCCAGCGTTCTAACCGGCTGAACTACCACTCCCCGGCAGAAGTGCGAGCAAATTAGCAGCGTTGCGGAAACCCGTCAAACAAAATTGGGTGAGCGATGAGTGAACCGTTCGGCAGCGAACGTCCGAGCACCGCCGTCAGCACCTGGCTGACCGGCGAGGGCGGCGACGCGCTCGGCGCGCTCGTTCGCGAGCTCCACGCGGTCAACGGCCGCCTCTGGGCGCTCGAGGACGCGGTACGCGATCCGGCGCTGCCACCGGAGGCCGTGCGCGACCACAAGCGGTCCATCGACGCCGCCAACCTCGAGCGCCACGCCGCCATCGCACGCATCGACGGTGAGGTCGACGCCGCCTTCGGGCCGCAGCGGGCCCCCGACGACCCCCGGGCGGTCCTCGACTCCCAGTCGGTGGGCGCGATGGTGGACCGGCTCAGCGTGATCGCCTTGAAGATCGCGGTGTTCCGCGACGACGTCGCGCGCGCCTCGGCCCAGCGCGCCCGCGCCGCGCTCGTCGAGCGGTGCCTTGATCGCGTGATCGACGCCCTGCGCCGGGGGGACGGCGTCGCACAGAGCTTCGACGAGGGGAAGCGCTATGGCACCCGCTCGAGCTCGATGCGGACGGGGAGGTGGTCAGAGTAGCCCTCGCCGCTGCGCGCGTCGTAGCTGTGGGGCTGGCCGCGCTCGTCGAGCGCGAACTCGGGGTGGATCGACGTCGTCGACCCCGGGACGAGCCGCCAGCCCGACGGCGCGTCGCCGAGCAGGTTGCCGTTCACCAACAGGTGGTCGAGGCGCGTCCAGTTGCCGTCGAAGTTGTAAGAACTGTTGGCGACCGTGTTCCAGACGTTGCTGTTCTCGCGGCCCGGCCGCACGCCCGACTCCCCCCACGCGTTGTAGAGCGCGTCGGCGGCGTCGACCTCCCCGCGCGAGAGGCTCGCCCGCATCACCTCGGTGAACGGCGCCTCGAACTCCCACGTATTGAAGTCGCCGAGCACGATGATGCCCCGCGACGGGTTCGCCGCCGCCAGCCGCGCCACGAACTCGGTGACCTGGCGCGCGGAGCGCCAGCGGTGCTCTTCGTCGCTGCACGGGAACGAGTCGCGGCCCTTCGCCTTCCAGTGGTTGGCGAGCAGCGTGAGCTCCGGCGCGGCGTCGCCCTCGAGGTTCACGTCGACCTGCAGGATGGGCCGCGCCTCGGGCCAGCTGCCGTCGAGCACCACCGGGCCGTCCTCTCCCTGGCACTCGTGACGTACGTTGATGGGGTGCCCCTGCTTCAGCACGACGGGGTACCTGCTGAGCAGCGCCACGTCGATGCCGCGCGGGTCGCGGCTGTTCGCGACCGCCACGTAGTCGTAGCGCGGACCGCCGCCCTCGGCGATCGCGTCGCGCAGCTGGACGAGGATCTCCTCGTTCTCGACCTCGTTGACCGAGATGACGTCGGCGTCGATGGCGCTGAACACCTGCGTCAGCCGCTGGAGCCGTCGCGTGAGGCGCGCCGCGTCCCAACGGCCGGGCGACGGCGTGAACTCGCCCTCGTCGTTGCGCGGATCGTCGAGCAGGTCGAAGAGGTTCTCGACGTTGTAGGTGGCGACGCGCAGCCGGTCCGGCGGCGTCACGGGCGCCGCGTCGACCGCCGGTCCGGCGTCGGCCGGAGGAGGCGCCGCGTCGTCGGGACCAGCGTCGCTCTGCGCGGGCGGCGGCGGCAGCGGCAGACGCTCGCCCGAAGTGCCGTCGTCACAGCCGGCGGCGAGCAGCGCGAGCGCGAGACGTCGCCTCATCCGCCCTGCAGCGCTTCCGCGAGCTGCTGACAGCTCGCCTGCATCACGAATCGCTTGTTCTCGTCGGTGAAGTTGCCGCCGCACTCGGTCTGGCAGGTCTGGTAGTCCACCTGGTCGCCGAAGCAGTCGACGAACTTGTCGCAGACCTGGTCGCAGGTGGGCACCTCGCCGCCGCCGCCGGGGCCGCCGCCGCCGGGGCCGCCGCCGCCGCTCGGCACCGGCCCCGAAGACCTTCGAGGACATGGTCCTCCACGCCGCCGCCGCCGGGGCCGCCGCCGCCG